>CAWBTT010000005.1:0-132451 GCA_963791815.1 uncultured Microcaldota archaeon | reverse complement strand
TTTATATTTCTTCTAGCGTGAGCTATGTTTCCCACCAAGGGGATAACAGCATTTAAATATCTAAACTGTTTTAATTTATGTATGAACATGATTGGTAAGAAATTGGGTAGGGGAAAAGAATCTGTTACTTCTGGTAAATTCGGAAACAAGCCAGGTCTTATCGAAGAGAAAACTTCGCTTTCAACTGTTCTTGAAGTTCCGTGCATTAAAGATTTTGTGGACATAACTTTCCTGGGGAAAACCAAGGATGGGGCCAGGGTCGAGGTCCGTGATAGGCGAACCGATATCAGCAGGACAGTTGACATTAAAATCGGAGAAACTAGAACACTGGCCTTTGATGCATCTGCAATTGAAACTGTCGATGGAAACGAGCGGGCCCTTATTGATGGAAGCACGTTGACACTGACATTGAATGGCGTCACATCCATGGATGCGATGCTCGATGTTTCATTGACTTGGGCTAAAAGTCCCACTTACACTAAACCTTAATTCAACTCTAAATGAAGCGTGAGTCGTTTATTATTTCTTCAGCGTGAGCCATATCTACGTCTGTAAGTTTAATTATATTAAATAAAGTTCAATTTTTCTAAACATCATTTCTCAAGCAGACTTTCAGCGATATCTTTGAATTCTTCAATGAGTTTAACTGCGTGCTCAGCCTCTTCCTTTGTTATGTCCTTCCCCCCATATGTGACATTATGCCTCGCTTCTCTAAGATGCTGGGCCTTTGTGCAGACTTCCTTTGCTTCATCGCCGAATAACTTGCTGATTGCCACAAGGAGACAATAGTGGCTTTTTTCCGTGTAGCCTTTAGAGTACACTAAAGCTCTTGCAAAGTGGAATATCGCAGCATATGAAATCACTTCTGCAGATTCATATTGCCCTGCCTCGATTATGGCACGGGCTTGAATGTGGAATTTTTCTGCAGTTTTCAACTCAGTAGCAACCCACGCCTTAGCATCCTCATTTTTCTTTAGCATGTTTCTCTTGATACAATCATCAAATTGCATGGGATTCATCTCCAAAATATATCCCTTTCTTTACTTCTCCAATCAGTGCAGGGTGATTTTTCCTGTATGTCGCAAGTTCATAATATTCGACGACAACAATGGATGGTACGAATCCAAGCCCAGCTATCACATCCCTAACCTGCTCTCCTTTGAAATCGTTTATCTTGATTATGAAAATATCCAAGTCGCTGTCTATCCTCCATTCTCCCTTGGCAACACTCCCATAGATGTAGAATGGATTCCCTATTATTTCCTGCAATCCGCTCTCGCCAATAAGCTGCAGGATAAGTGCCAGTTTCCATTGCCTTGCCTGTTCGTTTCGTCTTCAATGAGAACAATTTTGCAGTCCCTGCCTTTTCTGATATGAGAAGATTGCTCTTTTCAAAAAGATCGCAATATTGTTTGGCGGTCCCAGTACTTATGTTGAGTATTCTTGCAAGTTCCCGGATTCCGGTTGCTTTATCTTCCCGAAGAAAATACTCAAGAACCTGCCATCCCTTGAATTTCTGAAATTCTTTAATCATTAGATTTTATTAGGGTGTATCAATATATAAAACTATTGTTTGTTTAAACAAACGAACGTTTAATGTATTAAAACAATCAACTCTAAATGAAGCGTAAGTCGTTTATTCTTGCTAGCGTGAGCCATACCATCACGATTTTAAACTGATTCTGACATATAAACTTCTGATGAAAAGATATCTCCAGCATGTGCGCCGCTCAAGGGAGAGACTCGCCCCATTCGTTGAAAGGATGTCTGAAAATGGGTTCTCTCTCATGGTAAGGGGAACGATAGGCGAGCCCAGGCCGGATTCATTGACCTGTGATACTCACAAGGAGCACTGCAGCGTTCCTTTCTATTGCGGCTACCCAGGCTCACTTGATACGCACGCAGCTACATTGATCCTGGACGCTACGATGCGCAAATCAATTTCATTCTCTTTCATGCATTTCTTCAAGGAGTTTTTGCCTCACTCCAAATCTCCGGATATCCTGCCCCAAATCCAGGATTATCACTGCGAAAAAGGGCTGCTTCTAACATTAATCTATGGAAAAAACAGGGCTTTGGGCAGCTTCAAGCACCTCGCTCGGCTTGAAAATAGCAGGGCACGCTCAGTCTATGAGGCTTTCAGAGCAGGCAATGAGATAATCCCCACATATTCTGACCTTGACATCAGCATCATGATGATGGGAAGGTATCTGGAATCAGACCCAAACGCCATACTTGTGCCCATGAGGGTCAGTGAGCTGGGGGCTCTTGCATCAAAGGTGCGCAAGGGCAGCAAGTCTATTGCAGACTTCCTCAGAAAACCCGAATGCTACATCCTTGGAGCCCAAACCCTCGAGAAGGTATCAGAGCCGCCCCCAGCATTCGAGGAAGAGCTCAAAGGCCACATGTGGAATTTTGTCAGCCAAGGTTCCCCCCTCAGATGCGATGTCGAGCTTTTCCTTTTGTGTGTGGGACTAGAGGTGGCGATGATGGAGAAGGCAATCTGCGAAATAGAGACGAATTCTCCAATCAAGGCCTCAAGACAGGGGCGGCTATGAAAGAAGCGTGAACATTTTTTCCTTAGCATGAAGCCATATTTAAACATTTCACAACATTATACCTCTGGGTAGAGATTTATGAAGAATTTTGAAAAAAGACAAGCTGTACACTCAGGGATATCGAGAAAAGAAGTATCTGGCAGGGAGCCGATGAGGGGCCTTCGATATTTTGGTTATGTCGAGAGCTGCAGAAGACGTGAAAAGCTCACAACAACTCCTTTGACAGAGACTGCTCTATTGCCAAAACCGGTTTCAGTAGGCTCATATTTGGTAGTGCCGACCAAGTCGATTCGCTTTGGCTTCACATTCGAGGTTCGAAGGGAGGATGGTCAAATCATTTGTGATGAAGTCAATGCAAGAAGGTTCTGGAGCGCGAAAGTGGTTGACGCTGAGGCAAGGAAAAAACTCACAATCGCCATCAATCAGAAGAAACCTTCTGGGAGCGACCCTGGTTCACATCTGCAGTCGGAAATTCAGGTATCGATAGGCCATTTCTAAGGTTTTCAATACTGTTATAAAATGTATACCACATTTTATCTATTATTATCATATTTAGCGTGACCCCAATGAAACTGATTCAACATCCAACAGCGAGGAAAAGGCTTGACTTCAGGCCGACTAAGGGATTGAAATTCGAGCCCCTAGAAGAATCACTGCAGATGAAAGAGCTTTACATCCGTGGAATCAAGCACGACATAAACGGGCTCCTGACCCCTGTTCTTTCCATGTCTGACTATTATGGTTCATTGGATGAATTGTTAGCTGCCCACATGTTCCCCCAAATCCAGAAATTCCACAGAACTTCGAAAGTGGTCCTGGAACAAATTACAAAACTGACGGCCCTGATGGCAGACTTGCAGCTTGGAAAAAACATGGACCTTCGTTTTGATCCAGGTGATGAGGTGGCGCGGGCGACCCTGTCGCTTACATACAATAACGGCTCAGCAAACATAGACGCAGTTCTCAACCACACAATGAATGTTAGGGGATGTCCGCTTGAATTGTACCGCGCGTTCATGAACATTCTTCTGAATGCCCATGATGTGATTGGCGAAGGTGGAAGGATTAGGGTCCTGGCTAAAGACAGGTCGCTGAACCACGTTCCATATGTAGCATTATCATTCGAGGACAATGGCCCTGGAATGGATGCTAAAACTCTTGAGAAAGTTTTCAAGCCAGGGGTAACCACGAAAGAAACCGGCCAGGGCCTTGGATTGTTTGTTGTCCAGCATTCAGTAGCTTCATTTGGCGGGCTGATGGATGTTGAGAGCGAAGTTGGCAAAGGAACGAAATTCACGCTTCTTATCCCTGCCAGCGTATAGGCTTAAATATCTGAAATGGTGAACCTTTCTTATGGGCGGATCTTCAACGCGCAGTCTTATTCATGCAGTTCGCGCTGCCAGGCCGCCCAAGCAAAGGAAGCCTCCTGAGGAGGTCCTTGTAGTCGGAACTTCCTATTCCCACGAGCAGGTCAAAAAGCTCCTCTCCAAGATAGAGGAGAAACGCAAGGAATCCCAGCTTGAGGGGCTGAAGGAAATCATCCATAGCCCAAATGATGTTATCGAGGCAGTCATAAAGGACAACGAGGTCAGCGACCGCTATTTCCTGAAAACCGTTGTAAGGGTCGCCCTTGAGAACCAGGAGCACCTGATAGAAGAGTTTAGCCACAACAAAGACGAGTCCGGCCTGAAGTTCCTCTCCCAGTGCACGTTCCTTCCGGTGAGCTACAACAAAGCAGCACTGCGCGCGCTTTCACAGATAAATCCCGAGAGCGCCAAAACCGTTCCTGAACCGACGATGCTCAGGCACGCTCCTTTAGAAGAGGACGATGTTTCTGAAATCGTCGAGGGCCTGCGCTCAAATGAACCGAAAGTGGCAACAGAATCAGCAGTCGATTTCATCAGCAACTACCCGGCACTGGTCGCTGAAATCTCTCATATTCCAGATATTTCAGTAACAGAACTGACCGAGGCAGGACTTGCAGCGATTGAGAGGAATCCCTCTGAAGTGATTTCCATTCTTGAAGAGCGTTCATTGGTTCCGGAATTATTTTTTGTTGCTGAACTGGATTCCATCTCAGACACTGCGAGGCAGCTTGCCATGGACGCTTTGGTCAGAATGGAAAAAACCCAGCCAAAGGCAGAGCCAGTGATAAAAGTAAACACAGGAGCAAACGACGGCGTAGCAGTATTCTCAGCCCATGAATTCCTGCAGAACCTGCAATCCAAAGATCCCGAGATAGTCGCAGATTCAATCTCCCATTTCCTTCATGATTACAATGACATGCTCGAACATGTCACAAGCACGCCAAACCTGACTGTTTCAGAAGTTCTGAAGAAGCTGATGAAAAGCGTTGATGAGAATATGGAGGCAGTGATGGCCCGGCTTGAGGAAGAGGAATCAGAGGATATCCTCTCATTCATGTCAAAATCCAACCAGTTCTCGCCCCGGGTTCAGATTAGAGCAAAGGAAAAGATAACCGAATTGAGAGCAAAACGGAAAAAATCAGGGTAAAATATAAAAAAAACCATCCCTCCTTCAAGTTTTACCGAATGTCACTTCATACGAGCAGCTCGACGTTCGGGTCACTAAGCATACGATAGACAGACATGTGGGACATCCCAACTACTTCTGCTACCTTACGCATGGACAGCCGTTCAACGAAATAGAGGTGCAAAATCTCCTGCAACCTTCTCTCGCTTCTCGCCTTTTTCGGTCTCCCCCTTCTGGGAGACGCATAAGGCACATCATCAACAACCCTATCTGGTCCGGGCGGCTCAGCAGGCAGTTCAGGACCCACGGCCACCATATCAACATTACTCACTTACATCACCGTTTGTTTTTGTGAGGGCATTGCGCCCTCAAACCGATGTGAAAGCCATAAATACATGGCGGAAACACTAACCTCAAAAATTTCCACCGCGGGATTTTCCGGGTGCCACGCCTTTTCAGACCCCTTAATTCCCGCTTAACACCTGTCGCCAGATGATAAAGGTGTATACCAAGTGCTTCATACAATAAGTAGCGTGCTTCAGTCCTACATTCACGTTCTTGTTTTCCATGGTCATACACCTCCTTTCGAGTTGCTATCCCTGTTTAGGGACGATTCTTATTTATAAATGTTTGTATCAGAAATCCGGATTTCTCCTTGGTTCGTCATTTTTATCGTGGATAAGCCTGCTTACCATGGACTCATCGAAAGTTGCCCCTCTGTTGATGTCCTCAAACATAACTTTCCTGATTTCCTCAGAACCAAAACCACATTTGCGTGGGGTTTTACCTACTGGCATCTGCTTGGTTGATTTCTTAGTGTCTGTTGTTCGCATAACATGTCTTTAATCCATATATTATTTAAAGAAATCCTTCGCATTCACTCTCATAGGTGTGTTCTGTTGGCAAAGAAAAAACCATTGAAGAAGAAAACCGTGAAAAAACCGGCCAAGAAACCAGCTGTAAAAAAAGCCGCAAAGCCAGCGGCAAAAAAGCCTGTTGCAAGGCCGGCTGTAAAAAAGCCAGCGGCGAAGCCTGCCATGAAAAAGCAGGGGCCGCTTGTAGTTACCCCAAAACTAAGAAGAATATGGCTAAAGGTAAGGAGAACATACAACATCTCCCTCAGTGCTTTCTCAAACGCGCTCTCTTCATTATCAGATGAGGATGCTAACATGCTCTATGAACTTGTCAGGCTTTCCTTGTTCAAGGCAAATCCTGCCCAAATTATTCAAGCGCATCCGAAGATGAGAGAATTCGTCCATAATGATGATGACCGGACTTGCATGCATGACATTTACGAGCATCTTTCCTGGAGACTTAGAAGAACGGAGCCAATGCCAAAAGACCGGGTGCTTATAAGCAAATTCCGCAAGGCAGTAAAGGGCAGTATCATGCCCTAGTGATTTGAATGATTGACAAAATTATCAGCAAGCATGTTCTCAAAAACATCCATGACTATGGGAAGGCGAACCCTGGAAGCATAATCGGCAAGGTTATAGGAGAATATCCTGAAGCCAAATCCGATGTCAAAGGCGCGATGAAGAAAATCAATGAAGAAATCGCGCGCGCATCAAAACTGACAAAAGAACAGCTTGAAGAGGAGATGTCAGAGTTCGAATACATTGTAAAAGAGGAAAAGGAGAAGACAATCTCAATTCCAAATGCTGAAATCGGAAAAGTCGTCACAAGATTTCCGCCAGAGCCATCCGGCTATCCCCACATAGGGCACGCGAAAGCTGCCTGGCTTGACTATGAGTCTGCAAGAATAAATGAGGGCTACATGGTGCTCAGGTTTGATGACACCAATCCTGAAAAAGAATCAGAGGAATTCGTTGACGCTTTGGAAGATGGTTTGAAGTGGCTGGGAGTCGAATGGGGAAAGAAAACATTCACTTCCGACCATATGGAGCCAGATTTACGAATCAGCAGAATCACTTATCAAGAACGGGAAGGCCTATGTCTGCCTAGCCCCCCAGGAGGAAATCCGGGAGGCAAGAACCAGCGGAAAGGCGACTTCGGACCGGGAGCTTCCAACTGAAGAACATATGGCAAGATGGAAATCAATGCTCGAAGGAAAATACGAGCCGGGAGAAGCAATCCTTCTTTTCAAAGGGGATTTGTTGGCCAACAACACCACCTTGAGAGACCCTGCGCTTGCAAGAATAATCACAACCCATCATTTCAGGCAGCATGACAATTATACTGTCTGGCCAGGCTATGACCTTGCAGTAGTAGTCATGGACCATCTTGAGGGTATAACCCATTCCATGCGTTCGAAAGAGTATGAACTTAGGGATGCTCTTTACACTGAAATCTGCACAGCCCTTGGCTGGGAAGTTCCTGAACTTGTGGGATTCTCAAGGCTGGCAATCAAGAACGCTCCAATTAGCAAGAGGCTTATCACTCCGCTAGTGAAAGAGAAAAAAGTACTTGGCTGGGATGACCCGAGGCTTCCGACACTCGCGGGTTTGAAAAGAAGGGGGATGCTTCCAGAAGCTATCAAACAATTTGTTTTGTACTTCGGGCTCTCAAAAACAGAGAGCGAGCCTGATTGGGAAGTCCTTCTCGCATTCAACAGAAAGCTTCTTGACCCGGAAGCCCCGCATTATTTCTTTGTTCCAGAGCCGGTTGAACTTGAAGTAAAAGGATTGGAGCAGGAAGCAGAGCTGAAGCTCCACCCAAGAACGGAATTGGGAACAAGAAAACTCAGCGCAAAGGAAAAAGTCTACATCCCAAAGAGCGATGTTGATGAACTCTCAGAAGGGGAAATTTTCCGGCTCAAGGATTTGTGCAATATCAAACTAATCAAGAAAGGGAATTCACTAATCGGCGAAATCGCTGATGAAAAAGAGTCTTCAAAAAGGAAAGTCCAGTGGAGCGGAGAAAAAGTCGAATGCACAGTTCTCATGCCAAAAGACCTTCTAAAGAACGGTGAATTTGACCCGGAGAGCCTTGAGGAAATAACTGGCTACTGCGAGAAATCAGTTGAGAACCTCAAAGAGGATGACATTGTGCAGTTTGAGAGATTCGGGTTCTGCAGGCTGGATAAAAAGAAACCGCTTACTTTTGTTTTCTCATGCTAGCAAAGTACACAAACAGCCTTGCCGCTATCACCAGAATACCAAAGAAGAAAACAATCCACGCAATCAGGTTGGTCGCCAATACCCCGTGCAGTCCTAATTGGGTCCAGGCAAAATGGGTCATGCTGAATGCCATTGCCAAGTAGCCAGTGTTCTGCAAAAGCTTCCAGTTCCTTCCCATCATCCGCATAGCCGCTGTTGTTGATGTGATGCTCATGGCAAGGTAAATCAGGAAACACATTGTTCCGCTCAAAGCAGCTGAGAGGAGCGGATTGGCCAGGTTGAACATGAGGGTCAAATCCAGGGAGTAGAAAAGCCAGAACGAAATTATTGAGTGCAGAAGCAGAACAACAAACCCGGCAACACCGAGATATCTTCTGTGGATTTTCAATCTGTTGATTCTTTTTGAATATTTGGCAAGAGGGCCGATTATGAAAGTCAATCCTACAATCATCAGGCCGGACAATGCAAATACCCTGTTCAGCCCGTGCGGTGTTGCGCGGTCAGCTAGAAGAAGAATAATCACAGATAGCCATACTGGCATTGTATAAACTATGATTTTTTCCAAAGTCAATTTCATTCAATACAAATCTACCCAATTTAGTTTATAAATTTTTTCTGTGATGGAAGGCATGATGAAACTCGACATAAAAAGAGTGCTAAAAGGCTCATTGATTTTTGCCGGACTTGGTTTGGTCCTCGTTATCCTCACACTCATACTGCAGCTCCTTACACTTATAATTACTGGGGAATACGCAGATTATGTACAAATCATCGCACTGGTATTCGCATTTGCAGTGATACCGCTTTACCTTGTAATGTATTTCATCGCAGGAATCCGGGCAGTGAAAAAGCACGGACTTGATGCTGTCGGAGCAGGTTTCGTCTCGGCATTTTCATACGTTGTAGCAGCAGCAGCCCACCTCTTCTTTGACTTCCTGCTAAACACGCTTATAGTCTCAGGGCTGATTCCAGGGGGAGCTGGCCTGGGTTCATCATCATCCATTCTTGCTGCTCAGGTATTTGGCGATATCACCGGGCCCTTCGGGCTTGGAGCATCGCTTCTATGCGGGTTTGGCCTGATAGCTGTGGGCGCACTGATTAACTTTGTTATTGGGGGCCTTGGTGGACTCTTTGCACAAAGAAAATAATTTTTTCCCATTTTTTCACGTCGTTAAAACGACATTTAACGTCGTTTAATTGTGGTTACTAATTAAAAAAATGGTTCTTGGTTTACGTCGTTAAGTGAACTAAATATAAAAGATATGTAAGTAATCAGTTAGCTTGGTTTCTTTTACCACGCACACTTCTTGAGTTGAGAGATTCCCCTGCATGGGGGTTATAGGTGGGAGTATGGCTATAAACAAGATAAAAAAACGAGACGGGTCTATCGTCGATTTCGATAAGGAAAAAATCACAAACGCAATTTTCAAGGCAGCAAAGTCTGTTGGCGGAACTGATCGTGAGGAAGCGGGCAAGGTAGCTGACAAGGCAATTGAGGATTTAAACAGCAAGTTCAAGGAAGATTATATTCCCACTGTGGAAGAGACCCAGGACATTGTAGAGAAGGCCTTGATTGAGAAGGGCCATGCCGCGACAGCCAAATCATATATTATATACAGGCACAGGAAAAATGTTGAGCGTGAGATGAAGAACATCCTCGGTGTTGAGGATGATTTGAAACTGCCGCTCAATTCAGTCCAGGTCCTTGAGCGCAGATATCTTCTCAAGGACAATAAGGGAAAGGTCATCGAATCCCCAAGCATGCTTTTCAGAAGGGTCGCGCACCACCTCGCGTCCAATGAAACGAATTATGGGGCTGATGAGGAAACGGTAAAGCACTATGAGGAAGCATTCTTCCAGATTATGACCAAGTTCGAGTTCATGCCAAATTCCCCAACACTCATGAACGCGGGCACCAAGCTCGGACAGCTCGCAGCCTGCTTTGTCCTTCCTGTCAAGGATGACATCGCAGAAATTTTCGAATCAGTAAAGCATCAGGCAATCATCCACAAGACCGGGGGCGGAACAGGATTCTGCTTCTCATACCTTCGTCCAAAGGGGGACTATGTCGCGAGCACCGCGGGAATAGCATCAGGGCCAATCTCTTTCATGAGCGCATTTGACAACGCCACAAACGTAATCAAGCAGGGCGGAAAGAGACGCGGGGCCAACATGGCGACAATGCACTGCTGGCATCCAGACATCGAGGAGTTCATCACAATGAAGCAGACTCCTGGGGTCATGGAAAACTTCAACGTCTCTGTAATGGTTGATGATAAGTTCATGGCAGCAGTGGACTCGAATTCCGAATATGATTTGCTGAACCCTAGGAACATGGAGCCAATCCGGAAAATCAACGCAAAGAGCCTTTTCAATCTGGTTTCCTACAGCGCCTGGAAATCCGCTGAGCCTGGGATGCTTTTCATTGACACGATAAACAATACCAATCCAACCCCGGAAGACCCAATCCACGCAACCAATCCATGCGGCGAAGTGCCAATGCCTGACTATGAGTCATGCAACCTTGGGAGCATCAACCTGGAAAAATTCGTTGATTTGGACTGGAGCAGGATTGACTGGAAGAAGAAGGTTGACTGGGAGAGGCTTAGCTATGTCACAAGGCTCGCGTTCCAGTTCCTTGACAATGTCATTGACCTGAACAAATACCCAATAGACCAAATCCGGGACCAGACAATGAAGAACCGGAGAATCGGCCTTGGGGTCATGGGCTTTGCCAGGATGCTTTTCAAGATGGGCATTAGTTATGATTCAGAGCATGGCTGCGAAGTCGGCGAGTACATCATGAAATATATCAATGATGAGGCGCGCAAGATGAGCCACGAGCTTGGCAGGGCCAGGGGCTCTTTCCCAGGATTCAAGAACAGCCCGCTCTCAAAGGAATATGATGCTATGAGGAACGCCACATGCACCTCGATTGCGCCAACAGGGACAATCTCAATGATAGCAGACACGAGCAGCGGAATCGAGCCCGTCTTCGCATTGTCATTCCTGAAAACCGTTCGCGCAGGCCAGTACTACTACCTTGACCCGGTCTTTGAGCATGTTCTCAAAGTCCGTGGACTCTACAGCGAAGACCTTATCAAGAAGGTTATGGATGAGGGAACAATCCAGGGCATGGATGAGATTCCTGAGGATGTCCAGAAGGTGTTCAGGGTAGCATATGATTTGACTCCTGAAGGACATGTCCTTATGCAGGCGGCTTTCCAGAAGAATGTTGAACTGGCTGTCAGCAAGACAATCAACATGCCAGCCAACTCAACAGTCGAGGATGTGGAGAATGTCTATCTCCTTGCCTGGAAGAGCGGATGCAAGGGAATCACAATCTACCGTGACAGCTCGAGGACTGAGCAGGTCCTTCATGTAGGAAAATCAGCCAAGACAAAGGCTGTCGAGGAGGACAAGGTGGTCATGCTCAATACGAGCAAATAGTTTTTTATTTTATCTTAATGAGATATGGATAGAGAGGTAAATTCTATGAAAACGACTCTTAGTATAATCAAGGCTGACATTGGGGGCTATCCAGGCCACAGTTCTGTTCATCCGGACCTTATGAAGCTTGCCAATGAAAAGCTTGAGGAATCGAAGAAATCCGGCGCCCTTATCGACTATTTCGTCGGCAGGTGCGGAGATGATTTGGATCTCATACTTACCCATGACAAAGGCGTTGACAATGAGGGCATCCACAAGCTTGCCTGGGATGTATTTGTCGCAGGCACTGAAGTTGCCAAGAAGCTCAAACTCTACGGAGCTGGCCAGGACCTTCTGAAAGACGCTTTCTCAGGAAACGTCCGTGGAATGGGGCCAGGAGTCGCTGAACTTGAGTTTGAAGAGAGAAAGAGCGAACCAGTCCTTTGTTTCCTTATGGACAAGACAGACCCCGGAGCATTCAACCTTCCAGTCTACCGGATGTTCGCAGATCCGTTCAACACTCCTGGTTTGGTAATCGACCCGAACATGCAGGGAGGGTTTAGTTTCGAGGTTTACGATACAATAGAGGGAAAGAAAATAACATTCAAGACTCCTGAGGAGATGTACTCGATGCTTGCGTTTGTCGGGTCACGTTCGAGATATGTAATCAAAAGAGTCTACCCGGGGCCGAACAACAAGGTCGCTGAAGAAGAGGCTGTCGCATCAGTATCAACTGACAAGCTCTCTCAAATCGCAGGCCAGTATGTTGGCAAGGACGACCCTGTCGCTGTTGTCCGGTGCCAATCCGGCCTTCCATCAGTCGGCGAGGCGCTTGAGCCATTCAGCTTCCCGCACCTGGTTTCAGGATGGATGAGAGGCTCTCACCAGGGGCCGATGATGCCATGCAGCATGGAGATGTCAAACCCTTCAAGGCTAGATGGCCCTCCAAGAGTAGTTGCTCTTGGTTTCCAGCTTGCAGAAGGAACCCTTGTGGGCCCGCTTGACATATTCAAGGACTATTCCTATGACCACACAAGAAAGCAGGCAAATGAAATTGCCGAGTATATGCGGAGGCACGGACCATTTGAGCCGCACAGGCTGCCTGAAGAGGATATGGAATACACAAACCTCCCGAAACTCCAGGAGAAGTTCAAAGACAGGTTCCAGAAAATATGAAACCTGAATATTTTCTTATTCTTTTCATTATTCTCATTTTGATTATCTACGTCGCAATCGCCAAAGGGGAGAAGAAAAAACTCACCCTTGTTAACAGCGACGGCAAGAACGTTTATGTGGAGGCCGAAATCGCTGACAATGCATCTACCAAGATGAAAGGCCTGATGGGCAGGAAATCTCTTGGAAAGAATCATGGCATGCTCTTTACTTTTGACAAAGAGCAAATCCAGAGCTTCTGGATGTTCAATGTCACGATTCCACTGGATGCGATATTCTTTGATTCCAACGGCACTGTCGTCGATGTAATCCAAATGGACCCCTGCGGCCTGAACATAACCCGGTGCCGCTCATACTCTCCGAAAAAGCCTGCCATGTACGTCCTTGAAGTGAACAAAGGATTCTCAAAGAACAATTCCATTGTTCCTGGGAAGAGCAGCCTTGAGCTATCCTGAACTTATCATCACTCTCGTGGAGTGGGGTTCACAATGGAATAGTGTTATATTGTTCCCCTTTAGGGGGACAACAACCTTTTTATACTTTAAATGTTGTAAAGAGTACTTACAAATGAAACTCTACCCGTTTCATGACCCGACCGACCCGATTACCACCGGGTCGGTCACTATTTTTCACCAATAAAATTGTTCCAGTATTACTGACGTTCCTATGCATAATTCTTGCATCATATTTCTGTCTCCTCCTAAGGGGATAACAGTATTTATATAGTCTAGTGGTTCTAATTTGTAAATAGTGTTATTGTTGGTTGGTTATTATGAATACTCAAATGAAACAACTTAGGAGGAGACTTGGAACCAGTGGCCCGGTAGCCAGGACATTCAATAAACTTCTTGCACCAGATAGAATCCGGCAAGCGGTCCCTGAACTTGGTGCGCTTGTCAGGGCTCGGGACGAATATGCGATTGAGGAACTCCGGCTTATTCTTGAGCGCAATTTGCCTTCAAAAGACGAATCAAGAAAAAGCCCGGTTGATTCAGTTCTTATTGATGAAATCAGTAAAAACGAGGATTTGAGGGGAATACTGGAACTTTATCGAGAGAGAACGGGTAAATCCAAGTCAAAGTTCATGAAACGCAAAATATTTGATGGTGTGATGGATTCTCTTGTCCATAACCAAACCGAATTAGACCTTAGCAAGCTCAGCGGCAGGGAAAAGGAGTTCGCAGAATCCTTTTTCGAGCGGCCTCTTGTTAAGAAGGGGGAGATTGGGTTCTTTAAGTCACGCCAACTCCGCTTTGAGTTGGCCCGGGAGGTTGATTCATTGATGGACAATGTCCCAGTAATCTCGAATGAACTTATGGATTTGTTCTACACTCTCGCTGAAAATTATCTGTCATTTGGGATGAAGTATAGGGAAAGTGAGCACGACTTCTGCTCCGATATGTTCATCGTGGTCATGCAGCTGGATGCCATAATCCATTCGCCAAAACTGCTTGGCGATGAGAGGATAGATGGTATTCTTATGATGCTCAATGGGTGTCGTGACTGTCCGATACCAGCTTTCGATGCATTTAGGATGTGGGCTCCTGATGGCAAGGGCGGCGAGAAGCGTTATGTGAGGGAAGGGCTAGGTAAGGATTTCATTCAAGCAGCCGAACGCCTTTCCACAAAAGATTTTCTCTATAATGGCCCATTTGGCACGTTTATGTGCCATGTGGCCAGAGTTGTCAATACGCTTTCAAATGAATACTCTGAGGAAACGCTTGGCGTGAGATTGAAAATGCTAGAGATGTACATGGTTTCAGGTAACAACCTCTCATCTGTGATTCGTCCCCACATCTGCAAATCCTTCAGAAGCGAAGCTGACCGGCAAGCCCTAGAGGAAATTGTAGATGGAAAACGATATGTTCCACCAAAAGTCAGAGAAGAAGCACAGCTGATTCTTAATGGCAGATATGATAATGTGTTATTTTTTGCTTAAGAAGAAACGCATAGGGGCAGGGGGATGGTTATGTACCCCTAGCGTACCCTCTCCGTAAAGAAAGGATTGTGATATAATGTTGATTATAGCGGTAAAGATTTTATAAATGTTACGACATCTAACTGATTCATGACTTTAATTCTCATAGGCTCAGGCATCGCCTTTGATTTCACTCTCGAGGGTTTGGAATCATTGAAATCATGTTCTGAAGCTTACATTGAAAGATATACCAATCCTATCGAGGACTCCAAGCTTTCCTTGCTCGAAGAGAAAATCGGGAAGAAAATAAACCTGCTAGAAAGAGGCCAGGTGGAGAGCAGTTACCTAATCGAGAAAGCAAAAGATTCTGACATTGCCCTTATTGCATCCGGGGATCCTTTGACCGCGACTACGCACATCACGCTGCTTCTGGATGCCCGGGAGAAAAAAATCCCAGTAAAAATCATCCACAACTCATCAATCTATTCGGCGGCGCCCGCAAGGGCAGGCTTGCAGATTTACCGCTTTGGAAAAACCGCATCACTAGTCAATCCACGGGAGAATTACAACCCAACATCATCACTGGGGATTGTCAGGACCAATATGGATATGAACATGCATTCCCTTGTCCTCTTGGATACTGAGCCGCAGCCCATGGAGGCAAAGGCAGCACTGGAAATGCTAAGCGAATTCGAATCCGCAGTCGTGATTTCACGCCTTGGCGAACCTGAGGAAAAGATAACTTACGGAAAAATAAGTGAATTGAAAAATAAGGAGTTGGGCAAGGTCCCATTCTGCCTAATCATACCTGCCAAGCTTCATGTACTAGAAGAAGAGTATCTTACCTTCTTTTCTTCCTGACTTTTTTCTTAACGGGTTTTCTGACTGTTTTTCTTGCAGTCTTTCTTGAAGTTGTTTTTACGCTCCTTCTTGCAGTCCTTGTCTCCTCTCCAAGAACAGCGAAAAGACCGTTCTCTACAGTAGTGATTATACTATCGATTCTCTCAATCATATTCTCCTACCTCCGTTACTAAAGGTGGACTATACTGCTTATAAAGCTATTCTTTACCACAAACCACCATGGATAACTTTATATACCTTATTAACCACTAATAATAACATGATTTCAAGTATTTGTAGCCTTCTCAGCAAGGTCATTGGTTGCTCTTGCAAGTGCAAGGTTGTCAAAAAGAAGGCAGTCAAAAAGTCTTCAAAGAAAAAAACCAGAAGGCGCAAGTAATCCCCCCATGCGCTTCAAGGTTTTCTATTATTCTTTTATTTCAAAATAGTGTTGTCTGGCCGCCAAGGTCCATAAAGTTGCCGAACCGTATCCCAATCCTCCTTACCATCAGATTATTATCTTTGAGGAAATTTTCAATCAGTTCTTTCTTCTCATCCGCGATGTCAGCGTTCCATGGCATCGGGTTCTTGAATGACATTGATTTAGTGTGAATCTTCATATCCTCAGTTACGAAAATGATGCTCAGGGTCCTGAATGATTTTTTCATGTGCATCAGCCATTCCCGGGCTTCCTTCTCAAGGCCCTCAACCTTGACAATCAGGCTGTGCAGGTCCCGTGTTTTGTCCTTAAGAGTGCCGATTCTGCTCACTTCCTCCTGCTCTTTCTCCTCTCCAAGCTCGCTCACGTAATTGCCCAGTCCCAGCTGATGAAGCCACGCGCCGGTTTTCCTGCCAAACGAATCAACCAGCATAATCGGGTCGGCATTTTTCAAATCACCAACCCACCTTATTCCGAGATGGGCGAGTGCCTCAGAAGTCTTATTCCCTATTCCAGGGACTTTTTTGACACCAGAGTCATCAATCAGTTTCCTTTCAGATTCATTGTCAAGTACAAGCAGGCCATCAGGCTTTGATTTAGATGCAGCCATCTTGGCTCCGAGAAGGGATGGGGCAACACCTATTGAGCAGTTAAGCCCAAGCTCTTCCTTAATGAGTTTTTTCAAAACAGGAGCCTTATCAATCGCATCATCATCCTGGCAGTTCCACTCGTCAATACTGGCCTGCACGACTTTTTTGCAGGATTTGCGGATTAGTTCATCAATATGCATTGAGACTTCAGCGTAATACTCCCTGTCAACTGGAATGTATATGGTATCTGCAGGCGGCGCCCGTTTTTTTGCCAACGCAATCGGCATTCCGGAGTGGATGCCGACTTCCCTTCCAGCGTAATTCACAGTGCTTATCACTCCAGAATCCTCAGTCCTTCCGCTGAACATGCAGACAGCGATGATTTTGCCCTTTGCCATGGGCCTGCGCTTCTCCTCGACCTGCGCATAGAAATAGTCCATATCAAGATGAAGGAACACAATCTCAAATTGGCAGGAAAGCCCTTTTATTCTGTTTTGTTGTTCTCCTATGCAATGGAAGTCTATGACAAAATGGCCGAATACTATGACTTCGTCTACGGCGATGAGTGGGATGTCGGCTTCTATCTGAACGAGGCAAGGAACGCGCGCGGCAGCGTTCTTGAAGCTGCCTGCGGAACAGGGAGAATTCTTATTGCGCTTGCAAATGAGGATATTGATATAACCGGATTTGACATTTCTGAAAAAATGCTTGAAATTCTCAAAGAAAAGGCCAAGAACGCCGGGATAACTCCGGATGTCCATCACGCGAACATGGTCGATTTCAAATTCGAGAAGAAATTCAATCTTATCATAGTGCCATACCGAAGCTTCCTTCACCTCAAAAGCGAAGGGGAGCGGAAGGCCGCACTCAAGAACTTCTATGACCATCTCAATCCTGGGGGCAGGCTTATCATCCACGCATACAATCCCTCAAAGGATGAACTTCTCATGACGGACAAGTTCCATAATTTCGATGTCGAAGAAATCACAAGGAACGGCAAAAAAATTACTCTCAACTGGTATCTGAAATATGTGCCAGCTGATGGCGCAGGCAACTACAAGATTGTGCTTGAGGATGGCCCAAAGACCATTGAGTATGGAATGAAAATCTACTTTGTCGGAGAGAAACGGATGCGGACACTTATGGAAAGGGCTGGCTACAAGAACATCAAGGACTACTGCGGCTTTGACTACAGTCCTTTCGATTCGGACTGCCGGGAGGCGCTTTGGATTGCTGAAAGATAAAATCCTCTCCCTCTTTGGCCATAAGAAAGAACCGACCTACCGAAGGTTCCGCGACCCCCTCGGCAATTTCGAACTATTCTATCCGACCAACTGGAACTATGATGAGGATGTCGCTGTTGTGGATGGCAAATACTCAATTTGTTTTGAAGGGAAGGATAGTCATTTCACTGTGGCTGTTGACGCTGCCCTGCCAGAAAGCTTTGATTTTGCCAAACACGCGAAGAAAGAGCTTGAGAGCCCAACCTCCGGAATCATCGCCGATATCGTAAAAGGGAGGTTCCATGGCATGCCCTCCTACTCAAGGCAATTCCATTACGACTCTGGAGGGAAGACATTCTTTGGCGGAGGCCAGATGTTCTTTACCGGCAATGCCGTGTTTTCTGTTTCGTGGTCAGCACCTGAACGCAAGAAGGAAGAGCACGAGAAAACAATCAACCATATGCTTGGCAGCCTTGTTGTCCGGTAGGGCACCACATTCGCTGAGCGCTGATTTGTTAAGCCTTTCCAAACAACCAATGATTCTATGGAGATACCAAAAACATTCAGGGAGAGGTATGAAGGCCTCGCTGATGATCCTGAAGAGTTTTTTTCCTGTATCAAGACATTTGCCCCAAAATCATTCAGGGCAAACACAATCAAATCCAATCCAGATGAAATCAAGGAAAGATTCGAATCCTACGGAATCGGAATCAAGCAGGTGCCCTGGTATCCCGACGCCTTTATTTCAGAAGAGCCCGAGGTTGGTGGAACAATAGAGCATTTCACCGGGAAAATCTACATCCAGGAACTTGTTTCCATGCTCCCCCCATTGATAATCAAGGATGAACTGGGGGATTTCGTGCTTGACTCTTGCGCTGCGCCTGGCTCAAAGACAAGCCAGCTCTCAGCCCTTATGCAGAACCGTGGAATCCTTATAGCCAATGACATTGATTATGGGAGAATCAAGGCTCTTAGGTTCAATCTTGAGAAGGTCGGGGCCCTGAACGCGTTGATTACAAACCAGGATTTGAGATTTTTCCCAGACCTCCAGTTCGACTCAATCATACTTGATGCCCCATGCTCCTCAGAGGGAACAATCAGGAAGAGCCAGAAGCTATTCAACACATGGAATGAGCGCAAAATCCGCGGGCATTCAAAACTCCAGAAGCATTTGATTTTGAGGGCATTTGAGATTCTCAAACCTGGTGGTGTCATGGTGTATTCAACATGTACATTCGCCCCTGAAGAGGATGAAGGGGTAATCGATTACCTTCTTGAGAAGCGTCCGGCTTCGCTTGAAGAAATCTCAATTCCAGGGTTCAAAACATCGCCCGGAATAACAGAATGGAAAAAGAATGAGTATTCTGAGGAAGTCAAGAAGTGCGCGCGCATTTGGCCGCACCACAATGACACCGGCGGTTTTTTCATGGCAAAGGTGAGGAAATGAAAGTCCTTGAATATTTCAAAGAAAGGTTCGGCATAGAGGAATCCACTTTTGATGACTATGGCCTTTACATGGGGAGCAGGGGCAGGGTTTTCCTCGGCCCTAAAAAACTTATTGACAAACCGCCCATTGTCGCCCCTGGAATCCTGGTTGCGCGGATTTCAGAGGCAATCAAGCCCACAAGCAACTTCATACATATCTTTGGCCACCTTGCAAAGAGCAATGTAATCAAAGTCACGAAAGAACAGGCAAAATCCTTTGTTCGGGGAGAAGACCTTGAATCTGATGAAGGAAATGATGGATATGTCATTGTAAGCTATGAAGGACATCTGCTTGGCTGCGGCCTGCTCAAGGGAAAAACAATCAAGAATCTACTTCCAAAATCCAAACGGCAGGAACTGAAATACCTTTAAGAACCGTTTTATCAGATTTTATCCCATGACTGATTGCATATTCTGCAAAATCATAGCCGGAGATATACCTGGCGAGAAAATCTGGGAAGATGGGGATTTCTTTGCGTTCCTAGATATCAATCCAATGAACCCCGGGCACACTCTGCTCATCCCTAAAACACATCATGAGTATCTTTTTGAGATGGAAGATTCGCTCTACTCAAAAATGTTCGAGGCAGCGAAAAAACTGTCAAAACCAATCAAGAACGCGATGGGCGCAAAAAAAATCGGCGTTGTGGTGGAAGGCTTCCTTGTTCCGCACGCGCATATTCATCTTGTTCCTCTTCACACTGGAGGGGAACTGAGTTTTGGCCGCTCAAAAAAGGCCACGCCTGAAGAATTGAAAGAAACCGCTGAAAAAATCAAAAAAGAGATGTGATGATTATGGAGAAGAAAGATTTGCTGAAAGAGGCTGTGGAACATATTGACATCAAGAGTTTTGACTCAACCCAGTTGATTGAAGCGATGTCGAAGATGTCATTCACATCAAGGGACACTGCGCGCGCAGCGCACATATATGACATGATGCTCGCGGAAAAGGATTCCGCGACAATCCTCACACTCGCAGGAAGCACAAGCGCAGGGGGCTGCATGAACCTATACGCAGACCTTGTCAAGAACAACATGGTCGACGCCATAGTTGCAACTGGCGCGAGCATAGTTGATATGGATTTCTTTGAGGCCTTGGGTTTCAAGCATTATCAGGGGACTCCAAACATTGACGACTCCAAACTCCGTGATTTGTACATTGACCGCATTTACGACACTTATATTGATGAAGAGGAGCTCCAGGCATGCGATAAAACCATCGGTGAAATAGCTGAGAAGCTTGAACCTAGGCCATACTCATCAAGGGAATTCATCAAGGAGATGGGCAAATACCTTGCAAACGGAAACGCCAAGAAAAAAGATTCCCTTGTCCAGGTTGCCTATGAAAACAATGTACCTATATTCGTGCCAGCCTTCTCAGACTGCAGCGCAGGATTTGGCCTTGTTTTGCATCAGCACAAGAATCCTGAAAAACACCTTAGCATAGACTCGGTGAAAGATTTCTATGAACTGACAAAAATCAAGATGGCAGTTCCAACTTCGGGGCTGCTCATGATTGGCGGCGGAGTTCCGAAGAACTTTGCCCAGGATACTGTTATTTGCGCTGAGATACTCGGCAAAGAAGTTCCAATGCACAAATATGCTGTTCAGATTACTGTTGCGGATGTCCGCGACGGGGCATGCTCAAGCTCGACCTTGAAAGAAGCCCAATCTTGGGGAAAGGTTGATACTACATATGAGCAGATGGTGTACGCGGAAGCAACATCCGTTCTTCCCTTAATTGCGAGCTACGCGTATCACAAGGGCAGCTGGAAAAACAGGAAAAAGCACGAGTTCTCTAAGCTTTTTGAATGATTTTAAGCGCCTTTTTCGCGCTTTTTTCCTTATCTTTTATCTCAAGCATTATGTCGAAGTCTAACCCTTCAGTTTCCCTGATGTACTTCTTGAAATGCCGGATATCTATTGACTGCGAGTGCTTCCCCATCCTCCCGCCATTCTGCTGCGAGCTGTAATCTGTCATGGGGATGCCGTCTTTTGCCTTCCAGGTTTTTTTGGCAAGCAGCAGGGCATCGCGTCTGCTCTCGCCGCAATTTAGGCATTCGTGGTGGAAACTGTCGAAGATTATCGGAACGCCTGTCTTTTTGCTGATTCCAACCGAGTCCTTTAGCGAATAGAGCCGATCATCATTCTCTATCACAAGCCTTTTTCGTATCAGCGCAGGCAATGATGAGTATGAGTCGTAGAATCTGCCAACGGCAGATTCTTTATCGCCATAAACTCCGCCGACATGTATCTGAACCTTGGCATCGCTTCCAAGCCCCATCAAATCAAGCGCCTCGCAGTGATACTCTAGCTCAGCGATGCTCCGCTCAACCACGTCCTCTTTTGGTGAATTTAGCAGAACAAACTGGTCAGGGTGCATAGAAATCCTCATCTTGTTTCTCATGATGAATCTCCCGATTTGCCTGAACTCCTTCTTGAAAATTTCCTGCCACTTAACAGTGCATACTGGATGGGAGGCGAATGGAATCAGGTCAGAGCTAATCCTGAAGAAGAGGAATCCGTTTTCCAGATTGAACTCCAGAATCCTTGATAGGCAACTGAGGTTTTTCTTTACAGTCTCAAGAAACCTCAGTTCACTGAATGAGGCGAGCCTGAAAGTGGAATTGGTGGTGCATCCGATTCCAGTGTTTATGCAGGGGTAGCCTATCTTCATAGGGTGAAAGCTATGCCTTAGCATATATAAATTTACTCTACGGGAATAGGCTCATGATTCGTCTGAAAACTTCCGTTCCTGGTCCAAAGTCATTCAGAACATTGCAGGGCCTGAAAAAGAAAAATGGGGGCTGGGCGGTTCCCTATCCGCTAGTTTATTCTGGTCGGGGGGAGGGTCCATACTGCGAAGACATTGATGGAAACATGTTTCTTGATTTTGCAAGCCAGATAGCATCAAACCCAATGGGATACAATCATCCAGAAATGCTCAAAGTAATCAAATCATTTTCAAACCAATTCCCAGTGAAATATGCGGGGCAGGATTTCACTGTCCCTCAGCACCTTGAACTAATTGAAGAATTGAGTGGCATCTCTCCAAAAGGAATGGATTCTGCCTTTCTGATTAATTCTGGCGCAGAAGCCGTAGAAAACGCGATAAAAATCTGCATGAGGAAAAGGCCGAAAACAAAGTTCGGAATTTCCATGAGGCGCGCGTTCCACGGAAGGACCCTTGGTGCGCTCTCACTTACAAATTCAAGCAAAGTGCAGAAAAAAGGCTATATGAGGCTTCCTATGATGCGCCTTGATTATGATGAATCTGCTGGCGAGCAGCTTGAAAAAATCCTTGAGAGGGAAGCTGCTCCGGAAGAAATCGGATTCATAATAATTGAGCATGTCCAGGGGGAAGGCGGATACTATCCAGCACCCAAAAAAATGGTTGAGGAGCTCCGCGGAATAGCCAGGAAGAATGGCATCCCATACATAGCAGATGAAGTCCAGGCAGGGATGGGACGCACAGGCAAATGGTGGGCATATGAGAACTACGGAATCACGCCAGATGTCTTCTCAAGCGCAAAAGCGCTGCAAGTCGGCGCCGTTGTAGCGCGCAGAGAAATGTTCCCAACTGAAGCAGGCGCAATTTCAAGCACCTGGGGAGGCGGCCATGCTTTGGATTTGGCTCTCTCGCTCAAGACAATCGAAGTCATAAAGAAACAAAAATTGCTTTCCAAAAATATTAAACTTGGAAATTACATGCTGAAGAGGCTAAATGAGATGGATTCCATATCCGGCCAGAGGGGACTCGGGCTTATGCTCGCTTTTGATATGCCCAATCCCATGGCAAGGGGCCACCTTGTAATCGAATGCGCCAAGATGGGCCTGCTTCTTCTTGGCTGCGCCAAAAACAGCGTCCGTATCATTCCTCCGTATGTTACTAGCGAGGATGAGGCTGACATCGGCCTTGACATAATAGATGAGGCATCCAAAAAGATAAAAGGAAAAAACTTTGCCCACAGAGGCAAGATATGCACTTTCATGGAGTGCAGTCACAGCCACGCTTAAGGTGAATAAACTGAAGAACGTCGTAGAAATATGCGCCAACTGCGGGAAAATCAGACGCAAGGCCAAAGAGAAATTCATATGCGCAGAATGCAAGTGCGACGTTTGCGTGGTTGTTCCATATAGCATGTTCAAGCAGATGGTTGACGCTGGCACTGCCAGGGAATGATTTATAAGTATTAAATTTGTTCTAATTCCGATGAAAAATTACCCATATTTCATTATGGACTTTATTCTACTGCTTGTTCTTCTTGTGATAGTTCCAATCGGAGCGCTGATTATGCAGCCCCCAAGCATTGCGACAGCGGCAGTCTCAGTCATTGTCTTTGCACTGTTTTTCAAAGTCAGTTTTGAGAAAATCCAGGACTTCCGCTCCTCAGCAAAAGAGCTTAAGGGGCTTGATTCCTGGGAATCAGACTTCATGTCCATGGGAACCTTGATTTTCAATTACAAAGGGGAGGAGATGCATTACAAGTCTGAACTGAAAGGCAAGAGCAAGGAATACATCTCAGTCCATTATTCCCTTTCTTCAAAGAATAATTCGAAAAAAGAATTTGCGATTATCAACCAGGAAAATGGGTGGCTTTCCGAATTTGCAGTATTCGGTGACTCGAAATTCCTTGAGTCAGTGAAAAGGGAAATCTCAGAATTCAACAAAAAATACTGCATCATGAGCATGGCCAATGCTGATGGGAAACTTGAGACTGTGGCTGAGCTTAGTTTTGAAACAGGCCCTCCGCCCTCAAAACAGGCCAAACTCGATGAGATGCAGGCTTTCTTACAGGAATTCCTTGATTTTGAATTGAAAATAAGTCAGGCGCTCAAAAAGGCACCAAAGAGCGCGCCCAAGAAAACACCAAAAAAAGCAGTTAAGAAGACCAAGGCCAAGAGTGCAAAGAAAAGAAGAAAACGCAAAAAATAACACAAACTGCAACTTTAAAAGCCCTTCTCTATAATATCAGTTGATGAGAGTTCGTGATAAAAAACGGGGGAGGAGACTTTCAGGAATAAAGAGGCTGGCCGCAATAGCCGCGACCGCATTAACACTTGCTTTTTCTCCATTAACAGAAGGGATAGCCAGGGCCCAAGATGCTCAGCCTCCGCCAGCATCGGCTCCTGCTGAGCGGGAAGATGAGCCCGCAACAAGACCAGCAGCGCCTGCTGAGCGGGAGGACGAACCAGCAGCTAGAGATGAAGCAGAAGTTTCAGAACCTGAGGATGCAGCAGACTCTATGCGTCTTGACCCTGACATTGCAGCAGCTCTTGCCCAGGCAGCGGAATACCAGGATGTTTCACTTTCACCTGGAGCGACAGAGGTTAATATCTCAGGAAGACCAAGGCGAATTACACTTGACAACCCGTGGGACATTGGAGGAAACCTCTATGTCAATGAGGCAGGCTCAGCAGTCTCAGGCTCAGTAAGATATTCATACAGAGGAACAAGGACAAGAAGGCCATTTGATGCCAGGTTCGATGCGGGCAACATATGGTTCGGCGAGCAGGCAGCGCCATTTGCAAGGCTCATGATTCGTCCTGGAATTGACTTCTGGAGATTCAGGCTTGTCTATTATGGAAGCGTCGCTACAATGGCAAATATGCCATCGCAGCTCTACACATCACATTCAGTTGGTTTCGGATATTCTCAGCCAATTGGCAGCATAACAAGGCTCAGGATGGGCGCTGTCATTGGAGGCGCGTTATCATATCCAAAATGGGATGATATATATTTCAACCTGGCAACGGGGGCGTCGCTTGAAGTGAACAACTTCCTTCTATATGCGATGCCGCAGTTCTATTTCGCTGCCGGAAACCCGATGCAGACAGCGTATATCGGGCATTACACGCCAAGGTTCCAGGATGTTGAATTTGGGATGCAGTACCGGTTCATGGAGGATCAGTACACTGCAAGGATTTTTGGAAACTACGGAACAATCAACCAGCGCGTCGGAGCAAGAATAACCCGGACAATAAACTTCAGCGATACTGTCGAGGGTGACATCTGGGTCGCTGGAGGCGCGACCCACTGGGATGAACGATTGGGCGGAAGATGGGACCCAATGGTCATGGTAGGGGCGAACATCGTTATCGGCGGGGAGCACATTAATTCGACAAGCTCCCTTCGTTATGAGCACCTCCAGTCAGGAGGTGTCCGCTACGCGACAACTGACATTCCAACATTGGCAAATCCAGGGCCCTATGGCTTTGGCCGCTCAGGAGACCCTGAGCTCGATGCACAGATTCAGCAGGCCAAGACAAACATAATGAACTCCGCCAATTTCCAGGAATTCTCAGCAAGGTATGCAACATCATCAAGAAGCGAAGTCATAATGTCAACAAGGTTCTTGGGGGCATTCTTGCAGCAGGTCGCATATGCCAACGGGGCAATGGAGTCATTGTACAGCACAGATGTGCTCAACCCCGAGGTTGAGAGAATCTCAAATGTTACGACAGAGCAGATGTTCGGATACCTTCAGCAGTATGTCGGGTTCTACAATACGCACAGCTCAACTGCCCAGCTCCCTGAAAATCTTCGGAGCGGGGTTGCCGTCTGCGCTGGAATCCACCACCTGATGGCAGAGCACCTTCGAAGGAACGGCGTTCGCGCATTGGTCGCTTCGGTAAACACTCCGAACGGGCCCCACACAGTGACAATCGGAATGCCTGAAGATGCCACCCATCTCTTTGACTATGGAAATCTCTATACGACAGATCCGAACACCTTTGACGAGGCGATGAGGTTCTATGGGAGGAACAGGGGAGCCCCGACATTCCAGTCCCAGCTCTTTGACGCTGAAGGATATATCGGAACCTATGTGACATCCGAGGGACGCCTGCTCCACGACTCAATAGGTATCGTGAACAGGAGGGTTTTGGGTGAAGATTTCCTTGGTACAAGATGATTTTTTCTTAATATTTTTTAGAATGTATATTTTCACAGCAATTGACGTATTAGTTATATTTTTATAATATACCTTCGATACGAAAGCATGGAAGACACAATCGAAATCTGCTCCGGTTGTGGTAAATTGCCCCGTCCGATAGACTTTCTGAATGGACAGTTCCTTTGTTCTCGTTGTGGAAGCTCAAACTCCCAGATGGTACACACTGACCATTATGAGGAGACTGCTACTGATTTGGATGCCAAATTCCACAGGGGAATTATTGAAAGCAGAATAGCTCTTTTCAAAAAGGAAGGTGCAGGCAACGATGGCGGCAGGCAGTCTGCCAGAAGGGCCAGAAAACCGGTTAAAAAGGCAGTAAAAAAGAAGGTAATGAAGGTTAAGCGCACAGTCAAGAAAACTGTCAAAAAAGCGGCCAAGCGCAAAGCTGTGAAAAAGCCTGCCAGAAAAGTAAAAAAGGCAGTCAAAAAAGCCAAGAAAGCAGTGAAAAGACCTGCCCGCAAAGTTGCCAGGAAGCCTGTCCGAAAACCGGCCAAGAAGGCTGTTAGAAAACCTGCAAAAAAAGCCGTGAGGAAACCCCTCAAGAAGGCGAAAAAACCGGTAAAAAGGGCTGCCAAGAAGAGAAGGAGATAATCTTTTTTCTAAAATTCTTTTTCTTTATCTGATTATCTAGTGGTAAAAAGTGGTACTATTATATATCCCAACTGAGTAATATCTCTATGCACAAAAACAAGCCCAGGACTACTCATGCAAAACTTCCAGAGTTCCCTGAAAAAACTCTTTCTGAGGGGATTCGGAAACCTTTAGTCCAGGGCAGGGACTTCAAGTTAATTCCTCTCGATAAAAACAATATTGAAACCCCGGAAGGCCAGAGGATGTTCCAGGAGATGCAGGCTCTTCTTCATGATAATTTCCCAAGGGAAGAAATAGAGAGTGATGGGCAGTACCACTGGGATATCACTGAGAGTTGGAGGAGCCCGTTCCTGGTTGATTTGGCTCTTGACAATTCAGGCAAAGTGATTGGCGCAAAACTCTACAACTATTCTCCCACATTGAACATAATCATGACCAACATCACTGTGGTTGCCGAGGGCAAGAGGAACCGAGGAATCGCAAGGTCTTTGGATTCAAATTCTTATAGGCGTGTGGAAGGACTCATCTCTCAGAAGGTTGACCTCTCAATCTATGAAATCGAGAGGCCGGATAAATCCATCGAAGATAAGATGAGAAACGAAATACGCCCTAAATACCATGATAATATCACCAAGGCACATGCAATAAGATTGCCATCCGGAGAGCCTCTTCTATACATACTGCCAATCATGGCAAGTCCTGGGGAGAGGCAGCAGGCCATCCAAGATGGTGAGCCATTTGAGGAAGTCGAGCTTATGTTCTGTATCTCTCCTGAGATTGATATTGATACGAAAAAGGTGGCGGGCCTTCTTATCTGGTACTACAAGGAGTATCTTACGTACGAGTGCAATCACACAGTGGATAGCGAACTGGATGATGCTCTGGCAAGGACCCTTGAACGTCTTGGCGCTGACGTTGAAGAAGTGAAAAGATGCCTTTTAGCTGAAGACTTTGAGGGACTGATAAACGCTGTTCCTATTATCGAACTTGGGCTTATGAAAATCAGTGAAAGTGCGGTGTAGTCTTTTTATTTCCTTACATACAACATCCTTTCATGACACAGAGACAGTCCCCTGCCAAAGGGAAAACTTTCGTTTTGCGCTTAAAAGTTCCACAGCCACTAGTTGACACATGGGAGGAATTCCGTTTCTGCAGATTTCTGAGGGCAGGGTTCATGGCTCCAGATAACCAGTCAAAGACAAGATACTCAACATATAAGGTGCTTAAGAATCCAGGAATCAGCGATGAGCGTCTTTTCGGATTTTTGAAAGCGGAACTTGGGATGGCTCATTTTCCGACGTTAATGGGAGAGTTTGACGGCCATATCACATTGAAAATGTTCAAGGCAGCAGAACTTGAAGGCCTTGTTGTGCTTGAGCGAAGAGTTGAGGGGGCAAGAATGGACCCTGTTGGAGGTAATTTCCATGGCGGCAATTTTGAATAAGAAGCCATCAGTAGGGCCTGCAATAATATCTCCAAAGACCGGAAGGCCGCTAGTCGAAGATGTTCTTGGAACAGACATCTTCAGAAAACTCATGCACATGCTCTCAAAAGATGGCAGATTACCCCCAGAGATGAAACATGAAGTAATGATTCGTGTTTTAAGGCGTCGCGATGAAATAGACAATGGCAGCAGAACGCTTGCTGATGTGGCTGCATATGAGGCTGAAAGGCTTCTTCAGGAACAGACTAACTGAGGGATTTTATGAGAGTAATTCCAATCAAAAGGGCAAGAGAAACGAGAGAAAGATTTGAGCTTGGAAATGCTGTTGAACGCAGTGATATGGCGCGGCTTGGCGTGATTTTAAGAGTTGGATTTGGAGAAGCAAAAAATTATAGTGAAATCAGCAGGGACAGGTGGAATGTCAGTTTGAGGAAAAATAAAACAATCCAGCAATTGCAGGATTTCTGCGCTAAGCACCTCAAAGGAAGCGCAGTTCCAGGGCATGACCCAATTCTGGATGGTCCGGTTCTTCTCAAAATGTTTCAGGCAGCGCAAAAAGAAGGGATTGTTAGTTTGGAATTCCAGAAGGCAGAGCGCTTTCTCCCCGAGAAGGGCATGTGAATTTAAATCTTGAGCAAGTAATTTTTTTATGCCACACCCTCCAAGGCCGCCTGATGGAACAAGAATTCCAGGAAGCCAATTTTTAGAGAGCCTAAGAGGCATGAGCGAAGCTGATAGGGACGCAGCTATTTTTAGGGAAGTTTCAAGGGGCAATATCCCCGATTTCATGAGGCCGGAAAACTTCTATGAGCTTGCTGTTTTTGGCAGCGTCAATGGGCAGGATGTTGAGGTCAGAATCCAGGTCGCGATTGATTACCTTGCAGTCGGAACGAATGATGATTTTGTGAGGGTTCCGGTGAGCCCCCTTCTTGCCCAGAGGATAGCAGACCAATTCGGATATATTCTGCCAACAGAAACAGTTGTTCGGGAGCTTGATGGTGAGTCAAGGGCAACAAGGCAAGACATTACTTTCCTGCCAGCACCGGATGCTGCCCAGCTTGTGATTGACCCGCAGACAGGAAGACAGGTTTACGAGAGCTGGAACCATAAGGAATATACTGCTTATGAAGGGCGATGGATGAGGTCTGTTGAGTTCATTGACAAAATAAATGTTTTGGCAGATGAGCAGATTCTCCAAAGAAAGCTCAGGGGAGGAATCCGAGCAGGGCAAAGCAAAGATATAATCTATCATCCAGAGGCCCAGAGAAAAAGTACTGTTTGCATTTTCCATCCGAGGGTGCAGGGCGTGAATTTTGTCAGCCATCCTGACAGTTACTGGGATTACAGCCATGGCGCAAGGTACCTGCTGAATGTTGAGCAGGATCCATCTTCACCCGGAAGGACGAGGCCTGCAGCCAGGGTTATCTACTACAATCAGGACGGAAGCGTTCAGAGGGCCAGAAGAATGACTGTTGATGAGATTTATCGTGACCAGAACCTATACCGCGTTCTCAGTCCGCAGAGGATGGATGTCCGTCAGTTCTACCGAAGAAGACAGGGAAAAACGACTTTCCGTGATTTGGTTCCTCCGCAAGAAAGGCATGCCGACGTGCAGCCAGAGGAAACCCCAAGAAGGTTAAGAAGAGTTTAAGAATTTCTAAGTATCTTTTATAAGTGCAATGAATCCTCTTGCGGGGATGCACATATTTATATTTCTGTTAAGTGATAGTTATAAGATTAAAATGGCACAATCCATCGCAAAATCATCCGTCCAGACTGCACATTCAGAATGCCCTGCCCTCAAGAGAGCGGCATTCAAAGTTGGTCTTCTGAAAACAGACCCAAGAGAGTGCTCAAAGATACTTGGAAAAAATATTCCACAGGAATCGTCTGGATTTGGAATGCGGATTGTTGCCATGAGCCCGACTCTCCTAAAACAATTATCTTTGGCGATTGCAGAGCGCAAGGAACTTTTTTCCATGAAAGCACAGAATGGGTTCTGCTACATCTACAATACTGCGAGGATAGGGAACAGAATCTAGTCGTGAAAGTTAATGATGAGCGGTTCACAAGGGCACATTTTGTTTTCCATAAAAAAGATGGGAGCAAGGATGTGAAAGTAAAGCCACTAGGAAAATGCGGGGCAGGGCAGAATGTGGCGCGGGTAGGCCTGGATGAAAAAATGCAAACTACGAGGTACCTTGAGGTATATGTGGAAAGTAATCCAAGTAATTCTTAGTATTTCTAATTCTATTTTAGAATCAATTCATCCTGGAATGGTTAGTTCAGTGTCCCATCCTGGGGGGACGCTCGTCATTAAATAGCACTTATGTGTCTAATCATTGTTATTAATGTTGTTAAGGGTATTATTATGGGGAGCAGAACAAAAAAAAGGATGCCAATTGGTTTTATGTATTCTGAAGAGCGGGGATTTAGCAACCGGCTATTACCTTCAGACAGACTTCGAAGCCCGATAGATATTCCGAAATCCCCATTGGTTGTAGGTACTCCTGAGAACCGGTTAAAAATTACAATTGAAGGGCGCAATATCTTGTCCTCTGCATGTAAGTATTTGACGAGTAAAGATAGTGAAGAAAGGATGTGGGCTGGGATAACATTGCTTCAGATTGTCAATAGAGATGGCCACATTTGTACATTCTTAAGGGAATCTGGGGATTCTTCAGCAAGAGCTTTCAGAGAAACCCTAAACAAAGCATTCAGTATTGGGGATATGGAGTTGAATGTAGATCTCAAAAAAATTAGAAGGCAAGTATTCACGCCTCCCAAACCTCGCCATTGCATGATTATTCCCGTTGAAGAGCTTGAAGCCCAGATGAAAAAACATGGGGAACCTGAGACTTCAAATAGATTATCACCTAACGAAACATTCTATGCCTACTGCAGAAAGATGTTTTCTCTATCATTGGGCCCTGGATTTGCCCCAGCTCCAAGAGCTGATGGCAGTGTAGACCCGGACGTAAGTGAGAAAGAAGTTCTTGAAGCGATTCAGAACCTCGACATGGAAGACTCAGAGCTAGAATATGGCCTGAGGAAAATGGCAGAAACAAGTATCCATGATACAGTTCGTGAAGCTGTAAGAGCGAAGCTTGAACCTGGCCCCCCTAAAGAATCCACATCTGAAAATAGAAGTACTTCGAAGAGCAGAGCCGAACTTCTTAGGGAATTCGGAGGAAGTTTAGAAGGGCCATTTAGAGAGCCCCCATCAGTTATCCTTGCCAACTTCGATGAAACGCTTGAGAGGAAAGAAGCGATGGACTCCGAAGAGCTAAATATTGCGGTGCGAAAGATAGCAAATAAAGATTCTCACATAGAGAATCCGATTGATAAGCTTAACCTCGTACTCCAAGTAATGGGCAGGCAGAATGAGATTAGAACATCTGAAGATCTTCAAAGGGTATATGATGAGGAAGTCCAACAATATCTGAAAGAATAATCAGCCATTAATTGAATACAGCAAATTTACAATTTTTTTTAGAATTTCTAATTCTATTTTAGAATCAACTCATATTCATTCTGGAATGGGTGGAAGCCCGCCTGTTTGTACAGGTTTTCTGCCCAGTCGTTTTTCGCATCATATTTGACGATGATTTGCCTGATTTTTTTCTTGCTAAGCCATGCCAAACTTTGCTCAAGAAGTTTATTGCCCCAGTTTTTCCCCCGGTATTTCTCGTCGATAAATATCTCAGCAAATTCGCCTCGCATCTTATCTTTAAGGACCGGCGGATTAGCAGTAACTTTGGCAATTGAGTAACCAACAATCTTTCCATCATCATCCAAAACCAGGAAATAAGAATTTCTTTTTTTGAGCTGCTCAGTGAAATATTTTCTCTGCCCTTTTTTGAATTCCTTCAAATTTTTGACTGGCTGATAATAATCATTGTACTGTGTGTGGTATTTTAGCAATTTGAATCCAAGCGCGAAAATTTCTTCCAAATCGGATTTTTTCGCTTTGCGAATTTCCATTATTGGGTTCAACAGAATACATTTATGTTATTTTGGAATGCCATTGCCACAGCGTCCCAGATTATCCAATTCTTTAGAGTGTCTTTTTTTATTGTTTATATGACGTAAAAAGTGTTAGGAAAAATAAACATTCTTAAAGCTTCTCTGAGTGACCGAACAAACTAAATTTAGGAGATGAAATTATATGACGAACAGGAAAAGAGCAAATGTATCTAGAAGACAATTCCTGAGAACGGCGGGAATGGGTATGGCTGGAGTTGCAGGGGCTGCTATGCTTGGCAGCAATGTTGCAAGTGCGATGAGTCCCAATAACTCACGTGGAAATAATATTCCGCGGGGGAAAGGATATCCCTATACAATTGTCACTTACACCGATGGTCTTTGCTGGCCAAACGATGATTGGGCAAGAGATTTAATCTACAAACCCCTTTTTGAAAATTCAAAGGAAATGTTTGGGGTCCAATTTGTTGAAAAGCGCGTGGCCAAAAATGGATGCTGTGGTGGTGACATTCGCCAAGACTTTATTGATTTGAGAAAACAAGGCTATAAATTCTTCTTAAGTCCTTCATGTACTGGGCAAGACGAAGCTATGCTTACGCCTCCAGAATATCCTGTTGACGGCACACCATCGGACATCCAAAACTATTACAAGATGGTAGCAGATTTTATCTATGCTTGGAGTGATGCATGTGTGCTAGCCAGCGTCGGCACAGATACCAGCGCATTATCAGAAGGAATCAAATTGCTGAGCGGCGGAGTAGTTCCTATGCACCACCTTATTGTGGGCGCATATGATACATGCACTGCGGTTGAATATAAGATGTGTGCTGATGCCGAGGCAGGCAACATCCACTCTATGGTCGCAATAGTCAACGACAGTGGATATAGCCGAACCCAAGCTGAAGGAATGATAGATGCAGCAAAGAACTGTGGCATTTCTTTTGCAGATGCGAAACCTGACAGGAACCTAAATCCCAGATGGACAGTCAAAGAAATTTCTGGCGTGAAGGTCCTCGCGATGCCTTATGGTTCTTCTGAGGAAGCCGTTAACGATGCACTTGATGCAGTATATGTTGACGGACAAAACCCTGATGCGATTATTGCAGTTCCTTTCGATCCAGGAGATTTCGGAGGTTGGATTAATCCTTTGGCTGATAGGAGTTCAAGGGCAACGTTGTATGGCGGTGCGGCCTGGGCAGGTGCTACGTCTGCACAGATTAGTGGTATGAAGGGTCTGTTTTATTCCTTGATTCCATTGGATAAAGGAACTTTCTCCAACGGACAGTCCGCAGAAGAATTCAACGCGGCATTAGGTGTCTGGTCCCCCGATAATCCAAACAACTCATGGAATAGTACCTACGGAAACTACGGTGGCCTTTATTATCACTGCTTTGTAGATGCCTTTTTGCTCTTGGCACAATTGATGGTGGAGAAACATGCGAATGTCTACCAAGTAAATAAGTCTTTGCAGGAGGACACCTTCCAAACAATCCTTTCAGCAGAAAGCAGATGGTCTGGGGGAGATTATCTCGTCGATATAGCCAATCAGGTTGATCGGGCTTATTATTTGGTCAATCAGTTGGGACAACTTGTGCAGACCGATGAGTATGGAAATCTATTACTCCAATAAAATCAAAATTTTATTCTTTCTTTTTCTTATTTTCAAAGATGAACAATCTTTATTAACAAGTTCTCTTACCAATAATTAAGTGGTTTTTATGGGCGGTTATATCGCAGAAGTGAGAGCAGTTGAAAAATTCCCCTCAAAACAACAGAACAGATGGAAAAAAACTTAAAGAAGAATTGGAGCAGAAAAATGAATTGCTTTAGGTGAGGAGCATGGAAGAGAAAAAAAATAAATTGAGCCTAAAACAGCAGGCCCGGGATAATCTCAAGAACCAGATGAAGGTACAGATGAGGCAGATGGGGATGACCATGCCTCCAAAAGACCTTAGTGAGGATGAACTGGACGAAATGATTAAAGCAAGGATTAACATTATAAAGAATTCACTTGTTGAAAAAGATGCTAATCTACGTGTAAGCGAGACCTACATCGGCCGTGTCGCAGCCAACAGAGATGTTCTAATCAATGTCGAGCTCAGAGTGGCTGAGACCGAATGGCACAAGAAAGCCATACAGGCGGAGATTGACGAGCTCCAGGCAATAATCGGAGAGAAAATGCTGTCTTTTGAAAATGACAAGAAAGCAAGGGACAAGATGCAGGAAGATATTCAGAAGATGGAAGATTTGCTGTAATGTATCTCCCCACTTAGAAATCTCAAACATTAGCATTCAATCTGCAATTTCCCAAGAATCTGAAAATTTTTTAGATTTAATTTATTAATACACAATATTATTGTTTTTATTACTTTTTCGCTTTAAATGATGAAATCCAAATAATTTCTACTTCTATAGATTTTTGTAATCTCATTCTTCTGGCCTATTTTCCGCTGGGGAATCTTAAAATGAAGAAACTCATCAGTGAACGTGACCCAGATAAAGTACTGTTGAATAAGTTATAAAAAATAAATATAAAAGAAAAAAGAAATTACCTAAGCTTGACCTTGCTAATCCTGTACTGCCCAAGTTCCTGCTCGAGGGTCATTGCGGTGAGTGTGGCTGTGCCTCCTTCGATCAGTTCTACCTTTCCGACAGCATTCATCTGGAGGGCTGCACCAACCCGGCCCACCATCATAGCAGATACGAATCCGGCGGCAACCAAATGTTCTTCGAGGAAATCAAAGTTGGCAGTTACATATGCTGTAAGGACTTCCTGCTCACCGGCATTATATACTGCTACTGGAACCTCGTCCCCATGCCAGTTTACCGCGGCATTGGGGAAGTATGGGGTAAAAGCATGCGCACTCTCGGGCAAGAATACCGAAAGCGCAGCATCGAGCGTCGGAAAGCCTCCAGGTACAGGCCATCCATCACTCTCATAATATGCGACAGCTACGGATAGGTCGGTTTTGTTATCATACCATGTAATCAAATAGAAAGGATTCACATATGGCGATCTCAAGATTTGAGCTCCTCCGCCTCCCTTTGCATGGGCAGTTCCACCCAATCCTACCGCAGCAGCGCCTAAACCTGCGGCTGTAATTCCAGCATTCCTGAGAAATCGTCCTCTTGTCATACTACTTCCGAAGGGAGCCATTCCCATATTCCTTGTGTTTCTTCTTGCCATAAAATTCACCATTTTGCAGTGAAATACAATCAGGATAATATTATATATACTGCCAACTGGCACCAAGCGCTCTGCCTTTCTGGGCTAATCCATTCTTTTGGCCTATTTTTGGGAAGCCTCACCAGAACAGAGCAAATCCATTATTACGTTAAATAATTATGCTTCATAATATCGATATGGACCTAGTAATGCCCGCCGAAGCTTTCTTCAAAAGCAATCCCCCATCAAAAAAAAGAAATTGAAGAAAAAAATGATAAAAGTAAGGGAAGATACGAAAATCCAACTGAAAAAAGAAAAAGAGAAAAAAATCCAGATGCCGCAAAAGTCAAAAAATTAAAAAGGCAAATTGAAATTTGCAATAATCAATTGAAAGAAATGGGAATGCTGATCAAAAAATACCACCCAAAATCTTGATTTGGTGTTTTCAGACATGCTTGAACATCTATTACTCCTTTAGCATAAATTTCTATCGACGATAAATCCATTCTTTTGGCCTATTTTTGCTGGGAAGCTGCCCTAAACGTATGAAATTACAGTATCATAAATGTTGTAATAAAAGGAAAATGAGGTATTTTTAATTATTTTGGTACATTATTTGTAATGGGTAGGTTGGTAAAGATAAAATGAAACAAAAAAATACACAACCAAAAAAAGAAGTCCAAGAAAATAGAAATACTTTTCATAAAGTGGCCAGCAGATTTTTTGCGGGTGCCGTTTTAGTAACTGCTGCTATTGGATTTTTTGAATGTACTAGGTGCCCTCCACCCCAGAGATTTATTGTCCCTTCTCAGAGGGCAGAGTTTGAACGTCAAAGGGAAACGTGCCAGGAAGGTTGGTGGATCGAGATGGGTGCACCTGGATACAACTTCGGTGATGGTCTTCTTCCTCAGGATTTGGTTGAGGCCAGAGCCAAACTTCGTTGTGCCGAAATCCTTTACAGAATCGAGCGATACGAGAAAAGAAACAATCTCTAGTTCTTACCTTTATGGTAAACCAATTTAGTACTATGATAACCATATTGGTAAACCAATTAAATAAGCAAAAACATCTTTTTCGGGCCATGGTTCACTGATATGATGTGTAGTTGGAATGGCTGAACGCGCCATACCGGTTCCACGGGCAAAACAGGGCAAAAGATTGGAAAAGTGTTGTTTTGCTATGTTTTTGGTTTATCATATTGGTGTGGTGATTATTTGGGTTTACTTAATTGGTATTATTCTGATACCGTGGTTTCTTGCAAATTCCTCAAGTTCTTGAAGCTCCTTTTGGTTTTCAGGATCTTTCAATTGCTTTTTTGTGTAAATGATAGTACGCCATTCAGGATTGGTTTCAATGAATCTTTGCAAATCAATTAATGTTCTAATTTTTTCACTGGCCTTAGTTGAAATTCTGATTCTCCTTATCATGCCTTGACTTAATCCTAAACTTCGAAGAGAACCTGGTTTTTCATCTTCTTTTTCCTGTCTTCTCATGTTTACCCATTTTGCGCTTTGATATCTACCATAAACAGTTGAGACACTTCTTCCGACCTTTTTTGCTACAGATTTTGCATTTTGACCAGCATCCATTAATTGAACAATTTTTCTATTTAGTTCGATCGATTCGTTTCTAATTGATTCTCTGGTTCTACTCATAATCTGATATATGTTAATCAAATCATATAAATATATCTTAAAACACCAATTTGGAGAGAAAACCAATATTCTCTTAGTATTTCTAAAATTCTTTTAACATTCACATTTAGCTTTCTTCTGAACCATCTTCAGGAGCTTAACTATCTTCTTCTCATCTATTTCTTCCAGGGACCTGAACTTGAGATGCCTCATCGTCTTTCCTTTTCCCTGGAAGTTGTCCATTTCTTTTTTTGTCAAGCCCTGGACTGAAAAGCCCAAGTTCACTGAGTCCCGAAGACCAACAACGTAGAACATCCCATCTTCGAAAACCGGGACACCCCAGCGCATCTCCTCTTTTGTTTTCGGGAAGGTGGCCTTGATGATTTTGCACAGCCTCTTGAGAATCCCTTTTTGGGGGGATTTTTGCTTTTCAATATACTCAGTTACTTCCATTTCAATACCTTTTTAGAAATTCTTAATCTCTTTTAGAATCATCTTTTTCAAGCTTAACAGGCAGTCCGTAATACCCGCATTCACAATTAATCTGAGTAATTGGTCTGGAATTGAACAATGTCATGTGGTCTTTGGCCTCAACTGGTTTTTTGCATTTCGGGCAGACTTCCATATTTTGATATGGCAAAACGCCTAAATAAAACTAGCAGTTTATGGCGTTGGCGTACTGGCTAACCCAGGTATCCATAGCGCAGCGCTTCTTCCACATCGCCACAGGAGCCTTTCCACGAAGTCACAAATGCAAAAAGAACACTGAGGTACTTCTTGTTCCTCTTGAAGGGCACTTTGTTTTTCAGGCCCAGAGCCCGGATTATGTTGCTATCGCTCTTTCCCCTGCTCCTCATTTTCCTCGTTATCTGGACTATTTTGTTCTGATTGTATTCTGCGCTACTATAAAGCTCCACGATGCCTTCAATCTGGCATCCTAAAACCGAATTAAGTATGAGATTGCACATCGGGCAGACTGTTGTTAGGTTGCTTATTTTATTATTACTTGAATCACCGTCAACGTATCCTACCTCCTGCCATTCCTTTCCCTGGAAATTGCAATAGGAGCATTTGTTGTGGTCCCTTTCAAGCACTGAATTCCGGAGCGTGGTTGCTTCACTGCCAGTCAATCGATGCTTGTTTTGTGTCGAACCACGGTAACCAGATGATTCTGCAAAAGTTGGATGGAATTTTTTCATTTATATATTATGACAGAGCTTGTATATATGTGTGTGTTATTATGGTAAAAAGATGGAGAATACGTTTCGGACACTAAATGTCCCTCAGAATCTTCTTTATCCTGGCTTTTATAAATTAAAAATATCACAATTTATTATGGTTGGACTTTTTTCAGTACAGCACCGACGTTGATATGGCAGTATCCGCCAGGGTTCTTCACCAAATACTTCTGGTGGTATTCCTCTGCCTCCAGAACTCGCCAGCTGGCTCAATCGAAGTTGCTATAGGCTCTGTATATCCTTTCTGTTTCTCTGCCTTCGACTTCTCGGCAATTTTTTTCTGCGCCTCTGAATGATAAAAAATCACAGGCCGATACTGGGAGCCGATATCATTGCCCTGGCCGTTTGCCTGGGTTGGATGATGCGCCATCCAGAATACATCCAGAAGCTTATCATAAGTAGTTACAGACGGGTCGAAAACGACCTGGACAACCTCGACATGGCCGGTAGTATCTTCGCAGACTTCCTTGTAGTTCGGATTCTCCTTGTTTCCTCCCATGTAGCCGACGGCCGTCTCTTCCACTCCCTTAATCTGGCGGAACAATTCCTCTGTTCCCCAGAAGCATCCTCCTCCGAATGTCGCGGTTTCCATAATAATCAACTTTATCAATCAAAAATAAAAATCTCATCGATTTTGGACTTGAGAGCTTTAGCGACATCGTGGGCAAGCTGGAGGGAAGGGTTGTATTTGCCCTTCTCCAGGAAGACAATTGTTTCCCTGCGGACGCCGACCTTCCTCGCAAGGTCCTCCTGGGTAAGGTTGTGCCTTGCCCTCAGCTCCTTTATCCTTGTCCTCATCACATCTCCTTGTTGTTGTAGTATGCCCAGAAAATGACCCAGGTGAGGGCCATAGTCCCAACCGCCACGCTGGTGGCCTGGCTGACATCCCTAAATGGTATCAAATCGGAAAACAGCCCGATTCCCAATAAAAGGTACAATGAGGCATAAAACGCTTTGCTGGCAGCCTTCTCTGTCACTCTTTTGCTTCTCTCATCCTGCAGGGGAAATCCTTTTTTCAAATCATTGTTTCCCCGAAGGAATGTGAGGATTGCGAAGGCGAGGACTATGAGTGCTATCGTGCCGCCTCCAACTGCTCCTGCTAGATCTCCTTTCAGATAGGCGCTCAGGAAATAGAAAACCCCGCTCGCGACGACGAAGATGCTTACTATGGTGATTGCTATCAGCCTGATAAGGTCATCTTGTTTTGATTTCATAACAAAACCTCCTTACTTATGTTCGAAATACATAACTTAATGTTAGAAACAGATAACATCAATTATTTAAGCTTTTTGTTTTTCGACGAGGATCTTCACTGAATCTTCGCCGATTTCTTTCATTTGAATCAGGAATCCTTCGCATTCCCGCTCAAGGTGGCTTTCATAGCCTTCTGGGAGCTGGTCAAAGATTAATCTCGATGTTTTGCCATTTAGGATGAGGACAAGTTCTGCCACAACCCCAGAGCCGCCAGGATAGTCTGGAAGACATTCAGTTAGTTCTTCGTATATGATGTTCCTAAGCACAATCTTTAGCCCATCAAATTCGACAGATTTTCCAATCTTTAGCTCAACTGTTTGCGGCATGAGATGAAATTCTCTTTTCTCTTAAAATTGTTTTGCTTTTCAGGCGCGCTTGCTAAAGGACAATCCCAAAGACAAAATGCCTGCTTATCATCCAAAGTGCAAAGGCGATTCCCATTCCTGCAAATTCCGCAGTCGGGCCAAAGTTGCTCATCACGCTGCCATCTTCAAATTTGATTACTGAAGGGGCATCCTTTCCGAATGTGGACCTCATTATTTTCATGTGCTCTATGGCAATCTTTGGCGCCAATTTATCAAGCAGGTATCCAATGGCCTTGCCAAGCAGCATGATTACAAATGCCCCGATGAAATACCAGAATATCAGGATTAAGAGCAATGGTATGCCATCCTTTGAAGTCACTGTGTAGAATATCTCCTGCCCGACTGAGAGTAGATATAGCAGGAACGGGGAGATTATGCCGCCTCCGAGAGTTTCAACCTGTGATTTAATTACCATCAATAGCACGAAAAGAAAACCCAGGAGAACCAACATGATGAAAATGCCTCCCAAATCCAGCAGTCCAATCTCAGGCAAGAGAACGATTATGAAGAACAAGGTGAGAAGGACGAAAATTGTAATGGTGTAGACAACGAAATATGATGCCGAGGCCTTTACAAGCCAGGCAGACCACTGTTCTGGATTAAAATATCGCACTAAAAAAATCCCTGCGAGTGCAATGTAATTTATTGCAAGGATTATGAAACCAATCGACGTCAAATCGAATGCTGCCACAGAATATACTCATAGTCAATGGTTTATTAATAAACGGTTTTGTCTTCAGGATTATCAGCCGAATACTTCCTGCCTCAACTGTTCATAGTCCCGTTCGGTTACTGAATAAGCGGCAGCCCATTGGTCAATATCGTTCCAGCCGCCGTATTTCTGCATAAAGGATACGAATATCATTTCCTTGAGAGCAAGCTCTCTGTGCATCTCATTATCTATGCCTCCGGAGCAGAGGACGTTTACTGCCGTCTCACCATAAGTCGGGGGAACCTCCTCATGTATTATCTTGATTGTGATGCCGCTCTCGGCTACTATCTCATGAAAGTTCTTGATAGAAAAACGCCCCTCGACTATTGGGATATCGAATCTTTCAAGGTCTGCAAGATAGGTGTGGTGCATATCCCTGAAGACTACGACGTTCAGGCCAAGCAGCTTTATTTGCCGAATCAAGTCTATATCCCTGAGCAGGTTGCAGCTTGCAAGCGCATTGTGCGCTTCCATCAGATGTTCCGTGCTTCCCTTAAGGTCGCCTAAAGATGCCCTTTCCCGTGAAAGCTTGGTGTGTATGCTGCACCTGGTATATTCAATAGCAGCCTCAAAAGGATAGAATCCGACGTGATTGATTATGGTGCCTGGCCTTTGCTTATTTGTTTCCAGAATAAGCTTTGCATCCGGACAGAAATCCCGTGTGAGCATGGCGCTATCTTCGCCTTGGTCGGCTTTTTTCAAGGCTCTTTTGGCATCTTCCTTCCACTCCCGGTCGAATTTCTTCCAGACGCGAATTAGTTTCCGGTTTTTTAGCATTGCCTCGAAATCTTTTTTTATCTCGTCATTCATGGGATGGCAGGGTATCCTGTCATGGAGTATGTGCAGAGCATTGCCGTTGGTCATTTTTCCCTCAAGCATTGGCTTCAAAGCTTGGGCTGCGAATTCGCTCGGCCTGCACACTCTGGAAAGACCTGAGTGGCGGTGAAGTATTACTGTACAAGTAGGCATGTATATTATTCACAAATGAACATTTTTTAATAGTAATTAAATGGAAAAATGCGGAAAAGCAAACCAAGAATCCATTGAACAGCGCTTTATCAATATGAATGTGATGCACTATTCTCTCAAGAGTGTTTCTACTGAGGGGTCCATCTTCACTGAGTGTGATTGGATTTCTTTTGCAATCTTTTTTGCAACCTTCTCATCAGGAACCTCGAACTCTATGTATTTCGAGGTTTGCCAGGGGCCTGCGCGGACCCAGTAGAAGAATGAGAGTTTTTTCTTTTCAAAAATGGATTTGGAAGGAAGATATATCAGGGTTATAATCTCCCGATACTTGTACTCAACCCTTTTCCCATCCCCATATTCAAGGAAAAGCGATCCGGCTCCTGTCTCGAGCACCTTTACCTCGCGCATGCCTTTGAGTTCAAATTTCATTTATTGCACCTCATAAATTCAGAATGGATTCCGGTTCAGGAGCCATCGCATCACGAATCCACCTATGAAAAGAATAATCGGATTGTGCGGGCCAAGGTAGATGAAATATCTAACGGCAAGGGCCATGCTTGTCAGGCTGAGGCACTCATCATAGCCCTCAAGGTACTCCTCAGGCAAAATCCCATATTCACATTCGTTTACATGAGAAGGGTCAAGGTACCGCAATACGTTTTCCCCTTCATATGAGATGAATTCTGCCGGATCCTCCTGGATTATCATGTGGATATTGAGTTGGATGAATATCAGCCCAAGAGCAGTTGCTACGATATATGTGATGGCTATCGCCCCTAGCAACCCTTTCACATCAGGCACCCCAAGCTCATGGAACATCAGGAAAAAGAATGGGATTGTGAATATCAAGTCCAGGATAATCAGTGGGATGAGGTATTGTGAGACTTCGCTATAGTTGGTAATGCTGAGGTGTTCATTGCCAAGGACAGAAAGGACAATTATCATGAAATATATCAGTGAGAGGATGAAGAGCACTCCCCCATATTGGGGTATTTTGCCCAGATTGGATGACATCGCTCATCTATCGACTTTATTATTTAATAGATTAGTCATCTGGCAGGGACAGTCACACATCTCATGTGTGTGCGATTATTTCTGAGTAAGAATTCACGATCCTCAGGAGTCATTCTGTTTGGCTCTTGGTCCATCCTCGGGTCGTACATTGGCATCCCTCGGCTTGTACAGTATGTCTCAGTCCTTCTAGGTGAATCAAAGGCAGCGCAGCCCATCAGATTCGAGATAAGCACTGCTGATGCGAGAATAAGTTTGAGGTGTTTCTTTGGAACCTTACAAGGTTTCTGCTCTTTCCTGAGTTTCATCAATAATATATTAATTGACACAATTTAAAACATCTCTCATGAAACTCCTGCACTCTTCAGTTCCTTAAGCAAGTCCTTGTCAAATGTAGCAACTTGAAAACCATTTTTCTTTGCAATCCAGAGGATGGAGCAGTCTATGAAGCTTAGGCCGTTATCCTGGTTCTTGAACTCTTCAATCGTGGCCATGAAGCCATCTTCATTCAAGTGAAACAGCTCCAGGTTCTCATAGTTCAAAAGAGAATCGAGCATTTGTTTGGATTTGCTCAGGTCCTTCTTCCTCAGCATCACTGTAAGACATTCATTGAGGATATAATCCGAGATGGCAAGACTGCGCTCACTATTTTCATATTCCTTGAACATTTTTACACTCTGTTCATGAAACATATCCTCCTCGTTAAAGAGTGCTAAGATGGCTGATGAGTCTAAGAGTATCATCTTTTCACCCGTAAAGTATCTTGTCAATGTCCTGGCTTAGGGACGGTCCACCTTTGAATTTCACTTTATCGTAAGTGTCGAAGATGCTTTTGTATTTCTTCTCTTTCTTTGTATGCTTTACGTGCTGCAAACCAAAGAATACCAGGTCCCTTATTGCCTCTGCTATGGTGATATTCTTGGATTGGGCATAATCACGAATCGCTTTCTTCGTATTCTCATCAACATCGCGTATTGCGAAAATATCTGCCATGTTAAACATGTTTAACAAACCTTTTATAAATGTTTTACTTGTTTAACATCTCTTCTAAGAACTATTTATTTCTAAGTCGTAAAATAATGTGGCTTTCCACATTGAATTACTCGTTTTTCCAACTTCATTTTACTAAGTTTCTGGATTTCAGCCTATCAACAAACCTATCGATTTCTTTCAATGTTTTTATCCCACAATTCGGCTGCTCAAGAACCTGATATCTCCAGTCGGGATTTTTCTCAACAAACTCTTCCAAGGATGCAATATCTTTGACCCCTAGGGCGTATAAAACACCAAAAGCACGAGATGACAGACGCCATAATGGCGATGGCCTTTCTTCCTTCTGCTCAATATCAAGAATCTCCAATCCTCTAACGAACTTGGATATCTCCCTCTCAGTTTTTCCCCCACAGGGTCTTTGTCTGGATATGGTCTCTTCCCAATCTCTGTTACTGCCTACAAATGCGGCAAGTGAATCTTTATCTCGGATATCCAATCTGAAAAGGACTTTTCTAGCTCGTATGGAGAGCACATCAAAATCATTTCCAATTGTGCGTATTCCCTGAGATGCTGCAAAATCAATAATCTCTTTTTGAGTTGTTTTTCCGCAGTTATTCGCATACTCCAGTGCATAATCCCAAGGGAGTTTGTGTTCCCTAGAAATTGTTTTAAGGGCTATTTTGAGGTCAAGTAACATCGGGGTATCTTTTGTTCCAAAATCACATCTGTTTATTCTTCTTATGACTGTGAGTGCTCTTGTACTGAGGTGGCCCTCCAAAGAAATCCCATCATTGAGTTTGGGAAATGGTTGTTCTGGAGAAGATTCTTGAGTTTGGCCATTATCTGCAGATGCAAATGCGGAGGTTTTGGGAGAACCCTCCTTTTGGATACCTTCAATTGGGCTAAATTCTTTTTGCCTCAACTTAAATTTAACCCATTCCTCAAACATTGGATAATCAGGGTATTTCTTCATTATTTCAACCGCAGTTCTCCCACTCTCAGTAAGTTCAAATGCATCCACAAAATGCACCTTCCCTTTCATTTTTTCCTTGTTTACCATAAGCCCCTTATAAAGCCCCTCGCAAGCCCGGTAGGCTGTAGAGTCTTCTATGTCATAAATCCTTGCAATGGAATAAGCAGAGTTCACGCCATTTGAGATTGCGGCAAGCGCGGCCAGCTCACTGAATGAAAACCATCTTGAGAGGCCGGTTCGGTTTGCTTTTTTTCTCCCGCCTTTAGTTTGAATCTGCATCGGGTTGATTGGTGCTTTAGGCGTTGCTTTTGAAAAATCGTGCTTTCCATCCCTGGAATTGATCTGAATTTTATCTTGCCCCTCCAGTTTCCTCTTTTGCATAGATATTAACTTACTATAACTTAATATAAATAGCCGAGCGTCCCCCTAGGACGGGAAACCATGACAGTTCATAATTCCAAGTCCACATTCCTGCGGTTACCCAGATTTTGCATATCATTGGCAATTTTTCGAGCAGTTTTTTCGTCCCAGAATTTCAAGCTCTTGTGTTTGCCTCTTAGATAGAAGAAATTAACAAGCCAATATTTCCTTAGGACCATGCTAGGGGAAGGGATAATCATAACCGTGCCGATATCCCTGTACGGTATGACGTCCTTGTTTCCATTATGGTATGTCAGGGAAATGGAATCCTCCATTGTTTCGACAGACGTCAATGTTCTTCCGCTGGCATAAAGGTATATCTGATAAAGCGCTCCCAAACACGCGAAGAATGCCCCAATCAACAGAAAGATTTTATAGGCGAGAAAATCCATTTTCAATGAATAATCAACTGCACCAATACAAATTCCACATAGAATAAGGATTGGCCAGAGTGAAGGCCTCGTACTTTCCAGTTTGTATAACATATGATTATTGCAACAAAAGACCAATAAAAAATCGTCTATCCCCCTAGGAGGAGCATTTAGAATAATAAAAAAGAATAGAAAAAAATGTTTAAGATTTAAACAGACTCAGTTCAAAAGTTGGAATATTAGATTTTTTCTACTTCCTCAGCTTTTGGACCCTTGTCGCCCTGGACTACGGTGAACTTTACTTTGTCACCCTCTCCAATGCGAGCTCCGTCCTTAATTCCGGTTATGTGGACAAAGTATTCTTTTCCATCGTCACCGGCAATAAATCCAAACTGTTTCATTTCATTAAAGAATTTTACTGTACCTTCGGTCATTTTTACACCAAAATTAATAGTATTCTCGAATCGTTTGCCTTAAGAGCCTATGCATTTTTCTGTAGATATGCGTAAAATTTCGGGACGCCTCTTTTTAATGGTTAATTGTGTATTATTAATGCTTAGCCAGCCAGAACGAACGAGGTTGAAAATCATTTTGGCAGGTGCTGGGCAGGTGGTAAGATATGAATCGGGTAGAGAAAAGGGAACCCAAAGCGGGAAATGGAAAACCAGTTTTGAAAGACTCGGGCGTGAAACTGATTGTACTCCGAGCAAAGGATATCCTTGACCGGATGAGGGAACACTCAAGAACCAAGTTCGGCTCAAAGGACAGTAAACAGCTTGCCCAGCTCAGGATTGAGATAAATGAGATTCTCTGTGATTCCGACTCTCCGGCCCTTACCCAAAGGCAGAAGCAGCCAGTGTGGGTGGCCATTCTTCCGGAGAAACGTGACCCTTGCGAACTAGAGGAAAAATTCACATTGTTCGATGCCTTATTGGACTGCAAAAAATATTTAGACAGCCGCCTGGACGGCTGATTGGAAAAATCAATCCCTTGGGATTGTGAGTGTTACTCTGACTCGCTCGTTGGTGATTTCACAGATGCCGCGAGAGTCGGCCGCGCCAACATCCTCAGTAATCTCGCCAACTTCCAGGCTAATGCATCCATTTACATGGCATTCTCCTTCGTACAATGTAACAGTCTCATCAAAGCCAGAGATTATCCTGTCAATGCGCAGGGTGGCTCCTTCATCCATGATCGGGCATGGCCCACCAGGAGAATCCGGCGCTACGACAGTCTCGAATATTTCATTGACATGAACTGTCCAGCCATGTATTGTAAATTCCTCCCCCTCGCCCAATGTGACTACAGTCGGAATCTCGAGAGAGCATTCTTCAGGAGGGGCACATTGTCCCAAGCCAGAATCCTCAACTTCTGAATCTGGCCTGCTGTCACGTCCTGAGTCTCTTCCAGAATCAAGAGCGCTATCCAACCCAACATCATGTGAAATATCTGCGTCTGTAGCAGGGTTTCCAGTATCTGGAAGCGGCTCTGACCTTGCACCGCATCCTGCGAGCGCGCCGGCAAGAAGCATTGAGGCAAGGAACCTGGCCCTTTTCCCTTTTCCAGGTTTATTACGATTAGCAAGTTTTCTTTTCATGATTAACAAATGTTGGAATAATTATTTAAACGTGTCTATAATTGATGCCCCCAAAAGGGGAAAAAATTAGTAAATTGCCCTGTCCTTGGTCGATTCATCAATCCTTCCAAGGGCAAGAACGTAAGCTCCAGTCCTCATATCAACGCTTTTCTCTTTGGAGATGTCAAAGGTTGTTCCGAATTCCTTTATCATCTTCTTCTCAAGCTTCGCGTTGACTTCGTCCTCTTCCCAGTAGTATCCCTGCTTGTTCTGGACCCACTCAAAGTATGAGACGCAGACACCGCCTGAGTTTGCGAGAATGTCAGGAATAAGGAAAACTCCTTTCTTGTAGAGGATGTCATCTGCTTCAGGAGTTACGGGCCCGTTTGCCAGTTCGATAACCATCTTGGCCTTGACTTTGTCAGCATTTGCATCTGTGACTACATTTTCAAGGGCTGCTAGAACAAGGATATCGCACTCAAGCTCAAGTATTTCGTTTTGAGCCAGCTTCTTGACTCCTGGATAAGCGTCAACCCTTCTTTCCTTAGTCTTGACTTCCATCAGTTTGTCATAGTCAAAGCCTTCTTCAAGCTGGGCTCCTCCTTTTGAGTCTGAGACCGCGATTACCTTGTAGCCGTCTGCTGCGAGCAGCCTTGCCATATGTGAGCCTGCGTTGCCGAATCCCTGGACTGCGACTCTCTTCCCAGTCTCAACCTTCTTGACAGCTTCTCTCACGCAGTAGTAGCCTCCAAGGGCTGTTGCGTAAGATCTTCCCAAAGAACCGCCAACTGAAAGGGGCTTTCCGGTAATCACGCCTGGAGAATACTCTCCCTTGATTATGGAGTATTCATCCATCATCCAGGCCATAATCTGGCCGGTTGTATAAACATCAGGGGCTGGAATATCTCTGTCAGGGCCAACAATCCTGTAAGCCCGCCTCATCCATCCTCTTGAGAGCTTCTCAAGCTCTGCCTTGGAGAGTTTGTGGGGGTCAACTGTGATTCCGCCCTTTCCTCCGCCATAGGGGATGTTAATGACAGCGCATTTGATTGACATCCAGAATGCGAGTGCCTTCACTTCGTCAAGGTTCACGCCAGGGTGGTATCTGATTCCCCCCTTGGTCGGGCCCCTTGCCGCGTTGTACCTTACCCTGTGCCCTTCGAATACTTTGAGTGAACCATCGTCCATCCGAACAGGTATTGAGAAGGTGAATGCCTCTTCAGGGAATTTGAGCATTTCTTCGGTCTCCTGGACCAATTCTACATGCTTCTTGGCTTTTTCGAGCTGTTTCTGTGTGTTTTCAAAAACCATTTTTTCGCCTCGTTAAAGTCGATTTTACATAGCTGGCTGACAAGTCATTTTAAACCTTGCCAAAATTCCTACGTTGGAAAACGGATTATCCTCCGAGGGGGAGCTTTTTCTGCACTTGCTTGAGACGTGGCAAAGCCTGGCGGATTGGTTAGTTAGAATTTGTTAAAAGTAATAAAAAAGGAATAAAAATAGGAAAATGAATTTAGATTTTTTCGACCTGTTCTGCCTTTGGGCCTCTGTCGCCCTCGACAACCTCGAAGCTGACCTTGTCGCCTTCTCGGAGTCTTGTTCCTTCTTTAATTCCACTTACGTGGACAAAGTATTCTTTTCCATCATCGCCGGCAATAAAGCCGAAGTTCTTCATATCGTTGTAGAACTTTACTGTTCCTTCTACCATGTAATACACCACTAATTAACTAATTGAGATATACTCAGTTCAATGATTTTTATAATCTTCGCTTTTTCTAAAATTCAATACTTTCAAGAGGGATAACGACATTATCCAGGTCAAGAAGCTTGATTTTTACCTCTTTGATATCCTTCTTTGTGTAGGTGCTTTTGTAGACTCTTGTCAACACATTGTCATAATCATGGACAATCATGTGGTCATGACCATATTCACTTGCAAAATCAAGGATTCCTTTCTTCGTTTCTACAAGATTATACTCCACATTGTAATCTACGCATGCAAGTCTGTAGTCTGCTGAAAAAATCGGTGAGTCGTCAAGCTCCTTGCCCATTTCTGCAAGGTAAATCTCAATTCCCTCCTCTTTGGTTTCCTTCTCTTCCTTAAGCTCAAATTTAGGCTCAGGAAGAATCTGAGTATCAGCAACCTGATACTCCTTGCCATTCACTTTGACGCTGTTGCCCTGGTTGAGGGCGCGCAGCTTCTGGACCATCTTTTCTGTCACATTCATGTTAATCATCATTTCAGTTACTGATAAAATAATATAGCTCGCGCATTTCCGTAGCCAGCTCTGTTGCTTTTTGATTTCCGGCAACCGATCCTTGTTTTATCCAGGGGGAGTTGAGGAAATCCAAAAGGCAACTCTTAAGCACAATCTTCAGGTTTTTATCAGATGAGCAAGCAAGACGCCTGACACACCACTCTGCATTGAATGATACGGTGTCATTTGTATCTATTAGGGCCGCCACTACAAATGGCAGATAAGTTGGTGCCTTCTCAATGAATTTTGTAATCTCACCGATTTTGCCTATTTCAAGAAAAGTTCTGATGGAACCGACATTCCTTTGCTTTTTTTTCATATCTGGAAACATTGGCTCAATTATCGGGGAACCGAATATCTTGGGCAGTGGCTGTGTCCTGTCTGTCAATTGCAAAAATTTAATTGCGCTCATTCGTATCTCCTGTGTAGATTATGGTCGTTTGCGATATAAAATTAATACGAAGAATATTTAACCGGTTTCGATGCCTGATTTTTTTGCGAATTCCTCCATTGCCCTCACATCGAAAACGCTCGCGCCTTGGGCAATGAGTTCTTCTCTCCACCCTGGCCTATTTTCAATAAGCCATTTCAAATCAGCCATTCCAGGAACGAAACTTTCAACAATCGCGGACCTGACCAGACTCCATTGTCTTATCGAAATCTCCCCAGATTCTTTTTTCGTGGAACCTGCAAGTGCTTCCATCTCAGATATGCCTGAAACCACCTGCTTGCTAATCGGGCTGAATTTTGCCATTACCCGTTGCCTCCATAACAGGGTTCCGTTGACAAATGTTTCGAATTCCAACCCATTTCTCACCTCAACCTTTTGCAATGCCAATAGTGAGGGAGTACTAAGCCTGAAAAATTTCTCCGCAAGGCCATGCTCAATTGCAAATTCCTTAAGTTCGTCCAGGCTTTTTTTGCCGCAGTTTTTTAGTCCTGGAAAAACGACTGCCCACATCCTCCAGGAGCCATGCACGCCTTCAATTGTCTTGAGTGCTTTTCCTATATTGTTAAGAGTAGTCAGTTGGGGAGCTTCCTGGCCAAGGCCATTTTGGATTGTACGCCTTATGATATTTTTTGCGCGCTCACTTAGGAAAACATTGTCATTCTTGGCAAATTTTCCACATGGTCCGGTATGCGCTCTTATCGGGTGTCTTATTCTCTGCATGGCAAAACCTCTAATCATAAGCAAACAAGAATAACAAGAAACCAGGTATTTAATTGCTATTTTCCCCTCGGGGGGATAATCATTCCACCCTTATTGGCAGGCCCACATAGCCGCAATCGCATTCAATCCGGCTTATCGGCCTTGAACTGAACAAAGTCATATCATCAAAAGGAAGCGTTTTCTTTTTGCAATGGGGGCAGATGTCCATGGAAGATATCCGGCAATGGACTTTTTTAAGCTGCATGTCATTGGGCAATCGGTCCTGGTTTTCTAAACCATTAGAGCCTGCTAAGGATATCACTTTGTAAGCCCTGTGCATCTCCAGTTTATCTCCGCGCTCCGGTTCTCATAAACTACGCACGCCGGATTGCAGCCAGACTTGTTGGCATCGAGTTTGAGCCACCAGGTCATTGAGTTGTTATTGAAGAATGCGCCTTCACCGCTCACTTTTCCCTCTGCCATGCACTCACTTGACCAGGCCACGCTAAGGGCATCTTCAAGAGTCAGTTGGCATGGGGTCTCCCATACTCTAAGGCACTCATTCCTAAGCGCGCACCACGTGTAACCTGCTGAGCCTATACATCCATGCTCATCCGAATCATTGCCAACGATTGGTCCGGTGCTATTAGCAGTGCCATTATCATCTATGGGGGCAGGTTGGGTGCACCCAGCCAACACCACCAATAAAACTGCAAATATTGTGAATCTCATCCTAATCACTTTCGTTTTACGCGAATCAGATTTTTAGCTTTTGTGCAGCAACAAGCAGAACCACAATTTTTAAATACAAACAACACAAATAACTGTATATGATAACATGGCACCATCCGCATGTTTGGGCAAAAACCCATGCCAATCCATTCAGGCAGCCTCCGAAGGAGGAGAAGCTGCGTGTGGAGGGGCTTGCCAAGAAACTCATGGATGGTACGAAATACGTCCCCAGCACCTGCTTTGCAGCTGATGCTTTCCAGGGTTTTGGAATTCTTGGTGTTTTCCGAGGGGGCAAAAAGGAGGAGGATAGGGAGATGGCCCTTTCATTCTTCAGAACCGCCCTTGAAGGGGAGACCCTGATTGACCTTGGCGCCGGAGGCTCATCATCAGTATTCGCAATGGTTGAATTCGCGGCCATCTGCCGAGTGAAGGAGTATGTGGCCGTTGACAGACATGCCAAATATTCTGATGCCTTGAGGGGTTCGTTGAGGGATTTCATAAGTATGGCCTATCCGAAGAGTGATATGGGAATAAGCATGTTTGATGATGATATGCTCAGGCACCTGGCATACCGCGCAGACAACAGCGCGAACATACTCCTAAATGGGATAGACGGCTGTGTGATACCCCGAGATGACAATACTGACTATATCACTGAGCTCATAAACCAGATTGCAAGGGTTGTTCCGAATTTTGGAATCGCGTTTGGAACCAATTCCCCATTCCTTGGGGTTTTGACTAAACTTGGCTTCCTAAAAATCACTGAGCTTCCTGGCCATGGGGAAATCCATGAAGAGCCATATTTCAAAGAATCGATTCTTGTGAAACCTTAGATGAGTATCATTTCTATGGCTTCACGACGGCGGGCAGCAGCATAAACCTTTTATATACTTTTACACAAATAACATTTGATGCTCACAAAAAGAACTTCCAAACCAGAACTAGAACTGCGAAAAAGCCCAAATAAATCCGCAGCAATACACGAGTCACTTGCCCAGAAGATGAAAGCGTTCTGGGGAAGGGACACCCCTTCAGATAGCCCGCTTGCGCCAAGCCTTGTCTATGAAACAGGTTTCATGCGCGTTAAGGAACCCTCAGAAACACTGAAGAAAAAATTAGCTGGGGGAAGACTGATTGACCTTGGCGCTGGAAATGTCGAATCATTGACGGCAATGGCCCACCTGGCTGCGGTGCTGGGGGTGAGCGAATATATAGCTGTTGATGGATATGTTGATTACCGCGGGGCAGAGGGGCTTCTTGATGCTTTTGTCGGGGAAAGCTACCCTGAAATCACAATTCGGGCATTCAATGAGGATATCCTATTATTTCTCTCAAAAATGAGGGCTGGCAGCGCGCACATTGTTATGAATTCAATTGACAGGTGCATGCTGATTGCTCCAGACGCGTTTGTGGGGGAGATGTATGGGCTTGAGCTGGCATCTGAAATGGCAAGGGTTGTTCCGCCAAATGGGATAGCCTTTGGAGTCAATTCCCCGAATCTCGAGAGGCTTCTCCGATTCGGGTTTATGGGCGTTTACGAGAATCCAGGATATATTTTCACAAAGGTAGGAGAATGAGGCAACTGAAAAAACCAGGCGAAAGTAAACGGGCGATTCCAACTGAAAAGCTTAAAGTCATAGAGCCGCTAATAGAGGGGATGGGGAACCCATGTGGAGCGGCCGCGCCACCGGTATCTCCCCTTGCAAAGACAGTTGTCTATGGAAATACATTCATGAGCTTGAGGAAATTCTCCCCATTCTTCCCAAAGGTCCTTGGAGGAAAAAAACTGGTTGACCTCGGGGCAGGGGAACCGGATGTCATGGCTAATTTCGCATTGAAGTGCGGGGTCAGTAAATATGTCGCTGTAGACCGATATTGGGATTACTCCAGAGCGGTGCCACCGTTCCCTAATGTCTCATATGTGAATAGCGATATGCTGAGATTCCTTGCAGAGCAGCGGGATGAGAGCACCAATATTGTGATGCTCGCAATTGACAATGTCGTTCTTGCTAACGAACACACAATGACTGGAAAGCTTTACGCTGAAAAGCTTCTTGAGGAAATATCGAGAGTTGTCCCGCAGGGAGGGATAGCCTTTGGAATGAACTGCGCAATCCTCTGTGAGCTTACCGGCATGGGTTTTGCTAACATAAAAAAGATTCCAGGGCACAGCTTGCCAAAGAATTTTGATGAGGGCGGCATTTTCCAGAAGCTCTAGCATAGGAGCGCCATCCTGAGGAAGATGTTTTTAAGACCTCATGTGGCTAATCACTGACATGGAAGAGAAACAGTTCAGGGACTGGCTCACCCAATATACTGATTGTGATGCCTGCCTGGATGCCTTTGCCAATCAAAAGGGCTTCTTCAGGGTCAACACACTGAAAGTCCCTGCCGAAACATTTGCAACTAATATCCCCTGCAAGAGGAGCCCATACTATGAGGCTGCCTATGAACTCACTGATGAGATTGAGATAGGCAAAACCTGGGAGTATTTCCTTGGTTACATCTATCCCCAGAGCATGCCATCAATCCTGGTTTCAACAGTCCTAAAGCCATCTGGGCAAGACATAGTCCTGGATGTCGCTGCGGCTCCAGGCTCAAAATTCTCCCATATGGCAATGCTGATGAAAAATGGCGGCGTGCTTGTTGGAAACGATTACAAGAAGGAAAAAATTTCAGCCATGTATTCAACAATCAACAGGATGAACATGCTCAATTGCATCGTTACTATGAGAGATGGAAAGAAACTTGACTGGAAAGAGAGGTTCACCAAGGTTCTTCTTGATGCGCCATGTACGGCCCTTGGAAGCGGCCCTTCAGCAGCCAAAAGATGGGCCCCTGAGCATTCCAAGATGATTTCAACAACGCAAAGGAAGATGATTTTCAGCGCTTATGATGCGCTTAAGCCGGGAGGGGAAATGGTCTACTCGACCTGCACATACGCAAAGGAAGAGAATGAGGCGGTTGTGAAGACACTGCTTGACAATGTTCCATCTGCAAGCCTGCTTGATGTGAATCTTGAGATTCCGCATGAGAAAGGGCTTAGCGACTATGGTGATGAGTTCAAGAAGGTCTACAGGATTTACCCGCAGCACCTCCAGAGCGAGGGTTTCTTCATAGCAAAAATCAGGAAGGGGGATTGAATGGCGTTCATAAAACATAAAGAGGAAAATTTCAAGAAATACGCCGCGAAGCATTTCAAGATTGAACTTCCAGAAGGTGTGGAAATGTTCTATGCCAAAGGGGTTCGCGTAGGCAATGGTGAGCTTCGAAAAAGTGAGCTTAATGGTGAACTTGGGTATGCGGCCTGCGATTTCGGATTCAATCCCACCAATTCCTTCATTCAGAATTTCGGGCATCTGGCCAAGAAGAACATTGTGCGGCTAAAAGAGGATGAGGCAAAGCTTTTCGCCTCAGGTTCTGACATTGGCATGGATTTGGGGACAAAGACCAAATATGTCATTGTCACTTACAAAGGCCATACACTGGGGCTTGGCCATTACGAGAAAGACAAGAAGAAGATAATGAATAAAGTTCCAGCCAAGAGAAGGCGCGAAATAGTCAATAGCATTTAAAATTTTTCTCGCTTGAAAGACCTCATGGCATTTGGCAAATTATTTGCAGGGATTGTTGCGGCTCTTTTCTTGCTCAGCGGCTGCTGCGGCCTGTGTGGAATGACAGACCCTGGCGATGGATACTACGCAGAAGATGGCACTTACTACAGTTCCAGTGGCAATGCAGAATCAGAGTATTACGCAAGTGAAGCAGGAAACTATGAGGGTTCTGACTGCTGGGGTTCAGCAGGATGCACTGGCGTGGATGATGGAACATACTCCTATGAGGACTACAGTTCTGGCAGCTACGATTACTACGAGCAGTGAATCTGGAGAATCTCATGTGCCTTCAGGAGCAGTATCTCTGCCCCCTCATCCACAAGGGCGTTCTCTATATGGCCTCCGTGCCGGGGATTCCCTGGCACCATGGTGTGCGCGTGCACAGAGGTGTATGAGGTCGAATCCAAGCTCGCGACTATGAAGCCTTCGAATCCTTCCCCTTTTATCCATCTGACATCCGAATCCTCTTCCCGCCCCGCCTGGAATCCTCTTTCCGGTTTGGGTCCTTCTGGCCGGAGCGGCCTGAACTCAAGCTCGCTCAGGCTGCCCGCGATTATCGCGAATACCTTGCCAGGCACCATCATCTCTCCGGCGGCATTGAGTATCTCCCTGAAATCCTCCTTTCTCTGGGTCCTGCCCGCATAATAGAATCCGCTCTTCTCGACCTCCACCTGGGTGTAGGCAAGCATTATCTGCGCTATCGGGTATATCTGCAGGCTCCGGCGGAAGAGAGGGACCCATGGATATGTCTCTGCCAGACGATTGGAGAGCACCTCAGAGAACGTCACCACATCATTGCCGTAAAATCCCTGGAAGGCCATCTTGGAGGTGAAGCCTTCTGCGATAGCTGTCATGTCAAGCCACAAGCCTTCGAAATCAGAATTGCCCGCCCCTATGCCAGCTATCAGCCTCGCCTGGCCGGCCCTGCCCAAGGAGCGCTCGAGGTTGATTTTCCGGACAGTCTCCCCATTCAGGAAAGCCGGGAGGTTATCCTTGAATCCTATGTCCAATTGGATGCGTCTGCGTCTATATGAAAGCTCCTTATGGGCTCTTAGCCTCTTTGGGCATCTGAGTGTCTTTAGCATGAAATTACCACAGTGGTTGTTTGTGGGAAATTTATTTAAAGCTCATTCTTTGAAAACAAGCTCCCCCTCAGCATAGACTGATATCGGGTGGCTCTCAAGCATGAACGGGTCAGTGCTCCAGCACACGAATGATGCCAGCTTCCCCTTTTCCAAAGTTCCAAGGTCCTGATCAATCCGGAGTATCTTTGCCGCTGATTTTGTGAGTCTGCTTATGCACTCTGCCTTGCTGACACCAAGCCTGCGCATGAACCTGCTCTGGAGGAAAAGATTTCTTGATGGAACAACCGGATGGTCGCTCATGAGCGTATAGTCAACCCCGCTGTCAAGAACATGCTTCAGGTTCTTCCAGGTCTCATTTCGGAGCTCTGTCTTGTATGGATAAGCATCAAGAGGGCCGTAAACCAAAGGAATTTTCCTTTCTTTCAATGCCTCGAAAGTGCTCCGAAGGTGGACATCGCTTGCATGCTCAATCGTTATATCGAGATTGAATTCATCGGCTAAACGAATCACTGAGTATATGTCATCGCTTTTGTGAACATGGACACGCAGAAACTGGGTTCTTTCAAGCAGGTCACAGACATGGACATGGCCAGGCTCAATCTCATCCTTATCCTTCTTTCCCCTTTTGATGAGCCTCTCTGACATCCTGCATTTCTTTAGTTCTCTTCTGAACAGGGCGACAGCCCCCATCCTGGTAGTTGCCCTTGTCCCTTTCCATTCACTAGTCGATGTGGGATTGTAGCCAAAGGCGCATTTCAGTCCCGCGTGAGCAAGGAAAGCGTCCTTTGTGTTGTCAGCGAAATTCCTGATCACCGCGCTTTTGCCTCCTATTATGTTTCCGCTGCCAGGAAGGACGCATGAATAGAGCACCCCATGCTCAACCGCATGCTCAAATGACTTGTCCTCCATTATGATTGAGTCAAGGACTTCAAGGTCAAAGAGCAGAGAGTCCATCTCCTCATTGATATCCGTCTCATCATCCGGCTCCCCTGAGCGGCCGGCGCCGATATGGCTGTGCGGGTCGATTAGGGCTGGGGTTATGATTTCATATTCCTCGACTATTTCGCAGTCAGGCTTGCTCATAACGACATCTGCAATTCGTGAGCCTTCAAAAACAACGTAAGCATTTGGGAGTATCGTCTCATCGCCAATGTAGACGAGTTTAGCGTAAACGGCCTTCATAGTGCTGGATTGGCTTCTAAGGTTTATATGTCTTTATTCGCTTAAGGCTGAGTTCAGCGAATATCTTCAGACGCTCTGATTTGTGGTGGATATTTTCAACCTCAACAGTAATCCATCTGGGAAAACGAAGAGGCGAAGGAAAAGGAAGTTCTCTCCGAAGCATGGGATTCGTGCGAGAGACGCCTGAGCTGCTGTGGCGTTTTGATTAGTTTTCCCATTATTTTTAATTGATAAAAAAAGCTTTTATGAGAGATGGTCAGAAAACCATCCTGAAATCGAAGTTGCCATCAGGGAGAAATGTTTTTCATCCTTGAAGAAATGGTCTGCGCCATTGATTTCAAGGAGCCTCTTTTCCTCAGAGCCCAATCCGAATACCAGGTTTTCTGCCTGGGAGATTGGCACTGTGACATCCTTGTTTCCATGGACAACCAGGGTCGGGGCCTTGATTGAGGCTGCAATTGCCCTCATATCATACTGCTTCGCATCTTCATAAGCATCAAAGTACCATTTGCTTCCCCAGGTCTCTACATACCCTTTATTCTTCCATTCACTTATGCCTTTTTCCCCATGCCGGAAGTCCCAAAGCTCTTTTGGCATGAACACCGGGCATTTCAAGGCCAAGGCATCAGGATTTCGTTTTGATGCTGCAATCAAAGTAACAGAGCCTGTGAAGCTTGAGCCGCACATCCCGATTTTTTCGAATCTGGATTCCGCATAATCATATACTGCGAGCATGCTTGAGGCTGCCTTTGATACTGTAAGATGTTCGACATCCCCCTCACTTTCCCCGTGGCCGTAGACATCGAATGATATTGTTGATATCCCATCCTCATTGAGGAGTTTTGCAAGGGCCTGGTTTGTCCTTGAGTTCTTGTCTGAAAGGTAACCATGGGCAAGGATAACTACTGATTTGCCCGCTTGGCTGATAAGCGCGCAGACCTTGCCGTGCTCTGAATCTAGAAATATTTTTTCCATTATCTGAATTCTGCAATCACTCTTATTAGTTTTCCGTGCAAGAATGAATCATGGATATCAAGGTCTGCCCCAGATGCCAAAAACCTGTTGAAGCCAGCGATTACGCTACCAATTTTACTGTTTTATGGGGCGGAATGGACCCCAGGTTCCGATGCAGGAAGTGCGGATTCAGAGGCCCTCCGATAATCCTTTCTGATGAGTGATTATTTCGGGTGGTGGTGCCCCCACTTCTTCAATGCAAGCGCAAGCTCCTTTGATTCCTTTGCCTTCTCTTCGAGCGTGAGTCCGTCCATAGACGCTTCGACTGCCGCCATGGCCGCCATCGCGCCTTGCCTCGTTCCTTTTGGATGGCCGTGGATTCCTCCGCTGACAAGAAGCACTAGCTCATTTCCGTAGATTTTCATGACGTCTGGAACAAGGCCAGGGTGAAGCCCTCCGGATGATACTGGGAAGGCGTTCTTTATGTTTCCCCAGTCCTGATCAAGAAGCATCTTCTTCCTTCCTTTGACTTTCTTTTCCCTCAAAGTGTCTGCTATCGCAATGACTTCGTCCTTCGAGCCGACCAGTTTTCCAACCGCAGTTCCTGAGTGGATTTGAGAGACTCCCATAAGTCTGTTGATTTTTGCAAGGAACTGCATTGTCATGCCGTGCTTTGGATTCCTGTCAAATGATGCGTGCATTGCCCTGTGGGCGTGGATTGCAAGCCCAAGGTCAGAGCAGTAATCCCTCATGGTATGCACTGCCGCAGTGCCAGTCACAACGACATCAATCATGCAGTATTTCCATCCATTGTCAGAGAGGAGCTTTGCTCTCCTTTTCATTTCCTCAGTTTCTGCTGTGATGTTGATGAACGCAGACTTCGTTTCCCCGGTGATTTTCTCTGCCTTCGCACGCATCTTAGTCATGAGTTTTACTCGGTCATTGAAACGGTTGAAGGATGTTGATGTTAGATTCTCATCATCCTTGACAAAATCAAAACCTCCCATCCAGGTCTCAAAACCAATCTTGGCGTGCTCTAGAGCGCTGAAGCCTATCTTGGGCTTTGGCACAGCGCCAGTCAGTGGCCTTTTCTTCACTCCCATCATCTTCCGTATTCCAGCGTTGCCAAAATGGGGGCCTTTGAAATGTTTGATGTATGATTTTGGAAGAGTGACGTCAATTAGCCTCAGGTTCTTGAGTGCCTTCATGCCAAAGATGTTGCCCGCTATCCCGCTGAGCAGTTGGCAGAGATTTCCATCCTCCCAAAGCCCTCTTGGATATGCGATTTTGACATAATTGCCCTCGATATCAAATGCCATTGCCTGGAGTTTTTTCATCCTTGGGGGAAGCGTGAACAATGTCGTCCAGGTTCCGGTTGAGCTTTCAGAAGCTATTCTTCCAACAGCCTCTTTTTTGCTTATGCCAGAATCTGGCTCGAAATAGAATAAACAGACAAGGTCATCTTTTGCCGGTTTGTATTTAAGATCCACAAATTCGTTGTACCAGTCAATCTTTGCCATGCTTCAGGGAAACCAGTTAACCAATAAAAAGATTTAGTTGAACACTTTGAACTCGGCTGAGTCATCATCCGCCTTCCAGTGGATGGCTGCGCAGATGCACCCGCTGCTATCTACAACCCCGACTGCCTTCTCAAGGTTTTCGCCGTCCCTTGCACTTACCAGAAGAATCAATTCAGTATCTCCATCAAGGGAATTGACAAATCTTCTGAATTCCGGGTCCATTTTCAAATCATTGAATGAAGGCTCGCCAGGGATGCAATCATCAAGCATTGGGGCAAGTTTTTTCCAGGCCCTCATTACTTCCCTTTTCAGCCTATCACTGTCCCTGAGCCTGACATCTGTAACGCCGTTTATTTTTCGGCATTTGAACTCTCCCTTTTTCTGGTCCATGTGTATTAATAAATGTCGTAATAACTTTTAAAATGTGTTGTATTAATTATATCTTAATCAGGTGACCAGCTTGAGAGCAGTAACGAAGAAAAAATGCGAGAGCACAGAGGCGAATTTCAGAAACCGTGACGGAGGCCAGGATAGGCCAATCTCTCAGCGGGCCAGATACCTTGCGATTCTTTCAATGGAAGGAGTTCCTGTTGGGGAACTTCCTGTTGATGAGGCTAGAGTAATATCAGTTTTGAAATCCCATCCAGAATCCAAGAGATTGACTGCTGTTGAACGTGAAAACCTTGCCATGGAGGTAATGGAAGTACTTACTCAGCTTGAAAACGAGGAGCGGGAAATTGCTGCAAAGCTGTTCAGGCTGGTTCTTGGCGCAGAAGAACATATGCCAGTTGAATACATGAACGCTGTGACTGAGATTACATTCGCGACCGCTGCGGAAAAAGAAGCTGCGGCAATGAAAAAAGAAGCTGCAGCAAAGAAGGATGACATCATGGGAACGGATATCCAGAGGCCTTTTATGATTGCCCAGTTTAGCCGTGAAATCCAGCAGAACGTAAAATACTACAAAGAACTCCCAGAGCTTGAGAAGGGTCTTGAAGGAATGGATGATGATATCAAAGGCATTGCCCATGCCGCCCTTAAGACACTCTTTGGACGCGGGGAAAACAAAGAAACTCTTGAGGCGCTCACAATCCTTGAATGGATTCCATCAAGAACTATTGATGAGTATGGGCCTGCAGGAGCGATTCTTGAGGCTTGCGAGCTTTGGCAGAAAATCAGGAACGATACAAAGGCAGATGATGAACTTGCTTTGGCAGGCGTCTGCGCGCTTGGCACTATCCTTGCTGATGAGATTAAACCGACCAACATGGCCTCGCAGATTATCAATAACCTGAGCATTGACCTGACAGATATTCATGAGGGCATTGTGGAAGCAGTCAGAATTACTCGGGTCTAATCGCTTTTTTCAGCGCTTCAAAAGGAAGAAGAGCGCACTTCATTCTTGAGGGGTTTTTTGACAAGTCGATTTTTATCAGTGAAAGAACTTCATCCCGGGTTATTTTTTCCAATCCATCCACTTTCTTTCCCTTGAGGAACCCAGTGAACAGTGAGGAACTTGCCATGCTAATGGCGCAGCCTTCCCCCATGAATTTTGCGTCTGTTATTTCTCCATTTTCTGTTTTGATGAACAATGTAATCGCGTCGCCGCAGCTCTTGTTGTAGAGCTGGGCTTTCAGGTCGGGATTGTCAATAGTCCCCTTGTTCCTTGGGTTCTTGTACAATTCGATTATGAACTCCTGATAGATTTCTTCCATTCAATCACCCCTGGACTTCGTGACTACCAATACCGAAGCCAGTATGAGAAGCGCGATGTTGGCAGAATATGAGAGCAGGCAGAACTCCAAACCTATGAGCGTCAGCGAGTAGACAAATAAGGCCATTGCCAGAACAAAAAGCGCCACTAGGATTCCATAGGTCTTGTTCTTTGTGGCCGAGCCAAGGAAATAAATGGCAAATGCCGCGACACCTGCGTGTGTAAAGATGATTTTCGTGATGTTTGCATCAATCAGCAGGGCCAAATCCGAACCGTAAAGGAAGCCGAATGGGACATATGCAAGAATGGCAAGGGAAGGGGAGGCCAGCAGGACCGAGAGCATGAGAAATATCATTTTTTGGATTGTTGAACTGCCCATAGTCTCACCCGAAAACTTTCCTCACGTTCCCAAGAGATTCTGCCAGTTTGTCTATTTCCTGTTTTGTGTTGTAGATGTAGACGCTCGCCCTTGTGCTCGCAGGGATTCCAAGTTTTTCATGCAATGGCATTGCGCAGTGGTGCCCGCTTCTGACTGCAATATTATCTTCATCAAGCATTGCTGCTATATCATGGGGATGCGCTTTTCCCAATGTGAATGCTACTAAACCGGCCCTTTTCTCAGGGCCGATTATCTCAATCCCCTCAACCTCGCTGAGCCTTTTGTAAAGGTATGAAGCGAGCTCTTCCTCATGTGATTGGACGTTTTCCATCCCAATGGCATTAAGGTAGTCCAATGCCGCCCCAAAGCCAATCACAGCGGCAACATCAGGAGTCCCTGACTCGAATTTGTGCGGAAGGTCGTTCCACTCAGCAGATTCAAGAGTCACCGAGCGAATCATCTCGCTTCCATAAATGAAGGGGTCCATTGATTCAAGAAGCTCCTGCTTCCCATAAAGGATTCCCGCGCCGAATGGGCCCAGCATCTTATGGCCTGAGAAAGTCAAGAAATCGCAGCCGATTGATTTGACATCGACTGGATGCGATGGGACATATTGGGCAGCATCGACAACGCACACCGCGCCTTCGTTCTGGGCCATTGCGCAGATTCTCTTGATGTTTGGAAGTGTTCCGGTAACGTTTGAAGCTGCTGATACTGCGACAAGCTTTGCCCCTTTGATTTTCTTCTCAAAATCAGATTCATCAATCTGGCATTCAGAATCAATGCCAGCAACTTCAAAACTGGCGCCCTGCCTTTTGGCAAGAACCTGCCAGGGAACAAAGTTGCTGTGGTGCTCAAGAAGGGTTGTTACTATTTTGTCTCCTTTTTTTATGAACTTCTCTCCCCAGCCGCGCATCACCAGGTTTGTTGACTCGGTTGTGTTCCTTGTGAATACTATCTCATTTTTTTCAGAGTTGATGAAAGATGCCGTTTTTTCCCTAACCCCTGAATACGCAAGCGTCGCTTCCTCAGCGAGCTTGTAGAGACCCCTCTCAACATTCGTGTTCTTGTTCTTGTAAAAGTCAGAAACAGCATCAATTACCTGGTTCGGCCTCTGCGAGGTCGCTGCTGAGTCAAGGTAAGTTACTTTTTCAAGAATTGGAAAATCCTTCCTGATTTTTTCTGCGTCCATATTACTTCACATTTGAATAGCCATTTTCCTCTATTTCATGGGCAAGTTCTGCTCCGTCGGATTTCACGATTTTTCCTCCGGAAAGTATATGCACATGGTCAGGCTTGATATATTTGAGTATCTTTGGGTAGTGCGTGATTATGATGAAGCTTCTTGTGCCGTCATTAAGTTTTGAGAGCTCATCTGATATGAGCTTGATTCCATCAACATCAAGCCCGGAATCGACTTCATCAAGTATTATTAGTTTTGGCTTAAGGGACATCATCTGCACCATTTCAAGGCGTTTCTTCTCCCCTCCGGAGAATCCGACGTTCATCTCCCTGCTTACGAATGTTTTGTCCATGCCAAGCTTTTCTGCGTTTTTCACAAGTTCCTGATGCGCCTCCATCATGGCATCCAAATCAGGTTCTTTGCCATTCTTTTCCTCATTCACCTTGCGTATCAGGCTGCTGACTTTTACCCCTTCAACTTCCTCAGGGGATTGGAAAGCAAGAAACATGCCTTTCTTTGCCCGCTCATCAGCTGCAAGGCCAGTTATTTCCTCAGAGTCAAGAAGTATGCTGCCCCGAACATTGATTGAAGGGTGGCCCATCAATGCCTCTGCCAGTGAGCTTTTGCCAGCCCCGTTTGGGCCCATTATGGCATGGACTTCACCTGGGGCGACTTTGAGATTGAGCCCGCTGATTATTTCCTTATCTTCGATGGATACTTTTAGCTCCCTTATTTCAAACATGGCACTCATCCTGAAAAACTACAAACGATTTAGGTTTGCCTAACTATTTAAACATTCCTCTCAAACAAATAATTGATGGATTTTGACTACCAGAGGTATAACTTCAAAGATGATATTAAATACAAGCACTTGACGCCGCAAAGGGCTTGATGAGAAAATAGTCAGAACCATCTCTGAAATTAAGCATGAACCTAAATGGATGCTTGATTATCGCCTTAATGCCCTGAAAATATACAGGGAGAAAAAACTTCCTGGGTGGGGAGCGGACTTGAGCGAAATTGATTTTGAGGATATCCACTACTATGCCAGCCCCACTGATGAGAAGGTCGATACTTGGGACATGGTGCCTGATGAAATCAAGGAAACATTCGACAAAATCGGGATTCCTGAGGCTGAAAGAAAATTCCTAAGCGGGGCAACTGCCCAGTATGATTCTGAAGTTGTTTATCACAACCTGAAAAAAGAATGGGAAGATCAGGGGGTTATTTTCACTGATATGGACAGCGCTCTGAAAGAGCACCCTGAGATTGTGAAAAAATATTTCGGCACTATCATCCCATCTGGTGACAACAAGTTCGCCGCTTTGAACTCCTCTGTCTGGTCAGGCGGAAGCTTTGTCTACGTTCCTAAGAATGTCGAGGTGAAGATTCCCCTTCAGGCCTATTTCAGGATTAATACAAAGAACGCCGGCCAGTTTGAAAGGACATTAATCATTGCTGAAGAGGGTGCGAAAGTCCATTACATAGAAGGGTGTTCGGCCCCGATTTATTCCTCAGGCTCTTTGCACTCTGCCGTTGTTGAAGTGATTGCAAAGAAGAACGCGTATGTCAGGTATACGACAATACAGAACTGGTCTTCAAACGTGTACAATCTCGTTACCAAAAGGGCAGTTGGCTACGAAAACTCACGGATTGAGTGGGTTGATGGGAACATCGGCTCAAAGGTGACAATGAAATACCCCTGCATAATTCTGAAAGGGAAAGGGGCAAGGGGGGAAGTTCTTTCTGTTGCCTACGCTGGCAAGGGGCAGCACCAGGACGCCGGAGCCAAAATAATCCACCAGGCACCAGAGACAACATCCCAAATCATTTCAAAAAGCATTTCACAGGGAGGGGGAAGAAGCACATTCAGGGGGTTGCTCAAAGTACTAAAAGGAGCGAAGAACTGCAAATCATTTGTCCAGTGCGACGCTTTCATGCTTGATGAAAAATCAAGGTCAGACACTTACCCTTCGATAAAGATTGATGAGGATACTGCCACAATAGCCCATGAGGCCAAGGTCGGGAGAATCTCCGATGATAAATTATTCTATTTGATGAGTAGGGGGCTTAACGAAAAAGAGGCAATGAAGATGATTGTCCTTGGGTTCATGGAATCTTTCACAAAAGAATTGCCAATGGAGTATGCACTTGAACTGAACAGGCTGATTGAAATCCAGCTTGAGAACTCCGTAGGCTAGGTAACTATTTCTTCTCTGCTTAGGGTGCAATTATCGCCCTTGTAACTGAACCTGCACATTATAGTGCTTTCTTCACCAGGTTCAGCATTCACATAAATTGCGAATGCGCAGCTGTCAGCTCCTGCAAGGATATAATGTACTCTGTCCTTCTCATCAGAGAAAACTGCGACATAGTCTATCGTTTGAGCGAATCTCTCTAAATCAAAGTATGAGCCTTTCTGAATCTCGCTTCCCAGGAGCATCTCCTTGAAATGCTCAACATCAACAGTAGAATTGGGGTTCCTTAGGCTAAAAGAATCCGGTTTTGCTGCTGAAGGCATCAGCCTGACAAGTTCATCAGAAGTTATCCTTTTTATGAAAAGAAGCTCATCGGAGCTTTTCAGTATGCTGGCCCCATCTGCGTATCTCGGGTCATGGGACATGATGAATATGCTTGACCTTGTTCGGACGACGAGATAACCTTCACTGGAAGCATATGATGCTATTCCCCTGAGATTGTTCCTGAAGTTCTCGAAATTAAGCCCATCCTTATTCTCAAGCATCCTGAAACCTGAAAGATATTCCCTTAGTGATGATAAGTGAAGTTCTGACTTGCCGAATTTCAGCTTGTCTATCTTTGGGTCAGATACAACAAAAGAAAGTGTGGCGTCGTCTTCCCTCTTTGAGGGTTTGTGTTTCATGCCTCCCATAAATATACTAATAACGACACGTTATTTTAAGTGTTATTCTTCGGGTACAAGAATGCAGGTATCCTGATTATAGGTAAGGACAACCGAGTCAAGGGTCGAAAGGTGCTCCTGGTTGACATACATCCGGTATGGGATTTCATCATTTCCTGACATGAGAAGATAATACTGGTTATCCTCCTTGTCACGAAAGAGTGAAACAAATTTCAATTCAGCTGCAAATTTCTTAACATCAAATTCAGGGTTCGGGGAGATGACTAAATCACAGATCGCGAGCTTTCTTTGGAAGTCATCAAAGCCTACAACATCATCAGGCCCTGGAACTATTGTCTCAACACTCTGGGGAGTTGCCTTTTCCTGAGATGCAACGCGCAGTATCTGATTGAGTTCTGCCGAAGTAATCATGCAAAGGTACATGCACTTGCCATCCTCACGGCTTACTGTGCAGCGCCTTTTGAAATCAACGCTCATGAGGCCTGGGGCATTATCATAGAGTGATTCAGGAGCAGAATTTGTCAATACGAAAAGACTTGAGCGTGTCCGGAGCGCTACCAGGGTGCTGCCCTGAACGCTTATTGGGGTCATCCCCCGAAGGTTTTTTACCAAATTCGAGTAATTGATTCCAGCATCGTTCTGAATCATGATGCAGGATGCTAACCTTCTCTGAAGGTTTGGCAGTTTTTCTGATGAAAACGGCGCAAGTTTGCTTAGCGCCGGGTCTGCCAGCCTTGCTGAAACTGTAGAATCAGATGAGAATTTGCCTTTTTTGCGTTGATTCATAACCATAATTTATAACAATCGTTTTTTAACCCTTTCTTTCCCTTTTTCAACACTTAAGAACAGTTTTTAAGCTAAAAGTGCGTGATTTTACACAATGAAGAAGCTTACTGCCAGTGGAAAGGCCAGACTCGAACTCAGTGAAAGCACAGAGCTTTCAATTGAAGATAATTCTGATGTCTCAGTCATTATCAGGCCCGCTGGCAAATCAAAAATCGAATTATTGATTGGCAAGAACTGCCTTGTTGAGAGTTACGTGTTCCAGGAGAAAGAGGCCAGCGTGGTCCAAACCAACCACGTGGGCGAGGATTCCATAATGCGCTGCCACTCCCTTTGGCTCTCAAAAGGAGACGGCAAAGTCGAGAACATCCTTGAAGGCTCACGTTCGCAGGCCTATGATTTGCACATTTTTATTGAGGGGGACAAAAAAGAACTTCACCTTGATGCTGAAATCAAGCATGTTGGCAAGGGAACTAAGGGCAACATAGTGGTAAAAGGAATTGTGAAGGATAATGCCGTTGTCCGTCTTGATGGGATGATAAGGGTTGCTGAAAGCGGCGGCGGGGCAGAATCAAAACTCACTGAGAATGTCATGCTATTGAATCCTGGGGCCCATGCCGAGGCCAATCCGGAGCTGGAAATCCTGAATAATGATGTCCAGTCAACCCACGCGGCAACGGTTTCCCAGATTGACGAGGAAAAGATATTCTATTTGATGTCAAGGGGAGTCTCAAGGGAAAAAGCAAGAAGGATGATAGCCCGCGGCTTCCTCGAATCCGGAATTGAAAAAATAGAAAATGAGAGCTTTCGGAAAATGTTCATTGAGCGCGCGGTTTCTGCCCTAGAAAATCCTTGAGAGCTCTGTTACCATCAGGAAGAATAGCAGGAACAGGATTATCCCTGAAACCAGGTGGATATATCTAATGTACTTGTCCTTTGCCTTCCCGACTTTCTCAACAGTTGTCTTGCCGAAGAATATCATCACTGTAATGATAAGCATTGGCAGGATGAAGATGAAATTGTAGAGCAGGAGGTAGGACACTGTCTGCAAAGTGGCTGCTTTTGCAAGCATTCCAAGGACTATCAGGTAAGGGCCTGATGAGCAGGGTATCAGGAACAGTGAGCAGAATACTGCTGCTATTACTACTCCCAATGGAGATGTCGCTTCTGAAGTCACTCTCTTTGCGTGAGGACGGAGGAACATTGGCATCTCAACTGCCATCATCCCTGGCTTGTAGTCAATGAATGCCCTGATTTCCATCAGAGCAAGGACAAAAGCAGCGAGAGTAACAACGCTATAGAAGATGCGCGTCATTTCAAGGGTCGATATCGCATGAAGAATGCCGAAACCGTAGAGTATGTACATGATGAAGATTGTGAATGCGAAAAGAAGCCCTGAAACCAGTGCGTTGCGCCTCCCTTTTGAGTAGAGTACAGCACCTATCAAAAGTATCATCACGGCTATTGTGCATGGGTTTATCGAATCGACAATCGCTGCCCCGATAAGGACGGTCAGCAGGCTCTCATCACCACCTTCAAGCAAAGCAGAACTCTCATGACGGACAGTCTTCTTTGGGCATGAAGTTTTGCACTCATCCAGAATCACCTTCAAGTCAGCCTCGCCAATTTCTCCGATTATGAATGTTTTTCCATCAAGAATCGTTGTTGGGACTCCACCAGTCCTAACATCGAGCCCAAAATCCTCATACCTTCCAAACATCATTTCCCGGTTCGAATTGTCCTGGTAGACCTCATAGCGGATTATGCTTAGATTGTAATCCTCAGAAAATCCATCAAGGAGAACATATGTTGCCCCACAATGCGGACAACCGATTCCGTAATACTGCTCCACATCAACAGCAAAACAAAGTGAAAAAACAAGCAGAAACGCAAGGATGTTCTTCATACTGACCACTTCAATAAGAAAAAATAAATGCCTTGGCTAGAAATAGCCAAGTAGCTGCCCCAGCATCAGAAGGAAGAGCAGGAAAAGCACTACTCCTGAAAAGAGGTGGATTTGCCTGATGTACTTTTCCTTCATCTCTCCGACCTGCTCGACAGAAGTCTTTCCAATGTGGATGGCAACTGTGATGATAACCATTGGAAGGATGAAGAAAAGATTATATAGGACCAAATAGCCGATTGTCTGGATTGTCGCTGCCTTTGCCAGCATCCCAAGAACAAGGAGATATGGCCCTGACGAACATGGGAGCAGGAAAAGCGAGCAAAGTACCGCCGCAACGGCAACACCTATTGGAGAGGTTGCGCCAGAAGTCGCTTTCTTTGCATGTGGCCTCAGCCACATGGGCATCTCGACTGCCATGAACCCTGGCTTGTAATTGATATACGCGTTGAACTCCATAATAGAAAGGGCAAAAGCTCCGATTGTCACCAGAAGATAGAACAGATTGGTAAGCTCAAATGCCGTGATTGCTTTCATTATCCCGAATCCATAAAGCATGTACATAAGAAAAATGACTAAAGTGAAAATCATCCCTGAAACAAGAGCGCTCTGTTTTCCCTTGGACATCATGACAGCACCTATAAGGAGCACCATGACAGCTATTGTGCATGGGTTCACCGAGTCCACGATTGCTGCTCCTATTAGTACTGGAAGTGTAAGCGCAGCACTATCATCCTTCTCATGAATCGGATCTGATTGCGCTCCCTCATGGCTTGATTCTTCCCCATCGCTTAAATTGAAATTGTTGACTGAGAGGATTACTGATGGGCAACCATCTTTGCAATCATCAAAAAGCATCTCCCACTGCGTATCCTTCAATCCGCCAATTACCATGACATTGTCCATAATGATTGTCGGAACACCGCCCTTTGCAGGGTCAATGCCAAACATCTCATAATATGAGAATAATGACTGCCTCTCACCAGTGTTGTAATATACCTCGTGCTCTGAGATGCTCAGGTTGTATTCCTCGGCATAACCATCAAGGGTTTCGGCAGTGGCCGCGCAATGCGGACACCCCTGGCCATAGAAGAATTGGACATCCAGCGCAAAGGAGGCCGTGAACAAAATTAATAATATCAGGGGCAGTTTCATATTAACTTTTACAGCATCAACCAATAAAAAAATTGCGTATGGAATTCATGCATGAAGAGCATTTTCCTTTTCCTGGTTTTATTGTCAGCATCATTCGCATTCACGATTGAATCATATGAGAGTGATGTGAAGGTCCTTCCTAATGGTGACTTGGAAGTTTTTGAGAACATGACATTTGTTCTTGAGGAGCAGTTCAATGAAGGATTCCGTTCGATTAGGCCAGCCGACGCGCCCTCAACATCTTCGGTTGAACTTGAGAGCGTTTATGTCAATGGCGCCCTTGCAAATTCCGGGACGCAAGTCTATAGTGAGCAAGTCGAAATCTACTGGACAGACACCTACAAGGGAAAGAATGTAGTTGAACTGAAGTACACAATCAAGGACAAGGCAGAAATCTTCAATGACTTTGCAAGAGTCTGCTATGAGCACTTTGGCGCGAACTGGCAGGCAACTGCGAAGAAATTCTCTTCAAGCATGACGCTGCCAAACTCCAGTTCCGGAAAGACCATGCATTTTGAGATTTATTCTGAGAAAAAAGGGACGGCCTCCACAGAGGAGCTGAGCATAGTGACATCTATTGACAATGTCCCTTCAGGCAATTATGTCGGAGGGTGCTACCTCTTTGACAAGGATTCTGTGAACACCACAAATATTGTCAACGGCTCTGCATATGATATTCTTACTGATGAGAGGAAAAGCTATGGCTCAGAAGCTGTTCTTGTCCCTGGGGGGGACTGGCAGTGCATCTGTTTCCCTCTTGTCATTCTGGCATTCTTTTGCGCAGCTTACATGTTCGTAAAAAAGAAGAGGAACAAGCTGCCTGAGACAATCCTTCCGCCTGGCAAGGAGAGCCCTGTTGAAGTTGCGGCTATAGTTGCCAACAAAAAATCAGAGAAGGACATTCTCGCAGCGACCCTGATTGACCTGATAAACCGGGGATTCATAGATATTGTTGAACTGGAGAAGAAAGGGGAGAGCTCAGCGGATATCAAGAGGGAGCGCACAATATTGATGCAGAAGAAAACGACTGGACTCAGGCCTCACGAGCAGGCAGTCATGGACATGCTGTTCAAAAAGGGGAAAGAGGTCGACCTCGACGCCATGGCCAAGAAACTGAAAAGCATGAGCAAAACTGAGGCAAAGGGCCACCATGTTCCAATAGCGCTCAAGAAGTTCAACTCAGAGATTGATGATATACTCAAGACAAAAGGTCTGCTGGATGATGCGGCCTCAGCAAGCACGAAAACCGGACTCCTGATTACATTTGGTTTCTTTGCCCTGGTTTTCCTTTTCATGTGCTCAGGAATCGACGCCCTTTTCGGCTTGTCATATTACCTTGACCTTGAGAATTATGCCGAAGTGGCTTACATACTTGGATTAATCAGCGCTTTCCTTGTTTTCGGAGGATACTCACTCTACAAGGTACTGCAGCCAAGGGCCCCTGCTGGCTACGAGGAGAAATTTGAGCAGTGGGACGCGTTTGCAAGAGGCCTCAAATCAAGCAGGATAAAGGAATACCCGCCAGCGTCTGTAGCAATCTGGGGCAGCATACTTGTTTATGCCACTGCCCTTGGGTTAGCTGACAAGGTGAAAAAACACCTTTCAGAACTTGATGATATAACACTGCACAATATTGAGAACCTTGACAACATCCGCGCAGCAAGCGTTCCGGTATTCGTTTCGGCAAGAGGGGTAAGCAACCTAAAGACTTTCGGAAACAGGCAGGGATTCTCAAACCGCTCATCAGGCGGCTGGAGTTCTGGAGGCGGCGGAGGCTTCAGCGGAGGAGGCTCCTCAGGAGGGGGCGGATTCCGTTAAGGTTTTAAAACATCACCCCACCACATATTAGACAACATAAAACCATGGTGGGTAGATGAAAAAAGGATTTTCAGAATTCAAACGGGTATCAACATTCACATATGTTGGCAGGAACAGCGGACTATATAGAAGAATACTTGGGAAGAACCCCATGGTGGAGGAGATAAAGAGGAATATCTTCATAGTCGGCCCGGGGCCTTTTGAACCATTCTACGCATCAGCAATGAAAAGGACCAGTGTCACTGCAATTGATTCAAGTGCGAAAGTTTGCTCTATGATCGAAAAGGCAAAGTCAGGCAGACCATTGGAACTCTCCGAAGTAGCAAAAGAATGCACAAATATCAATAATGATGGCAGTCCAAGACCCAACATGGACTTGGTAGCAAGAGAAAGGATTGAACAAGGAAGAAGGGAATTGGCAGAGAATGGCTTTGATTCCAAGGATTTCATCTCACAGTTTTCATTACGTGTAAAGAATGGAAACGGCAATATTGACGTCGTAAACCAGGACGTAAGGGATTTCGTTGCAAATGCACAATCAGACTATGATGCTGGATTCATGTGCACAGTATTCATCAACTTGAGAAAGAGCCTTGAACCAAGCGAAATAGCACGCATATTCATTGGTCTTGAGAGTAGCCTCTGCATTGCCAACAGCCCTGAGAGAGGCATTTTTGCAATGAGCACTACTCCAGCAGGATTGCATGGGAAAGAGAATGCAGTCAGTTATCTAACTGAATCAGGATTCAAAATCACTGAAATCATTGTAGATAATCTTGTTAATGCTGGAGGATCCCTTAGAGGGGGTTATGGCATTGTAAGCAGGAAAGAGGGGCCAATGCAGGAATTGCCCAGCCTAAATGATGGTCTTGATAAAGCATTGCAGATTCCAATCATAAAAGCCTCTGAACCAACGGTTGAAACCATGCCAGAAGCTAGTTTTGTTGAATTCCTGACATCTACTGAGCGGGTAGTGATTTTTGCTGTTCGCAGATTTAATCCTAAAAAGAGCCTGACCATATGTACAGTGGATAAGGAGAAGCTGATTGGCAACCTTCCGCAAACAAGGACGTCATTCGGTCTTCTTCGATAATTGTTACACTCTTTTATAAATTTTTACCGAGCAACTAGTGTTACCAACTATGGAGGTGTATGTGATGTACAAGAACGGAAGGGATGTACTTTTCAGGGGACTTGAACTCTGAAAAAACGAATTGTAGAGTCGGTAGACCTAACTCCATTCAGGGAGAAAGGCTCGAGGAATTACTAGAAATATACTATAGCAAATCTATTTCTCTGCGAGAGCTAGCACGCATTTACGGAGTCTCAAGAATGACTATCTGGAGAGCAGTGCAGGCGAGGTGTTATGAATGAGACGACTATGCATGGTAGCGATGAGAAGGGAAGATGCGGCGCCTAGGCTTCCGCAACTGGCAAGCGTAAGGAAGGTAACGAATGTAGCTGATGTAGCAGTTATTGATCGGAAGATGTCAAAGACAGGGCTTTACCTCCTGGACAACATAACTGTGAAGGCAAACGCCAAGCCTGATGATAAGAAAGTGCTTGCAAAATGCAAGGAAACCCTTACAATAGCAGAAAGGAGGGACCTTGAGGAGCAGGGCGTTCAAATCCTTTGGATTAGGGAAACCCCTGGAGCCCCTGGCATGATAGGCGGAATCTCAAGCGAGAAGAACGCTGGGGCGCCGGATGATTTGTATGGCACCAGCGTGGTCCCGTATCTTGCCCTGAATAGCAATCAGGCAAAGAGCATTGCCATCATGGCAGAGCAGCTGCCTCTTCCAGAAGAGCCAAAAAGATATGTGCCGGCTTTGCCAAAGGGCATGGTAATGAGCATGGCATGGGTCGGCCCAGGATGCTGACATTTGGGGCAGGGAAACGGGCCTTGGGGCACTTGGCCCTTTCCTTTGCCCTCAAATCTTGTTTTTAGACTAAAGAAGGACTTTATTATTCAGGAAAAAGGCCCCTACTAATCATGAAAACGAAAAAACTGAAGTGGGAGGAAAACAGGCTGGTTCAGCCAGAACGAAAGAGGTTCGGTCTGCTCCTTGACAAAAGCGACGGGGGTCGGACTCTGGCAGCTTACAATCAGGCCCATGAGCGCGCCAAAATGAGCGCGGAGGGAGAAAGCGGCTGTGTGAAATACAGTTCCTCAGGGCTCGCTCTGCCCTGTAAAACAGAAAAAACGAATTAGCCTTTCAATGCCTGCTTAAGGAAGACTACTGCTTCCGGGTCAGTAACAACATCACTCATCAAGGCTGTCCTTGCCATTGCCGGGGTCCCTTTCCTCAAAATCACTGAGGCGAACTGCATCTGCGCCACATCAAAACTGGCATTGCCGCTCATAAGAGCCTCGTAGGACTGGACTGGCTTTCCTTCATAAGAAATTTTTTTGGAAAGATACATCTGCGCAGTTACGCCAAGAGGGCCGAGCTTGAAAACCTCGACTGCCTGGGAAACAGTACCATTGTAATGGATGCACCAGGCAAGGTGCTCTTTTGCCTTCTCAGAGGTTACTTTTCCAGCTTTCCAGATTTTGAATGCCTCGTCTGATTCAAATCCGAAAGATGAATCCTCCATCCTGGAAGTGACCACAGTCATAAGCATGCTTGCGAGCATCTCCTGAGCCTCTTCAGATTCGACATTACCTGAAGTGAGCGTATCTTCTGCGAGAAGGGAAAATCCTTCGTTTGCTCCAGTCACACTGCACTCTGTAAGCAAAGCCTGGGCAATGATTTCCTGGCCCTTCTTTGATTTCACTTCCCCATTTGCGAGCATGTCTGAAAGTTCGACTGGGCCTGCGTGTGAGATTAGTTTTTTCGCATACTGCTCAGCATCTTTATCAGGAACATTGCTGGAAAGCCCTTTTCTGGCAACTTCTACCAGGGGGCCTTTTCCAACGATTCCCCTAACGAAAGCGCCGGTTCTGGCGCTGATTGAAAGTGGTTTTGATGTTTGGTTCATATACATAATAGTTGTAACATTACAACTTTTAATGTTTCGCTGGAACCAGTGAGCGGTCAAGTGCGAGCAAAGCGGCCTTGTTGTCGCCGACAAACTTCACTTTTTCAAGGAGTGCGAGTGTGATTTCCTCTTCCTCCACCTGCTCAGTCACAAACCACTGGAGGAAAGCCTCTGTCGGGTTGTCCTTCTGCGCTCTTGCTTGCTCGACCAAATCGTCAATCATCTTTGTGACCATGAGTTCATGCTGATATGCATCTGAGACCGCTTCGGTCACTGACGCCCACTCGGTCTTTGGAGCCTCAATTGCGCTGAGGGTTACCTTTCCGCCTCTGCTCTGGATATAATCGAATATCTTCTGTGCGTGGGTAAGCTCTTCTGCGGCGTGGTGTTTCATCCATGCTGCAAACCCTGAGAGGTTCTCTGCGTCAAGGTAAGCGGCCGCTGAAAGATAAAGGTACGCTGCGAAAAATTCCCGATTTACCTGCTTGTTCAAAGCATCCTGCATTTTTTCATCTATCTTCATACATATCTACCTCTAAGATTCGAAATATTTTTCTAATTAGAAAATAAGTAGGCTATTCTTATAAAATTACTCTTTGGGTTCTGGCTCATCATTTTCTATCTGGCTCATACGGATTACTCCCAAGTCTCCAAGGGCGAGTTTGAGTCTCAGTTCATCCTTCTCGCCCGGGCCCTTGACACCGCGCTCCATAAATCTGGTGACCTTCACTATTCCAAGAAGCTTTCCGCCAGTGAAAACATTTGCCAGAAATCCGTTGTATATTCTCTCGGAAAAGATAATTCGGTAAGGGCCGAAGTCAACAGGGGCCGGGAGCCACCGGTCAGGCTCAAGCTTCCTGAACGCGAGTTCCTGCTCACGCTCATTGACAAGCTTGTATGTTCTTGACATTTCCCTGAAGAAATTTTTCAGTACCATTGGTAATCCTCTGAAATATATGTTATTGAATATGTATAAACCTGTTTTTATGTGTTCCGCTCAATGCAGATGTCGGCAAAGCATTCCATTGGGGAGTAGCAGTAGGGATAATACCCCTCATCCTCACAGCATGGGCCATTTTTATATCCGCACTGGACTGCCTCGATGAAAACCTGGGTCACTATGAAAAAGTCGTTTATCCTGGCAATCCCGACCCCGGTTTCAGTGTAATTTGTTTTGAGGATGTTCTTTCTGTGCCCCTCACTATCCATCCACCCCTCAACAATGGATTCCTCAATCTCAGCCCTTGTTGCGAATGTGAAGAGCCATTTTACACGGGTCATGTTTTTTGTGTAGTTGATTCTTTTTTCAAGCTCTTCAAGAGCGGCCTCAGGCCCTTCTGGCTGGCTGAATTCCTCGCTGCAGACATCATCATAGCATCAAAGGTTTTTCTTGCCTTCCAGGCAGAAGCTAGGAATATGTTTTCACCTGACAATCCGAAATTGAATATTGATTTGTTCTCAAGCCGGTCAGTGTGATAGGTTCCAAAGTCAAATCCTTCATGGTGGACTAAAGGATAATAGCAAAGAAGGTCACGCTCTGTCAGGGGGGCGTTCTGCTTAGCAAGATTAAAACTGTGCTCCCTTGCAACAGATGCAATCTCAACATTCCATTCAAGTTCTTCGATTCCTTCTTCCTCGACGTTCATCATTCACAAGCTCAAAGATATTTTTTTCCATGGCTGCGTATGGAGAACTTAAGTTCAGGTCTTTTCCCCGTTCTCCATCGTAGTATTTTCAGCAACAAGAACCCCGTCTGGAGGGAAGTTTGGAGAGATTACAACTGGCGGAGGCGGAGCTGGAGGGGTGAATGACTTAATCTCCGGCTCATTGAGAAGCTGAAGCGCCAGGAACCCTATTAAGAGGAGCAATAGAAGGTCTGCCGCTGTGCGGACGATGTCCTGGACTTCCATTACCACCAGAACGCAAATAATAATTATAAATGCCCCTCAACATGGTTCTTTAGGATGAGCAGGCAGAAAAAGAAAACCCCGGTCCCCTCGCGTGCTGGCGGTTTTTCAGAAAAGAAGATTCTTGCCGAAGGCCCGGCAAGGGAACTTTCACTTTTGAACCAGGCAATGCCAATCATAAGCGAGAGGATTGGAAATGATAAAACTGCCCACAAACTTGTCGGAGCAGCGGAAAAGGCGCTTGGAGCGCTAAGGAGACTCAAGGAAGAGCCAGAGCTTCTTGACCATTATGCACTGGCAGTTACAGGCGAAGATTTGGATGCGCATTTTGAGGCGGTGCTCGTGCTCTCACATGCCCTGACATCAAAAATCGGAACAGAAAAGGCAGTCAAAGGCCTTGAGAAGGCGCTTATGAATGATGATGAGACAATAAGGCATGTGGCGCTTGAGGGCCTTGTTGAGCATTACTGGGTATCAGCCAATTTCCGCGATGTGGACCTTCTGATGAAGATACCCCAGCTCAGGGAGACAGTGGCTGCCTGCCTCTGGTCTGCCTATATACGGCTTGATGATTCAGGGGTTTCATTGGAATCAAGAAGATACCTTCGCGCAATGATGCTTGAGCAGGCAAAAACAGGAAACATGACCGCCAAGATGTTCCTTGATGATGTCCGCAGGATGGCAGGGATTGATTAAAACATTCCGCATGGATAACTAATCATGATCAGGGCTGTGATATTTGACCTTGACAACACGCTGATTGATTTTCTTACTTTCAAGAAGGAGACTGCCAAAGCTGCCGCGCGAGCGATGGTGAAGATGGGCCTCCCGACTGATGAAATAACCGCTTATGGCAAGATATTCTCTGTCTATGATGAAAAAGGGATTGAGTACCAGAAGACTTTCGGCGATGTCATTCGCCCATTCAACCTTGAAATCAATGAGGCTGAGATGATTCAGCAGGCTGCGATTCTCGCTTACCTCCGAAGAAAATTCGACGTTCTGAGGCCATACCCGATGGTAAAGCCTGTCCTTGAAAAACTCAGGCAGAAGTACAAGCTTGCGGTTGTGACTGACGCGCCAAGGAACAAGGCATGGCAGAGGCTGGTGCTAACTGGATTGGAAAAAGAATTCCACTACGTGATAACAAAGGATGACACAATGGAGGAGAAGCCAAACCCATCCCCATTCTACCTTGCTATGAAAAAACTGAACATTCTCGCCCCCGCTTGTTTGTTTGTAGGAGACAATCCAGACCGTGATATCAAGGGGGCGAAAGAGCTTGGCATGATGAGCTGCTGGGCAAAATACGGCTCGCTCCGGCGCGAATCTGAGGCTGACATTGAGATTAGCAGCATAACAGAACTTCCTTCCAAGCTTGAGAATCTTTGAGAGTTTCTCATGCGGGCACATATACCATATTTATAATTGTTAAGTGGTTTGAAAATAGCGGGAGTTCTTATGGCAAAAATCACTAGAAGAAAATTTCTGAAAACTGTTGGTATTGGCGCAGCTGCGCTCGGAGCGACTGCAGCTGGCCTTAGTAAAACAGCACATGCCGGAGTTGGCGTGAATAACCCTGACCCGCAGAACATACTGAGCGGAGGAAATCCTGCTACTGGTGGAGGAACCGAAAGCGAGATTGTAGTGAACGCAGTCTCATCAAATCCCCAGGATTCAGTGAATCTCCAGTGGGCAGTTGACAATGTCGCAGAAGGAGGAACTGTAAAACTCAAAGGAACATTCCACTTCTCTGATTTCAATGACAATGGAGAGCTTGTATATGACCAGAACGGTATCCATGTCACACAGCCCAATAAGCCTTGGTATGGCCCATACTTCGGCCTTCCGCAGTATTATATTCCTGGCAATGCCACGACATATTGCGAATACAACGGGTGGGCAATCAGTCCGCATTTAGACGATGGTCAAGGGAATCCAATCTACCTTTTCCCCCTCAATCCGAACATGCCGAAAATCCCGGTCATGTTCTATGGGGCAAATGACAAGAGGATTTTCATTAAACAATCTGTAAACATGCTTGGAGAGAACGCAACTGTCTTGGGCGGTGTATATACCTTCACCATAGGCACATATCCAACAGAATTCAATTATGATTTCTTCTTTGACTCAATCTTGAACTTCCCATGGGAATCAGTCCGCTGGACAGAGGACCCGAACGCACCCTTCGGCGGTTATGTCGACCCTGAGAAGAAGCTTGATATAAAGATAGAGGGACTGAAGTTCTCTGAAGCCCTGGCGGGCACGTTGCTTTGTACGGCCTCGACAAAACTGACTATCAAAGGGAACACTTTCGGAGATATGAGGGGCTACAGCCTGACCAACTATACCTTTATACCATTCGAGAGCTTCGTAGGTGTCCATCACCCTGAGGCATACCAAATCATCGTGCCATCCTCAGGCAACTCGACCATCCCCGTACTGGCAAAAGACCTCCACAGTGGAGATATTGTCGTATCAGACAACGTCTTCGATGGCAAAATCAGGGAGGTCGAAGTGAAAAGCCTGGAAGTGGCTGGCCAGTGCGACCCAACAAAAGAATACATCCAGTATGTCGTGAAAGACGTCTCGACCATGGCCACAGAGCCCTACTGCGTCCCATATGGAGTCTGTGCGCAGATTCGATCCTATCCTCAGGATGACCTCCCAGAAGTCGCCGGCTGGAGGGGCGCGACCTTTGCCCTGCGGATGATGCTGATGTCCGCCAACGCCCTCGTAACCAGGAACAAGTGCATCAACCTTCCCGGATTTGGAATCAGCAGCGAATCAAATTACGGAACCACCCTCATTACAGACAATTATTTCGAGATATCAGATCAGCCGCTTGGGGGAGAAGGGTTCGGCAACGCAATCTGGGTATCAGATGTCCACTGGTCCGGCGAATTTGGGACTTCCAAGACAACAATAACAAAGAACAAGATAAAGGACTACAATCCATACACCTTCGGCAGCATCGAAGTTGACAACATGACTGGCGCGGTCGTGACAGGTAATGACATTGAGATGATCGGCCCTGGCCATTCCAGGTTCGGCATGTTCTTGTTTGGCCACACCAACTCCTTTATAGGGCAGAACAAGCTCACTGGCGAAGCCGATGTTGATTTCCTTGCGGCCGGCTCAGAGTATGGATATCTTTCTGGCAATGAATTCTCAGGAAATAATATCGCCAAGACACAGGCCAACCTTACCTACCTGTTCGATGAATATGCCATCAACAACACTGTGCGCGGATATTCTGGCGGCCAGGAATCAGTACTGGACGTACCGGATGATGACACCATCTATGATGAAAACGGCGACATCATCTACCAGAACTGCGGAGTTGCCCTGATAGACGGTAAACCAGCATATTACACGAATTATGGGTTGGTTGAAGTTCCAGGTCTTGAAGAGCCGCAGTGGCTTCCATTGAGCTGCGAGAAGGCGCTCAAGAACAATTTCATCACTGGCGTGACTCCGATGTCTGGCAATGGTGGTGCTGGAAAATCAGCCAAAGAAGCGGCACATCAGAAGCATGAGGCAAATGCCCGCTGGCATAACACATTGAAGGATTTGAAGAAACGCTTTGGCAACTTCAAACCCCGCCAATAATCTCTTTTTTTCCCATTTTTTCCAACTTCTATGTATCTTTTAAAGATTCTGAGGTACTGTAAACCATGGCCCTTAGAAGGAAGTCCATGTACGGACTTGAGATTGAGCTATTCACATTAAACAGCGAGGGAAAGCTTGTTGACGGAGCCCCTGATTTGCTGAAAGCTGTTGAAGGAACCAAACTCAGCAAATTCGTCAGAAAAGAAATCGCCAAATCAATGATTGAGCTTGGCGCAAAAGAGAAACGGACAGTCCGAGAATCAGCCAATGAGTTCCTTGAGCATGTCGAGGATTTGGTTGAACTGGCTGACAAACTAGGATACCAACTCTGCCCTCTTGGATGCCACCCAGGGAAAACAAAACCAAAACTGCACTCAAGCGAATGGTACAACGCGAAAAAAGCGGTCCTTGGCCAGAACACATACAAGGAAGCGAGCATCTGCGGATTCCATTTCCATTACACTCTTCCTGAGGGAATCGTGCAGAAATCGACTGAGAGCATCAAGACTGTCGGAAGATCAAAGGCAAGGGACATATTCATCCAGCAGTACAATTTCCTTGCAGCGTGCGACCCCGCGATGCTTACATTCTGCCAGTCAAGCCCGTTCTGGGAAGGGACGCACTGGGGAAAGGACTGCAGAGTTTTGATTTATCGTGATTTGAAAGTCGCAAGAGGGAATGATGTCCTTCGCGGAATCCACTATTACCTTCCAATGTTCGGCGGTTTGCCCAACTATGAGTATACCCTGGAAGACATCAGGGTCATGGCCGACAAGAAGAAGGCCGAGTGGCTCAGGCTCCTTGAGCAGGCCAAGTTCCCGACAAATGAAATCGCCTGCTACCCCACCCTGAAATTCATGTGGGGGCCTTTGAGGGTGAACAAAATCGGGACCTTTGAATACCGCGGCCCTGACATGAACCATCCGGATGTGATATTCTCAGCCTCCAGCCTTCTTGTATACTTACTCCGAAGGATTGAGAGGCTTGAATTGCAGGTTGAGCCATCAGATATCGGAATCAATGAGCCGTTTGTGCTTGAGGATGATATCATATATATTCCGCCTCACGCCACATTGAAGCACCTTGAGCAGCAGAGCATTACCAGAGGGTTTGACTCCAAGGCGGTGCATGAATACTGCAGCGCCATGCTCAGCCTTGCTGAAAAACTGCCCAACAAGAACAAGTTCCTTGACAGGGTTCGGGGAATGGTGAAGAACAAGAAAACCGTTTCTGATGAGATTCTTGAGATGGTGAAAAAGAACGGCTATGACCCGCAGGAAGAAGTGCCTGATGACATGATGAACCATGTCGCGCTTTATCACGCTGATAAGCTTAAATCGACGATAGGAGACATCAGAAAATACTACAAAAGGCGTTGATTTTTTAAAGATTGCATGGATATGGAGTTCATGGTTGATCTTGGGGCAGTTGATAATCTGCTTGTCGGAGGAGCGGTTTTCATTTTCAGCTTTGTTATGCTTCTTATTGTATGGTCTGCTGTAGTTCGCGCTTTGTTTTCCGTTTTCGGAAAATCAAAACTATATTTCATTCCAAGGACATTGAAGGAGCTTTTCCTTTCAATATCGTTCATCGTGTTACTTATCTCAGTTGCGCTGGGGCTCTATTACACTGACCCAAGCATACTGAGCGGAGAATTCCTCAAGATTTGGGAGATACTTGTCATTTTCGCGGTTGTCAATATCCTGGTAAGGGTCATCCTTAATGGAATTGATGTCCAGAGAAAGACCATCAAGGACAAGTCAGGAGTATACCGCTCAATCGGCCTTCTCAAGGGAACGGCAGGCATGGTGCTTTACCTGATTGCCCTCATCATATCAATCAATATCCTGAGCGCGGAACTTGGGACAGTGGTCACTGTCATCGGCCTTTTCATAGTCGTCCTTATATTCGCGGCCGGATTCGACCAGGTAAAAAGCATAATGGCAGGCTTGCAGCTTGGCGACTATTACGTTGACATTGGCAGTTTAATCTCAATTGACAACCATGTCGGTTTCGTTGAAAGCATCCATGGCAGGTCCACCCTGCTAAGGACAATGGACGGCAAGACAGTGGTTCTGCCAAACTCAAGGTTCTTCAACACAACATTTGAGATTGACCCTGAGGAAGTCAGCGATATGGAAATCTTCGCCACGATAAAGGCAAAGGACCCATCCAAAATCAAGGAAAAGATTTCATCGATATCATCCAAGATTTCAATTGAGCTCGTTGATATGCTGAAGGAATATAAGCCAAAAGTCCTTCACAGCGGTGTAAATAACGGGCAGCACACTTTCCTTGTCACATTCAAGATTACTCCGGCATCAGATGTACGGAAAATCATGGACAGGTTCTGCTCTGAATTCACTGACTCATTCGGGGACAAGGTAGTCTGCCTGAAGCTTGGCCAGTGATTACTCAGTGAATTCCTGGGCCTCGTAGACGAAATATTCCATTCCTTTTTCTTTCCAGGCATCAGCGTTCAGCCCGGCCTTCATGCACAAATGGGAAAGAAACTCTTCCTTTGTTTTCAATGTCTCCCAGACAACCGGCAGGAAGGTCGCCCTTGCCCAGCCCTTTTTGATAATCAGCCCGTGCTTGCCAGGGACAAGGAAGTCAAGAAGCTCCTCAGTTGACTTGAAATCCTTTTTCTCAGGCTCTGTCAGTACTGAGATTGAGATTTTGACTTTCTCGAGTTCCTCTTTCTCAAGAGGATGGAACCTCGGGTCCCGGATTGCCGCGTTGACTGCGTTGTCAATAAGGTCAAAAACCAGCGGGCGCTCCCTCTCCAATGAGCCGATGCATCCACGAAGGTTATCCCCATCATACAATGTTGTGAAGCACGCTCCCTTTTCAGTAAGCTTCTTGCTTGGAACATCCTCTGGCTTTGGCTCTGGAACTTCACCAGTCTCAAGGTATTGCGTGATAGTTTGCCTTGCGAGTTTTAGCAGGAATTTTCCTTCTTCTTCATTAAGCATAATCATCCCTCGATTGCTATTGCGGCATAGCCAACGACATTGTCCCTGGCCCCTGCCGTGTCGCCTGAGTTTGCGTATTTGAGTATCCGGAACTTCCAGCCTTTTCTTTTTGCAAGTTCCATTGCTATTGCTATCCCGGTTCTTCCGCAGGCGTCCCCCTTGGCAAGGAATCCTTCCAAATCATTCTTCTCAATCATTGAGAGAGTGTTCCTGTCCTTCTCAAGCGCATCATCATATGGCATGTAGTGGCTGAGGTCAGAACTTATCAGAAGAAAATCATCACGTTTCTCAAGTGTGTCCGCGCCTTCTGTAGGAGATACTTCCCCGGTCAGTATTGGGTCAAATTCAAAATCCTTCAGAACTTTTTGCAGGAACGGCAATTGGACTTCCAGTGAATGCTCAGGGCGGTGAGCAGCTGGGTATTGTTTCAATCCTATGCTGTAGGTTTTTACTTTGCCAAAGGGAGTTTCCCATTTGGCCATTCCTGATTCTACAAGGCCTGGGAACATAGCGTAGTGGCTCGGGCCAAGTGCGAGAATCTTCTTCTGTTTTTCAAGGAGCTTGTAGCCGTAGGCTGCGACTGCTCCTGAATAGACGTAGCCGGCGTGGGGCAGAATCAGGCCTTTCAGGTTCTCTGATGGCTCAGGGTCAGCATTCTCCAAGTATTCATCAATAAGTTTCTCAAGTTCATCGGCCCCGGCCGGATAAAAGCTTCCTGCAACAGCTGCATCGCGTACTTCCATCATTCCCACACTCCTGCTATTTTTTCTCCGCAAGTGCACGTCCCTTTTTTCATCAGGTTCTCTGCAACGCTCATGCCGACCCGTAAGATAAGTTCCTTTCCGCAGCTTGGGCAAAGCGTAGTCTCGTATTCTGAATAGGATGCTCCGACATTTCCGACATAGACATGCTTTATCCCTGCATTTTTCCCAATCTCGCGGATTTTCAAAAGTTTTTCAGGAAGGGCCCTTGGAGTGTCAAGCATTTTGTAATCAGGATGGAAGGCAGTCACATGCCATGGCATGTCAGGGTCAACTGAGGCGAGCCACTCAGCCGCTTCCTTGAGTTCCTGTGGGTCATCATTCCACCCAGGGATAATCAAAGTCGTAACCTCGACCCAGATTCCGATTTTCCTTGCGTATTCTATTGATTCTTTTACGTATTCAAAGTGAGGGGTCTTGCAAAGCTCCCGGTAGAATTTCTCATTGTAGGCTTTCAGGTCAATGTTGGCTGCCTGGATTTTTCCTTTGATTGCGTCCCAGCATTCTTTTGTTTCATAGCCGTTTGTAACATAGACCCCCTTGATTCCCTTTTTTTGCGCAAGCTCCATTATGTCAAGGGCATACTCGGTGAAGATTGTAGGTTCATTGTATGTGAATGATATTGATTTGCAGCCGGAGCGCTCTGCTCTGCGCACGATTTTTTCAGGCTGCCATTCCTCGCACCTTTGAACCAATGAATCGAAATATCCGCGCCAGTTCTTTGGATCATTTGCCTTGGCCTCGTGAGGAGCCTGGCTGATATCCCAATTCTGGCAGAATGTGCATGAGAAGTTGCATCCAAGAGTACCAATGGAGAAGCTTTTCGTCCCTGGAAGGAAATGGAATAATGGCTTTTTCTCTATAGGGTCTGCCCATAATGAGACAGGCCTTCCATAGACAGTCAGTTTCAATTCACCGTTTTCATTGACGCGGACGCCGCACTGGCCCGCGTGGCCCTCGGGAATTTTGCAGTTCCATCTGCAGGCAAGGCATTGGACAAAATTATTATCAAGCTTCTTCGCCAGCATCTTGGCCATGATTAGCATTCATAAGTGAATGTTAAATGGATTGCGGAAATGCCCTCTGCCCTTATTTATTAACATTTAGTGAGAATTGTAATTGAATGGCCTCTCTCACACCTTTCGGAGGAGTCCGAGAAATCGGCGGCAACAAATTTCTGATTGAGGATAAAGGAACAAAGATATTCCTTGACTTCGGCCAGTCCTTCTCACATCTTGATGAATACTTTGCTGATTATCTGCAGCCCCGGATGAGGTTTGGCTTAAGGGACCAGTTTGCCCTTGGTCTGATGCCAAAACTGAAAGGGCTCTATGGCGAGTGGGCTCTCGAGAAGACCGATTTGGAATACTCTGCCCCGGAATACCATGGGATTTTCATATCACACCCGCACTTTGACCATATAGCGCACCTGCGCTATCTTGACCATAAGATACCTATTCATCTTGGAGAGACTTCCAAGGAGATACTCTGCGCCCTGAATGAAACCGGGAAAAGCCAGCTGTTCTATGAAAAAGACACCCGGATATTTGACGGCAGGATAATACATGCCAACATCATAAGGACATTCAGGACAGGGTCCAAAATCAGGGTGGATGACATTGAGGTTGAGCCTGTTCATGTGGACCACTCGGTTCCAGGGGCCTATGGATTCGTTGTGCACACCAGTGAAGGCGCAATCGCATACACTGGGGACATCAGAAGGCACGGAATCCGCCCTCAGATGACCCAGGATTTCATTGAAAAGGCAAGGGAGAGCAAGCCAAAAATCCTGATTTGCGAGGGAACACGGGTTGCTCCTGAGGATAAGCGTGAGGAGATATCCGAGCCTGAAGTATATTCAAGGACAAAGAAAATCGCGCAGAATCAGGGGATTGTCCTTGCGATGAGATACCCAAAGGATTTGGATCGGTTCAGGACTTTCTATGAAGCTGCCAAAGAGAGCGGAAGAATTCTTCTTATTAGCCTGAAAACAGCTTACCTGCTCAACAAGCTGAAGGAAGACAAGATTAGTCTGCCAGAACCTTTCAATGATGAGAATATCAAGGTTTACAAGAGGGAAATGAAGATTTACAAGGACTGGGAGCGGCCACTTCTTGAAAAATGCGTTGACTGTGCCTTCGTCAAAGAGAACCAGGAAAAGATAATCTGGGAGCTTGAGTTCTTCCAATTGACTGAACTGATTGATGTTGCCCCAACAAAAGGAACCTGCATCCATTCAATGAGCGAGCCTTTTGAGGATGACCCTATGTCGCAGGTGCAGGATGGTGTTTTGAACAACTGGCTGAAACGATATAACATGGAGCATATCCAGCTGCACGCATCAGGACATTCCTCAATGGAGGAGATTTTCGAAATCGCAAAAAGCATCGCTCCGGAAAAGATTGTCCCTGTCCATACCCAGCACCCCGAACTGTTTTCCAAGAGCGGAATCCACACCATCTTCCCAGAGCGGGAAAAGGCCATCTTTTTATAGAATGCCTGACATAGTATAGTATGAAGAAACTTTTACCCAGTTATAGCGATACGAAGACCTGGAAGGGTAGTATCGAGAGAGAATATAACCTAAACTCATCAGAAGTCAAAAAACTTCATAGTGAAATCGTAGAGCGTGACAAAAGTGTCTGCCAGTACTGCAATTTCAGCGCAAAAAAATATCAGACAGTGAATCCTAGAGATTCTGACATCCAGAACCATACTAAGGACAATCTTATTACGGTCTGCCCGATGTGCAAACTGGTTCTGAACGCTGATTATGGGTGCTTGAAAGAATCCATTGTCGAATTGTACCGCGAATGCAGATTCAGCCAGATCGAAGTGATAAAGATTACCCGCGAGATGAGAAAGGAAGGAAAAACAGATGAGCAGATTATCCGCCATCTTGGTTTGAAGAACAAGGTCCCGTTCAAAAGGGACAGGGCATATCTGGGCAACCTGATTGCTTTTGTGACTTCCTGGCAAGGCTCATTCGGCCAAGCCGAAGAGGCCCTTGAATACGGTTATAAATAATTTTTTTCTATTTCTATGCCAATGATAAATAATTCTTATTTCCTTGGGATTGGGGTTAGCCTTTGCCCGTTTGTTTTCACCGACTTTTTCTCAATCACCGGCCGTTTCATGCAAATTGCCTGGAGCAGTTCAAAAGCCTTAAACCAGATGTTCGGAGTCTTTACTGTCCCTGCCATCGTGCATGCACATTTCATTTTTCTAAAAACCTTCTCAGAAGCACCGTTCGCCCGGGACAAGTGAAGCATATTTTCTGCAAGGTTGTCTTTTGTTGCTGCTCTGAAAGTTATGTGGTCGCATCCGTTTGCTCTGGGAATGCCATCAGAATCAGCCCTTTCGACAAAACAGATGGGGGTATTGTGATTGTATGCAAGAGTCAGGATTTCCCCCACAAGTTTGCACTGGGAACCCGCAACTTCCTCTGCCGCGGTGCTTCCACTAAGAATGAAATCACACTTTTTATCTGAAAGCACTGTACGTGCATCCTCAAGCGAGGTGACCCATGTGACGTCCATCCCCCTCAAAGCCTCAAGGGAATTGCAGCCTGAGCGCTGATCTCCATCAATAACAAGAACAGCATACCTGCTGCGGTCTTCAACTAACAATGAATCTGAATGGGACATAATATCTGGTAGTAAAGAAGTAGGAAAGTGTTTTTATTGTTTCTGTCTTCCCCTAGGAGGAACGAAAGAAAGGACCGCAAGGCCAAGAAGGGCAAATGCCAGGGCGCAGGCATCGCCGCCTTTTGAGTATTTGGAGTATCTGTCAGGGTAGAGATATAGCGGGGTGCTGCTCTCGAAGTAGCTGCGAATCAGCTTGAACTGGTAGCCGCTCATGCACTCATCTGAGTAAACGCTCCCATTCCACTCAAGGTCATCTACAAGAAGTGTTTTCCTTCCAGTCATGAGTTTGACATATTCAGGCTTGCATGAGCTGTTGCCATTGTGAAGATAGATGTAATAGTCGCTGGATACCGGGTCCTCGACACAGCTTTGGACAGTGTATTGGTATATTTCATCTGAGGAATTTGATTTTTCCCAGCCATCCCAGATTGTTTCTCGTATTACCCTGTCTTTTTCATATTCTATCCAGATTAGCCGATCCTCGCTTCCAGGAGGTATCGGGCCGAAATCATCATAGATTGATATGTTGATTTGCGTATTTCCTGCAATGGGGTCGCAGCCGCAGGGCCCTGTGCAGTCTGCGGCAAACACGAATCCCGAGACCAACAGGAGAAGAATTAGAAATTTCATGATTTGGTATCATTCTTAAGAATTTAAAGTTTATGCGCAGCTTTATAAACGAAAGCAGATACCATTAGTCCAGTCGGATATTTTAGTTCCGGCAATAAAGTAGGTGAAAATAATGGATGACCGCGACGACAGGCCGATGTATGATACGACCTGTTCTGAATGTGGCAAAGACTGCAAAGTACCTTTCCAGCCCAAAGAGGGCAGGCCAGTATACTGCAGAGACTGCTACTCAAAGAAAAGAAAATTCTAAAGTTCTAGATTAGTTTAGAGTTTTGACGTTAAATATTAATTTTTTCTAGTTGACTTCTTTTATTCAAGGTATGATAGTGGCTCAGTAGGGCAATCCACGTCAATCAGCCTACAGACATCATCGAAATTATAATCACGTTTTCCTTTTGTGAACTGGTTCAGATGGGCTGGGCATGCTTTTCCAAACCCTGGAATCTTATTATGGAAGTTTGTCCTCATCCTCGCGCAGACATACCTTGCCAATTGGTCTGGATAAGTTACATCCCAGACCTGCAATTCGTCAACCCACCAGCGTTTCACAGGCCAGTGGATTAGCCTTGCGGTTATGTCACGGTCAAGCGATTGCCAGTCGGTTTCTGATATTTTCAATGGTGCATCGACCCCATCGCCCTTCTCCAGTGCATTCCCAAGCTGAACAAGGAATGATGCGCAGCCATGGAGTTTTTCTGAATTGTCCATCTTTCCCCTCATCCTTCTTCTGAGTTTCATCCTGAAGGGGTCACCCACCTGCAGTTCAGCAGATGCTATGTGGGCAGTGACAGCCATTGGAAGTTTTTCCATTAATTGAAAGACCGCTGAATTTTCCTGCGGGTTTTCCTCGAACATTTTGATTAGGAATGCTGCTATCTTCGTCCTTTGCTGGTTGGTTTCATAGTATGGGCACTCGCGCAATGCTTTTGCTATCCCTGAGAACATCCGTTTTCCGTCTTCAAACCTTGAATTGTCAAGGAACTTGATGTGGTCTTCGAATGATTCTCCCTTGAAAGCTCTTGCCGCATTGGAGATATTATCAAGCTTTTCTGAAAGTGTCAATGGCAAAGGCTCATCGCAAGGTGGGCATTCGCAGTGGCAGGGGCCCGTTATGATTGGCTGTCCAATCTGAGTAACTGTGTCTGCCGGATTTCCGCAGGACAATAATGAGAGCAATGGTACTGCAGCCACTTTCCGGATTAGCGGCATTGTTCGTTTTTTCGCAATTGGCCTCTGCCTCATGATTAGATTGGTGTTAGAAATTGTTTAAATCAGTTGCTTTTTATCTGTACGTGTGTTCTGTTCTCTTGGTGATTTTATAGGCAACTGCCGGGGGGAGACTAGCATTCACCATTCTCTTGGGAATAGATGGATTGCATATAGACCACGGCGGTTTCATCCCTTGCAAGTACTGCCGCCACCTCAACTGCGCTATAAGCAGAGCGGGCGACTGCCTGATCCTTATGATAAATCATTTTTATCAATTCAGGCACAAACGCTGAGATTTCCAGCTTGCTGAATACTCGGATTGCCATGTAATCAACCGCGTTCCTTGCGAAACGGGGATTCTCATGGCGAAGGAACTCCATTATCTCTGAATCATTCTGGTTCTGGAAATGATAATAAAGTATTACCGCGACGGCGAGGTCTTGCACTACTGGCTCCATATTAGGAAGGTGTTTCTTAAGCAAAGGAATCGCGTCTGAAATATCTGCTTTGGCGTCAATCGCGTCTGAAAGCATTAGGACGCCATGTGTCCTGCTCTCCATGTAAGAGAGCATCTGGATTGCTTTGGAAACGTAGTTCTCAGGAGATTGTCTGGCTTGTGCCACCGCTTCCCTTGCCTGCTTGAGCATGCTGAGCAGTTCCCCCTTTGCTGTCTCTGAGTGCATTGGCTCGCCCATGACGACAACCCTTGCGGTGGTTGGATTGGCTGCGAATTTACCTGACTTCCTCCTAGTCATAACCAACTATTAGTTACAACCAATTAAAAAAGTTAGTTTTTGTTCAAATCGCACTGTTTTTATCAGGTTATGGGCTAATGCAAGGTATGGATTTTTCTCTTGAGTCACCATACAACCTTGCAGGGGACCAGCCGCAGGCAGTTGAGAAACTATCCAAAGTTGCCAAGAAAAGTGGAATCCAGACTCTTCTTGGGGTAACTGGGTCGGGAAAGACATTCTCAATGGCAAATGTAATCGCAAAATCAGGGAAATCCGCGCTTGTCCTCTCCCACAACAAGACTTTGGCTGCCCAGCTCTACGCTGAGTTCCAGCAGTTCTTCCCTAATGATAATGTTGGCTATTTCATCTCATATTATGATTATTATCAGCCTGAGAGCTATATCGCATCCAGTGACACTTATATTGAGAAGGAGGCTGAACGGAACGATAAATTGGAGGAGTTCAGGCTCCAGGCAACATCTTACCTTCTTTCAGGAAAACCGACTGTGATAGTATCTTCAGTCTCCTGCATATATGGCCTTGGCAACCCAGGAACATATGAGAAGCTTGGCCTGAACCTCAAGGTTGGGGGAGGAATCTCAAGAAAGGAAACCATGGCGTCTCTAATCAACATGCAGTATGAACGGAATGACAAGGTCCTTTCAAAGGGCAAGTTCAGGCTCAGGGGAGATATGCTTGAGGTTTTCCCTCCATTCGCAGACCAGGCAGTCAGGGTCATATTTGATGAAGAGATTGAAAGCATAGAATTTTTCGATGTCCTTAGCGGGAAGAAAAATAGCGCGCAAAGCTACCTCCTCCTCCCTGCCAAGCATTTCGTTGTCCCGGATGAGAAAAGATTTGACGCTGTTCAGGCAATCAAATCAGAGCTTGAGGAGCACGCACCAAAACTGAATCCATTGGAGAGGCAGAGGCTTGAGCAGAGGACCAACAATGATATTGAGATGATTTCAGAACTTGGCTACTGCACTGGTATTGAGAACTACTCAAGGCATTTTGATGGCAGGAAACCTGGTGAGAGGCCATACTGCCTCCTAGACTATTTCCCAAAAGATTTCCTGATGTTCATTGATGAATCGCATGTCACACTGCCGCAGGTAAGGGCAATGTACCATGGAGACCATTCAAGGAAGAGGTCCCTTGTTGAGAATGGGTTCAGGCTCCCCTGCGCGTTTGACAACCGGCCACTGAAATTCGATGAGTTTGAGGCCTTCATGAAGAACATAATATTCGTCTCAGCGACCCCTTCCCAGTATGAATTGGATTTGTCAGAGCAGATTGTTGAGCAGATTGTCAGGCCGACCGGGCTTGTTGACCCGGAAGTTGAGATTAGGCCAACAAAAAACCAGCTTGACAATTTGCTTGATGAAGTCAAGAAAAGGGTGAAGAATAACGAGAGGGTGCTTGTAACAACTTTAACCAAAAGAATGTCTGAGGATTTGGCATCTTACCTGCATGAGAAAGGAGCGAGGGTAAGGTATCTCCACTCTGAAATCGACGCTTTGGAAAGAACAAAACTGATTAGGGCTCTTCGCGCTGGCAAGTTCGACTGCCTTGTCGGAATAAACCTTCTGCGTGAAGGTTTGGATATTCCGGAAGTCTCATTGGTTGCCATTCTGGATGCTGATAAGAGCGGGTTCCTCCGTTCAGAAACTTCCCTCATCCAGACAATAGGAAGGGCGGCCAGAAATGTCAATGGAAAAGTAATCATGTACGCTGATTCGAAATCAGAGGCCATGAAGGCAGCGGTTAGAGAAACTGAGCGGAGAAGGGACAAACAGGTCGAGTTCAACAGGAAAAACAACATCACTCCAAAAACAATCATCAAGCCGATTCCAAAGGACGCTGAGGATACGGTCTTTGAGATTCCAAAATCATTGACTGAAAAACAGAAGCAGCAGATTATCGATGAACTTGAAGCCTCAATGAAGGCTGCTGCAGAGAGACTGGAATTCGAGAAGGCGATATCGCTTCGCGACCAGATTAGGGCGCTTCGGGCGCATAAATAAATAGTTCCATTTTCAATAGTTTAAATGGTGGGCCAGAGGTGTTAGTATAAACGATATAGCTATCAGGGGTGCTCGAGAGCACAACCTGAAAAACATAGATGTGGATATCCCAAGGGGAAAGATTACTGTAATTACAGGACTCTCCGGCTCAGGAAAGTCCACCCTCGCTTTTGACACTCTTTATGCAGAGGGGCAAAGAAGATATGTCGAATCATTGTCAGCATACGCAAGGCAGTTCCTTGGGCTGATGAAAAAGCCGGATGTTGACTCTATTGACGGACTTAGCCCGGCAATTTCAATTGACCAGAAAACGACTTCAAGAAATCCTAGGTCAACTGTTGGAACAGTCACTGAGATTTATGATTACCTGAGGCTCCTCTATGCAAGAATAGGGCGTCCGCACTGTCCTGAGTGCAAAAAACCGATATCAAAGCAGGGCCCTGATGAAATCACTTCAAGCATAATCTCATCATTTGAAGGAAAGGTTGAGATTCTTGCCCCCTTGGCAAGGGGGGAGAAGGGCAGATTTGAGAAGGAGCTTGAAAATCTTCGCAAAGAAGGGCTTTACACTGTTTATGTGAATTCGGAGAGAACAGACATCAGCTCTGAAATCCCAAAACTGGACAAGAACATCAAACACACCATCCTGGTCCTGATTGACAATGTGAGAGTGGGCGAGGATAACCGCGAGAGGCTCCATGAGGCAGTTGAATCAGCGCTCAGCTATGGAAAGGGAGTGATGAACGTAGGGAACAAATTCTACTCAAGGAAAAACGCCTGCCCGGAGCATGGGATATCCCTTGGTGAAATCGCCCCTAGGAATTTCTCTTTCAACTCACCATTTGGCGCCTGTACGGAATGTCACGGCCTTGGGTTCAAGATGGAGTTTGACCAGGACCTGATTATCCCGAACAAGAGATTATCGATAAATGATGGAGCAATTACATGCTACAAAAGCATGATGGAGGGGAGCTGGAGGCAGCAGCAGATTAGGGAGGTTGCGAACAATTTTGGAATCGACCTTGATACTCCGATTGAGAAAATACCGGCAGAGAAACTTGATTACCTTCTTTATGGAACAAAGGAAAGGATAAAATTCCGCTACCAGAACAAAAACAAGAGCAGCACCTATGAATATGAGAGCGACTTTGAGGGCATAATGCCGCAACTTGAGAGATTGTTCCACCAGACGAAATCAGAGGGAAGGAAAACCGAGATTGCCAAATTCATGAGGGAAAAGATTTGCCCCTCATGCAAAGGAAAGAAGCTCAAGGAAGAATACCTGCATGTCCTAGTTGGCGGGAAGAACATAATCGAAGTTTGTGATGAGCAGATAACAGATGCAAAGAAGTTCCTTGAGAAAGTAGAATTCAGTGATTCTGAGAAAAAGATTGGCGCCCCTATAATGAAGGAGATATCATCAAGGCTGGAGTTCCTTGAGAATGTCGGTCTGGACTACCTGAACCTTGGCCGTGAAAGTTCCAGTTTGTCAGGTGGAGAATCGCAAAGAATCAGGCTGGCAACGCAGATTGGCTCGAACCTGACCGGCATAATCTATGTCCTTGATGAACCTTCAATCGGATTGCACCAGAGGGACAATGACAAGCTCCTTGCCACCCTGAAGAGGTTGAGGGGTCTTGGCAACACTTTGGTTGTTGTTGAGCATGATGAGGAGACCATGCGCGTTGCTGACCATATTATCGACCTTGGCCCAGGAGCAGGAAGGCTTGGGGGAGAGGTTGTCGCATCCGGCGCATACCCCGATATTGTGAAGAGCAAGAAATCAGTAACAGGGATGTACCTTTCTGGAAAGAAGAAAATCAAGACTCCGGCCAAAAGGAGGAAATCAAAGGATGAATTAAAGGTTGTCAAAGCTTCAATGCACAACCTGAAAGATATTGATGTTGTTTTCCCGCTTAGGACATTGACATGCATAAGCGGAGTCTCAGGCTCAGGAAAATCAACCCTTATTTCAGATACTTTGTTCCCCGCGCTGTCGAATATTTTGAATGGCTCAAGGCTTCCGGTTGGCAAGCATGGGCACATAGAGGGGATAAACAACCTTGACAAGATTATTTCAGTTGACCAGGGCCCGATTGGAAGGACGCCAAGGTCAAACCCAGCAACATATATCGGCGCGTTCACACCAGTCCGGGAACTTTTCTCAAGAACGCAGGAGGCCAGGGCAAGAGGATACAAACCTGGAAGATTCTCATTCAATGTCGCATCAGGAAGATGCGATAACTGCGAAGGGGACGGGATGATAAAAATAGAGATGCACTTCCTTGCAGACGTTTATGTCCCATGTGAAATCTGCAAAGGGAAACGTTATGACTCCCAGACGCTTGAGGTCCTCTACAAGGGAAAGAATATCGCTGATGTTCTTGAGATGAGCGTGAATGATGCCCTTGAATTCTTTGGAAATATCCCTGCAATAGCAAGAAAGCTCCAGACCATACAGGATGTTGGCCTTGGATACATAAAGCTGGGCCAGCCGGCAACAACATTGTCCGGCGGGGAAGCCCAAAGGGTGAAGCTTGCCTATGAGCTATCCAAAAGGTCAACTGGGAAAACACTTTACCTTCTTGATGAACCCACAACCGGTTTGCACTTCGATGATGTTAGCAAGCTTCTTGAGGTTTTACAAAGGCTTGTTGAGAAAGGAAATACTGTCATAGTAATTGAGCACAACCTGGATGTTTTGAAAAGCGCTGACTGGATAATTGACCTTGGGCCCGAGGGAGGGCACAATGGAGGGAAGGTCGTCTCTGCCGGAACTCCCGAACATCTAGCAAATGGCAAGAGCCACACTGGAAAATACTTGAAAAAGGTCCTCTGATGAAGTTTGAGCGCTCAAAATACCCGGACCTTCCAGGAGTTTACCTGATGAGTGATGCTGCAGGGGATATCATTTATGTTGGCAAGGCAGGTTCCTTAAGAAAACGCTTAAGCCAGTATTTCAGTGGAAAGAACTCGCCAAAAACAGATTTGTTAGTCTCAAAAATAGACTCCATTGATTTTGTTGTTACATCCAATACGGATGAGGCTCTTCTTCTTGAATCCAGTTTAATCAAAGCCAATCAGCCAAAATACAACATGGTGCTCAAAGACGCCAAGCACTTCTCTTACCTTGCGGTTACTGACGAGAAATTCCCAAGGCTGGTTGTCGCAAGAAAAAACTCGTCTGGAAAATTCAGGATAAAGGCGGCCAAATTCTACGGGCCTTATGTTGAGGGCTCAAAACGCTCGGTTTCAGCGAGGTTCCTGCGGAAACTATTCAAGATAAGGATTTGCAAAAAGCTTCCAAAGAAGGAATGCCTGCAGTACCATATCGGAAACTGCGACGCCCCATGCGTGGGCAGAATAACAAACGAAGAATACATGGAAAACATAGCCTCACTGGGTTCAATACTTGAGGGCAAGGGAGCGAAGGAACTGATGAAAAAGCTTGATGGAAGAATGAAGAAGGCATCTGAAAACCTTGATTTTGAGCTTGCCCAGTCGCTCCATGAGCAGATGAAATCACTTGATATTTTCCTATCCAGGCAGAAAGTCGAGAAGGCAAATGGCATGGATGAGGATTATTTATGGTTTGAAAGGGTTGGTGATGACCTCCATGTGCAGATATTGCAAAGCAGAGGGGGGTTGATTAGGAGCAGCACGAAGAGCAGCGCCAAAATCAACCAGCAGGAAGAGCCTGAGATTTCATTCTGCACACAGTTCTATCCCGCTGTCCCTGACCGGGTATTCTCAAACCTCTCTTCTGAACAAAATGAAAAACTGAACAATGCCCTTCGGACAAAGGCGTTCAGAACGCCTGGGCGTGATAAGAAGAAAACCCTTGAGATAGCAGCCAAATCCCTTGTCCATGGAAAAATCAATCCTTCTGTACTGAGGCTCAGGGAAGCTCTCTCGCTTGAGAGGAACCCTCTTGTCATTGAGACATTTGACATATCAACCCTTTTTGGAGAGAATTCTGTTGGCTCGATGGTCAGGTTCGTCAACGGGAAGCCTGAGAAGGCAGGATACAGGAAATTCAAGATAAAGACTGTTGAAGGGCAAGATGACTTCGGAATGATGGAGGAAGTCGTTTTCAGAAGATATTCAAGACTGGTCAAGGAGAAACTTCCGCTCCCGGACCTTGTCCTAATTGACGGGGGGGTTGGCCAATTGAACAGCGCCCTGAAGGCTGTCAGCGACGCAGGGCTGATGCTTCCAGTCGCTTCTTTGGCAAAAAGAGACGAGGAGATTTACCTTCCTACCAGGACTGGACCGTTGACGCTTCCGAAAACTGATGATGGGTTGAAGCTGCTGCAGCACTGCAGGGATGAGGCCCACAGGTTTGCAATTGGTTTCCATCGCAAAAGAAGGAAAAGTAACTAAGGAAGATCCTGTTTCAATTTATTCAGATTCTCTTTCTGCTCTTGTATGCTTTCCCAGTTGTTGTCAATGTACTGGTAGATGTCAGAATCAGTGATTACTATTATTGAGTCGCCTGGGGATGTTCCGCACTCTTCACCATTACATAATGTGAATTCATCGCCAATGGTCCCCTCATACTTTCCGTTCTGGGGCTCGAATGTTTGCGCACCGAGAAGATATGGCAAATCATCCTTGCTTTTGATTTCCTTTTCAGGCAAAGCGACGATGCAATGGCCTTCGAGGCGGCTGCCGTAGTATGCTGTAACATAGCAGAACACTGCCGGATAATAGTTTTTCAGCTTTCCCAGGTTGACCAAATCAGCATCATCATAGTACCATTCCCTTGTGTCTGTCGTGTAAATAGTGAACGTGCCGCTGCCCTCTTCCCATGCAATCAGGTTCGCGTTGGTCTCATAGTCATTGATGAGCGCCTTCAGGAACAATGAGAAATCTTCGCAGTCCCCTCCACCATTAACTACCATCTCGTCAATGGAGTTGAGCTTGTCATTCGGCTCATCCAGGTATACGTAATCCAAATGCATGTCCATGAACAGGGAAACGCATGCCAGGTTGAGGTCATTTCCATCGACGCATTTGCGCTCTGAATAATCAATGAAGTATTCTGTCTGGACACTCATGTGAGAATTCTCCGAAAGCCACTGCAGTGTGTCATCAAGGGAATCCTCAACATCCTCAATCTCATCCTTAAGTTCCTCAAACTGCCCCTCTACTTCCTCCAGGTTGCTTTCCTTTGAGGCTAATTCGGCTTTGGTATCATTGAGCTCTTTTTCAGTACCCTCAAGTTTCTTGGATAATGAGAAAAGCTGGATTTTCGTATTGTTTATTGATAATGTCAGATTGCTGATTTGCGCATCCTTCTGGCTGACTTGCTGGTTAAGCACCGCGATCTGGCTCTTGAGGGAAGCCTCGGTCGAGTTGGCCCTTGCTTTCTCCTGGGTAAGCTCATCATTCAATGACGCAACTTCACTGTTCAGAAGGAGAACGAAAGCGAAAAGCAGGATAACTGCTGCTGAGAGGACAGTTGGAAGATGGTCTATAATATGAAGGCCTTTACCCCTGTGCATATCAGGCTTTCGGAAAAAAGGTTTAAAGGTTCTTGGACTACTCGGAATCCATCTCCCGGAGCATTTCTCCTAGCATATCCGAGCGCAACTCAAGGAAAGCTTCCCGGACTTTAGCATTCTTGGACATGGCGCACTGGATGAGGAACTCTGAGGCCATATCGGCAACGCTCTCATCAATGTCCCTCATCAAAGGATAAACGACAGGCACATAGAAAGAGATGTCAGCATTATTGTCCACTTCTAATGATAGGCTGAGCAGGGTAGTCACCCGCACCGCCGGGTCATCGTCCTCAATGAGTTCAATTAGTTTCTCCCGCCTCCTCTTATGAATATAATAATCTGCCAGGATTGAAGCAGCGATGTGCCAGTAGTCATCAAATTTCTTGAGCGAATGCAAATCATCCAGAGCTGGTGAGATATCAGCGCCTTTGGTATTCGCATGTGAGATGTCGTCAAGTGCTTCACGGATATCCTCGTCCGATTTTCTATCGGATAGTTTTCTTCGGGCAATAGCAAAAAGCCTTTCCGGAGGCATGCTCTGCTTTTTCCGTTCCTTCTCCTCCTTTGAGCGGTTTTTGTACCGGTATTCAAGGAAGTCGTTGTTGGCCTTGTCAAACTCTCTTATTGACAGGCTGGTGCTTTGGGGTTCGGCGTGCAGGGGCTTGTAGAAGAAACCTTTCTTTACCAGGGGCGTCTTGACCCTTGTGTGCCCGCCCTCGATTTTTCTTATTGTCCTCATATAACTCACATTAACATATATTGTAACATAAATAGGAACATTTCCTGTATATAAAAGTCAGCGTCCCCCTGGGAGGAGCCACCAATCAAAGGATGATTTGTGTTGGCGCAGGCGAGGGGCCTTGTGGCAGAAATATGCTTTTTTGCTGGTTTTGACCCGGAATTGCTGTTTGGGGCAGTTATAAAACCCTTTTCCTTCCATCACATTTCATGAAAAGCATATATTTGGCCTTGGTGTTGATTGGCCTGCTTTTGGCAGGGTGCACCACACCAACGGAACAGACACCGGTAAATGAGACTAATACTACTCCAGATGATACTGAAAACGTCACAGTCACACCGCCAGCAGAAGAAGACTGCGGAACTGACATGGACTGCTTCATAAGCAACGCAGAGGACTGCTCAAAGTCTAAGATGGATTACACTGTTGCCATGGAGTTCTTCGGAACCGTCATAAACACGACATCTTTCATGCAGATTAACGGCACAGTGAATGAGAAGTGCATCTTCCAGATAAGGACAGAGAGGATTAATGTCCACTATGATAAGAACACGACTCAGCAGCTTCTTGACTCTGGAAAGACCATGGAAGAAATCAAGGAATCAGAGCTGAACTTGACCCTGAATGCAGCTTCATCAGGAAACAAAATTGACGAAGTGTGCAAGTTTGATTCCTCAGAAGACCTTGCGAGCATGCTGAAGGAATGGCAGGCTGGCAATTTCTCAACTAGCGACTATGAAAATGCCGAATGCATGGGATTGGCAGATTCTGAGGAGTAATCTTTTCTAAGGGGCCTTTTGGCCCACACCTATTTTTTCCCAACCACCTTTGCTTGTAGCATACCTTGCCACTTTAGATACTGCCAGTAAAGCGGACCCTGACTTCAATGAGATATATAGTATGTCATCTTGTGCTCTTTCACATATTCCATGGATGAGATGTCCTTGATTGTGGTGGGCGAAATCTCCCGCATCTCCTTTGTGAAGGCGAAGAGCGCCTGTGAATCGGTGAAGTGTACCTCGAACTCAAGATCTCCCCCTCCAAGGGCCTCAGTGCAGTAGGCAACATTTGGATGCTGCAGCACTGATGAGCGGATGTGCTGCCTTTCTTCTGAAGTGGCGTCCTTCAATTCTATGAATACCTTGTAGAACTTTAATCCTAAGAGAACAGTATTGATGAAAGGCCGGTAGCCGAGGATGACATTCTCCTCCTCAAGCTTCTTGATTCTGTAGCGAATTACCCTCTCGCTTTGCTTGAGCTTTTTGGCAAGGTCAAAACTTGAGACTCTCGCGTTAATTGTAAGCTCCCTGAGGATTCCCTCATCCACCCCATCCATCTCAACGCGGCTTTTTTCAGTCCCCACAGCGAAGGGTTTTTTCCGATTCATCTTTTTCGGGAAAATGAATGAGCGCTCATACTTCCACGAACGTGTTATCAAGCTAATCCATTTCTTCGAGACGTAATAGCCATATTTGTCGTTGAACTTTTTCCAAAAGTCCATGAATTCGTACTCATCAACTGCGTATCTTGAGAGGAAGATGTTCCATGGGCCAAAAACAGTCATAAGTATGTTGGAGCGTGATTTCAAGTAGTCTGTGATTTCCTTCTCCATCTTGTTGTCTGCATTCTCCAGTTTCAGGGCAACACGGTACTGCTTGAGGCCAAGCTTGGCATGGTCTATGACGGCAAAGTAGGATTTGATGATGTTTCTCTTTTCCAGTCTCTTGATTCTGTAGTTAGTCACCTGTTTTGACAAGCCTATTTCATTTGCTATCGCGCTGTCTGTTTTCCGGGCCCCCATATCCAAGGCGAGCAATAGCCTTCTGTCTTTAACATCAAGAGATTCCAGGTCCATAATCATGTTTCGTACAAAAACTATATAATAATTGTCATTTTGTCAAAAAAATAGATGATTCGTTTATTATGCTGGTAATGTGTGTCTAATTATGATTGAACATGAAATCCAAAATGAGAGACAGTAGGAAGGCAGATCAAGCATCAGACGGAAGCTCTTTTTCAAAACAGCTTCCCATGCTTGACAATGGAAAAAGGAACTGCAACGGCGTGGATTTGACAAATGCTGAAGGCGCTCTAAGAGTAATGAAGCTTCCGATTCCGCTCAAGGCAGAATTCGCAAAAAAAGAGGGAACATGCAAGACGAAAGAGGGAGAGCAGCCATACTCCAAGGGAGATGCCATAATGACAGGCACCAAGGGCGAGCAGTGGCCGATTCCAAGAGATGTCTTTGATGAGACGTATGAGAAGACAGATAATGGGGGAATGTACGCAAAAAAGGCTTTGCCTGTTCCAGGACTGCAGATGGATGTTGAATTCACTGTGAACGTTTCATGGAGCAATGAACCTCTTGTTGGCAAATCAGGAGACTGGCTTGTCCAGTATGGGCCTGGGGACCACGGAATCGTAAGCAGGGAGATTTTCGAGGAGACATATACGGCAGTCAGCCATGCATCTGAAACCTGCCTCACCAGGGAATCTGATTCTTAACCTTTTTTTTGGGGAGGATTGGTTCTTGGAAATGGATGTGGTTGAAATATGAAATCGCTCAGAACAAAGCAGAGAAACAACGTATTCCCAAAAGAACGCAGGCTTGAATCAAAGGCCTCAATCAGAAGATTTGTGACGTACCTTGGGAAAGGCGGCGCCGGGTTATGGGACCATCAGAACCACGCGATGGGAGCGCTCGGCGAGTTCCTGGATAAATCAATTGGAACGATCAGTGAGGGCGCTTGCGCATCAGGCGCGATAGTAATGCCAACAGGCTCTGGAAAGACCGCAATTGCAGCTGAAATCACAAAGGCTCTTCGGACAAGGACCCTGATACTTGCGCCCACTGTGAAGATAGTGCAGCAGCATAGGGAAGAGCTTGCCTTGAGAGCACCTGGATTGGATGCCTCGATTTACCGCTTAGGGAACGGTTTGGGAAGTAAGGTCGTCGTCATGACATACCACTCGGCTGTCAATTTGATGAAAAAAGGCGAACTGCCTGATGATTTCGGAGTGGTGTTCTATGATGAGGCCCACCGGTCGATATCGTTAGAAAGAAATAAGCTCCATGGCACTTTGAGTCCTATTGAGATTGGGTTGACAGCGACACCGGAATACGATGAAATGCGCCACATCTGGAACGCGTTTGGAACTAATATTTATGAGATGGGCTTGCAGGAGGCAGTTGATTCTGAGGTGCTCTCATCATTGAGAGGATACATAGTCTCGACAGGAACAGATGTCCGTGGAGTCGAGCTGAAATCTGGGCTCGATTATTTAGATGAGAAAAAAGCTGAGAAACACCTTAATATCATAGCAAGGAACATCCGGGCAAGGGATTTCTACCTCAAAGGATTCCAAGGGGTTCCAGCAGTCGTCTTCTGCATCTCACAGAAACATGCTGAAGGGTTCGCAAGATATCTCCGTGATGTGGGGGTGGCAGCCGAACATGTGCATGGCGGCATGAGCATCGAGAAAAGAGAGGATGTTCTTGAGGATTTCGAGGCAGGGCGCCTTGATGTCATAACCAGCAGGGATGTCCTTATTGAAGGCTGGGACTCAAAGAGGGTCATTCTTGCGATGAACCTTCGCCCGACATATTCGAGGGTTGTGAAGGCCCACATGGTCGGCCGTGTGATGAGGATGCGCCCTGGGAAGAAAGCCGGGATATTCGCTGAGTTCCAGGATATGTATGACTTCGGCCAGCAACCTGTTCTTGTCCATCATCTTCTTGACAAAGTGAACTTCCGCCAGGGAGGGCTGATTCTTGCCCCTCCGAAGGCCATGGCAAGGGAGGAAAGAGAGTTATCTGAAGGAAAAGAAATCAAAGTCCATGGAAAGCTCAGGGTCAGCTCAAAGGTAAGGCTTGTTGTGAATCTTTCCCCGAATAGAAAAAAGTATGATTTCACTGACCGGAAGCTCCTTGCAGAGATACTTGAGAGCAGGCCTGATATTGATTGGGTCAATACACCGCGTACAAAACTCATGGATGTACGGCTCAATCATCCGGCTTACACAGGCAACCTGAAAACACTGATTCACAAGGCTTTCGGACTCCCTAATCTGACAGGCGGCAATTTGGTAAAGGCCAATGAGGTCGACATGTTCATTTGGTATGCGCTTGAGGATGGGATGATTGCCAGCGATAATGAAATGCTTGAGCAGCAGGGACCAGCGGGACTGGAACTCATCGGAGAGCCCCCAACACTGCTCCCCCAGGAAGAGATTCTCAGAAGAATAGAAGTTTCAAAGTTGATGGAAAAAACTCTCGGCCGCCTGGGAGATAATGAGAAGAGAATTATCAGAGAGTCATTCTGGGATGAAAAGAACTTTACCGAGATTGCAAAGAACCAAGATGTAGGGAGTGAGAGGATAGCACAACGGATAAGGTATGCAGTGCGGGAAATGAGGAGTCCTTTGGCCAGGGAGCTGCTCTCAGAGAATGTAGAATCCTGGGAAACGTTCAACCCTGATCATGCCCACAGGTATGAGCTTGTCAGAATAGGAGATTACAAAGTAAGCCTGTTGCAAAGGCCACGCTATCGCTATCAATCGAACAAATTGCAAAAACCTCTGGAGATGGACAAATTTTATAGGGGCAGGGTGGAAAACGAGGTTGGTGAGCTTTTCCAGGCAATCCATGAATCAAAGAACGCGCATGAGATGATTGAGGCGCTTAGGATTCAAGGAATCCCAAGCCTTGAGGCACTGGAAGAGCGGGACCTTGACCTCCTTTCAATAAAAAAGACAATAATAGAGGCTTGGGGAGCGGTTTACGGGAAAGAAATCAAGGAAGTTAGAGGCTACATCATAGATCGGGTTCTTCGTAGTATTACAAATGAGGTTGATTGGATAACCGGGCGCAAATTGAGTTGGGAATATGTCCCGAAAGGAGTGTTCAGGGAGGTTGGAAAATGAAAACTAGAATGAGAAATGCACAAAGGATGGGAAGAAAAGCAATGGCAAGCGTTTTGGCCGGAGCGGTATTGTTGGCCTCGCCTTTAGGATGCAGAAACGAGAGGCAGGAACCTGTTGAAAGGCAGCCGACAGTTTATGATTGGCTGAGAGACGAATTGCTCTCATCTTCTGAAAGGAATTCCAAAACTGTGAGAGTTAATCTTGCACTTGATTTGGATGTCACTCAGATAGTTGGCCTTTGCCCGATTTCTTCCAAGGGAATCAAAGTCAGCCCTGGGCGCGAGCATGAGTGCGACCCTAGAGGCATGGTAATTGAGATGGGAAAAGCAGTAAAGATTGATGGAATCACTATGATCGGCACTGACGACTCTGGAGTGATGTTCATTGAGAATGGTGAAATCAAGGGGTGCAACTTTTTCAGCAACGGTGAGAAGGCGACTTTTGAGAGCAAGGGAAGGACGATTGAAATCTGTTGCTCCCATTCAGAAGACGGAATGCCTCAATTGTTCGTGAGAACTGTGGATCGCTCCTCAGAGGAACAACGGTGATACTATGAATACAAGGCAAAAAAGAGAGGATAGGGAAGAACCAAAAGCAAAACCCGCTAAGGCGCAGCCAATGGTTGAGATGACAATGGGACTGGACATGCACTTCAAAGAATCAGCAATAGCCAATGACTTTTCCATGTTCAAAAGGCTCCTAAATGAACGAGTAATTATCAAAAAAACAGGCGATGTTGCTACAACATATGTAGGTACTCTGAAAGTAAATGGAAACATGTTTGTTGAGCTGGAAGATGTAGCTTCAGTTTGCACCCACGGGTTCAGGAGGGCACTTGAGCAGATTAGGAAGATAGAAAATGGCCCACCAGCAATGCAGCATCATTTGGAATGTACTGATTCGATGGTACTGAACAAATCAGAGATTGGGCGCATGGCCTCAGTTGATAGCCTGAAAACAAAAGAAGGGGCTTAGTCTCTGTAGAGGGCAAGCAGAAGCAATGGAAGAACAAGAAGCGGAAGGCACGAAGTCGCGCTATCATCCGCCAGGGCATCTGGCAGCAAATCATCGCTGCTTGTGAAGTGAACGGTTTCCTCGTCGCTCTGCGTGCCGTCTGTCACGATGACCTTCAGATAATGCTCTGTGGAGTTTGAGAGCGGGAAGAGAATCCCCCTCTTCTTTTCCTCAATCAATAATGAATCCCAGCTCTCCTGGTCAGTAGAATAGAGGACTGTGAAGAGAAGTGAGTCATTGTCATTATCATAGGCTGACCAGCTTGCCCGAATTACATTGGGGGTTGTATCGTTTTCTTTAGGATAGTCGATTGTGAGGTACGGCTCGCTGTTGTATTTCTTTGTGTCAAGAAGCCCGGATGGGCCGTAGAGCTCGATTGTTTTTGCGTTATAGTAATATGGCAATCGAATGAAGAATGGCCTCTCATCAAGGGTTACTCCAAGGTCAGCAACTTCCCAAACCGGACTGAAAGAGATATTATCAAGTTTCATGCCGCTCGAAGTCTTGAGAACAACTGAGTAATTGCCATCAACACTTTCATCAATGATACTGTCCATCTGGTAGACTGTAGAAAGTTCCCCTGAACCGTTCTTGGCAACCTTTCCTGAAACAAATATTACTCTTGGGTCCTGCGGCTTCTGGAGCGCTTTTACCAGGTGCCTATAGGTGCACTGGGAAATCCATATGTTGGATTCTTCTCCCCCCATCAGGATGGATGTGTTCTTCCGAATTACTCCGGTGTATGGGTTCGGGCCGTTGCCAAGCTTCATAACGGAATTATGGTAGTCAAGGCCACAGCTCTGTTTCATCGCGGTTGCTGACCAAAGGTATGGCATTGTGTGAACAAGTTCATGGGCAACAGTGTGATAGTTTTCCGAGGCCCTGGTAAAGACGACTTTGCTGTTCATGGCAAAACCAAGAACATCACTTCCCCTTCCCATCAATTTCATATCATCATCAGAAAGAATGACAACAAGCCGATCAGCTCCGCCAAGGATGGAGCTCTTTGTGAGTTTGTCCTCAATGTCAGTTAGGCGCTCATGTGTGTCATAAGATGCGTATTTTGAGAAATTGTGATAAGTCCCAAGGACTGATTTGAATCCGTCCTTTGGAAGGGGCAGGTAGTCAGCGGCTTTTTTGGACTGTGAGGCAAGGCCAGCTGTTTGAGAATAAAGATTCTGCACATCGCTCTCATTGATTGTCATGTAATCGAATTTGACTGACAATGGATGGGTCTCAACAACATTGCCAAAAACAGAGACCTTGATTTGCGTCGTCTCATTGTTGCTGTCAAAAACTTCCGCTTCAAGAATATAGGGTCCTGATTTGTTGAAGTAGAAGGGGTCGTACTGCGGAATTCCCTGCTCAGCATAGACTTCTATTTCGAATTCTCTTTCCTCGCCGCATTCTCCACCTAGAGGAAGGGCCATGGATTCTTCATGGATTACTGTTTTGAATCCTGGCTGTTTCAAAGTGAATCTCACTGTAGAATAATCATCTGATTTGTATGTTGTGTTCCCGCGGATAACTATTTTTTGTAGTGAATCGTTCCGGTGATAGTTGCCAAAGAGCAGTGTCGGCCGGTTCAGGACCATATCAAGTTTTGCCCGGTAGCTGGTGTCTGAGTTGATAAAGAGCAGGTAGTCGAATGTGTCATCATCCTGCCAGACTCCTTGAGAAGGCTGAAACTCCCCTTTTACGTCCTTGATTTCACATTTGCCTGTTTTTTTCTGTCCTATTTTTTCACAGTGCGGATAATTTTCTTCGACGCAACCCCATTTTTCATTGGGGTCTTGCCGATACAGATTGCAGTCAACTGTTAGGATTGACCTTGGCATGTAATGAGAAAGTGTAACGTTCGGGTCGCAGTAAGGAATTACTATATACCGGTCATTGAGGGATGAACATCCCCCAGTCCAGTTCTGAGTATATGTATGGTTTTCCTCGTCCGGATAATCTCCCGTGGATTTCTCATGCTTAGTAACTTCGATTGTGACTAAATCTTCACTGTCGCTTGTCGGGTCAATTCCTTTGGGGTTTGTGCATTTGTAAGTATAATCATATTTCCATTTGGAATATGGTGAATATACTCCAGGGGCCTGCTCCCCGGTTTCAACATAATGTGTTGATGCTGCCTTGCAGTTTCCGCTCCCATCGATTTGTTTTTTCAATTCTATAGTCAATCCCTTGGGAACCGCCTCGAATTCATCGTGGATGGTTTTGGACGGACAGGCAAGTTCCGGGTCTTGTTCTTCTTTAGTGACATTCCCGGTGTAGACGCATTCGGGACCTTTTGTGGATTCGATGCATTCTTCCCCTCGAAGATAATTGCAGTAGTATGATGAGGATTGGCAGGTCCATCTCGCTGATGTGAATGAACCATTTTCAAAGGTTGGCTGGCAGAGGCGGGTCACAACCTGATTCTCCCTGCACTCTGATAAGCAGTCGTCGTTTGATTCACACCAGTCGCCTTCACGGCCATCTCCGGCATATGCAAAGCTCAGGAGTAGCAAAAGGAGGGCCGGCAGGATTTTGCTGACAGACATGTTTTACATTCTGAAGGAAGGTTTATAGTGGTTGAACCGGATTGGACAATCATTCCAATGCCAGGAAGCCCCACCAGGGCTTCTTTTCCTCAAGTATTTCCTCTTTTTCTTTGCCCACCAAAGTCTCGACTTCCATCTCCACATCGAAGAGTCCCAGGAATTTCGCCTTCCTCATTCTCTTGATTTTGTAGGCCGGCTTTCCATTGAAATCAGTCTCGTTGAGAGTGTAGTTGAGGTCCTTTTTTGTCAGGAATTTGCTCGCGTTGAACTTTTTCTCTGACACTGTATAAAGCGAGAAATGGGTAAGCTGCGCAGAAACAATATTTTTATCTGCGTTGACCGTTGATGGAATCATCTTCCACCCCTGCCCGCTGTTTTCGAATATCGCAAGTGACTGCTCAGAAATCCCTCCAAGGAGATTCTCGCTGTATGAGAGCCTCAGTGTGGCTGGCTTGCTGAATGTTTTTTCAGCCTGGATGTCATAGACTGGAGAGAAAGTTTTAATCACTGAAAGTGTCCCTGCCTTTGCCTTCTGGCTGATTTGCACTTCGATTAGGCCTGTGGCAGCATCTTCAGGAATGTCAAGTATAACAGGTCCGACATCTATGAGCGCTCCATCAGGCCCAACATCCTTGATAATATCGATTATCTGGTCCATGCCAGCCTTTGTGATGCCGGCCTGCAAATCCTTCCCTGAATTTACGGGGATTTGACCGGTATTCTCAAGAGCCGATACTATATCTACATCCATGACCCCATAGCAGTCTGTCAAAGTATTGTACCCTTCAAGCGTCTGCATATTGGATTCGTCCAATTCCTGAGCAAGCGAGTCAATGACATCGACCGTGTGTGTGATAAGGACGCACTCACCATCTTGAACAGTTGCTGTGAAATGCTGGTCATTCACTGTTACATAAGAGCCTGCCTCAAGGTCTGATGGCAGCGTGAATGTCAAAGATGAATGCTCAAGAGGATTGTATGGGATTGCGCTAATGCTTGAAATTTTACTTCCGTTCTTGCTGAATATATTGTATGCCAATTTGGATGCCTTATTCCTTGCAGGGATGCTCGTGACCTTTATTGTGGATGCTTCCCCTTTGGAACCTCCGCCCATTTCCACTGATTCCTGGCTCCATTTCACGGTAAGTTCAGAGCCGGCTGGGATTTTCTCTGCCCCATTATTCCATATGGCAGTCTCAAGAGTGAAGCTGAGCCTTGTTTTGTTGTCCCCCAAATCCTCGCTTGTGTATGAAGGTGAGCCATATTCCATTACAGGGACCAAATCAGGATAGTCACAGTCATCGCCGATACCATCATCATCGCTGTCTGTTTGGTATGGGTTGCTCAAATCAGGGCAGTTGTCAGCCCCGTCAAACCATCCGTCATTGTCTTTGTCATGGTATGTCGCGACAAAGCATTCTCGGTCAGCGTATGAAAGGTCGTCGGTTGGCCCCCAGGTGTATCCGTCATTGAACCAGTAATGATATGCATTGAAATCATCAGTGTTGTACCCATCATCAGAGCCGGTGTGGAATGTCTGCCCATCTAATAGCCATCCTCTGCACTCGCCCTCATAATCAGGAGTCTCATCAGGAACGATTGTATAAAGATTGAAATTAATCGCTGCAGCTGGCCTTGCGTAGTGGCCAAGGGTCAAGAGAAGATTGTTTGATGGTGAATCATCGTACATGTAAGCGTTGGAGTATTCCATGCTCCAGTTTCCGTCTCCCCAGTTCATCTGGACAATCAGGTTTTTTCTTCCATTCAATTCATCATATCCAACTACGGGAGTGTAGTGGTTGGCGAATAGATATCCGTCGCTTTCCTTCTCTCCCCCTGCCCTGAAAAGATATACCAAAGGCCTTCCATTGTCTATCTCATTCTTGACAATGCCCCAAAGATAATCAATGTCAGAGCTTTCGGTTATCTTGTGCTTTGTTATTGTAAAATCAATATCAGAGTGTTCATTGAGCCAGAGCTGCAATCCGCTTTTGAACTTGTCTGGAAGGACAGCAGTCTGGTTGCACCCAGTAATCCTGTCCATGTATTTTCCCCTTCCAAGTTCTTCTATCGTCTCTTCAGGAAGGCCATCAGAATCCTGTCCGCCTTCGAAAAGTCCGTCGATTCCCCTGCGCTCCCACCAGCCGAGAATCGATGCTCCTGCAGCAGGTCCGCACCCGGTTGGGAATCCGTCTCCGTCGCAGGCCCCCCAAATGTGCATGTCAGCCTGGTAATATCTTGGCACTCCTGAAATTATCGCGCGTTCTCCAGTGGTGAAAGTCTCGGCCTGCCCGTTTCCGGTGTTTAGTTCGTCCGCTCCACTATCCGGCTTGACCTTGTCTGTTCCCAAACCATCAGAGCCGGTATGCTCATCCAGGGTCTTGGCCTCCTGTGGCTCCAGAGGGTCAAGGGCGCTGCCAGTGCCGCTCTTTGCAATTGAGAGCGATAAAAAAAGAATCAAAACCAGGAAAGCATAGGCGAAAATCTTCATAGTATCCCTGAAAGGGATTGGGGGGCAAGCTTTTTGAAATTGGCGATATGCCAGGCTTGCAGTTTTTATTGCTTGCAGTACCTTGGGCCCCCATATGCGACATCTGCAGTGCCATCATCCAGCCGGATTGCACTAAAATTATGGAGCTTGTGACCTTCCAGAACATGGTCCACGCATAAGTAATAGGACTCTTGTAGAGCGGAAAAAGCAGGCTTAAATCCCAAGATAATTCTTTGTCTTCTCAAGGAAACCGATGGCGAATTCTATTATTTTTTCAGCATCTTCATCCCCCACATTAGTATCAAGGCCATAGGCAACAGAATGCCTGAGCTTGCGGTAAAGGTCAAAGGCATTGAGCAGTTCATCACCGAAATCATTGTGCTTTGCCTTCAGGTATTCGTAAATGGCAAAATGAGAGCGTTCAGCTATTCCGTCTGTGAAAAGTATTGCCCTCGCAGAATGAAAAACGGATGTGTATGAAGCTATTATCACCAGGTCGTAAGTTTTGATTTCAAGAGTTTGTTTTGCCTCAGAAAGATATTTTTCAGCGACCCGGATTGATTTCTCCGCTCTTTCCCGAGATGCCGGAGTTCTCTTCAAATGCCCCTCATCAAAAAGCTTCTGCAGACTCAGCCGACCACCAATTCCGAGCCATGCAATAGCACATGGCTTGAGAGAACTTCGATGTAGAAACGGTCTTTTGATTTTGCCATCTGCATCCATTTTGATATTGGAAGATTAGTGATTGTCAACTTTTCCCCATATTTCTTTCGCATGCCCCGAAGTAGTTCCTCGGCATTCTTAACATTCGTAATAACCAGCAAATCAATATCGCTCTTTGAGATGTATTTTCCTGAGGCTCTTGAGCCGTACAGGGCCACTGACTGGAATTCGTCTTTTTCCCAGTGTTTCCTTGATTTCATGAACCCATTAACGAACCAGGCAGATTTCAGCCTCATGACATTGGGCTCATCATTTCTCAACGAATAGAAGAGCGCCCTCCCTTTTTCCTCTGTCTTGAGGATGCCCTCATTTTCAAGTTCTTTGCAAACCCTGCTAGCTGAGCCTGAGCTTATTCTGAGCTCTCTTGAGAGCTCCTTGACAAAGTATTCTGCCTCAGGTTTCTCGAAATATTTCATGAGTATCTTCCATTTGATAGTTTCGTTGAATAACATCAATTAATTGAACGGTAGTTCATTTTATTAAACTATAGTTCAATTTATGAAACCATATTGCCCATTTACAGAATAGAGATGAGATTTGAAAGTACTAATTTGTTAGCTGGTTTTTGATGTGGATTGGCTGAAAAATAAGAAGAAAAAGAATGGATTTGCCTAATGCTTGAAGAAGATATGGCCGCACTTTCTGAGGTTTACGTATAAGTTATGGGACTCTTGTAGAGCGGAATGAGTAGGTTCGCCGACTCTTTCTTGTCCGGAGATTTGAATTGAATCAGGTATTCGTTCTCAGGCTCCTGCTTAATCTCACAGAGCATCTGCTTGATTTCATCTTTGCTGACCGCGCGGTTGAACAGGCGCGAGATTTCAGAGCTTGCATCAGTTATCTCGATGCCCACAAGCTTTCCATCGCTCCTTAAATCGACCAGTATATGTTCTGAAAGCTCAACGGTTATGTCGGATTTAAGCCTGCCCACATCTATGCTTATGGCATCGGCATCCGAATCATAATCATATTTGAACTTCATGATATCAACCTCTCTTTCTGGAGCTATATAACATCATCCATATCGAACTCTTAGCCAAAAGGAAAAAAGAGTGTCAACGAGAGCATACCTTGCCTTGCCTGTTTTCCTAACGACTTCTTTTTCCTGAAGACGAATAAGATAATGGCTGACGGAAGTAACTGGCTCGCCAGAGCTTTCTGATATTCCAGTCGGATTCATGGCCCCATTTGCCATTGAGACTACGATTCTCCTCTCACGGATAGACAACCTTTGAAATTCTTCCTTAAAGAATATGTTTCCTTCTTCATTTACGAAATTGATTATTGCAGCATCAACATTCGTTAAAATCTCACCAGACCTGCCAAGAGATTGGAGATAAAAAGGAACTCCGCCAGTTAATTCGTATAACCGGACTGTTTGCTCTTTGTTGAGCCTCAGCCCATAGCTACGTACGAATTCCACTGTTTCCTCAATGCTGAATGGATGGATTTTTATCGGGACCAACTGTTTGTAGAAAGGAGACGCAGCACCTAGAGCCACCAATTCCATGGTTCTTTTTTCCGAACCAGATATTAGAATTGTAGTTCTTTTTTGTTTTTCATGCAGACTCCTGAACATTTTGACCAATTGAATCCCGTTTTCTATCTCTAAGATCTCTGGAAACTCGTCCAGAATAAGAATAAAGCTGGTTTTTGAAGCGGCCGCCAATTTTTCCCCTAAATTAAATGCCCTCAGTACAATATCATTGTGATTCTCGGTTTTTCTGCTTTTGAACTCTAAAAAGAACTTCAATTCCTCAGATAATTCCGCGCCAACCTTAATCTTTGATAATGCGGAATCAATCACTTCCCCTGGAGATTCCATCAAAGTTCTTACTGTGAATTCAAGTGGCAGTATTTTCTTTTTCCTATATGCCTCAAGCACCACTGTTGACAAGTGTTTTGTAAAGGTTGGAAGAGATAAATCGGCCAGCTCAAAAAGGGAAAGATAGGCCACAACGATTGTTTTGTCTCGTGATAACTCATACTCCAGCTCCCTCAGTAGGGATGTTTTCCCAACCCTCCTTCTGCCATGCAAACAAAAACCAGTATGAGTTTTCGGATTCTTAATTTCATTAAGAATCTCGCTTATTACATCCTTGCGCCCCACAAACCCCCCACCATAAACCGGAGTTAAGGTAAAATTCCCATTCATAACAATTATAATAACCAACTTTATTATAATGATTTGTATTACTTTTCAATAAAAAATATTATTATAATACGGAGCCAGAGGAAAGGGCCAATCCACTCAAGAAATAGGCATTTTCTAGTATAAATTCCTTGGTCATTTTCAGATGTGGCTTGCTTGAAAAATAAGAAGAAAAAGAATGGATTTGCCTAATGCTTGAAGAAGATGTAGGCCGTGAAAAGTACAATCACCAGGAATATCCCTGCCAAAGCCCACTCGACTGGAATCGAATCGACATCCTCTTTGTCCACGGTTTTTGAACTCTCAACAGTAACCGGCTCCGGCACAGTCTCGTTTGATTCGTTCACAGTATCATTGACTACTGGTGGAGGCGGCGGAACAACTGTCTCGTTTTCAGGCTCTTTGACGCAGGTATCATTCTGGACCAGATAACCTTCCGAGCAGCCGCAGACAGATGCTTTTTCAACAAGCTCACCATCCTGGCCGCAGTAGAATGCGCCTGAGCAGTTTCCGACATCAGTCCCATCAACACACTTATTGTATACGCAGCTCAGGGTGATTGGGTCATAGTCGGCATATGCAGGGCAGCCGCAGATTTTCGGGCTTTTGATAAGAACGGCCTTGTCATTGCAGTAGTATGGCTTGTTATTTGAGCATCCGCCCTTTATGGTGCCATCTGTGCAGGTGTTTGATGAGGGGCCTGCGCAGTATGCGTAAGTCGCGTTGAATAAACATTTGGAGTCTTCGCAGTCTTCAACGAAAACAGTCACCCATTGATTGTCCTCACAAGTTTTTCTCATGACGTAGTTTGTCTGGCTGTCGCAGTATGAGATTTCACCGTAGGCGCACTCTTCAGAGTAAAGAAGCCAGTCAGGCTTTCCGCAAAACCCTGGCTGGTATTCCAGAGCAAGGTCATCTATTGCATTGTCTATGCACCGGTATGGCTCTGTATATGAGCATTTTCTTTTCCTTGTGCCATCAAGGCAATACTCGAAATTCTCATCCTCAAACTCATCGCATGAGAGCTTGGACCAGAAGTCTGCTGCTATGAATGTGAAGTTTTGGTCCTCACTTAGCAAAGAGAAACTTTCCTCATTCTCTTGCAGGCCAAAGACTTCAGTGACTTTGTAGTTTCCGCCATACTCGCTGACAACCACGAAGTTGGCCGTAAACTCTGTCGGCCTCTCATCCATACAGGTTGGCGAACACATGTCCGATGAGTCGAAACCCGCAAAGTAAATCCTCGTATAGTTGAAAATCTCAGAATACTCATAAAGGGAAAGCTCGTCAGCTCTTGATTGGGACGAAAACCCCTTCTCCGGAGTATTGCCGGACAGATATGTCAAGATACGCGTCTATGACGTCAGCCTCGCATGAAGTTGCGAAGGCTACGTTTGCCAGTAGTATCAATACGAATAATAAGCCCGCTCTCATGGGGATAAAGATGTCGGATAAGGGTTTTATAGGTTTCGAGGGAACCTAGCACTCTTTCTCGCAGTCCTCCTGCTCATATACGCAGTCTGGGATGCACTTCTGGAATTCATTTCTGGCCTTTACCTCGCAATCATCATAGAAGATAGAGGTTTCGTCAGGAAATATTCTCTCGCATTTCTCAATTTCTTTTCCCTGTGTGACGATGCAGCCGAACCTGCATTCGCTCCCATCATTCTTGCACTGTTTCTTGCAGAGCTCCCCTGAACTTATATTATCAAAGAGACCATCCAGGGCGCTGGCTATCTGCGCTCCGCTGACTTGGGTATGGCATGAGAGCTTTGCCCCTCATCTTGCCATATCACAGTATTTCGAATCTTCCTTGTAAAGCGCGTAATTGGTGATGCACGCGCCCTGATTGCTCGCCCCTGAGCAGGCTTTAGGGTCATCGAGCTGTTCTGATACCTGCTCATAGCACGTTTGCTTCTCTGAACTTTTGTTCAAATCTTCGCAGAAACGCGGGTCATTGTTCTTGACTGCCTTCTTAACAGCAGAGTCAATGGTTGTGCAGCCGAAGGCTAAAATCAGCGTCAGGATTATCAGCAAGGAAAAAAATCTCATGGATTTCTGTTCTTCGTTCTTGCTTTTATAATTTTCCTTTCAATCCAGGAAAAAATATCTAATCGTTTGTCTCCCACCAGGGGGACGTTCATCTTTTTATATAACTGTTGCTCTAAGTGTTAGTTTATGAATGCTCATTCAAGGAAACCAAAGGGGACTCTGGACAGAGAGAGAAAGCAGGGAAAGCCAAGAATCCCCGAACCGGTAGGAGAGGGAATCAGCCGAGTGATGGATGAATTAACTGCTAAGGATGACAAATTGTCAAAAAGAATAGAGCAAATAAGGAAAAGCAAGGACAAGAAAGCGCTTCCTGAACTGATTGAGCTGCTGGGATATCGTACGTCCGTATATATAGAGCTGGATATCCGGAGCCAGGCATTCGAAGCCATCATGGAAATCGGTCTTGACGATGAGGCTATTGAAATACTGGCAGAGGTTGTGGAGAATGAGAAATTCCCTGCAGTTAGTGCTGCAAAGATATTTGCATGGGCTTCGGAAGAGAAGGGGCTCGAGGCATTCTGCGGGGCACTGGGCAAAAGGGAGTTCAAAGAGGACACATATGGATTTATATTCGTCCCAGATAAATTCGGCTATGAAAAGAAGAAAAGGCTTATCGAATTAATAGGGCACGACGGCGCTGAGGTCAGAAGTGGTGCTCATCATTTGTTAAAAACAATGATTAAATTTTCTCGTAATAACGGTGTGTTTTGCATAGAGTTGGACAATACTGAATTTGCGAAGATGGCCAGGGAACATGCTATTGATGGAGAACCCGGATTCGTGCATGGAGTTAGGCTCTATAGCAATGAATGCGGTGAGATGGATTGGCAGACAACTGATAAAATGGTGGCATTGCTTACAGATGCATATGTCCATGCAGAGAACTGGGATACCACATACATTCTTGCCAAGTGGATTCTGGAAATTAATCGTCCGGAGTCAGATGAGACTTTCGAGGCTGTTGGGGCCTTTAAAGAGGATGCAATAGACCTGCATGGCGATGATGATAGATTCCGAAGAATCGCTATTGTCGCCCTTGCTAAGATGATAGATCATGGAGTGGGGATAGACGCTGTGTATGAGACCTTGCTCGAGCTTTCATCAAATCTCTCCTCAACGGATATTTCAGTAGTGAGACGCGCGCTTAACGGGCTCGGTTCCATGCACGAGGTGCTCCGGCGAGGAGACCTGGCCGAGAGTCCATTCTATGAACCCCTAAAAGGGCTCCACCAGGGCATGCTCAGCAATCCTTCAAGGGAAGAGAGGATGCTTATGGCAGAGTCGTTCCAAGCGCTGGTAAAAGAAGAAATGGAGCAGATTATTAGAGAAACATCAGACTAGAGGTAATGTTATGAATACTCACAAGAAAGCAGATGGAAAAAAGGAAGCTCAAAGAAAGAAAATTGCCGGCTCGGCTAAACCGCTTGTGGAAGATTTGGAGAAAACCCTTAGCCTTACATTGAAAAATGAAACTAGGCGTGAGGGCATCAAAAGGTTGCAAAAATCTTTAAACGAAGGAAAAGTGACACCCTTGGAGCTTGCCAAAAGTGCCAAGGAACATTCTCTTGATGATGATTCTTCAATTATTGAGGCGATAGAACAAGTTATACCTGTCAGTGGTCTTGGCCAGGAAGAAATATCTTTTTTTGTTGAGGCTTACGCATTCTCCCAGAATGAATATTCAACAGCGGCGCTTGCTGCACTCCTCGGACGCGCAGGGGGAAAATCAGCAATTGAATTGCTCCTTTACGAATCGATTGACATGTGTGGGGATGATGATGAAATGCAGAAAATGGCCATACTTGCCCTGCATCTTATTCTGAGTGATGAAAAATGCCCAATCCACGCAGAAGCTGCGGTCGAGAAATCACTCGAGACCTTAGCCATCTTAATCGCATCAGATGATCTGAAAATAGTCAGGCGTGCTGTGAATGGGCTGGCTGCATGGAGAACAGACTGGAATGTGGAGGGGTCTTATAACCCGGATGTTTACAATTACCTTTCAAGATTACTCGAAGGTATGCTGCGAAATCCATCCAGGCCTGAGAGGGAGATACTCTCAACCGCATTCAATGGGCTGATGGAAGATGTCCCGGAACCGTTTTTCAAAAGACCTTCTGATGAGTTTGAAGGTTTGGATGAAGACTAATTTCTTTACATTATTTTATAATTATTACCATGTCTAAAATAATAAGGTAATACTCATGGCAGATGAATTGATGGTTGAGGAGAAGAGCAGGCTTTCCATTTTGTTGATTGAAGATAACGCCGGATTCGCGGCAAACGCAGAGGTAGCCTTGAAAGGGCACGATGTAACCTGGGCACCTTCACTGCATGAGGCCATGAACAAGATATTCAGGGGCAAATTCGACGTAATAATCAGTGATGTCCATGTCCCGGTGCATGAAGGCAAGGAGCCAGTCGCCATTGTTTCTGAAGTTCTGGCAATGTGCCTTGGAAGCGGCTCCCCGGTCTGTTTTGTCACAAGGGCAGACCACCACGGCATGTTGGACCTTGGTGATGAAGGATATGTTTCACTCAAGGCAACAACTCGGGGGAGAGTTCTCCAGACGCACATGGAAACCGCAAAGGCAAGGCCCAGCAATACAGAGCTTTTCAGGAAATTGAAGACTACTGAGAGCGAGAATATCAAGAGCGGCACCAAGACCCCTGAGATTTGGGGAAGAGCGCTTGAGATGGCCAGGAACGCCATGGCAAAGCCGACAGCAATCGGCAGGGCAGCACGCCAGGTCGGGAAGCTTGGGCTTGATGTTAGGATTGAGAACGGCATGCCGAAGGTTATTCCAAGGAAATAATTTCTTTTTATCCAACTTCTTTTTTCCCCTTTGAAAAAACAGGTAATCTTATAAGTTATAATAAGCATAATATGATGTTATGAAACGGGTAGCATATTCAAAACAGGGTAGAGACAACGCGCAGGCGTCCACTGATTTCGCGAAATTCCATAATCCTAAAGTCCTGAGGGAAATCCTTGGGAGCAGGCCTGACATTGACTGGGCAAATTGCAACATCAGCCAGCTTTTAGGAAAAAGGTTTGAGCATCCTGAATTCTCAGGCAGCATGATTTCCCTTTTCCACAGGGCTTTTGGCCTTCCCAGAAAACCGAACACAAAATCAATTCCAGTCAAAGATGTGAGAATGCTCCTATGGTTTGCTATGGAAGATGAGATGATTGAAGGTGATGAGAGACGGCTTGAGAGGTCTGAGATAGCAAAAAGGGCTGGAAAAATACGTCGGATGTTGCCGGATCAATTCATCGAAGAGAAAGAAAAAGATGCTGATACTGAAAAATGCATCCCAATGTATGATAAGAAAAGGATAGCGGCGAGGGCATTCAGGATAAAAAAACGATATGACGAGGCTTCCTCTGAGCAAGAGATGAAAGAATCGGTGTGGGAAGAGGATGCCACATTGTTACTTGCCGCACTCGATTTATCTGCGTGTTCTGAAAAAGCAGGGATAAGCATTGGATTTGAGGAGGCCATCTGGGAGCTGAAAAGGATTATTCGTTCCCAGGCAGAAGAGTAACATAGAAAGAAACCATGGGGAAGTTTTTACGTTGTTGAGCGATGCCCCATAACCAATTTTTAGAGCAATAAAATTAGAAAATTATTCTTTTGTTCTTTTCATAAACGGGCAGTCGAGCTGTCTCAATGCCTCGTAGAAAATTTTAGTCGGGCTGTACTTTTTCTTCTTAATCCAGTCTGCCATGTCAGGAGTTATCCTGATTGTTATTACTTTTGACCTTTTTGATCGGTTTGACGATGCTAGAATTTTTGTTTTATCCATGTATATACCTCATGATTTCTTTGTATATACTATTGTATAGGTAACAGTATATAAATGGAGACTATTTGTTTCCCACTTTAAGATGACAGGTGATTTTATAAGTTATAATAAACATAATATGATGATATGAAACGGGTAGAATGTTCCAAGCAGGGTAGAAGCAGTGCACATCCATCAGCAGATTTCGCGAAATTCCATAATCCCAAAGTCCTTAGGGAAATCCTTGGGAGCAGGCAGGATATCGATTGGGTAAACACACCCACCACTTATCTTCTTGGGCAAAAAATCAAGCACCCAGATTTTTCAGGGGATGTGGTTCAGCTTTTCCACAAGGTCTTTGGCGTTCCAAAAACACCTGGCAAGAAAATCCCGCCAATTTCTGATTTACAGATGCTTATCTGGTTTGCAATGGAAGATAGGGTTATCGATGAAGACAACAGAAAGCTTGAACAATTAACGATTGCCATCCAGCATGAGGATTTGAGGCCTGACAAGAGGCTGGAGGTCATGGAAATTCTTGAAGAAAAAATTGCTGATGCCAAAAGACGCCATCTGGAAAACATTTTAGAACAGGAGACTCTTGAAGTGCCTATTGGAAAGACTCCCAGGTTCCGTGTAGCTGTGAGAGAACTTGCTTATGAGCTGTTTCAGTTGGGTGTGGAAGTAAGTCATGAAAATCTGGCCAGGGAACTGAAAATCATGTACTATAGTTCTGAATAGGAAGGAGACATGCCCTCAACATAGCAAGACAAAAATGAGGAAGTTTTTGGAGAGTTGAAGTTTCAAATTTTGCCCACGTGTTCTTTCATAATTTTGAAAAGTTAATTTTTATCCTACTAGGGGGCGACATCAGCTGTCATCTTTATAAACATTTTTAACCAATTATACTAACATATCAAGGAATAGGGTAGACAGTGTATTCATAGATGAAAGAGAGGCGATGTTATGAAAAGATTGAGCAAAGCTATTTTATTGAGCGGGATGATGGGCTCTGCAGTTTCCTGCGGAGCTCCGGATTTGGCTGCATTGCCGCAGGGGCCAAGATGGCAATCCAGGCTGCTTGTGGAGAGCTGCGGAGAAGGCAAGTGCTTCCAGATACTGATGAGGATACTTCCCAGAGCCTTACCCCTGGCCTTAGCGGCCCTGATATGGTCAGGATAGCGGGCAGGAAAGAGAGGGACATGGTTGCCCGCACATACCCTGGCAGGATGTGCGAGCAGATAACAGGGAACAGGCCGGATGTAGTTCTGACATCGACCACAGAGACCATCGCTGATGGAGCGCGGAGGACGGTTTTCAGCGACCGAATCACGATGAGCAAGGAAGAGTTCTGCTCAGGCGGCTATGACAGGTATCTCATGGAAGAGCGCCCTGCCAAGGTTCAGTGAACGAACGGGAGATAAACAACATGCACAAGAGGATTTCCAAGCCATCTGGGAGAAATAGCGAACTAGCTCCGAAACAACCTCTAGCCGAAGGCCCCAGAGATAGGAAGAGACCGCGCGGCTTCCTGGCAAATATGAGCGACATCGAGCTTGCTGGTTATACGGAATGGATCATGAGCATGCTTGGGATATCGACCAAGGGCAAATTATTTGAGGCCGATGGATACCTCTATCAGACAGTGTTAAGAAGGAAACTTGCAGGTGAAGTCGAATTTCGAGGGGGGCGTAAACCCGGTAGAAATTGGGTGCAGATGAACGATGAAGAACTTGTCGCTTTTGCAAAAAAGTACATCCAAGAGAGAAGAATCCGCAGCAAAGGCGAATTGGTTCTGGCCGACGGGGGGCTCTATCAAGCCCTGTATGGAAGAAATCTGCTTGATAAGATAGAATTCGAAAAGGGCATTAGAAACTGGTCATACATGAGCGATTATGAATTTGTCACTTACATGGACCACTATAAATGGGAGAATGGGATTTCCTCTCGGGGCCAGCTGCAAAAAGCGGACATTCATTGTATATTACATTATATGATAGAGGTCTTCTTGATTCTGTCTTTCCTCGTTGAAGATTTTTGGATATGAAACTCAAAGATGCAGGTACTTGGATGGCAAGGAGATCTTGACCAAGGAGAACCTGCCGGTTATCGCTGCGGTAGTCAGTGAGATTTACAGGTAGTAAGAATCAGAAACAACAATACCATGAGTGCATTTGTGAAAATGCATTTCCCAGAATCCTGCTTAAACCACATTACTTCTTCCTCTTTTTCTTGAAATAATAGTAAAGCGCACAACTCGCTATGCCTAAGAGAGGAAAGAATATCAGGGAGGCCAATCCAATCATGCGAGTGGTATTGCACATTTCATCTAATCTTTCTGCTATCTCTGATTCGTTCTCAAAAGACGGGCACGGTTTCAATAACGGGTCAAGAAGACCACGCTCAGGAGGACAAGAGGTTAGGTGGCACGTGATATTGGGGATAATGAAAAAGTACAGGAGAAGGCCCACTGTAATGATGAATGAGATTATTGAGAGCCATCTGAGCAGTTTCACCTTGTCCATGAATGCGTTTCAATCTGAATTATTAAAATCCTGCCCAACTGGTTCTATCTCCACGCATCTGCGTACTCGCACAGTTCAGATGGCCAATAGGGCTGGTAGGTTGAATATTCTGACCCGGAAAAGCTTTTTCTCACTGGTATATTGAACACACAATGGACTTCTTTGATTTTGCTTCCATTGGAATCATACTTGATAACATCCAACCTACACTTATCATTTACACGGGTGGTTTCTGCTCTTTCAGTAAATACGCCCCCACCCACACTCCTGTAAAGTTTGACTTCTTCGCAATAGGGCCTCATTGCATTAGTTAAGCATCTCATGTCCTCCCCACAGTCTTGTTTAAGGAAAAGAGCAGTGAAAAGAACGGTGATAGCATATCCCAAGATGAGCAATCCAATAATGGTAATCAAGGCCTTGGGGAATTTCATGAGAAAACATATCTCACAATCCTTAAAATCCTGCCCAAACGAAACACAGGAAGCTGATGAAACTCGAAGAGGCAGGGGCTTAAATGGCAAGGAGATCTTGACCAAGGAGAATCTGCCGGTTATCGCTGCGGTTATGAGTGAGATTTACCAGTGATTTTTAGGAATTATTATCGAGCCCATGAGGAAGTTTTTGAGTACTTGAGATTTGTACTCCCATATTGTTTTTTTAGTCTTAGGCATCGAAACCTTTCAAATTTTCCACAATCTCACGGGCAACATCTCTTACTACAGTATGGTTGTCATCTGTTGCCATGGCAATTTTGTCCAACACAAGATTTATCGAATGGCCGTTCCTGAGAGCATTTTGAAGGGCCACTATGCAATTTCTCCTTATGTCATCATCCGGATCATTCAATGAGTCTCCAAGAGCAGATATCGCATCAGCCACATCCCCTTCTATTGCGATGTCGCGAAGGGCATATGAAACCCTGGAGCGGACCCTGGGGTCAGGTTCATCCATAAGGAGCTTGGAAAGAGGTTTGACGGCCTCATCCATCCCAACCTTTAGCATCGGATACATTTTTATGGCAAATGCCGCACAAAATCTTATCTCAGGGCATTCATCTTCAAGAGCTTGAATGATTGGAGCCTTTGTATCCTCCAGGATTTCAATATTCCTAGTGCAGCCAATCCCGATATCTAAAATCGCCTGAGCGGCGCTTCCCCGGATAATCCGGTCTTCGTGTTTCAGATTCTTTATGATTGCATGAGCAGCCTTTTTCCTCACATTCGGATTGGATGAATCGATTGCTTTTCTTGAATTTACAAATATTCTATAAACGGCAGTGTGCTGGGCCCCCAAAGCCTGGACATCCTTGATTCTGACATTTGACCGAATTAATGTCCGGCTGATTTTTGAGCGGACTCCCGGGTCGGGATCGACCAGGGATTTGGCCCACATTGGATGATGTTGTGAGAGGTCAATCATGCCGGAGGCGCTAGCCAATATGGCGGCGCTTTTAGAGCGGATTTCGCTTTGGCCTCTTGAAAGGTTGTCAAATAGGAGGGACGTCGTTAATTCTCTGCTTGAGGGATTAATCAAGGCTTCTGTAAGTATCTTATGTAAATTCAGGTAAATCTCATTGTCTTCAAGAGCAAGGACAATGTCCTCTATGCTCCCAGATATGTCTCCACCATTCCTGCAAGCATGCGATATTGCCTCTGATGCTTCATGGCTTATCGTTGAAAACATTCCTTTGTCCTTGAGTAGTGCGGTCAATGATGGAATTGCTATCGATATATCAAATTTTGCCTCAGCAAGCCCATTCCAGAATCGGGCAGTTCGGTATCTGATATATTCATCTTCAGACTGCAATGCTTCTACTAGTACCCTCTTGACTTCACTTCTTGACAACTGCTGGTCGATGTTCGTTAGAGCCATTGCAGAATTCAACCTGACAGTTTCCGAATCATGCCCTAAAGAATCAACAAACACTTGAGCAGTCTCTTTCAATTTCGTTTTAAGCGCAGTGTCTTTGGATTTTGAAAGATTCGCAAGGCTCGAATGGATGAGTCCTGGGGGGGAGGGATTAGCTGGTCAATCATATATCGGCTTAAAACGGCCAATGTCAATGAGGCGGCTTCCTGGGCAACTGTTTTCCCGTTCTTTAAAATATCGATAAGTATATCTGTTACAGTATCGACATGCTGCCCGTTTTCAGTTATTAAAAACAACGCCCCAGTTGCGTTAGAGGCAACTTTTTCATCATCACTGTTGGCATAAACGCGCAGCGTTGAAAATAATTCTTGGGATACTGCTGGATTATCTACGGCTTTTGATAGTCTGTATGCTGCCCAATTTCCAACTTTTTCCTCTCCCAGCAATTTAGCTATGGTCCTTACATCTTCAGGGGAACTGATTACGATATGCCGCTGTTTCGGCCGCAAGCTTCCTTAATTCCGCCAGTCTTTGACCTGGAGCCCCGTCTATCTCAGGCTCACTTAGCTTTGATTGAATGTTCGGATTTTTTCCAGATTCCTTTTTACCACTTCTGGATTTTTTTGCTCTACCCATGACAATATAATTACTTTAAAATGTTTAAAAATGTATGTTTGTGTATATATTAATGTGACCAAGGAGAACCTGCCGGTTATCGCTGCGACAGTGAGTGAGATTTACCAGTGATTTTTAGGAAGTTTCTGGGGAGCTGAAATTTCTATTTTTTGAAAGGTCGGTTTTTATCCCACCCGGGGGACACTCATCATTATATAAGTTGTAATGGATAGCATATTGTGATATTTATGAGTACCAGGTTAAAAGAGAAAAGGGGAAACCAGAGGAGGGTGCGTCTTGCGAAGCTCTATGACAACAGGCCAGATTGCTTCTCCGGATTCTATGAGCTTCGGAAAAATCCCAGGAACCAGGATATCAGGGAGGTCGGATTGACCGAGTTCAGGCAAAGTGCCAAGGCCGCCCTGGTCGGGCGGAAGCTGGATTTTCTGGAAAAAGCGAATCTTGTCAGCGTGGCCAAAGGGAAGGAAGAGCGGTTCGAAGCCAATCTCGGCCTCATGTATGCATCAGGCAAAGAGCATTACGCAGGGGCGCTTCTTGTTGTAGTAGATATGCAGAGGCATCCTGATGACCACATTCCAGATAAAAAGCATCCAGGCAGGCATTTTGAGAAGATGCCCATGATTATGGATATAGAATTCCAAGCAGATGGCGCCCGGCTTCAAATCGAGAGCGACCCCATTTCATTCAGGATAGATGGCGATAACTTCACGCCCGAGATACGCTCGGTGACAGTTGATCTGCATGAAGGGAATGGGGCCGAGATGGTGGGCCTCTCCTGCAATGAATCGGATTGCCTTCTTAATGTGGATTTCGGCGCCAATAATCTTTCCGGGGCCATCCTGTTCGAGGGATCATGGGCTAGTAAAAGATCCATGACCGTATTCAATAACATATCCGTGGCCAATCCCTTCGACGGCGAGGAGGTTGTGCAGCTGGCCGAGCGAATGATGAATTACGCGGCAGAGGGCATCAGGAGATTTTTACGGGATTATGAGAAGGGCAGGAAGTTCCACTTCCTCCCAAGATGAAGATGTCGGGCCTACATCTGCTCGGATAGGGAGAATCTGCCGGTTATCGCCGCGGTGATGAGTGAGATTTACCGGTGATTTCTTTTCTGAGAACTATAATCGACAGAAAGTGAGTTTGGGCTCAGTTATAGAGTAGGATATGGCCTTGTCACATCCTGTCGTATGGCTTCCATTCCTTTGTGTCATCCTTGACAAGCCCGCCCCCGCGCCCCAATGGATACAGACACTGAATCGGAAAACTCAATACGCCTGCAGTTGTGGAATGGGTCGTTAAAGAAACCATTTTTGTTTTAGAAATGCCGATTGCCTCTCCTTTGGAAGTTTCGTGTAGTTCTTTACCATAGGGCAACCCAAATTCATCATCCAACAGATACCAACCGCTCACATGAGGAAAATTCCTGACAATCCCTATGTTACGCGCATGGATTATCCTGTTATTCCCATCCTTTTCAATGTGGAAATTCGGATGATTGACTGCCAGTACAACGTTTTTTTCTCCCTTGTAGTCCCCTGTAGGGAAGATATACCGTATTTGTGAGCCGTGTTCCATAAATTCGATTGTACTTCCAAGCTTTACGCCCTTTGATTCATATGCGACCATTGTCCCTGTCCAATAGGGCCACGCATCTCGCAGGGCAGAAACCATTGCCTTGCCTGTTCTTGGATTATTATAAATTTCGTGAATCGTTTTGTGTGATGCTATGACGATTTTCATACTGTTTGCAGTTTCAATCGCCTGCTCCATAGTCAGTTTCTCTTCGTTTTTGACAGCCATGCTTATAGGCAGGCCGTTTGCCCAATTTGTCCTTTTTCTCTGTATTTCTGTTGTTTTTTCCGGTTTCATATTCCTTGTATTTTCATCAAGACATACGTCCCGATTAAAATAATATGGCTCTTCTCCTTCCGATTCCATACTGCGGTAAAGGTTGATAACATGCATGTTCAACTTTGTTCGTGCTTTTCGTATTTGTCTTTGGGAGTAATCTCCAGAAGCGAGTTTCCTCACTAATTCCTCTATAGAGGTAATTAAGACCCCCCTTTCCAAAGCCATCAGGTGTGCTTTAACAACCTCCATAGAGAGACCATTATCGCCCACTTTAGCGAGGCGTTCCTCAAGCAATTCAAAAAAAACCAGATACGGTTTGAGTGCTTTTCTTTCCGCCTCTGTTGGTTGTGCCTGCTCTTGGGCAGTTTTCACTGGAGCGTCCTTTTTGCATTCCAGATCATATACAATCTGCCCTTTTACTATATCCGCAATCTGAGGGGTATTGAATTTTTCAGAATAGAGCGTGGCTTTTTTCCGGATAAATTTGATGGCATATGCAACCTGAGCCTTGCTAATTTTTGTTCTTGAAAAGAGGAATACCTTATCTATCAGGTCATCCACTCCGGTTATTGGAGTCCCCTGCGAAGATGCCTTTTCAAAAGCCTGTAAGATGAGATCTGGCGGGGCGACTATATGTCTGGGGGTATAGACGGTGTAAATCCGCCTAACAAACTCCTGGACGATTTCGCTTTCATAGGGAAGCGAGTCTGTTTTGAATGGTTTGAGGTCTCTTGCTTGATTAGCAGAAGGTCCTGACTTCTCAGACATTCCCCTTACTGCTTTCTTTATCGCCATATTAGTATAGTTAGTACAACAGTATTAAAAGATATGTGAGAGCTCCCCCTGGGAGGATAAAGTTTATTCATAATGCTCAGTGTTGCTAAAAACTTTGCAGAATTACATATTCAAATGCCTTTTAAACTTGTCGTAATAAATCTAATATTATGAAAAAGAAACGTGTCATGAAAGAATTGCGCAGGCGCGTAGTCGCCAAGGCAGACCAATCCGAGAAAATAAATTTTGAACTGATTACTTCACTTCAAGGCAAGAGAGAGCCATTGACAGATGCTGATATTATGGTGGAAGAGCATTTGGCAGGTGGTAAGGAGTATGTTACCTGCGGCTCCCTTTCAGTCGAATCGACCGAAAGATATTTCTCACAATTCCAAGAGGGAATAGAAGCTGGAATGCAGGGCCAGATGACAATCAAAAGGGAACCCATGATTAAGGGAAGGCTTCTTGGAAAGGAGAACCCGGGCCGCCAGGCATTCATAGCCGCGCTGGCCATGGTCGGATCAGGCATCAGCGCTTTTGATATGGATGGGGACCAAGTCAAAATCATTACCCTTGAGAGGGATTCTGAGATACCCAGAACCCACATACGCAATACAGAAGATGGAAAGGCAATAGTGCTGGATTTGGCAAGGATACTGGATGAGGCAGTCGCGAGAGTCAGTTTCTTCAGGCACCAAGAGCTTGACAGATATCCGCCTATGCTATTGACAACAAATGAAGCCAAGAAAAACAGCAGCATTCTCAAGGCAAGGCTTGGGATGATTTCCCGCGCCGAGACAGCTTCTGAGAACCAGAAGGCCTTGGCAAACATCAAGAAGGGCTTGGGCCAGTTCTATGCCAAGATGGTGGGGACAGATAGGGCTGTTTCGAATTTGTATATGGGCGTAAAATTCGAGGATATGGTGGTCAAGTCTGCTTTTGCAGAAGATGATATTCAACATACTATCGCCCTTTGCAACCTTATCGCAAGGTCTTCTATGATATCCGCTGCCGCTGCCTGCTCTGTTTCGGGCAATATGAGGCGGAAAAGGCTAAGTTCCATCGGATATACAGAAGACTGGCAGCAGGAGGCTGTCGCAGGAGTCATCGGAAAGCTCGCTGAAATTGCCTATGGAAGCCCGTTCCTGCGCCTTTCTGATGTGAACAGGAGATTGATTGTAGAGGGCCCTGATTCCAAGGAGAACCTGTTCCAGGCCATGGCACTTCCCCCGCTTTTGAGCAAACTCTTCAAGGCAGAGGTTGAGAGGACAGGGGATATGGCCCTGAGTTTCATGTACGGGACCACTGAGGCAGAATGGAGGGAGGCCGCTGCGCCCATTCTTGAGGAAATGGGGAAGGAGATTGGATTCTCGTTCCACGCGATGCCTGGGATTCTGGATACCATGGAAAGGATAAACAGGATGGATTTCGTGACAAGGGAGAACCTGCCGGTTATCGCTGGGGTAATGAGTGAGATTTACCAGTGATTTGGGGGGATTTTCATCGGGCCCATGAGGAAATTGGAGCATATCGGATAACTTCATTCTTTTTCTATTGAAATCAGTTCCAATTTTGCAGATTTCAGGTACCTGGCATTGGGATGATAATAATTTTCCTTTACTAACCCTGTTCCAGGGCAATAGTGGGCGTAGTTGAAAGACGGCTCGATTGTCAGGAATAACAAGACTTTCTCTGGTTTTACAAAATTTGGATCGTATATCTCTACAGATATGCAGTCTGTGAATGTACCTGCTGGGGTTGTGATTTCGACTGATGTATTCTGAATCCTGGCGAATTTGTAATCGGATTCGTTGTTATATTCTACAACCCAGGGCTCTGTGGAGTTCGGTTTAAAAATAATGACTGGTTTTCGGCCACCCTTGCCCGCTTCCCAAGCCCTGGATTCTGAGTCCGAGTCAAGACCGAATTGCCAGAGATTCCCTATCCTTGTCCTGGGCGAACCAAAAATAATTGACGAAATTGTACCCCTCATAAGAGGTTGTATGGTTCCACTGGACTGCGGTGGTGTTCACACCCAGAATCGCCCTTGTCCTGTTTGTAGCTGTTAGTATGTCTGTTTCAGTTGTAATCGGGTAATGGGATACCCCTCTTCCTCTGTAGATTAATTTATTGCCTGTTTCCAGATTGTACCAGTCACTATCCAGATTGTCAGCAAAATCATCCGGATTGATGGAGGGAGAGTAGGAGAAATTCTCTACCTTCGGATAAACATTCATATTTCCAATAATTATGAACGATGCAATTACCACAAAGAAAAGGGCTAAACCCAGACCTAGCAAAAGAAAGAATCTACCCATGACTTAATACGTCGGTGTAGATTAATAATTATGGTGGTCTGGACAGCCCTTCAACATAGCGAGGAAAAAAATTTCGTGACAAGGAAGAAGATGCCGGTTATCGCTGCGGTTATGAGTGAGATTTACCAGTGATTTTTAGGAAGTTTCTGGGGAGCTGAAATTTCTATTTTTTGAAAGGTCGGTTTTTATCCCACCCGGGGGACACTCATCATTATATATGTTGTAATGGATAGCATATTGTGATATTATGAGTACCAGGTTCAAAGAGAAGAAGGGAGAAAGGCTGAAGAAAGGCAAGGTGAATGTAGAACCCACGACAGAGGGGATCCATAAGCCAGGCATCACAGCTGCTGACGAGACTAGAAAATTGAAAACTATATTCTTAGGAAAGGAGGTGAATGTAGAACCCACGACAGAGGGGATCCATAAGCCAGGCATCACAGCTGCTGACGAGACTAGAAAATATAAAGCTGTATTCTTTGGAAAGGAATTCAAAGCAAGGGACTTGCATCATTTGAATGAACTTCTCAGAAAAGAAATCGAATCAATGGACTTGACCCATCTGGTTGAACTTCTCAAAGGCCATGGCCACCAGGTGAGAAACATGGCATCAAACGCCATATTGAAGAGAGGCATCGACGATGATACGTTCGATGCGCTGGTCAGCCTGTTGGAGGATGATAATTCCAACGTCTCATGGATCTGCTTTTATATGTTGGGATGCAAGGGGGGTTTGAAGGCACTTGCCCCCATGGTCGATGCCATAGAAAATCGTCTTGCATCAGGAGACCCAAAGACGATCTGGGTAAGAACTCTCGGCGAATTGGGTGAAGGAGCCAGAGGGACCCTTGTCGAATACACAAAACACGAGAGGGGCGATGTGAGAGCCGAGGCTTTCAAAGGTTTGTTCTATTCATTTGGTCCCGAAGAACCAGTATCAAGGGATTTCGTGCCCATCTTCATCGATGCTCTGCTTGATAAGGATCCGGATGTGGTCTATGCAGCGAAAAACGGGTTGATCAAACCATCGGATACCCTTAGAGAGAAGGATTTATCGAAGCTGGTCGAGATGTATGTCCTCGCAGAAGAGACACACTGCATCATGGCCATAGGAGACCTATTATGCAGGATGGATGATCCCTCGCTCTATAAGCTCGTCTCTTATGACATCCTGGATATGCATGGAGACGATGATGAGGTCCAGAAAGCTGCAATCCACGTAATGGACATGGCGATCAGTAAAAAAGGGGCCCAGAAGATGGTTGCCGAGGTCCTCAAGGAATTGGCTTCGCAACTGGCGTCTGAGGATCTCGCTGTGGTGAGGCGTGCTGTCAAGGGCCTCGGCGCATGGCTGGCCGAATGGACACCTACACCTTCTTACAATGGCAAAGTGGGCCAATGGCTGACCGACTTGCAGGAGAGCATGCTCAAGAATCCCTCGAAAGCCGAGAGGGAGGTGCTGGCAGAATCGTTCCAGGCGCTGATGGATGGCAGGGATGAGTCCCTCTACGATTATGGAAGGGCATGGAGACGATGATGAGGGTTGCCCCCAAGGAAGGCGAGTCCTGCTGCAAGAAATATACTGCTATTCGCCCTGAAGAGCGATGGAAATCTGGATGAGAGTCCAAAGGCAGAGACTTGACTTCGGGATTAAGAATGCGATGCCTGGGATTCTCGAGGCCATGGATAGGATAAACAGAATGGATTTCGTGACCAAGGAGAACTTGCCGCTTATCGCCGCGATAGTGAGTGAGATTTACCAGTGATTTTTAGGAAGTTTCTGGGGAGCTGAAATTTCTATTTTTTGAAAGGTCGGTTTTTATCCCACCCGGGGGACACTCATCATTATATAAGTTGTAATGGATAGCATATTGTGATATTATGAGTACCAGGTTAAAAGAGAAAAGGGGAAACCAGAGGAGGGTGCGTCTTGCGAAGCTCTATGACAACAGGCCAGATTGCTTCTCCGGATTCTATGAGCTTCGGAAAAATCCCAGGAACCAGGATATCAGGGAGGTCGGATTGACCGAGTTCAGGCAAAGTGCCAAGGCCGCCCTGGTCGGGCGGAAGCTGGATTTTCTGGAAAAAGCGAATCTTGTCAGCGTGGCCAAAGGGAAGGAAGAGCGGTTCGAAGCCAATCTCGGCCTCATGTATGCATCAGGCAAAGAGCATTACGCAGGGGCGCTTCTTGTTGTAGTAGATATGCAGAGGCATCCTGATGACCACATTCCAGATAAAAAGCATCCAGGCAGGCATTTTGAGAAGATGCCCATGATTATGGATATAGAATTCCAAGCAGATGGCGCCCGGCTTCAAATCGAGAGCGACCCCATTTCATTCAGGATAGATGGCGATAACTTCACGCCCGAGATACGCTCGGTGACAGTTGATCTGCATGAAGGGAATGGGGCCGAGATGGTGGGCCTCTCCTGCAATGAATCGGATTGCCTTCTTAATGTGGATTTCGGCGCCAATAATCTTTCCGGGGCCATCCTGTTCGAGGGATCATGGGCTAGTAAAAGATCCATGACCGTATTCAATAACATATCCGTGGCCAATCCCTTCGACGGCGAGGAGGTTGTGCAGCTGGCCGAGCGAATGATGAATTACGCGGCAGAGGGCATCAGGAGATTTTTACGGGATTATGAGAAGGGCAGGAAGTTCCACTTCCTCCCAAGATGAGAGGTCGGGCTTATATCTGCCCGAATAGGGAGAATCTGCCGGTTATCGCCGCGGTATGAGTGAGATTTACCAGTGATTTTTAGGAAGTTTCTTCGAGTTCATGGGAAATTTTCGACCCATATAGCCCACTATTAGTATATGAATTCAGTTGCAATTTCCATCTTCATCTCCTTCTGTTCCAGAAGGACAGCAGAAACTATATCCATTTTCTTTTACATAGACGCTGTATAGACTTGAGGGACACTCTTTGCATAAATCCTTGTAGAGACCTTCTTCTACACAGTAATATCCATCCCAACAACCACACCTAGCACAGTTTGCATCCATATCGCCACCCTCAACACACTCGACAACCTTGTTTCTTGATAGAACATTCACCATAAGGAGTCCAATCGCGACATCTTCCTGAAACAAACACTAATTCATCCCACCCACTATAAGGATTTAGAATGAGGTAGGTTGTTACATCAAGGGCAAAGTTTAACCCTTCAGTATCAGATAGTAAAAAAGTATTGATACCAATAAGTTCACCAGAACTTTTTAGGAACCATCCTTCACCACTATTTCCAGGATTGATGGCAGCGTCTGTTTGGACTGTCAAGAATTTATTTTTAGAAGCTGTTTCTTCCCATTCAACCATATTTGAAACAATACCTTCAGAGACACTTCCAATAAGTCCTAATGGCGACCCTAAAGCCAAAACCCCTTGTCCTTTTGAATAGCTATATGAGATTGTAGCTGGAGTGCCATAAGGTCCATTAATTTTTCAGAATGGCTAAATCCATCATATCTGGCGCAATAAACATCTGATCCACAGTTAAATTTTCAGTTCTTCGATGTTGACCGCCCTAACACCAGTGTTGGGTGCATTTTCGATTACATGTTTATTGGTTAAGATGATGGTTTTGTTGTTCTCATGTTTGATTATTACTCCAGAACCACTAGCAACAAAATGCTCTACATACACAACGCTTTCCTGTAATTTATTAATCAGCAACGTGTTCTTTTGTTCCTCTGTCATCAGGTATTTTCATAACAAACAGATCCAGACGAACATTCACATAGCGTGCAGTCCCAAGACAATGATAAATTCGATTGACAATATCTTCCTTTTGAAACGTTGGAACATGTTCCCATGACAGTTCCATCAGCACATTTTTGGACATCTAAACAAGTTCCATTAATGCATTCATAGGGACATATTTCGCTCATATATGACCAAGTGCCATTTTTGCATGTTCCATTGTAGAATCGAACATTGCATTACAATAATCATTTGAAGCACCTGTACAATCCTTTTCAACAATTTTTTGGACGGGTTCAGTTTCATCTGAATCGCAGATATTGTTTTCATTTTTATCAAGACAACAATCAGAACCGACTCGGATATATGGTTCATTACATTCCACGGTATCAGAGACACAGCCAAAAAATAGTAAAGTCAAGAGAAATACAAAAACCATTGAAAAGCTGCTTTTAGACATGTGAATTGTTCGCTGGGAAGATTTAAAATTATGAATTAGTTTCAGGTTCTGCCGCATGAATAAGCGTTAGGGATTGTCGATCTTTTTATTATTTCATCCAAACTTAATTAAGTGTCTATATTTTGTTTTAGTCAATTGATGACGTTAAACCGCTTTTTCTTTTTATCAATATATGGGTATTCATCAGGTTTATTGTTGTGATGATGACCACAAATAGCCCAACCAGACCAATCCTTGGGAACGTCGTCTGGATTATGTGTCAAAAAGAACTTGTATCCCCCATATCCCAGTACATAATTGTCGTGCAGTTTAATTGAATTTGACTTGTCGTGATTGCCTTTAATGAAGATAATTTTCCCATTGAGTTTTTTTATCCAATAATCTGTATTCCGGCTACCTCTTCCGAAGGCCAGATCGCCCAGGAAATAGACAGTATCCTTGTTTCTTATTGTGTTGTTCCAATTCTGTATCAGAACTTTATTCATATTAGTTAGATTGATAAACGGCCTATCGCAGTATTTGATGATATTTTCGTGATCAAGATGCAAATCCGATGTCACAAAAGTCCTTGGTTTTGAAAAGAAATCGAAGATTCTTGAGGTTAGGCTCTTTCTTGGAACCCTTAGGCTTTCCCCAACAAACTCTTCCGGGTCGAACTTTTTTTCGAATTGCGCTTTTAGGAGTTTAGATGTT
>CAWBTT010000004.1:0-195426 GCA_963791815.1 uncultured Microcaldota archaeon | reverse complement strand
GCCTCAATTGGATTATATTCGCAAACTGGGACATGTTTCAAAGCCGCTGCATGGATGACGATGTCTACTCCATTCATTGCGCTATGGAGTCTATTGGCATCACGCACATCTCCAATTAGGAACCTAAGCCTATCATCATTGAATCTTCGTTCCATCTCGACCTGTTTCAGTTCGCCCCTAGAGTAAATCCTAACTGATTTTGGGCTGTGTTTATTGAGAATCGTTTCAACGAATTTGTTACCAAAAGAACCAGTTCCACCTGTCACCAAAATGACTTTATCTTTGAATATGTCTTCCATTAATACACCGTTAGAATTTGATGGAAATAAATTGAATATAGGCCTTTAAATCTCTTTTTGCCATCTTTATCTTCATGAAAATGGTCATAGTCACGCCTTTCCTTGAGACTAGGGGTGGTCTCGACCGCGTCATCCTGAAGATAGCTCAGCACTTCGATGCTAAACTCCATTGCATCCGCTACAATCCAGAGATGACCTTTCCTGAATTCCAGAACATGGATATCGAGGTTGCCAAACCCGGTTTCCTGGCAAAGCTTCCTCTTCTCAAAAGGGTTACTTCAGCAGCAGACGCAGGCAACCATTTCTACAACCTGAAACTTGACGATTACGATGTAATAAATGCCCACCAGACCCCATCCGAGTGGGTTCGGCACAAGAACAAGAAAGTCATCTGGTACTGCCATTCTCCAAACCGTGAGGCATTTGACCTATATGATTGGAGGATGAAGCGCAGGGGCCTCCTCTCAAAACCGGCATTCTGGGCATCAATCCAGGCATTCAAGCAGTTGGAGTTCCGTACAGTGCCGAATATAGAGCACATATTCACAAACAGCCTCAACAGCCAATCTCGGATAAAGAAATATCTGAAAAGGGATGCCGAAGTGCTTTATCCTGCAGTTGAAGCCGAGAAATTCCAATGCAGGGCATATGAGAACTTCTTCTTCTACCCCTCAAGGATAGCGCCGGAGAAGGATTTCGAGTATGCAATCGAAGCCTTCAAGCTCTTCTCAAACAGGATGAAAGGGTGGAAATTCGTAATTGCAGGAGCTCTCTCAAACCGCAAGGACCATCATGATTACCTGAAGAAAATCCGCGCAATGGGCGGCCCGAATGTTATTGTTGAAACCAATGTCACTGATGAGCGTCTCCTTGATTTGTACTCAAGATGCAGGGCGGTTGTCTATTCCCCAATCAATGAGGATTATGGCCTTGTTCCATCTTGAAGCTATGGCATCGTCCAAGCCATGCATTGCCAAGAATGAGGGAGGCCCTAGGGAAACAATAATTCATGGCAAAGATGGCTATCTTGTCCCAAGCATGTGGAAGATGGCAGATGCTATGGAGGTGCTTGCCAAAGCATCCTGAAAAATGCGAGGAACTAGGAAAAGCAGGAAGAAAGAAAGTCCTCGCTAATTTCACATGGGACAAGTTCCTGAAAAGGTTTGAGGAAAAGGCAAGGGAAATCAGCGCTTCTTCTTGATTTCCTTCTCAAGCTCTCATCAGTTTCCTCTTCCTTTCCTATTGCCTTGACAACTCCGCCTGGAATCTCAAGATTGTCAATGTGCTCCTCGAGGCCAATCAGTCTAATTAGGAACTGCAGAATTTTTGCTATTATGAGTATGCATATCAGCAGGACGAATGCCGCCAGAGCGGTTATGTGGTCAGCGGCCACGTTGGCATAGACCAGGCTCATTACAGCATACACTGAAACATTGATTGGCGGAGCAGAAAACATGAAGAATGCCAGTCTCTTGGGCAAGAGGTGGAAATAGGTAAAGAACATCAGGAGGAACCCGACCCCAATCAGCCCAGCAGCAAGAGCAGAATAAAGCCCCCCTGCGAAGATAGCATCAAAAGTTTCTCCCCCCTGGATATACATCTCACGGATTATGGCAACAGCGACGAAAACAAATACCATTGTGTTTCCGAAAGCAGTATTCCAGCCAAGCTCCTCTTTCTTGTACCTGCCAAAGTACATTGTCATGAACAATGTGGCGATGAAAAACGGAATAGCGACCCATAGCATGTCTATGTTGTTAATCGGAGCAAGGACAAGCTCCACAGTCCTGTCCCAGACCTGGCCTGCAAGCAATCTGAGTGTCTCTTCGAGTTCTGCCATTGGGGTGTTATTCTTAGCAATTCTTAAAAAAATCTCCTGCTAATTCATTTCCATGAAAATTCTAGTTACTGGCGCTCTTGGATTCATCGGCTCAAACCTGGCCGAGCGCCTTCTTAAGGAAGGGCATGAGGTTTCAATCATTGACAATCTGCACACTGGCAGCATGGAAAACATCGAATCAATCAAGGACAAGGTCAAATTCTTTGAGCTGAATTCTGGGGAAATCGAGAAAACCGGGGAAAAATATGATGTCATCTTCCACAATGGAATTTACTCCTCTTCGCCAATGTACAAGGACGAGCCTCACCTCGTGGCAAAAGCCATTGATGAGTTCATCTCCATCATGGAATATGCGAAAAAGAACGGAAGCAGAGTTGTTTTCGCATCCACAAGCTCAATGTACAATGGCATCACACCACCACACAAGGAGGATATCGTTCCTCTTGTGAAGGACTATTACAGTGAGGCAAGAATCATCATGGAAAGATTGGGAAAGCTCTATTACGATTTGCACGGAGTTCCAGTTGTTGGCCTTCGATATTTCAGCGTCTACGGTCCTCATGAGAAAGCCAAGAAAGGCTATGCCAATCTTATCACACAATTCCTCTGGGAAATGAAAGAGGGCAAGGCGCCATTAATCTTCGGTGACGGGAGCCAGACCAGGGATTTCACATATGTTGATGATATAGTCGAGGCCAATATGCTCGCCATGAACTATGGAAAATTCGGTGTTTTCAACGTGGGCAATGGAAAGAGCACAACCCTCAACGAAATTGTCGAGAAGCTCAACCAGAAAATGGGCACGGAAATCAAGCCAACCTACCAGGAAAATAAAATCAAGAACTATGTCCAGCACACCCTGGCCGACACTACTTTGGCAGAAAAAGAGCTTGGCTTCAAGGCAAAAGTAAGTATTGATGAAGGCATTGAACGCCTTATCAGGTGCTACCAATAGCAGATGAAACAGTTTCACAATCCTCAAAAGAAATAGCAAAGGGCAGTTTCTGGACTTTGGGCGGCAACGCCTTCTACAAAATCATCTCATTCCTCTATGTCATCCTGATTGCCAGGATGGCAAGCGAGTCCGAAGTCGGACTCTTCTACCTCTCTCTTGCCATAATGCAGGGCGTTGGGATCGTAGCCCACCTTGGCATCCCATCATCACTGCAGAGGTTCATCCCATTCTACGAGTCCAGGAAGGAGTTCGGGAAAATCCGCCACATGCTCAAATTCAGCTACGCTGTCATTTTCATCTCCGCAATCATATTCTTCCTGCTCTTCTGGTTCAGTGCGGATTTCATAGCGTCATTGTATGAGAGCCCTCCTCTTTCTGAGGCTTTGAAATATTTCTCAGTTTATGTCCTCTTATTCGGCGTATCCCAGCTCCAGACATACTATCTCCAGGGCAGGGCGGACATGAAGTCCATGCAGTTTGTCAACAACCTCCTTAACATGCTGAAGCTTGCTCTTACACTGGCATTCTTCTATTTCATCGGCCCAACGGCAATAAGCATGATAATGGGCCTTCTTGGCGCGCTTTTCCTATCCTCATTGGTCTCACTGTACTTGCTGTGGAAAAAAACGAGGGAGCTTCCTGTCTCTGATGATTTCATATCAAGAAAAGAAATTATCAATGACATAATCCCGCTTGGACTGACAATCAGCGCTGTGTCTTCAATTTCCATCCTGCTCTCATCCAGTGACAAAATCCTTCTTGGATATCTGATTCCAAACTCTTTGGACATAGTTGGTATCTACTCAGTCGCAACAACCTTTGCACTGATGCTAACAATCTTTCCCATGTCACTAGGCCAGATATTTATGCCAATCATCTCAAGGCTCGTTGGAAAAAACGATATCGGGCAGATACGGGAGACAACCGCATCTTCACTCCGCTGGTCCCTGATTGTTACCCTCCCAGTCGCATCAGTTCTCATAGTATTCTCATCTGACATACTCAGCGTAATCTATGGCAGTGTCTATGGGGCAGGCGGCCTTGCAATGTCAATCTTCGTTCTTGGGGTGGCTGTCCGTGCGTTTACCTATATCGTCACATTCGTCATTGCAGCGATGCGCAAAATCAAAGCAGAGCTTATAATGGCCGCATCAACTGCAACCATGAATGTGATTCTAACGATCCTGTTCATCCCAATTGCGGGCATGGAGGGAGCGGCATTCGCTTCGCTCCTCAGTTTCATCTTCCATTTCTTCCTCCTTCGTCACTATGCGAAAAAACTCTTCTCATTCACTTTCCCTGGCCAGGCCTACCTTCTCCTCTTCGCAGGTGCATTCTCCTTCCTGGTCCTTCTTCTGATAAGCACACAGCTTACTGGATTAACATTCACCGAAGATTTCAAAGGCCAGGTCCTTTTCCTTGCCTTCCTCGGAGTCATGACCTCACTCTCAGCAGCCATTTTCCTCGTATTCGCAATCCTGCTCAAATGCTTCAAAGGGGAAGACCGCGCCCTTCTCCAGTCGCTTTTCCGGAAATTCAAAGTCCCTGAGCCGGTTCCTTCCATGGCAACCAAGCTCATTTCCTTCGGCATAGCCGATAAATAGTCTTTATAAACGCTTTCCAACATTGTTTCACTTGAGGTATTGATATGTTAGAAGATGTCATTTTCGGGCAGATAACTATGCCCGGAGAGATTATCCGAGTTTTAATCGCGTTCATCGGAACAGCCGTAGCTTCGTACTATGACCTTTACAACAAGAAGAACGTTCCGAACAATGTTCTCTACGGTTTCCTTGCAATCGCGTTCATTGTGAACTTAGTCCTTTTCCAGGAAGATTTGTTCTGGTTCTCCATAGCAGTGGCTTTGTTCTTCTCTGCAATAGGATACATCTTCTACAGAGTGGGCAGCTTGGCGGAGCCGACGTTTTCGTCCTCGCCTCAATAATCCTGCTCCTTCCGATTCACCCATCATTTGTGGGAATGGCATTCAACCTGCCGTTCATATTCTCGGTGATAGTCTTCTCAGGAGTATTATTTGCCCTGTACGTCATGATATACTTTGGCTACAAGCTATACAAAGTCGAGGCAAAGCCAAACTGGCTCTACCTCCTGATGTTCATACCATACTTCCTTTTCGCATGGGTATACATCAACTCATTCCTCTTCTCGCCGGTTTACTTCGCGTTCATCACGATACTGCTGTTCGCCAGCATATTCTTCCTGATGTTCAAGAAGCCCTTGATGGGAGTTTTGTCAGAAACTCTCCCGGTCTCACAGCTTGAAGAAGAAGATGTCCTTGCTTTGGATGTCATGAACAAGGACCTGGTTGAGCGCTACAAGCTCCAAAGGCTCTTAACAAAGAAAGAGATAGAAAGGCTGAAGAAGACAAAGATTGAGGAAGTGTCAGTATACACAAAGCTTCCGCCGTTCCTTCCATTCCTGCTGATAGGCATGGTGCTCGGACTTCTTTTCGGCTCAAGCCTCCTCCTTCTTTAATAATTTTCTTTTTCAAGTGCATTCCTATGGATTTGGTTACTCTTACGAATTACGTTATAGCGTTCTTCTCACTCTTCGTAGCCAATGTCTTCATTCTCCTATATCTCAAGCACAGGGACAACTACCTGAAAACCCCCCCAAAAACAGACTGGGAGCCTACAGTGTCCATCATTCTCCCTGCATACAATGAAGGGGAATACATCAAGAAATCTCTGGAGACAATCCTCAAAGTGGATTACCCTAAGGAAAAACTGGAAATAATAGTAGTTGATGATGGCTCGACAGATGACACATACACACTCGCCAAGGAATTCGAAAGTGACTTGGTCAAGGTCCTGACAAAGAAAAACGGCGGAAAGGGGAGCGCCCTCAACCACGGCATAAAACAGGCCAAGGGCGAAATCATAGCGACCATGGACGCTGATTCCTACCTCACAAAGAATACCATCTACGAACTCCTTCCATTCTTCAATGAAGACAAAGTGATGGCAGTCACTCCAGCAGTCAAAATCAAATCAGACGGCTCACCACTCAAAGAGCTCCAGAGAGTGGAATACCTGATGATTCTCTTCTCAAGGAAACTTTTGAGCCTGATTGACAGCGTTCCTGTCACGCCAGGCCCTTTCAGCATCTTCAGGGCCAAAGTGTTTGATGAAGTTGGCTTATTCGATGAGCACAACCTGGTCGAAGATCAGGAAATCGCACTCAGAATCCAATCCCACAATTACAAAATCAGAAGCTCAATGACCGCTGATGTCTACACAGAGCCCCCTGACAACATTCCAGACCTCCTCAAGCAGCGTGTAAGATGGCAGAGGGGAGGAATAAGGAACTTCTGGAAATACCGCTTCATGATAAACCCGAAATACGGGGATTTCGGCATGTATTTCGTTCCATTGAACTTTGCCGGACTGACAGCATTGTTCGTTCTCTTGGGCCTCATGGTTCATTCAATATTCACAACCCCCTATTACTACCAGTATGTCTGGACTGAAATCTTTGGCATGAGCATCGGCCTTTACACTTTCGTCGGCGCATTCGTAATCCTTTCAAGCATAATATTCACTTTCCTCTCAGTGAAAAGCTTCAAGAGCGAAAGGGTCGGAATCCACTACATGCTTATGTTCATAATCTTTTACTGGTATCTCATGATTAGCTATAATGTCCTGTTCCTCTTCAAGGAACTCAAAAGGGACTCATACTCGTGGTGACTATGAGGAAAATCTCAATTGGATTGTATGCCGGCGCGTTCCTGCTCTCCCTAATCATATTCCTTAGCGGAATCTATGTGGGCCAGCTGATGGACGAATCCAGCATGAGAACCCTTTCCTCAGATGTTCAGGATGTCTCGCAGAAAGTCGCATCAGTGCAATTATTGCTTCTTATGGAAGCCAACTCATCAGCCTTCTGCCCGGTATATTCATCAGAGCTGGATTCAATTGATGATGAGGTTGAGCGCGTGGGATACAAGCTCACCTATCTTGAGGAAGACCGGCAGATGTTCGACCCGGAATTGAAGAAACAGTATTTCGTTCTCCAGGCAGAATCCTACCTGTTATCCCAAAAGGTCAGGCAAATCTGCGATGATGAGAACATCCTTCTGATACACTTCTATTCCAACAAGAACTGCGATAACTGCAGGGAGCAGGGCAACGAAATCCTCAAGGCAAGGGATGAATTATCAGGAAAAATAAAGCTCAAGCTCTACTCATTCGACGGGGAACTCGGAAGCCCTGTCGCCGACGCGTTCGCGAGGCAGTACAATATCTCATCATACCCATCAATCGTGATTGACGGCAAAACCTATTCAGGCTACAAGACATCATCGCAAATCAGGCAGCTGATTGAATGATTGTTGAGGTTTCCGTCGTTCCAAAATCCGGCAGGTTCGAATTATCCTTGAAAGAAGGAAAACTGAAAGCCTATCTGAAAAGCCCGCCTGAGAAGAACAAGGCCAATCTTGAACTTGCCAAAGAGCTATCAAAACTCCTGGGGTGCCAGGTAACTATTGTTTCCGGTCAGAAGTCAAGGCGCAAGGTTTTGGAGCTGGATATCTCCCAGAGTGCCTGGGATTCCTTTTTGCTAAGTATTAAATAATCCAGATTGTACTATTTCCAGTGGTGTATTCCAATGGCAGGAGAAGAACTTATCGTACTTGTTTGTGTTGGTTTGGCCGGACTCGGCCTGCTGGCTTACGTGGTAATGACTTACAACCGCCTTGTAACATTGAGGAACAGGGTGGAAAATGCATGGGCTCAGATTGATGTCCAACTGAAGAGGAGGTATGACCTTATCCCTAATCTTGTGGAAGCTGTCAAAGGCTACATGAAGCACGAGAAAGGGACGCTTGAGAACATAACCAAATACAGGTCCGCTATCATGACCGGCTCTGTTGAGGACCGTGCAAAAGCGAACAACATGCTCACTGATACTCTGAAATCACTTTTCGCAGTTGCCGAGAACTATCCAAAACTCAGGGCAACTGAGAACTTCCAGCAGCTGCAGGAAGAGCTTGCAGGGACAGAGAACAAGATTTCATACATCAGGACAGCCTACAACGACTCTGTGCTTTCCTATGACAATGCTCTTGAGATGTTCCCGAGCAACTTAATCGCCGGCATCTTCGGATTCAAGCCAAGAGCTTATTTCGAGGCCCCTGATGCAGAGAAAGAAGCTGTCAAAGTGAAGTTCTGATGGAAAAAATAAGCTTCTTCGACGCCATTGAGGCGAACAAGAGGAACACCCTCATCCTGATGGGGGTGATGTTTCTTATTTTCCTGGGCGCAATCTGGTCCATATCCTACATTTTCGATGTTGGAATATGCGGCCCAGTCCTAGGATTTTTTGCCTTGCTAGTTTACACAGTAGCAGTATTCTACTCAGGAGACAAGGTGATTCTCGCACTTGCAGGGGCAAAGGAAGCCAAGGCCAAAGAGTACAAATTCCTTTACAATGTTGTTGAGGGGCTTTCAATAGCTTCCGGGATTCCAATGCCCAAGGTCTATATCATCAACGACCCAAGCCCGAACGCCTTTGCAACTGGAAGAGACCCGAAGCATGCGTCAATTGCAGTTACAAGCGGCCTTCTTGAGATGATGAAAAAAGAGGAATTGGAAGGGGTTGTTGCCCATGAGATTTCTCACATAGCAAACTTTGACATCCGCTTCTCCATGATTGCAGTAGTCTTTGTCGGAGCAATCGCCCTTCTCGGCGACTTTGCCTGGAGGATGATGTTCTATGGCGGAGGAGGCAGAAGGAGGGACGGCGGAGGCGGAATCCTTATCGTTATCGCTTTGGTATTTGTAGTCCTCTCACCTATATTTGCCCAGATTGTCAGGCTGGCAATCTCCCGGCAGAGGGAATACCTGGCTGATGCGAGCGCTGCCAAAATCACAAGATATGCCCCAGGCTTGGCAAGCGCATTAGAGAAAATAAAAACAGCCAACATCCCCACAAACGCGGCAAACGACACTACAGCATCACTATTCTTCTCAAATCCGTTCCCCCATAAGATTGGTTTCCTGGGCTCGACACACCCGCCGATAGATGAACGAATCAAAAAACTGAAAGCGATGTAATTCAATCAATTGTCTCGGAGAACTTCAGAACTCCCTTTATTGGAAGCGCATCATTCTTCAGGAACTCCTTATGTACAATGCAGCTGCATTTTTTATCCTCCGGATTCTTGCATTTTTTTATCTCAAGAGTAGCGCTCTCGGCCTCCTCTTTGCTTATCTCCTGGATGCTGTACTGCTCTGACTCGAATCCTGTATGGTCGTAATAGGAGGATGAGAAGTATTTTCCGCATTCTTTGCATCTGAATATGCTGTGCGTAACTATCCCTGCGCAGCATGGTATCTCCTTGACTATGCTTGAGAGGTCCTCGATGCTTCCTGATTCATCTCCAGGTTTCCTGCCCAGCTCACAGCCCAGGCATTTGGCGCAGCGCCCGCCCGCATCCTTCATGAGTTCATAAGTCTTCAGGGCAAGGCCTGCCTCTTCTTTCAAAGAACTAGCCTTCAGAATCGGCACGGCATAAGAGATGTCCCTCCCCTTTTCTGCAGCACTCCGGATGATTCCCATCGCGCATTTCCCGACTTCCAAATCCCCATCCTGAAGGGTCTTTAGCAGGTTCGGCAAATCCTGCGGAATATCGATTAATCCTGCGAAGCTGTACAATGAATCCACTGCAGCGTATCTTACTATCCCTTTCTTGTGAACCAGGAGCGGATTAATCTCCTCCCACCTCCTCCTCTTAGCATAATAAGTGACAAGCGCACCTGCAGCTGCCTTGCTTACAGAAGCATCAGAATCCCCAAGCGCCTTCTTGAGCGCGGGCACGAATTTCGAAATATCCTTTCCATCCGATGCTGCGCTTCTGCATACGGCCACTGCGCCGAATCTTACGGATTCATCCTTGTTCAGGAGTTCAGAGTATTCTTTGTCCATCCCTTTCAGGATATAGAAATCCGAAAGTCCGGATACCACCCTGCTTCCGAGTTCCGGGTTATCAAGGTCTTTTTCCAGAGCAGGGACCAAAAGAGAGATGTCTGCGCCTCTCCGGACCCAAAAGCTTAGGGCCTGCGCAACGCCGTTGCGAACTTCTGCCCCTCCTTCGGTATACAATTCCGCAAGCTTCGTCATCTCGCCTTTCTGCAGCCTATGCATCGCCAATGCCCAGCCAGCCCTTACTCTGACGATGCTATCCTCACTTGACAATGCCTTTTCCAAAGCACCTGCTCCAGCAGAGATGTCCTCCCCCTTCTGGGCAGCGCTTCCCAGGCCATTTATGGCATCTAGCCATTTCTTTCTATCATTACTCTCCAGCTTCTTGAGCAGTTCCTTGACGTGTTCTGGCATGCATGGGTTAAACCATTGGATATTTTTATGTCTGTCCGCAGAAGGATGGCAAGCAATATAAATACACTCCCGCTTATTTCTATGATTCTTCTCAGAGGTGTAAAATTATGTACGGAGTATCTCCCCAAGCATATGACCGAGCTATTACTGTATTCAGTCCGGATGGAAGGCTTTTCCAGGTAGAGTACGCCAAGGAGGCGGTGAAAAGGGGCGCAACAGCAATTGGCATCACAGCCAAAGACGGCGTCGCGCTTGTTGCATTCAAATCAATCCACTCAAACCTGGTGATAACAGACTCACTGCGAAAGATATTCGAAGTTGATGACCATATCTGCGTAACAGCAAGCGGACTTATCGCCGATGCCCGGCGGTTGGTTGACATTGCCAGGGTAGATGCGCAGAAGCACAGAATCACATACAATGAGGAACCGAGCGTTGACACAATCGCAAGAAGTGTCTGCGACCTTATGCAGGTTTACACACAGTATGGCGGAATCAGGCCATTCGGTGTTTCTCTTCTTATTGCAGGAGTTGACAGCCAGGGGCCAAAGCTCTACGAAGCAGAGCCAAGCGGCGCGATGACTGCGTACAAGGCAGACTCAATCGGCATCCACAAGAAAGAAGTCGATGAGATTCTTGAGAAAAAATACGATGAGAAACTCACTGTTGATGAAGCAGTAAGGGTGGCAGTCGACGCATTAAGAGTGACTCAGGAAGAGAAGCTCATTGCTGAGAATATGGAAATCTCCTATGTCACAACAAGGACAAAGAAGTGCGTGACACTTCCAGACAAGGAAGTTGCCAAGTTCCTGAAATAATGCTATATTCTTCTAACTCTTTATTTATCTCCTGTATTCCTCTATAAATGCTGTCAAAGTATATAGGAGAAATTGGTGTATGCTCCTATTCTCCAATGCACGATAGTAATTCTGTTTGGTTTTTTCCAAAATAGTCACTGGCATAAAATGGTTCTGCTGCAGTATCATGTTCATCAAAAGTCTTCCTACTCTTCCATTACCGTCACCAAATGGGTGAATCAGTTCAAATTGCATATGGAAGATTGAAGCCAGAACAAACGGATGCATACGCTCGGCATTTTTCTCATGCCATTCAACTAACATTCTCATTCTTTCTTTGACGTGCTGCGGGGGTGTTGTCGGACTGTTTGGCTTGACGTAATTGTAAAACTTCTTATATTGTCCAGCATCCCATCCAATATCTTTTTGGACCAGGAAATGCAGGTTCCTTACAACTCCACCATCAATGTCCTGATTTTGGGCCAATTTGAGAAAATTCAGGGCATGTCTCATGTTTGTGGTTTCATGCAATTCTCTTTTTGATGCTCCTTTTGGTTCTATCCTCTTTTTTAGGAATTCACTGACTTCTTTTTCACTCATTGTATTTCCTTCTATACTGTTTGTGTTGTATATGTACTTTTTCTCCCACTGCCCCACCAATTCTCTTTTCAATTTCTCGTCTAATCCATTCAGAAACAACCTGTACTCCTTGTTAATCTGATCTGCAATCCGTAGTAAATCCGCTAATCTAGAGTCTAATTCGAATTTTTCACAATTTTTAAGTATTGTGGTATCCTCTTCTGCCCGATAAGCACTGTTGCACATTTCTTCGACTTCCTTCTCACTAATTGCATTCTTGGTTTTCCCTTCAGTTTCTCTAATTTCAATTCTATCGATGGCTCCATCAAAGTCGATTAAACTGAAATTTGGATTTAGGTCATGGTACTCTAGTAATGAAGTAGTGAGATTTTCATTTATCTTCAGACAATACCTGGATGGTTTTTTTGATGTCTTCAGGACAATTCTTAGAGGTATCAGTATCCTCTCGATTTTACTAATTTCGGACTTAGAAAATGACATCCCATTGCAGATTGTTCTCTCACATAATTTTGACAGGATGTCTTTGTATTGTGGGGCAATGAGTAAATGGAATTTATTTGGCGCCATCGCTTGTAGGTCCAGTACCTGTCCTAGATTTTCATTTGTTTTATTAACTAAATATTTGCCTCCATCATCTTTCCTCAGTAGCTCTTCTTTAACAAGCTCCTTCAGGTAAACATATATGTTAGTAATTGATGTTTTGGCCTTTACCGATAACTCCCTAGGACTAATCCCTCTGGGACTTTCGAATATCAATTTAAGTATATAATATTTTTTCATGTCCTATAAGTACGCATTAACCATATATAAATATATGTCATTTAGCCTATTTTTGGCCTATTTTTAGCTATTTAACGTTTTTTTATATATAAAAACAAATCATTTTGGGTAATTACCTTATCACGGCTCTGCTGTGTTTCTTTCCTTCTATTTTGTTTTAACATACAAACTCCCAGCTGTGCCCTTCTCTTTTCCTGGCCAATATTTTTGATTTATTATTGATGCCTCCAATGGAGGACACATTTATAATGATTATTGTGTTAGTTAATACACATACAAGATAATAAACTACAACTGGGGCGACAGCATGAAATTATTGTCAAAATGTTCATCCGGCCGTGTAAGGGAAGATGCAAAAAAACGGGTATTCCTAAAAGCTAAACTGGCTGTTGCTTCTCTTGCTCTTGTCTCTGCCTGTAATCTCACCGCCCCGATAAATCTTGATTTGGATGGTTCTGATTTGGATGAAGGTCCCGCCGTTGCGAGGTGTTCTTCTGAAACCGAAGTGGACACAATGGAACTCCGAAGGGAATTCCCATCTGGCGACGCATTGCAGATTGTCACTAAAAGGAGCTGTTTGCAGGATGCGCCTTTCATTTCTGAGGATTCAGAGTTCCAGCCTCAAATGGATGTTAATCCAGAAGGCGGTTGGTTCGTCTCTCCAGGCAAATATTCAGTTTCCTTCCTTGGGGAAGAATATCTCCTTGTCAGTCCAGGGCCAGAAGAGATGATTTTCGCCAAAGAGACAGACAGCTTTTACAGCCGTCCTGGGATGCGGCGCACTATGAGGGATGGGACGCAGATTTCTGTTTCTGAAAGTGCAGATGGTTTCATACTGCATGTTGTTGGTCCAAACGGCATCTCGGTAAACGAGACGGCGGTTCCAGGGCTTTATCTTGAATTGGATTCAGGAACCCAGATGCACTACCTTCTTGTTACTAATGTTGGCCCATGTCCTCTTTCTGGGGTGGAGCAAGTTGATATTGTTCTTCTTGACACTCCACTACGCGTGATGGAAGGAGTTCCATTTGAAACTGAGCACGGCTCATTCGTGTTGCAGAGCAGCTGGCGTGACAATTCACTCGCAGGCTGGGAGATTCGGCGTATCTCTGAATAGGGTAAAGAATACTCAACTACTTTACAACAGTTCCGCTGTGCTTCTTTCCTTCTATTGCTGCTTCCACATCCTTCAGGCTTTTTCCGCTGACAAAATGGGTCTCAATGTTAGAGCGTGAAATCAGTTTGCAGGCAAGCAAATCAAAGACGAAGTTGGTCCCTGCCTTTCTCTTGTCGCTTGAGGCTGCCAGGGCAATCAATTCATCATAGCTCATTTTCACGCATATTTCTTTGCCTTGGGGTTCTTCCTCGGGTCAGAATCGTAAATAGCATCCACATTGCTTATGTTGACCAATTTGCTCGCGCCTACAGCCTCAGCAAGAAGCACTGAATCAGTGTCAGTTGTGATTCCGGGAATGGTCCCTCCCATCACAACAACTTTGTTCGTTATTCCCTTTGCTTCCTCAAAGTCAATGACTACCTTCTTGTAAACGTCAATCCCTTCAGCCCTAAGCCCTGCAATCACAAGGTGGGCATTCTGCCTTGTCGAGATTATGGCAACGTTGTCCGCCTCATATTCGCTTGCCCCAAGGCTCCTTGCAGCATTGGCGTACAGCCTGGCAACAGAGCCCCCGCCAGTGATTATCCCGAATTTATTCTTGCTCTTCTTGATGATTCTGGCCAGGGATTTCACAAATCCAAGATCTGCCTTAAGGTCTGGTATTACCGAGCTTCCGCCTACTGAAAGAACAATGTGCATGCAGAGCATTCCTTGCTAAATTTTTTTAATGAATCCGTCTGGCATTTAAATAATCTGTTTTTATAATAAAATACAATTTTGAAAGAGGCGGGTCTTATGAAGAAGAAAACAATTGTTGCCCCTATTAATTCTGAATCCATGGAAAAGATTGTGCTCCTGCCAGTCCGGGAATTTCCGACTGAAAAAATGATATTCCTGACATCTCCTGATGGCATAGTCAAGGCAGAGGAATTCTCAAAGCAGCTGGAGAAGCTTGGGATAACCACCTCAACAGTGAAGATAAATTCCAGCGGAAACCCTTGGGAAGATTATTTTGTCAGCGTGGCAGAAGTCCTCGAGGGCCAGGAGAAGGAAAACATAGTAATCAATATCTCCACTGCTGACCGGATTTCGCAGTGCGCGCTTACAAACGCAGCACACGTCAATGGCATAAAGGCAATCGCTGTTTTCGAGACCCATGTCATGGTTCTTCCAATACTCAAACTTTCCTACAGCAATATGCTCTCACCAAAGAAGCTGAAGGTTTTGCAGGAGCTTCACAAGAGCAAGTGCTCAAGCTCATTGGAGGAGCTGGCCAAAAGCACGAACATGTCACTGCAGCTTCTCTCATACCATATCAACGGCTCAGCCAAATCAAAGGGCTTATCTGAACTGGAGCTGGTTGACACTGAGAATATGAAAGGAAGGGTGCAGGTCTGCCTCTCCACAATGGGAAGGCTTTTCATGCGGGGCTATATGAACTAGTCGATTCCAGCAAGGAAATCCTTTGCCAGTTTCTCAATTTCATCCTGAGTGCTTATTCCCTCGAATGGGTCATCTGGCTTGACAACATTTACTGTCACTATGTTTGCTCCGTTGAATGAGGCGCTCTGGGCCTGGCGCAAATCAATCCCGCCAGCAGCTGAAATCAGAACCTCATACTTGCTGAGCACTCTCTTTATGTGCACATATTTGATGACTTTTGAGCGTGTGCTCTCCTCGTCCCTGCCTTTGTGCAGAATTATTGTCGTGGGGGGCTTCCTTACATTGCGCAAAACCTTGATTGGATCATCAACGCCTATCATGTCAATGTAGGAATCGATGCCAAGCTCCTTGCAAGTCTCAATGAAAAGGTTGATTGTCTCAGGAGGGGCAGCGCCGAGTACAGTGGCAGCATTTGCCCCTGCATAAGCGGCCATGGCAGCTTCCTCAGCCGCGCCGTCCATTGTCTTGATATCAGCAAGAACATAGCCTGGCCAGAGCCTTCGGATGTATCTGATGGCATTCACACCCTCCCTTTTGATGTAGGGGGTTCCTGCCTCTATTATTATCCGCTCATCCCTTGGAATCTTGGGGAGCACCCTTGCCACTGTTTGCGAGTCATGGTTGAATGCTATCTGCAGGTACCTGTACTTGTTGTCAAGCGTCATTTCTTCCTTCCGAGCAGTCCCTCAGCAATCTTGCCATAGTCGCTGGGCATGAAGAGCACTATCTTTTCAGACGGGTCAGCTGCGATATCCCTGATTGTCTGCAGGGTCCTCAGGTGGATTGCCGCAGATGACTTTGAAAGGTTCACAGCCGCCTTCTGCAGGTTCAAAGACGCCTGGAGTTCACCCTCAGATGAAATAACGACAGCGCGCCTCTCACGCTCAGCCTCTGCCTGCTTTGCCATTGCCCGCTTCATCTCTGCTGGCAATTCAATCTCCTGAATCTTGATTGCAGAGATGTCAACTCCCCACTCAGATGTCTCAGCATCGACTATCTGCTTGATTGAGCCGGCTACCTTTTCCCTCTCGGTCAGGACGAAATCAAGCTCATTGTTTCCAATGACATCCCTAAGGGCTGCCTGGGTGTACTGCCTGATAGCATAATCGAAATTCTGAATCTTAAGAATCGCATCGTCTGGCTTCTCAACTTTGTAATAGACGACAGTGTTGACAAGAACCGGTATGTTGTCCTTGGTAATGACTTCCTGCTTTGGAATATCTACAGTTGTAATCCTCATATCAACAATCCGCAATTCCTGGAGAATGGGTATCACAATTGTGAGCCCTGGATTGACCGTTCTGCTGTATTTTCCAAGCTGGAACAGGATTCCTTTCTGATACTGGTAAAGAATCTTGATTGAACCAAGAAGCATTATTCCTCCAACAAAAATCACGGGCACCAAACAAATGCCAAGAATATCCTCCACTGCCATGGCTCTATTTCTTATGCTACTTTTTTAACCTTGATTGAGAGTTCTATTTATGGAACTTGGAATTCAAGAGATTCAGAAAACACTCTCTGAAAAAGAGAAAAACCTAGATGCGGTTATGATGAAAAGCAGGCTGGTTGTGCGCATGTGCTCCAACGCAATCAAAGCAATGCACTCGACAGACCTTGAGGAGGCGAAAAAATATCTCGGCGAGGCTGAAACAGGGGTCAAGGAACTCCAGCCATTGGGAGACCGGTTCCCAGCGCAGGTGAACCATGTGCTCCAGGAATATTCAGAAGCCAGGATAGTTCTCAGCGCAATTGAAGAGAATAAAATACCATCACATTCAGAGCTAAACGTTCCGGAAGTGGCTTACATATCCGGCCTTCTCGACGCTGTCGGGGAATTGAAAAGAGAGATGTACGAATGCCTGAGAAAGGGCAACAAGGAAGATGCTGAAAAATATTTCTCAATGATGGAAGGGATATTCAACGAGCTTTTGCCCCTTCGCTTCTCAAACTCGGTTCTTCCTGAATTCAGAAGAAAGCAGGATTCGGCCAGGCACCAGATTGAGCAGGCAAGGGGAGTCCTAATCTGAAGGTGCTTCTATGGAGACAATATCTGACCTAGATGAATTGCTGAAAAACTTGAAACCCAGCCTTCAGGAAGGCAAATACTTCCTCTCATCCATAGACGAATCCCAGCTCATGGTCATTGTCAATTACCTAAACTATATCGTTGATGTTTTCCGGGAAAAAGAAGGCTTCAGCATAGTTTTTTCAGAAGAGATACTGGAGGATATGGAAACAGCGTCCAAATCAAGTGCCGTGGGCCCATTTGCAATGATTAGCCTCGAAGTATACTCGGATTTGATGGCAGTTGGCTTGCTTGCAAAGATAACTCGCGCCCTTGCATCAGAAAAAATCAGCGTGAATGCTTTTTCTGCATATCATCACGACCATCTTTTTGTTCCATATGAGAAAAAGGATAAGGCAATAGAAATCCTACAGAACCTCTCTTAGCAATGATTCTGTATCATTTCAACTAATTTCTTCTTTCGTTGCTCTAGTTTTTCCTTTGTTGAGTATTCCATCGTCAGCCTGACAATCGGCTCAGTCCCTGATGCGCGGACAAGGAACCACCCATCCTCCTCATCAACCCGGATGCCATCATCATCCCTGATTTTCCCTTCGATGTCCAGGCCTTTCTTCACCTTCTCAACAGTCTCTTTCTTGTCCTTGGCGCGGAATTTCTCTCTTGCAATAAAATTCTGCTTGTAATTTTTGCGTAGTTCTGAGAACTTCCCCTTTGTGCAGAATATCTCAGCGAACTTCGCGACCGCCATTGGGGCATCAGGGACATGCACCCCGTCCCGGTAAACATATTCACCGCATGGCTCTCCTCCGAACAAGGCGCCACTCCTCTCAATCGCTTCCCCAACATAGGTGCTTCCGACAGGAGTAATCTCTATTTCCCCGCCATTCTTTTCGACAACCTCCCTGATTGTGAGTGAAGCCTCCACAGTGGATACTATTTTTCTGTTCTTGCTCTTTGAGAGCTCATGCTCAATCATCATGGCAAGCTGAACGTCAAATGGCAGAATCTGGCCTTTTTCATCTATTATTACGCACCGGTCCCCATCACCATCATGCCCTATTCCAAAGTCAGCCCCGCTATCCCGGACAAGGGCGCTAAGGTGCTTAAGGTTCTCTTCATTCGGCTCTGAGGGCCGATTGAAGCATTCCAAAGAGGAGTTGACGCTGACTACCCTGCACCCCAGTTCTGAAAGCAGATATGGGGTAATCACAGCAGCTGCGCCATTGCATTCTGCAATCACCCTTGGGGCTTTTTTCCTGATAGCCTCAACATCGACCATTGAAAGAATCAGTTCCTTGTGCGCCGCAATACAATCATTATTGTGTGAAAAGTCCCCAACCTCTCCTTTTCCAAGCGGCAGAGCGTATTTCTCCTGGACCTCCTTCTCAAGGCCTTTGCTAATCTCCTTCCCATCCTCAACAAGCTTCAATCCATTATATTCGGGTGGATTGTGCGAAGCAGTGACCATGATTCCTCTTGATTTTCTAGCAGCAAGGGCAAGTGTCGGGGTTGGAGCGATTCCAACGTCTATCACATCGCTTCCAGCGCAAAGGGCTCCGGCAGCGACTGCCAGGGATAGCGGAATCCCGCTTGAGCGAAGGTCTCTTGCTATGAAAAGCTCATCCTTAGCGAAAACATTGCCTATTTTGACCGCCAGCTCCTCTGTAACGTCTTCGCCGTAGATGCCTCTGATGCCTGAAGTCCCGAACATAGTGTAAAGCTGTCTTCGAAACGTATTTATTATTATATATGGCTATTAGGTATCGGTGTTTGTTTTGTCTGCTATAGATGACGTAATGAAATATGTCGCCACAAACGAAATTAGATGGATAGACTTGCAGTTTTTTGATATTAAAGGAAAGATGCACCGCATCACTGTTTCAAACAGGAAACTTGGCGAGTCAACGTTCGGAAACGGTATTTATGCTGCCGAACTCACTGATGTTTTTGGTCCCAATGAACAGGGCGAATTAGTACTTCTGCCTGACCCGGACACTTTGTCAAGGGTGCCATGGGAGCCTGCAACAGTAAGGCTGATTTGTGATGTAGTCGTCGCAATCAAGAAGGAAAGGTTCCTGAAAGACCCAAGGTATGTAGCTGAGAGGATGGAGACCAACCTGAGCGCGGCTGGAATCAAGAATTCCTTGGTCGGAGCTGAGGTGGACTGTTATATCCTGGATACTGCCACAGCAGACAAGACTACCAGGCCAAGAGGTGTGGGTGTCCTTATGGATTCCAGGGAAGCATTCTGGGGCCCATCTCCAATGTCAAACGTTGGAAGCGGCGCCTATGTCGCGACTCCGCATGACTCCATGTACACTGCAAGAACTCAGATTGCAGAGACAATGGAAGACAACTTCGGAATGTTCATTGACTCTCACAGGCACGGAAGAGCGCCGACAGCGCAGCAGACCTTTGAGCTTGCTCCAAGGGGCTTGAAGTCAGCAGCTGACACTGTCAACACCCTGAAATACATTACAAAGAACCTTGCAACAGCTGTCAATGCTTCAGCGACATTCATGCCATACCCGATTGAGGGCGAGGTTGGAAACTCTTTGAAAATTGCAGTGAGTCTTTGGAAGACCAGCGAGAACAATGTCTTCTATGACGGCAAGGAGAGCTATGGGCAACTCAGCCAGATGGGCCGCTACTTCATAGGCGGGCTTCTTGAGCATGCGCCTGCGCTTTCACTCTTTACCGCGCCAACACCAAACTCATACAAGAGATTGGCAATAAACAACTTCAAGGTCGGATGGAGCGTATCTGACAAGGACGCGCTTATCCACGTTCCGCACACCAAGAAGAACGTCAAAGAGGTCAAGAGAATTGCCTACAAGGGAGCTGACCCTGCGGCCAACCCATACCTTGCGTATGCGGTCGTCTGCGCAGCTGGACTTGATGGCATGAAGAACAAGATTGACCCTGGAGACCCGGTTGAGGTTGAGAGCAAGAAGAAGCGCGTTGAAAGAGAGCTTCCCGGCAGTCTTTATGATGCAATTGCTGAACTTGAGAGCGACACCAAATTCCTCAAGGGCGTCGTTCCAGCAGAGCTTCTGGGGGACTACCTGGATATCAAGCTCAAGCAGCACAAGGAATCCCAGAAGGGGATAACCGGCCTTGAGCTCCAGAAGTACTTCAACGTCTGAAACCGTTTTATTTTTCTTTTTATCTCTTTATTTATCTTTTAAGGGCCTGTAGTCGAGTGGTTAAGACGTTCGCCTTACATCGGAAGAATTCGTTGATACTTATTCTTCTTTAAGACCGCGAAAGATCCCCAGTTCGATCCTGGGCGGGCCCATACCTACTAATTTTACTAGTTCTATTAGTATTTTGCAAACAATTTCCTATATTTCTCGTCTGAACAAAACAACTACTATTACCTACTAATTTTACTAGTTCTATTAGTATTTTGCAAACAATTTCCTATATTTCTCGTCTGAACAAAACAACTACTAATTTCTGTTCTGTTGGTATGTTTTATAAATGTTATGGGTAATATGTACTTTATGGGCATTCAAAAACCCCCACGAAAGATATTAGAAAACCCGAAAGAATTCAGCGTTATCCTTGACTTGCAGTCAGACCAAGAAATGCAGGATTATATATTCAATATGAATCAAAAATATCTTCACTGGGACGAAATGCGCCATCACAATCACCCCAAGGGGCTTGCATCTGAAATGATGTGGAGTTTGTTGAAATGGAGCAGATTGGCACAATATCGTTCAATATCTATTGGCGATGTAGTTTTTCGTTACGTTCTAACTGATAATATCCTAAAATCTTTTCAGGAGCTTGATCAGCAAGCCTCTGGCACTTTAGAGTCAAAGACAGATGATTTAGCTCCAGAAGAGTCCATGGAAAAATATCTTATCAACTCTATCATGGAAGAAGCAGTTGCGACTTCTCAGTTGGAAGGCGCAGTAACCACAAGAGAAGTCGCTAAAGAAATGCTTCGGATGGGAAAAAAACCCAAAGATGAATCCCAGCACATGATTGTAAATGCATATAGGACATTGCTGTATCTGAAGGATATTAGGAATCTTCAACTGACTCCTGAGTTGATATGTCAAATCCATTCAAGTATCACAAAAAACACTATTGACGATGGTGAACTGGGAGAATTCAGAAATAACAACAAGATCCACGTTATAGATGTTGCTACTAACGAACCAGTCTACACTCCACCCGATCACAAAAAAATCCCCAAAATGATTGATTCGTTATGTGAATTCATGAATTCTGAGGGGAAGACATTTTTACATCCCTTATTGAAAGCAATAATTCTACATTTCATGATTGGTTATATCCACCCATTTGTGGATGGTAATGGGAGAACTGCCCGTGCTTTGTTCTACTGGTATGTATTGAAGCAGGGTTACTGGTTATTCGAATACATGCCCATCTCAAGAGTGATTAAGGAAGCCCCAGGACGTTATTCCAAGGCATATCTCTTTACTGAGACCGATCAAAATGATTTGACATATTTCATAGTGTTTAATCTTCGCCAGTTGCAAATTGCCTTAACCGCTTTCATGGACTACATTAAACAAAAGCGTGAGGAGAGTATGAAGGTAAGGGAACTTCTAGAGAATGATAAGTTACTGAATTTTCGTCAATCTGACATTATACTCCGCTTTATGAGACACCCACTGAAAAAGTTTACCATTCGTGAAATTCAACAAATTTACAATGTGGTATATGAGACTGCCAGAACAGATTTGGATCTTCTTTCTCACCTGAATTATTGTAAGAAAGTTGTTGAAGGAAAGAAGTTTGTGTATGTGTACTCTCCAAAGAGTGAAAAAACAAAAAACTAGCGTCTTCTGTATCCGCCTTGAGGCCTTGGCAAAGATGGCGGCTTAGTGAATAAGAAGTATTTCTCATTGCCCATCAGTTCACTTGAAATCCTGTGGACGAAAATCCCGACAGGGTCAGCCAGAGCAGGGACTCTCTTATGAATATCTTCAAAAGTCTCAAATGGCTTCTCTTCCCTCTCCCGCAGGAGCGCTTCCATGGTCTTTTTTCCGATTCCTGGAAGCAAATCAAGCATATGTACTCTGATGGAAATGGATTTAGCGTTGTTGAGGAATCCTACGAAGTCTGATTCCCTCTCCATAATTATCTTCTTCAGCATCGCCGGAAGGAATCCCCGGGCTCCATTGGTAAGGTCATCATACTTGAGCCTTCCCTTGATGTGGGTTATTTCTTCCCTTCCCTCTTTGCCAACATAGACTTTCTGTCCCATGAAAATGGTTGAATCAGGATTAATAGTTGCCTCAAGCAGGGTGAAGAATTTGCTTCCAAGAAGCTGAACGACTGGCTCTTTTCTGACTGCCGAAGCGTGACCTTCTGGCAAGTACTCGATAACCCATGCATAGTCTTCCATAATAGCCCCCCGCGTTATGCCATATCCTTAAGGATAGCAGCCGCTTCCTCATCAGATATCTCTATTCTATCCTTTGCTAGGATAGCTTTAAGAGTGGCTGGGTCAGAGGGGCCGATGTCTGCAATCTTGACTGCGACTTCGTCTGTTATTTTTTCGTGCTTTGCAAGAGCCGCTATAATCTTTTTGCAGTTTTCCGGCTTCTCTATGCAGAACTTCTCGGCATGTTCCAATGCCTGTGCCTGCTCATAGCCAAGTTCTCCGTCCTCCTGCCTTTTGGAAAGTATTTCCTTTGCTTCGGACACAGAAACCACAGAAGAAGATTTTATTTTCATTTGAATATCACCGTTATATTGAAAGCTGAAGATGAACAGTTCCTACTATTAGTCTTTTAGTAGCATTCATGTCAGTGACCTCTACAAGATAAGCCATGCCTCTCTTTTCCACAATCTTGCCATGCCTGTTTGCATATCTCAGATGTGGCTGGCCAGATCTGATAGCCCTTGGTGTGATTACGACCTTGTCACCGATGTTGAATGTAGCCACGGCTTTTGCAACGCTGACTTTACCCTTGCCGCGCAGCATCCGCGTTTTTCCACTTAATGTACCTTTTGAACGTTTAACCATAGTAATCACGGCATAATTCGTGTGTTGATGTTGGGAGAAAGTGTTTTTAAATACATCCCCCCTTTATAAATCCTCATAAGGCTTTTAAAAAGGTGGGATGATTGTCAAAAAAACCCGACTATGTAATAACTAATATGGTTGCTTCTGCTTCTTTGGGACTGGAACTGGATTTGTATGCACTGGCCAATAAGATTCCAGAGATTGAATATGAGCCAGAACAGTTTCCGGGAGCTATCCTGAAATACACGGATCCAAAAGCATCTCTGCTTCTTTTCAAGAATGGGAAGGTTGTCTGCGTTGGATGCAAGAAGCGTGATATGATTGAAAAGACAATCGCTAAAACCATCAAGAAGCTGACTCCATATGCAAAGAAGATAACAAAGACAAAGAAGCCCAAGATTGAGATTACCAACATTGTGGCTTCAGCCAACCTGCACATGGAGCTTGACCTATACAAGATTGCATACAAGCTTCGGGATGTTGAATATGAGCCAGAGCAGTTCCCTGGTGCGATACTCAAATTCCGCGAGCCCAAAGCCTCGCTTTTGCTTTTCAAAAACGGCAAGGTCATCTGCGCCGGCGCAAAGAATGAAAAGGAGATTGTGCAAGCGCTTGATAAGGCAAAGAAACTTCTCAAGCCATATGCCGAAAAACCGCGGAGATGAACGTGAGGAATCTATTAATCATTTTTTCATTATTCCTTCTTCTTTATGGGTGTACTGGTACTGAGGGCAAGTCCCCGTTCGGATTCAAGACTATTGATGAGTGTGATAGTGCGCACACAAGGGATTCTGCCAGGATGCAGTGCTATCATACTGCGGCAATTACATCAGCGTATCTCTGCGATGAAAGCGGGGCCCGCTCAATATGCACAAGAATCTGGACACAATTCTCAGGGGCGCCGGACAGCGGAAATGACATCCGGAGAAAAGCAGAGCTCGTGTATAACAAATGTTATTATGACATAGCCAAAATAACGAAGAACCCTGCTCTTTGCGGCCAAATAGAGAAAAAGGATAATCTTGGAATCAGCCTGCTTGGAGAAGATGTGACTAAAGACATGTGCTATCAGGAAGTCGAGTCCCTTGCTTCAATCGCACCTGACAACCTTTACCAGAATAATCCTAACAGCCTCTGCAGTGTTGTGTTTATATTGCCCCTTCTACTCGTGTTTACTCGTACATTGCGTCCATGAGTTCAAGGGCTTTCTTTACGCTCATGCCTTCTCTTATTCCAAGGTCTTCTGCCCATGAGGTTGCGTGCCTTATTTTAGCTTTCTTCAAATCTCCAATGTTCTTTACACCAGAAACAAAAGCAGCAACATCGCCCACCTTTTCAGCAGTCGCCCTGTCTATGTAGCTGCAAGCAACATAGCCGTTCTTTGCCTTTACAACAATAAGTGGTAGATTTCCAATCTCGTGTTTTACAGCCACGTATCTTTTCCCCTCGAAAGATACTTCATCCATACATTTCCCTCTGCTTTCTTCTCCGGGCCTGCTCTTTCTTCTTTTCGAAAATTCCTGAGTGTTTCCCGCAGCTGATGCAGTAGTAGACTGTTCTGAATCCTGTGAATGTTACGTTATCTTCTCCCTTCAAATCAGTTGTGAGATGGGTCCGTTTATCATAATCGACCGCTTTTGTACGCGGAACTGTACGCCCACAGTTCGCACATGTAACTTGTCTGTCACGTCCTCTTCTTTTCTTTCCCATGTGCCCCACTTTTATCAAAATTTATGTTGTTGAAACGTCCTAAACAAGTTCCATCCAACCGAAACAATATTGCACGGTCGAGTTTAAATAGCTTGTTGTTAATCAGAGGTCCAAGCGCATCTTTTTTCGAAAAATTGATTGGAAAACCGACGAGCGGATTGAACGCCGGCATCAAAATCAATTTGATTTTTTTGTTGAATTTTTTGTATCGCTCTGCAATTTTTTCATTGTCCGAATCAGCAATAATCCAAACAGGTTCACTGTGTTTTCTGCCCATGGTATCTGTGAAACTAATCATTGGATGTTGGTGTCCCATGACCAAATATTCGCACCCCAAAAGTTCCTCCGAAGGCCACGAATGTCCGTGCAATAGCCCAAGGTTCTCAAAAACAAAACCTTGCGATGGAACAATCTCCGCGTTCAGGAATTGTTCTATCCCCCCATCATGGTTGCCTCTTACTATTGTAATGTCACAAAGATTTCCAAGCTTTTCAAGTATCCTTCTTGTATTGTCATCAAGCATGGTGATGTCCTCTTTTACATCACCCAGGAAAATCACGCGTTTCACTTTATGTTTTTTCACAATGCCCTCAAGTTTCTCAAAAAGCCTCATGCTGAACTGCGCATCATAAACTCCTTTGCGCCTCAGCTTGTTTTCCATTCCAAAATGAGTGTCCCCAAGGATGAGTGCTTTCTTGTGGAGCAGCGCAGGCGCATCGTAAATGAACTTCATTTACTTCCTCCTTAACAGTGCCATGTGCTTGACTGCCCGCCCAACAAAATTCCGCGAAGCAATGTCCTTCCTGTGCCTTACCCTGCCGGATATCCCGACCATCGAGCCTTCTACTTTCACATTGGCTTCCGGAAGTATTGCGCCCCTTGCGCAAACAGCAACTGCCCGGTCATCTGTGAGCATCATCTTTCCATCCACCATCCCTAAAGAGTGGACATAAGTTTTTGTCCCATTGTTCCAGAGCACCCGCTCATCAATTGTCAGTTCTCCCTTTCTTGTTGTTTTGCCGGGGTACCTGAGCGGCGCAAGGTATTTCACAACCGTCGCATTCTCAACAAATGATGCGCTCATCAGTTTCCCCTCAACAACAGAACGTATGATGTCACCAAGCTGGGTCCGCAACACAAGGAAATTGTTGAGGGTCGCTATTCCTCCTAGTGTTGCATATGCATCAATCATAAGCGGCCCGCCTCTGGATGTTATGAATTCTCCACGGATTGGTCCTTTGTAATCAATCCCCTTTTTTCTCATCACGCCAACCAGTCTTTTCAGGGCCGACCTTGCATATTCCAAATCACTGGTTTCCATAAAAGGAAGAAGCCTTCCTGAGGAGTATCCTCCCATTCCTTCAGTCAATTCTCCCTCATCCCCATCAAGGGCCCGTTTCACTGCCTGTACTGGCAATCCAACTGTGATACTTTTCCCATCTGTGAATCCTTGGAGCGTGAAGCTCTCGCCATCAATCATGCGCTCAAGAATGACTGAGCCGTGCCTTTTGATGAATGCCTTTCCCTGCGTTTCCATTCCCGTTTTTTTCATATCGATGTCAGTGAATTTTGTTCCCTGCCACTCAACGCGGAGGGATGGTTTCATCACTGTTTTTCCAAGCTCTTTTGCAGCTTTTTTGATTTCTGAAATGTTCTTGCAAATCCTGTGCTCCGGCCTTGCTATCCCCGCATTTTCCATCAGGTTGTATGAGTATGCCCTGTTCTCTCCAATTACGCTTCCGCTGGTCCTGGGGGACGCTGCAGTTACTCCTGCTTCTTCCAAAGCATCAACAACCCCCCTGGCCAGGGCGCGCTCTGAAGTCACAAGCGCAACGTCAATCTTCTCCTTGATTGCCCAGCTTCCTATTGCCTCAATGTTTGAGAATTCGCTTACGAATCTTTTCTGGCAAATGCTTGCGATGCCAGGGTTTTCCTGCTCCATCGCAACAAAAAGCTCAGAGCTTTTGGCTAGCTGTTCTGCAAGCGCGTGCTCTCTTGCACCGTCTCCTACAAGCAGTATGCGCATTTTACCCCCAACTCTTCTCGTACTTCACTCTATTAAATTTTCCCCCCAATCCGCTTAAACAATTCGCTTCACACTATTGACATGGTTTATTTCAGGCACGAGAAGCCGCGCCCGTCCCAGAAGGAGCTGATGGAGGACATCCATTCTGCCATTTCTGAGAGGAGAAATTTCATGGCGCAGGCTCCGACAGGGCTCGGGAAAACCGACGCTGCTCTTTCTGCTGCAATAACAGCCGCGGCAGAAGAGAACCTGAACGTTTTCTTCCTGACATCAAAAATATCCCAGCACAAAATAGCAATGGAAGCTGCCAAGGGCATCATTGAGAAGCACAAGCTTCCAATGCGGGCAGTAGATATAATCGGGCGCTCGCACTGCTGCATCGAGCCTTCTTTGCAGAAACTGGACCACGATAGTTTCCACACAAGCTGCTCAAGGAAAATCAAGGACAAGCAGTGCATTTATTTCTCCAACGCCCGCGGAAACGGCAGGGTCCAGGAGCTTTTTGCCGAAAGGAAATTCAAGGAGCTGCTTTCCCACTACGGATCCGGAATGCCCGCCGCCGACGTGATAAATCTCGGGATGGAAAAAGACTGCTGCCCCTATGAATGGCTTATCAAGCTTGGGGAAGCGTCCAACGTAATAGTCGCTGATTACTATCACATGATGATTCCAAGCGTCAGGGAAATATTCCTGATGAAGGTGAAGAAGCGTATCGAGGATTCTGTCATAATAATCGATGAGGCGCACAACCTCGCATCAAGAATCCGGAGCAGCCTCTCGCGGAGTGTCAGCAATTTCACTTTCCTCCGAATGGCAAAGGAGATGGAGATGCTGGGGAAAGACGCCGGGCCCGTCAATGAGGAATTCACCAAATGGTCTGAAGAAATATTGGGCAGCAAAAAGGAAGCTACAATAGCCGCATTTGAGTTCGCATTCTTTATCGAACGTTTTGGGCTGACCATGGAAGATGCGACTGAGCGCCTGATAGAATCCGGTTCCCAGTTTGTTGAGAAAACCGGAAAGAAAAGCGCCTGCCTGAGCCTTGCCAAGTTCATGCTTGAATGGAAATCAGACCACTACCAGTGCGTCAGAATACTGAAAAGAAAAGACAATCATTTTGTTTTGTCAAAGAGGCTTCTTGACCCGACACCGGCAACAAAGGTGCTCAACCAGTGCGCATCATCAATCCTGATGAGCGGCACACTGCTACCCTTGGAAATGCACAGGGATGTTCTTGGGTTGGATCCAAACAAGACCAAAATGAAGACCTACCGCTCCCCATTTGACACAGCAAATATCGTCAACATCATAACAGAGAATTTCACTACAAAATATTCGCGCAGAAATACAAAGGAATATTCTGCAATGGCATCATCAATCGACAAAATCGCGAAAGAAACTCCTGGGGGGACCGCGATTTTCTTTCCCTCGTATGGCGTTATGGACAATATCCTGAACCATGTCAAATCAGATAATCTCCAAATCCAGAGTCCTGGCATGAAGCCTGCAGAAATCCGGGCGATGATTAAGAAATTCAAGGGCGGCGGAGTTCTTTGCGGGGTGCAGGGGGGCTCCCTTTCCGAAGGGGTTGATTACCCTGAAGGAGAGATAAAAACCGCTGTCATAGTAGGCGTTGCTCTTGAAGAAATGGATGTTGAGACAAGGGCGCTGATTGATTACTATGATGAGAAATTTGGGCGTGGCTGGGACTATGGCTATCTTTACCCAGGAACCATAAAGGCGCTTCAGGCAGCTGGCCGTGGCAGGAGAAAAGAAAGCGACCGCCTTGCTGTTGTTTACATGGACGAGCGCTTCAAGTGGAACAAGTACAACTGGATTTTAAATAAAGATGAGATGATATTGGTAACCGACAGGCCAGAAGCCGCGGTCGAGGAGTTCTGGAGGCTCTGAATGCTATACACAATCAAATACGCGCCAAAGAAAATCGATGACATTCTTGGCAATAAGGAGAAACTCGAACACATTAAGCAGTGGATGCTCCAGTGCATGGCAGGAAAGAAAAGAAAGCCAATACTTCTTTGGGGCCCATCAGGCACCGGAAAGACAACTACAGCTTATGCTCTCAAAGAGGAATTTGACCTTGACATAATTGAGATGAACGCGAGCGAACTCCGCAATAAAAAAAGAGTCGAAAAAGTCCTTGGCGGAGCAACACTGGCACAGTCACTATTCGGCCAGGGAAGGCTCATACTCATTGATGATGCTGATATTCTGGCAGGGAGAAAAGACAGCGGGGGCGGCTCAGCACTCCGCACCTTGCTTAGGGATTCAACACACCCGGTTATCGTAACCGCATCAGACATATGGGACAAGAAATTCGCCCCATTAAGGGCAGAATGCGAGCAGATTGAACTCAAAAGAATAAGCAAGGTCTCAGTGAAGAATCTTCTTGAAAAAATAGCAAAAGAGGAATCCCTTCCACTTTCAGATGGGCAGGTTGCTGCAATTGCCGAGAATGCGCAAGGGGATGTCCGGGCAGCTCTGAATGATTTGCAATCCCTGCGCTCAAGCGCAAGAAACCATGAGAAAGACATCTTCAGAGTTGTACGAGGAATATTCAAGGCACATACCTATGCCGAGGCAAAGGAAGCGCTTGATGGCGATATTGATTATGAATTGATAAAACTCTGGATTGATGAGAACATCCCTCTTGAGTATGATGTCACTTCCGATGTGGCAGCGGCATATGATTCTCTTTCCAAAGGGGACGTTTTCGATGGCAGGATAAGGAAAACCCACTGGAAGCTCCTCAAGTACTCAATAGACCTTTCCACAGCAGGGGTCGCCCTTGCCAAGAAAGGGGTTTACCATAAATTCACCAAGTATCAGTTTCCAAGCTACCTTCGCAACATGTCAAGGACAGTCGCGAGCAGGGCAATGAGGAAGGCCGTTGGCAAAAAACTCGGCTCAAAACTGCATACAAGCTCAAGGTACGCAAGGACATACTTCCCCATCTTCAAGGAAATGGGCAAGAAGCACGCTCAGGAAATCATGGACTTCTATGAACTGGATGAGGATGAGATGGCTTTCATAATGGAGACGAGCGTCAGCAGAATCAAGAAGAAGTAACTAATTGAAAAAATCGCTCATTTTTGTCTGGCCGTTAAGTTCTTTCTTAGCCGGTTTCTTGGATTTTGGGGCTCCTTTTGCCTTGGGCTTTTTCTGCATCCCAGAAAGTATATTCTTCATCTTTTTCTCCTTGTTGATTGAAGCGTAGTAATAGTATTCATCTCGGGTTCCCTTGGTCATGAGAACTATGATTTCCCCTTCCTTGAACCTGGCCGCCCTTCCCCTTCTTTGGATTGAACGTATCTCGCTTGGAACTGGCTCATAGAATATCACGGCATCGACTGCGGGAATGTCAAGCCCTTCCTCTCCAATACTGCTCGCAACCAGAACATCAAATTTCTCATCCCTAAAATCAGCAATGGTCTGCTCTTGTATCTTTTTTGTCACGCCATCTTTCTTGCCTACAAACTGCATCGCGCTGATTCCGTTCTCATTCAATACGCTCACAATCCTTGCAATCTGCGCCCTGTATTGAACAAAGACAATCATCTTCTTGCCCTTGAGCTTCTTGATATATTTCACAAGAACCGGCATCTTCGGATGATCCTCATCCTTTTGGGCAAGCATCTTCATTTGGGCAAACTCAGGGGAGTTCACCAGCATTTTGGCTGACTTGCTAGTTTTTTCCTCCAGTTTCTCTATGTAGCCTCTAAGTGGAAAAACGCCCTGCGTCTCAAGCAGTTCAGTCATGTGGAGAACGTGGAGGAGTATCGAGTACTGGACCATGGCCGGGAATTTGATGTTGTGCCTCGTGTTAAGGATTCTCTGGCGCATCTGCATGAACTGCCCCTTATGTTTCAATGGAGGGCGGAACCCCATGGCGCCAAGCCTTTGGGCGTGTTTCATGCTGAGAGAATCAAGGCATTTTTTGATTTCCTTGAAATGATTTGATAGAGCAATCGGCACCCATTTCACATTGCTTTTCTGAACATATTGGGATACATCCTCATCATCCTGGCTGCGTATCTCCACATTGTCAATGTGCAGTGCCTTCATGACTTTCTTTATCCGCTCCCTTCTTCCGCCTGGGGAAGCTGTCAGGCCCACAAAAAGAGAATTTCCATGCAGTTTCTTTGCTATTGGAGTATACGCATAATCCCCAATTGCCCTGTGGCACTCATCGAATATAACAAGCGAGAATTTTGGTTTCAGAACCCCCTTCTCCAAATCATTTCTTATCGTCTGCGGGGTGCTGATGACAACATCAGTATCGTATTCCTCCTTTCTTTTGGCAGGGGTAATGTCACCTGTAATCAGTTTGACTTCATTCTCATTCATGCCAAGAATGTCCATCACAGATTTCTGGTGCTGTTTTGCCAATGGTTTTGTTGGTGTGAGAAGGAGGCACCTGCCTTCCTTTATTTTATCCTTAATCAGCATAAGGGCAATAAGCGTCTTCCCAAGCCCAGTTGGCAGTACAACTAGCGTGTTTCCATGCTCGACAATTGAATTGTAGATGGCCTGCTGGTATTGCCTTGGTTCAAGCTTCACAAGTTATCTATTGTGCAATCCCCATTTTTATTCCAGATGTTCATAAGCCATTGAAATGTCGATATTCTTCAGGCTCTGTTTGACCATTGGAGTATCCTTTATCTGAGGGAGCTGGGACTCGTAAGTTGGCTTCTCAACCTTGTAGAACACACCAATCGGAACTTTCTCAAAGTCAGACTCAGAATCCTGATATGCCTTCTTCAGAGCAGCCCACCTGTCGGTTGGGTCATGGTCATCCCCAAGCTTGTATACCCTCTCTTGGAACCATGGGTAAGTATTCAGCTTGTTGAATGTAACGCATGGCTGGAGGACATCAATGAATGCGAACCCTTTGTGCCGAATAGCCTGCTCCATGAGCTCTTTGAGGTGCACTGGGTCCCCTGCATATCCCCTTGCAACAAAAGTCGCACCCCCATTTATCGCTGTAACCAGGGGCTTGAAAGGCTCCTCAATAACTCCCCACGGAGTTGTCTTGGTTTTCATTCCCTCCTGGCTTGTGGGTGATGCCTGGCCGGTTGTAAGGCCGTAAATCTGGTTGTTGTGAACTATGTATGTCAAATCATAGTTCCTTCTCATGATGTGGACAAAGTGCTGAACTCCGATTCCATACCCATCGCCGTCTCCTCCGACCGAAATTACGTTTAGGTCAGTGTTTGCGAGCTTGATTCCTGATGCGACTGGCAGCCCCCTTCCGTGGATGCTTTCGAATCCATATGTGTCAACATAGTGCGGAAGCTTGCTTGAGCATCCGATTCCTGAGACAACGACCGTGTTGTGCAAATCCAAATCAAGGTCTGCTATAGCTCCCTTGAGAGAATTCACTATGGCATGATCCCCGCATCCTGGGCACCACTGAATCTTTTCCTTAACATCCAAATCCTTGATTGTAACTACCATGATATTCACCTATAATCCATGCCTCTGCGGGTTGTAATATTCCAAATCCTCCTTCTCGCAAATCCTTATTTCCCGCTCTGACTTGAACTTGTTCTTGACAAGTTTCGTAACTTCCTCTGTAATCTGCTCTGCAAAGAACTGCCTTCCATCATACTTGAGCACCAGGAAGTCAGGCTCAATGCTGCAGTATTCCTTGAGCATTCCAGCGAACTGGCCTGTTGAATTGTTCTCAAGCATGACTGTTTTGTTTGAGCCTGAAAGAATCTTCTCAATCTTCTTCTGATCAAGCGGATAGAGATAAGTGAAATGGACCAGATTGGCCTTCACGCCCTCCTCCTCAAGCATCTTAAGAGCATCCAAGGCAGGCATTTTGTGCGAGCCCCAGCACATCAGAGTTACGTCTGCCTTCTTTGGTCCATAAACCTTTGGCGCGGGAAGGTCCTTCAGCAGCCCATTGAGCTTGGCGGCTCTTTTGTCGACCTGCTTTGTTCTCATGATGAAACTTTCAGAACTGAAACCTGTCTCATCATGCTCATATGAAGTTCCGACATGCATTCCGTTCGGCGTTCCAGGGAACACTCTTGGCGAAACACCATCCTTTGTAAGCTTGTATCGTTTGTACCTAGTGTTAGCCTCGAGCGGCGGAAGCTTGTCAACGATTTTCCCCCGCTCAATCTTCACCTTCTTCTGGTCAAACCTTTCAGTTGAGAAGACTGACTCTGCAAGGAACTTGTCTGATATGATTATCACTGGAAGCTGGTACTTCTCAGCCAGGTTGAATGACTCTGCTGAGAGGTAGAATGCCTCATCAACATCTCCAGGAGCGACTACAACCCGCAGGAAATCTCCCTGCGAGGCATGGAGTGCGAAACGCAAATCAGCCTGCTCGGTCCATGTTGGCATCCCTGTGCTTGGACCGACCCTCTGCACCAATGCTGCTACAATCGGAGTCTCAGCCAGAGCAGCCATTCCAAGGGCCTCTACCATCAGAGCGAATCCGCCACCGGAAGTTCCGGTCATTGAGCGGACCCCGGCAAATGAAGCTCCGACAGTGTAATTCATAGCCGCAATCTCATCTTCTGTCTGCTTAACAAGGATATTGAATTTCCTCTCATTGGCAAACAAGTAGTGCAATATTGAAGAGGCTGGGGTCATTGGGTATGCTGAGTAGAATTTCATTCCGCCCGCGACAGCCCCAAGCGCCACCGCCTCGTTTCCTCCAAGAACTATTTTCCTCTTATTTGAGATTGGTTTCATTTTGATTGGGAAACTGCCATTCTTCTCTTTTACATATTCATAGCCCTCTTTGGCAGCTGCTATGTTCTTGTCAACTATCTCCTGGCCCTTTCTTCCGAACTCGTCTGATATGACTTTGGAAAGCACATCAAAAGGATATTCAACAAGGGCGAGCGCGCCAGCCAAAGCGACAGTGTTTTTCATCTTCACGCTTCCTCCAGCATTGCTGATGAGCTTCATGAGGGGCACTGGCATGGCTTTGATTCCCTTTGGAATCTTGAATTCGCTGATGTCAAGTGCCTCGTCATATATTATCACGCCGTCCTTTTTCACAAAGTCCTTGTGGTAGAAGATTGCGTCCCTGTTGAGCGCTATCACTGCGTCGCATTTTTGCCTTGGCGAATGGATTTCCTTGTCGCTGACAAAAACCTGGACAACGTTGTGCCCTCCCCTGACTAATGATGGGTATTCTGGGTAGCCTACTACATTGTAGCTGCCACGGGTGAAGCACTTGGCCATCATCCGTCCTGTAACCATAATTCCTGCGCCGGCCTGACCGGCTATTTTACAAATAAAGTCCATAGTCTCACGTGTTTGGGATTCTATACCTCTTTTGGGCCACCAATTAAAAAATTATCGTAATGCATGTCGGCATTAGCCGTTATAGCGAATAAAATACATTTTTATACATATTGTAACAATATTGAATAATCGTCGTGGTCCAATGGCAGGAAAAAAATTATCAGTTAGAGAGAGGATGGCACGCCTAGCTGGGTTGCAGAAAGAAAGGGGAGCCGAGTTCAGTGGGGCAAAACCAAAAACAGACGAATTGAAACCAGAACCCGGGTCAGGGATATCAAACAGCACAAGAGGAAAGCTTGAGGCATTTGATTCTTTGGAAGCAGAACTTTCAGAGAAACAGAAAAGGCTCATATGGGCAGATTGGCACGGCGCAGCAAGCTATGATGAAATAGTGGGGCTTGGCAAAGAGCTTGCCGAGCTTCCAAAAAAATTGGACTATTACGGAGCACTCAAATCAGCAGCAATTGAAGCCAGCACCCCGGCAGAAAAGCGCGAGGTGGATGTCCGGCGCAGGGAACTGCTCTACTTGGCAGTTGCCCGCAATCCAGAACTGCTCGAGGCGCGAGAAGCAGCGTCAAAAGAACTCATCTCATTCCGCTATGAATTCTCAGGCCAGACCATGGCAAAGGCCGATTTGATGACAGCATGGCAGTCAATGAGTGATAGTGAACCTGTAATCTCAAGAGCAATGTATATGGAGTATCTGAGGCAATCAGCAACGCTTCAACCAATCGCGTTCAATGTCGCAAGAGTCGCGAACCAGATTTCCAGAGAGGCTGGCAAAGAGCTTGGCATGGATGTCAAGACCTTTGCTGATGTGGTGCTTGGAAGGAACGAGCTTAGCCCCGCCGAATTCAAGGATAGGGTTGTCACTCTTTTAAATTCTGTAAAAAACCTAGGCGAATTCCTTGATGAGATTGGGAGAGCAGCTGGAGTGAAACCAAGCCCGCTCAATGATTATCGGCTAGTTAGCCAGTTCCTTGGGCAATCTGGAGTTCTTGAAGTTTATCCGCAATCGCTTCAAGGCTCATTTGGCTTCTTCAAGCACATTATGGACATGTGCGGATTCTTTGGTGAAGTTAATGGAAAACCCTACCTGGACCTCAAATCATTTGGTGATGCGCCGCACTTCGTATCGCTTGAGCTCAGTCCAGCAGCAGGGGCAGAGGAGGGCGCGCTCAGGTTTGGAAAAGGGGTCCGGGATTATGTTGCCGGAGTGAATCCAGGCACAAAGCAGGACCCAAGGCAGTATCTCGCGGCGCTTGCACATGAGACTGGACACATACTTCACTATGATGGGATGGACCGTAATGATGGGTCCAGATTCTACAAAACAGATACTGAAGCATTCAGAGAAGCAATGGCAATAACTGTTGAGGCTTTGATATCTGATTCGAGAGCAATATCGGAACTTGGAAGTTTCACACCCGAAGATCACAATTTGGTCTATCTTACATCTAAATTCCTTGATGGGACCAGGATGAGGGAATGGGCAATCCGCGGCATCACTGAGCTTGCTATGTATGAGGTGGCACCAGCCGAAGTCAGCGAGATATACGCTCATCTTTTAAGGGAATTTCCAGTATCTCCAACTGATACTGAATTGTCAAACAACCTCCTTGGAAACTCCTGGGGGGCAGAAATCACGCTTACAACCACTCCCGGGGCGAGCATGGAATACGCACTTGGGCATGCGATAGCAAGTACAATGCTCTCCAGCCTGAGCGTATTCGGAGGGGGAAGTCCAATCGCAGTGACAACAGCCTCAATACTAAATGAATATGGGTATGCTGGAATGGAAGAGCCCTGGAAGGCGAGGCTCAGCAGACTGCTTGAAGATACTGGCCAGAAGCCCAAACCGATAATGCACTGAGATGTTCGAATGCAGACAACAACATCAAGAATAAACCTCCGGCGAATCGTATTCGATAATAAGAGCCCCAGCAGGATTCTTGACCCGACAAAAATGGCTGGCAAGCACCATGTTCTTACCAGCATGGACGCTGCTTCAGAAGAGCTGCGAAAATACGCAATCCCTCTTGAGGAAGGCCCATATTCTGATTGCGGGGGAATTGTTGGAAGGCTTTGCGGACACATCCTAAGGATGAGCTCATCCAGGATGGAGTTTGTAGAAAAAACAGCAGAGGCAATCACGGATAAAAGTTCCTTTACAATGAACGATTCAGTCGTTCTTTCAGAGCTCCCGATAACAGCAGGCTCAATCCTTGGCGGCGAGTCGAGGGAAGGACACCTTTCCATTTCATTCACACATATCCTTGAGCCCTACATGCTTGCAACATCACTGCTGCGCAGGAACGGCTTTGAGTGCTACCCTGCGCTCGCGATAATCGGGCATGAGGAATTCGAGCCTGTCCTTGCCATAATGGGGATTGAGGAGAGCCCCTTTGCAATCCTATCACTTTCGCAAATCCCCCCGCCCATGCATACCCTGGAGCTCATAAGCGACATGGCGATGCTCGGAGCAACCCATGCCATGGCAGCTGAGAACACGGCAAGGCTTCTTGCCCAGAGGACGATTGCCATGATGCAGATTGAGGGGGAGTATCCGCCTGAGGATGAGGTGCACCGCATGGTTGAACTTATGGGTGATTCGCTTTTCGAATGCGGAAGGCACTGGCCAGAGAGCCCATACATTGGAAGGGCGCTCGATTTCTTAAAATCAAAAATGACGAAAACGTATTCTCTTCTTGCAGCAGCCTCTCTAAGAGTTCATGCCGATGAACTTCCCGAACACCTGATTGATGACCAGATTTCCATGTTTTCAAGAGGAGCGTTCTATCTTGCCAGCGGTCTTGAGATAATGGTAAAAGACCATATGCATTATCGGAACCATCTCTATCTGACCTCTGAAGTTAATTAGAATCGGGCCCGAGGGGATTCGAACCCCTAACCTAGTGGTTTCTCCAGCGATTTGGAGAAGGCTTCCGAAGCCACTCGCTATATCCAGGTTAAGCCACGGGCCCGTGAGTATTCATAAACCATTACTATTCATAAAACATTCTCTAGTGCTTTTACTTATTGTGGTTAAATATGGAAATATTTATATTATGTAGCAATCAACCATATTACCAATGAAACAGCCAGGCAGAGCCTTCGCTCTCTTCAAGCCAAAGGAGCAAGGCCCGCAGATATCCCAGAGGATAAACGAGTTCTCATCCAAACTGCCTGAGCTTGAGCTTCGGCAGAGAATCGCATCTTCTTTAGATGAGGATATACACCTCCGGATATTCGCAAGGACTGCCAGCGAGGCGGGCATGTGCGTTGCAATAATAGCAGAAGAATCCGGAGTGCCAAGTTTCGTTGTCGCAGGGGAGCTGAGGCTGATTCTCAAACTTATGAACGACCTAGTGGATGGAAAACCCAGTATCATCTACAAGGAAAGGGGAGAGTACAAACTCATTTAGTCAGTACTTCGCACCCATCTGCAGTCACTAAGATAGTATGCTCTGACTGGGCGACCAAACCTCTGCTGACTTCTCTTAAAACCGGGTAGCCTCTAATGAACTGATTCTCCAGAAGTTCCCTAAGGGCAGCGCTTACAAGAAGCTTGGACTTGAATTCCTTCCTCACCCATCTTTCTGCAAATGGCAGCATGCCGTAGTTCTTGATGACATGCTCGATTATTTTTCTTGACTGCCTCATCCTTACTTTGGCAGGAGAATACAATGAGAATATTTCGACCTGCTCAAGGTCCTCGACAAATCCGTTACCAGTTGTTGAGAATGGCTCAACTGCGAATATCTCGCCTTCTTTGAGCTGGTAATTGTCATTAGTCTTAATGTTCGGGATTTCCACCCCTGCATGAAGCTCGTTGGACTTAATCATGTGGCCTGAGAGATTGGCTATTGGCTTGTAGCCATAGCCCTTGATTGTTTCCTCAATCACCCCGCCAATATCTCCAACAGCAATCCCCGGCTTTATCGCGTCAATCGCTTTCTGGAGCGCGTCCTCTGACGCCTGGACAAGTTTCTCACTCTTGCCTGAGAGGTCTATCGTATAAGCAGTGTCAGACAATCCGCCATTCAGTTCCAGTCCCATGTCCACTTTGACCAAATCATCATCCTCAAGGCTGGCCTGGGATCCAGCTTCGGGGGTGTAATGTGCTGCGATGTCGTTTATCGAAATATTGACCGGGAATGCTGGTTTTGCGCCCTCTTCCCCAATCATCTGCTCAACAGTCTCGGCGATGTCCAGAAGGGATTCGCCTACCATGATGAGCCTTTTGCTGTCTTCTCTGATTTTTGATGCAAGCAAACCAGCCTGCCTGAATGCCTCAATTTCATTATCAGTCATATGATAACCTCAGAATATGAACAATATTATCTGTGACAAATGTTTAAATACAGGATATTACATAGTACTTACATGAACGTTCGCTTTAGGCGACTTAATAAGCAACCTGCTCAGAAGGCAGCCCCGACACTTCATATGCCGCACCAGGTAATCATAGAGGAGTGGCTGAAAAGGGACCGCCAGAGGAGGGAACGTGAAAAAGAAGACAAGAGGCCCAGAATACGGGCGCCAGCTCATTCCCCGCAGCAGCAAGAAAAGAAGGAGGAGCCTGGAGAAATCAAAATCGACATAAACAACCCTGACAATGATGTCAATTAACTTTCGCATCCATAATTCTATTACATGGCCAATGTTGCTTCTCTGGTCAGAGAAAGGTTCGGTGAGCTTACTCCTATTCAGAAACTTGCCATACCCAGAGTGCTATCTGGGCAGAATGTCCTTATCCTTGCTCCAACCGGTTCAGGCAAAACCGAATGCGCGCTACTCCCAGTCCTTGAGAAAATCCATGATAAAGAAAGCGGAATATGCGCCCTTTACATCACTCCATTAAGAGCGCTCTCCAGAGATTTGAAAGAAAGATTCAACTGGTGGTGTGAGAGGCTTGATATTAGTCATGATATCCGCTCAGGAGATACCTCTCAGGCAACAAGAACAAAGCACAGGAAGAATCCACCTAAAATACTTCTTACTACCGTCGAATCACTGCAGGCTCTTCTCATGGGACCAATCATGCGCAAGCACCTGATGAATATCCAGTTTGTGATTATTGATGAAGTTCATGACATTGTTGACAACAAGCGCGGCGCGCAGCTATCCCTTGGCCTTGAACGTTTGAATGAAATTGCCAAATTCCAGCGAATCGCAATCAGCGCGACTGTCGCAGATGAGAAGGAAGCTGCAAAACTCTCATTTGGCGAGCGGCCCTACATGGTCTGTGAAACCGGGAAGAACCGCCACATGGACATCGCAATAGAAAATATTTCCTCAGAGAAAAAACAAGAGGCGCGGATGAAGGAACTCTCAGAAGAAAACCGTTCTCTCATTTTTGTGAATACAAGAAGCACTGCAGAGGAACTTGGAGCCTCATTGCAGGAACTGAAAGCTCCAATTGCTGTTCATCATGGTTCATTGGCAAAGGGGGTGCGGCTCTCTGCTGAGGACATGTTCAAGAATGGCGAAATCAATTCCATTCTCTGCACATCCTCACTCGAACTTGGCATTGACGTGGGTGATGTTTCCCTGGTCATGCAGTATGGCTCCCCGCACCAGGTTTTCCGCCTGATTCAAAGGGTTGGCAGATCAGGGCATTCGCTTGACAAAAAACCAAGAGGGATAATATTTACCAATGATTTTGATGACCTTCTTGAATCGCAGGTGCTAGCAGTATTTGCTGAAAACGGGAGGATAGAGAAAAAGCTCGTCGAGCGCGGGGCATATGATGTCATTGCCCATCAAATCGTCGGTATCCTTCTTGATTTTGGCCGCACTGAACTCTCGAAAATCCACCAGATTCTTTCACGTTCATATGCATATGGAATCTCATACGAAGAGCTCCGGAAAATCGCGCTCCAGCTCCACTCAGAGGACATTGTATTCTATGATGAACATGAGCGCGGAGTATCCATACGAGCAAAACGGAGGGCAAGGGAATACTACTACACATTCCTAAGCACAATTCCGAAAACAAAACGTTTTTTCATGAAGGACATATCCTCAAACAGGGTAATCTCCTCTCTTGATGAGGAGTTCGTTGTCAATCTGGAGCCTGGCACATCTTTCCTTTCACAGGGAAAACCATGGAGCGTTGTTGACATCACTGATGATGCTGTTCTTGCAGAGCCGAGCGGAGGCTCGCAAATCATGGTGCCCTCATGGAGCGGCGAAGATATCCCAGTATCATTCGAAGTTGCGCAGGAAGTCGGAAGGATGAGAAAAGCCAAGAATACGAACATAGTTCCTGATGATAAAACCGTGGTCATTGAGATTATACAGGACTTGATAATCGTCCATGCCTGCTTTGGCCACAAGGTAAACAACGCGCTTGCAAGAATATTCTCAAAGAAGCTTTCATCACTTGTCGGGGAGAGCGTTTACGCTGTCACTGACCCATACCGGATTATGCTGAAGCTTCCTTTTCCGCTGAAAGAGGAGCATGTGAAGGATTCTTTCCTTTCAATAAGGAATATCAAACTCGCGCTTGAAGAGTCTCTTGAATCCTCTGCACTTCTGAGATTCAAGTTCCTGCACGTTGGAAGGATGTTCGGCCTTCTTTCAGTTGACGCTAATGTGAGCAGCAGGTTCATTCATGCGCTTAGGTACTCGGTTGTTTATGAGGAAACGGTCCGCTCTATCTTTTTCCGTTATTTTGATGTGAAAAAAGCAGAGGAAATCATGAACTTAATTCGAAACGGGAAGATTGAACTCCTAGTCGACCAGAGGAAAAAACCAGGGTTCTTTGCCGAGATTGGAATCAAAAGACTTTCCGGAGGGGAGAGTCTTGGCGCATTCGAGCCAAGGGAAAGAATAGTCGCCGCATTCAAGGAGAATATCCTATCAAAAACGGCAGAGCTTGTCTGCACCAACTGCAAGGCGACAAGGTTCATGCATCTTGCCAGCGCCCCGCAGAAAATCAAATGCCACAAATGCGACCACGCGAGCCTCGCAGTCAAAGGGACTGACCTTGAATTCACTTCAGGTCTGATACGTTCCTATGGAAAGAAAGCCCTGATTGCTCTGATGACATATGGAGTCGGCGCCGTCGTTGCAGACCGTGTTCTTCGAAAGCTTCACAAGGATGAGGAAACATTCATCCTGGATTTGCTTGAAGCGCAGAAGAATTTCATCAAGAACAAGAAATATTGGAAACTTTCTTAGTGTGGCGATTCAGTCTAATTCCGCGGTTTTTTGTGACAGACCTTTATAAATCTTCGGTGCTGCTATCCCACAGGTGACCACCATGAGGAACGCACCAGTTCGAAAGTTAGGCCCCGTGCCATCGGAACAACCGAGGAAGAATCTACGCAATGCCGCGCCGCTATTAGAAGGCGCAAGGACTTTGTCTGACCAGGAAGTGCACAATGTAATTGCGCTTTTTGGAGGAAGAAGAGCCCGCAAGGATTATTTCAAGTTTATTGAGGCAAAGGAAAAGGCCAGTGATACCTATGGTGCGGTACTTGAGCTTGTGGGTGGAAGGGAGCAACCAACCAAAGTGGCCACCAGATATGAATTCCGGACCACGGACCGCTCATTAGACACAGACCTTGAGCACATGGTTTCTGCCATGGGATTCAAGCTCTCGCTGCGCTCTGAGCCTGTAACTGGCCCCACAGATGAAGACCGATATGAACTACGCACCCGCACTATGCAGACCGCAGAGGGCAAGAAGGTCCTCAGATGGTATGAGCCAAGGACTGAAAGAACCTATGTCGTCCGAGAGGGCAATTACGGCAGCTGCGATGTGCAATATGCAGCAAGGACTGCCGAGAACTTCCTTCGGCTTCTTGAGGCGCTAAGGCCTCCAATGGCAGAGGACATGCCAAGGGCTGCGCTGCCAGCAGGAGTTGTGGATATCAATAGCCTAAGGCCCGCCCCGCGGCAGCCGGTTTCCGGAGAGGCAGTTGCGGACCAGGCTCTGACAGCGTTGAAAACATCCTTATAATTTTTCCCTTCTATTTTTCTTTTGTGTACAAACAGACGATAGTTATCAGAAGCGACCTTAAACTAGGTAAAGGAAAGCAGGTCGCTCAGGGGTCGCACGCATCACTAGGAGCATACAAGAAAACCCTTCGGGCAGACCCTGATGTTGTCAAGCAATGGGAGGCGATAGGACAGGAAAAGGTCGTCCTCAAAGTCTCAAGCGAAGATGAGCTGATTGAATATTTCCAGAGGGCAAAAGACGCTGGCATCCCAGTGGAATTGATTCGAGATGCTGGCCACACGCAGATTGAGCCTGGCACAATCACATGCTTCGCAGCAGGCCCTTGGAAAGAAGAGGAATTAGATAATATCTTCGGCAAGCTGAAACTTCTTTGATTTCTATGAAACTATTCATTTTTCATTGCTGGGGAGGGGATTCAAGGAGCTGCTGGAGAGGCTGGCTTGCTGATAAAATGAAGGAGAATGGAGTGGAAGTCAAATCTCCAGATTTTCCGAATACCAACGAACCCCAGCTTGGCGAGTGGCTCGAATCAGTCCGAAAAGAAGTCCCGAAATTCGACAAGGATTGGGTCCTGGTTTCCCACAGCCTCGGGGGCCCCACAATCCTCAGGCTGCTCGAATCATTTGGCCCTGAAGAAAAAGTCGGCACTGTAATCATGGTCGCTGCCTTCGCAAAGGATTTGGGGATACCAGAGATTCATTCTTTTGTCGAGAAGGAATTCGACTTCGAGAAAATCAAAAGCAAGGCAGACAAATTCGTAGTAATAAATTCTGACAATGACCCTTTCATAGAACTGGAAGAAGGGAAAAGATTGGCAGAGAAGCTTGGCGCCGAGCTTATAGTCGAGCATGGCGCTGGCCACATCAATGAAGGCGCTGGCTTTACCAGCTACCCAAAGATACTGGAGTTCCTAGAATCATAAAAGATGGATTCCGCTCTTCCTTAGTTCCGAGTGCATCTCTTCTGGCCAGATGCTGGCCTGAACCTCTCCTATATGGGCTTTCCTAAGAAGATACATGCAAAGCCTTGACTGTCCTATTCCACCGCCAACTGAAAGCGGAAGCTCGCCTCCCATCAGCATCTTGTGGAACTGGAGTTTCAGTCTGTCTTCTGCTCCAGCGTGCCTTAGCTGGCTGAGCAGGGAATCCGTATCTACTCGGATTCCCATTGAGGATAATTCGAAGGCTCTTTGCAGAACATCGTTCCAAACCAATATGTCTCCGTTAAGAGACCAGTCATCATAATCTGGTGCACGGCCATCGTGGGACTCTCCATCCTTGAGCGGCCAGCCTATTTCCATCAGGAAAACAGCAAGGTGCTGCTTTGCTATGGCGTCCTCCCTTTCTTTTCTTGAAAGCTCAGGGTGCATTCCCTCAAGCTCTCTGGTTGTGACAAACTTGATATCTTCAGGAAGTTCCTGTGCTACATCGTATTCGCGCCATATCATCCTTTCTGCTTTTCTGATTGCGTCATATATCTTTCCAACAACGCCCATGAGGAACTCTTTTGTTCTTTCTTGCGGTGAAATTACGCGCTCCCAGTCCCACTGGTCAACATAAAGTGAGTGCAGGTTGTCAAGTTCTTCGTCCGGCCTGATTGCGTTCATGTCTGTCCAGATGCCCTCGCCATGCGAGTAGCCGTATCTGGCAAGTGCCATTCTCTTCCACTTGGCAAGTGAGTTCACTACCTCTGCGACTGTGCCTTTCTCATCCTTTACATCAAAAGAGACTTTCTGCTCTACCCCGTTCAAGTCGTCGTTGATTCCAGTTCCTGCCCGCACGAACATTGGAGCAGACGCCCTCTCAAGATTCAGATTCTCAGATAGCCTGGCCTGGAAAAATCTTTGAATCTTCGGTATTGCTGCCTCTGTCTTCCTTACTCCTATCAACGGTTTGTAGTCTCTCGGTATATGCAGTTTCATGTTTATCACTGTCCGATTATTAGAAAAAATGCCGCAGGCCAGATTTGAACTAGCGACCCCTCCGTTTCCGAAACTGGGAACTAAACCCCCAGTGAGACTTCAGCTTCACCGGTTCTTTTTTTAATTACAAAAAAGGACCTGGAGTGCTCTCCCACTGAGCTACTGCGGCTCAAAATGCAGCATATAGGTAGTATCAAAACATTCTAAAACCTCATCCTGACAAATGGGATTCTGATGTCCTTTCCGCTCAGGCTGGCCGAGATACTCTCAAAGCTCCATTTCGTGGCAGCCCTCGGCATGTTCCTATTCATAGCGCTAATAGTGATATCAGATGATATAATCACAAGAGTGCTCCTCCTTATTCCAGTGGTGCTTCTTTATGCACTATCAAAAATCATGTATGCTATTGACCAGAAGACATCTACTGACAGGATAGTCAAGCATTACAAGAAAAAACGCTAGCGCCCGAACCTTCTTTTCCTTCTTGCGTATTCTTCTAAAGCCTCTTCAAAATCCTCTTTGGAAAAGTCCGGCCACAGTTTCTTTGAGAAATAAAATTCGCTGTAGCAGGTCTGCCACGGAAGAAGCCCCGAAAGCCTCTGCTCACCGGAAGTCCGGATGACCAAATCAGGATCAGGCATCTCCTTGGTGTATAGGTGCTCTCCTATCATGTCCTCATCCACTTCCTGAGCGCCTTCCTTGATTATGTCATTTACCGCGTCGACTATTTCGCCGCGGCCCCCATATGAGAGAAGCAAATTAAGTTGAAAAGGTCCGTTGTCCTTTGTCTTTTCCTCGATTTTCTTGAAAAGAGCGACAATGTCTTTTGGAAAAAGATGTGTCCTGCCAAGGAACCTTACCTTGATTTTCTTCCCTTCTTCCTCCTTTGTCGAAAGGCCCTCAAGAAGGTTTTTCTTGAACAGATTGAAGAGTCCCTCAATCTCCTCCGAATCCCTTTTGAAATTTTCTGTGCTGAATCCCCACATGGTCACCATGCGGACATCCTTCTCTTTGCACCATTTGAGAACATCCCCAATATGCTCAATCCCAATCTTGTAGCCTTCTTTCCGTGGAATTCCCTTCTGCTCGCTCCATCTCCGGTTTACGGTTTTTTCTAATTTCCGTCCGGGATGAAAGCAATATGTTGAGGAACTATTTTTTCATCCATTTTCTTGCACGCTCTTGTATTTTCAATGAAAAGAACTGTTTTATAAACAATCCAATCTCTCGTTGCGTTTGAATGGCCAAGACATAACTTTTTGTTCTTTTTCCTTTTCGAATTCCAGTATCCACATAAATGCCGGCTCTTAAGATTCCAGATTCCTTAAGAATTTTTCACCTCTGCATTATACTCAAATCCATTAGATATTGTGTCCTTAGGATTAGCCAAATGACCATCTCCCATCAAATATCCAAGCAGGTATGCTAATCTGGGGGTAATCCTTTTTGGTAATCTGGATTTTTTACTATCAGTACATCCAAAAATTTTGATGGCACCGAACAAATCCTGATTTCGAATATTGTATATTTTTGAAACAATTAGTAGTTTGCTAAGCGGAAATCCAATGTCCCTTTTTGTATTACCTAGCCAATTGCCTATATTCCGAGGATTTGTTTCCGTTTTTTTGGCCACTTCTACAATTTTTTCCCCATTCAGCCTGCTATTGATAAAATCTCTAATCCTATATGCTCTGATTTCGTCATTACCCTTTGTTTTAACTAACAACAATTTTCCAAGATAATTGGCTAACTCCAGCGAATCTGCTGTTCCTAATTTTCTCTTCATATCTAACTAAGGTTTCTGCCTTAAAAAAAGAGAAACACAGTACATTTCCTAGGAAATGTCAGTAAACAACCTCGGAAAGTTTTCCTTTCTCCTTGGCAAGCTTGAGTTCAATTGCTATTCTTCGCCCGGTGCTCATAGGTTTGTCATAATAATAAACAGAGTAAGGTGAGCCTTCCGGATAAACATTTGTTCCAGCGACAATCCGCGCGCTGACTTCAAATGCATAGATTTCCAAATCCTCATTGATGATTGTCTCAATGCAGAACGGACCGTAAATTCCTCCGAACAAATCGAATGAAGCGTCACTTATTTTCTTTCCGAATTCCATGTAGGTGCTAAGAAGGGATTCGCGAAGAACCATGGGTTCATTGCCGACAACTGTGAATGCCAGTTTTGGTTTCAAACCGACTGATACTGCCCTTGCAATTTCATCAGCGCTGCTCTCAACTCTTGTGTCAACACCGAGCATTTCAATTCTTCCCTTCTCTGTTTTGTATCCAACATCTCCGAATGGGGAGAAGAAGAAATGCGGGTATGCGCGCACCCCGATTATGAACTCTTGAATCATGCACTCCTGCTCGCCAACTTTCTTTTCGAATTCATTGTAGCTGTTGACTATCAGGTATCCCTGCCCGCCCTTTGCGCCTGGGAATTTCACAAGCGCAGGGCCGTCAATATCTTCGGGCTTAAGAATCTTTGGTCTTGGTATTCCTGCCTTGTCAATCCACTCGAACATTTTGGACCTGTTCCGCTCCCACATCAAACTTTGGCGGTTTCCGTAAACAGGCAGTTCCATATCATCAAATTTCGGTCCGACATATTCAACAAATGAGCCGTGCGGTATCACAATCGCGTTATTGTCCACAAGCTCTTTGACTGGTACGTCGCTGTAGCTGTCAACCTCTATGAACTCATCCGGTCTTCCATATGGGAACGATTCGTATAGTTTTCGTTTCCCTTTCTGGACAATCCCGACTGTTTTTATGCCCTCTTTGCGGGCGCCGTGGAATATCTGGAGTGAAGAATGTGAACAAATTGTTGCGATTTTAAAATCCTCATAATTAGATAGCAAATCGTCTATCCTCTTCTTATCGAGCATATGATATTGAGTATGACTTCTCTTAAAAAAACTTGCCATCAAAGTATTTCTGATATATATGGCACAAGCTGCTCGTAAACCACGGCAAAGGACGCAGGCACCTACTCTTCAATCCCTTCAGCAGGAAATGGTTGAAATCAAGAACATGTTGCGGAACGTTCTGGATCTTCTTCAGCAGGGCGCGGCGGCAGGAAGGCGCGCGGGAACAGTACGCCCAACTACCCGACCTACTCCTAGGAGAATTGAACAGCATGTTTATCGTGTAAGTGTTGGAGATAGAGCTTACCGCGTTACTCTTCCTGAAAGGCTTCCTGCAAGGGGCGGAAGGGAAAGGCTTCACGAACTTCTTGTTGGCAACCAGCTTGTTGAGACTGGGGGTGCAGTAGTACATGCTGATGTTCAGCAGATTGGCGGACCAGGAAACCATGAACGTTTCAATGCACGAGCGCCAAACGCAAGGCTTGACATTTTTAGGGATGATTATCTTTCCCGGACCTTCCGCGGGGGACAGTATGTTCCAAGCAGAGAAGTGAGAGTAGCATCTTCGAGGTGATTTCGTATGGCGCAATCAAGAAGAAGGACACAACAACCTGGAATGACAATGCAGCAGTTCAACATGCAGATTCAGCAGCAGCTTATTAGCGGGGGGTATTCCCGGCAGCAGGCCACAACAATCATGGGCTTAGCAGGGAGGCTCGCAAGGGGCCAGAATGTTGCTGTAAATCAGAGCTGGCTGGATGTCAATGATTTGAATAGGATAGCCTCTACGATGGCAAATGGACGCGCACGTCCAAGACAGAGGAGGGAAATTCTTAGTGATCTTACCCTTCTCCACGGACCTGTGCGCAGCCCAACCATTAGAACTGTTCCAAGAAGAACTCCTGAGAGGACATATGCCTACCGCGTAACTATGGGAACTCGTACATATGAGGTTGTAAGCAGAACTGAACTGCCTGCAAGAAGCGGAACTGGAACTGCCGGCCTTGCACGTTCAAGATTGGGCCAACTTCGCCAAGCTCTTGTAGAAGGCGCTTCTGGAATGAGAGTTTATGCAGTTTCATCTACTGGCGCCCGAAGACAGTTGAATGCAGCACAGCGTCAGCAGTTTGCAAGAACTTATGTGGGCAGGTACAACCGTATGGAAAGGTCCATGCTGGGTGGCCAGAGGCCTGAGGACCTTATTACTGTAGCGTCTATTAGAAGACGCCCCTCAAGCGGTTAGCGAACCCGGATATCTGAGAGCCTTGAGCTCTCAAAAATTATTTCTATTCTTTCTCTTTCATTTCCGAAAAACAGTTTTCCTTCACGCTGGAAAAAATCTGCGGTTTTTGTTCTTAATCTGAATGGTATCTCTCTTGAATCCAGGTGCGGGTCAAACGATACTGCCATTATCTTTCCTGCTCCTGCAATCAAAAGAAAGTCGTTGTGGAATTCCATCTTTCCGCTTAGGTACGCAGCTGGAATCTCATATGAGTTAAGCCGCTCTCCCATATCTCCAACAGGGATTGGCGTAAGCATCCTGTCTCTTGTCAGGAAATATGCAGTGTCTTGTGAGGCTGTCCAATCGACCAGGCCTGCCCGAAGTATCCCTGCCATATCTGTTCTGGAATGGCTTGATTCGAGTGTGATGTCACTGAAAAAGAAGTCTCCGGTTGCCTCTCTTCCTATCAGGAGGCTGCCCTCTGTCAGTGCGAAAATCCTTCCGTCCCTGCACACAGTTCCCCTGAGCCTCTCCCCTTTCCTAAGCCAGTTCCTTGGGTCAACTCTGCATGCTCTTTCAGTTCTTCTTATTGTCTCAGTAATCGTGGTTTCCCTTTGAATCTCTCTTCTTGGGAGTGCTGTGACAGCCGGCGCGCAAGAAGTTATTGTCGCTGCAAAGGCAAGTGTTGAGAAAAAAAGATTCTTTGTCATAGTTGGCTTTTCTCTTTTGAAAGCCAGGCTCTTTCTTTTGCGCATCACTTTACTTTATTTGTTACAATTTATAAATGATTATGTTTGTTATACATAAAGCACTTAAATTTCAGAGAACAAGATGATTCTAATGAAAGCAGTAATTCTGGCAGCAGGCGAGGGGGTGCGGCTCCGGCCTCTTACACTTACGAGGCCAAAGGCAATGCTCTATGTCGCAGGAAAACCAATCCTGCACCATCTTTTGGTAGAAGCTAAGAAAGCCGGAATCAGCGAAGCGCTCATAATAGTCAGGTACATGAAGGAAAAAATCATCGACTACTTCTCAGAAGTTGATTTGGGAATCAAGCTGAAATTCATTGAGCAGGGTCCTGAGAAAGGGACAGGAACAGCGCTGCTTTGCGCAGAATCCGAACTCAATGATACTTTTGTCGTGCTAGCAGGAGATACAATCACAGAGTCAGCGGTAATCAAGAGCGTTATTGAAGGACGCGAAGGCCGCATCACACTCGCGGTAAAGAAAGTGAAGAACCCTAGGGAATATGGAGTTGTTGAAATCTCAGGGGGGAAAGTGAGTTTATTTGAGGAAAAACCACAGCACCCGAAAACTGACCTTGCAAACCTTTCTGTTTACTGTATGGAGCCAACTGCCTTGAATGATTTGAAATCAGTCGGGAAATCTGAGCGCGGAGAATATGAGCTTACAAATATTCTTGTCGGTTCAACTGCGGTAGTTGTAGATGGCTATTGGAGAGACATCGGATATCCATGGGATCTTTTTGGTGCTAATGAATTCCTTCTTCAGAAACTTGAGTCGCAGTCCGGAGCGGTGGACAACTCAACAATAAACGGCAAAGTAATCATGGAAGAAGGGGCAAAAATTACCCACAGCTATGTTGAGGGCTGCTCATACATAGGAAAAGGAACAGTGATTGGCCCGAATGCATATATCCGCGGTTTCAACTCAATAGGGAGAAACTGCTCAATCGGCGCAGGCTCGACAGTGAAAAACAGTATCCTCTTTGACAATGTAAATGCCAAACACCTCACATATATCGGGGACAGTGTAATCGGCGAAAATGTCAACTTCGGCTCCGGCACCCAGATTGCGAACTTCCGTTTTGATGAAGGATACATCAATGTGCTTACTGAAAAAGGCTGGGTGAATACGGGCAGGAAAAAACTCGGGGCAATAATAGGGGACAACACAAAATTCGGCGTGCTCTCCTGCACCATGCCAGGAAAAATAATCGGGAAGGACTGCTGGATTCACTCCGGAGTTTCAATAAACAAGAACGTTCCTTCCGGAACACGGGCATACACAAGGCAGCCGGTTGAGTTTGCAAAGGCTGAGGATTAGTATTTTATTTGGTTGTATCATCTAATTCCCTAATCTGTTTTTTGACTAAAACTTACAAGCAGGGGTCGCCAAGTGGTCAAAGGCGCCAGGTTCAGGGCCTGGTCGGTTAGTCCGTTCGAGAGTTCGAATCTCTTCCCTTGCACTTTTCCTTCTGTTCTGCTCATGTTAAAAGTGCACAAAACTTCATTAGTCCGACGTAGTTCTTGCCTAGGGAAGATTTTGAACTTGTTCGATTGTCTTCCCCTGCACTTTTCCTTCGTCAGTATTTTGCAACAATAAGGATTCCTTTCCCTGTGGGATAATCCATTTTCTCGATAGTTTCTATGTTTCTGAATTTCTCCATAATCAGTTTTGAAACCTGGACAAACTTTACCTTGTTCTTGAACTCAACAGTAATGGCCAGAGTGCCTTTCTTCTTTTTGTATTTCCCAACTTTGAGTATCTGGACCATGGCTTTGTTCATCGTCGACAATTTCTCAATTTTGTATGTCTCTATTTTTGATTTCTTTGCCAAAACCCTGAGTATTTCCATGCCCTTCCTTTTTCCAAAGAAATCCTTTGCCAAAGGCTTAAGTCCGACTGCTTTTCTGACAATGTTCATAGCTTCTAAAGGACAACTGAGCTCCAGCTTCTCATCTTCCTTCAGGCATTTTTTCAAATCTTTTTTAACCAAACTTCTAATGTCGAAATTTTTCTTTACTTTATGAGCACGCGCATCAAGGTGGCCATTTAGCATCTCGCTATCATAAAGCTCTCTAAGATTATCCACTTCAAAATCATAACTTGTTACTACTGTGACCTTCTTTGCCCGGCTTCCCTTCTTCATTACTACCCCAGTTAGTTGCCTCTTCTCTGCACTGACCTTGGCGCCCCAGGATTTTTTCATCCTGGTTGCGAACTTCTTTGCTTTTTTTATCGACTGATAAGGAACCGAATAGTAATATCGTCTGTACATGTCCCACAACTATACTGTGAAATATTAATCTGTTTCTATTTGTCTGCAGAATGCAGCTTCCATTCCGTCAGGAAACCTTGTCAATCCGAATCTTTCAAAATCTCCCGTTTCGATTGACTTCTTGCAATTAGTACAAACTCGTTTTCCTGTTACTGGATTATTCCAGTTTAATATCTTATTAGAATAATATGAATCAAATTCATTCAATTGCTCTCTGCTCATGTTCGGCTGGAAATCACAGAGTTCCTGCTCAGAGCCCATCCTGTTTTGGAATCCAAGCAGCGCGCGGAAAAAACCAGCGATATCTTCTGCATGTTCAACATCCATTCCGCTTCGAGGGCGATTCACCCTGTCAACGAGCACAACAGCTGTTTTCGGCATTGAATTTAGAAGCGCATATGCATTTGGGAATCTTGTTGTTCTCATTGATTTTGCCATTCTTCTTCCAGCCAACCTTTTGGAACTCGCATTCGGGAAAACATTTCCACTGATAACATCTGCAGCACCTGGGAACATCAAATCTCCATTAGAGTGCCTGGCTTTGCTGAAAAACTCTGCATAATATTCGGCGCTTTCAGAACCTCGTCTCATTTTTGAATACAAATCTTCCACTTCCATTCGCATTTCGCGGACCCTCCTGTCCCTGCCAAGTCCCTTTCCAAAAGAAAGTGGTGGTGAGATGTCAGAATCAAAATACCTATCCAGGCAGTCATCTTCTATCTCAACCTGCCTTGCTTCTTCCCGGACCGGTCTTTGCCCTATGGGTTCATGCGCGGCTTCCCCACAGGAGAAGACGAATGAAAGTAATACCACTGCTTTGCAAAATGGTTTCCTCACTCCTGCATCACGAAAACTGGGCATTTTTGATTTTTTAGAAAATCTCACTTGTATTCTGTAGTAAAATACGTTTTTTATTGGGATTCCTTCAATTCCGCTCTTAAGCCACCTTTTTTAAACACTATTAGGCATTTTATAGTAATCATTCTTTTGTGTTTGAAACAGTCATAAAAACAATCCGAAAAATAGTGAAAAGTGGAAAACAATGGTTTTTAAATCATTTGTTTCAAATAGTATATAGTAATGTTAAATGAGGATGGCTAAATGGGAGGTCCAAAACTAAATTATTCTGCTGAACAGAAAGACGAGAATCGCCGCCATAGAGAACCTTTAAATTCTACTAACAGAAAAGGTACTGGGGGAGCCGTTAAGAGGTTCTTCCATCGCGCAATTTTTGTCGCGAGTTTTATGGGTGCTATTATGGGAGAACCGGCTATGAAAGAGGCGCATGCGCAAGAGTCACGGGTAGATGTTAGGGCAGTACAACAGGCTTATGAAAATCTCACTACTCATTTCACTGCAATTCGGGGTACATTCACCCAGATGCAGGAAGCGGGAATCACACCAGTGCAGGTTACTTATACTGATGCGAACGTGAGAAGACTTCTTGCTGCTTTGGTTCAACTTGACCAGAGGCTTCGCCCATCAAACGGCGGCCAGGCAGTCATTCCAATTTCAGGTTCAACAGACAGAGACAAATTCCGCTCAATGAATACATGGCTCGGAAGAGGAAGGGATGCGGCACTCGATGCAGCAGGCCTTCAACTTCTTGAGCAGAGGGTCATGGCAGCGCTCGGCACCCCATCGGCTGATTCGTCTGTCGGCCCAGTTCTCGCGCAGGCAACCCCGCAGCCAACAGTAGCACCTGCCCCAGTTGCAGCACCTACTGAAAGACCATCAGCAAGGGAAACCGTTCCAGCGAGAGTTGAAGCGCAGCCAGAACCCGCAGTTGCAGCAGCGCCGCAGCACGGACAGCTTCGCGACAATCTTGAAGTAATTTCTAATTATGGGAGAAATGCTGGCGTTCGAAGGAGCGCTGAGCAGGCTCTTACCAGATTGAATGCAGAACTTAACAGGACCGGCGGCCCAAGGGAACGCCAGCTTGCAAGGCTTGTCACAGCAGCAGAACGTGTAGTTTCAAGTGAACTCGCACGGTCCCAGACAAGAGCAGCACAGGCAAGGATGACCGATATTCCTGGTGTTGACACTGCAGCGGCACATCCTCTTTCGCAGAGGGTAACCTCAATACTTACAGACCTTCAGGCGGTCGCAGCAGACCAGTCAGTTTCACAGGAAAGGAGAAATCTTGCAAACAACCTTATCGGAAGGCTTAACGATGCGCTTCTTCTTGGTGAAAGTCCAGCATCACGCATGGTTACAAGAATTGGTGAGGCACGCGATGCTATTCGAGCGGGCAACGAAACTCTTGCCAGGGAAAAACTCACAGCAGCCAATACAATATTTACCCAGGAGCAGCAGCTCATGCGCCAGAGGCTCGAGCAGTTTGTTGTTCCAATCGCGCAGGCATCTCTCCAGGCAATTGATGGAAGTCACCTTCCAACAAGAGCAGAGGTTGCGGCAGCGGCAAGGGCTGATGGCCAGAGCAGGGGAACCTATGATTATGTACCTGTAAGAAATGCTGATGGCACAAGAGTTCTTCGCCGTGTCCGTACCGGAAGGGAAGACATCAGAAGCTCAATGGAAGAAAGGCTTACGCGTGCAAGGCAGGTTCTTCAGGGTGCGCAGGGGGGAGGTTCTCTCTCATACCATCTTGTCAATGAACTTTATGAGTCAGTTGTATCAGAAGAACAGGTCATCCGCGCAGTTGTGGACCTTTGGGAATTCACAAGGGGGCAGAACATAGCAGGCCTTGATACTCCAAGAAGAATCCAGCTTAGGACCGCATATGCAAATGCAGTCTCAACATTGCTTGATTCAGATTTCATTCCTTACAGACTTTATACTGCAGGCACAAGGCGCAGTATGGCAAGGGCATATCTTAGGCATACCGGGGTTCCAATTACAGATGCCCAGGTGCGCCGTGCAGAAACTGAACTTTTGCCTGCCCTTATGAGAAACCGGGATTTCAGGTATGAGGATGTTTTGCACAAGCTTTACCTGGAAGTTTCAAGACTCGCCCCGGCAGCGCCTAGTGCAGTTTCATCTTCAATAAGGACAATGGCGACAATGAGGAGGCTCAGGCCCAACATCCGCTACGAGTATGCAAGGTACCGGCTCGCGCTTGATATGGCAGCATATCCGCCACAGCCTCTTAGTGAGGCAGAGCTTCAAGGCACTGCCCGGCTCACTCTTGCAAGGAGTTCTCTGCAGGAAGTTGTAACTGGTTCAGGACTTCCAGCAACAGACCCGATGATTCAGGCGGCAAATGCCTGGATTACAGCTTCTCAGGGAACTGTGGACGTGGCGCAGGTTCCGCAGATGTCTGATACATTATATTACATGGCACTCAGTCTCGCTTCAATCCGTGAGGCTCAGCTTTGGAGGTCAACCAGCTCAATTCGGGCAAACCTTTCACAGGAAAGGCTTGGCCGTGCCGATGCAATGATTCAGCAGGCACAGCAGGCATTCGTATGGTGCTTCTCATCACCGCAAGTCGATTCAGGTTTCCACCCCAACATATCAGGAGCAATAGCAGATGCAGCAATCAACGCTCTTGCGCCTGCTACTTTCAGGGTTCTTGAATCGCCTGCAACAATAGCGACAAACCAGGCATACGCATCGCCTTCATCACAGGAAGTTACTGTTGCTGATATTGCCAATCCAACTGATGCTGAAAGAGCCCAGGCCGCACAACTGGCAGAAGAGAGGTTCCTCAGACTTCTTGTTGGAGTAAGAGGCACACCCAGATTCGCGGTTTCAGCTTACGGGTCAAGGGACGCCGCATCAAGAAGGGCATTCGCATTACTGCAGCCTTCAGTCGGGCGTAATCCCACCGAACCAATACAGAGAGGTGGACATCCGATACTCAGGGGAAGCACAGGAAGGGGAAGAACTTCTGTTTCAGAAGTTGACCAGCACATCGTTCCTGAGCCAAATACTGGCGGCGATGCCAACCTTGGAAGCAATCCTCAGGAGGATATGAGGATTGCCCAGTATGGAAGCCTTTATATCGAGCTTTACAGACTTGCGATTCTCCGGGGCAATGGGCAGACCCCGCAGTGGCTTAGGACAATTGATCCAGCACCACTCCGGAGCAGGATGTGGCAGATTTCACAGGGATACGCAACTGCAACGCCAACTGAGACACTTGCATCAGCAAACGGCCAGCTTATATCTATATTAGATACAAGGCTTGGAGAACTCAGGACAAGATTGGACGGTGAAATCGCAGTCGCAAGCGGAACAAGGTTCGCAAGAAGGGACCTTGCAAGAAGCCGCGACCCAAGAGTAATGTATGTAACTCGGGCAGTTGAGGCTGAGCGTTTGCTTACAACACTGCGCGGAGCGCTTCACAGAGACAGGGGCAGCGACCTTTTCACTGGGCGCATGAACCCAAGATTGGCAATTGCAACAGCAGAACTCGCAATCGCAAGCCTTGATGATAGCATCCTCAGCCGATTCCCAGACCCAGAGCAGCAGGGAAGGCTTACAGACGACCTTGCGCAGCTTTCGTTCTACGTTCCAAGGACAAGCATTGAGCAGGAGAGATACTCTAGGGGTTCATCAAGCAGGGTAAGATTCACTGCAGAGCAGGTCATGGTCCGTGAAGCGGACGGAGACACAATGAGCTTCGCAGACTTCCACAGGAGGTATCAGAGACAGCACCAGAGGACAGTCAACCTGACCTACTACTGGTTCGTATATCAGAACCTCGGAAGGCGCGACCAGGATGGGCAGATAACCCAGTATCTTAGGAATCCGCAGTATGACCCGACAAGTACTATAGAAGCCAGGAGACGTTCTCACATCGGCCAGGTTATTAACAATGTAACCTTGACTGATGGGACAGTAATCCCCAGGGCAGTCGTTCGTGTTAGGCCTTCAGGAGAAAGCCCAACAAGCGGACGCGAGTGGGTTCCTGTTATGGACGGTCGACAGCGTGTTAGGCCTTCTGATGTGCTTTTCAGGATAGAGGGCACCAGTGGATTCGAGCCTGTACGTGACGAACGATTCCGCAGAAATATGGAATCAGTCTGCGCTCCGACAGATCACAACCAGAGCTGGACCTACGTGGTCGGAGAGAGCACCCCGGTGGTAATCGTATCACCAAGGAGCACTTCACCGACAGCAGCGGCTCGTCGTTCCAGATAATATTTCTTTTTTATACTAAAACAAGGGTGGATGGAACAGGGGATTTCTCCCCTGTAAAACAGCTTGGGCAATTCGCTCAAGGACAGAAGGAGGTATGACAAGTGAAACTCAGACACAATGAAAAACGAAATGGGATTGTCACGCGGGCAAAGAAGGTTTGCGCGGCAGCGGCATTTGGTCTGGCGGCTCTTGTTGCGTCACCGGAGCATATTTTAAAGTTCGAGGCTCCTATACCATTAGCATTCACTTTGGGGTGACTAAAAATGGCACAGGCGCAACGGGAAACACCGACTGAATCACAGGGTCTCTATTCAGCAGACCAGTTAGTAGGATTTTTGGACATTATTGCAGGTAGGACAGACAGGCCTACCCATCCGTCAAGGGCACCGACAGCGAGAGCTTCGGTGAACAACTCGCTCAGAATCGCGCAGATTCACCAGGTTCTTCTTGGTGGGCGGCCGGCTGAAAGCGACCCTATGAGGAGGGTTTATGATCAGGCAATCGTGAGGCTTGGAGAAGGCGAAGGACGCGAAGGCGCACTTGGCTATGCCCAGAGGGCACTTGTTGCTTCACTGCAGAGGCTTCAGGAACTTCAGCCGCAGGATGCAGCAGCTCTTGGAGACAATGCAACCGCATTCAGGACAATGCTCCAGAGGATTAGCAGAGGGGCATCAGCTGACGAAGAGGGATACAGCGAATTCGCTTCTCATCTTGCTATGCTTACAGCTCTTCTTGGCGTGACTGAAGGTGTCTCAACAGACGCCCAGACAGGCCCAAGGGAAGTTGACGAAGCGGCAAGGGCAACCGCGCTTCCAATTATTGAAGTGCCAATGCATGACCTTGGTAACATTACACTGCTGAGCCGTGGCAGCCAGGAATCAGTCGTTGCAATCAACGCGACTCCGGGTCTTGAGATGAGCGCGATTTTTGGGGATCAGGCAGCAGCACAGGCAGGTGTCAACGCAATTGCAAATGGTTACGCAGTACTTGCAAACCATCCAAATGATGCAGCAGCACTGAGGACGGCTGCGACAGCGCTTTTCAACGCGCTGAGCGCGATTCCATCTGAGAGAGAAATCTGGCAGAGGCCAGGGTTCCAGGATGCGATGAGAAAATTGCAGTCAGGAGACCTCTCAGGCGGTCTTCAGTCACTTGCTGGTGAGTCAACCCTAAACAGTATTTTCCAGTCGCTGAACAACCTCTATGTCATTTCAGTTAACCAGAGGGCAGTCGCGATTTTCAGAGCAGGAGTAACGGTCCGATACGAGTTCGACCAGAACATGCAGGCGTTCCAGGAGTATATGAGAGGAACACGGCATGGCGGCTTTGAGCCGAGGTTCATCTGGACTTCACTTGGATTGTACTATGAATACCTTGCAATGAGCGGACAGCTCCAGCAGCTTCAGGTCGACCCGCAGACTCAGGAACTTAGAACCGTCGGAAGGACAAGGCTTTCTGGCACCGGCCATTCAGTTGGTTTGAGGCCAGAAATTGCAATCGGTACAGGTGTCGGCGGAGAGAGCTGGGCAGTACCAATGGAAATCGTGATTGGCGCAACAGTGATTCCGCATCAGGAGTGGAGCATGTCAGGGCAAGTTGCAATGACAGACGGCTCAACCGAAACGCTTGAAGTCGGAGATTCCGGTGCGATGCTTGGTTTGACAAGCGTTGAAGTCAGATTCCCAGGCCAAGAAGGAAACCGCGGAATAGTCAGGCTCTCAAGGGTCGGTCTTGGCGTGGTTCCAACGCTTGAGCAGGCACCAGGAGGAGACACAACCGGAGTACTCATGAATCCCCTTGCCTACATAACAATGGAGGGCAACTGGATGGAAGGGAACCGTGTAAGACTCCAGTCAACAATCACGCCACAGTACTCATACTTCCTCAGGCAGCACAGGGTAGGCGGGGACATTAGACCGCTCAACCTTTCAGTTTATGCTGGTGAGGAAGGCCAGCACCGCTTCTTTGCGGGCCCTGGCCTTAGGTATGATTACAACTTCGGGAACACGGTCCACACATTTGAGGGCTATCTCGGACTTGGCTACTCATACCGCAGAATGTTCCAGGTGGACCTTCGCGGAGGATACCTTGGCGAGGTCGGCGGAGAGGAAGTCGACAGGCTTCCAGGAACTCCATTCGGTGGACTGAACCTTCAGTTCAACATTGGAGAGTTCTTCAGGCCATCGCCAACCGAGGGTTCAGTTCGAAGGGCTACCCCGAGAAGAACTGAGGATGAATGAGGTTTTTATGATGTACAAAACACTCTTTTCAATCTTGATTTTTTTTGGCGCATTTGCGTTCGCTACTAGTGTCCCTGGAAATTTCCAGAACTATGTTGGTGAGCCTTATCACTTCAACACCAACATGCAGTTCACTACTGACTTCACTTTGAGCGCATCCAGTTCAGGCGATGTCGTTAGCGGAAATCCGAGTAATCTCCAGACCGGGGATGTCATCTGCAGTGGCGCAACGCTCAATGTCAACCCGTCAGTGAACTCCAAATGGGCAGTATCAAGTTTGGATATCGATTCCTTATTCCCAGAGTGTCCGACAGGTGGATGTCCGACATTTATCAGTTATTCAACTACAAATACTAACAGGAATATCAAATGGATTACATCGTCGCAGTACACTGATCATAATACATTTGGTGATGGCAATCTATTGACACAGGACACATCAAGGTATGATGATTTGGCAACGTTTCATTACCAGCCAGTGACTTATCATAACTTGAGCGGAACCTTTGCCAACCGCAGAGGTGAGGGCAATGTGTTCTGTAAAGGAACCTATCAGGTCCTTGGTGGAGGTAGCGTTGTTCCTGGCGGAAGCTCGGCCATGCCTTCGATTCCCTCGCCATCATTCACAGTGAGTTCTTCTGGCTCATACCAGGTAAAAACAAGGCTCCAGGATGTCGATTGTATTGCTGCTTTGGCAAAGAACCCGCTTCAGAAAACAAGCTCACTCTGGTTCAGGCTATATTACTTCACAGATAATCAGCCTTTAATAGGCCCGTCAATTGCTACTGACACGATATCACTTACAGTCCAGGATGCAGGTGGAAGCTGCAACTTCAACGAGGTTTCAGTGACTGCCAAAAAATCATTAATTGATGAAGACCTAATGATGGTCATCGTCAGAGAGCATAACAGCGGAGACCACATCACCATCAATGGCGTCACAGGCTCAAACCTTGACTATGATGTTGACCCGCTTCCAGTCTCACTTTGCAGTACTACTCTGGGATTCCTGCCTTCAGACTGTCCAAGCTCCAACGGATTCGGTGAATCTATCGGTCCAGGAGGAAACAAGGACCTATACGTTCTTGTCCAGAGAAACCCCGGAGCATCCGGCGGAACAGTACTATCTTTCTCAGCCTCAACAGTCTCATCTGCATGCGGCGGCGCCTCATCGTGCAGTGACTCAGTTTCGCTTACTGGTGCAATCACATGCGAAATCGACCCAAGCTCACTTAACCTTGGAACACTCGAAGTAGCGGAGTTCGAGGTCGCTTGCGAGGACCTTGCAGGAGACCCAATATCATGTGTTGGAAACAACTGGTACTGGGACGCAATCTCAGGCGGATTCATCGAGAGGGACAATACGCACGCAATTGCCTATCCAACCTCATCTCCAGGCACAACCGGGACGATGAACTACGAGTCAGGAATAGCGCACTGCCTTTCGGATGTTTCTGTGACAACTCCAATTCACTATGAGTGCGAGTTCGTCCCGCCAAGCGCTTCGATGGAAACTGGCGAGTCTGAATATTTCGAACTCAACTGTTTCGAAGATGGAAACCCGTCCACTCCGGATGATGCTGACTATGACAACATAGACGGCCTTCTCGGCTCGACAGGCAACTCAAGCACTGACGGTACAACATTCACAGCAGGCGCAAACAGCACAGGGAACCTCCTTGGCTATGCCTACTGGAACAACCCTGCAGACGACCCGATTCTTGGAGCAATCGCACTTGCGCCGATTGAAATAGGCGACGGAGGCGATGACAACGGCTCTGATGACGATGATGACGACGATGGCTCAAGCGAATGGTGTACCATCGGGGATGGGGCATTCAGCGCTTATCCTGGTGCATTCGGATGGGTCAACATCAACTGCGGGCCGGACGCTGATCAGCCATGTGCAAACGTGACCTGGTCGGCCTCAGGCTATGTGGGGGTCTCGGGAGGAACAGACTCAGGAACATACTACAATATCACCGGGGAGCCATACCAGTCTGGAACCATATACGCGTATGTTGATGGCGATTCATCGCACAGCTGCTCGCTTCCATTCAGCATACTTGAACCTGACTGCTGGGAGTACTCCTAGTTTTTTCTTTTTCTCTATTTTTCTAATTAGATGTTGTGAGTTTCTAGCTGTTTAGGCACTATTACCTCATAGTCATCTTCAAGATAATCCTTCAGGTCAGTTTTCTCCCCGTGCATAAGGAAAACTTTTCGCAGTCCCTTGAACGACTTTATGAACTGGAGAAGCTCATTGAAATCTGCGTGGCCGGATATCTTGACACTATCAATTTCCATTCTCAGCTTGATCTCTTTCTCTCCAATCCGTATTTCCTTCTGCCCGTTCTGGACCTTGTTGCCAAGTGTTCCTTCGGCCTGGTACCCGACGAAAATAAGGGTGTTCTTGGGGTCTGGGCCAAGCTTCTCAAGATAGAACATCACAGGCCCTCCGCTCAGCATCCCAGAAGTGGTTACTATGATTGAAGGCTCTTCAAGAACATCCTCCCTTGTCTTTGACCTTGATTTGTAGAAATTGGGGCTCTTGAAAGGGTCATCCTCACTCATGAGGATTCTTCTTTTGATGTCATCATTGGCGTAAATAGCGTTGTGCCGGTAAATCTTCATTGCCTTGCCTATCATGCCTTCTATGTAGATTTTGGCAGGCCGCAGCGAGCCTGAGCGCATATAATCATCTAAAGCCATGAGGACTTCCTGAGCCCTGCCAACTGCGAAACTTGGTATTACTACATGCCCGCCGCGGTCCAATGTCCTGTTGATGGTTTTGACCATTTTCTGATAGCTTTCCTTGTAGCTTGGCAGACTGTCATCCTTGCCCCCATATGTGCTTTCAACAATAAGCGTATTGGCGCTCAGATTCTTTTCACAAGCATCCAGCACCCTGGTCTTGCGCATGCAGATGTCTCCGCTGAAAACTACTCGTTTTCCATACCGCTCAACTGAGGTTATCGCGCTTCCCATTATGTGCCCTGCAGGGAAGAATATGCTCCTAAATTCATTGTTCGCAGGTTCCCTGTATTCGCACATGTGAGCCTCGCGCATCACCCCCTCAATGTCCTTGAGGGTGAATATGGGCTTCTCACCCTTCAGTTTCATTATCCTGTAGAAATCCGAGAGCAAAACACCCATCAGGTCCCTTGTCGGTTTTGTCAGAAATATCTTCGGCCTCGCCTTTTTGGCGTAAAACCTTGGCAAATAGCCGCAATGGTCAAGATGTGCGTGAGATATTGTCACATTCTGCACACCCAACAAATCCTCATCTTTAATGAGAGGGTATTCTGTTTTTTCTCCAAGCTTGATTCCGCAATCAAGCATTATGTTCTTTGGCCCGTCTTCAAGGAGCATGCACGCACGGCCAACTTCCTGCGTACCTCCGTAAAATGTTAATTTCATATTATTCCCAATTTCGCCTTTGCTCGTTCGCTCATCATTTCTGGTTTCCAAAGAGGCTCGAAGACTATGTTTACTTCAATATCAAGTTCCGGAAGTTCATCCAGCTTGCGTTTAACCTCTTCAATCATTTCTCCCATAAGCGGGCATGCAGGCGTTGTAAATGTCATTTTGATAAATACTTTTTGCAATTCATCTTTTTTCTTTTCTTTAATGTCAATTTCATAAATAAGCCCCAAATCGACGATATTAAGGCCGAGTTCAGGGTCTATGACCTGGGAAAGTTTCTCCAGGATTTCTTCTTTTCTAACCATATAATCAATTTCTCATGGCAATCTTATTTAAGCTTCGGCAGCTAATCCTATTCGTGGTATCAATGAAAGAGATATTAGTGATAGCAGACAATGATGTGGGTTCTCTTGCCAAGGTAGCCGAAGCGCTTGGTTCGACAGGAGTCAACATAGAAGCCATTTCCGCATATGGTGCTGAAGGAAAAGCAGTATTCAGAATCATTACTGGCGATGTTTCGACATCCCTAAAATCCCTCTCAAGACTCTCAAACGTCAAAGTCGAGGAAGCAGATACTCTTGTTTTCAAAATGAATAACCGTCCAGGTGAACTTGCAAAGATGACCCGCAAGCTTGCAAACCGCGGTGTCAACCTCGAAAGCCTCTATATCGTCAGTAGGAAGAACGACTTCACTGAAGTCGCAATCCGACCTACAGAAAAAGATATGGAAAAAGCAAAAGAAGTACTTGGCTTGAAAGACTAAGGTGAAACTGCAACAGTTACATTCATGTTTGCTACGAATGAGCTGCTGCTTGCATTCCAAATCCTAATCTCCATTCCATCTGCTGTGACTGGGATTGTAACGTTAGTCTGCTCTGGGCAGTTAAAGCCAACTGCTACAGATGCGCTGTCAGAGCCGCAGTCAATGTCTACATAAACTCCGTCTGAAGATTCACCGGTTACAGTAATTGCATATCCGCCTACTGTTACTGGAATTCCTGGATAGAATGGTGTTCCTAATACACCGCCAGTTGTTGCGCCTGAACATGTTGCTGGTCCTGCGTCAGAACCTCCATCACCAGTGCCTGAATCAGTTTCTCCACCATCAAGGCCAGAGTCCAAGTCGCCTGCGTCAACGTCTGGACCACTGTCTGTGTCAGGTCCTGCGTCTGTTGGGCCTCCTCCATCTCCGCCATCAGTGTTAGTATCAGAATCTGGGCCTGCATCAAGGCTGGCATCTGGCAAAGGAACTACTCCATTATCATCTGAGCCGCATCCCTGTGCTGCTGCGAGTGACATGCCGGTTACGAGCGCAAGTCCTGCGACAAGTCCCTTCATCCTTCTAAATCTGGACATGAGTGTCTTCCTACCAGAAGTCTTCTCATCTCCACCCGTACGAACATCATCTTTCTTCTCTTCTTTTGCTTTAGCTATTTCTGCCATAATTTTTTCACCATCTCTCAAGGTTGTTGCTATATGAATTTATACGTGTAAACCTTTATAAACCCTCCTTTATTCACACATTCTCCCACAATTCCGGCCCCCAAACCCTTTTATACTAGCCCAGATTTACCACTATATGCCTCCCAGGATGGTTATTCTAGACACTAATTTCCTTCTTGTTCCATTCCAGTTCAAGATAAATATCCTAAAAGAAATAGACTACATGATAGAAGGCCCTCATTTTTTCGTTGTCTCATCAGTCACAATAGACGAACTCAAGAAACTTGGAGCCAAACGGGGGAAGGATGCGGTTTCAGCAAGGCTCGCATTGAAAATAATCGAGAACAACCCTATTGATGTAATAAAAAATGACCGGAAAGTCGATGACTGGATTGTAGAATACGCAAATGAGAACCGTGCAATCGTATGTACTAACGACGCGCCGCTCCGAAAAAGGCTGAGGCCGCTAGGTATAAAAGTTGCAACAGTTAAATCCAGGTCAAAGTTGGGATTCGTATGAGTGATGATGTCGCCGTAGCTGGCGTTTGTATAGGGGCATTTGTCCTGGTTCTCCTAGTAGTAATAGTAATCATGATTCTTCGCAACAAACCCTTCAGCTACAAAAAGAAAACTACCGACAAGAATACCACACTCACAGTAATGGCAAACCGCAACCTGCACAAAGTAGTAGTCGAGGCGCGCTTTGGCTCCGATTCCATAAAATTCGAAAGAAAAAGAATAAGGAAAGGCCAGACAGTCGACTTCACTTTCCCGGCCTCAAACAAACCAACAAAACTTATTGTTGAGATCGAGAGCGGGAAGCCGAAGACTTTCGAGGTCTAGTCACGAATTTGTATCCAAACCAGAGCACTCCGAAAAGTACGCCCACCGGGAGGAGGAATCCAATTGCCACCACAATCAATGTTATTGCAGCAGCCACTGCTCCAAAGAACATTGCAGCAAGATTCTCAAGCTGAAGAGTCAAACTCTGGGTTGCCGCCTTCTCCTCATAAACAGAGACTGAGATTGTTGATTTTGCAATTCTTGATGAGAGGCTCTCATTCTGTGATTTGAGAAGTTCAAGCTCGGTCTCAACCCTTGTAAGTTCCTTCTCAACATCGAGAATCTCACTTACGCTTTCGCTTTGGTTGTAGAGCTGGTTCAATCTTGAAAGCTCGTTTTCCTTGTTCCTTATCCTGGTCTCAAGGTCAGTGTACTGCTTGGTGACATCCTCAAGGCTGACTGACATGTCTTTCACTTCTCCAAATCCTTTGAGCATCTCATTTATCTGGTTGAACTTCGAAGGGGCAACCTTCACCGTCGCAGTGTACTGCTTCCTGTCGCTGTACTCACTGTAGTCGATGTCAGTAAGCTCGGCCCCCTGCAGGGTCAGGTTCCCCTTTATCATGGCGAAACCGCTCTCCAGGTTTCCCTCGGCCACCTTGAGCTTTATGTAGCTCTCCTGCGTCATGTACTGAGCGCCGGAAGAGTACTGCAGGCTGTTTTTCACGGCATATGCCGAGCCGTCATAGGCCTCAGGTGCAGGGGCAATCCCGGGGCTCACTTCGTAATCATCGTACTGGTTCCCGATGCATCCGAAAGAGAGCAGCAAAACCACAAACAATGCAATATATTTCATGGAATCCTAACTCCTTCAATAATTAAACAATTTCCCATTTTTCACTGCCCTGACCGCAATTCTTTTAGTGCTGCGCTCTGCTATCTTTTCATGAAGCTTCTGCTCTACCGGGGCGAGTCTTTTGACCCGAACTTCTACTACCATTCCGGTCTTGACATTGACCACGCCTTTTTTCTGAAGTCGGAAAAACGCTATCTTTTTGTCCCCAAATTGAACGAGGCCTATGCGAAAAAACATTTCAAGGGAACTGTAATCGCATACCGTGACCCATTCTGTGAAATCTCAAAATACACCAAACCGCGCCGAAACATGCACTGTGATTTCGTTTCAATCAATGCCGCAATGGCAGAGCGCCTGAGCGGAATTTCAAGAATCAAGAATTATTCCAAAGAGCTTGCAGAGATGCGAATCAAGAAAAAACCCGAGGAGGTTTCAGCAATCGGGAAAGCAGCCACGTTCACCAGGGAAATATTCGAATCCCTTGATTTCAAGAAAGCAAAAACAGAGCTTGATTTGGAGAAGCAAATCAAGGTGCTGACTGCGCAGATGGGTTTAGAGCCTGCTTTCCCCCCCATAGTAGCCACTGATTCATCCACTGCATTTCCCCATTATTATGCCAGAAACAAAAAGCTCGGCTCACTTGTGCTAATTGACTATGGGGTCCGCTACAAACATTACTGCTCTGATTTGACAAGATGCTTCATACTTGACGGGGACCGGAAAAAGAAGCGGGAGTATGAGGAACTGCAGAATACTTTCCATTCGATAATCGACAAAATCCCTGAGCAAAGGACTGGCGCCCAGGTTGCGAGGATGTCTGCTAGGCTAATGAAAAAAGCAGGCTATCCTGAAATGATTCATTCCATTGGCCATGGGGTCGGATTAGAAGTGCATGAACTTCCAAGGCTATCTCCTAAATCAAAGGAGAGCATAGCAGGCTCAGTTTTGGCAATAGAACCGGCGTTCTACAAGCGCTATGGGATGAGGTTTGAGGAGACAGTCCACTTCGACGGAAAAAGAGTCCGTATCCTCTAAATTGCAGGGGGCAGGATTTGAACCTGCGAAGGCACTAAGCCACAGGATTTCTTTGAAGCTTTCCTCCAAGAGGAACATGATAAAGCTTCACCAAACTTCATGAGATTCCCTCAGGATGTTTGATGGAACTATACCCTCGGAAAAACATGAGGAAAGTTTCTCTTAAGTCCTGCGCATTTGACCAGACTTTGCTATCCCTGCGAACTTCTGTGAACGGGGAGCTTTGAACTGAGTTCAAAAAATCCCTGCGAAAGTGGAAATAAAAAGAATTGGAAGATAATTTAACCGTACATGGTCCCGCCTTCATCAGCGGACGGCCCCTTCTTTGAAATCCTTGCCTTTTTCACAGATTCCTTCATGTCCTTGGAAAGGGCAATAGCTTCCCGGTCTAACTTGGCAGTGTTTATATGGAGCCCGGTTATTCTTGAAAGCACTTTGATTACCCTCGAGGCTGCTTTTGGGTCAAGGTATTCCTCTGAAGATTCAGCGAGTATCGTGCTTATTGGGAATTTCTCAAGAGTTCCCATTGTGAGCAGGATGCCGGTTACTCCGGTAGTTGCACCTTCCTTTATCGGCTTTGCGAATTTCTTGCTTCGTTTAACGAAATTCACATCGCTCGAGACAATGTATACCTCTCCCTTCTCCTCGTTGAGCGAGATGCCGCCAAGAGAAATGATTGACTTTGCATGCACTTCCTTTGAGAAATCGAAAATCTTCTCTGCAAGCTCTGTTGATGATGAGACCGGAATGGTCATTTCTGAAATTATTACGATTACATTCTCCTTCTCTGAATAGTGGATTCTTGCAGCAGGCATTGGCATATAGTCATGTATTGCTGCCAAGGGCGCAAAACTTGAGCTTGATACGTAGCCTCCGAATTTCATCTTCAAGGAGTCAACAATCTGCGATGCTGCGACGCTTCCAACAAGGCCAGTGCCTGGAAGGCCGATAATGATAGTGGGGTTCTTCATTTTCTTAAGGTTAGCTCGGGTGTGAATTTCGACGTCGCCCATAAATTGATAATGGAATGACAAGGATTTAATACCATTCGGCACACAATCGTTTTATGTCTTCTAATAAGGTAGCAATGCCGATGAGTTCCGCAGGAATTGTCGGCATGTCCTCTGATATGAAAATCGAGGGCAAGGAGATGGACCCGAAAATAGTCATCGCGGCAATTATTCTCCTTGTGGTTATAGTTCAGATTGCCGGTTTGGTATTCCCAGCCTGATTTTTTCAGCATCATTTTCTTCGGCAAGAACAAGAACCCTCATTCTGTCTTCTTCAGCTTTTTTCAGGGACTGGACAAGCTTTGACAATTTTGAAATGGGTACTGTCCCGTCTTCTGTTTTTACCAGGAAATCTGCTGGTTTGAAGAAAGCGTGCGGGTAATCGATAATGACATCGCATTTGAATTTATCTGCGAGCAGTTTCTCGAGTTTTTTCGCCTCTTCATAACTTCCCCTTGGAAGAGAATGAGCTTCCTTGTAAAGTTTCCTTGTGCGAAGGGCCTTTGCGTATTTGCTTCCCTTGTGGTTGAGCATTACGTTCATAGCATCCTCATCATCAAGCGATGCGAATTCTTGCGGAGAATAGCCGTCATCGATTGTTTCTTCTATTGCCCGATAAAGCATCGCAGTTGCGATGCGCACTACCCTGTGGAGGTAAACTGTTGAGAACATGACGAACCTTGCAACCAGGAGATACTCTGCCGCTTCCAGCCCGCCCTTTTCTATGCAGAGCTGCCCATCTTCCATTCCAAGGGTGTGCACGATTCTGTCAATATCTATTATGCCATAGGCAACCCCGGTGTTCTGGGCATCTCTTTTCAGATAATCCATTCGGTCAGAGCCAAGGTCTGAAGTTATGATGTTAGCTTTCTCAAGTTCAAGTATTTCTTTTGGCCTGAAATTTTCAGAAACAATATCAGAGATTTCGCCGCTCTGGATTTTCTTCTCCCCAAGCGTTTCATGGTCGCCGACATGCTTCTTCAGTATGTCTTCTCCTTCATGTGAAAATGGGGTGTGGCCTATGTCATGGAGCAGGCCGTATATCTTGACTTTCCGAACTTCATCCTCATCCAGGCCTATCCTCTTTGCAATCACGCCTGAAAGGTGTGCTGTGCCAAGAGAGTGCTCAAACCGTGTGTGATTTGCCCCTGGGTAAACAAGATTAGTAACCGACATCTGCCTTATCCTGCGCAGCCTCTGAAATTCCGCGCAATCAATTATCCTCTCCTCAAGATAGTCAAACTCGAGAGTGCCGTGAACTTCATCCTTTATTATCATAAAGACCATCAGATTGGTGAGAAAATTCCCTTTTTCTTCTCTAGTACATCTCCCTTCTCAGCCATCAGTTTCATGACTGCTGAACATCCTTCCTCATCCATCTTCGCTGCCTGCGCAATGGACTGGACATCCATCCCCCCCTTCAGAACCGAGTTGACTGCCTTCTCTGATTTTTCCAGATATTCTCTTGTAACGACATAGAATCTGCCGTCAAAACCCTTTATGCCAAGCACATCGCCCTTTTTCATCTCAGAACTGAGTTTTTGCGACAGCCTCATCGCCTCGCCCTTGTCTTTCAGCGTGAGGAATCCCCTGTTCTTGAGGGTTGGGGAATCTGGCTGTGCCTGCGGCTCTGTTGCCTCAGGTTTTGGGGGTTCCTTGCCCCGCAGAATCGGATAAATATTGTCTTTGATGTTGTAGACGCCGTCCGGGTATTTCCTTCCCTTGAAAACATTCACCATCCCTTTTTTCTCAAGGTCTTTCAGAATAAACCTCTCTGCCTCTGTGAGTTCTTTTTCAACATTGGCCGGGGTTCGCCGGTCGAACCTGATGGAAAGGAGCTTCCGAAGAACGATTTTCTCAATCTCAGTTGCCTTGTTCACTGCCACTGCCTGAATAAGATATTGGCCTTCATTAAGCCTGACAACATCTACCTCATCAATCTCAAGCATCTCTTTTGGAAGCTCCAGATAAGCTTTGCTCTGCTTTTTTAGAATTCGGCTCTTTCCCATATACTGGATAATTAGCAGCCGATTCTTTTAATGCTAGTGGAGCATCTTCTGCCGGGGTGGTTTTGGAGTCCTTCTTGGAAGCGGCGGGGGCAGGCTGTGGCCGAACTTCTTTTTCTGCATCTCGGCTACCAAATTCCTTATCATGCTGCCTTTGTCAGAAAGGTTTCCGTTTCCGTTCCTTTCACGATCTGCTACTTTGTTGAGTATCCCAATGACACGGTCGCTTGAGCTTTTCCTGATGCCTTCTTTGGCATCCTCAACCATCCTATCATCTCCGTGAACGAGCGCGTGAATAAGAGCATTCTCCACATTCTTTTTTACCATTCCAAGGCTGTGGGAATCAATAAGTTCTTCCATCGGGCCAGGAGCTGCGCCGTAAGCTGCAAGCTGTTTGAGCGCAACAAGAACTTCCTGTTTTTTCTTAGAATCGTTAATCCTGGTGAGTACAGTCTCAACAGCATCGAATACGATGTCAATATACCATCTCTGCGGGCTTGTCACATCAGGGTATTCAATCTCTGAGAGTGTTCCAAGGTCTGCCTTCGCAGTCTCAACCTCGTCCTTTTCCCTGATTGTCCTGAGGCTGTATGATGCTGCTACTGTAATTTCATCTGCCCCGCCCTCTTCAAGGGCAACAAGGGTTTTCTTCAATTGATAATCATCAATGAAGTGTGCAAGAGCCTCAACAGCGTACTTTCGTGAGTATTCATCCCCATAAAGTGCAGCATTTAAGAGACATCTCTTGGCAATCTGGCGCCCCTCTCCCTTCAGAATCCCAGTTGCCACGGCCGCGCCAATTGATATTGCGTGCTTGTATGCCTGCTCTCCATTTGCAACCAGTGCCTTTACCTTCCCTTTATCGACATTCTCAAGTGATTTTTCTGAACAAATCATTCCAAGGGCTGTCAAATCCTCATAAACACATGCCGTCTGAGAGGCATCGTCGTATGAACTGTCTGCAAGGGCATCTATCATATCCAGGTTCCCTTTCAAGCCTTCGTCGTTAAGCTTCTTTGCATAGCCTACAAGCTCCTTCTCTTTAGTATAAACTGGAGAAATTGAGAATGAGAGTGCCATGAGCATACATTTGTTTTCAACGCCCTCAGCGGTCTGTTCCTGGTTTACCATGCCCTCTATAGTTGCGCCCCAGAGCGCTTTGAGTTCTTCTCCGGGCATACCTGATAGGGACTGCATTGCCTTCCTGACACTGACGATATCGCCTGCTCTGACCCCCTCTAAAGTTTCCCGTTTCATATTCATTTCCTCTTGAAGTGCACGAGGCCCGTTTTTAGGGCCTATTTTCTACTGGTCGAAAGTTAATTGCCTGTTACTTATTATGACTTTTCGAGTATATAAACATATCGTTTTTCAGCGGTTTTTTTAACCCTTCAATACGATACCTTTATCGTGAGCAAATATGTCCATTTCTCCATTTGAAGAAAGATACGGCACAGAGATGAATGCAATATTCGAGGAAGACACAAAAATCCGCAAGTGGATGGCTGTGGAAGTAGCACTGGCCAAGGCGCACGCAAGGCTCGGCAATGTCCCTGAGGGCGCGCCAGCAGAGATAGATGCAGCAGCGGCCAAGGTGAAACTTGAGAGGGTAAAAGAAATCGAGGACGAAATCCACCATGACCTAATGGCCATGGTAAAGGCGCTCTCTGAGCAGGCAGGAGATGCCGGCAAATACGTCCACCTGGGAGCAACCAGCTATGACATAGAGGATACTGCCACAGCACTGATTTTCATCGATGCAATCGACCTTCTTATGAAGGATTTAGGGGGTCTTTCAGAAACTCTGAAGAAACTGGCTCTTGAGAACAAAGAGAGGGTCTGCATCGGCAGGACTCATGGCCAGCACGCCGTTCCAACAACCTACGGGATGAAATTCGCCCTTTACTTTCAGGAATTGAAGAGGGACATGGCACGCCTCGAAGAGGCAAAGAAGAGAATCTCAGTCGGCAAGATGTCAGGGGCTGTAGGCACAATGGCCACATTCAGGGGGCAGGGGCCGCAAATACAGAAAATGGTCATGGAAGAGCTTGGGCTAGAGGCGGCCAAGGTCACCAACCAGGTTGTCCAGCGGGACCGGCACGCCGAGGTTCTCTGCGATTTGGCATTGGTTGCAGCTGCAATAGAAAAAGTAGCAAAGGAAATCAGAAATCTCCAGAGAACCGAAATACTTGAGATTTCAGAAGGCTTTGGCAAGAAGCAGGTCGGCTCATCAACAATGCCGCACAAGAGGAACCCACACAAGAGCGAACGAATCTGCTCAGTTGCGAGGGTCATCCGTGCAAATGTTGCCGTTGCCCTTGAGAATATCGCGCTTGAACACGAGAGGGACCTCACAAACAGTGCAAATGAGCGTGTCATTTTCGGAAGCAGTTTCGTAGGAACCCACTACATGTGCCTTGAACTCAACAAAATACTAAACAAGCTTGAATTCTCAGAGGAGCATATCAAAAGGAATCTTGAATTGACTCATGGCCTCATCATGGCAGAGCGCCTGATGATTGCCCTTACTGAAAAGGGGATGGGCAGGCAGGAGGCGCATGAACTTGTGCGCACAAACGCTCAGGTCGCTTTCAAGGAAGGAAGACATCTTAAGGAGCTGGTCATCGAGAAGAATATTCTTGATTCTGCAGAAGCAGAGAAGATATTTGACTACTCGACCTATATAGGAAACGCAGTAGAAATCGTCGAGAACGCTGTTAAGGATTAAGCCAATCCTAGTCTTTTTTATATATTCTGTGACAGTTAAGCACCAGGCAGGTGAATTTTAATACCATACTGTCGTAAAATAGTGAGGGATAACGTATGGCGGCAAATCTTGGTGCACGGAAATTTCTTTATGCTTCTATAGCAGTTGGAGTCGTTGGGGCCCTATTCGCATTCATCGGCGGCGGAGGATTCGCTGCCGTTATCGGCGGACTTCTCGCAGGCCTTGGCTCACTGATGGGCGTTCTTTTCTGGAAATATGGATACATCATGGTTCCTCTTATCACTGAAAGAACGAAGATAGTTATGATGTCTGATGAGGGGTACGAAGTGCCTCCAAGCCAGGATGTCATTATCAAAAACACCGGCGGAGTCTACTACGCCTCAGCGTTCCTCGGTTTGAAAATATTCGAATCAGCCACTGAAAAATCTGCGGATGAGAACATCGCATACAATCAGTTTTTCGAGAGGGCGATTTCAAACATCAAATACGTTACAAAAATCGCATACCTTCTTTTTGTCGAAGATGTCGGAGAGAAGAGAAAGATGATTGAGACAAAGAGGGCAGAGGCCCAGCTTCGTCTTGCAAGAGAAAGGGACAAGCCGCAGCCGGATGTTCTTAGGATTGACAAGTATGAAAGAGAGGCATCGCTTTTCGATGCGCAGCTAACTAGGCTCATCAAGGGTGTCAAGCCAATGGCCATTGTTGCTTATGCGCAGACAACAGCAGTAGGAATCAGCAAGGATGCTGCTGTCGCGCTTGCAAGGAGCCAGGCCAATGAACTTAGGACAGTTCTTGCCAACGCGCTCAATGTCGAAGTCGTTAACCTGGCAGGAGATGAGATGCTCAAATGCTTTGAATGGGAAAAATTCTTCCCGACAACTGCACAGGACCTTGAGGAGAGTGTGGTATAACTATGATTGGAGGAAGACTCAAGCTCGTTAGGGTGCCGAACAGCGCAATATCCAGAAGAAGCCTTCTGGTACACCCTCCTGAGCCTCCTATGGAACTTATTTTCCCTGACCCGACCAATTCAATCTATATCGGCAGGACCAAGATATTCAGCGTTCCGTTCTACTGGACGCATGAGAATGTCGCGAATCCGCACATCGCGGTCTGTGGAATCTCAGGTTCTGGTAAGTCTTATTTCATCAAGACCTTCCTTCTTCGTGCATCATTCATCTGGAACTCGAATGCGCTCATCATTGACTGGGCAGGAGAGTACCGGGACTGGGTAAAACAGACTGGCGGCAAAATCGTTGGCCTGGGAAGAGGTTCATACCTGAACCTTCTTGACCTCGGTGGAATGAAACCATATGACCGTATCAAGCAGATCATGCGTACCCTTGAACTTCTTACAGATATTAGCCAGTATCCAGAGCAGAGAAGGCTCACTGAGCAGGCAATCGAGAAGGCATATTTAGAAAACAAGTTCAGGATGGATTCTCGCGAACAGAAAGACGAGCTTGGAAAGCCGCTCACCGCCCCGACCCTGAAAGATGTCGTCAGGGTGCTTTCAGAGCAAGCCCAGATGGGAAGCTACGAGTTCCCTGCTGAACTTGAGAATGCTATTTACAGATTAAGGCAGTTCACAAAGCCTGGCGAGGATTTCTTTGCCCAGCAGAGTACTGTCAAACTTGACGCTTTGGTAACATCCGGACTTGTTGACCTTGATTTGGTCGGACTGCCTGATGAAACAATGCGTGCCCTGGCAGCACTTACAATCCTGCAGTTCATCAAGGAGAGGATGAGAATCTCAGGAGCAATTGAAGGTGCGCGCAAGAGCGGATTAAGATTGCTCATCGTCCTCGACGAAGCGTGGAAAATCGGAAAGGACGATAACTCAGATGCGGTCATGATTGTGCGTGAAGGTCGTAAGTACAACTTCGGCATGATTATAGCATCGCAGAACCCGACGGATATCAGCGAGGCTATTTTCTCGAACGTCGGAACAACTTTCATCCTTAAAGTGAAGTTCGAGCGTTTCCTGGATTATCTCCAGAGCTCTTTGAATTTCAGCAACTACATGAGGGAAGAAATTAGCAGGCTCGGTGTCGGGCAGTGTGCTGTCAACATGTCCTTCACAACCCAGACCCCGTATCCGTCAACATTCCTTATTCAGAAGATTGAGGGTGAGGAGCCAAGCAAGGAGTTCTTCCTTGACATGAGCGGGGTACTTACAGATAAACAACGGAGGGATATTTCGGTGTCAAGAAGCGTATCATTCCTGAAAGAAGATTTCAGAAGGAAACTCAGGCAGTTTGGATTAAGCGACGACAAGCTCGAACAGATGTCCAAGTCCTTTGAAAAGGCAAATCGGCGTATGGATGTTGTTTCGTTCGTAATCAATCTTGAACGTGACGGCGTTGCCAGAAGAAACATCAGTGACTTCCTCAAGGATTCAGGAATTGATGACATCACAATCATCAACATATTCGGCAAAGTTGACCTCAAGAAGAGCGGCGGTGTTGGCCGTGATATCAGCCAGGTTGTACTTGAGGAGTAGTTTAAGATGAGAATCTGCATATATACCCAGAAGAGCGTGGATGGCCAGCTTGCTATTCCGGTCCAGGATGATAGGGTCATAAAAACCATTCGGGCAGTCAAAAAATTCTTTGGGATTGCCCAGATGAATCAGCTTTACGTGTCAGTGCCTCATCTTGAGGAACACAAAAAAAGAAGGCGCGGCTTTGAGAAAAGCCTGCTCTTTGCAAGTGTTTTCGCCGGCCTTATTATTGTAGTTGTAATATTCTCACTGGTATTAAGCGGTCGCTTTGACCTTTGGGCAATCGCATCTGCGTTCATAATCTCAGGATTTGTTCTTGCACTGCCTTTGTTCAAGTATTCCCCTGCAATCGAGGCAAGGGATCCGATAGTCGTCGGAAACGTCGCGCCTCCGCCTGTGCAGGAAGCACAGCCAATGCAGACTGCAGTGGTACAGAAAGCCCCGAAGAAGTCTGCAAAGAAAACCGTCAAGAAGAAACCGGCAAAGAAACCAAAAAAGAAAAGGTGAATGAATGGCACTCCCGCTTCCGAAAAAGAAAAAAGAGCCAAGTAAAGGAGAAGTACCTGCAAGCAGCGGCCCGCAGCCGGTAGAATCAACACATCCTCCGCAGGTTGATGGATTCAAGCTAACTGGGAAACTCAAAAAAGGAAAATTGAAAGACCTCGCATCAACACTGCGCTCAATCTCATTCCTTGAAATCGCGCCTGAAAAAGAAGCGCTCAATGTCATTTATGTGGAGAGCAGGGATATTGACAAGAATCCGTACCTCTTCTCAATTGTGAAACTCCGCGAAAAAGAAGTCGAGGTAATGTATACAATCCCCCCGGAAATCAGCCCAAGGAAAAGAAAGGTTGATGTGATACGTTACCTGCTCAACATCCTCTCGCTCATCGAATCTGACTATCAAGTGGACCAAAAAACACTTTACCAGCTTATCGAGAACTCGATTCAGCAGCTTTCCAGTTCAGTTACAATGGACTACACCAAGCTGTTCACAAACTACGATTCCCTCAAAAAGGAAGTAAATGATTACAAGCGCAAGGTTGACCGGCTAACTGAACAGGGCCAGGCTCTTACAACCAGCAATTATGAACTGAAATCAGAGAACGATGCCCTGAAACTTCAGGTGCACGAACTCTCGGCGCTTTCTGAGAATGCGCTCAAGGCAAAACTCCAGGAATGGATTATGGAGCACAGCGGCTCAATAAACATTGCAGAGTTCTCCAGACTGCATAAAGTTGCAGAGGCAAAAGTTGAGGAGGCTCTTAACCGCCTGGTGAGCGAAGGATATCTTGAAGTGGTCAGATAGTCATGGCGGACGTAAAAAAGGCGAAAATCACGAGAAAGACATACAAATTCGAGCTTAAGCACAAGTTCGAGTACGAGAATCACTACAAGATAGTGGAACGCCCGCCAATTGAGAAAATCAAGGACGCGATAAAAGCAATAATAAATCCTCCTAAAAAGGAAGAGAAAAAACCCGATCTCACAGAAGCGCCTCCGCCCGGAGGATTCAACTTCATGGTCTTTGGGGCAGCGGTTCTAGTCGCTGTGATTATACTCGCTCTCGGCTGGCTTTTCCTCACCACCCAGGTTCTTGCAGGTGCAGGAGAGTTCGAACCGCAGCTTGACAAACCAACCATCCAGAACACTCTTGTAAGTGGTGAAGTGCTTAGTTCTGGAAAACGTGGAAGCCCTGAATATACTGCTGGGGTTTTTATTGATTACGAAACCGAGAACCTGGCAAATTACACCATTGAACTTACTCCATACGACGACAGAATTCCCTCGGACGTCTTCATACTCAACAGTGAGAAGATAGAGGCAACTACATACCCTGACTTCATCAGGGTGCTCAGAGCAAACCTTTCAACACGCCAAATCGTTCTCAATGAGATAACAATCAAGGAACTTGAAACACTGCCCCAGGGGGCAATTGTGATAATTCCAAGCGGTGTCATTCCAAAAGAAATTCTTGGATACGACAGTCTCATCACACCAAACAAACTGGCTGAACGCGGAATCGTAGTAATATATGTGGGGCAGCCTTTCACAAAGATTCTCAACGGAACCCTTGTCATGTCAACTCCTACTTTGGATTTGTCACAATTCTCAATCACATTTGACCAGGCGACCCAGATTTCATCCAAAGACAATTTCACTCTATTCCAGCCTCTCTACCGTGCAATTGGGAAAGGGCAATGGGAAAGCGAACTCGTTTACGGCTCAGTCAGCGCAGTCAAAAAAGGCGACGGCGCATTCGTCTTCCTTCCACAGACTCTGGATGGTGGATGGAGGGGAAGCTATGAAGCTGCTGCAAATGATATTGCACGCATAGTAATCGAAACCCCATGGGCAAAACCCAGCGCAGATACCAAAAAATACGTTTTCGATGAAACTGACGAACTCAATGGTTCGAGTTACTTCTTCACAAATACATTCGATGATCCAAACGCCACAATAAGGGTGGAGTTCACAGGATTTTCTCCAGCATCAAACTTCCCAATCAAGGAAATACGTTACATCTCTCTTGAGAAGGACCACGCCAACGAGCTCTTCATAGAAAAAGGGGTGAAGGTGGTCTCCACAAACATTACTCAGGAGCGTGCCAGGTTCAATGCCATTCTAAAGGAGCCACAGGCAGCGCAACCAGAGATGTTCCTCATAATCACTGATACTGAGGGCCAGGAAGTGGCAACATTCCCGCAGGGCCTTGTAAATGTCCAGGCTGACCGTTCATTCGACATTGCAGTCTATGTTGAGAAAGGAGAATACATAGTCTCCCTCATGGATGATGAGAGCAAAGTCTACACGCAGTCATACATGAAGGTCGTTTCAATCGACATAGACCATACTGGTTATGGCGCAAAGCCGTCCATGTACAAGTTCGAGGTGACTATGGACGGAGCAGCGGTTACTCTTGGCTCTGTCAGCGTGATTGTTGATGAAGGCTCTTACGGCACATACACATTCAGCAATGTGGATACCATGATTATTGATGTCGGGGGCAGAACCGACGGGCAGTTCCTCCCCCTAGGAAACCATTCATTTGAATTCACTTCAGGCGCCCTGACACTCGACGTTCCAGTTGTCCATACAAAACAGCGGACAATATTCGATGACCCTCTCTTCTGGGTGGTCGTTATACTTACTGGGGGTGTAGTTGGTATTGGTGCAATTTTCGCCCGGCAGGAAGAAATTTACTACTCAATAGACATCCCGCACTTCCCGCCTGTTACAAGGTCGAGGGTGCCGCTTTCGCCTGATGTGGTCTTGAGCCTCTTCCAGAAGATTAATGAGAATTACCGCTGGGAAAACACCCCGCTCACGCCGCCAGAGATAAAGAATGGTTTCAAGACGATATTCTACCAAGGAAGGCCCATTCTCATTACTGATTACAATGTCGAGTATCTGCTCGATGAGCTTGAGAAAAAGAACAAAGTGAAAGGGTCTCTTGGGTACTATGGTCTTGCCAGCTGGGAAGCAAAATCCAAGCGCAGCATGGACTACCTCGTGCTCCTTCGAAGGCTGAGGGATATCTGCGTGAACAACGCGGTCCCATTCACCGGAATGGGCGAATCAAAGGAAGCAGACAGCGTCATCACAGTCGTGGGACAGCAGATGTATCTCCACTTCTTTGACAAGCATGGTGATGTGGAATCGATGTTCAAGCAGGTCCTCCATTCCATAAACAAGGGAATCACGATAATCATGTTCCAGAGTGAGCATGAGAAGCAGCAATTCACATCGCTTCTCAACTCATCGCCCTCAGTAGCCCCGCTCATACTCAAAATGGAATCAGACAGCAAGTCTCTCATTTTCCAGACTACTGAAGAGCTTGAGGATATGATAAAAGAGTTCAAGAGCGTCTAATCCTGCTCTGAGCGACTAAGGATATCAATAATCCTTTGGATATCAACAACATTTACAATTTCTCTAAGATGTTGATCCTGATGAAATTGATAAAGAATACGTGCGAAACCCTCAGCAGTAAAACCACCTGACCCAACATAACCCTTATCCGCACCCGCTAATAAAAGGAGTTCCACAATCTCTGCATCTCCGTTTGATGCTGCGAGAATCAGTGCAGTTATCCCAGGATTTAATGATACTGGCCATTCTTCAGTTGCATGTGGGTCCTTGATATCATTCACATCGGCCCCATTCTCAATCAATATCTCTGTGATTTCTTTGAATTCACGACAACATGCAATCATGAGAGGGGTTGTCTTGCTGACTTGTGTTCTGAAATTAACATCAGCTCCTTCAGAAATAAGTGTTTTTACTTTTTCAACATCATTTCCCTTTACAGCCTCTTGAAGCTCACGGGAGAGTCTAAAGTCCTCATCTATTCCTTTTCCAGTTTCTTTAGGTGCTAGCCTTGTATTATATGAACGGACTATGGTGTCCGGTCCGCCCCCTTTGATATTTTTAGGGAAGCATCTTCCATTTGCTGTGTTTGCACTAGATTCTCTACCCTTTTGTCTACCCATTACATCACCGAAGTGTTGTTATATGGGATAATTTGTGCCATATAATTTAAAAATGTCCCACATTTGCCAGTAATGGGTTATATCATGAGATTTTCTCTCAAGAAAAATTCCATCTTCCTTCTAATGTTATAGAAGCTCAAGCACGCCCTCTGCATTGAGGGCAAGCTTCATGAACCTTGCTTCTGTCAGGGTGAGCCAGCGGTATTCCTTGTGCTCACCTGATAATTTTACATCTTCAGAATCAGTTTCTCCCTTGTAAACAACATAGACGGAGTGTTTCTCATCCTCTCCCTTTTCGTATGTCGCAGATGTGACCGTGAGCATCCTGACATTTGTAGCGTCCAGGCCAGTCTCTTCCTTGGTTTCCCGGATTGCGGCCTTCTGAGGGTCTTCCCCCCACTCAACCCCGCCTCCTGGGAATTCCCAGAGGTCGTTATCCCGTTTTACAATAAGCAGCCTGTCCTTGTTGAAAAGAACGAGGTAAGAATTAAGTTCCTGGACTTTCATTGGAATCTTCTTCGCTCAAAAATCTCTGCCATTTTGGCACCATCCAAAAATTCGAGCATCCTGTTGCAGTGGGTGCATCTGAAATCACCTGACATTGCATCCTCAAAACCGGTAATTGTTGAGGCACCGCATGAGGGGCAGTAGTATTTTTCTCCATCGCCAGCCCCTTCGCCTGGGAGCTTGCTTACCTGGGAGCTTGCCCACTTCTCCATCCTGTTTTTGTTGAGTGTCCAGCTGTATGAGTACCATCCTGTTTCGCTGTCCTTGGCCCGTGCGTAGTTAACTAATCCCTCGTTGTGGAGTTTGTTCAAAGTGGCCCGAACATCGCTGATTTTAATCTTCAATTTCTTTGCCAATTCCTCATCGCTATGGTTTCCATAGAAGTTTCTTACTATGGCAAGAGCGTTCTCCCCGCCAACGTCAATGAGGCTTTGTCTGATATAAGCATCACCCAAAACGCGTGTAATCCTCTTCATTTCCTTAATCTGCTCAGCCGTAGGCTTCTTTATGATTACTTCTGGCTTGAGGTCTCTCCTTCTCATTATTCTGGATTTCCTACTCTCGAACGTTGGCTTTTCTGGTATTGGTTTCTTTTTGATTGGTTTTTTCTTCACTGCCTTCTTCACTACTTTCTTTACTGCGGATTTCTTAACTTTGACTTTCTTCATAGTTTTCTTGCTTTTAGGAGCAGTTTTGCGGACCTTTTTCAATTTTGGAACCGCCTTTTTCTTTGTTTTAATAGTTTTTTTCGTATTAGGAGTTTTTTTTCTTACCAAGATAATCACCAGGTGTAGAAATGGAACGATTTTCCTATTTAAACCTTTGCCTCATTTTTATGTGAATTATAACCATTCCCAAGTTTCCCGCCAATCTTCTCCCCGATAATGACCATCTTCTTCAATTCATCCTTTTCCCGAACTTCCATTGCCTCAATCTGCCGCAGGCGATTCTGATACCTTCTGTAGGCCTTCACAGCGGCCGCATAGGAGTCTCTGATGTGAACATCATCAATTCCCTTGCCTATGATTCTTTTCTCAACCCTGGTGAGGCTTTCCTTTGGCGAAAACACCCTGACATTGAACCTGGCAGCTATTTTCTGCACAAAATGGGATGGGGGAGAGGTATCAGAGGCAATCAGGACTGGGATTCCACTGCGGATAATCTCCCTTACAATATGTTCATCGCTGGCTTCCTTTACAGATCCAGTATCAATTAGTTTTCCATTAAGGTCAAGAACCGCAAAACCGGTCTTTATGCCGGCATCAACACCAACTATTGTATAGATTTTTTCACCTTAACATAGATTGATTCTGTTTTTTTTATGCTATTGGCCAAGGAATATCTCTTTGCCCTCTCCTTGCCAGCCTCACCAAATTTTCTTCGAAGCTTTCCGTCTTTGAGGAGCTTTTCAAGTGCTTTGGCGAATTTCCTGGTATTGCCAGGAGGGACAAGGAAGCCTGTTTTTCCGTTTTTGATGATTTCCTTTGCCCCGAACATGGACACTCCGACAACTGGCAGGCAGGAATCCATCGCTTCGACGAATGTCAGGCCGAATGTCTCAGTATCTGAGGGGGATGCGAAAACATCCGCAGCAGCATACGCAGCAGCAACCTCATTATCCGAGAGGAACCCGGTGAATCGTATGTTTTTGATTCCAAGGGTTCCTGCGAGTTTTTTCACATTTTCCAGGTATGGGCCCTGGCCTGCTATGACAAGCATAAAATTTTTCTTCTCTATCATTCTGAATGCGTGGAGAAGCACGTCCAATTTTTTCTCAAAACTTATCCTGCCCAGATAAAGCACCACCTTCCTGCTTTTTGGGATTTCATGATTTTTTCGAAAATCAAGAGCGGCCTTTTTCCCTGCCCTGAACTTTGCGAGCTTTATCCCGTTTGGCAGCTGGACCACGTTTTTCAGGCCGTAGGAACTCAGTTCATCAACCAGCTCCTGTGTTGGCGCAGTTACAACATCGGCTCGTTTGTACACCTGTTTGATGAGTTTCTTTACGCCAAGCCCGCTGAAACTGTCCAGCGCCTTTGGCAGCTTTCCGTTGAGCAAATGAGGAACATAATCAGGAAAATGGGTGTGGTGTGTGACGACAACCGGTATCTTCTTCCTCTTTGCAGATATTATTCCCTGCACGCCAAGAACAACCGGAGCATGTGCATGCACAACATCAGGATTCTCTTTTTTCAGGAGGTTGCTTATACGTTTGTAATTCATCGATGCAATCCGATACCCTTCATAAAACGGGAATGCTGATGAGGGTATCCAGTAGATTTTCAGGTTCTTTTTTCTTTCAACCTTGAGCCGTTTGTCCCCAGGTGCAAAAAGCACAACCTCGTGCCGTTTGCAAAGTTCTGAGACTGCATCTGAAAGGTATGATACCACCCCATTCATCTGAGGGAGGTAAGTGTCGGTAAAAAGAACGACCTTCATGCAACTCTCTCTAAGAAAAAGTTAAAGAATTAGCTGGATTCGTTCCCGCTCATGTTCGTAGTTGAATTGGTTTCGTTGTCATCGTTGTTATCAACCATGTCCATGAAGCTCTTAATATCGAACTCAGAATCACCCTCGCTCTCGTTCTTCGGTGGAGGGGGTGTGGCGGCGTTCTCACAGATACTGCTCTTGCTAGTGTTCATCACGTTTGAGCAGTAGCTGTTGTTCTTGAAGGCCCCTGCAAGTTCAATGTAACAGTCGTCCTTGTATCCTGCGTCTGTTATCTTCGGGCAGATATTTGCATCTTCAAGAACTGGAACAAGCGAGACCAGGCACCTGTCCTTTCTTGCTCCTGCAAGCGAACAAAGGTCATCATTCTTCATACCTAGTGCGAGCAGGCTGATGCATTTTTCGCGTTCTTCCCCTTCTTTATCAGTGAAGCACTTGGCGAGTTTGATTGACTGCTCCCGTTCCTTTCTAAGTTCAGCAACCGCTCCAGGGCTCACATTTTCAGGGGGTGAAATATCCGGCGCCGCTGTTTTGAATGAAATCAATTCGATTTCAGAGTCGTGCTCTGCACCTTGCCAGCTGTAGTTGAATTTCTTTGTGTGCAGGTATCCTGTGTTGTTGCTCACGCACATCTCAAAGTCAAATATTTTTGGCGAGTCCGAGCTGATTCCGAAAAGGGCAGCCTCCTGCAGTGTCAGGCTTGAGAAGTCAAGCCGGTATTTCAAAGTGCTGCATTCGCTTCCCTCGACTATTTCCGAATCAAGCGTAATATATTTCTTATCAAGGAGCATTCTCATGCTTGACATGTCCTTGTCAATTCTATTGTCGTCAAAGAATTTCACATTCAGAGCTTCAATGTAGTTATCCACCTCAGCCACATTCTTTACTGAAGAGCAGATGTAACCAGTGTAATTGACGCACAGCACAGTGTCGTTCTCAAGGAAGTAAACCTCCTTCTCAGAAAGCGGGTTCTGGACTTCCAGCATGCTGACATTTCCATTCTTTGTCAGGACATATGTCACCTGGTAATCGTCAGAGGTTTCACTGAATGAATAAACATATTCGATTTTTCCCTTTCCGAATTCCAATCCTTTGAAAAGAAGCCCCTCAACAACCTTGAGCTGCGCAGTATCATTCTCCTGCGGGTCAGTAATCTCTGAAGGCTCTGCGACCATTATGAAATAGACTGCCGCAGCCACGAGTATCAAAGCTACAAAAAGAACTATCATCTGCTGTGTTTCCATTTTAGACACCTTTTTTCACTTAGTTTCGGAAATGATTATAAAACTTCTTCAAATATGCGCTTCTCGCCGTAAAGTTAAAATGTTGATACTGTAATATCCCTGCAGGTGTTTATACAATGGGATTCTGGGACTCAATTATTGGAGATGAAGAAAATGACGCGGAAGCGCCGCAGCCGACGAAGAAATCAATGAACCCCTTCAATGTGGGACTGAAATTCACCCCACTTCGGCTTACGGCCATGAAGAAAAATTCAGTGGACCTTCTAATCAAGGTGAAGAATGTCTCCCCCGAGACCCACTTGGTCTCAGTCGATGCGCTTCTCCCGAAGGATACCATGATTGGATTTGACGAGGCATGCATCAACAAGGGAATGGAAAAACGCGCAGGCGAACTCAAGGCCGGAGACAGTATTGATATCCCCGTACGGATATTTGCAAACAACCAGACAAAGGCGGATAACTACTCAATCGACGTTACAATATATTCTCACTATATAGGATATGACAAGGTTCTGAGCTATACTAAGAAGAATACTTCACTCAGGGCTGTCTAGCTTGCTCCGAAGCTCCTGAACAAGATTGGCTATTCCAATCCCCTTTTCTGTGAGCCGGACTAATCTTTTCTTTCCTTTTACCTCTATATTCACAAGGCCCATTTCCTGCATTCTTGAAATCAGCTTAGTGACATATACATAGGTAGTATCGCTTGTTTTGGCTATTTTTGAGAGGTGCCAGGTGCTTTCAGTGTCCCTGAGGGTCGTAATAATCCTGCACGGTTTTGGCCTGCCAAACAACGAGAACATGGTAGATTATACCGCTGAACCTGTTTTTATTTATATTTACCGACGTTTTTCCGAAGATAGATTTAAAAATGTCGACTGGATATAGGGGTTGTCTCGATTATTTATCGTCGGGGCAGATACCCCTAACGGGATTAAAAGGTGACGTAAATGGGAAAGAAAGTTGGATCTGAAAAAGTTCAGAGAGAGGACGGATACTTGTACTATGTAGGAAAGGACGGATATGTCTGGGCAGCCCCAATGAAACACAACAAAAGGGGACGCAAGAAAAAAGTAGGCGCAGAGAAAATTTCTAAGGAGTCCGGATGGATGTATTACCTTGGAAAGGACGGCTATGTCTACAAGGCAAAGCTCAAGAACTCCTAATTTCCTTTTTCCTATTCTTTTTTAAATAAACCCATACTTATTTTTTCTACCATCTACTTATGAGGTGAACCAATGCGAATCGTAATCTCAGACCCAACTAACGGAAAGAGTTACCAAAGCGAAATTGCTAAGGAAAAAGAAGCTATGATAGTCGGAAAGAAAATCGGAGAAGAGCTTGATGGCAACCTAATCGGTGCTGCAGGCTACACCCTTACGCTTACGGGCGGAAGTGACGGCAGCGGATTCCCAATGAGGAACGACGTTTACGGCGCAGTCAAGAAACAGATTCTATCGACTGATGGAATAGGATTCCACGCCAAGGAAAAGGGAGAACGCAAGAGAGTCTATGTTCGAGGGAACACTTTCTCAGCAGACATCGTACAGGTGAACGCAAAAGTACTGAAAGCCGGAGCATCCCCATTGGAAGAGCTCTTTGGAAAGAAAGAAGAGGAAAAGAAGGATGCAAGCTGATATGAATATCGGGATGCTTGGCCATGTCGACCACGGCAAGACCACGCTGACCCAGGCCTTAACAGGCAAGTGGACCGATACTCACAGCGAGGAGCTCAAAAGGGGAATCTCAATCCGTCTTGGATACGCCGATGCCCATATCTATTATGATAAGGCAAAGGACAGGTACTCAGTCAACCCCAAAGAAGGAAAGCTCCTTCGGAAGATTTCCCTTGTCGATGCTCCTGGGCACGAGACATTGATGACTACTGTCATCTCAGCGACTAGCATTCTCGACGGTGTAATGTTCCTTATCGCGGCAAATGAGGAATGCCCGCAGCCGCAGACTGCAGAGCATCTTCTTGTTCTCAATTCTACTGGAATCAAAAACATCATTGTAGTCCAGACGAAGATTGACCTGGTTACAAAAGAAGAGGCTATCGAGAACTACAAGAAAATCAAGGAATTCCTCAAAGGGACTGTTGCGGAGAATGCTCCAATTGTTCCAGTAGCTGCAAATAACAACCTGAACATTGATGTCCTTCTCAAGACAATCAACGAGGTAATGAAGCCTCCTGAACTTGATGAGAAGTCAAAAATGCGCATGTATGTTTCACGTTCGTTTGATATCAACAAACCAGGCACTCCAATAGCAAAGCTCAAGGGCGGTGTTATCGGAGGCTCAATTGTCAAGGGAGTTCTGAAAACCGGCGATGAGATTGAGATAAATCCTGGGATAGCCCGCAAACAGGGCTCAAAACCAGAGCCAATCAAGACCAAAGTCACCTCGCTCCGGGAGGAAGAGGATGAACTGAAAAGCGCAAAGTCAGGCGGCCTGGTCGCGATTGGAACTGAAATTGATCCTGCCCTGGCAAAGTCTGACTACCTCGTAGGCGCAATCATAGGAAAGCCCGGAGAGGTTCCAGGACCAGTCGACACTATCAAGGTAAAGTATCACCTTCTTGAAAGAGCAGGTGGGCAGAAGATACCGCTCAATGAGAATGAACTCGTGGTGGTCAACGTCCACACATCAACCAATGTCGGAGTAATCACAAAGCTGGCAAAGGGCAATGCAACAATCAAGCTCAAGAAGCCTGGTGTGGTTTATCCAGAGATGCATGTTGCGCTATCCAAGAAGGTTGGGCAGAGGTGGAAGCTTGCTGCCTGGGGAGAAATTGCATAGTTGAAACTTTCCTTCTGCAAAACCAGGATAAAGTTTCATCAAACTTCCTGAGACCTCTCAGGAACCTTTTTGAAAATTACACACTAGAATAAGTGGCGCTCAACTTCTCTGCTGAGGTCGCCTAGCTAGGTAGGGCGCAAGGTTGCTAACCTTGTGTGCGAAAGCACGCGGGAGTTCAAATCTCCCCCTCAGCGATTTATTTACTAAGAAAAACCAAACCATTCCACTTCCATCCACTAATAAACATTTTTAAACATTATTATTCACAATTAGTTCTACATGTATCCACAAGACCAAGAATCCTCTGAAACTACTATAACTCCAGGTTTCAGCTTCAGCCAGAAGCCAAAGACAAACATTTCTGCTGAGCTTTACAAGAGGATGAAGCGCGAGGATTCGAGCCCTCATGATATCTTTGAAAACGAGATGAGTTTGCAATCGATTTTCTCAAAGCTTGCAATAATCAGCTTTTTCCTGTTCATAATATCAGTCGGTTCAGTTGAGATGAAATCTCTTACCCTAGCTTCATTCGTCGGATTCTTCATGTTCTCAGCATTCTATGGATTCCTAAGAATCAGGAGCGCCTAAAATCTTTTTCCCGGCTAATTTCTTACTAATGGGATTTACTGATGATGTTTATTTCGCATGCCGCTCGGTTCCAAAGGGCAGTGTTGTTACCTATTACGAATTAGCCTGGGCAATAGGCAATCCAAATGCTGTCCGGGCAGTTGGCAACGCGCTCAACAGGAACCCATCCCCAGAATACAACGGTGGCAAAACGCCCTGCCACAGGATAATCCGGAGTGATGGCACTGCCGGCGGTTTCGCATTTGGGACAAAGAAAAAGATTCAACTTCTGAAAAAAGAGATTTAGTCAAAAAGGGCTGGCTTGAGTATTGGCAGAATCGTCTGAGGGGTCGGGCCCAGCCTAATCAAAGTTGTCTGGCCACGAACTCCCTTCCCGCTCGGCGTTGTCGTAATCATTCCAAGGACTTCAAGGTCGTTCAAATATTCCTTGTACCAGCGCGAACTCCTCGGCCTTTTCCTAAGTTTCTTGCAAACACGCTCATACTCTTCATACACTTCCCCTGAGAATAGGAAGTTGTTGTCAACACCTTCCAGCCTTGAATATCTGCTTCCTGAGAGGGACAATGAGCCAATAGCATAAAGCACAATCTGGTGCATTTGAGGTAAAGTATTAATCGTCTCAATTGTCAAATCAACCTCGACTCTCTTCCTCGCATCCTCAACATCATCATCAGTCACTTTATCGCGTTTGGCCTGCTGGGCAAGTTCCCCTGCCTTGTTAAGCAGTTTGAGAGCGTATCTCGCATCCCCGCTTTCCTGGGATGTGATTGCAGCGGCCAGATTCACTGCGGATGATGAGACTACATTATTTTCAAAACCCTCCTTTACCCTCTGGTCAAGAATCTTCTGGAGCTGCTCGGCAGAGTATGGCTGGAAAATCATCTCAGTCTCATAGAGGCTGCTTCTGCTCCTTGGGTCAAGGGAATCTTTGAATGATAATTTGTTCGAAATGCCTATGATGGTCACTCCGCCATCTGTGACTTCATCATTTGAGCGTGTCAATGTGTAAACCAGTTCATCAAGGTCTTTGACCATGTCGATTTCATCCAATACTATCAGAATCTGCTCTCCAGTGGATGCAGATTCCACAAGTTTCTCATAGAGGAAGGGCAGTCCAAACCCTGCCTTTTCCAGTTCAGGAATATATCCCTTCAGTATCTTCTGGAAAATCCGGTATCTTGAGTTGTATATCCTGCAGTTGACATAGTGCATGCTGGCCTTCTTATCCTTGCCCGCCTCAATGAAATCCTCCATCACTCTTTTCACAGTGCAGGTCTTGCCCGTACCAGTCTTTCCATAGATAATCAGGTTCCTTGGTTTTTGCCTCTTTAATGCAGGCGAAATGACTGTCATTACTTCATTCAAATGGCTTTCCCGGAACGGGAGTACTTTTGGCACGTAATGGGGTGATAAAACAGAAGTATTGCGGAAGATGGATTTCTGTGAAAGGATTTGATCAAAAGAAGCCATACCGATAACTTGCTGAGAAATCTTTTTAACCAACATGGGACTTGGTTAGCTTTTAATATATTCCGTTACAGAGTAAAAGTCACTACTTTAAGGAGGTAATCTGATGATTGTAGGAGAAAGAATTTTGGAAGTCAGTGGAAACAGGGTGCCCAAAGAGGCCATCAAAGGTCTTAACATCAACATACAGCTTGACGGCGTTGAAAAGGCAAAGGATAACATCGAGATAGCTTACACTTATATTGCCGACTACAAAGAAGCAGTCGGTCAGATTAAGATTAAGGGTCTTCTGATTGCAAAAGAAGAAGACAAACTCGCAAAGGAAATCGTTGATAAGTGGAAGAAAGAGAAGAAGATTCCAGACGATTACGCAACCGTTGTTCTCAGCGCAGTAAACTACAGTGGAAGCGCAAACGGAACTCTTCTTGCTCGTGTCCTCGGATTGACAGCACCTCTTATTCCGCCGAAGATTCAGCTTTCCAAGGGCGAAAGCTCTTAATTTTCTTTTCTTAATTTTCTTTCTCTCTTAATTTTCTGAAATTACTATCATCGTCTTAGTCTTGGTTATGCCTTCTACCGACTGTATCTGGTCCAGAAGCACATCCTGGAGGCTCTTCAAATCAGAACATCTCGCAGTGACAAGGAGGTCAGCTTCCCCAGCCATTATGTCAACCGCCTCAATATTCTCGAATTTCCTTATCCGTTTAGCTACATCCTTCTGGCTCTTTTTCATCTGCTTGAGCGTGGTCACGTTCACAAAAATCAGTATATACGCCTTGACTCCGAGGCCCATCTTTTCATAGTCCTTCAGAATGGTCCATTTTGAGATGATTCCTTCCTTTTCCATCCTCTTTATCCTGTGGTGGACAGTAGACTGCGGGACATTCAGTTTTTTGGCTATCGTATGCATCCTCGCCTTTGCATTTCCTTCAAGTATCCTGAGAATCTCCAAATCTATATCGTCGAGCATCTTTGTCATAATTGGATATTTTCCAAGAATTGTTTTTATTTGTTATGGTTTTTTGCAAATTATTCAATAAATTATGGAAAAAATATATATACTCAAAAGCGCCCCTTGGATATAAGTGATTTGTATGTGCGATAAATTGGAATATATTGAATTGACATCAGGCGTGCTACGTTACACCACTGAGTTTTTCCATGCAAGGGGCTACACCCAGCTTATGCCGGTTATGCTCTCACCAGTGACTGACCCTCTTGGGCCTGACCCTGGAAGCACGGTAATCAAAACTGGTGAAATCGAGTATCTGGACCAGAAACTCTCACTGACCCAGTCCATGATACTTCACAAGCAGATTGCCCTGAAAAAAGGGCTTGAGAAGATATTCATAGTATCTCCAAACGTCCGGCTCGAGCACCCCCAGAGGGCTGAAAGCGGAAAGCATCTCTTCGAGTTCTCTCAGGTTGATTTCGAAATCGCCCATGGCAAGATGGGGGATGTCTTCTCACTTATGGAGGATTATCTTTCCGGCCTTATCCTGCATATGAAGGATAGGCACTCGCCGCTGCTAAAATCATTGGGGCGAAAACTTCCGCTTGTCAAGGGGCCCTTCCCAAGGCACACTACAATGGAACTGGCAGAGGAATATGGTCCTGACTGGGAATCCGAACTCTCAAGCAAAAGCGACCAGCCATTTTGGGCGCTCTCGCACAAGAGGGAATTCTATGACCGTGAGGACCCATCAGCACCCGGGACATACCTTAACTATGATTTGGTCTATCCAGAAGGGTACTGCGAAGGTTTGTCAGGCGCTGAGCGCGAGTATGAATATGATTCCATTTTGAAGAGGATAGAAAGGGATGGCATCGGAACCTCAAGATACGAGCCATACCTGAAACTTGCCAAAACAGGCCTTGTTCCATCAGCGGGTGGGGGATTCGGCGTAGAACGTCTGGTAAGGTTCCTCTCAGGGGCAAAGCATGTTGGCGATGTCCAGCTATTCAGGAGGGTCCCTGGGGAAGCTGTTGTAGTCTAGCGCTTCCTTTCTGGACAAAGAAAACTGCCAGGTTCAACGGCAGTTCTTTTTCTTCATCTTTTTTGAACGCTCCAGTTCCAACTGCTGGAAGCTCCGGAACATCCTCGATGAATTTTACCTTCAAAGGATTGCCCTTGAGAGCAGCATCCCTGAACGGGTCAAACTTTTCAAGCTCATCAACAATCATGGCCACAAGCCCGGTTTCGCCGTGGATGCTGTTAGGAACTCGGATAAGCTTGCTCAAATCCTGGGTCACTCCAACATCTGTATTCACAGAGGCGACCGGAAGTTTCTTGGCAACAGATTCAAACCTTTTCAAAAAGTCCTTCTGTCCAAGGGAGGTCTTGCTCCAGTTGCCTTCGTTAATCCCACTGATGAAGAAATCTCGTTTTTCTTCATTTGAAAAGTTCCTTGATATCTCGGAAGGTTTTTCATGAAGGAGCCTTACTACGCCGCGCGCAAACCTTCCACGATACCCCCCTTCATCAGGGGTAGGCCCATGGAGTTTCTTCCGGTCATCAGAGTAAAAGAAATCAGTATAATCAAGGCCCTGCCCCATTATGTAATCAACAAGTTCTCTCCGCTCATCCCCGCCAAGAGGAATGTACTTGGGATCCCGGACATGGACATGGTAACCGCGGTTCCCTGAGAACACAATTGCTATATGTTCCCTTGAAACACCGAAATCATTGACAATGAAATCATCAACCAGCCGTGTCAAGTCCTGCTTCATATCTTCAAGAAGAGCGTATGCCCCAAACTTCCCTTCAGCATGGATATCAAGGTCAAACACTAGGTCAGCGCCGCTCCAAATCTTTTTCTGTATCGGGGTTGCTCCAGGGTATTTGTAATATGCAGTTGAATGCGAAACAAACAATGGAGTATTTCTTGTAAGGTAATTCCTGAACTCTGAGAGGTTGGCAAAATTCAGGTGTCTTGCGTCTATTTTCTTCCGGTTGCCAAAACCAAACTCTCTTTTTTCTATTGAAGGAATGACAATCTCTGCGGTGCGGTAATATTCTGCGAAAATCTTCTTTATGGATTGGACATCGCTCATTTGCGCACCTCCTTTTTCCTCATCTCGCTCATGCTGTGCCATCTGAGCGGGCTTCCTAGCCTGCAAACTGCTGTGCAAAGCCCATAGCTCATCACAGTTGAGCATGAGGGTACGCTGTACCCTTTTTTCCTTGCATGGGCGACCTGGTATCTGGTGGTCTTTTCGCTGAAGTCAGGCACCCCCGAAAATATCCCTGTAATCTGATCGTCATTCATGTTTATCGCAAGCAGATAAGTTGCGAGGTACCATCTTGCAGTATGGGGCAGGTTCTCATGTCTCTTGATATTTTCAAGAAGGCTCATGATGCATGGCGGATGGTCTCCTTCCTTCACAGTTATCTTTGTCTGTGTTTTTGGAAGTTCATCAAGAACCTTGGTCCCGGCCTTTTTCATGGACTCTGGAATATCGCTTACAATGGGGATTTTTTCAATGTGCTTCTTCACAGCCTCTTCAATCAGCCTCATCTCTTCTGCACGTTTTACTGCTACCCTCCCGCCAATTATCTTCTTGTTAATCAGGCGGTAATGTTTGTCCCTTGGGCTATATTTCAGATATGTCGGTATGTCGAGCATCCCGTCTTTTACAGAAATCTCAAACCTTGATGAAACTTTTTCTATTGTCGCATCATCTGCCTTATCAATATGGTTTCTGACCATCTTGGACTCATTGACTGCAAAACGATTCGTGATGAACTGATTTCGAAGGCTGCCGCAAACCATTCTGGCCGCAGCGAAAGAGGCTATCTCCTCCTTTATCTCGGATTCGTTGATAACCATTCTGCCTGCGCCCTCGCCGCGAAGTGCCTTTTTCACCCGTTCGGCGCCCATCTCAATAATCCTATCACTTAGCTGCATATCTGCAATAAGGTCCCTTGCCTCTTTTGTGAAAGGAAATTTGAGGGCGAACTCAAGCTCATCCATGGAGTTACTTTCTTTGTTTTATTTTATATTGGATTAGGTTGAACCCCTCATAGCCTACGTCGAAGGCCAGAATGGCTATTAAGTAGTCCGGCCTCCCAAGAAGGGCAAGAGGGATAGCGCCGAGCTTCAGGAAAGGGCGATACTTATTGAGTTTCCTTAGTTTTCCAACATAATCAATCTCGTCAAAGAATGCCAGGATGAGGAAATATCCAAGAAGATAAATGTCCAGGCTTGGCACAGCGTAGAACACTGCCACTATGATTATGCTCACAAAACCTATCCTGTGAGCAAGGGTGTCAATCTTGCGGGCGAATATCTGGGCCATTACAGCCGCAAGGAAAATCAGAGAAAAGCTCGCATTCCCTATCAAGTATCCGATTAGGACACCATAGGCCAGAGCAAAGCCGTATTTGGTCAGGTTTTTGCTCTTCAAATCATCGTCAAACCAGTCAACGACCTTAACAAGAACCCCTGAAATCAGTGCAATAGCGTAAAACAACAAATCATTCACCTGGGAATCCTGAGACTATCAAAGGAAGCGCGATGGTTGCGTCACAATCCACAGTAACATGCTTTGCCTGCTCCCTGATTTTCCCCCATGAGATTCCCTCATTTGTCCTTGCTCCGCTCAGAGAACCATCTGATGGAGATGATGTCGTCACATAAACGGCATAGTCGAAACCTCCTCTTAGGAGATTGGTTCCAATCGCGTGATGCTTTGAGATTCCCCCTCCAAGAATTATCCCGCCAGTTTTTTCGGCATTTAGAGATATTTGGGAGAGCGCTCCCATGTCCTTGGTAACATCTATTGCGAAATCCTTGTGCTGCTGCTTGAAGAAATGTGCCTGCAGCCCGATTGCAGAATCTGTTATCCCAGGGCAGAACACTGGAATCTTGTTCTTGTTGCACCAGTAGAGGAATGAATCATTCTTTGTTTTCTTTCCAATCGCGGCTGCAATCTCAGAAGGAGAAACGCTCTTCTCTTGCGAGTAAAGCTCTGTGAAAACATTCTTCATGAAACCTTCAAGGTATTCATAGCATTCATTTGGCACAATGATATTGCCTATTCTGTTGAGCCCCTCCTTGTGGAGCTGGGCATCATCCATAGTAAAATCGCCAATTGCGTAGCTCTTTGAGCTTCTTATCAAGTCATGGTCAAGGCTTCCGCCGGCCGTGATTATCACATCAATGAATTTCTTCCTGCACATTTCGCTGATAATGCCCCTCAATCCGGAAGCCACCATATTGGATGTGAATGTGAGGAAAACCGTAGCATTCTCCTTCTTCATTTTCTCAATTATTCCTATTGCCTTTCCTAGGTTGGTTGCCTGGAATCCGCAATGGAGCAATGCCTCCTTGCTCAGGCCTTTCATGTCAGTGACTTTCATAATTTCACTTCTTTGCAATCTCCTCTGCTAAATCTGATGCACAGTAATTGTAGCCGTATTTCTTCATAAGCCTGCTTCCAGCCTTCTTGACCATTCTGGATCCTTCGACCGCAGAATAGAACAGCGGATTCTTGCACCCAAGTGCAGCCACAAGGCCTGCAAGGACGTCTCCGGTCCCGCCTTTTGTGAGACCTGGATTCCCGCCGATTACTCTCACTGTTTTCTCCCCATCGCTAATGATGTCAACAAGCCCTTTTCTCAGGATGGTGCACTTGTGTTTTTTTGCCATCGCCTTGACATTTTTCTCAGTGCCAGCAACTCCGAAAAGCATTGCAAACTCTCCCTCATGAGGGGTGAGCAGTGCTCCCTTCGGAATCTTTCCCTTGATTTTCTTCAGGCCATCGGCATCAACAATAAGGTTTCCTTTCAGTTTTTTTACGTCGAATTTGGCATTGCCAATTCCATTGCCAAAAAGGACGCAGTCCATTTTGCTGAGCATTTTCAAATCTCTTAGGACTATGACGTCAGGAATAGTCTTCACAGCGAAAATCAAACCTGGGTCTTTCTCAGCAGGATAATGGAAAACAAGGTCGCAAAACCTTCTTGCTCCAAGTATTGGGAGCATGGCAGCTCCATGGAACTGCCTGCTTCCTGCGATTATGAGAAGTCTTCCGTTTTCTCCCTTATGGGAATCCTTCGGAGGGACGTACATAATTATCTCATCTTCATCAAGTATTATAAAATCACAATCCCATTTCTTCTTCGATGAGTGACCCCAAGCTTGGTGTTGACGGAAGCGATGTAGTAGGAATCCCGGCAAGATACCTTACAAGGCATGGCCTGATAGCAGGCAGCACTGGAACCGGAAAAAGCAGGACCATGCAGGTCTTAGCCGAGCAGCTGGCAGATTCGGGAGTCGATGTTTTCGTATCAGACATTAAGGGAGACGCGTCAGGATTCTGTGTTCCTGGCAATCCGCACGAAAGAAACAAGCTCGCTCCATATGAACCTCACGGGGTTGAAACAAATTACTGGAGCATATCTGAAAGATACATCCCACTTCGTTTCTCAGTGAGTTCGATTGGCACAGTGCTTCTATCAAAACTCCTTTCATTGAATCCTACTCAGGAGAGCCACCTTGCCCTCGCATTCTCCTATGCAAAGAAGAATGGGATTCCTGTTCATGATTTGGAGCAGCTTCTGGATGTCCTTGATGAACTTATAGACAACAAGGCAAGGGGAATCAGCAACTCAAGTGTCAGTGTGATTGAAAGAAAAGTTCTTGCACTCCAGGAATCCGGAGCCGGAAACATGTTCGGCAGGCCCAGTATCAAACTTAACGACCTGAAGGGTATGAATGTCCTCAACCTCTCAGATTCAAGAAAAGACATGAGCGTCTCTATTGCCCCTGCTTTCCTCCTGCAGATGCTCTTTGACAACCTCCCTGAGAAGGGGGATGTGGAGAGGCCGGAGTATGTGATATTCTTTGATGAGGCTCATTATCTATTCAAAGACTCAAACAAATCCCTTCAGGATTTGATGGTGACCATACTGAAACAAATTCGCTCAAAAGGGGTCTCGGTTTTCTTTGTCACTCAGGATGTTACCGACCTTCCGGATGACATACTGAGCCAGCTCTCAACGAAAATCATATTCTCACAGAAGGTCTTCACACAGAAAGGAAACCGGAGGCTGAAGGCACTTGCACAATCATTTCCTGAATCTGAAATCGATGTTTTGGAGAGGCTGAAAAGAATGCCTCCAGGAGTCGCCATAGTATCAACACTTGCAGACGGTGGGAGCCAGACAGAACCAGTTGAGGTGAAAATGTTTGCCCCTGCAACGACTATGGGAGTAGTTCCTGACGAAACACTGATTGAAGCTTCTGACCCTGCAATGGCAAGGAAGTATGCTAAAGCTGCAAGGGAAAAGCCTGCCAAAAAAGTAGTAAGGAAACAAGAGGCAAAGGAACCTCCAATCCATCAGGAAAAACCTAAACAAGAGAAAAAACCTATAGAAAAACCTAAGAAAAAAAGGCCTCCAATCTGGGACGGGATTTTCAAGTTCCTGCTCAAATTCCTTGATTTCATACTCAAGGCAGTCGGAAAGATATTCTCATTCCTGCTTTTCAAGCCGGTAAAGAAATACTACAAATGGGTTATGAAAAAGAAGATGCGCATCATCTGGACCCTGTTGTTCCTTCTTCTTCTGTATGTGCTCTTTGTGAACTGGGCAATAGTCCAGTCTCTTCTTGATATGCTGAAACTTCAGTAGCCTTCTCCCAGCGCCTCAGGGCACTGTCTATTTTTTCATCCACTCTTTTTTCTCCTTTCGGATAAATCCTAACATTGGTGCCTGCCCTTGCCATTCGGTTGATTCTATTGATATACATACTTGCTTTCTGCGGTTCTATGAATCCGAGTTCACCAGTTTTGTAGTCCTTGCACCTTCCTTTACAATCAACGCCTTGTCCGAACATGTTTCTGGTATTGTCCACTAGAATCTTCTTTTCCCCAATCCCAATCTGGGTGTTCACATGGCTGGCCTCAGTCATAACTACCTTGGCATTGATGCCGACTGCTTTTACGATAGTTGCGTATGCCATCTCGTATTCATCACAGTCTCCAAAACAATGAATCCTGCTACCATCTTCGAGCGCATACTTCGGCTTTCCGGAGAACATGTCACTAAGCATTCTTCCTGGCCCCCTAAGCTCCAGTTCTTTCTCTGTTAATAGTGCGAGGATTTCGCCATCAACCTTCAGTATTCTCTCGGGCCTCTCACCTATCAGCATATACCTGTTTCCCAGAATCCCGTTCCTTCTGATGAGTTCATGGAAAAACGATGAGGCAACATACCCGTGTGCAACCTCGCCATCTGTTTTGTCCAGAAAATGCCCCCCGCAGAATTCTGAAAATTCTTTTTCCCTCAATTTTAGAAACCTGTCCCAATGCTGGAGCAGGAGGTGGTTGGTATACTCTTTCAAACTCATTTTATGCCTCTGAATAGGTTCAGCTAGCACATTGGCAGCTCCAAGAAAGGTGCAACTGCCTGCCACTGCAGCTACTGCCGTGGGCAATTTTCGAAAAATAAGCTCTCTTCTTGTGATTCCACCCGTCATTTAATCCATTATAATAAATGGCTGATAGTGTATTTAAATATATTCAAAGGTGCCTTCTGATGGTCTCGTTTAGTTTTGACGCTTCCTTCAATGCGGCCTCAGCTGGGTTTCCATCATGCTTCTCAAACGCGTATGCAATTGATGAAGATGCGTTTATCCTGTGAATCTCGGCATTTCCCGCAATCGCTTCCATGACCATTCCAAGGTCGCCTCCCTGAGCTCCTATTCCAGGTATGAGCATTGGAACCTTGTTCTCAGTCTTTTTCACAATCCCCCTAATCGCATCGCTTGTTGCCCCAACGACAATGCCGCAGTTCCATTCTATTGCCTTTTCAAGGACCTTCTCATAGAGCATTTGTTGCCCAACTTTCAACTCCTGGAAGTCAGATGCTCCCTTGTTTGATGTTCTGCAAAGGACATATGCTAGCTTCCCCTCACGGACAAACGGCTTAACCGAGTCTTCTCCCATATAAGGGCTAATAGTAACAGCGTCAGCTCCCCAGAAATCATAGAGCTCTTTTGCATAAGCAATTCCTGTTTTTCCAATGTCTCCACGTTTGGCATCAAGAATCACTGGGACATGTTTGCCATAGTGCTGGATTAGTTCCTCAAGGACATAGAGGCCCCCAAACCCATACTGGGCAAAGAAAGCGTAATTTGGTTTGATTGCAGATATCTCCTTCTCCTCGACAAGTTTCTCAAGTATCCCGTGGAAATATGGACCCAGGCTCTCTTCCGGAGTTTCTCCCTTTGCCTTATCTCCAATCCTGGTCATGTCAGGGTCAATTCCGAAACAAAGAATTGTTTTGTTGTCCTTAGCTATTTCGACTAACCGCTCTCTGGTGTCCATGGATGAACAATCTCCCTCAACTGTTATATTCTTTTTCAGCAGATTCTTTCAGATATATTGCCCTAAGACAGTCTGAAACAGGAGCCCAAGTAACTTAAAAAATTATGCCTCCTCTATAACCCCCAATGCCAAATACTGCCAGAGATATTGATTTTCAACAAATCCTGAAAAATCCAATATTAGATATCGCTGCCCATTTTTGGGATGATGAGCGCTATGATGCCTTCAAGGTATGCTACAAGTCAATGAGAGTTCTTGATGATCTTGTAGACACAAATAGGGATTTACCAGAAGCAAAAAAGCAGCAAATTCTCTCCGAGTTTTATGTTCTACAAGATAAACTTCAATTGCAATTGGCAGAGACGAGATTAAAATTCCATGTTCCTATCTGGCCTTGGGAGAGATTATCCAAAGCCATGATTTATGATGTGCATCATAACGGTTTCAAAACATTCAATTCATTTCTTGATTATTGTGAAGGGGCTGCAATTGCTCCAGCATCAATTTTCATGCATCTATGCGGAACTGTAAAGGAGAATGGGCAATACAATAATCCAAATTTCGATGTTCGGGAAGCCGCCCGTCCATTGGCCATTTTCTGTTATTTGGTACACATAGTTAGGGATTTCCAAAAGGATCAAAACGACAATCTAAACTATTTTGCTGATGATTTGATTGAGAAAAACGGACTAACCAAATCAACATTGAAATCTGTTGCTGCTGGCGGTGAAATTCCAATTGAATTCAGAAATTTGATGAGAGAATACCACTCTATCGCAGAAAAATATAGGAGCGAAGCCAGATCAACACTGGATAATCTTGATTTAGAGCCTAAGTATGCTCTTAGTCTTGAAATAATCTACAACCTTTACCTTCAAATTTTTGAAAAAATAGATTTGACCAAAGGCAGTTTTACTACGGAGGAACTAAATCCTTCTCCTGAAGAAGTAAAAGAGAGAATAAGCGCCACTATTACTTCATTCGAATCTTAGGTCTTTTTTACTGGTGAAAAAAAATCAAAAAAGGAAAGGCAAATCCCGAAGCAAATGATGATATTTTAAATGTGCTATCATTGATAGAATACAAACGCAGAGCCAGAGGAATTGTCGTATACAGACAATTCTAATGAACTGATGAATGTCATGTTCTGGTGGTTTTGCAAACTATGAGGGGTCATAGCTTGAACGGCTTGTTCAAGGCTGACCTGTTAGTTCACTAACGGGGTCATAGTATAACCAGGTAGTACGGCAGGCTCCAGATCCCGTCCTTTACAGGACATTTGTGGCCGTAGAAACCTGCATATCGGAGTTCGAATCTCCGTGACCCCAAATATTCAAAAGGTGTGTATGATGCGTCAATATGTCTTGCTTCTTGCGTTGGTCCTTCTGTTCGGTTGCATCGAACCAGAGGTTGTGGGTAATAATACTACTGTGAACGTTACTGACGTTCCTTCGAACAATACTTCCGTTGTTGTTCCACCGGCGAACAATACCACAGTAATTCCAACTGTGCTCCCTCCTAACTATACCGTTAGCCTTGGAGACACGGTCTGGGTCAATTACACCCTTTGGGTCAATGGTTCAGTATATGACACTAACAACGCAAGTCTTGCAAACGAGTCAGGAATTTACAACCCACTTAGAAAATACGAGCCATTCACATACACAGTGCAATTCAATCAAGGCGTAATCGACGGATTCGTTATCAACACCATTGGCCTGAGGGTGAACGAGACCGTTACCTTTACAGTAGACCCTGCGAGGGGCTATGGTCCATATGACCCGTCAAAAGTTATCACCGTGGGCAGATACTACGACAGGAGCGTTTTCGAGACAGTTCCAAAGGAATATCTTGAATCTCAGGGGTTGGATATCACTGTCGGCACGGCATATGAGACTGAAGTCGGTACTGTATTCATCAACAACACAAATGAGGAGAATGTAACCCTTTTCTACATCATGCCGCTTAACCATTCATTCAGGCTTGGCGGGATTCCTCAAAAAGTTGTAAACACCACCGACACTTACAATGTCACAATCGAGTATCTTCTCTACGAGGGCAGTTCGTATACCCTCCCCCACCCAGCTACTGGGATGCCGACGAGGTTCCTTGTGACAAATGTCACAGACCAGAACATCACGCTCGATGCAAACCACAATCTTGCAAACGAGACTCTCAGGTTTGAATTGACCGTGCTCAAGGTAGTGCCGTTCCAGAACTAATTTATTCCTTGGCAGGAAGAATGGTTCCAATGAAATGGCACAGCCTTGAAATCAGGGAAGTTCTTTCGGAACTAAAATCTCGGGAGAATGGCCTTACTGATAAAGAGGCTGCTGTGCGCCTTGAGAAATATGGCAGCAACACCATAAGCATCAAAAAGGGAATCTCCCCCCTGAAAATATTCATTGAGCAGTTCAAGAATATGCTGGTCCTTCTTCTTCTGGCCGCGGCCCTTGTGTCATTTTTGATAGCTTATCTTGAGCCAGGCGAAGGCGACTACATAGACGCAATCCTGATAGCAATAATCGTTCTTGGCAATGCAATCTTCGGCTTTTTCCAGGAGTATAAGGCGGAAAAGACAATCGAGGCCCTTACCAAGATGTCTGCTCCAAGAGCCACTGTAGTGCGCAATGGGAAAGAGCTTGACATCGATTCGGAGAATGTCGTTCCAGGGGACATACTGCTCATCCGTCAAGGAGACAAGGTCGCAGCAGACTGCTATCTTCTCCAGGCATTCTCAGTATCATCAGACGAATCTGCTTTGACTGGGGAAAGCGTGCCTTCAGAAAAAAGGATTGGGGGAGTCAAAGAGAAGACCTCACTTGCTGAGCGCAGCAACCTGCTTTTCATGAACTCTGTCATTACGAGGGGGAGGGGGCTTGCAATTGTAACTGACACCGGGCTTAACAGCGAAGTCGGCAAAATCGCAAAGCAGATATCTGAGGCGCCTCCCAAAGTAACCCAGTTCCAGATAGAGCTGGCAGACATTGGCCGGAAAGTTTCCTTCCTTGTTTTAGGAATGCTGGTTATCATAGCAGGAACCAATATCATACTTGGAACTGGAGACTTGCTATTCATTTTCACAACTGCAGTAGCACTTGGTGTCGCGGCAATCCCCGAAGGGCTTCCAGCCGTGGTCACCCTGGCCCTTTCAATCGCGACTAACAGGATGCTCAAGCAGAACGCCCTCATGAGGAAACTCTCAACTGTGCAGGACCTTGGGGCCGTTGATGTAATCTGCACAGACAAGACCGGAACCCTGACAGAGAATGTCATGACTGTGACAAGGATTTTCCTTCCAGGGGCCGTGCGCCTTCCTGGCAAGTACTTTGACGTCACTGGAAAAGGGCTCGTAAAAGAGGGCAAATTCATCTCCAGGAATGGGAAGGTGGATGACCTTGACATGCTTTTCAAGTGCGCAACCCTCTGCAACGATGCAAAGGAGCTTCACGGGCATTTCAAGGGCGACCCGACAGAAGTCGCCATCATGATTCCAGCTTTCAAGGCAGGAATGAACGTGACCAAGGTGCGGGAGGAACACAAAAGAATCAGCGAAGTCCCATTCTCATCAGAGCGAAAAGTCATGTCAACATTGAACAGCTTCAAGGGAAAGAAATACTCATTCGTAAAAGGAGCGCCCGAGGTCCTGCTTTCCAAATGCACCCAATATCAGACCCCGAAAGGCCTCTCAAAACTAAAAAACAAAGACGTCAAAGAAATCCTTGAGAAAAATAAGGATATGGCAAAAGGGGCGCTCAGGGTCCTTGCTTTTGCCTACAAGGAAAATCCAAAATCAGACTCAGAAAAAGAGATGGAGTCCGGCCTTGTTTTCCTTGGTCTTATGGGCATGATTGACCCGCCAAGAGAGGGAGTCAGGAAAGCCATTGAAGACTGCAGAAAAGCCGGAATAAGAGTAATCATGATTACTGGTGACAACCACTTCACCGCACAGGCAATAGGGACTGAACTTGGCTTCAAAGGGGAAGTTCTCACAGGAAATGACATTGACGAATTGGACGAACCCTCATTCCATGAAACTGTGGAAAAAGTCGACATCTACGCAAGGACAAGCCCAAAGCACAAGGTCATGCTCCTCCAGGCATTGCAAAAGAACAAGCACATTGTCTGCATGACTGGTGATGGTGTCAACGACGCGGCCGCAATCAAGAACTCAGACGTTGGAATTGCGATGGGTATCCGCGGAACAGAGGTCACGAAGCAGGCCAGCGACATAGTAATACTTGATGATAATTTTATCTCCATCCGAAATGCGATATCTGAAGGGAGGGGGACTTTTGACAATATCCGGAAGTTTGTCACTCTGCTGATAGGGGCAAACACTTCGGAAGTCCTGGCAATATTCATAGTTACCATCTCCCCGCTGGCACTAGCTCCGAAAATCGCTGTTCAGCTGCTTTGGATTAATCTTCTTACTGATGGCCTGCCCGCCCTTGCCCTGGGCGCGGACCCTCCCGCTGATGGGATTATGGAAAGAAAGCCCAGGCCAAAATCCGAACGCCTGATTAACAAAAATACTCTTTATTTCATTGCCTGGATGGGCATTATCGAGACCATCGTGATACTCGGCCTTTATGCTTATTACTTCTTTGCAGATGAAATCCTGAAGGCCTACACCATATTCTTTACCGGGTTTGTTGTGCTTGAGGCGGTTAGCGTCTACCTTGTCCGTTGGAGGTACAATTCTCCATTCTTCTCCAACAAATGGCTCCACATAACAATAGCTCTTAGCCTGCTCCTTCAGCTTGCCGTTCTGTATACTGCTGAAGGCAACAGCTGGTTCCAGGTTGTGCCGCTCAATCTTCACGACTGGCTCATGATTGGCCTTGCCGGCCTGCTCCTTTCAGGAATAGTAATGAGCGCGATGAAGGCTGAAAAGTTTTTTGTCAAGCCTGAGGACTAACCACCAGCCAAAACAGGCAGTTTTATAAATATTTTTGACCACTAATAATAACATATTCTTCTATTTCAGCGGGATTTATAAATTTTGTTAATTATGAATAATTCATAATTCTCCCAAGTTGATTATCATGGATAGCGCAAAACAGGTACAGGGTGTTCAAACGGGCACCACGACTGTAGGGATGGTTTGCAAGGATGGAGTAGTTCTGGCTTCTGACCGAAGGGCCACGATGGGCTACCTCATTGCAAGCAAGGACATTGACAAGATTTATGCAGTCGATGACCGCGTTGCGATGACAATAGCCGGAAGCGTTGGCGATGCTCAGACACTTGTTCGGTGGATGACTGCTGAAATAAGGCTATATGAGCTCAAGCATGAAAGACAGATTTCTGTTGAGGCAGCTGCCACTTTGCTTGGCAACATACTTTCACAGAACAAGTTCTTCCCGTTCTTTGTGCAGCTCCTTATTGGTGGTCATGACGAGCGGCCAAGGCTGTTTTCAGTTGACATGCTTGGTGGCATGACTGAGGAGAATATGACTGCAACCGGAAGCGGCTCTCCAATAGCATACGGTGTTCTTGAGGAAATGTATGTAGAGGATCAGCCCATTTCCACAAACCTGCCGGTCGCGGCAAAGGCCGTTTCAGCTGCAATGAAAAGAGATGCTGCAAGCGGTGAGCGTGTCGATGTCTGCGTAGTAACAAAGTTTGGCTTCAAGCGCATGAAAAAGGATGAAGTGCGCAAACTTTTGAGAGATTAATTTTCTTTTTTCATTTTAACTAAGTTTCATATTCATTTGTGAGGTGTACTAAATTGCACTATAAGGATATTGTAAAAAAGATTGAAGAGATAATGCCACGAGACTGTGAAGTCACAAAGGTCGAGCCTGAGGGACTTTCCACAGTTATCTACATCAAGAACATTGAGGCATTTTACAGGAATGACCGGCTCATCAAAGAGCTTGCCAGCGCATTAAAGAAAAAGGTCACGATTCGTGTTGACCCAAAGGAACTTCTGCAGACAGACAAAGCAGAGAGACTAATCAGAGAGTTAGTTCCGCAAGAGGCTGAAATCAAGGGCATCACCTTTGTTCCTGAGATGTGCGAAGTTAGGATTGAGGCAATCAAGCCAGGCCTTGTAATTGGTAAGGGGGGCTCAATCCTGAAGGAAGTCATGCTAAGGACAAAATGGTCACCAGTTACGTTGAGGGCCCCAACAATGCCATCAGCAACTCTGGACGGAGTTCGCAAGAGCGCCGTTATGGAAGCAGCTGACCGGAAGAAGTTCCTTGTCACTATTGGAAAGAAAATCTGCCAGTCATCCCCTCCAGGAGACTGGATTCGTGTAATGGCACTCGGAGGTTTCCGGGAAATCGGACGTTCATGTCTGCTGGTCCAGACACCGCACAGCAAAGTGATTATCGACTGCGGTGTTAACCCTGCAACTTCAGATCCAACCAAAGCGTATCCATACCTGAACATGGCAGGATTCTCAATGAAAGACGTTGATGCGGTAGTTATCAGCCACGGCCACATGGACCACATGGGATTCCTTCCATACCTTTTTGCATATGGGTATGAAGGGCCGGTCTATTGTACTCCCCCAACGAGGGACTTCATGGCACTCCTTCAGCAGGACTACCTGAACCTTTGCAACAAGGTCTTCAATGTTGATGCTCCATACAAGAAGAAGGACATCCAGAGAGAACTTCGAAACGTGATTACTGTTGACTATGAGGAAGTTGTTGACATCACCCCTGAAATCAAGATGACCCTCTACAATGCAGGGCACATCCTTGGAAGTTCAAGCGTACATCTTCATATAGGTGAAGGAGCACACAACCTCGTTTACTCAGCAGACCTCAAATTCGGCTTCACAAGGCTCTTTGAGCCAGCCAATACAAGGTTCCCCAGATTGGAAACTCTCTTCATTGAGAGTACTTATGGTGGACGGAACGACATTTCAGTGAACCGCTTTGAAAGCGAGAAGAGGCTTATGCGCATAATCCGTGAAACAGCGGAGAAGCGCGGAAAGGTCCTGATACCTGTATTCGCTGTAGGAAGGTCTCAGGAAATCATGCTCGTTATAGAGGAATTCGCAAGAAGGGACCCGGATTTCAATATGCCAGTCTACATCGATGGTATGGTGCTTGAGGCATCTGCAATCCACACTGCTTATCCTGAATATCTGAGAGAACAGCTCCAGAGGAGAATCCTTTCAGACAGGAGCCCATTCGAGTCGCCAATACTAAAGGTGGCAAAGGGAACGAGCAAGGAAAGCATAGTTGAACCTGATGAGCCTGCAGTCATTCTGGCACCATCTGGTATGCTTACCGGCGGTCCTTCGTACGAATACCTCAAGCTTTTGGCAGATGATGAGAAGAACACTCTTGTCTTCTGCGGCTATCAGAGCGCACTTTCTCTTGGAAGCAAAATCCAGAGGGGGATGAAGGAAGTTCCGATGCTTGGTGATGATGGGAAAATGAAGTCCCTGAAAATCAACATGAGAATCGAGACTGCAGAAGGATTCTCAGGACACAGTGACCGCGCGCAGCTCATGGCTTACCTGAAGAACCTTCGGCCCAGCCCTGAGCGTGTCTTTACAATGCACGGTGACTGGAACAAGACCGAGGAGTTCTCACGCTCAATCGGAAGCATGATGAGGAAAGAGACAAGGGCAATAGCGGACTTAGAGGCTCTTAGGCTGAAGTAAGCTCGCGCTCAATCTCGTGTATTTCCCATGGGTATACTATCCAGGCAGTCGTACTTGCGACGAAATAGTCTGGCTTGTATTCTGAGACTGGCTTGTAGTGCAGTGTGGCTGTTTTCACTTCCTTTGCCTCTTTCAGGTATTCCTTTGCGAAAATCAAACTCTTGCCGCTGTCAGCAACATCATCAACAATCAGTATTCTCTTTTCCCTAATGTCTATTGAGATATCCTGGGTAATCACTGGTTTTTCTTCGGCTTTGCCAATTTCCTTGTAGAATCTTATCCCGAGTATGGCAACTTCCCTAATACCAAGGATGTCACTCATAATCCTTGCAGGGACCAGCCCTCCCCTTGATATTCCTACAATTATATCTGGTTTGAAGTCAATTTTGCCTGAAAGTTCCTCGCAATTTTGAATGGCAGTTTGCCAGTTTATCCTTAGTAAATCCATGATTTTGGCCTCTTCGTCGATAAACGCACTGGAAATCTTTTAAATACGTTCTACATTATAGGTTCGCTGGTGTCACTAATGGACGAAGACGAAGAATGGGAAGATGATGATTTCGAAGAGGAAGAATGGGGAGAAGAGGACGAGGAGTAATGCCCCAGGTGTCACTTATGGACGAAGAGGAAGAATTCGAAGATGATGACTTCGAGGATTCGTGGGAAGAGGAAGACGACGACGAGTATTAGTTTTTCTTTTCTTATCTTATTTGATGGGCTCGTAGCTCAGTAAGCTTTTTGGGAAAAACCTTAACCAAAAACTCTCAGAAAGCTTGAGCAACTTGGATAGAGCGGCAGCCTTCTATGCCTTTAATGGGCTGGAGAAAGCTGTAGGCCGGGGGTTCAAATCCCCCCGGGCCCGATATTCTGATTATTCCACCCATTTATAATCCCTATTGTGTATATTAATGTCTGGTCATGGGTATGAAGGGTAGAAAGCTAAACTGCAAGGCCAGCAAAGCACCTAAAGAAAAGGGTACAAATGCCGAGCCTTTACACGAGTCCAGAATTGGCTCAGAAAAAATGATTAATGCATTATTGGAGTCCAGGGATGTAGGTGGATTGGAAAGATGTGCAAAAAGCCAGGACCTTTCCGCTGAGACAAGAGAGCGGGCCGGACTAGCGGCAGTTCGTTTTATTGCTGAAGGTGTTGACAGCCCTCGACTGTATCACTTTTTTCGAAAGAGAATCAAACACCTAGATTATTTTGAATCTGATGAGGATGTCGCTTCAGAGTATCTTCAAAAAATGTATCGGAGTTTCCGTTTACCAAAATCTGTTCGTGAGGCCGCTTTGGACAAGGCTACAGATTTATGCGTTATACCTTATCTAGGAGCCACTTCAAAAAAACTCTTTTCATCTGCTCTTAGGAGAGAATCACTTTCATATGGCCTGCGTTTGAAGGTCGGGAAGCTGCTGGTTGACTATCATTCTCAACTGGCAGAGTATCCAAACCATATCAAAATTTTATCTGGCTTAGCCAAAGACCCTGAAATACCCGAGGAAGTTCGAGAATATGCCAAAACCTCTCTAATCGGCGGTGTTGAAAAGTTCTTGAAGAGCAATCCTAATAAGTTCTTCAATGTTGAGCGGCTGCTTCAAGATTTTGATTTAGAGCATGAGCAATCGCTTTATGATTTGCTGGTAATTGCGGCAGATGATTTTATTATGGGGATTAGCAAGGAAAAAGGCCGCATCAAAAGACTATTGGAACTTTCAGTATGCGAACAATTCCCTTCTGATTTGAGAGAACAATTCGCATGGGATGCCCTGGAAATCATGAAAGTCCAGAGATTCGTTAAATCAAGGGCACAGAATGCCTTCATGCTTGCAAACGGTCTTCGTTATCCGCATGCGGTTCGTGAGGCTGCTAGTTCGTATCTTGAACAACTGCGCGACCAAGGTCATGATAGGGGCCTTAGAAGGGCCTACGTTGAAGTCAAGTTTAAAATAGAACAAGAAATACGACAACTAACACTTTCTGGTGCTTATCCCGAACTAATTGCACTGGCCAAAGATTCTTTTGTAGGTGGGGAATTCCGAGTTCTCGCTGAGGGAAACATCCAGAAGGCAGCCATAAAAAAAATTGAAATTAGCTCCACTCAAGAAGGATATCTGGAGATATTATCAGACGAATCTCTGCCTCCTTCTGTAAGGGAACATTTAGCAAACCGGACCATTGAGCTGTTTGAAGAAACTGGGGATTATGCCGGTCTGAGCATGATTAATGGATTGGAAACATTGGATGATGACGTCAGAACACTGGCCAAAGACAGGGCCATTTCACTGCTGCAAGACCTTCTCTACAGCGACCAGGTCGAAGAGCTGCTGGAAACTTCAAGAAGGGAGGATATTCCCAGGGAAATCTCCATCACCTGCGGATTAAGAGCCACAGCACTTCTTAGCCAGGAACTTGATTTTGCTGGAGTTGCGTCGATAATAGCTGATGAGAAGGTGCCAGAATTTGCGAGGAGGGTGGCATCAGAATCTCTTCGAACAACCTATACTGCGGTTGCTATGGCAACGCTCGAGAAAGTAACGAAAAGAAAAAATAGAAACTGATTCTATTACTTTTTCTTCTTTCTTGGTTTTACGTCGATGTGGACTTCCGGGATGTCTTCTGAAGACCAGTCATCGCAGGGCGACTCTTTCTTATCTTCATGAGATTCATGGTGGGTCCCACCGCTCCAGTTCTTGAAGAATCCTGCAATGAAACCAAGCATTGCGCCTATTGAGACAAGGTCTGGGTTCTGCACCTCAAGCACTGCTGTGAATCCCTCTCTTACCAAATCTCCGAGAATTGGAGTGTAAGAAAGTATGAATCCAGTAATAGCGCCAATCAGCGCCCCAAGAATCGCGAAAAGGAATATTCCGATGATTCCAACCACGACTACCATTATACCAATGACGACCCCGCCAATGGCCATTCCAATAGCTTTAATCGGGTTCATGGATTCCATTCACTAGTGAGGTTTTTATTCGCTCCCAATAGGCGGAATGAAAGCTCAAGAAATCGTTTTTTTGTAGAAAATAAAAAAGATGAAAAAGAAAAAAAGGTTACCTGAAGGCAGGCGAGTAAAGCAGTCCACCATTTGTCCAAATGTCGTTTGCTCCTCTGGTTTTTTGGGTTGTCCAGCGCGGTCTTGCATTAGGAGATGCATTCACTGGCGGCACTTGCTTGAAAATATACCAGGCATCCTCCCAGAGGTTTCTCTCATATATCTCGCCGTAGTTTCCGACAGCCCTGATGATGTCCTTTGCCCACTCAGGACCCAAACCAAGAACCTGGTAGGTGTATTTGCCCGAATTGTTCTGGATGGTGAATTTTCCGAAGTCTGCATTTGCAGCATCATTTACATTTGCCTGGGTGATGCCACGTTCTTCAGCTTCAAGCAGCACATAGAAAACCCACCTTACAAGGTCAGACCAGTGCGGATCATCTTCCCTCGTAAATGCAGCGAGCGGCTCTTTAGAGAGGGGGTTAGCGAAGTAGAGGCTGGCAGGAACATCTGGGAATTCCAGAGCAGCAGCGATAAGACCGCTAGTGTCTGTGCAGAATCCATGTATTGGTGTTCCATTGTAAGTGCCTGTAGCCCAAGCGTTCTTAGCATCCACAGTCGATGCACCCACAGAAACGACATTCCAGCTCAAACCGAATCTTTGTATTGCCGCCTCAAGAACCTCAGAAGAAGTTGTCGGAGCTGCAACCGCGATATTCGCAGTTGCTGGTGCGCCTTCAGATAATAACACATTGGCGCCATCGTAGAAGTACGTGGGCATAAATTCGAAACCTGCCTCAACAGACCCTTCAACTGCAGATGTAAAGGCTATTGCGGTGTCTCGGTCTGTTGTATTGGTGCATGTCCTGATGCTCACATCGACAAATTTGTCGTATAGTTTTACGAATCTGTCTGTTGAGTCAGTTGGTACCCACTGAATTTTGAACGCATTTTGCCATCCAAATATAGCCGCAGCAATTGCCCTGGCAAAATCCGCTTCAATGCCCCAAGGCATTGGCCATGGTTGGTTTGTTAGGGGATGCATAGTCGCATTAATCGGGTGGTCTGCTATCAAATTTCCGTTCTCATCAGCTGGAGCCGAATTCTGCCAAAAACCATAGAAATCCGGATGGCTAGCTACCTTTAAATAACCTGGACCCCAGCCAGGAGTACTTACAGGACGTGTTTTAACATCGGCCAAGACTCCCCCGACATTTATTGTTTTAGGGCCTTCATTATATGCTGCAGCGCTTGCGACGCCGCTCATTCCTACCATGGTGGCTCCGACGCCTGCTGCGCCCAATCCTGCAGTCCTGAGGAACCGTCCCCTGGACATTCCACTATTATTCCGTACTCTAGAGTTTCTTCTATTCATTCTATCAATCCGTTCTCCTCACAAATGCGTACTAGTATCGCCTTGTGAAGTCATTTCTAGAGAGCCCAACCAGACAACTTTTATAAATGTTTTTTTTTGAAAATCCTTGAGAGAATCTGAAAATTATGTTACTCCATTATCTTTGATAATATCCTGAATGCCGCTTCGGTATCAGCCTGTCGAATGACTAGAAGAGTGTCAGTGTAACATGAGATGAACTCAACGACGTTGATTCCCTCAGAAGCAAGAGCCCCAAGGATGTAGGATATCACTCCTGGAACTTCCTCTAGTTCTTCAGGGCTCTCTATTGTAATCAGGTTCAGGTTCTCCTCTACCCGGGATGGCCTCTTCTCAAGCCCATCAAGCTCCCTCTGCTCGATTATGTATGTGATGTTCCTTCCAGATTTGGCAAATGAGAGGGGTTTGACCCCTTCCAGTTGCCTTGTGGAGATGACCACGGCCACCTTGCTTTTGATGAGCATTGAGCTGTTTTTCAGGAGTCGGAGTATTCTTTCTTCAATATCAGATTCCAAATCCTCCATTCTTTTTGTGAGCCGAATCAGCGCCATCTTGATAGCGTTTTCCTTTTTGACATCTCCAAAAGCCTCAATTGAAATTTTTCTTGCCAGGGCTGAATAATTGACCACTCCCTCGCGGATGACTTCTTTCAGGTATGGCCTTCTCTTCACATATAGCCAGACCAGGTTGGAGATGTTTTCCATATGTTCTATTTGTAACAAAACTCTATATAAATGTAACAAGTTTTACGGAATACTTATAAGCCTGATTCGGGCTAACACTATTCAGAACTAAACGCCTAGATTGAGGTTTTGATAATGGAAAAAGTTATATTAGCATATTCGGGAGGACTTGACACTTCGTGCATACTCAAATGGCTAGTCGAAAAAGGCTACGATGTAATCGCCTACATGGCGGATGTTGGCCAGGATGAGGATTTCGAAGCAGCAAAGAAAAAGGCATTGGAAATCGGAGCATCAAAGGTCTATGTTGAGAATCTGCAGAAGGAATTCGTCACTGATTTCATATTTCCGGCAATCAAGGCAAACGCAATCTATGAGGGGAGATACCTTCTTGGAACTGGTTTGGCAAGGCCAGTAATCGCAAAGAAACAGATTGAAATAGCAGAAAAGGAAGGAGCACAGTACGTTTCTCACGGAGCAACCGGCAAAGGCAATGACCAGGTCAGATTCGAGCTCACCTATTACGCCCTCAACCCAAAAATCAAGGTAATCGCTCCATGGAAGGATGAGGAATTCCTCTCAAAATTCAAGGGAAGGACAGACCTTCTGAACTACGCCAAAGAAAAGGGAATCCCAGTCACTGCGACACATGCAAAACCATACAGCATGGACGAAAATATCATGCACATCAGCTATGAGTCCGGAGTCCTTGAGGATCCAATGACTGCTCCCAGTGCCGACATATTCAAATGGACCAAATCTCCAAAGGACGCGCCGGATAAGGAAACCAAAGCTTGAGATTCATTTCAAGGACGGAGAACCTGTCAAGGTTGTGAACAAGGACGATGGCACCGTAAAGACGGATCCTCTTGAACTTTACCAATATCTCAATGAACTTGGCGCAGAAAACGCAATCGGAAGAATAGACATTGTTGAGAACAGATTTGTCGGAATCAAATCAAGAGGGGTATATGAGACTCCTGGAGCAACAATCCTGCGCGCAGCCCACATGGACATTGAATCAATAGCAATGGACCGTGAGGTCATGCGTCTTCGTGATATGCTCGCGCCAAAATTCGCGGAAATCGTCTACTATGGTTTCTGGTATTCTCCTGAGATGGAATTCCTGATGGCCGCAATAAACAAGAGCCAGGAAATCATCGACGGAGTCGTGCATCTCTCACTCTACAAAGGCAATATTACAATCGAAGGGCGAGAATCCCCAAGCTCTCTTTACGAGAAGGATTTGTCCAGCATGGACATTGAGGGAGGATTCAACCAGAAGGATTCAGAAGGCTTCATAAAGATAAACGCGATACGTTTGATGGCTCACAACGCCATCACTCATCATGCGAGGCTAAAGAAATGAAGAAGCTCTGGGGCGGACGGTTTTCCAAAGGTCCGAAGAAGGAAGTTCTTGAGTTCAACAGTGTTGAGAACATCGGGTTAGACTCCAAGCTTGTCAAATACGACATTCTCGGCAGCATAGCCCATGTGAAAATGCTCAAGAAGGCAGAAAATCCTAAAACCAGAGGAAGCAGACAAAATCCTTGCTGCCCTCAAAGAAATCCTTGCTGATTGGGAAAATGGAGAGCTTGTCCTTGACCCGTCCCTTAGAGGATGTGCACATGAATGTCGAAGCCGCAGTAACAGCCAAGACCCCTCATGGAAAAAAGATGCACACTGGAAGGTCAAGGAATGATCAGGTGCTTGTTGATATGCGCATGTATATGCGCGATGGCATCACTGAGTCAATGGAAGGAATCAAATCCCTCCAGAATGCCCTTTCGAAACTCGATGATGGGCCAATGGCAGGCTATACCCACACAAGAATCGCCCAGCCAATCACAGTAAGCTTTTGGGCAGATGCGCTTGTCCATGGATTGCAGAGGGATTATGAGAGGCTGAAATCCTGCTATTCGAGAGTGAACAAGAATCCTCTTGGAGCATGCGCAATTGCAGGGACAAACTGGAATATTGACCGGGAATACACAACCAAGCTTCTTGGTTTTGAGAGCGTCCAGGAAAACGAGCTTGACACAATCACATCTCGGGGGGAGATGGAAGCGGAACTGCTCTCCAACCTCAGCATAATGATGGCACGCCTCTCAGGATTGGCAGAAGAAATAATCTGGCTCTCTGAAAAAGGGCTAATCCAATTGCCTGATGATTTATGCACTGGGAGCAGCATCATGCCAAACAAAAAGAATCCTGATATCCTGGAGCTCGTACGTGCAAGAGCTGGCAGGGTCTACGGAAACCTGATTCATGTCCTCACAGTCAAGAAGGGCTTGATTTCAGGCTACCATTCCGACATGCAGGAGACCAAGTATGCCCTAATGCAGGGAATCGAAACCGCAAACTCTTCACTTGCGATAATGGGTACTGTGATTTCCAGCATGAAATTCGATAGTGAAAAAATAGTGGCTGATTTGGATTCAGGCTTTGCCCAGGCAACTGAAATCGCAGACTACCTTGCAATGAACAATGTTCCTTTCCGCGAGGCGCATGAGAGGGCTGGCAAGCTTGTCAAGTATTGCGAGAAGAAAGGAACCACATTCATGCGAATCGACAAATCCAAAGCTGAAAGTGTCCTGGACTACCAATTCACTGACAAAGAATGGTCTGAACTTAGTTTCTGTTGAAAGAAAACGGCTGGTTAAGAAAAGTCAAAGTTCCAAAGAGCTAAGCCACTTCGCTCAAGCAGCCTTCTCATGTCCTTGCTACCGAACATGTTCGACATAAGAGAACGCACTGAATCCATTCTTGTCTTTTGCCGCGGCGTCCGCTTCGCTGCAATCAGGAGCTTTCCGATCTCATAGAAATTTTCCATTGCCACTATCATGAGCATTGTTTTTCCATCAGGGTCTTTGGCGTTCGGGTTAGCTCCCTTATCGAGGGCATCCTTTGCAAGTGTCGTTCTCCCACTCAGGCACGCTGAAAGCAGATGCAAATCAAACTCCTTCTGATTTGGGAATGGGCCTCTTCTCATAAATTCTGACTTTCCTTCCTGTTTCGTTCTGGGCTGCTCGATTTTTCTCTTCTGAATCATGTTTCATCACTCGTTAATGCTCTTCTTGAAAAGCATGAACAGCACTGCAACTGAAACTACGCCAAGGATGAGAATGACCCATGTAAGGTCGCTTAGCAGGTTGTCCACTTTATTTTCAGTGGCTGCTGGAATCTCTTCCTCTTTGTTTTCCAGTTTAGGCGGTTTTTCAGTCTTAACCGGCTGGGGGTCAGGCTCTGGCACAACTTCGGGTACAGGCTCTTCCTCCTGTGGAACAACCTCTTCGCCCTCAATTATGTAGTAGTCATCGTCCCCTGTCTGCTCTGGTGTGTCATTCTGCCCTGGGAATACCTGTGGCACAGTGGCGTTTCCGCACTCTGCCTCGGTAGGACAGTAATTAGGGGTCATCATCTGGAGACACTCTGCTCCCATCTCTGATGGCGGAGCAATCGGACAGTGGATAACCCTGCCGTCTGGCTTGTAGAATGTGCTGCCCTCGCCTTCGATAGATGAAACTACGCGGACAATGTTGCCAAGGCAGTGGTAAACCGCCTGAACATTCTCCTCATTGCATTGGGCATCTGCAGTATCGATTGCGAACTGCACGCCATTGTCTCCTGACTCAATTATGGCAGCAAAGCCTGGCGTTACGAGAAGCAACACGGACAATAAGGCTACCTTATTCATATACACACCATTACAAATTATGAAACAATTACTTTAAATAACTATTTCTTCTCTGTGACGAGGATAAGGTGGTACCCGAACTGGGTCTTTATCGGCTCTGAGACCTGGCCGACCTCAAGTGAAAATGCCGTTTCCTCAAACTCCTTCACCATCGATTCCTTTGCCAAAGAATCCCAAATCACCGCCAGACTGGCCGCTTGGGCATTTTGAGTTCTTCTTTGCAACTTTAGCGAAATCATATCCGCCGTCAATCTCTTTTTTCAGTTCGTTTGCCTTTGATTCATCTTCCACAAGAATGTGGCTTGCTCTTACTTCCATTATTCTCACCTGTTATTGTTTTTGTTCAGTAACATTTATGGTTGAATCCATTCGATTTCAAAGTACTCGTATTCGCTTCCAGGAAGGTCTATTTTCCTAATCAGGTAATATGTGACGCTGCTCTCCCGGTCGCTTATGGCCATCATCATCTCAAGGCCATAGTGCTCACATTCAGCCAAAGCCTTTGCAAGCTCTTCCCCTCCGATATATTCATCCTCAGTAAGAGAATACATCAGGTACTTGGGGGTGCCGTCCCTAGGAGTTTCAATTCCGCCTTTTTTCCTGTGATAGAGGAGGAAATCCAGCCTTGGTTTCTTTGGATTCACCTTTATCGGCGTTTTCTTTCCAGGGATTGCGAGTATGAAGGTCTTCTTCACGCTGTGCGCCACCCTGATTGCCCTTGCCCACTCTGAAATAATCTGCTTATGCTTCCTTGGGAACACATGGATGACATGTCTTGAGTGCATCCATTTCTCCTCTGTTTTTACAGGGGATGCTCCTGGGAAATAAATCCTGAAATGGGTCCCGAACTTGAAGCCTGTCTTGAGGACATACCCTCGCCCTCTCCAGTCCTCGTAAACAAGGTAGAGGTCATTGAAGAACTCTATTCTCTTCTTGGCAGCAGCCTCAACTTCCTTGAGCGAGGTGTTTTTCAGCCTCAATTTCCCGTGGCGAAGGAGGAATATTGTCTCGAAAATGTCGAGCTTGCTAATCCTTCCCCTGTGGGCTGCCTTGTAAGTTCCGAATTGGCCAATCCAATACCTTTGGTAAAGCTCTTTGCCCACCCTCTCCTCATCAATCAGGGTTATCAGGTCCTGGGGGAAAAACAGGCCGTTAAATGAGAATGAATCTATCCTGAATTTCGAACTTTCATACTTTGAGAGGACTGTCCTTCCATAATTGCCCTCAGCTTCCTGAGGGGGCCTGAGAATAAGTCCCTTGTCTCTCCAGTCCTTATATGTAAGATATTTGGCAAGCAATTTCTTGTTTTTCAGGAAAAATGCGGCAACCTCATTGAAAGAGTAGATGTTCCCTGCCTTGTCATAGCATCTGCCATTCCTGATATCCATGATGTACAGCGCTTCCTCTGGCGCGAGTGTAATTATTCCTTTTTTCATCTGACCGTAAAAACCGTTTTGCAAAGAAGTAACCGCAGATGGTTCCTTCACAACAATGGCTTTTCGGTCCAGCTCAAGTCTAATCATATAAATCCCTTGAGACGGAATTTCCGACCAGAAATATTATGCTCCTCAGAGTTAATAACTATTGGGGTTTCATGAATTCGGCCAGTTTCGGGCTTGTGAAATCATCAATCGCCAAATCACATTCAGGAGCGTTCATTTCTGGGTATGGCCTCATCCACACCAGTTTCATCCCGCGCTTCTTGCCGCCTGGCACCCTGAATAAGAATCCTCAATAACCAGGCATTCATCAGGCCGGACTCCAAGTTCTTTGGCAGCTAGCAGGAACGGCTCAGGGTCAGGTTTCCGATAAGGAATGTCATCAGCGCTGACAATGTACTGGAATCTTTTTGCAATTCCAAGCATCTCAATCAGCCTTTCTATGTAGCCCCTGTGCCCACCGGAAACAATCGCGCTCTTTATCCCTGAGGCATCCAGGCTGTCAAGGAATGAAGTCAGGCCAGGCATCTCCGGGATTCTCCCGCCCTCAACATACCCGTTGAACATGTCCCGTCTTTCATCAACCAAATTATTGAGGTCCTTTTCTTCCCCTTTCTCATCAAGGAGCTTCTTGAAAATCTTTCTCGAACCGGTGCCAGCGAATTCCCTGAACCATCTCTCCTCTGGAATCTCCATTGTCATAAGGTCCATGAAAGTTTTTCTGTGAACATCCTCAGATTTTACAATGACTCCGTCAAAGTCAAACAGAACTGCCTTTATCATCATTCATAGACGGCTGGGTAATGTTTTTATAATGAAGCTTAGTACATCTCACCATGAAATCACTCGTGCTTGTTTTATTACTGGCTTCAATCACCCTTACCGGGTGTGTAATATTCGAAGAAGAAGTGAACGTGACTGAGAATGTGACTCCGCCACCTCCACCACCACCGCCTCCAACGCCTTCGTTTTCAATAACGAGCCCACTTAGCGGTGAGGTTCTGATGGTGGACACTGCCCCTGGAGATGTCAATCTTGTGATGAGTACATCCAACCTCATCCTAAGGTCGAAGGGCGGCTCAAAGAAAATTGGTGAGGGCCACTTCAAGATTACGGTTGACAATGGTGCAACAGACACATCCTCAAGCAAGATTTACGTAATCTCAGGGATGGAAGAAGGCTCACACACCGCAGAGGTTGAGCTCCTACATAATGACGGAACTTCATATTCTCCAAGGATAACGAAGAGCGTCTCATTCTCTGTTGAGGAGGAAGAACCTGAGGTATATGTTCCAAAGGAGTACACTGTCAAGATTCAGGATTTCGCCTATGAGCCTGCTGAACTGACCGTTACTGTCTCAGACAAGGTAACTTTTGTGAACGAGGGTTCATTCCCGCGCTCAGCAACCTGTTTCATCGACGGCAAGGAAATATTTGATACTGACATACTTGCATCAGGAAAGAGCGTAACTCTCACAATGAACCAGGCAATCGACTGCGAATACTACGCAACCACACACAAGGCAATGACAGGAAAGATAACTGTCAACGCGATTGAGAACTAGTATTCTATCTCTATTTCCCCTTCTTTTTCTATTTCTTTTGTCCAGAGCCTGCAGGCCAGCCTTTGAGTCGGTATCCCGCCTGCTTTGCGGACAGTCTCCTCTTCCTGCTGGCTGACTGCCACAAGGTTCTCTTCGCCTGTTCTGATTGTGCACAAGCATGTGCCGCAGGTTCCCCTTCTGCAGCCGAACATAATGCCGCAGTCTTCAGGCAAATAATCAGCTATTCTTGATGATTTTGGAACCTCAAATGTGATGCTGTCATTGATTATTTTGACCTTAATCATTGTCTCCCTCAAATAGTTTTGTTTGGCTCAAATTTTCTATGGTCTTCCATCTTTTGCGGATGAATGGCCCAAGCATCTTTAGTTTCTCCTTATCCCGGAGCGCTTCCATTGTTTTTTTGTCTCCAGGGTAGCCGCTTCCAAAATCGCATGTGGCCTTCTTTATCTCATCTATCTTTCCGTCTCTTATGACTTTTGCGCAGATTGATGCTGCTGAAACTATCGGGTACTTGTCATCTGCCTTGTGCTCAGCCTCAAAGCGGCTCACGCCAAATCGTTGCATCCTGCCTCGGAAGGTCCAGGAATAGCGGTCAGGCATGTCAATCATAACATCAGCATCATCAACCTGTTTCACCAGGTCTGCCATCGCGTTAGCCTCAATATCGTTCAAAGAGAGCTCAGCCATTAGCTTATTCAGGTCAGCTGCGCTGATTTCAATCCATTTGAAGGTGCAGAATTTCTTCAATTCAGCGTACATCGCCTCTCTCTGGCCAGGGCTGAGTCTTTTCGAGTCACGCACCTCCAGTTTCTTGAGGCGTTTCTCATCTGCCCTTCTGCAGAATGCGCAGCAAACAACCAAAGGTCCAAGAACGGGCCCCCTGCCAGCTTCGTCTATCCCTGCGATGTACGTCTGCATATGGTAAATAATAGGACAAATCCTAATTTAAGTTCTTAGGCACGGAAAATTCCACTTGTTTAGAGGTGGGGTGAGAGTGCCTTCAAACATCATTTCCGCGGACATGGGGTGTGTTGGTTCTTCCATATAAATCTGCTTTTGCTATTCTTCTTATGGGGACAAATAGAGCATGGCAATACCGTCTGTACCCTTCAAAAATCCAAGAGAAGGAGTTGCACAGTTATCTTCATGAATGCAAGTATCTCTGGAACTCTCTTCTTGAGTATACAAAAACATATCATAAAAAAACTGAAAAGTTCCCAACAAGAAGAGAGTTATATCTCATGACAAAGGAAACCGTTCTCTTCTCCCAGGTTGCACAGAATGTCGCTGACAGGCTTACAAAATCCTCGAAGGGAGTAATTGCAAGAAAGAAGGCAGGGAAAAAGGTAGGTTTCCCCAGGTTCAAATCAATCGAAAGGGTGAAATCTTTCACCTATCCCCAGTTTGGCTTCAAGCTAGGAGATAAACTGCTTCTTTCTGGAATTGGAAAAATTGCAATCAAAAAGCACAGGAACATCCTGGGCACAACCAAGACATTGACGATAAAGAAATCCCCCTCTGGAAAATGGTTTGCTATCTTTACTTCTGAGATGGAGAGCAAACCACCTAAGAAGAAACAAGGAGCAGCTATAGGTATCGACCTTGGCATAGGATATTTTGCTTATCTTAGTACTGGGGCAGTTATTGAAAATCCAAGACATCTGAAGCAAGCAGAACAGGGGTTGAGAGATAGGCAATGGCAGTTATCGAAGAAAGAGAAAGGCAGCAAAAACAGAAGAAAAGCAAGGCTCAAGGTAGCAGTAGCCTATGAGAATCTTGCCAACAAAAGAAGGGATTTCCTTCATAAAATCAGCAGAAAGCTTGCTGAGAAATATTCTTTCATTGCATTGGAAAACCTCAATGTTGCTGGAATGGCAAGAGGTTTCCTTGCAAAACATGTACTGGACTGCAGTTGGGCAGAGTTCCTCAGCATGCTTCACTACAAGGCGGAAGGAGCTGGTTGTGAGGTTGTACTGGTGGATCCTGCCCATACCACACAGGAGTGCAGTGGCTGTGGACTAATACAAAAGAAAGGACTTGCAGAGAGGTGGCATGATTGCCCATGTGGGGCAAGCATGCATAGAGATCTCAACGCAGCGATAAATATACTCAATAGAGCTACCTCAGGAATTGGGGAAAGTCAAGCCTGGCTGAGAAGAAGCCTCTGCATGCAAGCATCTTCAGTGAAACAGGAAGCCAATGGCTTCGGCCATTGGTAGTTCACAGCAGTTTTTTTGAGAATAAATAGAGATTGGGGGCTTTAGCCCACCTAAGGGGTAATAATGTAAAAAGTTAGTAACTCATGTTCCTTTTCTCGACGATAATGAAGTCGCCGACTGCAAGAACACTTTCATAGGCTATGTGTACCATGCCATCGTCCTTCCTGAGCTTTGACGCGAAGTCGCTGTCAGGGTTGGGCTCTACAACGAGGTTTTCTAGCCTTCCGCTAACCTCGTTGACTGCTATGTCAACTAGCCTGCCGAAGTCCTCGCCCTCATTAGTCACTAATTTTTTTCCGGAGAGTTGTCTTGCGATTAAATATTTGGACATTAAACCACCACGATAAATGTTGTCAAATGAGGATTTGCAGTCTAAATTTATAAACGTATCTTCGTCGAAGTCAAGATTTGAAGTCCAGCGTATGCAGCCGGCCGTACTTTAATTCATAAATAGGCACAAGTGCCGGGGTGGGGACATGGCCCTGTTTCACCTGGAAATCTGTCCTATCCTGCCACGTTCCAGAGTTGATTATCAACGTTCCACGGTACTGCATATAGCCGTTCTTGTGCACATGGCCGGCATGGAAAATGTCGGGTGGGTCGTCGATAACCATGTAGTCCACATTCTCCGGGATTATCAGGTTTCCGCCGTAGATTGGGGACAAGTGCCTTCTTTTCAGGTATTCTGCCATGACCTTCTCAGGGTGCATGTATGACATTCCTGGTATATTGGCAATCATGGAGTCTATTGAGTTGCCATGGTACATGAGATGCCGAACCCCTTCAACCTCGAAACAGGACGGGCTTCCAACGAGGGTAACATCTGATTTGACAAGGTCTTTTCCCAGAGCTGGCTGAGGGTCTCCTCTCCTCACAGCGTCATGGTTTCCAGGGCCTATTATGACCTCTATGTAATCTGGGAGGCTTTCTATGAAATCATCAAGCATCTCATACTGCTTGAAAATGTCCTTTACCAGGAGTTCTTTCTCCTGATTTGGGTAAATGCCGATTCCGTCGACGACATCTCCGGCGATGTGAAGGTATTTCACTTTCCCTGCCAGTTGTTTTGCCTCCCCTTTGCCATGGAGCCAGTCGACGAATGTTTTCAGATACCTGTCAAGGAAATACTTGCTTCCAAAATGAATGTCTGAGATGTATGCGCTTGCGAGGTCAACTTCAGCCCTTCTTTTTTCACGAATAACCGGCAAATCCGGCCATTCCACATCCTCCCCTATCATGTAAGGCTCAAGCACTTTCCCTGTGAATGCTACAATATCATCTTTGAGGATGCATCTTGCCTTCTCAATCATCTTCTCATTGTATTTTGACTTAGAAACAACAATCTTGAAAGTGCCAGTCAAATCCTCAATCTCGAAAAGCAGATTCCCTTTTTTTGTTTCTCTGATGTCGGAAACAAGGACTATGACGCGCACTTTCTCATTGACATGCCTTCCAATATCTCCAAGGTCAACGTTTCCGCCGCTGCCGACTCTTCTTAGCATCCTGGAGAGCCTTTCGTAGCGGTTCCTGAAGTTGCTGACAAAATTCTCCACGCCGCCCTTGGTCCTGGATTTTCCCGTGACGTCGTATTTGTGATTGACTTTAAGGGTTGATGAGTGTTCCTTTGCAATCGGGGCGAATCCAGAAGGCCTTCTTACTTCTACCTTCATCTGAATTAGAGGTTCCAAGTCCTCCTTGGAGATCAGGTTCTTCTCGAGGGAGATTATCTTCCGCAGAAGTTCGTCTGACTGGTTTGTCTTAACAAGCTCCTCTGCCTCCATGGTAAGTCTTATCCCTTTGGAGGAGAGAGCAGATAGCATTTATTTCTGCGACTCCAGCGCGCTCATTATAGCCCATATTTGCGTCCTTGCATGGGCAGGCATGTTGATGTCCTCAGTAATGGACTCGATAAGATAGATGGCCGCACTGACCTTCAATTTTATCTCATCATCTCCATCAAGACGGCCTTTGGCCTCTGAGAGTGCTTTTCTGATGTTTTTCGGTATTGTAGAATCGTTTACGAGACCCCCGAGCATCTCGCTAACTTCTTTCATATCCATAATATCACCTAGAGGAATAGTATCGTTAATCATAATTTATGTGAAAAATAATATAAACGCTCTAGTTAGGGTCCATTTGCTTTCTTAGAGGACGGTTAGTGGTGTTGCCTTTCTTTTCTCAATTTTCTCTTTTCATCCTCTGCTTTCCCTAAGTGTTCCCTTGCTGCTCTCCTTACTTCTTCGGGGATGTCCTGTCCGAATGCCAAAGACCTAAGTTTTCTTTCCACCAGGTAGGTAAATTTGTATTCTCTGGTTCTTTTCAGGTATTCCAAACCGGCTATCTCCCTGACAAGTTCCTCTTTTTCATTGCCTAGACACACGTCCCAAAGATGTTCGGAGCTTGTTCGAGCAGCTGAATCTCCCAGTGCCTTTCTTAGCATTTCTTTTCCCTTCCGGCTAACTAAGATCGGAACATATGGTAAATATTTGAGAGTGGCCTCTCTGCCCAGGCCTTCAGTAGTTACTTCAAGCAATACCTTCTCAGCAGCCAATCGGACTTTTATCGGTAAACCCGGCGTCCTGATGAATTGTCCCAATATCAATAACCTCGAATCCAAACATCCAGCCGAATAACCCAGGTCATTTGAGAAATTCTTGATGGCCATTTCGCCGGCTTTAATCCTGGCTTTCGGGTACAAACTTAAGTCCATCATGAATCCAACATATATCCAAGGCAATCCTATCGGGAACCTCTCAATTAGCTCTTCCACCATTAAACTTCGTATATGTGGTGGTATTGACCTATCCATAGCCCTCTTTATCATATTCTTTGCAAGTTTTCCCTCAGCCACCGTGTCAGATAAATTGAATCTTCTAAGAACATGTGGCTCCTGAAGTCTTTCTATCCCTCTATTTACCCTGTTTTGGATTGTGGTGGTTGAGACTCTACAAATTGAAGCAGTTTCTTTCAAGGTATGGTCTCCTTTACCATCTACACCAAAATTTAACCTAATTGCCTCTGCGTCACTTCGTTGGCATGCCGAAAGTGCTCTCACTACAGCTTCTTGCTTTCTTTTGCTGTCTAGTAAGTCAAAAGGCGAATAAGAGGCCAAATCGGGATCCAGTTCTGTCAATATAGTTTCATCAACTAGGATGTCTCCACAAACCTCATTCTCGAATACAAAGTTGATGAAATTTTCATAGTCCTCTTTATTCATCTTGAGCGCTGTTTTGGAATCAATTCTCAGATGTTTGCGCAGTAATGTTCTACCGGTCCCGCCGAAGCTCGGATGTGAAAAATGCATGTTATAGAAGTCATCGCATGTGGCTGTCCTGTAATCAAAATCACTGCACGATTCCAATATCTCCCTAAGCAATTTCGCATCTCTGAAGTCAATATCGGAATCAACCAAAGGAGCCACACGCTTCACAAAATGTTCGACCGTCTTTACGACCTTGGATGTAACTTTCAAATCACCCAATATTATGACTTTTCCGCCCCTTCTTACTCTCTCTTCTTCATCTCTTTTTTTCTTTTCAGGCGCAGCTACCAATCCACCCTGCCGATACTGCAGCTGATTGAAAAGATGATGCACAAGAACTGGCTGCTGCCCCTTTGAATAATTATCCTGGAATTCCACAACAACTCCAGACTCCTTATCTGGCCTTGCTCTTATCACTCTGCCAACCATGTGTGTTTTTACTACTCTTGAGTATGTGGGCCTCAGATTCAAGGACATGGAGAGCCTTTCAGAATCCCATCCCTGGATTAGCACATCTCTGCTGGTTATGACATCATAAGAGCCATTCTCAAAACCCTGGAGGCGATAGTTCCTTTCTCTCTGTGTTAGGTTGCCATGAACGAATGTTGCCGTGACATATGATGCTCTGAGGAATGCAGCAAATTCTTCTGCGTGCCTTCTTGATAAGCAGTATGCGACTGTTGGAACTCCTTTGAAGCCATCCAGATAGAAATCTCTTGCTGCCTGGTTTCTTGCAATGACATTTAGGTGCCTTTCAGCATCCTTTTCATTCAAATATCCGTTTCCACATTTGAGCCTAACACCTGTCACATCAACATCTGTTTCAATGACATATCCCCTGAGGGAACTCAGCACTCCCATTTCGATGGCTTCTTGGATATCCATCTCATATATCACATCATCAAAAACATTCCAGATATGCCTCTCTTCATCATAAGCAGGCGTTGCCGTAAGTCCGATTTCCACAGGAGCAATCTGCCCATGCAGTTTTCCTCTTTCGGGCGAAATGGAGTTGTGAGCCTCATCATAGAGTACAATATCGATGTTTTTTGGGAATTTGCCTCTTTTGACCAACGAGACTGCAGACTGATAGGTGGTTACTATTATGTCTTGGTTAACATAGTTTATGTGAAAAAGAATAAAAAGCCTAGAGAAATAAAAAAGCGGGCCCGAGGGGATTTGAACCCCTGACCTTCGCCTGTCTCGGAGTTCGGAAGGCAATTCTTCCGGACGCATAGGAGAGCGTCGCTTTAGACTTGGGGCAGTTGATAAAAACACCAGCCCAATCTATCCAAGCTGAGCTACGGGCCCAATATGGTATTCTTCTTTCCATTGAGAATACTTTTTTGTATGTACTGTGTTCTTCGGAGAAATTTCCGTAAACCATTTTTGGATGTTTGTATGTCCTTTTAATCGTATGTGCCTCCCGTATTTTATTGTTCTAAATCCCCGTCTTTTCAATGTATTTACTATCCATTCTAGAACTTCTTGATTTTTTAGTGTTATATCGAGGATAGGGTATGGGACTTTATATCTGATGTCCCGGTCCAAGAAGAATGAGCCATCTGTGTCGAAAATCCCCCGTATCAAAACTTTTTGTAGGTTCCAGGTTTTGGGCAACTTTTTGGTGTTAAAATAGTATTTTTTACCAACTGGAAAATCATAAGTTTCATGGAAAAAATCAAATAGCGTTTCGCTGTTGATGATTATGTAGTAGGTATTGTTGGTTTTCCTTTCTTGATAATATCCATTGACGTTTAGTGTAGTTTTTATAAGGGCTTGAACGTATTTTCGGTATTCTCTTTCTTCTTTTAAATTGCCACAGAAACAGACTTGTTTTCTCCTTCTGGGTCTTCCATATATGCCGAGCCAGCCATCACCCATCAAAATTCCCAGCAGTTCAATTACATTCTTCATTGAACCTGCAGAACCAAATCCATCTACCTTCACATCCAAGTGTCCAATGTTATCATTAATAAAAAAGAATCAACACACCTCATTTCCGCAGTATTTTTATTCATGTTCTTTCAAAGGTTGAAATCCTATGATTCTTGAGTTATCTGATCTTTTAGGCTGCGCAGTCCAGGAATCGCTTGAGGACAGGGTAGCTGTTGCTTTTTCAGGCGGGATAGATTCAACAATCATAGCAGCAATTGCCAAGCGCCATGCTGAAGTTGAACTTTTCTCAGCAGGCGTTCTGGGAAGCCCTGATTTGGAGTATGCCGAGCGGGCAGCGTCTAAGGCTTGGCCTTCCATTGAACAAAATCATTATCGATGAAGAAACCGCAATGGATGCATATGCCAAAGTTTATGGCCAGCTTCCGCTTGATTTCCTCAAAGTAGAAATTCTCGTTCCGGTGAACATCATAGCAAAAGAGGCAAAGGCGAAAGGGGCACAACGCGCTTCTCTTTGGTTCAGCAGCAGAAGAATTGTTCGTTGGCTATGAGCGCTATTATGCATATCAGGAACAAGGAAAAAACTTACCAAAAATACTGAAAGACGAATTCAAGACACTTCCGCAAAGGGACATTGGCTGGATAAAAAAAGTCTGCAGAAAGCAGGGCATTGAGGCAAGGTTCCCATATTACAACAAGAAAATCTCAAAACTCATGTTCTCGGTTCCTATTGAAGAGCGCTTGGATGATCGGGAACTCAAAAAAGGAATCCTTAGGGAAGCAGGCAAAATAATCGGAGTCCCGGATATCATTCTCCAAAGAAGGAAAAAGGCAATGCAGTATGGTTCTGGAGTTCACAAGATGCTCATGAAAAAAGTTGATGAAATCAACGCTGTCTATCCTTCGCCAGAGCCGCCTTCACAACATTCGAAATAAGCATGGCAACTGTCATTGGTCCAGCTCCTCCTGGAACTGGCGAGCAATTGGCTTTCTTTATCACATTCTCAAAATCAACATCGCCCACAATTTTTTCTCCGACTTTTGTTGTGCCGACATCAATCACATATGCGCCTTCCTTTACCATGTCTGCCGTGACTAATCCTGGCTTGCCAACTGCTGCAATTAGTATATCTGCATTCTTTGTATGCTCAGCCAAATCTCTTGTTCTTGAGTGGCAAACTGTCACTGTCGCGTTTTCAGCAAGAAGCATAAGCGCAAGCGGCTTGCCAACTACGTTGCTCCTTCCAATCACAGTAGCATTCTTTCCTTTGATTTCAACCTTGTAGAATTCCAGCATTTTCATAACTCCCAAGGGGGTTGCCGGGTAGAATGTATCACTGCCGCTTACCATTTTTCCCATGCTGGCTGATGTCCAGCCATCTACATCCTTTTCTGGGGAAATTGCACCAAGTACTTTTGAGAAGTCAATATGTTTGGGGAGGGGGGCCTGCACAATGAATCCGTCAACATTGTCATCCTTGTTAAGTTTATCAACAACCTCGAGAACCTGCTCCTCAGTTGCTGAGTCGTCCATTCTTTTCAATATCGTAGTTAAGCCGATTTTCTCTGCTTTCTGGAGTTTCTTTTTCACATAAACTTCTGAAGCTGGGTCATTGCCTACAAGCACTATTGCCAGCCCTGGCGCCCGCTCCATCTTTTTCACGGCAGCTTCTGCCTCAACAAGCACGGCCGCTGCAGCTTCTTTTCCCTTGAGAACCTGATACATATATCCTGTTCTGTCTGCTAATGGTTTTAAAAACGTTTATCGGTTAATTCTCCTCTGAATGGGCCTGTAGCTCAGCCTGGTTAGAGCGACGGTCTTATATGACGCGTTCTAATACAACTCATATTAGACAGTCTGAGTTAGCCGTAGAGGGAATAATCCCGCGGAAGTCTCGAGTTCAAATCTCGACAGGCCCATTTTCCATTTCTGAAAATGCGGAAGAAGTGATGGCACGTCACAACAGCCCATTTTCCTAATTATGCGAAGAATCCGCCTTCTATAGCCAATTGGTGCAAAAACTTCAATGAGAAATAGAGTAGCAGAAACCCAGCTACCAACGAGATGTACTTGAAATTCTTATTGTTTGTGCAGTCTTTGCATTTGTGGACAAGAACTATCAGGGAAATGAAAAATGCGCATACACCAACCAGAATCCCAACTGCCAGTGCCGTGCCACCTTCAATTGAGCCTGAGGATGCCAGTTCTGCCCCTATGATACCAGCCCATATTGCCAGTACTGCGGGGTTTGATATTGTCAAAACAAAACCCGGAGCGAAATTCTGCCCATTTTGGGTATCGGCGGTAAAGACAATGCTCTTGCCCCTAAAATCCATGAACGCGTCATATGCGAGGTAGAACAATACTATTGTTCCTGCGAAAAGCATCATGGTGTTCATGCCTGGCTGCAACAGGAAAGATGCTCCAAAGACAGCGATAATCAGATATATGCTAAGGGCAATCAGCGCCCCAACAAAGAAAATCAGAGAGGATTTCCATCCGTATTTGGAACCTCTTCTTATAATCTCAATACTGGTTGGACCAATGGGCGCCGCTATGGAAAAACCGAGTAGAAGTCCATCTATTATTATCTGCATGAGCCATCATCTGATTCCAGAGCAAAAACCGTTTTGATTATTTTTGCGTCATTGTGCTTTATTTGATTTTCGCTGAAATCAGTTCCTTTTCAGGATTTTCGAAATGTTCCTCTTTGCCTTGTAATAGACGATTATCAGAGCCGGGAGCAGGAATACTGAATAAAAGAATGCGAACAGGATTCCGAAAGCCAGGGTCAATCCAAGGTCCTGGAGGAAGCTGAGCTGGGCAAACTGCAGGGCAAGGAATCCAAGAACAGTAGTAATTGAAGTCAGGAAAAGCAGCTTGGCAAGGTGTACATGCGTTGCCTCAACAGCGCCGGCATAAGAGGCCCCCCGCGCAAGCTCTTCCCGCATCTCATTGCCTGAGTGTATGGAGAAATCCATCCCAAGTCCTATGATGATACCGAATATCGATGATGTAATTTGTGAGAATGGGATTCCGGTCCACCCGTTAATTCCCATTGTTGACATAATGGCAAGGAAGATTGGGAGCAGCATCAGAACTCCAAGGACGATAGATCTGAAATAAACCACAAGGATGATGAAAATCAGGGCAAAAGAGACTATGGTCACGCTCTGCGAGCCAGACTCAGTAATCTCATTTTCCCTCGTATTGTACGCAACTGAGCCTGCGTAATATGTTTCATATTTTGTGGGGAATTTCTCACTAATCTTTGGTATGAACGTTCCGTAGAAAACCTCATTGTCATTGGCAATCTGGTTGCTGAAGCCAACTGTCATCCTTATCATTTTGTAGTCATTACCAACGTCTGGATGGGAAATTCTTGTTCTTGTCTCTGGAATCTGACCACTGTTCATTGCCTTGATATCATCAGCAGGAGTTCTTACAAACTCCACAAATTCGATTCCAGCCAGTCTTTTGGAAAAATCATCCATCTCCTTGAGAACCTCATACTCAAGAACATCGTCTGCCTCTATGATTATGTTCATGGCGCTTGTCGTTCCAGGAAATGCATCTGCCTGTTCGCTCATGTCTATGATTATTGGATTATCTGCAGGTATGAATCCAGAGTAATCAGTCTCAGTATTGACCATCGTGATTCCATACATCACTGTGAATGCGAACACCGTGACCAAGAGCGCGAAAACAAAAGTGTAATTTCCTATGATGTTTGCAAAGTCGGGCATTTTCGAATAAAGTACCTTTTTCAGATTCCTGAAATTGCCCCATCCGGATTTGCCTGAGCCGAAAATCAGGAATATTACCGGGGTCAATGTCATGTTGAATATGAAAACGTAAAAAATTCCCAAAGAAGTCGAAATCGCAAGGGTCTCCATGATTCTTGAGCCTGCGAAGAAAAGCGAGAAGAAACCAATAAGCGTTGTTATGAAGGCCATTGTCAATGGCGGCCCTACCTTCCTCAGAGTCTCTGATAAGACATATTTCCTTCTCCCTTCTCCCCTGACAAAACTATTCTGGAGGTGGAGGGTGTAGTCAACCCCGATTCCTATTGTCAGGACTGCAATCAGGGCAGTTGCAATGTTGAGCGGAACATCCATCAGTTTCATGCTTCCGAAGATGCATATCATTGCACAAACCAGGATGAATATGTTGACTATAGTCATCTGGTTGCTGCCATAGAATATCCTAATTGAGAATGCTATGATGAGAAGACTAAGAAGTCCTGTTACAATCAGGTCATTGAAAAGAAGTTTTGAGACTTCAGAGAAAATGACCGGGGCTCCCCCAACACTCAAGTAAATCCCAGTGGGGGTTTTGGTGTTATCGATTATCTCCTCAATCTGTCCTTTCCTGTCCTTTAGCTGCGCATCATCTGAGCCCATGTCCATGTATGTGAGGATGAGGGCACTTCCACCCTCAGAATTGAAGAGGATGGGATTGTCCGCTGGAGTTAGTACAAAATCGACAAATCCTTTTTCTATCAGTTTCTTCTTGATGGTATTGAGATATTCCAGCACCTGGGGGTCCTGAATATCCTGGACCCTGTCAAAGTCAGTTGATGTTTTATCGAGACGAAGGAATATTGTCAGAGCATCTGCAGAGTTGAAGTTGGCCTCAACAAGTTCATTTCGAAGCCTTACAGGATCATCCTCATAGAAGAACGAGTCCTGGGATGAATCCACCTCAAGCTGGACTGCGTGCGTTGCCATGAACGCTATGAAAATAAGGAAAAGAGCAAGGACACCCCACCTCTCACGCTCAAGAAAATCCGCATACTGCGGCACAGCGTTGTGATATGCCCTTCCTACAGAATCAATTACTTCCATCTTTGGGGGCCTCCCTCTTTGGCCTGAAGAAGTGCCTTCCAACCAATATGGCCAGTACCAGTACGAATCCGGCAGCCAGAATCACCGGGAGGATATTGTCTTCTCTTCCTGTGCTGAGCACCGCGATTTCATCTTCCTGGATTACCGGCTCCTCATTGTAGACACATCTGATACTTATCGGAACCCCGTATTCCTTGGCAGATGCAAGCTCGTTGAATTTGAGTTCCAATTTGAATTCCTTTGTCTCATTCTCTCCAAGCTTTGCCGCTTTGTCAGTGCTCTGTTTCCATGTGACCGGCAGGTTCTTGGTCAAACCAGTAACTTCGACACTGGTGCACTCATCTCCAAGGTTGGTCACGTAGAATGTTATTTCATTATTCTCGTTCCTTTCATTGGTTGTCTGGTTCACAACGAAATAGGGGAGCTTCTGCACGTTCAGTGAAATGGGGAAGCTCTTGTTGTTCTGATCGCCTAGATGATAGTATGAGAGATACAGTGTTCCTTGGTATGTGCCAGATTCGACTTCATCATCAACATCAAGCTTGAACTGCGCGCTTTTCCTCTCCTTTGAATCAACCGTTCCTATGAAATCATAATCTGAGCGGAAGAATGTTGGGTCAAATCCGCTTGCACTTACAACCAAATGCGCCTCAACATTGTCAATCTCATCCTTTCCCTGGTTTGCAATCTCAACATCAATGATATTGTTCTTGGTGTCTCTCTTGAGGTTCTGGGGCGAACTTGTAACCTTGCCGAGCGCCACCTTCTCAGGGAATTCCAGCTTTATCGGAAGATAGCTTACCGAGGAATATTCGTTGTTGTAGGCATCATTTGCGCTGGTGTTTATCATGACCTGATAAATCTGAGAGCTGGCAGTATCGTCCACGCTCATATTTATCGGAACATATGTCTTTTCGCTGATGAATGGAAGAATCTTCACGTTGTCATCCCCCTCAATCTGGAATGGCATGCTGGACAATCCGAAATTTATCTGCACGTTGTAGAAATCCTCAGACGGGTCAACTACGAGAACGAAACCAAGCTCATCCTCATCATAAACAGTGAAGTTCTCCATGGCAATGTCAATGTACTTCTTCTCAAGCGTGCCAGTTACGAAAACACTTTTCACAGCAGCCGCACTGCCTTCCTTTATCACGAGTTTCAGGGGGTTCTTTGCAAGGACGAGCTCCTTTGCATAAACCTGTATCTCGTAGTTTACAGATTCTCCAGGCTCAAGGATTATCTCCTTGTATTCTATTGTTCCTGGGCCTGTATGGGAGAATAGGCTGGATGTCACAACTGTGAATGAAATCTCATGCTTTTGGCTTCCTTCATTTGTGAAAACCAGATATGCTATGAATTCAGTCTCATCTGCGACAACAGAAGGGCTGCTCTTTATCAAATCCACTTTGATGTCCTTGTGGAGCTCACTGTCTGTAACTGCGTAAGAGCATGTTGCCAGTACAAGCAAGGCTGCCATGATAACTATTTTGTTCATTTTTTTCTCCTCTGGTAGGAACTGATTGTTAGTGAGCGCGTTCTTTTTTCTCCAAGGCTAAACCTTCAGTTTCTTCCTGTACTTGACATACGTTGCATAGTCAATGTACTTCTTTTTCTCAATGTAGTCCTTGGTGGTTGGTGCCTTGCTTCTTTTCTCATCAATCCGCTCAGTTACAGTGATTTCAAATGAGTCGCTTCCGGCTCCTGAACCGTATGATGTAACGAGTATCTTTTCTCCTGCCTTGGCCTCATCAAGAACAGCAGACAACCCAAGCATTGATGCGCCCGAGTAAGTGTTTCCGATAATCGGGGTAAGAAGTCCAATCTGAATCTGCTCTGGTGTTGCACCAAGCTTCTTTGCAGCCTCGCGCGGGAATCTTCCGTTTGGCTGGTGGAATACGACGTGATTGTAGTCGCTCATTTTGGTGCCTGTTTTCTCAAGCAGGCCGTTGGTTGCTCCGATTACATGCCGAAAGTATGCTGGAGACCCTGTGAATCTTCCTCCGTGTGATGGATATTCTGCGTGTTGCCTTCTCCAGAAATCCGGAGTGTCTGTTGTGAATGAGAACATTGCATCTATTGTGGCGATTGATTCTGAGTCTGGTCCGCTAAGGAACGCGGCACCGCCTGATGCTGCCGAATATTCCAGTGCGTCTCCTGGCCTTCCCTGCGCAGTGTCAGCGCCGATTGCCATTCCGTATTCAATATTTTTGGCATCAACCATTGATGAAGTGATTTGCAGCCCTGCAGTTCCAGCTTTGCAAGCAAACTCAAGGTCGGCTACGGTGAGGTTTGGGGTTGCCCCTATTGCCTCTGCCACTATTGTCCCTGTTGGCTTGACTGCGTATGGGTGGGATTCGCTTCCGACATAGAGTGCCCCTATTTTCTGGGGGTCTGTGCCTGCTCTTCGCATCGCGTTTCTTGCAGCTTCTACGGCGATTGTGGCAGTGTCCTCATCAACTCCGCCCACTGCCTTTTCCTTGATGCCCAGGCCCTTTTCTATCCTGGCCGTGTCCTCTCCCCAGACCTTTGCAATCTCTGCTGATTTTATCCTATACACTGGGATGTATGCTCCATAACCTACAATACCGCTCATTTTATCACTAATTTGGTGAGATTTTGTTTTTTTAAAGCTATTTTTTCTTTTTCCTGGTCGTCTTTTTGACGGGTTTGGAATTGAAGAACGAAAACGCGAGGGCGCCAAGCACAATAGCAGTTGCCAGGATTATCAGGTAACCCATGTTCAGTTCGCTGCTTTTGATTACAAGTGGCTGCGATTCTTCCATGAGGCTAACAACATCAAACATTACTGAGTTGCCATTCACAACACCTGTGGTGTTGCCTGCCATTGCGTAGCTTACTCCTATTGGCATCATGATTTGGTATGTTATGTTTGCGTCAAATTTCCTTAGGAATTTCGCATTCTCCTGGTTTTCCTTGGCATTCAACAGGTCAATTGAAAACCCGGAGCTGCTCTGAGAGCCATTAACTGCCCCTGCTTTTCTGAAGAGTTTGTCAAGAGAGGTACTGAATGTGTCTGTGGGGATTTTTTTGATTGTAAGTTCGTATGTTATTGACGGGATTCCATAGTCGGCCTTATAGGAATAATACTGGCCTGGAACGAAATCTTCAGTAATGGTTATTGTTTTTCCTTCGACACTGCAATCGATTTCAGAATCAGTTTCGCAGATTTCCTTTACCTTCGCAAAATCATCTTCTGTGAATTCATTTGTGAATACCACTATCTCCATTCCCTTGGAAATCTGAGAGTTTCCTTCACGGTCGAGTGTCATTACGTATGACTGGTCGAGTGCAGCGCTTACCAAAGTGGACAAAATCAGAAATGCTAAAATCTCCCTTATCATGGATTTAAACTGCCAGCTAACTTTTATTACGCTTTCTGTATCCATCCACCATCTCAGAAATGCCCTTATTGAGAGGCCTTGGGGCAAAACCAAGCTCCCTCCTTGCCTTGTTGCAGTTGAAAATCCTGTCACTGGAGAGCACTGCAACATCCTCAGGGATGAAAACCGCCTTTCCTCCAAGATGGTTCTTCTTGAATAATTGGTAATGCGAAAACAGCTTTGCCATGAATTGCGATACGTGCTTTTTCGGCGCATCCACTTCCAGAGCCTTTGCCGCAATAGAGAAAATCTCCTTCTGGCTGAGGCATTCTCCTACAAGAATGTAGATTCCATTCCCTTTTTTCAGCGAATTGGCAATTGCATCAGCAACATCCTCAGCATGGACAAATGGAATTCTGTTATCTCCCTTTCCGATGATTTTCATCTTCCCATTCTCAATCATCCGAAGAACCTTGAAGTATTCCTCAAAACCTTCTCCATATACAGGTCCAATTCTGAGGATTACGTGATTCAGGTGCTGTGAGACTATTCTTTCAGCCTCCAGCTTTGTTTTTGCATATGCAGTATCCGGGTGGACTGATGAACTTTCATCAGCAGGCAGTTCAGCCATCTTTTTCCCATAGACCGAAATCGAACTTGAGAATATTATCTTTGTATTTTCCGAAGCTGCCGAAACGACTGTTCTTGTGAGTTCCACATTCCCCTTCCTGGCCTTTTCAATGTCCAGGAAATCCCTTGAGCCTGCGAGGTGGATTATGGCATCGGCATCAGCGAAAATCCTTGAGAGTTCCTCTTCAGAAAAATCGCTGACAATCTCATTTTTCAATCCTGATTGCTTTCTTACGACTGGAATTGCTCCTGTTTTTTGAAGCACGAATTGCCCCAGCCTTCCTGAGGCGCCTGTAAGATAGATTTTAGCTGCCATACTTCTTCTGAATCTCTTCCATTTTTTTGTCCAGGCGTTTCTCTGCTTCCAGCCTCTCCAGGCCATATTCGTTCATGTCCATGAATTTCATTCCCTTGGCAAGGTTGGGGTGGACTTTCTCGATTTCCCTGAACATGTCCTGTGCAACTTTCCGATAATCTGGGTGGCCCTGCATTGAACTTCGGAGTTCAAGCATGTGGTAGGCTTCTCTGACATTGAAACTCATATACCACCTGATATTGTATGCAAGGGGAACAACATACTGGGCTTCTTTCTTGAATTTCTTTGCAATCTGCTCGTAAATGTTTGAAGTCTCCTCCATCACATCGCCGAATTCCTTCTCGAAACCAGCCTCGACAATGTCCTTTGGCATCTTGAATCCAAGATGAGGCGAGAGCAATTGCCTCTCCTGGGTAAGTATCCTGTGCCTGTGCATATCGCGGTAGGCCCCATAGTTTGAGACAATATCGAAAGTGTAATATGCATGCTCAAATGCCCTGCCAGGTTTATGCCTGCGGTTGCCCCTTTCATTGATGCAGGCCGCAATCACGGCATTCTTCTCATCATCGCTCATCTTCTCAATAATCGCATAGATTTCGTCCATTGGCTTCTCAAGATGCGCGAACAATGCTGCTCCAATTATCTTTCTCTCTGCATCCTTTTCATAATCAACTAGCCTCACTCCCTCTTTGCCAGATGCGCCCGGGTAATTCTCTGCAATCCTGCCCAAGTCTTCCCTTGATTTTCTGAAATATTCCTGCATGGCAATGCCATACTTGTTGTTAGCCCTTTTCACGAATGATGGAATCACCTTTCCAAGTTCTTCCTCCATCATTTTTCCAAGCTTTTTCATCTCAAGAAGGTCATCAGCGTACATCTTGGTAATCAGATATTCATACGCCCTTCCATCGCCGAAGAATCCCATATTGGTCAGTGTCGATGCCGGCAGCAATCCCCTTAGTATGTCGCATGTCTTGGCGCGTACCGTTGATTTGTAGGCGCGTTCGCTGGTTTCCTTGTCCATTGGTTCCCTTTCCATAATCCAAGCAGAAATCTTTGGGACAAGATTGGCATATGTATCGAAACAAAGGTCACATCCCTTTGTATAAATGTCAGAGAATTCAGAATCCATCAAAGTTTTTTCCCGAAGGTATGGCCAAGAGCCGTCTGCCCTTTTCTTGTCAAAGTAGACATATCTGGTTGATTTCTCAAGAGGAGACAATCCAATCCTGGCATCCTCAACGAATTTTGTGGCAATGATTGAAATCTCTTCAAGGGCAATGTGCGCCCCGGCAAGTTCGGCAACAGAGTCATCGCCATAGCCAACAAGAATCCGGTCATAGAATTCCTCAGCCTTTTTTGTCCTGATTCCGGTTTCCTTCGGAGCGCTGCCAATCAGGCTGCTCATATCTATCTCATCTGACTGCATGAACTCTTTGAGCAAAACCTTTCTCAAAGACCGCGCGCTCCTTGAATATCTTGAAAATAAAGCGCCTTTCACGACCTCTGGCAGATTGACCAGTACGAATACTGGTTTGTCAAGATTAGTCATGAATGGCTCTAGAAGCCTCTTCTCTTCGTCTGAAAACTCATCCATGGGACTCTGTTGCTGAAAACCTTTTATATGATTTATGAAAAAAGGAGAAATCAGCCCGTAAGGGCTCTCAAAGTTCCAAGGAGCTGGGGCCTGCCTGCTACTATCTTGGCAACAGTTCCTGCGAAGTTGCCATCCATGATGTTCTTCAAGTCATCCTTGGTTACGTTGTTGAAGATGTGGTTCAAATCGTCATCGTTCATTTTCTCAAGCACTTTCCGGACCTTCAGCCTCTGCTCAACAACCTTGCCAGGCCCTGCCCTCCAAATCTTCTCATACTCAAAGAGGTTGTCCTTGGAAAAGTCCTTTTTCTCAAAAGCCTTTGCAACAACATTGGCAGCCATGATTCCGCTCTCCATAGCAAGGCCGATTCCACCGCCATGAATCGGATCAACCTGCTTTGCAGCAGTTCCAATCACCATTGCATTGTCCTTTACGAATTCGTTGATTGGAGCGCCCACTGAAATAACACCGCCGAAATCAAGCAGGGTGCTCGCCTCTTTCAATTGTTCATTGTCTTTAATGAATTCATCAAGATAATCCTTGGGCCTTGCGCCTTCAATCCCGTTTCTTTTCTCTCCACTGACAAGGTTTCCTCCAATGCCAATACCAACATTGGCTTTCTTATCATTCTTCGGGAAAATCCAGACATATCCTCTTGGCGCTACAGCGTTTCCGAAATAAAGCTCAATCAGATTCTCATGGTCATATGGCTTCATCTCATACTGGTAGCAGGTGTCAACATCATAAAGCGCGTGGACAGTCTTGAATCCCATCTGCCTTGCCATCATGGATTCCATTCCCTCAGCAGAAACGACCATCCTTGCCCGGATGTCATATGGATCCCTCCCTCCATGGCTGACTTTCACACCATTGGGGTTCCCTTTTTCATCCTTCAGTACATCGAATGCCCTTGTATATGTTTTTACCTGGGCTCCCTTGTCAACTGCAAGTTCGCAAAGCCATTTATCGAATATTTTACGTTCAAGAATCCAGCCTTTTGTATCATCATTTGCCCAGACGATTGATTTTCCGTTCGGGCCTATTATCTTTGACCCTTCAACTGGCGTGGAGTAGCATTCTCTTGGAAGGTCAAGGTCATTTCCTACAATGTCTCCCCTTCCAAGCCCTTCGCCGCATCTTACAGGGACTCCTATTTCCTTCCTCTTATCAACGATAAGCACATCAATTCCTGCCTGGGCCGCTATCCTTGCAAATGAAGAGCCGGCTGGCCCTCCGCCTACAACAACAATATCATGGTCATAATCCATTGAAATCACTCTTTGGGAAGGTCGTTCGGGTCTTTGATGCCCTTGTGCATGCAGATGACATTTGCAGGACAAATCCTAACACATAACCCGCAGTCAATGCATTTCTCAGGATAAACCTTCATCCTGGTTCCGTCAGCCTCTATCGCGTTTACCGGACAGACTGAGGAACAACCTACGCAGAATATACAACCCTCATGCTTGATTGTAATCATAGTCTCACTCTTTCAATAGTTCAACAATTGTTGTGCCAAACTGCCCTGCGCTGTGCGGGGAGTCGGCAGTCACTATTTTTCCATCTACTATTACTGGCTCGGGTTTATAGTTGGCACCCCCGTTCTTCAGTGCCTCGACGCCATCCGGGCTTGGATATACTGTGGCAGTCTTGTTTGAGAGAACTCCAGCTGCGGCAAGTGTCATCGGACCAAGGCATATTGCGCATACGAGTTTTCCTTTCTTGAAAGCAGCCCCGACAAGGTCAACCGTCTCCTTGTTCTTTGCAAGGGTTGGCGAGCCTGGCCCGCCGGCAATAACAATAGCATCGAAATATTCCGGGTTTGCCTCAAAGACCGCCATATCCGGAAGGACTACTGCCCCCATCGAACCAGTGGCCTTTGCCCGATTCAGACTAGCGACTTTCACAATGTGCCCCGCCTTCTCAATGATTTCCTTGGGCACAAGAAGTTCCTCATCCCTGAAGCCCTCCTGGGCAATAATAATCAGTACCTTCGCCATGTATGAAGGTTCTCATTTAACATTTTTTTACCTATCGGCATGGATTAGGAACTCCTCTCCCCAGAAGTCGTAGCCTAGCATGAGGAGGCCAGTTATGAACTGTGGCACCATATTGTCCCTGTTAACCTGCAGGAATTTCCCTAATGAATACATCTCAAGCGGAACCGCCTCAAGCACCAAACTGGCATCTGCCCTGGCATCATCAATACTCTGAGGCGAAAGATTCGTGTCTATCAGGCCGAGTATTCCGGTTACGCCAACAGACATGTGCAAATCTATCGTGGTTCCGATATATTTGAGGTCCCAGTAGAATCCGTTGCCCACTGAATCGCCTGCAGATTCTGATTGGAGGCCCACCTCACCATCGAATTGTTTGAGTATGTTTCTTAACCAGGCCTGCTCTGGCAGAGTAGGCTGTCTTAGGACATCTGTGTCCAGTGCTCTGCTTGTGGCAATAGTCCACAGAGCCTCCTCCCTTAAAGGAGTTAGGAGCGCCTTGCTTTCCATAGTTGGTTGGCCTGGCCCTTTCTTTTGCCGCCCAACAAGAATCACAGGATTTCCACTGTCCATTGCCAGGATATGTGCTTGGGTATCCAACCTGAATCCACCTGCCCTGGCAACGCGTTCGAATGGCAGCCCCTTCATCGCAAGTATCTCGCTCTGAAGAAGGATGTTGTTCATGAAAGTTATGCTCTTCTTCCCAGATGATATGCTTTTCACAGAGAGCCTCTCCCCATCTATCCATCTGCCGCTTGCCCCACTCTCCATAAGCTTCCACTCCTCTTTTTTGGCTATGGCAAGAGCCTTCATGTGGATGTCATCAACGTGCTTGAGACGTGCCTTGGGCTCAAGGAAAACAGAAACGAATTTCACATCGTAATCCTGGTTGATGTGCAAAGGGATGCAGCTTCCTTCGGTCAGTGATTTGAACCTGGAAAGCTCCATAGGGGTTACCTGCTTTTCCAGGCCCCTGAATGAACGTATGTCGTTAGGTCTAAGACTAATTAGATTGGGCTCTCTCATAAATTGAATATTACCTATGAACGGTTTTAAATGTATCATTTGGGGTAAAATTGTGGATGGCACTTCCACAAAATGTTTTTAATGCTCTCCAGACTATTGCTATTCATGGATCTCGTCATGTTTTTCAAGGATATCATCAGCCCGAACTTCTCGGACCTGCTGGAGCCGAACGTCGAATTCAAAGCATTCCCGGATGGGGACAGCTATGTGCGCATAGATGATGTATCAAAGCTCCAGGGGGAGGATGTACGGCTATTCCACAGGCTCTACCCAGACCAGAACAACAGTATATTCCATGCAATGCTCATGCTCGACACCCTGAAACGTGTAGGAGCAAGGACAGATCTCTACTGCCCATATCTGCCATATTCACGGCAGGATAAGACATTCAAGGATGGCGAGGCGCTCAGCGCACAGGTGCTCTGTTCCATGCTAAATCACGCAGGGGCCCAGAGGCTGGTCACGCTCGACTGCCACTTCCTGAAAAAGGAGGGGGAGTTTGAGTATGCTGGCCTGAAAATCAAGAACATCAGCACAAACTGGCTGCTCGTTGAGCATGCCAAGAAGCTTCTTGGAGAGGAAGAACTCGAGGTCATCTCCCCTGATGAGGGCGCGAACTACCTGGTATCAGCATTCGGCGGCAAGAGCATGAAAAAACTCCGCGGAGAGTATGATAAGGGAGACGAGGCCCACCGTACTATCGAGAAAATGGAGCGCAATTTCGATGTTGAGGGGAAGAATGTTCTAATCATCGATGATATGATTTCAACCGGCGGAACAATGATAAAAGCAGTCGGAAACGTCCGGAATGGCAAGGCCAAAAAAGTACTCTGCGCGGCCACGCACGGATTCTTCCTCAAGGGCTCTTTGGAAAAACTGAAGAATGTCTCTGATGGTGTTTTCACAACTAATTCGATTCCGAATCCTGTAGCTGAGATAGATGTCCTGCCCCTGCTCAAAGGGGACGTCCACCCGAGCATGAACGAAGAGACGCTGTAGTCTAGCCCTTGGCTATCTTCTCATATTCCTCTACAAGCATCTCTGCTTTCTCCTTATCCTTGGCCTCAGCGAATATCCTGACATATGGTTCAGTTCCTGAAGGCCTGACAATCACCCAGCAGTCCTCCATATCAATCCGGACTCCGTCAATATCATTGTAGCGCAGTCCATTTGCCTTGGCATGGGCAAGAGTTTTTTCTACCATGCTGGCTTTTTCCTCCTCGCTCGCTTCCACCTTGTACTTCACATTGTGGTATTCTGGGACTTCCTTTAGCCAGTCGCTCAGTTTCTTCTCCCCAAGTGCCTTTGCAAGAACCGCAGCGGTCAGGAATCCATCCTTTGCAAGGCAGAAATCCGGCCATATAACTCCGCCGACCTCCTCACCGCCAATGGCAGCAGGTTCCTTGCGCATCTCTTCGCAAAGGTAAGGTGCCCCAATCGCGGTGTACCTGACTTTTGAGCCTTTTTTGGCAGCAACATCCTCAACAGCTTTGCTGGTTGCAACAGTGGTGACTACATCGCCCTCTTTTTCATTCCAGATTATCGAAAGAGCATACACCTTGTCCCCTATGACATATTCGCCAGTCTCATCAACGAAAATCACGCGGTCCCCATCACAATCCCAGGCGATTCCAGCATCAGCATCGGATGATTTCACAGCGCTAATCAGTTCCAACACATTCTCTTTGGTTGGCTCTGAGGGCCTTCCAGGGAAAGTCCCATCAAGGTGCGAATTAAGTGTCATGACTTCCATTCCAAGCTGCTTGAAAAGCGCAGGGGCAATCACAGCAGCAGTTCCATTGCCGCAGTCAAGCACCAACTTCTTCTTCTTGATACTGCCAACAATCCCCTTCACTGAATCGATATGGTCCTTGGTCGCATTCTCATATCTTTTGATAGTTCCGACCTTGTCCCATGCAACGACTTCGCCTTCCATCAGCTTTTCAATCTCTTGCCCGCGCTCTTTGGAAACAGCAACCCCGTTCCCATCAACAACTTTCAGGGCGTTCCACTCAGGCGGGTTGTGCGAGGCTGTAATGATTATGCACCCATCAGCCTCAAGTTTTTTTATCATGAATTCTGCTGTTGGGGAACTTACAATGCCAAGGTCGATGACATCGCACCCAACGCTTGTAAGTCCTGAATTGACTGCAGCTTTGAGGGCCCCCCCAGTCAGCCTGCAGTCTCTTGCGACTATAATCTTTCCTTTGAAATGCCTCCCAACAGCCTGTGCAATCTTCATTGCAAGAGCCGGGTCAAGCTCATTGAATCTGCCTCGGACTCCATTTGTGCCGAAATACATGATATTGGAATGCCATTTAGTGGTTTTAAACTGTTTCCTCATACATGTCATTTATGAGGAAAACCCTGCCATCCAGAAGGGAGGTATTCGATGCGGCATTCGGCCGCTTTGAGAGCGGTCTCAATAACCTTGTCAACAGGGTCCAGCCCCTGACATATGAACAGCGGGGCTGGGTGCGCGATGCCCTCGAAACAGCCGCGGATGTCCTGCGCCAGGGGAGGCGTGGACCAGACACTTCGGCTCTTGACCAGCTCCTAGACAATCCTCCACAGAACATGCCTCCACATGTGGTGGAATTGGTAAAGGACCATATCAGCGAGGCTCTGGGCCTACCGGAATCGGCGAGGGAGTCAGAGCCTGTCCGTCAAGCGCTCGAGCAGGCGGCTAATGGAGTCGTTAGCGGTCCGGCATCAGGAACGGCAAGGTCTCTCCAGCAGCGCTGGCAGCAGGTGAGCGGAAGCGTGCCCAGAAAGACGCGGCCTTGACCCCATGCCAGTCATATTTTTAAGAAGAGCGGGAGATGTATCGCCAGGTGAATCCCTATGGGAATTATATCAGAATTCAAGGAATTCCTGAACGAGTATAAAGTAGTTGGGCTTGCCGTCGCTTTCATTATGGGCGCTGCGGTTACAACACTTGTGAAATCTCTTGTGGACAACATTATCATGCCATTTGTGGGTGTTGTCCTGCCCGAAGGGGGCTGGCAGACTGCAACGGTGGCACTTGGCCCGGTAATAATCGGGGTAGGGCCCTTCCTCGCGGAACTGATAAACTTCATCATCATCGCATTCGTAATCTTCATGATTGCCAAGATGGTGCTGAAGGAAGAGAAAGTCACAAAGAAATAAGTTCTTTACCTCTTATTTTTTCTTTTATATGCAAATCCACGTTCTTCGCCTTGGCCACAGGCTTCCAAGGGATGAGAGAATCTCTACTCATGTCGCTCTGGTAGCAAGAGCTTTCGGTGCAAACTCAATGGTTTACACCGGCCAGCACGACTCTGGCCTTGAGGAGAGCGCAAGGAGAATATGCAAAAGCTGGGGCGGAGACTTCACTGCCACATATTCCAAATCCTACAAACCCATAATCAAAAAACACAAGGAAGAGGGGTTCACAGTAGTCCACCTTACAATGTACGGCCTTCCAGTCCAGGAACTTGCCAAGAAACTAAAGAAACCAGATAAAATACTTCTAATAGTCGGCTCAGAGGCGGTTCCAGGAGATGTCTACCAGCTTTCTGATTACAATATCTCAGTCACAAACCAGCCCCACAGCGAAGTGGCGGCCCTTGCCATCACCCTCGACCGCCTGATGGGAGGCAAAGAGCTCGAAGGTATCGACTTCGGCGGGAAGATGAGGATTATACCGTCTGAGAAAGGCAAGAAATTCGAAAAGAGATAGCTTTTTATTCTATAAAGGATTTTATCCCAACGGAGATTGATATGCTCGAGGTAATGGGTCTTGTATTAACTGGAGGAGACGTCAAGAGATTTAATGCTAAAGTTCCTGCAAGCGTAGCTGTTAATGTGCAGGTCACGAAGATGACCAAGCAGGATCAGAAGAACGTTCTTGTGGAGTTTGCCTATACGATTGACTACAAACCAAAGGTCGCTCACCTGAAAATCACTGGAAGAGCGTACTGCCAGGACCATCCGGACAACATCAAAAAAGCAATTTTAGAGTTCAACAAAAAGAAATATCTTCCAATGGAGCATGGCGCTTCAGTAATCAACATGATTAATGCGAATGCCGGTATGAACAGCATATTCCTTATTCGGCCGTTCAATCTTCTGCCGCCGTTCATGCCGCCCCTCATAACGACTGAGGGAAAAGAATCTGCACCAGCAAGAACTTCTTCTAAGAAGAAAATCAAGAAGAAAAAGAAATAACTACCATTGTATGTAGCCGTGCAGCATCATCCACCATCCCATGTCCTGACCCAGGATGTCTGATGCCCATGGCCTTAGGAGTTCTGGCCTTGTTATGTTTCCTGGAGCTAGCGGCCAGTGGCCTCTTGCACCGAGGAGGGAAAGACCGTATCTTGTACCAATCGGGCTACCCGGCGTTTGCCTTAGGTAGTCAACGCCAACTCCTGTTCTGAATATGAAGTTGTCCATGTAGCTTCCTTCAGCGTTGAAAGATGTTGCTCCTTCTTCTGGCGGGGCTATGTTGTCCATAATCCTTCTTCTCTCAAGGCCGGCTTCGAAAAGGAAGTGCACAGAAAGCTGTGAGCCTGTCACAACATCCGCTCTTGCCCAGGTTAATGCAACTCCCCCAGTTGTCCTCTGCAGTTCGTCAAGGTCTCTGCACTGTCCTGAACTGAGTGTGCTGCACACTGCCGCAAGTTCGTCAGAGTTCTCAAAGACATCGTCTGTTGCGAACACGACCTGCCTTGTTGCCCTGTTGAAGAACACGTTGGTGAAGAGCTGGTCAGTCATTGTCGCGGTGTTGAGAAGCTGCAGCCTGTGCGAGAAACTGACAGTCCAGTTCTCCCATTCCTCTGCGCCGAATGTCCGAACACCGTACATCGCACCTCCAAGGAGGTCCTGCCTGCGGTCCTGGAACAAGTGCGCGATACCGCCGATTGTCCAGTTTCCTTCAGCCCTGTAGGTCTCATAACCTGCTTCTGTAAGCGGAAGTGTTATTCCTCCAATTACTCTTGCAGCAGAGAGCCAGCTCGATGTCTGGTCTCCTGAGAATGTGAAGTTGTAATCAGTTCCCTCGCGTTCAATATCAACCCTTGAGACTCCTCTTCCGATTGTGTAGCCCCTTTCTCTCCATTCGGAGTAATCCTGCTCATTTCCGATGTAGATTGCGCCCCTTGCGCCTGGCCTGTCAGTGACCGGGCTGATAAGTACATAGTATCTGTTGCTCCTTTGGGTTCTTGATTGGGGGTCACGGAGATGGCTTGCGAGCCTAACATCATACATCTCAGCCCTAAGCCCGACACGAGTCTCAGCATCAGCGGCCGCATACAGAACCTCCCTCTGGTTCTGCTCAAAGAGCCGAAGAACTTCTGGTCCTGTGAGCGTTGCCTGCGCGGGCGGCTGCGGTATTCTTGTTGCCCCAAGCCTTGCCTCAACACTTCTTTCTGTCCCGGCCCTTCTTGTGAACTGCCTTCTCATCGTAGCCTCAGGGATAAGTATCCAGTCAAGGTCACTGACACGCTGTGAAACTATGTCAACAAGCTGCTGCCCATATTCCTGAACAAGCCTTTCCCTATTTGGAGTTGCCCGCCGGAGTTCAATGTAAATATCTCTCAATGCCTCTGCTGTTTCTGTCTGCCTGTATCCGCGGATGCTCCTTGCTGTCGCATCCTCATCCTCAATCAGCCTCGCGATTTCAGTCCTGATTTCTGAAACTGGCCTAACCATCCATTCCAGATTTTCCCTGTTGCTTTCAACAAGCTCTGCAAACCGTCTTCCATAAAGACGGCTGACCCTTGTCCGATCATATGCGCCGCTTCCAAGAAGCCTGTATGTATGGCGAAGAGCAGCCGCATGGTCTGTTGCCGGAGTTATCGATACTTCTCTTTCATAGCGGCTTCCTTCAATTGAAGGCCAGCCTATTACTCCGATTCCTCCATACAAATCAAGCATTGGCTGTGTTCTTCCATAGCCTGCGCCGAATCCTCCGGCGGTGCTCGGGTCCTCGTAAATCACAAGCGGTGATTGCTGGTAAGCGTGCCCGAGAATCTCGCCAAATGCCCTTGTAGGCCTTCCGAAGAGGAAAAGTCCATACAGGTTTGCGTATCCTGTTTCGTCCCTTCCTATTGTAGTGTCATCCCCGGTTGTCAGGTCTGATGTATCTGTCGGCTGCTGGAAGTTCCATTCTCCGCTTCCAACAACGTATATTCTTGTCTGCTCCCCATCCCAGCCATAGCCAAGTGAGAATCTCCAGATATCCCTGTTGAAATCGTTTCGGAGGTTGTCTGCAAGCGAAGTGAGAACCTGCGATTCATTCAGCGGATTCTGGGCAATCGTCCTCATTGCCTGGTCAATCCGGTCATACATCCTGCTGAATCCAGGTACCCTCTGCACTCCTGCCAGTATCCCGTGGCGCCTTGCCCAGTACATTGTCAAGAGTGATGCATAGTGAGGGCTGGTTGATGGAGGCTCAGTAGTAGTGGTTTGACCATCTGCAGCGGTTGTTGTTGCGGGAATGTATCCTTCAAGTGTTCCGTAAAGGTAGCTTCCTGCGACTAGCCATCCTGTTCCGCGCGCTTCATTTTCTCCCCAGCCATACATGCTGACAAGGACGTTCCGCATCCTTGAGTAAATATCATCAGCCTCACGGTCAACTGCCCTGAACTGCCTTAAGAGGTCAATCTCAGTGTATCCCGCAGTCAGTCCATGGCCGTATCTTGTGTGGGTTCCGGTCTGCCTTTCATATCTCCATCTTGCTCCTGCAGTTAATGGGTATCCTCCAACAACACGAAGTTCCATGGATGCCTGCCTTGGGGCAATTGCCATCCTTCTCCACATGACTTCTCCAGAACCCTGGGCCCATTGCGGGTTTGTAACCTCTCTTGGGTTGGCCGCTGATGAATCAACTGTCTGGGCTCCCCTGTAGAATGATGCGTAAATATCCCTTGCCCTTCCGCTGTCAAGCAGGTTGGTGATTGCCGCTCCTGCTGCCTGCTCCTCATGCGTAGCAACTCCATCTCCCATGGTCCGAACAAGCTGCTGCAGCGCGAGGAATGAGAAGTTGTCTCCGCCGCTTCTTGGAATTGTGAAACCAACTGCGGCTCCGTCAAACCCTTCCCAGGGCTCTCCTTCCCCTCTTCCTGAAGCCTCGCGCCTTGTAGTTTCAGCATCTGATAATGCTGGAGCGGGAGCCATTTCCCTGCCAGCAAACCTTAATGATGCAAGAACGTGCCTGGTGTCAGTTGCCCCGTAAAGGTAGTTGAGTATCCTTGACTGTGTGTTCAGTCCGTATGCAAGTTCGTAAGCGTTTCCTGTCTGCCCATCTATCACATATACCTTTGTCTCAAGTTCGTTCTGCTCCTGCTGGACTACCGGGCCTTCAGCGCCTTCTGCTCCTGGCTGCCTAAGTTCGGGGGCGTATCTTCCGCCGACCATAACAAGCATGTCAACTCCGCGCTCACGTGCGATTCTTGAATATGTCTCAAGAACACCATTCGTGTCGCTTTCTGTATCATACTCCTGGCCAGCAACTGTCCTTGATGAGTGCTCATAATTGAAGTCCTGCCTTGCCCTGATGAGCCCGGCACCTTCCCTTCTTGAGAACGCGAGAGGGATGATTCCGGCAACTGGATATGGAAGTCCCATCTCCCTTGCCTCTATGTCAACCTGTTCCCTGCTGACTGATGAATCTCCCGCGGTTCCTCCCCCGTGGGTTATTTCCTGGCTTCCTGAGAATGTTCCCGTTCCAGTCACTCCACCAGTCACTGTTCTCCCGGTTCCTCTTGCCCCGCCCGCATAGCCATGCCTTTCTGTTCTTGCCGCGGAACTGTCTCCAGCGGCAACTGCACCCCCTGATGCGTCAGTACTTGTTCTTGGTGTGGAAGCCCCGTAAGCGTAATAACCGCCAGCCTCAGCATCAGCGCTGAGCCAGTAATCAGAATAGTTGACTGGCATCACTCCAAAGAGCCTTGTCAGTTCCCTGATTATTGTCGATGCTCCTAGAGGGCCAATCCTGTATCTTGGGCCGACACCAAGAGAAAGCATCCTTGGCTGCGGAGCGTAAATGCTGTCATACATCAGTGAGAATGTCCCTGCTGCACCAGAGTCAAACTGGTATCCTCCCGGAACCGGGTTGAATGGCGAGACTGGCATTGTAGGCTCTTCCCTGAGCCTGATTGGGGCTCCCGTCTGCCCATACAGCATTGGCAGGGGCTCAAGCCCGTCCATCTCAAGGAAGTGCGGCCGTTGCCGATAACCGAATGGGTGGTACGGAGTCTGCATGAGTTGCCGCTCAGGCATCATCCTGATTTCATCTTCCATCCTGTTGTGGTCAAATGTTGATGTGACCTGAGGAAGCCTTTGCCCAATCCTTTGGAACACTTCAAGGAAGTATTGCCTGTTCATGTGGTTTGAATATGCGAGGTCGCGAGCTCCCTGGGCGTATCTTTGCGAGAACAATGCGTTGAATGACTCAATCGCAGCGACCAGTGTACGTTCATCCTGCGCCACCCTGAGTATTGCCGGAAGGACCTGCATTACAAACGGGCCAACAAGATAGGGGTCACGTTGGGTGATTGTAACAATCGCGTTCATTGTGGCTCTGCCTGCGCTTCTTCCGAATGCTGAGCCTGCGCTTGAAACATCCCTAAGCGAGTATCCAAGATAAAGCGCGTCAATGATTGAGAGCTGCCCGCGCAGGCTTCTGATTCCTGCTGCTGTCATTCCGTTGGCATCCTCAGTAGTGTCAGCCATTCCAGACTCCCGCCTTCCAGTCAGGTATTCTGTTTCCAGTAGCCTGTAGAACTCACGGCCTGCTGTTATCAACTGCTGTCCTGATTGTGTGCCTAGGAATGTTGCCAACTCCTCCGGCCTTTGGAAACCATCAGCAACATTTGCAGGGACATTCTCGATTCCATAGTGTCTGATGAGCTGGCTCATGCTCGAATTTAACAAATCGAAATTGATGAACTGCCTGAAGAGGTAATCATTGTTTCCGAACTGCGTCCTGTAGAGCGCGATTGCCTGCGTAAGGTTTTCTCCAAGAGTTGCGCCAGTGGCATTGTTGTATGTAAGGACACCTGCAATTCTCCTGTAGATTGAAGGAAGATTGTCAGCAACATGCTCAAACGATTCCATGAAGTTCGCTCTTGTGGATGCCCTGCTTCCCTGGTATGCTGTGTGCAGGCTTTCAAGGAGTGTCGCATCAAGAGCGCGCATCTGGTCAATACTTGCAGTCGGGCTCTCAAGGAACCTCAAATTCCTTCTGTTCTGGTAGACTGCCCTGACAAAAGCCCTTCCATATGTCTGTTCGAGGGCAGTGAGTCTCTGCCTGAATTCATCCTCTTGCAGTTGCCGAACCTGTGCTTCCAGGTGGCCTTCTGACAACCGCGTAAACGTCTGCCAAATCCCTGAACATTGAACTGTCCTGCCTGCGGTATGCTCTTTCAAGTGCAGTGCTTACCCTTGCATGCGCGGAACTGTATGCTCTCATCAGCGCGGTTTTCGTTGCTGCCGGGAGCGCCTGGACTTCTGGCAAGCTGGCAGCCTGGTTTGCAAGGGTATCCATGTTGGCTCGCTGGGCCTCAACCGCATCAACAAATGTCTGCCCATAGAGCTGTATCATCCTTGCGCGGTCTTCCCCTTCCCTTGGGTTTGCAAGTGCCCTGTATACTCTAATTACTATATTAGCGTAAAGCTGGTTTTCGCCCCTGCTCAAATCCGCCTGGCGAACGGTCGGGCTCTCAAGGAATGAAAGTACTGACCTATGTGCAACAAGCAAGTCAACAAACTCATTTCCATATCTATCCCTGAGCGCGATTGTAGCTGTCGGTCCGCTTCCTGCAAGTGAGCCATATGTTCTTGTGACTGCTTCAAAGTATCCCCGTCCGCGCATGCTTCCTATGAACTCATAGAGCTGCGGGTCGGCCCTTCCGAGAACTGATGCGACGACATCGCCGACAACTCTCTGTTTGTTGGGATTCAGGCCGCGGTACCAAGTAAGAAGTCTTCTCAAACTTCCAATATCTGATGATGTTACGCTTGTGTCTCCTGCCTGGGCAAAAGCGGTCCTTCCAATATCCCCGCCCGTTTCAGCAAGATGAACCATCGCGAATGCGAGTTCAACTGAACTTCGCAGTTCCAGCCCGGTCATCATCTCGTCTCTGAGCGTGGTCTGGTCACGCTCGAGCCTCTCAACTCTTCAGCAGTGTCTATAGTCGCAGGCGCAACGTCACGGATTATCCTGTTATTTTCCCTCTCCCATCTTGCAATATGTCCCTCAAGAAGAACTCGGCAGGTGCCATGATTTCATGTTCAAGCTGTCCGCGCAGGTCTCTGATATCACGCTCAAAAGTTCCTGAGCGGATTGTGAGGGCTCTTGAGCGGTCTCTCTCTCTTGGCTGTCAACACTTGTGACTGCTTCTCTTGCTGCATACTGGTTCAAGGAACAGAGCCCCCAAGAGCATCTCGCGCGTCCATCGTTGCAAGCCCTGCCCTCTCGAATTCCCTGCCTTCCCTGAACATAAGATGTAATCAGCTGCACTGGTGAATAGTTGTATGCAAGAGTTCCACGTATCCTGATGACATTTGGCTCATTGCTTTCCATAAGCCTTCTTTCAACAGTTTCCTGGTTTCCTGAAAGCCATGCCAGCTGCGCCCTGTTTGCTGAAACAAAATCAACTGCTGCCTGACCATAGCGTGCAACAAGCTGCGCTGTATTTGGCGGTGTTGTTCCAAGCTCGGTATACAAATCACGAAGCGCAGCAGCCAGGTTTGCGATTGTATATCCAATCACATTCCTTCCTTCACTAATCTGTGTTTGCGTGGCAAGAACAAGCCTGTCAGTTGTCCTTGTGCGCATCTCATCCTCAATCTGCCCTACTGGCCTAGCTACCCAGTGGAGGTGGCCGAGGTTTCTTGAAACATATGTTACGAAAGAGCTGCCATACCTTGTTGTGAGCTGCGCTCTTGCAGTCCGGAGCCTTCTGACTTCACTGTATGCTCTTGAAAGTATCTGGCCAGCGTTCTCAGGGAACCTTGCCCTAAGAGCGACTGCGTGAGCATCAGGCGTTCTTCCTCTTCCGGTTCTTGTTCTTCTTGTCAGTTCAGCCTCAATCTGCTCAGCAGTTCCTGAGAGCCAGGATAGGTTATCGAAATTCTCTGAAATGTAATCTGCTCCCTGAAGTCCGCGCGTCTGAATCCTTTCGCTTACGAGCGCGGTGTAAACAGCAGCAAGAGCCTCGCCCCTGTTCACTCTTTGCCCAGGCATTGCCATTGTCCGGAGCTGCCTTGCATTGTCATCATTTGCCCCTGCTCTTGAAGCGAGAACTGAATTGAGTTCGCTTGCACTTCTAACCATCCAGGAAATGGTTCCGATATTTCCTCTTACTGCAGTTACAAGCTCGGCTCCGTATGTTGAATTGAGCCTGTTCGTGTCAGGGTTTTGCCTTGCGAGTTCAGTGTAGATGTCCCGGATTGCAATCGGAAGAACATTCCTCCTGAAGCTTGTGACTATGCTGCTGATTCTTCTGTTTGTCCGGATTTCCTCCCCGTAAAGTCTTGTAAACTCGTTGAAGAATGATGCGTTTTCATCCAACCGAACCTGTACATAGGCGCCCTCGCGTAGCTCAACAAACTGCCCATTGTAAATCCCAAGGAACACGTCTCTTGTTGTGGTGCTTCCGCTTGCAAGTGTGCTGGTAAATGCTCGGACTGCCCTGCCTGCCATTCCAACTGCGACAATGTTGATGAAAGGGTCAACGACAGCTTCTCCATATCTTGTCCGGAGAGTGTTCATCTCAGTTGCGTTTCCTGCAGCTGCTGCAGTATAGATCGCACTGATGGCATCAGCGAATTCATCAGGTGCAAAGGCCCCCTCGGATCTTCTTGCATAAGCAAGAGCAATTCCCGCTATTCCCTGATGGGTCTCCGCGTGAAATTCTGGCCCTGACATACCTTACCATTGCAGTGCTGAATCTTGTGCCTGAGTTTGCCCTGAAAATCCTTCTGAATTCATCTCTTCTTGCCGTGTCTCCAGTTAGCATGAAGTCCCTAAGAGCCTCAACACATCTCTGGGCCTGAAGCTCCGGCCTTTGTGTCAATATATAATTAGTAAGATGCTCTCCGTATCTGTCCCGAACTGCCTGCACTCCGGTATCCTCAAGCGCGTGCCTTGCAGCGTCTTCTGCGCTGGCATCAGTGTGCGCTGCCCGGTATGTCCGCATCCTGGCAACATCAGAGCCGGTCGGCGGTGTGCCGGTAGTTTCCCTGTCTCTTCTGATAAGAGCATCTATCCTCTCAAAAGTTGCTGAGCCTGTCCCAAGCCTTGTTCTGATATTATGTACAGCGTCAAGGAAATCTCTGGCAACAACCGGTTCCATACGGACTCCGAGAACATGGTCCAAATCCTGCCTGTAGGCTGCAAGGTATGGGGAGATATCATCACGCCCAAGAACAGTTGCAATCTGGCTGAACCATTCATCCATGAATTCGCGATAATTTGTCAGCGCCTGTCCCTGGTATTGGTACTGTGGCTGCGTTCCTTCGTAAATATTTCGAAAAGTTGTTCGGTGCCTTTCATCACCGGTTGTTATGTAATCTCTGAATGCATGGGCAGCTTGTCTTGCTAAAGTTTGAATTGCTTGAACATCTTCCTGTTGAACTCTTGGCGTTGTGCGTCTCGCAGTTTGTGCCATAGCTTCATTTGCGCCGAAGTTATTTATATTGATTCCGCCGGTGAGTATCCCGAGGGCGGTAACTGGCGGAAGAAGCCATTTTGCTATTTTGGCCAGGCGGCGCGGACGCTCCTCACGCTCCCCCGTTTTTTCTTTCTCAATTCTCCGTCCGGCCATTTTTGGTTCTCCATGATAGCTGACTGATGCTAAGGATAACAGTAATATTGTGTTAAGAAAAATTAAAAAAGGGGTGTTTCAATAAGTGACTTTTCGGAGGTCAGATTCCCTGCAGAACACGCCTTCTCCTAGAATCATCTGGTTGTGCCGGGGCAGTCGTCGGAGATGCTGGCTGCTGCACCTGCACGCCTGTCATTCCCCTTGCCCAGTGTCCTGCCGGCCTTGTTCGGTTCCTCATTCTCCATGAAAAGAGCGCAAGTGCAGCTATTGTCTGCGGGTCGCACCTTCCATTTACATCAAGGCGGTTTCCGCTTGCGCCGAATATCTGCCTCATGAGTATGTCCATATCCTGCCCATATCTTTGTTCTGCTCCTTCTGAGCGTCCTGCAATGTGGTTCAGGTATGACTGTACTGCGCGAGCAACAACCCTTCTGTCAGCTGCGGTGCTTTGCTCGCTCAGCCTTACTGATGCCCCTGCAACTCCCTGGAAGTCGCTGCTTGTCCTGCACCACTCTATGAATCCCCTTCCAATGGGGGTGGTCTGATTGTGCAGAATCGTATTGAAAATCGTGTCAAATGCTCTGTCCATATCCTGCCGGTTAAGGGTCCTTAGCGCGCGGTCAAGGATGTTGTCAGTGCTGCTGCCTGCAGTAATGAAAGGCCCTGCTTCCTGCGGAATGGCCCTTATTATAGTTACTATCGCCTGGGGTCTTCCGCTTCTCATCGCGCCTTCAAGCTCGGTCTGCAGCGCCCTCCAGTTTCTGTGCGCATGCTCTTCAAGAGCATTCCTCTGCGGGGTTGCGGGCTGCCTTGCAGTCTGTTCATAATGGTGCCTGAAGGCCGCCTGATAAATGAGTCTCGCCATCTCGTTCCTTCCACGGGCGTTCGGATGCAGATGGTCTCCGCCATCGAACTGCCTCCTCAATCTTGCCGGACTTCCTTCACCAAGAGTTGCCAAATCAACATATACAATGTCATCTCTTTGCCTCAGCCATGCTGCGAACTGGTCTGCCCTGCGCTGGCCCCTTGTGCTCCACCTTGAATATGCTGCATATGGAATCGGACCGAAAACAATCACAAGCCTGCTTGGGGGGTTGCCCCTTGCCTCTGTAATCATATGTTCCATGTCAGCCTGCACCCTTTCCATCGGCCTGCCATCGTTATGTAGTGCGCTTCCTGAAAGCACGACGACATTTTGGCCGCGGAGGAGCCTTTCCCTTCTAATCCTGCTTCTCATATCGCTTAAGGCATGTCCGGAAGTTGCGTGTGTGGCCATCCTCGCTCCGCTTGCGTGCTGCCGAACCAGCCTGCTGAGTTCTCTTTGGATTGCTCCGCCAGCTGTAAGCGATGCGCCAACAAGAACTACCCTCGGGTTTCTCATAATCTCTTCAATGTTTGCAGGTTCTGCCGATGCGACTGCAGTTGCAGGGGCAGCTGGCTGAGTTACTTGCTCAGGTGCAATCTCAAGAACCTCCGGAGCACTCCAGGCTGCAATCCTGCTCTGGGGCCTTCCCCTTCCTCTTGCAGGATGCTCCTGGTGCCACCTGCGCAGGTACAATGCAGCACTTGTCAATGTGTCAGCGTCCATCACTCCTGAAATATACATTCTTCTGAAATGGAATCTTGTCAGTTCGCGGTCTGGGTCAGGATCTGTTGGGCGAACTTCATCAGAGCGCTCGACCCTCCACCTTGTTGCACCACACTGAAGGATTTCCCTCCTGTATCTTTCATTCCCTCCATTTGGCCTCGCGACGAAATTGAATAGGTAATGCCTAGTGTAGAAATCAGCTGCGCGTACCAAATCCGCACCAGCATCAGCTGCCATTCCGCTCTGCCCTGTCCTTGATGTAAGATGGTCCTGCAGAGCCTGGAACTCAGGCCTTAATGTTGCCTGTGATGAAAGGTAGAGCCTGAACGCTGGAATTTCATAAAGCATATTGAAAACAGCGACAGTCGCCTGCCTCTGCACATCGGTCCTGCTCTCACTTCTTGTGACCGTATTTCCAAAGAACTGGTCAATGTACCTGCTGTTTCTGTGCAATGTTGAAATGGCTGCAGTTGCCGCTCTTTCTCCGCGGGCAGAATCGCGAAGCTGCCTTGCAATCCACTCCATTGTTATTGTTGGCCTTGGCGGCGCCCGCGGGGGAGTTGCAGGGGTGGTTTCCCTTGGCGGTCTTCTTCCTCTCGGAGGCCGTCTGCCTCTGGGAGGCCTTGCGGGCGTGGTTTCCCTTGGGGCTGGATGCAGTCTTCTATGGAGTGCCGCAGCTGTTGTGGATGCGCTGATTCTTAAAACCCGATCAGCCTCATCATCATTCGGGGCATAAGCGCTTCCAACCTGTATCGCCTGCCGAACTTTTGATGTAATCTGCGCAACAGTGTCTTCTTCAGCTACACTGATTCCAGTGCTTCTTCTGTTTCCATCTGAAAAAACGACTACAAGGTTGCTGCCCTGGAGTACGATTCTTGCTCCTCCCATTACTGACGCCTCCTTGTTCTAACGAAACCATAAATATGGTTTCTTAGCGCTCTTGCCCGTCTTGCATTTATCTCGACACTTAGGCTTGCACCAGAGCCTGAAACCGTGAGTCCATTCGTCGTTCTGATTCCACGGTCTCTTGTAGATGAGCTGGTTAGCAGCCTGTAAATCTCTGCCTTGATTTCCTGCCTTGCCCGTGTTCTGCCTTCAGGAGTGCTTCCATAGACCTGCGCCATTAATGCGCCGTCCTGGCCTTCAGAATCATTGAACATCCGATCTATCGTCGCGTCAATGACTCTGCTCAGTTGCATTCCTCCGCGCTCCTCATTTTCAAAGAACGTTGTTGCTTCCGGACTAAGCCCAACTACCGGCGCTGCAGGTTGGGTTGTGGGAGCAGCCTCATCCTGCTGCTCTGCAGGAGTAGCTGCCCCTGTCTCAAAGCCTGGCCTTCTTGGATAAACCGGAGCGGTTTCACTTTCAAGAACATCTCTTCTTGAAGCTGCCCCTGTTCTTCTTGGAACAGAGCTTCTTGCCGGTCTGGTCCCACCTGTCCTTCTTCCAGATGGTGCGCGCTCCCTAACTTCTACGGGCGTATCTCCCCTCCACCATCCTCTTGAGCGGTAGTAGCCTGACTGCCTGTCCATGTAATCATATATTTCCTGCGCTGACATGGCCGCTGCTGCAGTATTTCCTGCAAGGTTAGAAAGAATCTCGCGGAGGTTGGTGATTTGCTGGCTGTTCTCATCCATCCATTTCATAACTCCGCCGTTCGGCATTCCGCTTCTCATTGTTGAGTGCGAAACAGCAAAAGCGATGAGCGCTCCATATTGCCCTGACCTGAGCGAAGAATCCATATCTCCGAACAATCTTGGAGCAACATAGCCGCGCTCCCTTGCAGTTGCAAGTGCGGTCGACGGGTTCTCAACAATCAGTTGCGCAAGAGCAGATGCATCACCATAAATCTCCTCGCCAAAGTCTCCTTCAGTAAGGTTGAACTGATTGAATGCGCGGAGTGCCGCTGCATTGCCCCGGTATGTTCTTAGTATTGTCTGGAATGTTCTTGCGAATTCAGGTTCCCTTGCAGCTCTTCTATCCAAACCTCCAAGGAACGAGTTCTGCTGGATTGCGGTTTGGAGGTAGATGTGTTCTGCCTGAAGCCTTTCGCTTAGTACTCCATCAAGCGTTCTGCTTCCAGTTACAAGGGCCCGGTATGAACTCATGTTCCCTTCGCTTCTAAGATGCCTAATCGCATCGTCCATTGAAGTGACTGGTATATGGCCTGCCTGCATTGACTGCCAGAGGAATACGAACACATCATGGTTCCGCTCCTCGCTCAGGAATTGAATCATCGCCTGTCCTTGCGTGCCAATTCTTCCTGAGCGCATCTCACTGACGCTGATTGCCCCCGAATCAACAAGGAGCTGAGTTGCCACAGCGCTTGCGAATGTCGTTACAATCCCTCTTCTCTGCCAGTCAGCGACCCTCAAATCCGAAAGGTCTGTGATGCTGAGCTGCTGCCTGCTTGCAGTTCTTTGCGGCCTTGCAAGATGTGCATCTATTGTATCAAGCGTCATTCCCCACGGGCTTACAATTTCAAGAAGCTCTCTTTCTGCTTCAACTCTGTCAGCCCCGGTTGAGGTTCTTCTTGTAGTTAGAAGCTCATTGATTCTTCCAAGCCTTCCTGTCATTGTCCTTCCATCGCTTAGCCACTGGTCAAGCTGGTATGGATTAACTACGAACCCATTGCGTTCGAGCTGCTGCCTGAATTCCCTTGGATTCCTTGGCCTTCTTTGAGAGCCTTGCGGAAGGGTGTTTGGCATATGGTAATAGAATTCCCGTCCAGCAGCATCCTGGATAATCCATGATGCGTTTGGTTCTGAAAGATTTACTCCAAAGTCACGCTGGACTGCCGCGATACCTTGCCGAATGTCATCTGCATCACTGAGCATGTTGTAAAGTGGCTGGTAGCCCCATCTCCATCCACCGTATAGCATCGCTCCCCAAACCGCAATCTGGGGGAGCATTCTTGGCGAGCTGCGAAGAGCTGGCCATGTCCTGAAACCGGGCGCGTATGCGCGCACTCCTCTTGCATATGAAAGCGCACCCCAGTGGGCAAACGGTTCATGGTCAAGTGCCCATCTGCCTGCCCTACGTACTCCACTTCTTACCATGTCCCTTATTCTAACATCTGATTCACCGGACATTATTCCAGCTTGCTCTGCAAGAGCTGCTGTGATTTGGTTGACTCTCGGTTCATACAATCCAATTGCCTGCATGCCAGTTCTAAGCTGCGTGGTTCGCAGGCCCCTAAGCAGTCTTCCTGCAGCTGAGCCTCCATCTATTATAGTATCTAAATTACCTTGAGCCGCTGCCTGCTCGAAAATCGTTGCCCTTTGTCCGCTCATGTGCTGCCGGACCGCCTGAAGAACCCGCTCGCTCTTGACAACATCAGCAAGAATCGCATCCAAGTCTCCACCGCGTGAAACGCGCTCAAGAACTCCCCTTCTGATTGCTTCTGCAACAGGGTCATTTCCTGGCCTGACTCTGCGTACTGTGTCTGCCACATTTGTTTCAAGGATTTCAGCTTCTGCAATTACAATGTTAGTATCGACCACACCACTGCTCTCAAGCTGGAGAACCATTGTCGCTCTTTCAGCAGGCGTTAGCTCGAATCCGAGTATTCCTTCGGTCTGTACGAGGGGCCTGTGCTGCGCGAGTACGTTTCTTGATTCTGCCTGCAGCAGCTGGTGCGCTTCAAAAGCCTGCTCATGTGCAGTGTTTGCTGCTTCCGCAGCCTGCTCAAGCCTGGCAAGCCTTCTTGGTCTTGCCCTGCCTGTTCTTTCAGCTGTGAGTCTTGCATTTGCCTGGTCTGCTGCGTGTGATGCGCGCTCTAGCCTTGCTGCGGACTGGTCAATTGCTGCATTTACTCCTGCAACTCTTTGGACAGATGCAGTTTCAACTGCACGTACAATAAGTCCCATCTCCTCTCTTGTGAATGGTCTTCTCGCTTCCCTTCTCATGAAGGAATCCGCGGTTCTTGGAGAGCCTGCTGCGCGGTTGACCGAGTGCCTTGCAAGCTGCAGTGCCCTGCTCATCAAAGCACCTTCTGGGGTGCTCTGCGCGGCTGTCTGCTCAAGGTATGGCCTCAAATTCGGGTCAGCATACATTCTGACAAGAAGTCTTCTGAAACCTTCGCCCGCGCGTCCTCTTGCTCTTGCCATGTTGTAAAGGTCGCCGAACAATCTTGTCATCCTTTGCGGCATGTTCTGAAGCAGGTTTGCTGTTTCAACAGACTCTGTCCTTGCAGCTTCTGCTGCCTGCCTTGCCGTATCGATTCTGCTCTGGCTCGCCCCTGCTCCCTCAAGTCTTGCAACTTCAGCTTCAAGCTGCTGCGCCCTTACGGATGCAGCTTCTCTGGCTGCCACGACTTCTTCAGGTGGCCTTACAAGTTCAAGAGCATCTGTCATTCTCCCGCTTGCCGAATCCATGATTGTCTCATCGCTTGGCACTTCAGCAGGCGCTCTTCTCGCTGCCCTGTTTGATAGCCAGTTTCCGATTCTTGAACGTACCCATCTTGTTCCGTGTGTGAGCGCGCCGATTCTCCTGACTTCTCCAGGCCTTAGCAATCCACGGTCGCCGCCTTCAGCAGCTGCCGTAGTTTCTGCATCTGCAGCAACCGGTTCTCTTGCTCCAGCTGATGCTCGTCCACGGCCTGAACCGCGTCCTCCTGTTGAAGTCGGACCATCAGCAGTTACCCTTCCAGGAGTTACTGGTCCTCTTGAACCTGGACCACTTCCGCTCCCAGCGCTTGCCCTGGCCCCCGGCCTTGCCATTGCAGTTGGGCCTGTTGTTGTTCCCCCCTGCTCAATCACAAGCGGGCCATCATAGCCGACTGCCATCCTCATCTGTTGTCTCATTGCAGCTGCTTCTGCTTCAATCGGGGCTTCTGGCAGCCTGGCTCTAATGTATGATTGCACACCTTCCAATGAACGCTGAGCCTCTGGAGTCATCCGCTCAAAGTTGAGCGCCCTCCGGACATGGGCATAATCAGAGTTTTGGAGAACTCTGTCAATCCTTGCTGCGATTTCAGGCTGCTCTAATCTAATCTGCTCAAGCCTTGCCCTTGCAGCTGCCCTTTGGTTGAGCGCTGGTTCAAGCCCCCCATCAGGAATCATAAGGTCCCGGAGGAATGCGCGGATTCCATCAACAGTAAGAAGGCCTGCAGAATCTGTCTGAGCTCTTGTTCCTCTTGGCCCGCCGCCCGAAGGCCCTCTTGGCGGAAGTCCAAAGTCACGGACCCCTTGCCTCAGAGCCTGCAATGCAAACTGGCTGATTTCACCAGCCTCAGCAGAAGCGCGTATTGCAGCATGGTTGGATAGAGCATCAATACTTGTTTTGATTGCCTCAGGGAAGTTCCGAACCATCGCCGCTCTTGCCTGCGCATCTGCCTGGATATATCTTTGCAGGAACCTGAACAATCTGTTCGGCCCTCCAACAGCTTCGCGAACTGACTGGACTGAAGGCGCTTCATTCGTCTCAATCCGAACCTCCGGCGCTCTTTCCGGAACAACATCCTCAAGAATAGTTTCAAGCTGCGCCCTTGCAGCTGCCCTTCCGCGCGCTCCTCTTGCTACTGAAAGTGTTCTTGCACCTGCCATGTGAGCAAGCGGGAATAGCGCCATTCCAGCCAGGAGAATTCCGTTTCTTGTGTCTCCCCTGCTGAAGGCTTCATATGATTCATATCCAAGGTATCCTGCGAATCCAAGCCCGACACCAAGCCCGGTGTATGCAAGAACTCTTGATGCTGCCAGCATTCTTGCTGAATGTATTGTGATGTTTGCTCCTGCGCCAGAGATTGCGATTCCTCTTGTAATCGCGGCTGCTCCAGCCAATCCCATCGTACCAATTGTGAGCGCAAGTATTCCCCATGAAGCTGCCGAAGCTTGTCCATCAACAGCAATTTCTGTCATGACCTGATCGAACGCCATTGTCGTGAATATCGCTCCTCCAACTAGCCATCCGCCTCCAGGCACAAGACTGACTGCGAGACCTGTTCCTATCAATGCAGCATTTCCCCACCACTGCGCATCTTCTGCGCGTGTGGCCATGCCCTGATATCTTGTTTCAAGCCTTGTAAGAATTCCCTGGGCATCAGTTGCGTTTCCTTGCCTGAACTGCGCGATTGCAAGCTGAGCCTGCTCCCTGACATATGTTTGGTCTGGGATGAAATTGTTCAAAACTTGTGAAGCGTTGTCCGCAGGGATACCAAGATGTGAAACCTCGACCATCCTGGCAGCTGAAAGAAGTCTTGAAGCAGAATCCGCTTCTGCTTGTGTATCTGCACCAAATAAAATCGTGTGGAAAGCGTCTGAATGCATATCCTGAAGGAATGCAAAGTCATCTCTCATTGTTGTTGGCGAATCGCCCCCAACTCTCCTTGCAGCCTCATCAAAGCTTCTTCCTCCAATAGTCACATCATAGAGGAACTCGGCCCCTTCGCCTATTCCCCTTGTCCATGATTCAGAATCTGTCAATGTCAGTGCGTTCTCTGCCCTGTACCACCCTACAGCGTCTGCCCTTTGCGCCATCGCAGACCGGTATTCTGCTTCTGCCATTCTAAGTGCCGCTGTAGTGCCAAGCAAAAGATGCCTTTGGCATGATTGCAAATCAGTGCGCTCAGCAGCCAATTCCTCAAGAGTTCTTGTGCGTATGAAACCGCCGCCGTTTCCTGCTACCATCCTCCTGTAAGTTTCATTCATCTGAAGCTGGCTTGTGACGAGAGCATATGTCCTTGCAGTTCTTCCTTCTCTTCCAATATCTGCGAGCAGCCTGGTGTATTCCTCCATTGGGAATTCTCCAGTGCGGCTTTCCATTCCGCCCAATCTTCTAACCAGTGCCGCTCTTCTGCGCTCAAGCGCGGTAATCCTTCTTCTTGCAGATGAAGTGCTGCTTTCATGCGCGCCCTCTGCATTATGGTAAAGCTGTGCCATTTCTGGGTTGGTTCCACCAGTCAATCTTTCAAGCTGGGTGAGCTGTCCCCTTGCCTGCGTGATTATGCTTGCCCTCTGCGTCCTGCTTGCGACCAACTGGAACCTTGCCTCAAATGCTGTACTTGCACTCTGGTATGCGGCAACGTTTCCTGTTCTTGCTGCATTTTCCATTCTTGTTGCAAGCTGCGCAAGTGTAGGTCCTGTCAGAGCGGCATCAGTTGGATGAGCAGCTTCATATGCACGAACATCAGCCAAATCCAGATATTGCTGATATCTTCCCCTGGCTCTTGTACCAAGGCCGAGCCTTCCTCTTGTGTCTGCCTCCCCTTCAACAAATGCGGCCCTTCCGTGGAACCTGTCCATGATTGCAGAATGCCCTGCAAGAAGCGCTTCTGTCTGCGCAATTACTCTGCTTCCAGCATCCATTCTTTGTGCTGCTGCGGTGTGTGCGGTTTCACTTCTTGCGTCGACTTCCATCTGAATCGCTTCAAGCATCTGTCTGCGTCCCTGCCTGTATCCGCGGTGCCCTCTTGTGCCTGAACCAGTGTAAAGCCGGTATCTCCACCCTTCGGTTTTTCCGCCTCCTGCTGTTCCATAGAAGTCATGTACATATTCCAAAAGTGTCAAAGCTCCCCGATAATCATTGGCCGCTGCGCGCGCTCTTGCAGTTGCAATTGCTCTTGTGATTGTTGCCTGGCCTGTTCTTCTTGAAGTTGCCAAACTGCTTAATGCATCTGAGACCCGCTCAATATGAACATTCATTGAAGCGCTGTAACTCTGCATGAAGAGATCCTGCGTAACAACAGTGTCAACTCTTGCGCGCATTGCCGATGCTCCTACTATTGCACGTTCCATTCCGCGTACACGGCCGGCATCCTCTTCACTAATTGAGGTGATTACTCCTCTTCTCCGAACGCCGAGCCTCTCAACTGCATCCGTGTACATTACAAGCATGGTAAGGACTTGCCTTGCTTCTTGCGAATGCCCTTCTCTTGCAAGCCTCTGGACATCAGTAAGCCCCTGCTCAACGACTCTTTTTTGGCCTGCAATCCCCCGACCTCTCCAGTCGCTAATTGCCGTTCTGAATCTCTCAGCCTCAACGCCCATCTGGTAGATTCCCATCGCGTTTGTGAATGCTGTTTGGGAATTGGTTCCTGTGATTTCAGAATCAATCGCAGTTTCCATCTCATTTCTTCCTGCGAACGTGCGCCATCTTTTCTCAACAAGCAAATCTGAATACTGCGTTGCCATGTTGAAGAGTCTCCTTGCACCTTCAACATCACCTTGGCGGAGTCTTGTTCTTGCAGCTTCTGCTGCAAGTATCACTCTTTGCCTTCTTGGCTGGTTCGCTCTTGCAGTGCGCATACTTCCGAATCTTGTTGACAACTCTGAAATCTCTGCAGAGAGTGATGCGACCTGAATCTCATGGGCAATCTGGCTCCTGTTTGCAGGGGTGAGTACTGTCCTCTGCTCAACCATCCTTGCAATATCGCGATATCTTGAATCAGCTATATGCGCCCTTGCGCCACGCCTTCCGCCTGCGCGCTCAAGCATTGCCATTGAAAGGGAAATGTTTGCAAGAGAAAGTCTTCCTTCTTGCAGCAAATCGAGTGCCTGCTGAGCATACCACTGCTGGGTGCTCGGAGCAACCCTCCTTGCGGTTCCGCGAAGTTCCCTTGCCCTCGCTTCAACATCGCTTCTTCTTTCAGTGTAAGTTCTTGGCATCTGCCTGCCAGTTAGCAAAATATATCTTCTTGTCAATGCAAGCATTTCATCAGAGCGGACTTCCTGGCTTGAGCGCATCCTTCGAAGAACACGGTCAACCTCCTGCCGAAGTTCAGTGTATTGCCTTCTGTTTGTCTCAGACAAATCTTCCTGCCTAAGGAGCTGCTGTATCTCACCTCTCCAGTCTGTCAGTATGCTAATATTTTCTGCATGCACTTGGCTCCTCATCTGAATCAGGTTGCTTACGAACCTTCCGAGAAGCTGCTGGTCTGCAGTTGCCTGTGCTGAACTATATCTTGTTCCTGCGCGAGCTTCCCTTCCACGCTCAACAACAGTTGTAAGAAGCGCGTTCCGTTCCTGCCTCGCAGTTTCATTGTCAAGGTTGTAGACTTGCTGGTTGCTTGCATAATGGTCGAGGAGGTTGAGGATGAAAATACCTCTTGCGTTGTTTTCTGTTCCCAAATCCCGGAACGCTCCTTCAAACGAATCAAGGAGCCCATCCATGCTGTCAACAACACCTGGAATCTCAAAACCCTCTGGATATCCGCCGGAAATAACTCCGAGTTCAATTTCAAATGCCCGTCCGATGTTAACAAGCCTAAGTCTTGCTTTTTCGATTTCTCTAGTCGCAGCGCCAACTCTTCCTGCCTGTGCCTCAGTCCTTGCGTTTCCAATGTCTGCCTGGATTGCGCTAATTTCATCTGAGAATCTCTCGCCAAGAACTGGGATGGAACTAAGTCTCATTCTGCTTATTGTGCGCTCTAATCTTTGCGCGTCTGCTTCAATTCCACTCGCGGTCCTGCCGGTAGGTGGAACAGTAATCGATTGAGAGTATTCCTGAAGGCTTCTAATCTCACCAACAACTCTTTCAAGCCCGGTTCTGATTTGGGCAATCTGCCTATCTTCGGTATCTCTTCTTACCGGGACAATAATCGGAACCCGGGTTTCTTCTTGTCTTCTTACTCTGCGACGTTCAGCCATAGTATTCCCCCCTACTGATAAGTTTGGCAAATTAATACGAAATCTCGGAGCCTCCGCATCCGGGTATCTTCATTATCAATTCCTCTTGTTTTCATGGCATCCTTCTGCCATGTTGCAAGTGCATCGTGGAACTTTCTTATTTTCATAATCTGGGGCAGTATATCATCTGCCTTGACATTTGATGAGTCCCATTTCCCAAGGAATGATTCGATTGTTTTCAATGTGCGGTTAACCCGCTTCATTGTGTCATCTTCAACAGAATTAAGGTCTAATCTTCTTGGTATACTTCTCTTTGATTTTTTCTTATTAGAGCGTCTTTTTTTTGACATAGAAGCACCTATATAAAAGTATGCCAAAGCAAGTTTATAAAGCATGGCTCACGCTGGGACGTCAGAGAAGAGTTAAAAAAGAGTAAGAAAAAACTACTGCGTATCGCGGCCGTGTGCCCTGATGAAGGTTGAGATGTGGCTTGTAAGTCCCCTTCTTGCCCGCCTGGCATCGAAGGTGACCGTTTTGAGTTCCTCACCTTCCATCGTTACTGTGATGCCATAGCTGTCCCGGAGCCGTGCATCCCTTCTCTTGGTGCTTGTAATAAGCCTATGCACATCTGCTTTGATTGCGCGCTTGGTAGCATCACGGTCACCGCCGTAGGCCTGCTTCATTGTCTCGCCGAGGTTGCTGTCATCGAACAGGGCGTCTATTCTAGCATCTACAAACATGTTGAAGGTCTTGTGAGTCTCATTACTGTAGAAACTCTGCGCATCCTCGCTCATCGCATTCCTGACCTTTGTGTCGCTAGCATCCCTTCTCTGTCCGGTCCCAACGAAGCTTTCCCTCTGCCCGATAAGACCAGCGTTGATAAGTGCCTGTGCCCTTCTTCCGGCAGGCTCTGCGAATGGGTCGAACTCTACAATATCGGTTCCGCCGCGCTTCTGCCTGTCGAGGAACCTGACAAGTTCATCCGACCTTCCAGGATTGACAACATACCTTGCCTCGCTTGCAAGCATCTTCTGCAGAAGAGTCCTGATATCCTCCTGGGCAATGTAAATGTCCCTTGAAGTTTCAGTCCTGATGTTGAGCTGCCTGATTTCATTGCTCAGCTGCTTCTGCCTGTATTCTGTTGAAGTATCCCTTGTCCAGCTCTTGTTAGCCTCAAGAACAGCATCGAAAGTCTCGTTCATCACAGCGTCTGCGAAAGTGTCAAGCCTTGGGTCAGAGTTCTCATCCCTTGCAACTATCGCGTCTCTCCAGGCGCTAAGGAAGCCGTCTCTATGTTCCTCCTTAAGGAATCTTTTAGAATCCCCTACAACCACGAGCGGCTGGAGTTTTCTGCTAAGGTGCGCTGTCTGCGCGACTGCGAATTCAATGTTCTCGACTTCGGTAATTCCGTATGTGGTCATAACAGCGTCCTGCTGCTTGCTGATAAGGAATCTTCTGTCAGTCCAAGTAAGCATGTTCTCTGGGTTGTTGAGGTACTCACCGTTGATTGCGGCCTTTCCGCTTGCCTGTGTCCTTAGGTATGAGACGAACTCATCGGCTTTGCCCTTGTTTAGTTTCAGGCCTCCGGTAATATCCTCATATTCAAGTGACACCGTGCAGCAGACCGGCATGTTCTTTCCAGGGGTCCACCCATCTTCATGCTCTGGTGCTGGTCCACCTGAATAGTTGACAATATCATCCTCGCTCTCAAGCCCGAGCCTTTTACAGCTTGCCGGGATTGGCGACTGCTTTGTGCTGCAAGTCTCCGGAGTGTCTGAAAGGTTTGTCTCAAAGCTCTTTACTCTCTTGAGTGTTCTTCTTTCCTGGAAGAACCGCAGAACACCATCGTTCGTTGCGAGCCATTCAAGGTTTTCTGTCTTTGTGACTCCGAAAGCTTCTCTGTAATAGTCATTGCCCCTTGTTTTCAGCCGGTCAGGAAGGTCATAACTGTCGCCAATGACTCTCCTGTATGTCTTCTGCCTCTCTGATGGAACAAGGTATGCTCTTGACTCGATAGGTCCTCTCCAGTAGTGCTCTTTGAGGCTTGGGGATTGCTGTGCGATTACTAAAGTGGTTGCTGCATATGCAAGGAACATAAGGTGCAGAATTCCTTTGTGGAAGTTTCTAAGCGTGAACAGGCCGAAAGCCTTTACCGTCGGGTTCTCCTCATCGACTTCTCCATTCTCCTTTCGGTTTGGAATCGGCTCTCTCCTCTGCTTGCTGATAAGGTTCCTGTACAGTGCTGTGAGTGTTGTCCATTTGGCAGCCCATCGCAATATCTTATTGACACCATAGAGCGTGGTTCCCCACCTGACAATCCCATCGCCGAGTCTGTCAAAGAACTTCCTTCCGCCAATTTTCTGGCTCTGAAGTTCTTCGCCTGAGCGCTCCCAGATTGTCCTTGCGATGACCCACTCCTTATCTTCAATCTCTCCTATTCTGAGTGATTCATCCTCTTCAAGTTTCTTGAGGGCTTCCTTTGTAACTTCTACAAGCGGATAAGCGTATCTTCTCTTCACCTTCTCTTTCTTTGGGTCAATGATTCCTCTTGGAACTGAAAGGTCCTCAATAGAAGCGACAATTTTTCTCATCTCAACCTTCACTTCTTCAGGAAGGTTGGCGTTCTCAAGCTTTTCCTTGAGCTCTGTAATCTTCTCTCTCTGTTCATCAAGCTCTCTTGAAAGTGTCTTCTCAGCTACTTGAAGTGGTGTTGGTGCAGGCTCATCCTCCTTTTTCTGTTTCAGAGCCCTTAGATATTCTTCTTCAATAGTATTGCGGAGCAATTCACGGTCTCCAAGCACTTCATCCATCTCTTCAAGCACTTTCTTGACCTCTGGGTTCTGTGCCCATTCCATCCTCTCAGGAAGCATCTTCAGGTCGTTGGCGTCTCCCTGCTCAAGAAGTGTATCTCTGAAAGTGTCAACAAGACTGACAAGCCTCTTTTCCCTTTCCATTGCTTCTGTTGCAAGTGCGTTGTATCTGCTGACAAGCTGCTGAAGCAAACCATGAGACTCATCTCTTGTTCTCAATGCAGTATCATAATCAGAATCTGCCTGCTCTTTCTCAATTTCTGCAAGTTCCCTTGTCTCAGTGGCCTGGTCAAGCTGTTCTGCACTTGCTCCCTGGCTTTGGAGCTGTACAATCATCTGCCCAACCTGTGCAAGTGTGTTTGCAGCCTCTTCTTTCTTTTCTGCTGCTCCTCTAAGATCTGCTGTGAGCCTGTCCACTTTTTCCTTTGCGCCGAGAGCTTCCTGCTGTCTTGATTCAAGTTCTCCTTCATCAACTGCGGCGAACCCAAGCCCCGGAACCCCGGTCTCAGCGTGAATCCTGTCTGCCGGAGTTGACATAACGCTCTCAAGAACCTGCGCAAAAGCGCCTACTGTCTTGTCTGTTGCGACCGCTGCCTTTGCCTTAAGGTAACTATCAACATAATCATGGTCAATAATTGAACGGACCCCGCCCGCTGACTCTCCAAGGGTTCTCATCTCTCCCATTGCCTTTAGGGTTTCGCCGATAAATCTTCCCTCTGTCGTTCCACCTGCAGTATTTGCCTGCTTGGATGCAACGCTCTCAAGGTACTGGAAAAATGCCTGGTCTGGTGTTGGAAGTCCTGAATCTTGTGGCCATTTGCTCCAAAATTCAACGTATTTGCCTTCGCCTGCCTTCTGTGCCTGTTTGCCCACCATCGTAACTAATAGAATGTCAAGCTGCTCTGCAGTCAGGTTCCCAATTGTTCTTGCCGCAAGCATGTTTGCAAGTTGCTCTCTCTGCTTTGAGAAACAGCCTGGCTGCTCTCTTTCAATTGGGGTTGGTGCTATTGTGTCATCCCGAACAATATCAATAATCGTCTGCTGGCAGAGAACCTGTCTAAGAAGCGAGTCCTGCACGTCGCTATCAGCGTCCATGCTTCGTCCTCTTTTGAGTGTTTCTCTGAAAACTTTAGCAAAGTCTGTGAATGCCCCTCCAACCATGTCTGAGGTTTCCCCACCTTTCAGTGCTCCTCCTGGTTGCTGGCCCTGCTCCTCTGCAGGCTTGTTCATCTCGACCATTCCTTCGAGGAGTTCTTTGTTGACCGTTCGGTTAGCCTCTGCATTGATGCCTGCAAGCCTTTTTGCTCTGGCGTTGGTGCCTGGGACTCTTGCCCATACTCCCTTGCCTACGTTTGTGATTGCTTTGCCTGCTCTTCTGGCTCTGCCTACCTGTTCCATTCTTCCATCCCTCGTTTGGGCGCCTCTCATACCTGTCGGATCTGATACCATAATGACACCTAATTAATACTAATTACTCTAGTAATAATGTGATTGTAATTGTTTTTAAATGTATGTACTTCGAAATGGGTTTTCGTGCTCACTCGACTATCCTTGAAACTATCGCTTTGGCGTCGAAAAGCTCCAAATCATCATATGCCTGGCCCATTCCCACATAAATAATCGGGACTCCGGTCACTTTATTGATTGAAAGCATTGTCCCACCTTTGGGGTCACAATCAAGCTTTGTCAGGATTACCGCGTCAATGCCAATCTCCTTGTTGAATGATGAAATCTGCTCAATTATCGCATTGCCTGCGATGCTCTCACCAATGTAGATCGTCATTTCAGGCTCAATAACCCTTGTCATCTTCTTCATTTCATTAATCAGGCTGATGTTGGTGTCCTGCCTTCCAGCAGTATCAATCAGAACAGCATCGATTCCGTGTGCCTTGGCATAGTTCATAGCATCATAGGCAACAGAAGTCGGGTCGCTTCCATAATCCCTTTTGATTACTTTCACATTGAGCCTCTCTGCGTGGACCTGCATCTGCTCAATCGCGGCTGCCCTGAAAGTATCAGCAGCAGCAAAAACAACTTTCTGGTTATTGTCAAGAAGAAGTTTTGCAACTTTGGCAATGGTTGTTGTTTTCCCAGCGCCGTTTATTCCAAGGAACATTATCTTTACTGGTTTTTCTGATTCCTTTACTTTTTCAAGAATGTCAAATGAGTTCTCATTGTAAAGCATGTCAACAAGGGTCTCCTTCATTGTCTTGTTGATGTAATCGTGAATTTCATCCTTCTTCACTTTCGAACCTATCAGTTTTTCCCGGAGTTCGTCCTTGATTGATTCAGCGACGCTCATGTCAACGTCAGCCTCAAGAAGTTCCAGCTCGAACTCTTCAAGCAACTGCCCAACATCATCCTCACTAATTTCAACCTGCTTTGTTATGAAACTCTTAATCGCACCAAAAGCCCCGAGCTTGATTCTTTCTTTTGGTTTTTCTTTTTGCTCCTCAATTTTTTCGGGGACCTCAATCTCAGGCTCTGGAGCTTCTTCAACAGGTTCAGGTTCCTCACTAGGTTCTGGAGCAGGTTCTTCTACTGCCGGTTCTTCAACAACTTCCTCCTCGATTTCAGGTTGAGGCTCTTCCTCAACTTCTGGTTCAGTAGGAGCAACCGGCTCTTCTGGGATTTCCTGTGGAATTTCAGGCTCTGGAATCTGCTCTTCCTTTACCTCAACAGGTTCAGGCTCCTCTGTTTCAACAATTTCTTCAGGAGCAGGTTCGTCAAGAACAGCAGTTTCAATCTTTGTTTCTGGAAGTTTCTCTTCAACCTTTTCCTTAGGGGCCTCTTCAACAACCTCAGGTTCCTTTACCTTGACTTCTTCAACAGGTGGAGGTTTCTCAACAACTGGTTTCGGTTTCTCTTCAACCTTTTTTTCATCGGGTTTTGGCTTTTCAACCGGTACTGGTTTTTGAATCGGAGCCGGTTTTTCCTTTTTGGGTTCAGGTTTTTTGACTGCCGGCTTTTCAACCTTTTGAATTGGTTTCTTTTTTTCAGGCAGAACCTTCTCAACCGGCTTCTTAGGTGCCTCTTTCTTTGGTTCTGCCTTTTTCACTTTAGGAGTAGTTTTCTCAGGCGGCTTTTTCTCTGGAGGTTTTTTTGCTTGCGAAGAGGGTTCTTTTTCCTCTTCCTTTTTTGTCAGCTTGTCTACAAAGCCGCCGATTTTTTTCTTAAGGAAGTCGAACATGCTATATGTAATCCTCGCGGATATTCTCGTCAACCCTGTCGCTTATTTCTGCGCGGGTCTGAATCTTCTGGAGCTGTCCGGAAGTCTCCTGGAGTTTCTTTGCAATCTTGTTGAACTCTTCTGTGAGTTTTGCAACGGCCCTTTTAGTCGCTTCAATTCTTTTTTCAAGCTCCGCCTTGGCCCTCTCCTGGTCCATCTCAATCATGTATTGCGCTCCAATTGGAATCATGACATTTACGTCTGCAACATGACCCTTGACCATTGCTCCGCCGCCGATCGGAATCATTACCTTCTCGGTTGCAAGGTTCTCAACTGATTTGAGGGCATTGTTAAGGTCGACTGTGGTGAGGCTGATTCTTTCAGTCTCTCTTTTAATCATCTGTACCTGTTCCCTATAGATGGCAAGCTCATAGTTGAGCTGGGCCTGTACTTCTTCAAGACTTTGTTGTTCCATCCGTATCACTAGGCCTTTTCTATTTTCTCAATCTTTACCTTGCTTCTTTTGAGTCCGTTGACAGAGCCGAAAAGTGCGTATGTCTTTTCCCTGGCCGCGTTTTCGGTGGGTGCATCTACTTTCTTTGTGAAAGGCCTTGTTTCCTTTCCGAGTACAATCTTACCTGAAATGCTAAATTCCATGAAAAACCCTCCATTTGCTTAATCAATATTATCTTATTAAACCAAACGCCTCCTCGACTCTTCCGAGTTCGTAGGCGGTTGTGTCTTCCCCTGCGATGTATCCTTTTTTGTTCACCACAACACCGTATGAAACAAACCCTGTTCCAGTGTTCACAGTTCCCTTGCTTCCAGAAACCTTGAACGCGTCTTTCATCTGCTCTATCTCATCAGGCGTTGCCTTGAAATGGCAGAGGAAACCTTCGTTTGTTGCCACGCAGGAACTTCCGACTGTTGTGAATCCTGATATGCTCATGGGGATTAGCTCAATTCCAAGCGCATCCTCCATTTTTTTCACCTCTGTTTTGCTGAGGTGCGGATTCACAATTCCTCCCTTATCATTGACTACGATATTGTTTCCGTTGGCATTGTGCTTGTCCTTTGAGACATAAATATTGAGGCCGCTTTTCTTGATTGCCTCAAGTTCTTTTTTCTCAGTTACCGTAGGAACTACAATTCCCTTTGAATTCATTGAGAGATAAACTCCCAAAAGGTTGGAATCTGCTATCGAAGTCTTTATGATTTCGGTCTTGAGAGCGTCCTGTACGGCGTCCTCAAGTTTTTTCATACTGTCAACCGGCAGCATGGTATACTCATCATTTGTCTTGATGAACATCCCTATCCAGGGATTACCGAAGTATGCAGTTTTCCTCATTTCTTCTGCTCCATGGCCTCTTCTTTCTTTATAGGTTCTTCCTTAGGGGCCTCTTTCTTCTCCTCTTTAGGGGTTTCCTTTACTTCGGCTTTTTTCTCTACTGTTTTTCCCTTCTGAGCAGTCTTTGCCTCATCCTTCTTAGGGGCCTCGGCCTCTTTCTTTTCAGCCTTTTTCTCTTCTTTCTTTGGCTCCTCGATTTTCTCATCAGCCAGGTATGCCCTTGCGATCATGTCTTCTTTGATGACTCTGACCTTCACTTTCCTTGGGGGCTTCTGGATGCTTCGCTCCCAGATGAATTTGTTGAGTGCTTCACTAAGAAAAACTTCGTCTGCTTTCATATGCTTAGTTAGGAATGCTCTGAGGATCTTGACTGCCCTTGGAGCCCTATTGTTCCTTACAGCGCTGTAAGCATCACCAAGAGGAACTGTATAAATTCTTTCAAGTTTGTCCATATCACTCATCCTCGATTCTCAGCTTGTCGGTTCTCCAGTCTCTTCTGTTCCGATTCTGGGTGACCCTCCTGTTGGTCCTAATCATGACAAACGCTGGTATGCGTTTAATCTTCTTCTTTGCCTTGGCAAGCCGTTTCTTCTTTTCAAGCCCTTTGCTTCCCATAATAATCATCTCATTTTTTGTGGAATGTTATTGTTGTCTCCTTTTCAGTTTGTCCTTTTATTGCGCGAAGTAGCGTCAAAATCTCATCGTCCCTCAGCCGTCGTCCGGCCTTTTTGTAGAACATGAGAGCGTTTTTCGCAGCGACAAGATAAAGTTCCTTATTGGCAACAGATACATTCATGAGCCGGTCATACGCATCCTCGTCCAAAGCGACGCGGAGTGTTGTCTTGAGCTGCTCCTGAATCTTCTTCGCCTCAAGGCGTTTTTTCTTTATCTCCTCTTCTTCATCCATTTCTATACGCACTCTTTGGCAACTTTGTCCATGAATGCTCTTCCTTTAGGAGTGAGCATTCTGCCAACCTTCTCTTTTTTGGATAGCAATCCTGCCGTTTCTAATTCCTGCATGGCCTTTCTAATAGTCGAGCCGCCTGCATCTGCATGCCTCTCTGGCCGGACTCCACGGCGCTTCTTGCCTCCATAGTGCTTTCTGAGCCTTTGGACTCCTACTGTATCGTGTATATAAGCCTGTCTAAGGATTGATGCGCACCTAACATACCAGAAGTCCTCGCTTGATGGAGGCCTTTCGGCATGGGCTCCGCTCTTCACAATCCCGACGAAGTCAGGCTTCGAAATCTTCATTTCCTTCAGCTTGGTAGCTGCGGTTTCTATGAGCTTGTTAGCTTCAACATCAAATGGCGTAACCATGTAAAACACCTCACCTCTTGAAACCCATGGTAAGAGATGGAAAAATTGGATGGTTCGTTAGGAAATAGGTATATACAATACTATTAAAACCTATCCTTCAGTCCCACTGAGGAGCCAATACTGTCCATTAGCCCCTCGTCCATGGTTTGGGCCTTGGTAAGCGCCTCGGATTTTTTCCTGCCCCTCACGAAACCTTTTTTCCTTTTTACGCGCTCAGGAAGGAATTCCTTGTTGTCGGTGATATGGATTCTGAGCAGCTCTGCCCGCAGGTCCCTCTCGTTATCTGGCGGCATGCTGATTTCGATTCCCCTGACTCCGAACTCGTTTTTTACTATCCTTGCGCCTGCTGTCCGGAGTTCATCTGCATCAAGCCCGATCAGGGGTACCCTTCTGCTCCTGCACAGCAGATACAAGTGTGTCATAACCAGTTTCCTGTAGCTCTCTGCATCAATAACTTTCTTCTCTACCCGTTTCCTGTTGCTAACCATAGGAAAAGATGATTGTCACATAACCAATATAAAATCTATTGTGCTTCTTTTGCTAATGGACAACGTTTTCTTCATTGGCAATTCATATGCGACAATCAATGCCGTCCCCGGCAAAAAGGTATATGGCGAGAAATTCGCAAGAGCGCAGGGAAAGGAATTCCGCCTCTGGGACCCATTCCGGAGCAAGTTATGCGCGGCATTGAAAAAGGGCCTCAAGACATTCCCATTCACAAAAGGCAGTAAGATATTGTACCTTGGGGCCTCAACCGGGACTACCATATCTCATCTTTCAGATATCGTGGGGGAAGACGGGGAAATCTTTTCGGTTGAGTTCGCAGCCGAATGCATGAAATCATTGCTTCCTCTATCCGAACTCCGGGAAAACATAATCCCAATCCACGCAGATGCGAGGCATCCTAAGGAATATGAGGAAGTCGGGGAAGTTGAAATCATTTATGAGGATGTTGCCCAGCCTGACCAGGATGATATTCTACTTAAGAATGCCCAAATGTTCTTGAAAAAGGGCGGAATCGCAATGATTACAATAAAGAGCCAGAGCATCGACGTGACAAAGCCAAAACAGGAAGTTTTCGACACTGTTTTGAAGAATCTGGAAACAGAATTCGATGTCTTGGAACAGTTCAGATTGGAGCCTTTTGACAAGGACCATCTCTTCGTTGTCTTGAAATATAGGGGCTAGTGCTATTATTATATGTAAAATTCACAATATTTTTTTAGTAAAATTTATATTTATCAACAGTGTAATAAAATCCGGGACGGACGGTCGAAAGGTGAACTATTGCGCACATAGACATTATGTCTTGGTGGCAAAATTTGTGTGTAAATCTTTCGTACTGCGCTCCGGCGATGCCGTCCCTTTACAATCTCTTTAGATACATTAATCTGAAAATCTCAAATCCTGAATTTTCATACACAGAAATCGCGCTCTTATTTTCAGGGTCAGCTGTAAGAGAAACAGTTTCAATCCCTGCTTCTTTCAAAGCCGTCAAACATTTCTCAAGAAGTTTTTTGCCAATTCCTTTTCCCTGATACTCTTTCATGACAAAAAAAGATTTGATTCCTGCTGCGTTTGGGGTGAAAGTCATTTTCCTCTCTGCTATGATTGCTCCAACAACCTGTCCCTCTTCAGCAACAAGGCACGCCCCAGGGATTCTGTTCTGAAAAGAATTTGAAAAAACCTTCACTGCCTGCTCTTTGCTAGTCTCGCCAAAAATCTCGGAGTTCAAATCTGCAAGGGTCTGTATATCCCCCTCACCCACTTCTCTTATTTTCATTCAAATCTGAGCAGGCTAAGCCCTGTTTTTTCATCCTTTTGCCTTGAAAGTTCAACTTCTATTGGCGCAATGAAAATCTCGCAAGTGGGGTTGACTAAAGCGCTCACAAGATGCCCGCCAAAAACCGTAAGGTCGGTCCTTCCAAGGTTGATGTGGATGTGCGCAACCGGTTTTCCATCACCCTGCGCTATGTTACCGTTCATGGATGTTATCTCAAACATCCCATCATAGGTGTTGGTCGTATACTCCTTGACAACCGAGTCATAGTGGGAAAGTTCTACTTTTTTGACTGCGCCAATTCCCCTGACAGATGCAGCTTTCACATCCTCTTTTCTGCATACCATCAGGATTGCGGTGATGATTTCGTCATCCTCATCAAGCCGCAGCACAATCCTTTTGCCTGCCCTTCTGTAGTCCATTCAGACCAGTTCCTCTGCAGCGAACAATCTTTCGCAGAATCCACACCTGTAACTGTCATTTTCATTTGAGAACCTGTTCTCAGTCTCCTCGCTGTTTGTGATGCAGTTTGGGTTTGGGCATTTGCCTGCTCCCACAAGCTTTTGCGGAAGCTCCACTTTGAATTTCTTCCCGACCTTTCCGCCCTGGATGATGTTTATTGTTGCCCCAGGCGAAAGCAGGGCAATTATGTTGGCATGTTTTTGGTCAACCAGTTTGCCCTCAATCTTGACAATGTCCTTTGTCTTCCCTTTCTTGCTTGGGACATGCATCATCATGGCGACCCTGTGCGGGTATTTCTCGCCGATATTAAGTATCTCAAGAACCTTGTTTCCTTTTCCTGCTATAATGTGGTCAACGACCGTTCCCATCTCAATCTCATCAACTTTTAGCATGCATTTCACCTTATAAGATAATCCAGGACTGACATCCGGAGCGGGACTCCGTAATGAGCCTGCTGGAAGTACTTTGCCTGCGGCATATCATCAATAGCATTCTCAATCTCATTGATTTTCGGGAGGGGATGGAGTATCACCAAGTCCTCCTTTGCATCTTTCAAGTCTGCCTTCTTGATTCTGAATTTCTGCTGGACGCTCTGGGCCTCATATGGGTCAGCGAATCTCTCTGCCTGTATCCTGCATACATAAAGGACATCCGCATCCGCATAATCGGGGCTGTTCTCAATCTTGACATTCAGGCCGAATTTCCCCTTGACCTCTTCAAGATATTTCTGGTCCATCTCAAGTCCTCTTGGAGAAACCAGAGTGACATTAGCTCCGAACATAGCAAGCCCATAAACCAAAGACCGCATTGTTCTTGCGTGTTTCAAATCACCAAGCAGGGTAACGTTCAAGCCGTTGATTCTTCCCTTCGTCTTCCTTATTGTGAATAAGTCTATGAGAGTCTGGGTCGGGTGCTGATTTCCACCATCGCCTCCATTGACAATAGGTTTTTTCGTCGCGCTTGAGGCTAGCCGGACAGAGCCTTCCTTGGGATGTCTGATTGCAAGAGCATCAGCATAGCCTGAGACCGTCTTTATAGTGTCCATGAAGCTTTCCCCTTTCTTCAGGGAACTTGACTCAGGCGAAAAGTCAAGGACGTCCATTCCGCACCTCATAGCAGCTGACTGGAATGACAGTTTCGTCCTTGTTGACGGCTCAAAAAACAGAGTTGCGAGAACCTTCCCGCTCAAGTCTGGCTTCTTTTTTCCGGATTCAATATCGTCGGCTGAATCCAGAATCTTCTCTATCTCTCCCTTCTCCAAATCCCGGATGGAAATTAGATTCATCTATTGCACCGTAAAACATAGATTGATAGGATTTATAGAACTTGCTCGTGGCCGGCTATACCATTTATATTTTTGGTGGTAGATTTTAAGTTCATGAGAGCAATTCAACTATTCTCGATATTGCTGTTGCTTGGTGTTGCTTTTTCTGCGAACGTTGAGATTCACGTTTCAGCCACCAATAGTGACGGCTCAAACATGGTAGTAGGAATTTCAGACGGTCAAACTGGGAACCTGGATATCAACAGCCATGGTCCTACGGATAGTGATTTCACGGGCGCTTTTGCATACTCATTCAATCCAACATTTCCAGCCCAGTCATCGATACCGCTTGATATTACTCCCCTATCCTCACCGATATATCTTTCTCTGAGTGATGATCAGGTGAGCAGTACGATTCCATTGCCATTCGAGGTCAATCTTTTCGGAAGGCAGACAAACAACATTAGAATCAGCAGCAACGGTTTCGTCTATGCAGCGCGCAACAATGTAGATTCAACATCAAGCGGCTGCTGCAGTGGGCAGGATTTGAGATTTCAGACAACAACCTATGGTTCTGACCATCTAATAGCAGGTGTATGGAATGACCTTTACCCGCCAGGAAATGGCAACATCTCCTACGGAACTGAAGGCACTGCACCGAACAGGGTATTCATAGTCTACTTTGATGATGTCAGCAACTGTTGTAACAGCGATGGAGGATACACATTCCAGATAAAGTTCTTTGAGAATGGCACTGCGGCTCTTGACCCATACGCCGGATACTATTCTAGTGACGATGATGACGATGATTCCACATCCAAGAAGAGGCTCTCAGTCGAAATCGACTCTTCATGTGATGAGAATGTAGTTACTGTAGAAGGCAAAGGCGGCCCCGTAGAAAATGTCAAGGTAACCGTATCTGAGACATTGGGTGGGCCAGTTGCCTCAGGAAACACTGACAGCAATGGAGAATTTGACTTTGCAGGCTGTGGAATGGACGTTGCAGTATATGCAAACAAGAAGGACTACCTTCCAGTCACTGAGACTGCATCTTTGGTTTCATGCGCATCTTGTGAAGATGATGAGCCGGAACCAGAACCTGAGCCTGAACCAACCCCAGAACCTGAGCCTGAACCAGAACCTGACGATGGCACATCAGGAGGGCCTGAGTGTACTGTTGATGCGGACTGCGCATCAAGCCACTACTGCACAACTGGAGGCGACTGCATGCCTGTATCAGGATGCGGTGACGTTGTCAACCACACACTTGTTCCTTACGAGTGCGGTGACGATGAGAGCTGTCCAGAATGCCAGGATGGATACACTTGCGTTGACAACCTCTGCAAACTGAACGAAGTCGAGGGAGAAGATGGTTTTGTTGGGGACAACAAGACCATCAAAGTAACTCTTGGCGGAGAGCCTTGCAAGAACTGTGACGTTGAAATCACCGGCCCTGACGGAAAGAAATTCACCGGAAAGACCGATGAAAACGGACAGTTCGTTCTGCCACTTAGCCTTGAAGGTTCGTACAAGGTTGCCCTTGTGGATGAGAATGGAGATGTGGATGCTGAAACCACAGTCAAGTCGCTTCCAAAGCCAGCTCCAGTGGAGCCGGACAAGCCGACTGATACATCCGATGATGGATTCTCCCTGCTCTTCCTGTTGATTCTCCTTGCTCTGCTCCTTGGTGGAGTGATGTACTGGAGAAGCAAGGGCAAGAAGAAATAATCTTTTTTACTTTTCCTTTTAATTGTTTCAGAAGTAACTTTGGTATTAGAAGGTATTATTCATGTTAGTAGTAGTCGAAGGGGTTGACGGATGCGGGAAGAGCACCCAGATAGAGTTTCTTAAGGAGAAGCTTGGTGCAGTGGTGTTCAAGTATCCGACAAGGAAATATCCTATGCTCAATGATTTTCTTGAGAAAAAGGCAACTCTTGACCCAAAGGCGCTCTTCCTTCTTTTCCTTGCGGACATCGCTGATGATCAGGAAAATGTGAGAAAGGCTCTTGCAGAAAACAAAGTAGTGATTCTTGACCGGTATGTGTTCTCCACACTGGCATATGAAGTGGATGGCATACTTCCCCGTGACGGGGCTAAAATCGTGGAAAACATTGATTATCTGAAACCTGACAAGGTACTTCTTCTTGATATAGATTCCAAGACTTCGCAGGAGCGCAAATCCGCGCAGAAGGAATTGGACAGATATGAAGAAAATGCGGCATATCTTGAGAAGGTACGTCTGAACTTCCTTGCGCTTGCCGAGGAAAGATTTTTAACACCTAATTGGCACACAATTGACGCTACTAAGGATGTAGAGTCTCTGCACTCAGAAATAATGGAACTCTTATCCTGAAAAAGCTGCGTTCGTCTAGTCCGGCCAAGGATAGTGGACTTTCACTCCATCGACCGGGGTTCGAATCCCCGACGCAGCAATTTTCCTGGTGTAAGAATGACAATCCGAATTTTTGTCACTGGTGGAACGATTGATGCTCTTGAATATGATTCGCCAGAGAAAGCACCAGAATTTCATGAAAGCCTTATTCCTGATATGCTAAAGCAATCACGTGTAACTTTTGATTTTCAAGTAGAAGTTTTGATGTCAAAAGACAGCAAATTCGTCACAGATGATGACCGTGCACTTGTTTTGAAAAAATGCCTGGAATGTGCAGAGGAGAAAATAGTCATCACTCACGGGACCATGACTATGTCAGAAACGGCAAAATATCTTGGTAAGAGAAAGCTTCAGAAGACCATAGTTCTTTTCGGCTCTGCAATGCCAGCAAATAAGGCAAACTCTGATGCTTTGTTTAATCTTGGAGCTGCATTATCTACAGTACAGCTATTGCCTATTGGAGTTTATATTGTCATGAATGGAAAAGTATTCTCTTGGGATAATGTAAAAAAGAATTTAGACACCGGTTTTTTTGAAACAGAAATGTGTCAAAGAAAGGCATTTAAAGGCGACTAAACTAATTCCTCCTGAGGCAAAATGAGAAACGTCAGTGCACATACTGGGAGGCTCAGTTTTTGTGAGGCCAGAAAGCTCGAAACAAACGGCTCCAGACTAATCTCTGCGAGGCTAGCGGAGAAGCTTTTGGTTGAGCCTGCAAGCGCAGACGATTCACTTTGTTCAATCGGAAAATTCTGGACAGGGACTATTGTAGCATATCCAAAGGCAAACCAATCATTTGGTTACGAATTAGAAGCTCCCAACCGTCCATTGATTTTCCTTCTTGACACTCGGGATTTCAAGGGAGAAAAAAATATTGCCCTTGTTTTCGATGACTTTGAGCTTGTGGAAGATGGCTCTGCCAGGATATACAAACCAAAAAAAGTCACTCCAATTACAAGATTTCCTCAGGAGAGTGGCTGGTATTCCCTTCATGAAAGCGGAGTGCCAGTCATTAATGGAAGCTACGGCCATTTCCTTTGGCGCTGGGATGAAGCCCGTGTTGGCCCTGTAGTGCGAGGATTTGGAAAGAACTGCCACGATGTCTTTGTTCATCACCGGCCTTCAGAAAAGATGCCAGCAATATTGACACAGGGGCATCCTGAGAACAAAGCGGATGTAATACCCATCCAGAGAACTGTCCGTAAATGATTTAATTGTTCGGAAGAAGTAAGTCATCAATGAGGATAATCCTTTTTCTCATATTACTACTATCATTCTCATTTGCGCAGAATGTTACCTATTTCCTAAACATCTCCGAAGGGGTCCTCTGCCCTGGGGATCGGCTGATAATGGAAGCAATAGCATCAAACGGGCAGTCCATTCCCGGAATCGAACTTCGGCTGGTACTTCATTCTCCATATCAGGGCCTCCGTGCTGTCCAGACAACTGATTCAAAAGGACAAGCATCCGCAGTGCTCACAAAACCGGGGGAATATAGGATATATATCAACACTGAGGATTACAACCACCCCCAATTCGTTACTTTCAATTATCCAGAGCTTTGTCCCCCTCCTCCTGCGAAATCATTTAACCTATCAGTTGTTCCTGACTGCAACAATTCGTTATTGATAATAACTGCCAATGACAGCGGCATCCCTCTTGAGGATGTATTTATCCGGACTCTGAACTGGTCATCATTCTCAGGCCCAACAGGCTCAGTTGCATTCCCTCTTCTCGAAGGTTATAGGTATATTCAAGCGGACAAGAACGGATATACTGGCCATGCCTTCTGGAAAAATATCAGCTGCAAACCTCCAGAGCCGCCCAAGCCGCCCCCGGAGTGCCTTGCAAATTCATCCTGCGCTTCCAACCAATACTGCTCAAATGAAACCTGCACGAACCTCACAGGTGACTGCGGATACTCGGAAAACCATTCATGGGTTGACTATGAATGCTGTGAGGACAACGACTGTGGGTATCGGATGATTTGTACAAATAAAAGCTGCATAATCAAGCCAGCTCCAGAACCCAACATCACAGAGAACATCTCTGGAAACGAATCAACAGAACTCCCTGCGCAAGATGAAGTGGGGGAGATTCCAGCATGGGCAATCGTGGTTGCGGTACTGATGCTATTCGCGATTATCATCCTGATTCTAAAGAAGAAATAGGCGGGCTTCCCGGTTAGCCCCGTCACACATACAAGGAGCCAGCACCATCCACTCAATCCTGTGACTTACAAGCATGGGACAAAGCGTTTATGGCTGCTCCTTTCGGCCTGACCAGGTTCACACAGTGTCCCACCACATAAGGCAGGACGTCAACGCTTCAGAGCACTGGGCATGCATATATGCCAGAACACTCCGGGCATTCGAGTCACCTAAGGGGATTTGTGAAGCCGGGACCCCTAGCCCCGCTCTAGCCCATTACTAAATGCAATATCTTCGAATAAATACCTTTCGATATCTATGATTTACCATAAAAGACGACTTTATAAATATTTTGCAGCCTAATATTATTATGGACCAGCCCCTGATAGCAAAAATCGAATACAATCACAACTGCATCTGTTCAGATGTACCTGAGCGCTATCCAGACACGAACATAAGATACATATCAGAGCTTGGCCAGAAAAGGGATGCAATCTCCCATCTATTCAATGTCTCAAACGGGGACATTTCCGGATTCCTTGACGCATGGAGGTCTCATCCTACCTTGAAAGGGCTTAAGGTTCTCCGGAAAAACAATGATTCAGCAGATGTCATAACAATTACAGAAGAGGATGCTTCAACAGTACACGCACTAAAAGATGCCAATTGCGCATTCATCTCAAACCCGACTTATGATTCAGGACTTGAGCGGATTAGGCTCTTTGCACCCTCATTTGATTCGTTCAGGCAGTTCCTTGACTCACTCAAGAACAGCTACAACATCAAGGTCACTTCCAAGCATTATCTGAAAAGCGGAGAAAAAATCCGTTCAGAAAATCTTCTTAAGAGTGGGTATGCTGATTTGATTTGCGCAACCGACCTCCTTTCAAAAAGACAGGTGCATGCCTTCAGCCTCGCAAGCCGCTATGGCTACTATGATATCCCGAAAAAATGCAACCTGAACAAAATTGCCGAGAAGATGGGAATCACAGATGCAGCTGCAGGAGAACTTTTGAGAAAGGTTGAGAAGAAACTGCTTCCTACATTGGCAAAGATTGTCGAGAGGCAGAGCTAATTTTTATATGGATACTTGTGTGCACAAGCACCAGGCTAATAGCAGAGAACAGGCGCTATCTGTCTTATGAACACACACAAACGACTAGTATTTCCAACAGTGCCTAGACAGTTCAAAGGAAAATTCCCAAAACGATTTGTCAATGACTGCCATGGCTGGAACTTCTCCCGAGCAGAGCTTCTTGATGCAAAAGCGAATGGTAAGATGCTTACCATGGACCTTGATATGTCCGGCAGGCCAAGCTGCAGCTTACGGTGCGGCCATTGTTTCAATTCTGTTCTGAAACTCAAGGAAAAGAAAGGGGAACTTCTTACTGAACAAGAAATAAAGGGCATCCTGAAGGAGGCAAAATCTCTGGGGCTAAAATCAGTAAAAATAATTGGCCCGGGAGAGCCTCTAGAAGAAAAAACCCTGATACCATTTCTTGAGTTCATGAGGGAAAACGGAATCAAGCCATTGATTTTCACCAAGGCAACTGCTCTTGGAAACCCAAAGATGTCCTTGGCTATCCATGGCATGGGCCCGGATGAACTTGCGCGCAGACTCCATGAAGATTTTGACGTTACAATCTGCTTTGGGGCAAACTCATTCAACCCTGAACTCGAATCTTCAATAGTAAGGCGGAAATGGTATCCAGAGACACGCAACCGCGCACTGGAACTTCTTGCGCACCACGGATTCAATACCTATGTTCCAGGGGAACCAACCCGGCTTGCAATGATTTTCAATCCCATAATGAGAAACAATGCCGATGAAGTATTTGAAGTCTATACCTGGTCAAGGCTCCGCAATATTGTTGTGGTATCATCCCCGACAATGGTTTCTGGAAAATGCGCTGACCCCGAAGTCTATTCAAAAATCACTCCCTCAGAATCAGAGCTCATTGACCTTTATCTCAAGATAAACAAGTGGGCAATCAAGAGGGGAATCTACACTCTTTCAGATGTGGAACGGGATGGAGTTGCCTCGTATGTGGGAGCGCGCCCCTGCCAGCAGGTTGGCGTTGCGTTATTCCTTCGGCGCGATGGATTGGCATTCCGCTGCCCTGGTGATGATGTCTCAATCCAGGGCCACCTGAGGGAATCTAGCCTTAGCGAAATCTGGGAAAACAGCGAGAATCTTCGTGTGCACAGTGGCAGAATAAATGTCGGCTGCCCACCTAAGATTGGAAAATCATTCCCAGATGGATTCTTTGAAAGTGTGCTAATCCGGCTAAAACAAGCGCTTTCCTAGAAAGCGTATCTAACTCTTTGCTCTACTTTTTTCACTCTCTTCATTACAGAATCGGATTTTGAATATTTCTGATAACCGGCGATGAAAGCACCCTTATCATCAACGGCCCTAAGCATTGTGAAAACATCGACAGCCTTATCCTCAATATCCTTTGAGATGAATCCAAGGCCAAAATCAATCACCGACAGTTTCCCACCACTAATCAGATTGGCCGGAGTGTAATCTCCGTGAATAATGTCTGCCTCGTGAAGTTTTGCAAGAATCTCTCCAGCTTCTTTGCACTCATCTGCGTCCATCGAAGGTCTCTTCCCTTCAAGGAAGCTCATATAAATCTCGAAATCCTCAACCTGGAACACTATCGGGCAATCAACGCCCGCAAGCTTGGCCTTGTGGAGGAGCCTTGCCTCACTTCTGGTCCTTTCCTTCCTGAGTTTCTCATCAATTTCTTTCAAGCGGTATTTCTTGGCAATCCTTGTTTTGACTAAAGCATGTTTTCCTATTACCTTAGTTTCAGTTAGAACTGCCTCAGCGCCTCTCAAGATTTCACCCGAAAAGAAGTTTTGATACTATGAGAACAAATACGAACATTATGGCAAAGCTCAGAACTATTGAAGATCCAACCAGCATTATTCCGAGGCCAAGGAGGAAACCGATTGAACAAAGCCAAATTACCCTGCTCCAGGCATAAACCTTGCTTCCATCTAGAGGGAATGCAGGTAGCATGTTGAACAATGCCAGAATCAGGTTCATCGCAGCTCCGAAATGCCAGACGTGCAGGATTCCCTTGCTCATGCCGAATCCTGCGAATGCTGCAGGAAGGCCAGCCAGGAAGCTGTAATACTGCTGCACCGGAGCGACAAACTGCAATATGACAAAGAATGCTATCAATACAAGATTAAGCGCAGGGCCGGCTATTGATATGATTCCATTTTCCCGTTTTGTGATGTGGCTTGCGTAAATGTAAACTGCCCCTGGAGCTGCAAAAAGAACGCCAAACATTGATGTTACCATCATGAATATGATGCCCTGGGTCCACATCTTGAATCTGGCCTTTGCCCCATAGTAAATAGCAACAAGCTTGTGCGCCATCTCATGAAGAATGAATCCGCTTCCAACTGTAACCAGAAGCGGCGCAAGGAAAACTATGAATTCCAGCGGGTATTCCATTATGCCTGATGGCTCGGCAAACACTATGCCAAGGGCAATTGAAATAGCAGCCACGCTGATTATAATCTGGACAATCTCATCATCTTCAAGCAATCCAAACAATTATTCCACCAGTTTTTCCTCATATAGAATCCTGATTTTGGCAGGAGTTATGAGGCCGCTGTAGTTCTCGATTATACCGTGAACTTCACTACCGTTGCTCAGCAGTATTCTTATTTTCTCCCTTTTCCTTCCATCAGTGACTGCTCTTCCAACTCTTCCTATGATTCCTGGGATTGCTGAGTCAGTTACGACTGCAACACGGTCCCCTTCTTTGATTCCACGGACTTCCGGATATAATGCCGTCACTCCGATTGAAAGCACTGTTCCGAATGCAAGTGCCTTGAGGCTCATGATTAATGTCATTTGAGGGAGCAGTGCGAAAGATAGCAGTGAGACGCAGAGCGAAGCAATCATGAGTTTGAAGAAAAAAGCCAGCCTCAGTGAAATCACCTGTACATTGTCGCAGCGGAAGTCTTGAATTTCTCCACACTGGCAAGGTCTTCCTTCTTTATGCTCGGAACAATAGACTTGAATGACATATCGAAATGCCTTGCAGTTACCTTCTTCGCTCCCTCTCTGATTGCCGTCATTCCAGCTTCGCGAACAAGGTTGTCAATATCTGCTCCTGTGAATCCCTCTGTAATCTTGGCCAGCTCCCCTAATCCGACACTCTTCTTCTCAAGAGGCATCTTGGCAGTTGAAATCTTGAATATCTCAAGTCTTTCTCTTTCATTGGGAGCTTTAATCTCAATTAACCGGTCAAACCTCCCAGGCCTCATAAGAGCAGGGTCAAGCATATCCGGCCGATTAGTTGCCCCAATAACAACGACATTCTTCAGGCTTTGGAGTCCATCCATCTCAGTGAGCATAGTGTCAACTACTCTTTCTGTCACTCGTGTTCCAGGGTCTCCCTGTCCAGTTCTCTTGATTGCAACAGCGTCAATCTCATCAATAAACAGAATACACGGGGCAGCACTTCTTGCCTTCCTGAAAATCTCCCGGACACTCTTCTCAGATTCGCCCACATATTTGGTGAGTACTTGAGCGCCGCTGATGGAGATGAAGTTGGCCTCGGTTTCATTGGCAACAGCTTTTGCAAGCAATGTTTTCCCAGTTCCTGGAGGGCCATAAAGCAGTATGCCCTTGATTGGACGGATTCCCATCGTCTCAAAGATTTCTGGTTTTTTGAGCGGCAGTTCGACTGCTTCTTGTATATCACGCTTAATCTCATCCAACCCTCCAATGTCTTTCCACTTGACATTGGGCCTCTCGACATAGACTTCACGGAGGGCTGATGGCTGAATCTCATGCATGGCATTGAAGAAATCATCCCTTGTCACTCTGATGCCATCAAGAATCTCTGAAGGAAGTGTATCCTCATCAAGATTAATCTTAGGTAGAATCCTTCGTAGCGCTTTGATTGCAGCCTCTTTTGTCAATAATGAAAGGTCAGCGCCAGTGTAACCATGGGTCACACGGGCAAGTTCGCCTGGTTTGACATTTTTGCCAAGTGGCATGCATCTTGTATGAATATTCAGAATCTCCTTTCTGCCAATCACATCAGGAACAGCAATCTCAATTTCCCGATCAAACCTTCCCGGCCTTCGGAGTGCAGGGTCAATGGAGTCCTGGCGGTTGGTTGCGCCAATTACTATGACTTCGCCTCTTGCCTTGAGTCCGTCCATAGTAGTTAGCAGCTGGGAAACCATCCTTTTTTCGACTTCCCCAGTGACTTCCTCTCTCTTTGGGGCAATCGCGTCAATCTCATCAATGAAAATTATAGACGGCGCATTTTCCTGAGCCTCTGCGAAGAGTTTTCTTAGCCTTTCCTCGCTCTCCCCAACGTATTTGCTGATGATTTCAGGTCCGCCAACATAATAGAAATTAGCGTCGCTCTCATTGGCAACAGCTTTTGCAAGCAGTGTTTTTCCTGTTCCAGGGGCCCCGTAAAGAAGAACCCCCTTTGGCGGGTCAATACCAAGCCGCTCGAAAATTTCAGGATGGCGAAGAGGCAGTTCAATCATCTCACGGACTTTTTGTATCGTGTCTCTGAGCCCCCCAACATCATCATAAGTGATGTTTGGGATGTTTTTCATCTCCTCTATTGGCTCCTTCTTTATCTGGACCTGGGTCTCCTCAGTAATCATCACCGGGCCCTGTGGAACCACCTGCGCGACAATGAGCGGAATCGAAGTTCCGAAAATACCTACTGGGAGCAGGTTGCCCTTGAGAACCGGCTTTCCAATAAGCCTCTTTTTCACATATTGGTCAAACCCTACAGAATACCTTACGGCTTCCTGCGGAGCAAGAATTATTTTCTTAGCAACTTTTGTGTGAGCTACATCAACCCTGACTTTTTCACCAAGGCCGACGCCGATATTCTGGCGGAGGATACCATCAATCCTTATCATGTCAAGCCCCTCATCATCCTGATGGGCCTGCCAAACTATCGCAAGCGCGGATTTCTTTCCGGTAAGCTTGATGATGTCACCAGTAGAGACTCCCAGTTCTGACTTTGCCTTTGAGTCTACTCTTGCAATCCCCCTTCCTATGTCGTTCTGAAAAGCTTCAGCAACCTTAAGATTCAATGCAGGCATTTTATCACCTGGCCGTTTTCTATTCTTAGTGCAATCCTGTTGTTTATTATATTATCTTTTTTGAGAGCAGCAATTGTCGAGAGATTAATGTCCTCTGCAACATCAACGCCCAAAACGCATAGAGCATTCTTTCGTTCAAGAACAAGCTCCTTGCCATTGACATCCATGTGGAGAATCTCACCAACGCATTCGAATTTCTTCACATCTCCAATCAGCATGTTTCTTCTTGCCATGATTCTTGCATCAGAACTGAGGTCGATGTTGCTGTTGTTGACAAGGCCATCCTCAACTAAGACTTCGTCCCCTTCTTTCAATTTTTCTCCCCGCTCTGATTCTTCCCAGATGATTACTCTTCGTTCATTCTCACCATCACTTATCATGAAAGAGAATGCCTTCGAGGTGTTCATTCCATGGACAAAAGCGTCAAACCCTTCAAGCTTGCTGATTCTCCCCCGTACATGAACATACTCCCCTTCTTTCAATTCCCCAAGAGAAGTGAACGCAGCCCCATCAACTGTTTTCAATTTCCCGCTGTAACTAAGATGCAGCTCGCTGTTCTTTTCGTATACTCCTTGTACTTCAATCTCATCCCGTGACCTTAGCCTGGCTGCAAGGTCAACATCATCATTCCAAAGTATCAGTGGCATTGAGCCTGTCTCATCCTGAACCTCAACAACTCTTGATTTTTTTCCTGATGCGTATTTGGCAACTGGCCAGATTTTCTTTACCTTTGCCTTGAATGAAACCTTTCTCTCCCCTTTTGGGATTTCCCCAAGCTTGTATTCTTTGGCCTTTTCCTTCAGGAGTCCATTCTCCTTCGCAATCAGCCTTATGGCAACATCTCGGGTCAGGAAACCATGGAAAGATTCGATTTTCTGGGCTATTTGAAGCTCAAGCTGGTCCTCGCTTATTTCCTTCCGAAGCTCAGCCTCCAAATCCATATTCTGGTTATCTCAGAAAAATGATATAAAAAGATAGGAAAAAAATTACTCCTGCCGAATAAGCACGACTGGTGTTGTTTGGCCTAATTCTCTCACAGATGCCTGTGGAACCGAAGTTCTCATGCAGGTTTCTGAAAAGTTCACTGTATTTACATCCGGAATAAGCGAACCTGTCTCAAGGGCGTAAAGGACATTCTCAGGCCTTACCCTGCCATTCGGTTCAACCATTGGAACATATTCTGGACCTTGGCTCGGAGTCAATCCGCTAGAGCGAACACGAACAGTGAAATCTCCAGTCCTTCCGTCTGTCAGAGTGATGTTTCTCATCACAGTGCCAATGTATCTCGGCTGACCGGTTTGTTCATAATTAGGATTCATAAGAAGCTGGTTTCCTTGTCCGGTATCCTGGTAGAAAAGCCAGTTATATTGAAGGTTACTGCCAGAGACATCTAAAATCGCCCTGATTCTGCGCTCTCCTCCTTCCTGATATCTCTCAAGACTGAGCTCTGATGAAGACACAAACATTGCTGCAGTCCCTCTCAAATCAAGATTCCTTCCTGCGGCAACAGCCTCTCTTGCCAGCGCCTGCTCGTCTGCAACACTTGGCGTGACCCGCTCTCCCATTGTACTTCTTTGCACTGCTGCTGCAGTGGCAGTTCCAGTGCTTCTCGTCTGCTCTACGGCCTTAGTTCCGCACGCTGCGAGCATGCTGGCCGCTCCCAATACCATCAATCCATTCCTCAATCCGTTCCTTACTGTGAAAATCGACGGACTGGTTCCCTCCTCTCTTTTTTCATGGTTTGTTTCATATTGGTCACCCATATATTACAACTAATATAAACATCATTATAAAAATGCGACGTTCCCCCTAGGAGGGGAAAATGTGAAACCTCAAATCGGGTTATTTATCTTAAAATGCTTTCCAACGAAGTCTTCAGTATGCATGCAATGTCAAACCTTGAGTATTCTTTTCTTGCCAAGGAGCTCTCGAATCTCGTTGGCAAGCACCTATCCAAAATCAGGAAGGTCTCTGAGGGCATTTATCGGGTAAAAATCGGCACATCCGAAGTTCTTGTTCAGCCTGGAGTCCGTATGCACATTACAAAATATATTGAGCCTGCCGAGAAAGAAAGATTCGTAGAGAAGGTCGAAAAAGAGCTGGACAATGCGAAGCTTCTTTCAGTCGAGCAAATCAACAACGACCGGATTATAGCGTTCAACTTCGACCGTGGCACTCTTGTATTCGAGATGTTCGGGAAGGGGAACATTGTCCTGGTCAAGGACGAAACCACTGTAATGGCAGTCAAGCACGAGTCATGGTCAGACCGTGAAATAAAGGCAGGAAAACCATATCAATATCCAAGGAAACCATCAGATGAACTCAAAGTTTCTGACAAATACATCATCGTATCATTGACAAAACTTCCTCTTGGGAAGGAGTATGCGCTTGAGGCTCTTACCAGAGTGGGAATCGATGAAAAAACCCCTGGGAGCAAGCTGTCCAAAAAACAGCTAGAGTCATTGGAAACTGAGATTTCAAAAATACGAACAGATGCCAAACCATACTTGTTCCTCGAAGATGTGAAGCCAGTGGAATTCGCCTTGGCACCATTGTCAGCACAGTCTTCCTTCGAATCGAAAGAAATGCCCTCCCTCAGCGAGGCTGCAGACGAATATTACAATTCTGTGGAATCGCCAAACGAGGACCTTGAGAAGCTCCAAAGAAGACTTGATAAGCAGAAGGAGCGCCTTGCGAAGATGATAGAAGAAGAAAAGGAACTCCGTGAAAAGGGAGACTATATCTACGCTAATTATCAGGAAATAGAAGCTGTCTTAATTGAAGCAAAACAAGGAAAAGGAAAACTAAATAAGAAAGAAAAATCTGTTGAGGCAGATATCTAGCTGTTTGCCTCGTTCGAGATCAAACTGTCCTGAAGAAGAGTTGACGCTCTTTTTGGCTTGTCAACAGTGAGGGCGAGTACTGAGAATTTCTCATCCCTTGTAAGGAGGTTGCTCTTCTCAACTTTCACCCCTTCTTTCAGAAGCTTCTCATTGAGTCCCGGGACTTTGCCATTGGCCATCTTCACTACTAAACTCTTGCTCTCAACCTGGTATCCGGAAGCTTCGAGAACGTCCTTTGATTTATCCGGGTCCGAGACCTCGAGCGCAATGATTGCCTTGTTCGATACGACGGCAACATTGATTGACTCAATGTTGATTTTTGATTTTGCGAGCACGTATGATATGTCTGCAAGAAGCCCAACCTTATCATCTGCAATTATTGCTATTGTTTTCACATCCCCACCTCTATATTTTGTAAATCTGGATATATGGCGTCTCGTTTATATACATGATGTCATCCTCGCTCGCTATCCCCATGCTAACTGCGATGCCTACGCTTTTGCTGCCGACAAGGTTTGCTGAGGCAAAGGAAGAAAGGGTTTCCTTAAGTTTTTCTTCCTCACTGATTTCGCCGACATAGAAGTTTCTGTAAGTGTCCAAGTCAAGAAACTTGTCCCCTTCTTCAAGGACTTTTCCTATCAGTTTCTTATCGCATGCGGCTACTATCCTGCCGCTCTCTCCATCATGCACTTTGACGTACATACCAAAATCTCTCTCTGCTAACAGTTTAAATGCTTAGCACAGGAACTTTCCATCTAGGGGGTGCGATTGCCTCCAAATGGCCATTTCCACGGAAATGTGGTGCTGGTTTTTCTATATAAACTGGCTTTTGGTAATATATTTATGGGGATAAATAGGGCATGGCAGTACAGAATATATCCTTCAAAATCACAAGAAAAGGAGATGTACAAATATCTTTATGAATGCAAGAATCTTTGGAACTCTCTTCTTCAGCATACCAAAACATATTATGAAGAAACAGGAAAGTTTCCTACAATGGGCCAGCTATATCTACTAACAAAAGAGATGCCTCTCTTTTCTCAAGTTGCCCAGAATGTTGCTTGGAGGCTTTCAAAGTCTCTGAAAGGAGTTATTACAAGAAAAAAAGCAGGAAAAAAGAGCGGCTTCCCTAGATTCAAATCAATGGAAAGGGTAAAATCTTTTACCTACCCCCAATTTGGATTCAAGTTAGGTGGGAAATTGCTTCTTTCTGGACTGGGCAGTCTGACTATCAAAAAACACAGGAACATTCAAGGAAGAATCAAGACATTGACCATAAAGAAATCATCTTCAGGAAAGTGGCATGCTGTTTTTATCTCTGAAATGGAGAGCAAAACACATAAAAAGAAACAGGGACCGGCTATTGGAATTGATCTTGGCATAGAAAATTTTGCATATCTCAGTGATGGGTCAGCTATTGCCAACCCAAGACATCTCAAGCAAGCGGAAAAGAGGTTAAAAGAGAAACAATGGCAACTATCAAGGAAAATGAAAGGAAGTAAAAATCGAAGGAAAGCAAGGTTCAAGGTATCTGTAGTCCATGAGAAACTTGTCAACAAAAGAAATGACTTTCTTCATAAAATCAGCATAAAACTCGCTTCTCATTATTCTTTTATTGCGTTGGAAAACCTCAATATTGTTGGAATTGCGAGAAGTTTCCTTGCAAAACATGTGCTGGATTGCAGTTGGGCAAGATTCATCAAAATGCTTCACTACAAGGCGGAAGGGGCTGGTTGTGAGGTTATATTGGTAAATCCTGCCCATACCACCAAAGAATGCAGCAACTGTGGTCTGGTGCATAAGAAATCGCTTGCAGATAGGTGGCATGAATGTTCATGCGGAGCATCCATGCATAGAGACCTCAATGCTGCAAGAAATATACTCAATAGAGCTACCGGTGGAACGCCGGGAAGTCAAGCCTGTCTGAGAAGAGACCACTACCCGCAAGGGCAAGTGTCTTCGGTGAAGCAGGAAACTCCATCTTTTGGTATGGGCGGTTCACACGTTATGTAAATATCTTAGAGCGGTGTGGAAGTATATCTCCCTCCATTTGTGAATCTCATCAACAGGGACCCACTCATCCTTCCGGTGGAGCATCCTCTCACCTTTCTCGTCAATTCCACAGGGGCCACCTTTGACTGTTGGGATGCCCATCTTGGTAAAGTATCTGCCGTCGCAGGCGCCAAGCCCCATTCTGAGCGGAATTTTCTCATCGAAAGTTTCCCTTGCTATCCTGAGCGAGTTTCTTACAAATTCATCTCCTGGAGGAGTATACATTCCGTTACTCCTATGGAGAACCTCAATTTCATCGAAATGGTTTGAGAGATAATCCAAAATTTCCTGAGGGTCATAAGTACGCGGCAATCTTACATCGAGCTGCGAGTAGCAGTTAGCCGGTATTATGTTAACTGCCTTTCCACCTTCAATAATTCCCACATTGCAGCTTACAGCGTCATAAATTTCTTCTTTCTGGCAGGTTGTCCTCAGCAGTTTTCCCTGGGAAAGCCTCTGGAGCGCCCTTGCCATCTTGAGTATCGCGTTGCTTCCTGCATAAACTCTGGAACCATGGGCGCTCTTTCCATACATCCCCACCTTGACCATCATCACTGATTTGTGCTCGTTACTGAGGCTCATTCCGCTTGGCTCGCCAATGAACATCCTCTTCGCGAATTTCTTATCCCTAACCAGCATTCTGGTGCCATGGAGCCCATAAGTCTCCTCATCGCCAACTGCCTGGAAGATGGCCTTTCCATCAAGTTCATAATCAGCAAGCTCCATGAATGCGCTCATCATTCCCGCGAGGCCGCCTTTCATGTCTGTTGAGCCAAGACCGTAGAGGCGTCCGTCTTTCACGGTAGGTTGGAGGGGGTCTCTGGTCCAATCCCCTTCTGGAGGGACCGTGTCATAGTGCCCATTGAAACCGATAACAGCATCCCCTTGCCCAATTTCTGCATGGATGCTTGTTATGCCCTCATGCACGATTACCTCGACCTCCGCGCCAGCTGATTCAAGAAGTTCTTTAATGTAAGGATAAGGCTCATCCGCACCATCATAGCTTTTCAGGGAGATGAGTTTTTCTGTAATCTTAACAGGGTCTTCCTTCATGAAATAAATTTATTCATGTACTGTTTTATAGCTATATGAAATACGCCTTTGTGATAGTCCTGATATTGCTTTTTGGATGCACAACCCAGCCATCTCCTGAGCCTAACACAACCGTCAATGATACGCCCAACATCACCGTAAACGATACCCCGGGTGCCAACGTATCCTCATTCGAAGAGTGCGTTGCTGCCGGCAATCCGATTATGGAATCCTATCCAAGGCAGTGCCGCGCTGGAAACAAGACATTTGTTTCACTCACAGATGTGTTCCAGGTCAGCAAAAATACTGGCTGCAATGAAAACCCGGACTGCATCCTTGTTGATGAATCTCTGGGATTCTCATGCTGCTGGGCAGGTGCCTGCGCTCAAATCAATTACTCCAAAGACAAATGGGTAGCAGTCAGAAAAATGTGGTATGAGGAGCAGCAAGACAAATATTGCACAAGCGATTGCGGTCCTGCGCCAGGCTGCCCAATCCAGATACTCAATGACAGCTTCGAGGCAATTTGCAACGAACATGTCTGCGAAAAAAAAGAGACCTCATTTCTAAACCAATCCAATATCACTGAAGTGCCTGAGAACACAACGAACAAAACAGCGCCTGAAGGTTTGAAATTTGGCCAATACTCTCTTGTTCTTGACGATGTGGTCCTGCCAGCATATGATGCTACATGCGGTGCGTTCAGTGTAATTGGCCGGAATGGCTCGACCATAGACAAACTGCTAATTTGCGAGAAAAAATCAAAGAACTGGGTTTCCCCTGAAGGGCACGCATACCGCATTTTCGTGGTCAAAGTGGTTGGCGGATACTCATTCAACGCGGCCTGGGCAGACGTAAGAATCTATGGCTAAAGCAGCCCTGCAATCGAGTTCAGGCTCAGCATGAAAAACATGCTTATTACGACCAGGAAGAAAAGCACGTTCGCAATCTTCATCAGGCCCATCACATCCTGAACCGTCTTTTTGGTTTCTCCGAGCTCAGACCGTTGCGTTCCAATATCATTTTTCATCTGCGTTATTGAACCTTTGAGGTCGAAGATATTCTTTGTGTGCTCTTCAAAATCTGTCGAACTCAATTCTGATGAAGATTCTTTCAGGGAATCTGCCGCGCTCTCAAGCTGACTGGTGTCAATGCCAAGCGATATTCCTGGAATGCTGAGGACTGCCAGGGCATCTGAGATTCCACCAATGGCATCCGCAGTGGATGATAGGCCATCAGAAAGCGGGTCAAGGGAATCACCCAAATCCGCAATAGTTTTGTTCGCAGAATCAAGCTCGCTCTCTATTCCTGTCAATGCGTTTTCCACATCAGTAAGGCTTTGCTGCACTCCCTCAATATTTTTTGTCACTGCCTGCTCTGTCTTCTCCAGGGCATCATGAATCATGAAGGTGAAAACCATGAGGACGAATGAGCCTCCAAGGGCTATGACTAGGGAAAGGGCTCTGAGAGGCTTTTTCCACCTGCCAAGCCAGTTCTCTTTGGCTGCAGGCTCCTCATTTTTCTTCTTGGCCATAGCAGGGATACCCCTGCCATTCTTTTATTCCTTACTCATCCAGGAAAAGAACATCATCATATGGATGCCGGTATAGTGGCTGCTGCATCCTCTTCTGGTCAAGCACATGGCCAATCATCCCAATGCTTCTTGCAAGGACGAAAAGTCCGTTCAAGCCGCCAAGCTTCAGGATTTCCTCAATCTCTTCCTTGCTGAACGCATCGCAGCTGCTCATCATGTCCACAAACAGGATTCCGATGCACCCATCAACATTGAGTATCAGGTTGTTTGCCTTCTTGAGTGTCTCCTTCTCAACTTCAAGCGCAAAGTCAAGGTATTTTGTTTTCGGGAAATTGTCCTTTGCGTATTTCTTGAGAAGTTCAACCCTCTTATCCGGGTTCTTCGCGCTTTTGACCCTGTGGCCGATTCCTGCAATCCGGATGTTCTTTGCCTTCATCTCAGTAACAAATTCGTCAGCAGAAAGACCCCTGTCGCATGCGTCCTTGAAGTATCTTGCAGCATCATCAACCGCACCGCCGAACCTTGGGCCAATCGTCAGCATTCCGCTTGCAACTGAAGAGACTAAATCCCTTCCTGCTCTTGATGCTACGATTGCGTTGTGAGCTCCAGAAACACATGGCCCATGGTCAGCTGCTATCATGAGAACCTTCTCAATGAACTTGGCAGCATATGGCGGAAGCCTTTTCCGCAGCCAAAGAAGTCCAATAACATCTCCGATGCCCATCTCATTCTCAATGATTTCACTGATTGGGACTCCCGCATATGTAACTTCCTCGCCGCGGTCATCTGAAATTGAACAGATGAAATTGGTTGCCTTCCTGACTTTTCCCTCCTTTCCAGCGACTTTGAAATCCACTGGAAGCCCAGGCGGCTCAACTTCCTGTGCAGGTTTTATCGTGCCGTTTTTCACAAGGTCATTGTAAGTTTGCGCAATCTCCTTGTCAAAATTCTCAAATGAATCAGGGACTGCAATGCCTGCCTCTTTCAACGCCTTGTTCTTTGCTTCTGCAGTTTCCATATCCGCCCCGCTCTTTGCTCCTGCGTGGCCGAACTGGACTTCTGATGGGAAGACTTTTGCGCATGTCCCGGTGACCCAGGCCACCATTGGCTTGGTAATCTGGCCATTCTTCTTTGCTTCAACGAGCTTGTACTCTTCCTTTCCTCCAAGCTCTCCAAGAACTACAATCATTTTCACTTCGCTCATCTTTTCATAGCGAAGGACATGCTCAAGCAGTGTCGTGCCAGGGTAGGCATCTCCGCCGATTGCAATTCCCTCATAAAGGCCGTCGGTAGTCATTGCCAGCATATTGTACATCTCATTGGAAAGGCCTCCTGATTTTGAGACAAAACCAACTGAGCCTGGCCTGTGAAGTTTGCATGCGATTATATTGTCAACTGTTCCTGCCGTGTTTCCAATTTTGAACGCCCCTGCCTGGACACCTCCAACAGTTGCAGGGCCAATAATGCATTTCTTCTTCTCTTTTGAGAGTCTTATCAAATCACGGATGTCTCTTTCAGGGACTCCCTCAGCGATAATCACAATTGTCTTGAGTGAATCCTGACCAAGTGCCTTTTTCGAGGAATCATAAGCGCTTCTGAAAGATGCGAAGTTAATCATGACATCCGCATCAGGCTTTGCCTTGACAGCATCTTCAATGGATGGGTAAATCGGAAGAAGGAGCTCCTTCTTTCCAAAGAACGCCTTATGCATTCCACTCCTTCCAGGCGCTATCAAACCTGCTATGCTTGGCGTTTCCCTCCTGCTGATATAATCAAAGTCAAGCATCCTCTGGACCGGGTTTGCCTTGAAGTTGTAAATAAGCGCCTGCGTATCCTTTGAGAATAATTTTTCTTCCATTTCACTCACCCTTCACGTATTCCATCGCCATGGGCACAATCTTTGTCATGTGCGTCTCTGGTCCGAAAACCTCTATTGGAATGCCAATCTCATCACTAAGGCTTCTCATGAGCTTCAAACCGCTCTGGTAGTTCGGCCCGCCCCTGCGTACATATATACGTACGCCTGCCTTTTTCATCTTCTCCTTGTATTCCCTCAAGGCCTTGATGATTCCAGTAAATGTTTTGGCAACATCTGTGAAGTTTGCGATTCCTCCTCCGATTATGAGGGCTCTTGGTTTGCCATCCCCATTTCTTGTTGCCAAATCAAGCACGGTTTTTGCGTAAAGATAGGTTTCCTCAGTGTTCGGGTTGCCGCTGTATTCGCCATAGTTGGCTAGTTCACTCTCCATCCCAAGATCAACGATTGTGTCTGCGTAAATGACACTTGCTCCTCCCCCAGCGACCATGGTCCAAATCCTTCCAGCTGGGTTGAGCAGGGTAAGTTTCAAGGAAGCGCCACTCTTCTTGTCCAAATCGCTGATGTACTGCTCCTCAGGATAAAGTTTCCTGCCAAAAGGCCTTGGGAATTCCACCTCTCCCCATTTCTTCAGGCTTCGATATTCAGCGGTGTCATCAAGTTCTCCGCGCGCATCAAGGGGGAACGGGTTGCCGTTTGCATCATAGGTGAATGGGTTGAACTCAAGCAAAGTGAAATCCAGTTCTTTGAAAACCCGGTAAACAGACTGTATGAACTTTGCCGTTTTGGTTTTCTGCTCACCCTCAAGAGGAAGCTTGGATTCTATATCTTTGAGTTCAGGTTCATCACCGACAGGCACTTCGACCTGCACCATTTTGTCCCAGTTCTCCTCAACTTCCATTCCCCCTGCAGTTGAGAAACTTATGGTGTCACCATCACGCCCAGTCAAAATTGAAAGGTAATATTCATCCTTATGCGGCACGAAAGGCTCCACGATGAAATGTGTTATTGCCCCCTTGACTTTCCCTACCTCAACTTCGCTTCCTGTTTTCTCTTTGATGAATTTCTTGGATTCATCCCAGGAAGCGTCGAGAAGTACAAGGTTGTTCTTTCCCCGTTTTCCAAAGAGCATGTCTGGCTTGACAACCAGCTTCATCTCCAGGAGCCAGGGATTCTCCTCGGCAACCTTCTCAAGGTCGCTCTCAGGAGTGACCTGAGCACATCTCCCATCATATTCTTCGATATTTGCTGCAAGCAGCCTTTTCGAACTGAACTCGCGGATTTTTCTTCGTGCCATATGGAATCACATGTCGCTGATTATTTCGTCTCCAAATTCTGAGCATTTCAGCAGAGTCGCACCCTCAATCTGCCTCTCAAGGTCGTACGTAACCTTCTTTGAGCGGATTGCATTTTCAAGGCCATCCTCAACAAGCTTGGCAGCCTCTGCCCATCCAAGGTATTTGAGCATCATGGCCCCAGAGAGTATGAGCGAGCCGGGGTTTACCTTGTCCTTCCCTGCGTGCTTTGGTGCTGTTCCGTGCGTTGCCTCAAAGAGCGCGTTTCCATTA
>CAWBTT010000003.1:0-404548 GCA_963791815.1 uncultured Microcaldota archaeon | reverse complement strand
GTTCGTCTGACCTGCGATCCGAAGTTCGCCACGGACAAGCTCTTCGTGTCCTGATCGGCAGCGGGTGCGTCAGTCGGTCTTCAGAAACTCCTCCGAAGCTCACCACCATCGCATAGGCCGCCGTGGAGCGATGCCAGAGTCGAAGGATGAACCTCGGCCGCGGGGCACCGTAGAAGCCGCCGAACTCGAGGTCCCTGGTGGCGCAGGCGTCCCCGACAACCGTGACCGTGTACCCGAAATCGGCGGCCGCCCGGGTCGCCGCCTCGAGACACATGTGGGTCTGCATGCCCACGATCACCAGTTTGTCGACGCCGAGCTTCTCGACCTCCCTGCTTGAGCGAGGTGTCCCGGAATGAGTTGGCGTGGTGCTTGCCGACCACGATCTCGCCGGGTTTCGGCGCCACCTCGGGACGTATCCGAAACGCTGCGGGCTCAACGTTCTGTCCAGGTGTGTCGGTGCCTTCCGGAAGATGTTGGAACATGGATCACCGGCGAGTTGTTGGCGCGGAAGTGCTCGAGAACCTGCTGTGCGGTCTTGGCTGCTTCGACGCTCCCCACGAGTGGGGCGAATCCGCCCTCGAAGTAGAACTCCTGGATGTCCACAATGATCAACGCCATGGAATCGGCGGCCGGATCTTCCGCCGCCGATGTGCCGACGACACCGAGCAGGGCGATTGCAAGCGCAATCAACGATGTGATTCCTGGTTTCATTGGGCAGCCTCCGCCGACACGATGGCAGACCGGACGGTGTGATGCAAGTGTTGAGTGATCAATCCGTTGGTGACGGCCGCCAGGCCATCGAGACCCGCGATCGCCATGGCCTCGACACGTTGGGTTTTGGTGGAGAGCCATTCGGGCGGGTTCTCGATCATCGACAGCCCACGACGGAGAACGCACGCCGATCAACACTGCCACGATGATCTTCTGTTGAAGCTTCATGAGTTTGCCTCCATGAATCAAAGCCTGGCAGCCGGACGTCACTCGCAGAACACCCGGACCTTCTCCTTGCCGTCGATGTCGACGGTGAGGTCCTCGAGGTTGTCGACGATCTCGTCGAGATTCTCGGTTGATCTGGCTGAGGTCGATCCCAGACTCCTCCTTCGCCGCGTCAACCGCCTGCTGCGGGATCAACGCGCTCAGCTTGATGCCGGCCCGGATGAGCTTCATCGGCACGCGGACATTGACACGGTGGTCGGTGTCGTCCACCACCACTCGCAGATACCGCGGTTTGCCGGTTCGCGAGGGTGAACCGTCGTCCTTCTTCTCAGCCGTCTCGAGCGCGGCGATGAGCCGCTCCGCCTCGTCGGCCGTGATCTTGCCGGTGGCCAGCATCTGGAGGATCTTTTTTCTTCAGACATGACAGGCTCCTTTATGAGTGGTAGCCGGCCGGCGGCCGGCGTGGTTTCACGATAGCTCGATCAGAAACTGCGGTTGATTCGGTTCGACGATCTCTATCTTGAATCCCCCAAGCTGCATCAGCAGATACAATACGGCGGGCAGCGCCAGGGCGATCTTGACCGCGTCGCGCGGCCAGATGAAGAGCAGCACGGAGCACGCGAGGATGACCAGAAGCTCTGCGATTACAGTGTAATTGATGTTTGCTCCAGGGGCCATTCCAAGTCCTCCAACCTGGGCTGCGCACGCATCTGAAATGTAATCGCCATTCAGGTTAGGCGTTGCAATGACATCGTATTCATCCGGTCTCAGGAGAAGCTGCTGGAACATCGCGTCTGCGATTCTGTCATTAATCAGGATTTTCCCTTCAGGAACCTTGCCATCGTGGTTGTCATAAACCTCTTTCTCTGTTATGACCTTGTCACCGAATTTCTCTTTCGCAACCTCATATCCCCACTCGCGGAAAGCGCCTTCAGTGAACTTCATGATGTTTCCCTTGTGGACGATGGTTACAGACCTTCTCTTATGGTCAATCGCGTACTGGATTGCCGCGGCAACCAGTCTTTTGGTTCCTACAATTGAAATTGGCTTGACACCGATTCCAGAGTCTTCCCTGATGTTCTTGCCCATCTCGTGGTTCATGAAGTTGATGACTTTCTTCACTTCTTCAGTTCCTTCCTTCCACTCAATACCAGCATAAACATCTTCAGTGTTCTCCCTGAAGATTACGACATCGAGTTTCTTTGGCTCCTTGACCGGGGCTGGCGTTCCGTCAAACCATCTTGATGGCCGAACACAAGCGTAAAGTTCAAGAACCTGCCTGAGCGTAACATTCAAACTTCTGAATCCTCCGCCAACCGGAGTTGTGAGGGGCCCCTTGATTGCGACTAAATAATCCTTAATGGCGTCAATAGTTTCCTGCGGAAGATACTCTCCCGTTTCCTTGTGGGCTTCTTCTCCAGCGAGAATTTTTTTCCAGACGATTTTTTTCTTTCCTTCATACGCCTTAGCAACAGCAGCGTCAACAACCTTTCTCATAACTGGAGAAATGTCAACGCCAACACCATCACCTTCAATATAGGGAATTATAGGGTCGTCTGGTACAGATAACTTTCCATCTTTCATCTCGACTTTGGTTCCTTCCATATTTTCACCTTATTTTAGCATACATTATGCTTCCTCCTGCGAGGAGCACATCCTTTGATTTTTCTCCCAAATCAACAAGGACAACGAAATCATTGCCCTTGGTCTTGTTCATGACCTTTACTTTTCCGCTCTTTATCCCATCCCGAAGGTTTTCCATTACAAGAACATCTCCCTGCTCAATTGAATCATAATCTGCAGAGTTTTCAAACTCAAGCGGGACAATTCCCCAGTTCACCAGGTTCGCCTTGTGGATTCTTGCGAAATTCTTTGCAATTACCCCTTTCACCCCAAGGTGCAATGGCGCAATCGCAGCATGTTCTCTTGATGAACCCTGGCCATAGTTTTCTCCACCGATAATGAATCCGCCCTGCTTTTCCTTTGCCCTTTTTGGGAATTCTGGATCAACATTCACATATACGAATTCACTAATCGCTGGAATGTTGCTCCGGAGGGGCAGAATCTTGGCCCCGGCGGGCATGATGTGGTCAGTAGTCACATTGTCACCTGTTTTCAGTAGAACCTCCTTCTCCAGTTTCTCATCAACTGCTTTCAATTCAGGAAGAGGCGCGATGTTCGGTCCCCTGACAATCTCAACCGATGAGCCATCTTCAGGCGGGCTGATTATCATTGAGTCATCTATGACCAGGTCTGCTATCTGAACTTCCGGCGCATCTCCAAGCCCTCTTGGGTCTGTGAATGTTCCCTTGACTGCAATTGCTGCAGCAGTTTCAGGAGAAACCAGATATGCTGTTGCATCCTGGGTTCCGCATCTTCCTTTGAAGTTCCTGTTGAATGTTCTTACGGTGAGCGCTCCGCTTCTTGGCGCCTGCCCCATTCCGATACACGGACCGCACGCCGATTCCAGAATCCTTGCGCCTGCTGAAATCAAGTCTGCGAGCGCGCCGTTCCTTGCGATTGTCTCATAGACCTGCCTTGAACCTGGAAGAACACTGAATGAAATATCCTTGTGGACTTTCTTTCCCTTGAGCACTTTTGCAACTGTCATGAGGTCCCTGTATGATGAATTAGTGCAGCTTCCTACAATGACCTGATTGACCTTCTCTCCTTCAAGCTCTTTCACCTTGACTACCTGGTCAGGCATGTGCGGCTTTGCCACATTCGGTTCAACAGTTGCAAGGTCTATATCTATTATTTCATCATAATCAGAGTCAGAATCTGCCTTCAGTTCTGCCCAGTCAGATTCCCGTCTTTGCATTTTCAAGTATTCCTTTGTCCTCTCATCTGATGGGAAGACTGATGTTGTTGCTCCAAGTTCTGCGCCCATGTTTGTTATGGTCGCCCTCTCAGGCACGCTCAATGTCTCGACACCAGGGCCGAAGTATTCGAATACCTTTCCTACCCCGCCTTTGACCTTCAGCATCCTGAGGAGCTCAAGTATTACGTCCTTAGCGCTTACCCAAGGCTGGAGTTTGTTGGTCAGTTTCACACCAACTATTTTTGGCATGTTGAGTGTAAATGGTGCCCCTCCCATTGCAAGAGCGACATCGAGGCCGCCTGCTCCCATTGCAATAGAACCGACTCCTCCTGCTGTTGGGGTATGTGAGTCAGAGCCAAGCAATGTTTTTCCAGGCCTTGCGAACCGTTCAAGATGCACCTGGTGGCATATCCCGTTTCCAGGCCTTGAGAACAACAGCCCGTATTTGGCTGCCACGCTTTTCAGATAATCATGGTCGTCCGCGTTTCTGAAATCGGTCTGGAGCATGTTGTGGTCAACATAGCTAACTGACAATTCAGTTTTCACTCTTGGCACTCCAAGAGCCTCGAATTCCAGGTATGCCATTGTTCCAGTTGCATCCTGGGTCAGTGTCTGGTCGATTTTAATGCTGATTTCTTTTCCCTGCTCCATTACACCCTCTGCAAGGTGTTCCTTCAGAATTTTTTCTGTAACGGTTGCCATTTGGTCGTGCCTCTGTAGACGATAAAATTAGAAAAAACATTTGAAGGTAGGGTTAATAAAGAATCCTTTTTGTCGCTTTATTTTCCGTCGTTTGTCGCAGGTCTTTTTTATACTGTAATTCTTGTTCCCCTCCAAATGGGAATCTTCGGTTGTGCAATTTCCTCCTCGCTATGCATTCCTTGAATTGGTTTTTATTCTACAAAAGTGAAATCTTGTTATGGCATTCGCTTTCCGCAAATATATCTGGTTCCTAGTACCATTGATAGCTATCGGCGGCATGTTCTATCCAATTCTGGGATTGTTAATGCTGCCAATGATGATTGGACTAATAGTAATATCCTATTCAAAGGCAAGGTACTGGTGCGCCAACATGTGCCCAAGAGGGAGCTTCCTTGATTATGTCATCAGGCCGTTCTCAGGTTTCGGAAAGGGGCCAGGTTTCCTGACATCAGCAAAATTCAAGTATGCCTTCATGATTCTTTTCCTTGCTATATTCCTTTTCAGAATGTATTCGGTAATAACAGAATTCAGCGGATGGCTTCTCCTTGAGAAAGTAGGATTTGTTTTTGCCAGTGTCTGCCTAATCACGAGCATGGCAGCAACGATTCTTGGAATTTTCTACTCTCCAAGGACCTGGTGCACCTTCTGCCCCATGGGAACTTTGCAGACTGAAATCCATCGACTAGGAAAATCCCGATAACCTAGTGCGTTATATTATTTCCTTTATAATCCAACTTTACTGGTGATTATTTGGAAGAGAAGAAAGAGGAGAAGAAGAAAGGTTTTTTCTCAGGGCTTTTCGAGAACCTAGACAAGAAACTTGAGAAGAAATCCAAGGAAAAATGCTGCTGCAAGGAAGGCTGTAAATGATTCCAGACCCGCTTCGGATATTCACAGATTATGTTGTTTACTCATTGCTTAGCCTAGAATCTGGCACGCAGCTTTCAGAAGCTCTTGATTTCTTCATCTATGACTCAGTGAAAATTCTTGCTTTGCTTTTTGCCATGATTTTCGTCATGGCCTTCCTAAGAACATATATTTCACGAAAGAGAATCACCAGCGCCCTCTCAGGAAAGCGCTTTGGCCTTGGCAATATCGCCGCATCCGGATTCGGCGCCATCACGCCTTTTTGCTCATGCTCTTCTATCCCAATCTTCATGGGATTCCTGGAAGCTGGTGTTCCGCTTGGGGTTTCACTTTCATTCCTGATTACTTCGCCCCTGGTCAATGAGTATGTCGCAGTCCTTATGCTTGGTTTCTTCGGACCGGAAGTCGCGATAGCCTATGTGATTGTAGGAATGCTCGCCGGAATCATCGGAGGCCTTGTTCTTGGGGGAATGGGGCTTGACAAATACGTTGAGAAGGATATTGTTGACACGAAATCAAAGGAAAAGAAATATAAACATCTCAAAGAACGGGCTGGTTTCTCCTTCAAAGAGGCCAAAACAATACTCACCAAACTCTGGCTCTGGATTTTTGTCGGTGTGGGCTTGGGAGCAGTTATCCACGGCTATGTCCCTGATGAATTGATTGATTCAGTGGTTGACTCAGCTGGAATATTCGCAGTTCCAGTTGCTGTTCTTATAGGAATTCCAATCTATGCAAACTGCTCCGCAGTCGTTCCAATTGCAGCAGCTCTTTTCCAGAAAGGCGCTCCACTCGGAACTGCCTTAGCGTTTATGATGGCAACTGCGGCGCTCAGCCTGCCAGAAGCAATCATCCTAAGAAGAGCGATGAAGCTCAAGCTCTTAGCATTGTTCTTCGGCACAGTCGCACTGGGGATAATAATTATCGGGTATCTGTTCAACCTTCTTTTTTGAAATTTTTTTGTAATCTTACCTGGGCTCTATGGGTTCCATTGCCCTATCATCAATTCTTATGACTGCATCATAAGCGACATTGTTCACTGTTATCTGCCTGCCTTCTAGGCCAGTATAATGCATTCCGTTTGCAGTTACATCCCAGTTCTGGAAACCATTCTCTTCTACTGTGAAACAGCGGAAACGTGCTCCGGTAATCCTTACTGCGTTTGTTGCCCCCAACCCAATGCACGCTTGAGCGCAACGAACCCCCACGGTGATTTCTGCAGGTTCTACGAGCATACAGTTCATACCCTCGAGGCCACTCACCCTAATAATATCTCTGGGTTCTGGGGACCAGTTGGCCGAGTAAGAATTTGAATTGAAATATGCATCTGCGGTTTCACTTCCGAACCGGCGCATCAGTTCTTCATAATGTGCCATCCGGATTTGTGTAATTATCTCTGCAAGCGATGTCTGCATATCTGTATGCGAGTACCTCTCCACAAAACGCTCAACGCGTTCATCGGCGGCCTGTACGAAATCCTCTCTCCAGAGGTTTCTGATTTCTTCCCGTACAGCCAAAAAATCTCCACCATGCATGCGCAGGCTTTCGAGAATGAAAATGTCTGATTTGATGTACTTCCATTTTGGATGCATTCTCATAGATGTTGCTGGGTCAGGGTCGAGCCGAAAAGTTTCCTGATATATGTGGCGAAGGGCATCCCTTATGGCTTCGAGCCCGTATATCTGGTTGGTCGCCTGGGCAGCCCATCGGTTTTCATCCCGAATTGAGTTGCCCTGCTGTGAATAGGCCACAAAGAGCATAAGCATATGCTCTGCAGCGTTCGCTTCTGCTCCAGCTTCTCCGTAAGGCCCTTGCAGGTGCCCTATTTCGTGAGTTATCATTGAGAACTCATCAAGAGTAAGCTCGGGCAGATGGGTGTATATGCCCAAATCTCCAGAATCGTTATTGCCCGGGCAAATCGCATATGCAGTACCCAATAGCCCAGTTTCTGGATTGGAAAAACACTCTTCATCAAGCTGGGTAAACGCAGTCTGGAACTGTTCGGGTAGTCCTGTTGTTGCAAGGTTATGTGAAGCGCGAACAGCATGTATGAGCTCCTCGCCCATCAGGCCATCCGGTATTCTCAACTCATCTATCCCTGCCACTCTTCTATCATTTTCAAATTCGTTTTCATTAAGGATGGTGGTAGTATTGTTATGCGTGTCGCATGAATTTTCAACTGGGATTTCTGGGGCACATGAGGCCATGAGAGTCGCGACTAAAGGCAAAGCTGTTCTGAATGCGGATTGCCCTGCCTTTTGCATGCGGCCTTTTGCTCTGCCCAATGCCTGTTTCATCTGTGTTCTGATTCTCACCATGTTTATATATTTAAAGTAACAATTTAATAACCCCTCTGGGGGGACAAACTACTGGGGAAGGTCCAGAGGGCAGTTTCTTATGTTTTAAATTAACTGAGTTACAACATCTCAAAACAAGAGATTTCAGATGATTGCTATGGATGAGGGTGAATTGGAGCTTTTCAGGGAAGCCGGCAAAATCGGATCAAGAATCCGAGAAAAAAGCAAGAGCCTGGTAACTGTCGGAAGGCCATTGTTGGAGATAGTTGAGACGATTGAGCAGATGATGGCTGATGAAGGGGCAAAACCTGCATTTCCGACAACAATTTGCCTGGATGAAATTGCAGCACACTATACTCCTGAGACTGATTCAAGTTCTCTTCTTGAAGAAAAAAATCTTGTGAAGGTTGATTTGGGAGTTTGCCTAGATGGTGGATTATCCGATACCGCATATACGATTGATTTGAGCGGGAAATATGAAAAAATAGTAAAAGCGTCAGAAGAGTCTCTTGGCAAGGCGATTGAAGCTATTGCTCCAGATGTCCTGGCCGGAGATGTTGGCGGGGAAATTGAACGGACAATCCAAAGTTACGGACTAAAGCCAATTGCAAATCTCTCAGGACACAAGATTGAAAGGAATCTGCTGCATGCAGGATTCAATATTCCAAACATACAAACCTACGAATCTTATCTTTTTGAGGAAGGGGACATATTCGCAGTCGAAACTTTCGCAACAGACGGGGCGGGGTATGTCGGCGCACTTGAAAAATCAGGTATCTTTTCAGTTGAAAATCCCTCAACCATCCGCTCAAGACGTTCCAAAAAAATAGTTGACTTCATAAAAAACAACTATGGCACCCTTCCATTTACAGATAGGTGGATACGGAAAGAATTCGACTCAAGACTTCTTGTTAGTATGGCCATAAAGGAACTTTTGGAAAGCGAGTCTCTTGTGTCACACCCCCCACTTAGGGATGCTGATGGTGGGATGGTCGCGCAGTTCGAACATACTGTACTTGTGACTGATTCTGGCTGCGAGGTTCTGACAATCTGAATTTCCATTCATCCAAAGAAACTTTCATTCAGATTTCCAGTATCCGAGTAGCCCCTGCTTTCCCAGTAGCCCGAGTAACTTTCGTTATCTGATAGCTCTATCCTGGTTATCCACTTTATCCATTTGTATCCCCATTTGCTCTCTGCTATCAGCTGGAATGGATAGCCCCGCTCAGGAGGAATCACGACCTTGTTCATCTTGTATGCCATGATTATGTTGTTGTCCTTGAAATAGTCGAGAGGAAATGCTGTGGAATACCCATCATGTGCATGGAGTATCACAACCTTAGCATCTGCTTTTGGCTTGACCTCATTCAGGATGTCCTGAAACAATACTCCTTCCCAGAGTATTTTTGCTGACCACCCTTCAACACAATCTAAAGTGACGACCTTCTCATAGCTTTGGAAAGGTCCCACTATCTCATCATAACTGTAGTTCTTAGGATTCTCGATTAGGCCGTCAACTGTCAGTAAGTAGCTACTCTTGTTAATGTATTGGGGGCCTTTGATTGAATTTTCCCTGAAATCTCCAATTGAGGACAAATCCTCGCCTTGGTATTCTCGGACTTCCACTTCCTGGAGTTTTTTAATCTCACCATCTTCTTGGACACAACCTGTAATAAGCAGAAGAAGAATGATGCTAAAAGAAACCAGTCTGATGTCCATGGACGATTCTATCAATACTGATTATTATCTCTTTCTTTATCAAAGACAACTGATTAATTGGGAAAATGCTGACTATTTAATCCTCTTGAAAAGATAAACTGTTGCGGATTTTGTATAACCAATTCCACGTTTCATTTTCTCAAGATACTTTTTTGTAATCTTTACTGGTTTTTTTGGAATAAAATATTGTTCGAGTTTGTCATCCGAAAATGAGTATGTTCCATTTCTTTTTTTATTTAAAACACCAACAAATTCAAAACTCCTGTCAACTGAAGCCATGCTTGCATCGAGGTGACTGTTGTTCACTAATAAATACCCACCTATTTTCAGATATTTTTTACAATGTTGAGAGACAAATCCTGCATATAGTGAAATTAATAGATCAAAAGACTCATTAGCCTCTTCAATTTTTTTCATATAGTCTTTGAAATGAAATTTTACAATTGGTTTTTTCTTATACATCTTTTTCTTGGAAATATATTCATATACTGAAGGATCGTCGAAAAACTCCTTAGCCTTCTTATAACTGTCAATATAGACAACTTTTGGATAGACTAATGAAGGCGTTATATGAACGAAACCACCCGGGTAGAGTGCACTTTTTATTTTGAATTTTTCACCAAGAGTAGAGAATAGGCCAAGTCTCTCAAAATCCCTATCAACATAATATTTATCATATAATGAAAGCGCATTTTTCCCCATACTAATGATAATGCTTCTTGTTCTTTTATGTTTTCCTATGGAGCCAACTGGCTTTGAAACAAGAGAAAAATATGTGCAGGAGGAAGGCCCTCTGAGCAGCTCTGAGGTCTGACCTTTTGAGTGCGCTGTGATGCCAATTTTGGCATCAAGTAAAATATAGATCATCGACAGAAGTGATTTCATGAAGGAGCTTTCTTTTTCATCCCAAGTGTAGCGCAGGGAAGTTTCCCGTGATTACTCTGATGCCTCCGGTCGTCCATGAATGGCACACTCTTTTCGTTGTTGGGAAACCGGATTAGGGAAATGCCAGGGCACTCTGCCCACAAAGCCGGATTCGTTCTAATATGTTATCAATTCTGCTTCCAAAAGGGCCGCGCGGGGGCTGCCTGAGTAATAACTAAGGAGACCTCGCAGCCTATTTGTTCTGAAGTCTATTGCTTGGATATCCTCAGGCTTCTTCCCCAATTTATCAACCAACCACCTGACTGCTGCCACACGAGTTTCTTTTTTGCTGTAAAATCCCTGAGGGGTTCTTTTCATCTCCCATGCTTTTATTCCAAGCTCTGGAAAAGCCTCTGATACTGCGCTAAAAGGGCTGCTGCCATAGTGATCGCATATCAATCCTCCCATTCTATTTGCTTGAAATTCATTTTTGGTAACGTCTCTAGGATCTTTGCCAAGTTTCTGAACAAGCCATTTTACTGCAGCTATGCGGTTTTCTTTCTTTTCATAGAAACCGCGCGGAGTAACCTCCATCTCCCATGGCTTGATCTCTGGAAAAGCCTCTGCAACTGCAGGATGTAGGCGATAGTTGCAATAATTCATAATATTTCCCAGTCGATTAGAGTCAAAGTCGTCTCTTTTCAAATCCCTGGGATCTTTCTCAAGTTTCTGAACAAGCCATCTGACTGCAGCAGCCCGGTTTTCTTTTTTTGTGTAAAATCCATGTGGAGTTTCTTTCATCTCCCATGGCTTGATATCAAGCTCTGGAAAAGCCTCTGATACTGCGCTAAAAGGGCTGTTGCCATGGTGATCATTACTCATTAAGCCTCCTAGTCCATTTCTATGGAAATCATCCAATTCCATATCTCTCGGATCTTTGCCAAGTTTCTGAACAAGCCATTTTACTGCAGCTATGCAGTTTTCTTTCTCATTGTAGAATCCACTTGGAGCTTTCGACATCTCCCATGGCTTGATGTCAAGTTCGGGGAATGCTTCTGAAACGGCGAGATGCGGGCTGGCCGAATATCTAAGGTTAAGAAGGCTGCCCAATTTATTTTCTTGGAAATCATCATGAATTAATTTCCTGGGATCTTTCCCAAGTTTTGCAACCAGCCATTTTACTGCAGCTATGCGGTTTTCTTTCTTTTCATAGAAACCGCGCGGAGTAACATCCATCTCCCATGCTTTTATTCCAAGCTCTGGAAAAGCCTTGGAAATGGCTTTGTAAGGGCTCCCAGAATAGTATGAAAGTACTCCTCTTAGCTTATTAGAGTAGAAATCATTCTGCGTTACTTCTCTTGGATCCTTTTGCAGAACTTGGTCGATAAGGAATCTTACTGCTTCCAGTCTTATATCTTCCCGACCTTCCCAGCTTGCTCTCTTGAGTTTCCAGCCATTGCTATCGATCACATACCAGCCCTGCTCAATCCAGAAATCCTCCATAGTCGCAGGCCTCTGGGATATTGCGCGCGGAGTTGGTTCGGATGGAAGCTTAAAGCCCTCAACTTCTTTTGCTGCGTTCTGATTGGAAGGCTGAAACTTGGCAATCCGTCTTTCCATGATTTCTGGTTCAGGAAAAGAGATAATTGCCTGGACAGCTCCTTTCTTTACCTGCAAACCAACTCCATTCTCTTCAAGTAATTTTGCGGGGATTCTTTTGAGACCTCCATGTTCTTTGGATAACTCTACTGCTCTTTGAAGCATGACCCGTCTGTAGGTAAGTCTTTGAGAGACACTACTTTGACCTCCACTCATGTTATAATATATATACAGATATGCTTAAAAACATCTCAATTTGAGAATTTGGGAGCAGAGCTTAAATAGGACCTTATCCAGAGACAGGATGGCAGATGGTCTAGTCAGACCTCAGATTTGAAGAAAACGCAGTTTGAGGGTGTTTAGATCAGATCTAAGTTCCTAAGAAAGTAGGAACTCAGAGCAGATCTGAATGCAGGAGGAAGGATTCGAACCTTCGAAGGCGCTAAGCCAACAGATTTCCCATTTTCCCTATTGAAAGGGGAATTTGTTCAGTCAAAAGGATCTTGAGTCTGTCACGTTTGACCGCTTCGCTACTCCTGCGTGAGGAATAAATATGAAGAAAAAGGATTAAAAGTCAGTATTCGACTACGACCTTGCCGCTTTTTATCTTCGCGACGCAAAGAAGCCTCTCATTCTCGCCTGTAGCGAAGGTTGCAAGGCCTGATTTCTCTATATCATCCGGAGCCTCAAGGTTCTCCATGCCCTCGAGCACCTTCACCTTGCAGGAGCCGCAGCTTCCTGCCTTGCATGCGAAAAGGATTGAGCATTTTCCGTCAAGCTCTGATAAGAGTGAACCATCAGGTACTTCTACGGTGGTTCCGTCGTTCTTGATTTCTACTTGTGCCATAATATCACTTCATTCAAATTGTCATAAAACTAATTAAAACCTATTTTCTGGCGAAAACCATGTAAGCGCTGTACATAAGGCCGAAATGCTTTGGTCTGAATCCGAATTCACGCGCCTCATGTTCTCTCAGATTTCCTTCCAGCGTAAATACTTCTGAAAACTGCTTTTCCGCCTCAAGGTGCAATGCTTTGGCCTGCTCAGCGTTCAGGCAATGAGCGGACATGAACCCATCTTTCTTCAATGCCCTATATGCCATCTCAGCAGCCTTGTCAGCCTCAGCGATGTCACAGAATACAAGGTCAAATGATTCATCGTTCTCATCAATCCCCTCAAGGACATCTCTGTGCTTGAAAGTCACATTGTCAAGGCCTGCACGTTCAACATTACTTTGTGCAAGTTCAAGGAACTCATCACGTTTCTCATAGCTGATAACTTCCTTTACGATATTTGCCATCTGAACAGTCATAAATCCGCTTCCTGAGCCAAGTTCAATAACCTTAGACTCCTTGCCAAGTCCGCAGTATGCAATCACTATGCCAGCATCTTTCGGAAGTGTTACTGCTGGCCCTCCTCTCTTCAGTTTCTTGAGTATTGGAGGAAATCTGAACTCGGGTTTCTTTGAAAATGAGCCTTTTTTCATGAAGTTCACTGCTTTAGTTTTTCTTTGAACTCCAAGAGCTTTCCTGCCAATCCTTCATCCTTGAGCGCAAGAATCTGGACCGCCAAAATAGCCGCGTTCTTTCCATTGTTGATACCTACAGCCGCAACAGGTACGTTGGGGGGCATCTGGGCAATTGAGAGCAATGCGTCCAACCCATCAAGGGCAGCATCAACAGGAACTCCAATCACTGGCTTGGTTGTTCGTGATGCCACAACTCCAGGCAATGCCGCGCTCAAACCAGCGACACAGATGAATACTTCTGCAGTTGTATTTTTTACGAGTTCTTCGACCTTATCAGGATTCCTGTGGGCTGAGGCAACTTCATACTTGTAAGGCACGCCAAAGCCCTCAAGAACCTTGGTTGCCTTGCCGACTATCTCCTCGTCGCTCTTGCTTCCTGAGATTAGCAGTACTTTTTCCATATATCAATGTTCCTTGGAAACCGTTTAAATGATTCCTTCTGATTCAATTTGGGGTTATCATGCCTGAAGACAAATGTTGCGAGCTAATGGAGAAGAAGGATTGGGAAGGCAAAACATTCACCTGGGAAAACAGACTCTTTGTAAAAAAGAAATATTTTTCTATATTCTACATGCCACTTAACATTGACGGAATCCTAAAGAAACTAATGGCAGATTTGGATGCGAAAAAACTTATGCCAAAGGAACATCCAATTATGCTATTTAGAAATGAGAAATTTTTCAGTGGAGAAGTTTTAGTTGCTATCAAGAAGAAGGATCCAGAATACGATGTAGTTTCCCTCTCAGGAAAATACTATACAAAATTCTATGAAGGGAAATCCTATTCTGATGTTGGAAAATGGTACAAGGACTTCAGTAATGCTGCTAAACAAAAGAAACTCGTGGTCGAAGAAATGATGACAGAATATGCCCTCTGTCCGGGATGCCAGAAGAAGTTTGGAAAAATGCAAGCTGTCCTCTTCGGAAAGCTCTCTTAAACTCTTCCCCTCCTTTTTCCCTTATGGCCAAATCACGCGCACTTAGGAAGCGCTATGTCTTATTCTCATACGAGGGCAAATCCATTGATGGGACTGCCTTCAAGCACGCATTATACAACGAGGCGCTCAGATTCTTCGGCGAACTGGGCCTCTCAGAAGCAGCGCTGAAGCTAATCAGTTTTGATGGGAAGGCAGGCATACTCAGGTGTGAACGCGACTACCTTGACAAGATGTTGGGGTTCTTGGCGCTTTTGAGCTCTTTGGACGGGTCAGATGCCCGCTTGAGAGTTCTCAAGTCAAGCGGAACCCTCAAGGCCTTGGAGAGCACATTCTCATCAATCCACTCCAAATAATCCTTGTTGCCCCCTCTAATGTTGAGATATACTATTTCAGGAACTTCATGGGGGTGGTGCTGCTTGATGAATGCCTCCAGCTGGAGGTAAGCCCTTTTCCTTGTCTTGATAAGAAGCAGATATTCGGGGTGAATCTCAATCTTTCCTTTCCACTTGTAAACTGAGTCAGTAATCTTGATTATGCTTACACATGCTGCCAACTCTTTCTCTACAATGCCAATAGCAGCCTTCTCAGCGCTTTTCCTTGACGGGTATGTGGAAAGTACAAGAATCATGTTTTTTTCTTGAAATCAAACCTTTATACGCTTAACCCTTTTTCTTGAACACTATCTCAATCACATCCCTGTGCTTGAGTTCATGCTCCTTGCCAACAGTCAGCCTTTTCTTGACATCAATTGCCTTGATGAATCCATTTCCAATATCGCTGTGAAGGCTGAATGCAAAATCAATAGCGGTCGTTCCAGGCGGCATGAGGAAGCAGTCTGGGAGAACATTCCCATCCTTATCTTCAAGCTTGCTGAGCCCCCCCGGGAATATCGCGATATAATGCAGGAAGTCAAACACCGCAGAATTCAGGCATCTCTGGATTCCTGTTCCCTCATACTTGTCAAGGACTTTCTGCAGAATGCCCATGGCATTTTTCTGCTCAGGATTCAAATCACCTTTCAGCTTGAACTCCTTGTCTCCAGGAACATATTCGATGAACTTGTTCTTTGCTGCGCTTTTGAGTGTAATCTCGGCCTCGGCAGAGCATGGTATCACAAGGTATTCCGGGAAAGTCTCCTTCAGTTTCTTGTAATTGTCCATTCCTGTTGAAAGATCGCACTTGTTCGCTGCTATTATTATCGGCTTTCCAATTGCCCTAAGAGTCTTGCAGAGCTCGAACCTCTCTTCTTCAGTCCACTCGGCCATGGACTTTTCATTCAGATTTAGCTTCTTGAGCACCCTGCTGATAATGTCCAGGTTCATCCCAAGCCCGCTGAACTGCTCTGTCAGTATCTCCTCATTTTTCTTCTTGACAAGCCTTGCCTCGCGGACAAGCTTGTCCCAGTTCTTATCTAAAATTCCCTTAATCCAGTAGTCAAGTTCCTCTTCAAGGAACCTAACATCCTTGCACGGATCGTAGCTCCCTACAGGGACCCTCTCCCCTAATTCGTTGGTCGAGCCGCTCGCATCAACAATATGGACAAGAACATCTGCCTGCCGTAAATCATCAAGAAACTTGTTGCCAAGTCCCTTTCCTTCATGGGCTCCTGGCACCAATCCAGCTACATCAAGAAGTTCAACAGGGACAAATCTCCTCCCATCTTTGCAATGGCCCGTTCTTGGGTTGCACTGCTTGTTGAAAACTTTGTCAACACACTCAACTTCGACATAGCCTACTGCCCTGTTTGGCTTGATTGTTGTGAATGGCCTCTCAGACCTCTCAACTGGCACTGAGGTTGCCGCAATGAAAAACGTGGATTTGCCTGTGCTGGGTTTTCCGACTATACCAATAAGCATGTCAATTCAGTTTGTTGGACCTGTTTTTATAATTATGGAAGCGCGGTCCAGCCCCTTCTTCTCATCAAAGTCTGCAGGCCAGTCAGCGAATTTTGTATTGCCGCTCTATGTGTGGCCATCGCACTCGTGTTCGGTATTCTCGCCAATGCAGTTCGGCATGTCCTTTCTGCAGCAAGGATATGACTTCTCACCCTGCTCCGGGTTCGTCTTGAACTTGCAGCAGACTTTGCCATTGTAATCAGTAAACTAATCCTTTTCGTGTATCCTGACCATCCAGTTGGCTGCAGGCGAATCATCTGGTCGAATTCCCGAAGAGCGTCACTGTGACTTCCTCTTTGCTGGTAAATAAGTCCTCGGGATTCATGGATGTCATGCATCTCAGTTGCTCTTGATCTGGCCAGGGATGGCGTTGCCCTGTAGAACTGGAGCGCCCGGGTATAATATGAGAGGGCCCGTGTGTAGCGGGCACTCCTTAGCCTTCCTCTTGCTGAACCTGCAGCAGTATATGCAGCGTTTCCCAAACTGTGATATCCATCGAAAACAGAAAGAGCTGCCTGGGCCACCATGCCAGTCACAAACCTGTTTCTCGAACCCAATGTAATGGCCTGCTGGACAAAACCTCTTGCAGCATCGTATTGCTGCAGCTTGGCTGCGCTGGTTCTTGCACCTGTTGCTAAAGTTACATGCCGGTCAGCCATATGGAGGAGCTGGACAGCTGCCATGTCAGATGCAGTTGTGAGTGTCTGCATGCTTGCTATACTGGTTACCGGGTATCCTGCGGTTCCAGGTCCAGTTGTCAATCTGTTTCCCCTGTAGAGGTTCTGTATCACTGTTTGGGAGAAACTCGCAACTCTTCTAGGGGCCGCATGCGTGAAATCAAATACTTGATTGCCTCCACTTCCTCTGATAAATAGCATGGCATGGCCTTCTGTAGTGGTTGTGCCTGGTCTACTGGTGTTGAACTGCACTACCCCCATGCTTACTCCAGTTAGGGGTATGTTGAGATGCCTGGCGCCTGCAATGAAAAGCATGCAAAGTTCGTCGCAGTCTGCCTGTCTTGTTCTCAACGCATCATCCGGGCCTCTTGGCGTCCTTCCAGTTCCAGAATGATACTGCATCCCAAGCGTTCCGCCTACTCTTACTAAGTTGAATAGCTGCTGCAGCGCCTGCTCCCTCTGTCTTGGAGTGGCATTTGGGGGAAGCGGTTTCATGTGCTGTTGAATAAGCCTAAGCCTGGCGCTTTGCAGTGTATAATAATTAGTCAGAATTCTTTGCTGTGGCGTTGTTGTTAAAGCGCCCGCACCCATAGGTGGCCTGCCTCGGAATCCCCCAGTCGGCGATCTTCTTCTTCGGTGCGCCACAAGTTCACTTCCTAAGTATGACAATGCTTTCTCTGGCTTTTATTTTTTGCGGTTTCACATCCGCAACCCTATATGCCCCAACAACAATCTCAGAACCACTGAATCCAATCCGCTCACCCATGTTTGCGAATATCTCATCCACCATGACATGGGTCTCATGGATTACTGAGTTTGAAACAACAATGTGCGCTTCCCCGCCTGGCCTGAGCGTGCGGTGCATCTCTTCAATCGCAGCTTCCATGTCCTTGAAGTAAGTCCCGATAATAGGAATCCTTTCTCCAATCTCACCCACTTCCTCAGGCATGGCATCAACATCCATCTGCTTTCCTATGAATGAGCGGATTGCCCTCATCCGAACTTCCTGCGCAAGGGCCTTGCTCATTTGAAGCAGGCTCAGCTCCAATCCATAAACTTTCGAATAATCGATGTTATTCAAATACGGCGGCGAAGTGAGCACCAAATCAACGCTTTCAGTTGGAACATCCAGAGCCCGCGCATCGCCAAGGAAAACCTTTGGCACATGGCCAAAATCCTCGCGGCTCTCCAGTTCCTTTATCATCCTCTTGACTTTCCTCTTGAAGATTTCCTTTGCAGGGAGGGCGCTTTTGTCCCTTTTTATCTTGAGGACTCCCCCGTCCTTCACAATCATGCTTGCCTGGGGAAGAATCGAGAGCAATGCCAGGAGAAGCAAATCCCTTACCCTGGGGCCCTGCTCTTCAATTGCGCTCCGGAGGGCAAGAATCTGATTCAGGTTTCTTTTTGGGAAAGCTGCTCTCGGGTCAAAGAGTTCGAAATCCCACCTCAGATTGTTCTCTCCCCCCCGTGGCCTTGATATGAATTCTTTCAGGGCAAGTATGTCACCCTTGCTGTAATCTTCGCATTTTGTCCTTGCTATGAACACGGCCAACTGGGAAGCATCGACACCAACAGAATCAATTTTCTTCTGCTTGGCAGCAAGCAGAGTGGTTCCAACACCGCAGAACGGGTCAAGCACAACCTTTGGCTTCATCCTCGTTACTGAATAATCAAAAATTTCAGGGGCAAATCCCTCCTTGTACCAGAACCAGCCGTGCACCGGAACCTTTTTGGGAAGCTCGAATGTCATCAGCTTCCCGAGGGAGAGCTCTTCTGTTATCTTCATGACTATGAATCGTGTTTTGGTTATTAAAAAGTGTGCAAGATTTCGAATGATGTGAGTATTATAGTTAAGTGGCCATTTCGATTGTTGAAAATCACCGTTACTGTTCGTATTGTTGTGTGTGATGACACTAAACAAAATTTTATGTGGGAATCACTAACCTTTTTTGTCAAAAATTTGTGAGACCCCAAAAATAATGCAAAACTTTCCTCATTGCCTTTTCTGGAAGGTCCACCCTGAACTTCTTTTTGGAAGCTCACTCTCATCGAAAATGTTCAGGAGGGAATATGGCATGAATTTCATATCCTCGACGAACTGCCACGCGAATTCATCCCCGCTTTTTCTGCCAGACTGCTCGCCTTCGGCCTTCACGTATTTTGCACCCATCTCTTTCAGGTACCTTCGCAATGTCTCCTGTGAAACCCGCCTTCCTTTCTTTGAGAAATACTCTCTAAGTTCCTTTGTGTTCCAGAACTCTGCCTCGATGCCATGCTTTTTTGGCACCCCTTCTGATATCAGCTTTCTGATGTTCTGCTTCTCCTCTTTGGAAAGAGAGCCTGGCCTTCCAAGCTTCGGCCGGTCAGAGAGGGTCTTCTCCTTGCGCCATCTGTAAATCCAGCGGTATACAGTTCCTTCATCAACCGAGAATATCTCTGCCACTGACCGAAGCGAATACCCTATGCTGATGGCGTACAATGCCCGCAAACGTTCCCGTTCTTTGGCATCTTTACTTCGTTTAGCTGCATCCTTTAATCCATTTGAGAAACGTGTTTTTGACATTTTCTACATTCCATACCGGTAAATAGGTTTTTTTTACTTTCGTTTGCAAAATTTTTGTGGAAAAGTACAATGAATCTTTTTAAAGCACCATGTGCTTCCATTCACAGGTGCCCCCATGTCAACCCCCCAGAAAGCATTGTTAGTGTTTATGCTCTGCACATTCCAGGTTTTTGCCGCGTCTTTTTATGTTAGCGGCACTGGCTCATGCCAGGGTAATGTCGCTCTTGAAACAATTCAGGAAGCAATTGACGCCGCAAACGATGGAGATTCAATCGTCGTATGCGCAGACTCAAGTTATGTAGAGAATGTTATTGTCAACAAATCCGTCAATATTCACGGGCCGTCGGCTACCAACCAAGCACTCATTATTGCCGAAGCCCCGTCTAATCCTGTGTTTACCATAGTATCCGACCGTGTCAACATATCTAATTTCATCCTACGGGATGCGACCGGATCCTATGGTCTCTATTCCACAGCATCATATGGGAAAATCCAGGATGTGTCCTCCACAAACAATGATATCGGATTCTACCTCTATTCCGGCTCGCACAACACCCTGATTTCGAATACGGCGCATGATAACTTTGATGAAGGATTCCGGCTTGCATATTCGGATTATAATACTCTGGAAAACAACCTGGCCTATAACCAGCTATACTATGGATTCTATCTCGTAGAAAGCTCTAACAATGAAATTCTTTCAAACACTGCCCATGACAGCTACCTCTGGTACGGGGTTTTCCTATATACCGGCGCAACTGAGAACCATCTATTCAACAACACTGCCTATGGCAATGCCCACCACGGTTTTCACGTATACCTCAATTCCGATAATAATTTCACGAGCAACACTGCCTTCAACAACGCAGATGAGGGCTTCAGGTTCTCATCCACATCAGGCAACTACATATCTGAAAACGAAGCCTATGGGAACCTGCTGAACGGTTTCCTCATCTCATCAAGCTCAGGAAATGAATTAATATCAAACAATGCCCATGACAATTCTCAGTACGGATTCTACCTCCACCAGAGCACTGACAATCTCATGTTTTCTAATGAAGCGCATGACCAGGAGGATGGATTCATGATGTTCGGCAGCTCGGACAACACCCTTGACTCCAACACAGCCTACCAGAATGAAAACGGCTTTTACCTTGACATCAGTTCTGGCAACACCCTGGATTCAAATACAGCACACGATAACAATGAGCACGGATTCCTGCTCTCATCCAGTTCTGAGAATAATCTTTCTGATAATCTGGTTTATGGAAACGGCCTATATGGAATCTATGCCTATCTAAGTTCCACGAATACTATACTGCGCAATGATGTGAACATGAACTCTGATGGCATAAGAATCTCCGCCAGTTCGCAAAATCTGTTAGAGGAAAACTCTGTTCATGACAATCAGGGAGATGGCATCAACCTCTACTCAAGCGGCCACAACAAGCTCTTTGGGAACAATGCAACTGCCAATGGCCGCTATGGTATCTACCTCTACGAGAGCCCGGACAATGAACTGAACCTGAACAACGCCTGGGAAAACGACCGCGGCTTTAACATTTATCTGAGCCCCAAGAACGAGCTGACCGGCAATAATGCATATCAGAATGAATATGGGATTCTTGTCTCTTCGAGCTCTAACAACAAACTAAACGATAACCTGGCCTGGAACAATTCCCTGCATGGAATCCAAATTCTTAATAGTCAGAACAATCGCCTCTCAGGGAACACTGCCAATGACAATGGAGGATTCGGTTCCTACATCCACTCAAGCACAAACAGCGTGATTGAAAACGAGCATTACTTCGGAAATTCTGACGACTTCTGCGCAAACGCCTCTTCTGCACTCAAACTGACTGCCTCCAATATCATCTTTGACAATCCTTCTGGCAATTATCAACATTATGCTAACATATCAATCTCGGACAAACTCTCTCCAAACTCAAGCTATGTCATTACCTGGACCACTCAGCCAGATGCTCTTCCATACCCTCAGATGTCATTTGGAGGCAAGTACCTTGACATCTCAGCCACTCCAGGGCTTTCCATTGATTCATTCTCATGGCACTGGCTTGACTCTGAAGCAGGTTCCGGGTATGAGGAATCAAAATTCCGCCTGTGGCAGCATGATGAATTGGGATGGGTGCTTCTGGAAGCTCAGACCGATAAGAAATCCAATAAAATCAAAAGGAAAGACCTTGTTCCAAAAAGCGTTTATGCAATCCTGCAGAATCAGACCCCTCCAAGTTTTGAGCTTCACAGCCCAATTTCTAATGAATCTCTCAACACAACCGGACTACAGCTTTCCTGGAGCGTATTCAGCAGCAATCCAAGCCTATTCTGCGACTTGATGCTCGATGGGCAGACTGCAAACGGGAACCCGCTGAACATAACTTCTGGAACTCCGGCCCATTATTCCACCACCCTTCAAGAAGGGGCGCACTCATGGAGCGTAACATGCACTGACAGCGTGGGAACAAATTCAAGCCAGACAATGGACTTTTTTGTTGACCTGCCGCCAGAGGTCTCGCTTGAGTCTTCTGATGATGTTCTATCAAATTCCACTGATTATGGACTCGTCTTTTCTGTTTCTGACAATCTCTCAGACTCAGTAAACTGCTCGCTCCTTCTAGATGGAAGTGTGCATCTTGTTCAGGAGGCCTCCGCAGACTCTGGCTCTGAGACATTCACTATCCATGAACCTGATGAGGGACAGCATTCATTGCAGGTCTTGTGTGAGGACGATGCTGGAAACACCGGAGCCTCTGAAATTGTGCAGGCAACATTTGACCGCACAGCGCCTGAACTCTCACTGATTTCTCCTGAGGATGGGTATCTGGGTTCTGACAATTCCATGGCATTTGTTTTCCTCTCATCTGATGAATCTGATGTCACATCATCATTGTATATTGACGGCGTACTTGAAGGGACAACATCAAGCAATCAGCTGAACGCATGGCCTTCTGAAGGAGTCCACCAATGGTACATCATTAGCACTGACTTGGCTGGCAATTCAGTAAAATCAGAAACCAGGCAGTTCACCCTTGACCATACTCCACCTACGATAACTGTTTACTCGCCACAGCACCCAAAGAAAATAACATCTTCAGCGCCGCAAAATGTTGACTTTGATTTCACTGCCACGGACGATTATGCAGATTCAATCGAATGCACATTCACTCTTGATCAGGACGATACACAGCATTCAATCGAAGGAACAGAACACATTACATTCACCAGGAACCTGGCACTGGGCACGCACCAGTACTGGGTCATCTGCACTGATGAGGTTTCAAACAGCAGGACCACTCCAATAAGGACAATATGGATTGGCACAGCGTCTGATGATGATGATGATGACCCCGAGCCGCTAATATCCCTAACAAGCCAGAGCAACTGCCTTAACAACACAGCCACCATACGCGCATCAAGCGGTTCCGGAACTTTCATCCGGCTAATCGACCCGGACGGAATCCTTCTAGGTTCTGGGACAACAGATCCAAACAACGTGGTGGTATTCACAATCAACAACTCTGGTTTATACCAGGTCCGGGCGACCAAGTCCAATTACCGCTCGGCCGTACTCGAGTTCTATTATACCGCATGCCAGGATTCAGATGATGAGGATGATAACCACAACGAGGACGATGATGCCGGGACAGAGGATTTGCCAGGGCAAAATGAAACCGGAGCTCAGGGCGGCGGCTCAGGCCCAGAAGAGAATTCTTCAGATGGAAACCAAGAAGAGCCTCCAGAATCACCTCCTGAACATGAAGTTGACATTTTCGTTGACGATGTGGCGTACAAGGGAGAAAACGTTGAAGTCGAGGTTTATGTTGATGGGGAGCCTGCTGGAATTCGTCTTAGGGTCACTTCACCAGGAGGCAGCCGGGCGTATTTCCTGACCGACGCATCCGGAATAACAAGTTTCCATGCCAAGGAGGCTGGCAATTACAGCATCCTTGTAGTTGAGGACGGACTGCCCCAGGAGGTTGCCTACGTTGAAGTGCTGGAGGAGATGGCCTTCTCATCTGCTGCATCGAGAGAAGACTTCTCGCTGATATTATGCATTCCCTGCCTTCTCCCGCTCATCCTTGCCCTTATCATAGCTTATCTTGCCACAGAGGAGGATAAGCAGAAGAAACGCTACTCCGGATACGGGAAAAAAGAAAATGGCATAAAATCAAGGCTGAAGCAGCTCCTAAAGAGAAAAAGGTCTTTTGGAAAATAGAATCAAAGATGGGTCTGGTTGCTCCTTCCTCGTTTTGCCCCTTCCTTGGAAAGAGCATCAGCCTCAGTATTTTTTTCCCTTGGTATGTGCTCGAAGAATACCTGCAGCCCATCTCTAAGATGGTCAATCTTTCTTTTCAATGGCGCAAGCTTGGGGTCTTTGACCTTGTACTCATTGTTTACCTGCCTTATCACGAGCTGGCTGTCACTTTTTAGGTGGATTTCAGTCTCTCCCATCCTGCGCGCGGTTTCCAATGCCTTGATTATGGCGGTGTATTCTGCGATGTTGTTCGTGCCATTTCCAAGGTATTCTGAGAGTTCCTCTATTCTAACATCCCCCCTGTAAATGACTATCCCAATTCCCATTGGCCCGGGGTTTCCCAGAGAGGCGCCATCAGTGTAAATTGTGAGCATGGTCTAAACCATGGCTCACGCTTTTTATAATCTTTGGCTTAGCTTTTTCACTTATGCCATACTCGTTTAACCCAAACCCGATTGTAGGAGTATTCCGCATACTGTTTCTCGCTATCCTGCTTTCGCTAATAGCATTCACTTTCAAGGACATGATTGACAGGATTTTCCTTCCCCTGGTTGGAATAACCTGGCTGGTAGCGATAATCTACATCGCCATCCTTTATGCAAGGGCCAAATTCGAAGTGATTACTCTTGATGAGAATTCAATCAAGTACACCCGCGGGGTCCTTGCACAACATAGCGTTGTTCTTTCATATTCCAAAATCACAGAGTCAACCTCTACACAAACACTGGTTCAAAGGATTATCGGAGTTGGCAATCTGCATCTTGACAGCGCGGGCGGCTCAATGATGGCAATCCATATGCATGATGTGAAAAAAGCCGACATCGACAGAACCATGGAAAATGCGCGTAACAAGTCTGGGAAAGAGGACGGGACATGATTTTCGAGGACAATTACATTGTCATAAAGGACAAGCCATTAATACTGAAACTCCGGAGCCTTGGCGCGGGGGTCGAGGAGGCTGAGGAAACTAAAATCACGCTTCTTGAGGCGGCATACTTCGCTGAGCGGGGGGTTCTTCCTATGGACAAGGAAGAGATTCTGAGCAAGGCAGCTGAAAATGACAAACTCTACAAGGAAAGGTATTTCGTAATCAAATACCTGCGCGAGCGCGGCTATATAGTCCGTCCAAGCTTGGATGGAACACCATACCTTCGCCTCCACCGCAAAGGATACCGTCCAGGGGAAGATAAAACATATTACTTTGTTCACGTTGTTTCAAACGACTGGAGCGCGACTCCAGAGACTCTTATTCCTCTTCTTGAAACAGCTGGAAAGCTAAGAAAAGAGCTTGCCATCGCTGTTGTTGATTTGGAGCGCGATGCCCCTCTTTTCATAAAATTCGGAAGAATGAATTTTGAGTGAAACATTAATTTATAAGAAGTACCATATAATCTTTTCACATCGGGATGGTTAGTTTTAGGTGCACCAATGGACAAAGCATTTATAGTAACAGGAACAATGGAAAATGGGAGAGGAAAAACAGAAGTCGGAGGCATCTTCTTTGCTAATCAGGCTCCTGAATATGCTAAGCTAGCAGAGCTTGGCTTTCAGGACGCAAGCATCCATAATGCCCGGCCATTGTCAGCGCAGCCTACCCAACCTACTCTATATGTTTTCGACCGCTCATCACACACTAAGATGGTCGATGTTATCTCATTTGACTGGCAAGGCGCTATAATCAACCAGGTGCGCGTGCAGGGAGCGCCAAACATGATGGTCCCCCCAGTAAGCGGGGAAATCGCTGATGATGTCCTTTATGCGCCCTGCGCGTTTCTAATCAAGGGATGCATGGACATCCCACGGACAACTCCTGTTCTTGCTGTTCTGGTTGTCAAACCTGAGCCTGGCGAGGAATGCCTCAAGCCAGAGGTCAAGACCCTGAAGAAAATGGGATTCACAAAGATAAACTCGGTTGAGGAAGTGGGACTTGAATCAAAGGATATCGCTGAGGATACTCTTTTTGTTGTGGAGCGCTCACCAGCTGCGAGCGGAATCTCAGTTTCAAAGCTTGACAAAAACGGAAAAGTCTCATCCGAGAAAAACCTTTCAGGCGATCCGCTGCAGCTTCTTCCGGATATAACTGGCCCTGCTGTGGAGCGGCTTTTCAAGAATGGCCTTCGGCCAAGTGTCGTTCCCAGAAGGGAATCAAAGCCGCCATCAAGAAGGAAAGCCAGAAGATAGTTTTTTTAGCAAAGCTTTCCTATTTATCCTAATGGACGAATCCTTAGGGACAATAATAGCCAATGAAAGCTCTCCATCAACTACAGATTTCTCATTCGTGCTCAAATCCCACGCGAGCAAAGGGCAATATGTCCAGCTAAAGCACAAGCAGGGCATTTTGTTCGGCTATATCGCTGAAATAACAAAGGCAAACCGCTATTATGAAAGAGCAGACAGTGTCGCAGAATTTGAGAAGCATGGCAGCATGTCCCATTTCCCAGCAGGCTCATGGGAATGTATAATCGCAGATGTCAAAGTCCTTGGGGCATTCAAAGAAGGCCATTTCCAGAGGGCATTCAGCCCCCCATCACCAGGGGAGCAGGTCAGTAACGCCAACCCTGAGCTTCTGCGGACATTCCTAGGATTCACCGAGAACGGGCTTCACATGGGCTCAATAGAGCATCATGATGTTCCAGCTAAAATCTGCCTGACTAGATTGCTGCAAAAGCACATGGCGATACTCGCAATGAGCGGCGCTGGCAAATCCCATCTTGCGAGCGTTCTCCTTGAAGAGATACTTGAGAGGAAAAAGGAGGATGGGCGAATCTCGGTGATAGTAATCGATATCCACGGTGAATACATGGGTTTTGCCAAGGACCCGAAATACGGTTCAATGGTTGAAATCATTGACGGGAAGGATATCAATATTCCAATGAAAAAAGTCAGCCCTGAACTTATGATGGGCTGGATGCCGCACCTTTCAACTCCGCAAAGAGATGTGCTTAGGGCTGGCTTGGTCTCACTGAAGAAAGAGAAGAAGGATGGATATGGATTCACAGAACTTTTCCACGAAATCGAGATTTCAGACATCTCAAGGGAGGAAGTGAAACGCGCGCTGAAGCGGAGCTTAACAGAACTTCGCCGCTACCGATTCATAACCAAGGAAAAGGAAAAGCCCAGGTTAATCGAGGATATCAAGCCGGGGAAGATGACTATTCTGGATTTCAGCACAATCGACTCGATTCGGAAAAAGCAGATTCTTGTTTCCATGGTTGCAAGAAGATTATTCAACCTCAGGAAAAAGGAAAAGATTCCGCCATTCATGCTGCTAATAGAAGAAGCGCACAACTTCGCGATGCAGAAAGCTGAAGAGGACCAGGCAGTCTCAAGAAGCATAATCGAGACAATCGCAAGAGAGGGAAGAAAGTTCGGCGCTTCGCTCTGCCTTGTTTCCCAGAGGCCGGTCAACCTCAGCACGACTGCCCTCTCCCAGTGCAATACTCACATCATCCTTAGGGTCACAAATCCCAATGACCTTGACCATATCAAGATGAGTTCAGAGGGGATAGATTCAAGGACCGTCAAAAGCATCACAGGGCTGAAAGTCGGCGAGGCTATTGTTGTGGGCGCTGCTGTCAACTACCCCGTATTCGTATCAGTCCGGGACAGGAAGTCTGAAAAACGTGAAAAAGGGGCCCCGCTCCACAAGCAGGCAGTCGATTTCGAGGAGCTTGCAGAGAAGAAGCAGAAGGGGGCAGAAGCGTTCCTCTAAGGGCGGTTTTTTAATCCTTAAGAAGGATATAGGCACATGCTAGCAAGGGCTATTTTCTCGGTATTGCTTATCCTTTCACTAACTTTTTCCATCGGAGTGGTATCTCCAGTTGCTCAGGATGTCAAATCCGGCGATGTCATTGACTTGGGCAGAATCGGGCCAGGCCAGACAGTCTCAATCCAGATTGACCCGATAGTAAAGACCGGCGGAATCCATGGGATTGGCGGCCAATACGACTATGCGATTGCAGATAATTTGCCAAGAGGATGGACATCAAAACAAAGCAAACTCTACCAGAATCCCCTTCACATAACAATTACAGCTAATCCAGAGGCAAAGCCTGGCAACTACAGCGCAAAAATCCGTGTTGTTGACGAATACAATGGGGAGCAGCTTGGAAATGTCACATTCGATGCTCAGGTGGAAATCACCTACGATGTCATGGATTTCAATGTCACTCCTGCCTATTTGGAAGTTGGTCCAGGGCAGCCTGCGAGGTTCACAATCAGCATCGCGAACAAAGGGTCGACCAGCGACGTTTTCCAGGTGAGCGCGCTTGGCCCAAAAAGGTGGGAGTTCAAGAAACCAGTATTCGTGCCTGCTATGACAACCAAGGAAATACATTATGAGATTGTTGGTGAGGAGGAGGAGACCTACCGTGCCACGGTTTCAGTGGTCTCTCTTGCAAGCGACAATATCGCAGGGGAGAAGAACGTCACGCTCTTCATCAAACCAAGCCTGATTGGGGATTATAAGGCAACAAATAACGGAGTAATGGTGTTCCCGATATTCCAGGCGCCCATCTATGCCTTGGCCGGCTTGATATCAAACATCTTTCACTAATTGATTAAAACCAATTCCCACATTCTTTTACCTGATGAGTCAGGATGAGGCAGTGGATTTCATAATCGGGAAACTGCTTAGTGGTGAGAGGAACCTGGAAAAAATCAAGAGGGAGGCTGCCAGGGAATATCACTTGATGATAACCAAGCCCCAGATTCTTGAGAGATTCCCAAAGGACAGGCTCACCCCTGAAATTCATGCCCTTCTTGTGAAAAAACCATCAAAGACACTTTCAGGGGTCACCCCGGTTGCCATCATGATAAAGCCTGAGGAATCCTGCAGGTTCAAGTGCATATACTGCCCCTTCACAGGTTTAGCGGCAAAAAGCTACACTGGTTTCGAGCCAGCGGCAATGCGCGCCCGGGATTACAATTTCGATTCATTCTGCCAGGCATCTGGAAGGGTTGCCCAGTTCGAGGGCGGAGGCCACTCAAGCGACAAATGCGAACTCATAATCATGGGGGGGACCTTTCTTGGCATGGACAAAGAGTACAAGGAGTCTTTCATCAAAGGGGTCTATGACGGCCTGAACGGGAAGAAATCCAAGACATTGGAAGATGCCAAATCCCTCAATGAAAAGTCAGCCCATCGTGCAATCGGCCTGACAATCGAGACCCGGCCAGACATGTGCGTTCCATATATCGATGAGATGCTCTCATTCGGCGCAACAAGGGTGGAACTGGGAGTCCAGCACGCTGATGATGAAATCTACAAGACAATAAACCGCGGCCATACTGTGAAAGATGTTGTTGATTCCACAAAGTCTCTCAAGGACGCCGCGTTCAAGGTCCTATATCACATAATGCCTGGCCTGCCAGGCTCATCAAAGGAAAAAGACATCGAATTTGTGAAAAGCCTTTTCGAGAATCCTGATTTCCGGCCGGATATGCTGAAAATCTATCCAACCCTTGTCATGGAAAACACCATTCTCCATGACTGGCTGAAAGCCGGCAAATACCAGCCATATTCAACAGAGGAATCAGCAGATATAATCTCTGAGTTCTTCAGGTATATACCGAAATACGTTCGTGTAATGAGGGTGCAGCGGGATATCCCAGCCCAAAAGATAGGGGAAGGGGTGAAAAAAAGCAACCTTCGGGAGCTGGTAGACAAAAAAATCCAGGAAAAGAAAATCCGCCCTCTTGAAATCCGCTCAAGGGAAGTCCGGGACTCTGATTTCTCAGATTTCACAATCAAAAAACTCGAATATGATGCTAGCGGAGGCAAGGAATATTTCATCTCATTTGAGAATGATGATTTGATTGCCGGGTTTATCCGCCTGAGAATCCCTGGCAGGAGTTCAAGGGAGGAGATAACTGATTCGACAGCATTGATAAGAGAACTCCACGTCTACGGCTCATCAACGCCTCTCTCAGAAAAAGGGAAGGTTCAGCATACTGGGATAGGCGGAAACCTGCTGCAGGAAGCCGAAAACACCGCAAAAGAGAATGGAAAAACGGATATGATAATAATCAGCGGAGTGGGCGTCCGGGAATACTACTCAAAATACGGGTACAAAAGAAAAGGCCCCTATATGGGCAAGAGCCTATGATTTTAGTTCTGCTTTGTAGTCTTTGAGAAGCTCATCCTGCTCCTTCAGAAGTTCAAGGTATTCTGCCTGGAGCGAGGCGTATTTCGTCTCTTCCTCCTCGCTGAATGTAATGACGTGTCTTTTGGCATTGCGAACCTGCAGTTCTGAACCCAGAATCTCCATCTTCTTCAGGTTCTCCTCAAGCTGCTTGCTTGTCTCATGGGGTACCCAGACCTTTTTGTTTTCAATGGTAACTGGGAAATCCTTTTCCTCGGGCTCTCCCTCCATTATCTGCGCATCCTCAAGAGAGCATGCAATTCCGCACCTGAACATGAGCTTGACAAGTTTAACTCTTTCCTCGTCTTTCAGAGAGCCAACCTTCAATGGCTCCTCAACCTTTCCTTCTTTGATTGCGCTTGCGATATTGGCCCTTTCCACATCATCCATTTTTGACAATGTAAGGAGCAGTTTTGCTATCTCGAATCTGTTCTGGGAATTTGATGCTGATATAATGGCCCTCTCAGTCAGAAGGTCATAAGCTTCTCCAGTTTTGCTTTCCAATGCAGCTTTTACATCTGCAGGTGCCATGTTCTTCAGCAGGCTCTCAATATCCTCAACCCGCCCCTGTTTTGGCACTACTACGTCTATTCCTGATGATGATGCCTTTGATAGTGCTCCGCTTAGAACATCGGTCAGTGATTTCAGTTCCTCTTCGCACTCGCCGCCTATTGATTTCTTCAGCTCAAGAGTACCTTTTCTTTTTTGAAGTTCGATAAGCTTTGCGACTTCGTTTATTTCCATGAGCTCGCCTTATAATTAGCATTAACAGAACAAATAATATAAACATTGATACTATTGCAGCAAATACCACAAGGTCAATCTGCTCGTCAATTTCGCTCTGAACAGGCATCCCATCCGCGGCAGCCATCTCTTCGCTTGCTTCTTCGAGCCCTTCAGAAAGGAGGAGTGTTCGGTATGCTGTTGAAGTCTCATTGATTTCTGAAAGGAAAGCGGCATGTGAGTGGTAGACCTTGCCCCAGAGGGTTTTTTTCTCCGCCTCGAGCATAATCTCAACCTCTTCTTCTATATCCAAATCAGAACTCAAATCAATCTGTCCATAGGCTCCAGTTATGACATATACGGAGTCGAAAATAGCTGCTCCATACAATCCTTTTCCATATGAATTCTCTGCAATCGCCAGCCTGGATGCGAGGTCTCCTGTAACTTCAAGTGCCCTCGCTTCGGCAAGTTTTTTCCGTGCCAGACCTTCCCACTGGCGTTCATCCATTTTCTGACCGCCCCCGGGAGCACTATCAATCAGCCCTCCTGCCACACCGCACCAGGCCTGGCCGTATGTGAGTTCATTCAACAAAATGAATTTCTCTTCTGCCAGAACCGTCCCTTCAATGTCAGTGTTCTTGATTCTGTCAGATGCCCACTGTGCCCTTAGGTCAGAGCCGACAACCCACTCGAAGTTCTTGTCCGTGATATCCGGCCTCTCCAGCCTGCTCAAACAAATCGAAACATTGCCCTTTTTCCTTGGAAGGTCAACGTTGTTCTCAAGGATGGAGCTGATTGTAACAAGGTCAATATAATTGAGGAATGCCTCATTTGCTGAGCTGAAAACATAGCCCTGCTTAAGCAGGCTTGACTGCCTCAATATTTCGTTGCCAAAGAATTCCTTCATCTCATCAGTCTCATTGTCAACATCGGCAATTGAGTTCAGGGCACCCTGCTCAAGGTCTATCATAACCTGGGCAACTCCTTCAAATTCCTCAAGGTCAGAGTCATCATACTTGCTCAGGTTCAGGATTTCACGCTTCCTTGAACCAAGCCCGGTCTGGTTAATGCTCTTATTCTCTGTCATGAAGAGGATCACTTCGCTGACAGTCCTGGCCTCTATCACTTGGAGTCCATATGAACTTTCAATATTCTTCAGAAGAAGCATCTCATAGAAGTTCTCCGTAGGCGTGATGAAGTATTTGGCGCCGATACTTGCCGCTCCCTTGGCCTTCTCATAGAGCCCGCCAACAGGACCGACATTTCCAAGCATGTCAACGGTGCCGGTTATTATCGTGTCATTTCGCAGGCTCTTGTTCTCCAGGACTGCGTATGTCATTACGCTTAGGGCGGTTCCTGCGCTTGGCCCGTCAACAAATGCAGCGGTCTCTTCACCAAAACTTACCTTGACATCGCAGTTTCGATTCTCATACGCAAGATGCCTTGCATATGCAACTGCAAGTTCAATCGAGTCCTGCGTGCTGATTCCTGTCCTGGGGTAAACACTTACAAAGACCTCCCCGTTCCCTGGCATCAGTTCAACTGTGACATCTACCAGGCTCCCTCCGTTGCCCACCACTGCAGGCACCTGCTGTGAGATGGTGCCATTGCAGGCCATGGATGCAGATAGGAGAATAATCAGGAAAATAAAAAACCGCATGCACAATTTCCCCGAACTAGCTTAATAAAACTATTCATGGAAATTCTTTTCATGAATAAATCCCTTGAGCAGAAGCTTAAAGAACTGAGAAAAAGGATTCGCAAGCTTGATAGCGCGGTCGTAGCTTTCTCAGGAGGTGTTGACAGCAGCCTAGTTTTGCGCATTTGCAGGGAAGAGCTCGGGGAAAAAGCAATCGCAGTGACAACAGTTTCTGATGATTACCCAACAGATGACCTTTCAATTGCCAGAAGGGTCGCAAAGGTTATTGGAACAAGTCATGTTACCCATGGAGTTTCGGAAAAAACTCCTCACAAAAGCTCCAACATCTATTCATCATTGAGGATTCTTGCGATGAGGATGAAGCTCAAGAATGTCATAGACGGCTCACACCTTGATGATATGCGCGAGAAAGGAAAAAGCTACCTCGCAGCAAAGAAGGCAGGGGTGAGAAGTCCTCTTCTTGAGAGTGACCTTACAAAGGCTGAAATCCGCCTTCTTTCAAAAGAACTTGGCCTTCCCAACTGGGACAAGCCATCATCATCCAAAAAGAAAAAGGGCGCAATTGAGAAGGCAAAGAAGTATTTCTCAAGAATTGGCATCAAAAACATCAAGATGAGAACAATGGGCTCAAGGATTTACATTACGATTGAGGATAAGACCATCGCGGTTTTCATAAAGAATCAGGAAAAAATCAGGAAGAGGATGAGAGCTCTTGGCTTTTCGGCTTGTCTTCTTGAACTCGCTTGAATGCCAGAATCCCCTTCTCTGTTCTGAAGAATTCATATCCTTCTGAAAGGTAGAGTTTCTCAAGCTGGCTTCCGGCTTCTAGTATGTATGATGCTATGTTGCCCTTTGGCACATCCTCATAGAGATAGCCTATCGCGTATTTGAATCCAGAGCGAATGACCTCCTTTTCCCTCTCTTCAAGCAGGATTCTTCGTATCCCCCGCCCTTCATATGCAAGAAGAACTGCGGGGTCTTCCATGTAAAGCGCGTTTGAGTCTCCACTAGTAATTATTTTTGACTCGATATCAAGCATGGCCGGCCATGAGAGGCCGACACCTATAATCATCCTGTTCACTGCTGCGCCGAAACTTTTGCCGTATTCGACTATGTTGCTGACTTCTGCCTCAGTCACGTCAAAGGCGCATTTTCTCATCACCTTTACGCAGTCTTCAACATCATCCTCAGTCAGCCTTTTTACCTCTACTTCTTCTTCGTCTAGGAGGTGGGTGAATTTTACCTTCGGCCCCTCCTCCTCTTTTTTCTCTTCAGTGACTTTGAAAGATGAATCCATTTTACTCACATGAGACGTCTTCCGCAGGCAGGGCAGCGGGGGAAAATTGTCTCCATTTTATACCTGCATATAGGACATATGTAATAAGTCTTTTTCGCTCGCTGGAGTTCAGCCTCAAAATCATATCTGCATTTTGTGCACCTCGGAGCATCAAGTTCGACCAGGGTGCTGCATTTCGGGCATTTTCTTCTGAACATGCTCTTTATCCGAACGCCGCATTTCGGGCAGCGCTCCATGCTCAGATTGACCGTCTCGCCGCAATTGGGGCATTTCTGCTTCTGGCCCTTTCTGGATCCGGAACTCTTGCTTCCGCCAATCATACCTTTGAGAAGGTCTCCCAGCCCCATTAATCAGTCTACCTCGCAGGTAATATCGTATTCTTTCAACGGTACGTTGTCCACATTGCAGAAACTGGTCAGCTGGCCAATCTTGCTTGGGTCCCCAACTCCGCAGTCCGTGTTCTCATCCCCGCTCCTTGGGAACACGACCGGTTTATTGACTGAGGTTCCGAATGATGTCTTGTAATAGCTGTAATTCTGCCCGGCGGTCTGGATGCAGCACCGCTCAGGTTTTGCAAATCCTCCTATTATGTCAAGGTAAAGGTCCGACTGCAAGTCTGCCATGTTGCCTGTTAATGTTGTCTCTGTTCCGTTGGTGTATTTTATCTCGCAGGTGAATGTCCCTCCAACATCCTTGCACAATGTGCATGGCTCAACAACAGTGTTCATTGGGCATCTGTAGGTGTCCTTTTTTGTAGGACTTCCGCTGTTCCAGTCAGAGCTGCTGATTGTTGATGGCTTCAGGCACTCGACACCATTGTCACATTGCCTCTCACAGTTGCCAAGTACAAGGTCAATGCTGCTGCAGCTTATGCATGTGGAATTCTGAACTGCCAAAACCTTTGTGAAAAGCGCTGTTGGCGGAGTTTCAGACATCCTCTGCATTGCCCCTTGGAGAGAGCAGAACTTGTCTTTCTTGTATCCGACTCCGGCAAGCGTATTCACAAGCGACCCGCTGCCTAATCCCCCTCTTGCAGGGGAATAGATTATGCCGACCAGACCGGAATTTATGAGTTCGTCCTGACGGAGTACAATCTCTGTGAAGAGCTTATCATAATTGCTAGCACTCCATGTGCCGTCATTGGTCTCGACATTAAAGCCTACAATCATGACTGGTTTTCCCCGTCCAGGCGCAGGGGTAATCAAAGACGCCCTTCCGTAAGTTTCAAGGTCATCTGCCACCTGTGTGGCGTTGGTCAGGTTGGTGTGTGTTGAAAGTTCATATGACATTGTGATTATCTCAATGTTGAATTCCCCATTCGGGTGTGTCATTATCGGCTCTATGATTTCCCTGAACGTTTCATTGTCACTTGGATTCTCCACATGGAATGCGGCAAGGCACCCGAAGCAGTTTTCCTTGACAATCTGGCTTCTGTCGAATATGGTCTGGGCCTTGCTCTCTGCATCCGCTTTGCTGGTAACCTTATCAACAATCACTACGGATGCGCCCATCTTGCCGAATGTCCTTTCAAAGTCGTATTCGGCAAAGTAATCAGCAGAACCATGTTCAATAGTCCACCAGAGTATGTCAGTGTCTTCCTCGGCATCCGGATTGTCAAGCACCCAGTTTGAGATGTCGCTCATGTCGAACACCGGCATTATCCCTGATTTGAGGTAGTTGCCGAGCCTTTCTTTTAGGATGCTCGCTTCAGGAACTGTCCTTGGCGAGCCGATTGCTCCTATTGATTCTTTGAAATCATTGATGTCAACGATTTTCTCATTATAACATGAAACGTTGTCTGAAACCTGGAAGTTGGCAAAGCCTTCCCATCTCGCATCATAATCGCTTTTGCAGATTAGCGAGTGGTCTTTGCCTGTGGAACCCTCAATATTTGCGTTGTATCCTGGCATATAAACGCGGTTATAGGCTGTAATCTCCTGGAATGCAAGGCTTGATGTTGTGCAAGGCTCGCACCACCCATATGTCTTCACTTCCGGCTGGTATGTTACTGAATCGACTGCGCAGTCTCCTATTGCCATTGGGTCTGAACTTGTGTCAGCAAAGAACAGTGTGATGTATTTGGAGAGTGCGACATCATAATAGTAATTGGTGCTAGAGAACCAATCCCAGAAAATCGTGCTCCTTCGCAGTTCACAGCTGCTGGTTCCAGCCATTGTGGACATAGCCTCATCATATATGTTCCTCGACCTTATCTTCTGGGCAGGGACATTGTTCATATGATAGGATATCTGGTTGTATTCATCATCGTCAAAGAAGCCATCATCCTTGATTCCCTTTCCATAGCTTATTACCCATGGCATGGCAGAGACTGCAGCATCCATCGGATTAAGCCCCTCACCGCATCCGTCACTGAATCCGGGGGCTTTAATCTCGGCGAACTTTGCGCGGAAATATGGCTTGAACGATGTCCTCAAGGTGTCAAGGTCAGCATCCCCGAGACCGGATATTGTAAGTGTTGTATAATCTGTTCCTGATGCCATGTTGCAGTTCTTGACAACATACATGTCAGCCACCTGCGAGCTGCTCGCAAGGGCGTATCCTATGACTGTTTTACCGTCATAAAGCACTTCCTCATCACCAAGCATGCCAAAGAAGTGGGCACCTCCAGCAGGCGGCGGCGTTGATGCGCCTCCTGAGACCACTGAACAAAGGACCTCATCATCCTTATTATCGTCATTCGATGTGTAGTCCTTGCTGCAGTATTTCCTTTTTGTATAATAGAAATATGTATTACTTGGTACATATGTCAGCCCTTCTCTCACACTGCCCTTCTTTGTATATGAAGCAAAGCCTTCAAACCCATCCCAGAATCCGTCAAGCGCTGCCTCATCCTGCAGGTCCTCAAACTCCAGCGCGAAATTCCACGTGGTTTCGAATTTTGCAGGTATGATGTCCACTGTAGTATATCCTCTATCAGGAACAGAGCCTGGGGTTATTGTAACTGACTTGGTTGGTGAGCAGTATGTAAATGATTTTCCTGAAGCATCCGGCGCTGTGTTGCAGTCAGCGACAACCTCATCAGCGTTTGCGGCAACCCCGCCCTCTTCAAGCAGGACTCCCCTTTGGTAGACTCTTGTGTCGCAGTTTCCTGAATAACATTCTGATGATGAAACATCACACTCAAAGGTCGCTCTCGTATATCCAGTGCCTCCAGTATCATAGATAGTGTCAGCATGCGCCGCAGAAAGCTCCTTTCGATAATACCCCTCATCAATCTTCTTGAATGCGTTTGCCTGCACGAAGAATGGTGTGTTGTATCTGTAGTATCCTCCATCGCTGTCAACGAAATTCGCCCAGTAATCGAGCCTTCCGAAATGTGCGAACTTGTAGTTGGTGGCATCAGGAACGACTGTGGAGTATGAGACTGGATATCCAAGAATGCTTGATGATTTGACTGCTGAAGCCTCTGCGAAGTTGAACGGGCCTGGAACATCCCCCTGATCAAAGCAGTTATCTTCAATATCCTCAGGGTCAAATGTCACTGCCTTGCTGCCGTCCCATTCAATATAGTTCATATAACGGTCTACCCTGCTGTCTCCCGGGAGAATGGGAGGGTTCGCATTGCAGAATTTGTCTGACATCGGGAAGTAGTATCTGTACTGGTCAAACTCGTCAAATGAGCCGCCCACTCCAAGTCTGAATACATTGATTGATGATTTTGAGTTTTTCATAATCTGGCGCAATTTGGCATCCATCGGCAGGAACCTGCACTGGGCCTTGTAGAAATTCAACGCAGCTCCTTCATCTTCATCAGGCGGGACATCGCCAGCAGCATCATCAGCAGTCTTGAATCCGGGGGCTGCTCTTGGCTTGAACTTGAAATCACCGCAGACCATGGCAGTGCAGTTCGGGTCAACGCACTGCTGAATCTGGTCCTCAGTGCAAACTGGGATAAGATGGGAATAATTGCCAAGACTTACGTTGCAGTTGCCAGCAGTCTCATTGCATAGCACTGTGCAGTCTTCTTGTGAGCCTACGCAGGTGTCGAAATACTTGTCAGTAGGAAGGAATGTTGTAGTGTTGTATAGTACACAGCCAGGGTCTGTCGCGCTAGTAGCGTTGTCCCTCATGCAGCATCCGAGCTGCTGAACCGGCGTTATGCAGCCGGCGGCAATAACCGCGAGCAGAATAATCAAAATCCACCTTCTCATCATATCACTTTACTGACCATCTTAGTAATCTCGTAAGCATCCCCTCCCAGCATGGTCATCATGTAGCGGACGAATATGAGCGTAAGGAATAATGCAACTAGCGGGTGCAGCATAAGGCTGACGTAGGATTTTGAGAGCTCCTCACCTACGCTTGCGACTGTCAGTCCCGCGCTGCTTCCAAGTCCTGCTGCCTCTATTGAAGTCAGGACAGAGACAGTACTGCTCATTGTCGCATAGCAGTATTGGTTCAATACAGGGACAGCAGGTTCCATTGGCGGCGGCGAAGCTACGAATCCAGGGTCAAGAAGAACGAAGAATATCGGGAACAAGAAGTACATCCCGATTCCCATGGCTATGAATAGCGCCCCAACGCTCCGCGTGAAGTAGAAGCTTCTTAGCAGTATGCCGACCGGGACAAATACATGGAGCATGTTCAGCCTAAGATATTCGAGCAGGGCTGACTGGGCATTAAGTCCAATCAAAAGAACTGTTGCCAGGTTATTGGTAATTCTTGTTGTCTCAGTTTTCTTGTATAGTGATTCGACCCAGTCCCCTTTGAATACTGTTATTCCGAACAGGCTGACCGCTGAGTTGAGGCCTAGGAAATCTGCCCATGTCGCCGAGCCGGTTGCGTAAGTATCCTGAACCTGGGCAACTGCAAGTGCCCTTTCCTGGAGCCTGCATCTAATGGCGCTGTAGGCCTCATTCATGGTATCATCTGCGGTGCTTCCTATGTTTATCGATTTTCCTCCGCACGCCAAATCTCCTGCAATCCACTGCCTTGAAACATCCATTGCGCTTGTAACCATTGTGACAAGGAAAATCGCCATGAAAGCCGTTGCGACAGACTGGAGAATCTCTGATTTTGCGAAGTTCTCAAGTTCTCTTATTGAAAATGACCTTCCTATTACCATCAGCGTCAGATTTATCAGGACTGCGGTCATGATGGCCGCTATTGTGAGTGGGAGCCATCCAAGGTTCCATTGGCCGTAGAAATTAAACGCTGCTAATATCGGAAGTTCCATTCATTACACCAGTTGAGTGATTTTGCTCAGGTCTATCTCCTGACCGTAAAGTCTTGCAAGGTACGAGACGCTTGCTATTGTCGCTATCAATGCCACGCTGGGCAGGAACACTGCCGCTATGAACGCGTATGCCGCGAACCTGATGACTCCAGGGACATTGTCCCCATTTTCAAAGTAAGTATCAAATACCAAGTCTTCCCCGGCAAATGCTGCTCCTGCGCTTTGGCCGGCAGAGCCAGCACCTTCCTCATCCGGGTATATGTCCTCATCCAGGAAATTGGTAAGTGCAGCTCCCCCAGTATTTGGAACAAGATTGTTTGAGCTGTCAATCAGGACCTCGCTCATCAGCCAGAATATCCCCAGCATGAGCGGGAACACTGTAAGGAAAGCAAGTGCTAGAGCTATCAACAACGAGCCGAATGACCTTAGGAAAGGCATTGCCCGGAGGAAAACCCCAAGCGGCAGGAATACGAAAACAAACCCTCTGTAGACGAACATGAGGATTGCCGCGTAGTTGAGCGCGGTGAATGTTGCGATTATTGTGGAATTGAAGAATATGTTCATTGCAGCGGTTGTTGCTCCATAGCCGCCAAAGGGCTGCTGGTTGGCCCCGGAATAGCCAAAGAGGCAGCCCCAGCCGATTCCGCCAGTTTCGAAATCGCACTTGAAGGCGTTCAGGTAGGAGAGCACCATGTAGCCCTCAAGATGGTATCGTATTGCTGTCATTGCATTGTGGGCATAATGAGCAGAGTCGAACATGTATTCTTCGGCAGCATCATAGACGTTTTTGCTTCCAAGGTTGGTAATCCCGAAAATATCAGCGACTTCGCCCATATCTATTATGCAGAATGTGTTGATTATCGCCGCGATAAAGAATACCGAGGCAGCAGAGACAATGAGCTGGACAACTTCTGTCCTTGCCCATAATGTCAGTTTGGGGTTTGTTGTTGCCCTACCAAACATGAAAGATAGGGCAATTAATGTGCTGGTTGCCACAACTGCGAGCCCCACAAATGGCAGTATGACTGTGTTGAAGAAGCTGTCAAATCCAACACCACATATGTCTGCCATTTATACGAACCTCGAAATCGCACTCACGTCTACCTCAGCCCCAGCGACTGATGTGAGTGCCTTTATGCTTGTGACCATGAGCAGGAGAGCTACGACCGGCCCTAAAGTCGCTTTGACAAGAGCTGATACAAGCCATCCACGTATTGCCATTTTCATCTGATGGTAGGCGTCTATGACTGTCTCCTCATTGTCTGTCAATCCTCCTGTTTGCGAAACTGCGTTTGATGGGTTGCACTCATCAATGGTTATGCTTGTGCCTCCGCTGTAATCAGAATAATCTGGGGATGCGATGAATGTTGCCGCGAGCATTTCTGTGAATATGATTCCTGCCGGGAGCATCATGTGCAGTGAAATTCCGAGTGCTATCAGAAGCCCTCCAGCACCTCTCGTCAGTTTTATTGTCCTTAGAACTATTCCCAACGGAAGCAGGAGAACAAGTGCGTATTCGTTTGAAATGTGTATAAGTCTTTGAACGGCGCTGAGTTCTCCCATGGTGAATCCAATGATTCCGCCTGACATTGAAATCGGGGTTGCCAGCATGCTGTAGCTTCCGCATCCGCTCACACTGTATCCCATTCCCATGATGTTGCACTGCCCTGCCTTTGAGCCCTCAAGCGAGGCAGTCTTGTCAAGGTTGCGAACGTTTGTCAGTATGCTGTTCATCTCATCTATGTTGGTGTTTGTGATGTTCATTGCAGATTGCTGCATCGTGCTTGCCCCGCCTTCAAGGAAAGCAGGATTGCTTGATATCGCATTGAGAAGACCGTCTGTTGCTACAAGGCCAACCATCAGCAGACCAAGCACAAGCAATTGGAAGAACTCGTCCTTTGCCATAATCTGCATTTCCTGGATGGAGAACCCAGTACCGACCATGAATATGATTGCCAGTATGGCAACTGAAACTCCCATTGCCATCATTGCAACGCTCTGCCATGCCGCAAAGGCAAGCGGAATCAGGAACAATAACAACAATAGTTTTTTCATCAGAACACCTTTGAGATTCCGGGTATGTCTATATCCCCACCGAGCATCGCTGAAAGTCCTTTAATGAATATGAGCGTCGCGACTATGTTGAAGAGCGGCAATAGGTATGCTGGCAGTATGAGCTTGGCCACATTCTTGATTTCCTCTCTTCCTACTAATCCACCGCCTCCAATGTTCATGTATGAGCCTGCGTCTTTTACTGGCGCATTGTCAGAAGGTGCGCATATGTCAGAGCATCCCATGTTGATTGGGGGAGTGTACATGTATGATTCCTCACTGAAGAGGCAGGTCTCGCATGTGTTTCTTGGTATCGCTGCTCTGTGGTCAGAGTCAAACGGACAGTTTGTTGGAGAGCAGTCTCCGCTCTTGTAAATGTCAGGCATTGATGGCTCAAGTACCCTGCGCTCAGCCGGGCACGTGCTGCACTCCGATGCCATGGGCAGGTTCTGGATGTTTGTTTTGTTTACCATGCAGCTTTCTGTGCATGATGTGCAGGCTGCAAGTATATTGCCATCCCCGTCTTTGCACGAAGCGGGCAGGTTGGCAGCGCTGGCACCTTGGACCCTGCAGTATGCCGGACATGTGAGGCAAAGGTCCGAGCAGCTTCCTGACCTTGGAATCACGAATACGCACGACTCCTCTGCTACAAGGCTAGCATTGCAGCTTGCTGCCCAAGCGCACCTTAACTTCACTACAAGATTATCAGTTGTTTTTGTCGGCCTCCAGCTCAAATCATCACGGTATGCCATCCTGCAGTCATATGATGAAACAAGGCAGGCGCCAGTGTTGCAGTTGCTTTTCAGCGGCGGAACCACTTTGCACGAGGCTGGGCAGTTGTTGTACTCAACAGTGTCAATATCATTTACATATCGAATTACTTTGCACTCCTTGGGCAGGTCGGCACACTCTTCGTATGCCTTTGATGTGTCATTGGTGCATTGTGGCATGCTTGATGGGTATGGTAGTTCCCTGCAGGCTTGGGGGCATTTGTCATACCCATATGTTGTTGAGTAACACGAGTAAACATTCTTTCCATTGGCACTGCCATTGGAACCCACGGCAATGCCTATGGAGCCGTCAATGAGCCCTCCGGCAGTGTTGGCGTCCGCTACAGCGAAAGCTCCATAAACATCCTTCAATGTCTCAAGCCCCTCTCCGCCTTCAATATATGCTATCGGTGCGGCTGCCTTGCATTCAGATGGGCAGAGCGGGTCTTCCTGCTCAAGCCCCTTGTCACCTGTCAATGCAACATCCAAAGTAATCCAGTCAAAGATGTACATTCCTGGGAAGAAGAAAGTTACTCCCAAGGCGACCGCTATCAGCAGTCCGCCTATTTTTCTTGTGAAGAAGAATGCCCTTGCCACTATGCCGACTGCAAGCAGCACCGGGCCCATTTTGAACGATATCTGCTCAACAAAGAACTTCTGCGCCTCCATTGAAGCCAGGAGATTAGTGTAATACTCGAATAGGATAGAATACATGTCAACGTCGAGAAGGTAGTGCCCTGCAATCGTTGTCGTATAGCCTGCCTGGAGGCAGTAAATCGTAAGGCAGTAAAGGCCGAGCCTTCTGTTTGCCATTCCCATCGCGTCAATGTTGTTTGAGAGTACCTCCTTTGCCCCTTCCTGCGCTGCTGTTACATACTGTTCGAGATATTCGCCTACGACTGCCTGCAAACAGCTCTGGCTCGGGTCAGTGCATCCTGTAATGTCCATGTTGCTTGTCATTACTATCGCTACAACCAAGGCGTCAATGAAGGCTATAGTTACTATGAGCGTGATTACTATGATTACATTGGCAAAGACCTGCACAAGCTCATTGTTTGCCCAAGCCTTGATTTCAGGCATCTCAAAACCTATTCCAATCATGTAAGCAATCGCGACCAGGATGACTGAGATGAATACTGCCATTATTGCAAGGAGTTTCCAGTCCTTTACAATCTCAAGGGAAGATCCGGTTGTTCCGCTCTGGAACTGCCCTTCGGTGACTGTGCTGGCCGCAGCAAGGCCGAAAATGAAAATCAATGCAAGGAAAACCAATTGCTTATTTATCCAATCACCCGTAGAGCCTTTCCAAGGCCAGCCATGAATGTCACGAAAATCGCTACCGTCAGATTAGGAAGGAAGAATGCCTGCGGTATCAGTCTCGCAACTGACATGAATCCGTATTCGTTGTTGCACGTATTGGCACAGTCATAGCTGTCTGCGACATTGTCGCACACTGCCCCCTGGAGTTTCGCGCTTGAAGTGCAGTCCTCTATTGTCATAACATTCTCGTACATGGACCAGTTGAATACGTACATGAACGGAACTATCACATAGAGCCCTACCACTAACGCTATCAGTATATTGCCTAAATTCCTGGTTGGTATGAATATCCTGAGCAAGAATGCCGACGGCAAAATCCACCTCAGCACATTCTCGTTGATGAAATCGAGCGCAAGCTTCTGCATGCTTATGCTCATAAGAGCCGGAATCAGGAATGAATTTGTGATGATATCGTACTGGTTTGATACGACTCTCCTGAATGCGCCGGCTGTTGATGTGTATGATGTAAGCAATGGAATCTGGATAGTGTATGAGAATGTCGATTCCATGAGTTCTTCTATGTATTTGTCGATGTAATGTTCTGCAATTGCATTGGCGTCCCGCTTCCCCTCCTTGATGTAACATGATGATACTGCGTTGATTCCCTTGCCCGGGGTATAGCAGCCGTATATGCTTGTGCCCATATTCTCGAAGAGGTTCTCATAGAACAGGTCCATGATAAAACATGACATCACCAGTATTCCACCTATCGAAAGGAGAAGAATCACTGAGAATCCCAAGTGGTACGATTCGTCTTTTGCCCAGACCAGATATCTTGGGTTGCCCAGAGTTTTGCCAACCATGTACGCAGCTGCAATCAGCAAAGTGGTGAGCATTATCACCAGGACGATATTCGTTCCCTGATCAAGCATCACAGTTCCTGTTGTGTCATCAAGCTCGAAGCATGATGCTGAAAAAGCTATTCCGGCAAGAAGCAACAACAGCAATGGCGTCCTCATATTAACCTCTGGACTCCGGCCATGTACCACTCTCCTCCGAGTGCGGCCGATATGCTCCTGGCTCCTGCTATTGTCACTATTGCTATTAGTATATAGTCAATATAACTTACTAGAACAAGATTGTTCACGTCTCTGAAGAATGGGTAAAGTTCTCCCCAAACATCGTCCAGGTAATCCATGGCGCCTGCTGCGAACACCGCTTCCCATATGATTAGGAGGGCAGTTCCGCCAATCTGGAAGACCACGTTTATTATCGGGTATATGACTTCTTTCACCAGGTTGTAGCAAGCCGGGTAGAATCCTGCTGTCCAAGGGGTCAGCAGCAATGGAAGGCATACCACCAAAGCGAAAAGAACGTCCGTAAGCTGGAGAAGGACCCTGACGGGTACGACTTCGCAGAACCCTTCAAAGGCTACCATGGCCCATGGATTTGCATCCAAATTGCTGTATGTGATGCTTGGGTGCGGATAGTCGATAATATCGTTCAGGGAATCTGCCAGCATGACTGAGAATGGAAGGAATACAAGTCCAGCGAGTGCAATCGCAATCAGTGTATTGCCCGACTTTCTCGTGAATGGTATCAATCTCAAACAGAAAGCAAGAGGAAGAATGACTGTTGGGAAAGTTGCCCTTATGAAACCAATCAGGAGTCTCATCCCCTCACCTATGAATATCGCGTTTGTCAAAGCACCGGCTGCCATGTTCAATGTTCCAAGAAGAATTCCAACACCGCCAATCGGGTTTGTGGAATAACTGATTGAAACATACCAGAGCGGGATGTTCATGTACGGGGAGTATGTCGCTGCCGTTCTGATTCTGCTTGCAGCAACGAATATGTCCTCAAATGCACTGTCGAAATTGTCAAGCCACTCATCAATCACGCCTTGCGATGCGCCAACATAATCACTTTCACCTGTCAGTGCAACACTCACTCCATTTGAACTGACGAAAATCCCGACGATGATTCCAATAAGCAGCAAAGCTGCGAAGAATTCTCTGACTTCTGTCTTTGCCCAGGCCTCCATCCTTGGATTTCCCATTGCAGTTGCCATCATACTGGTTATCGCAAGAAGAATCGCGACGACTGCAGCAATTGCCGGGACTGCAAATGTAAGATCAATTGGCTGGACTGAGAATACGACTGGCAACATTAGAAACAGGAAAAAGCCCATCCGCCAGTGCATGGCTACATTTCTTCCTTATACATTTAAACGTTTTCTTTTCGCGCTACTAAAGTAATATTTATTAAGTTCCTTGCAGTTGAACACCTCATGAGGGCACTCTTCCTTTTCACTCTGATGCTCATGGGTTCAGTTTTTAGCACTTGTATCGACTGCGATGAACTTGCAGGCGCACCTAAGGCTAACATCCTCCTCACAATGGATGAGAACAACACTGAGCTTGGGATAATAGCCTATTATGAGAACCTCAGCGTCAGCCCTTCAAGGCAGCCAATCGATGATTACATAATATTGGTTCACATATCAAACACAACCGGCCTTGATGAAGTATTCAGGGTTTATACAAACGACAACGGAACAGCAACTTTCAACTTCGGCGCTTGGAGCGACGGATGCATAAACTTCCAGGCAATCTACTGCCCATTCTGCGACCCAACTTCAAAACAATGCGGTTTTGAGGCCTGCCTCAACTACTCAAACATAGATGTGGTTGCAACATCAGTGGAAGACATTCCACTTGCTCCAGGTGAATCGGCTTTGGGAACACTAAACCCAAACAAATACCTTCCAGCAAAGAAGACAACCAGCTACTGCCCGCCGCCAGCACCTCTTAGCAACACTCCAGCAGTATGTTTACCATTACTCATAATATTCGCAATTCTTTCAGGTTCAATGTACCTGACAGGGAGAAATCCATTCGCAGGATTCAACCTCGGCGGAGCGAGGGTAGGGCGCCACATCAGATACCAGGCAAGGGGAAGGGGATTCTCATTCTCTTTGATGGCACTTGCGAGTGCTGGCCTTTCAATCGGCCAGGCTGCAAAAACCGCAAGCAAAGGCAAAGGCGCACTTGCAAAATCTGAGAAACAGGCAGCTAGCCAGAGATTCATAGGGGCAGGAATTGGCAAGGCCGCCAGAGGAGTGAAAAGCTTCAAGGGGGCCCTGACAGCAACAAGGCATCTTTCAGGAAGCGCAAGGGCCAAGGCAATGTCCAAGCACATGGACGCATTTTCAAATGTCCGCGGAACCGGAGCAGGTTCGGCTGAGCAGGAGGGAGCATCAGGAACAATGACCGGAAGTGGAATGAACTTCCTTCCCGGCGGTGGTGGTGGCGTTAGGCTCAGCGAGATTGTCAGTGGTGACCGAGGATTAATGAGCAATCTTGGAAGCATTTTCGGAGTTGTTTTTGCTCAGACGACTGTGGGAAGGATTGTTGATGGCTATACCTACATGGCTTCTGATGAGGGTTTGCTTAGCCATATGGGGATTGTCAATCATGAGAGGCGCATGGAAGATGACATGTCGGCGATGCGCAACATCCTTGCCGATGAGGAGGATGGCGGAGGAATCCGGGTAACTGTGGGGGATAGGACATATGTCGTCCGCGGTATGCGAACAGATGATTCAGGCAACACCACGCTTGCGCTCTATATGCCTTCAGGTGAAGCGGCAACTTCAGGCGCCGAAGCAACAAGAGGGCAGAGGATAGGGGATGAAGTTCAAATCACAATGAACTCAGAAGGCGTAATAACATCCATGTCATATCAAGCTCAAATGGGAATACCTGAAGGGGGCGGGCCGCCTCAACAGGCTTTTGTTACCGTAAGGCAGGATGCGGACAATCCAGGAAATCTAATTGCAGAAATAAATACTGGTGTTCCTGGAGCCGAACCGCAGATATTAAGCCGTGCTGATGTTGATGCTGCTGCATGGGACCGCGTTGCCGCCCCAACAATGCAGACAGGCACTGGCGTGATGATTGGCCAGGATGCGAGCCAGCTTCTTAATGATTTCAACACGCAGCGTGACAGCGCGCGGCAGATTCTAGCTTCTGCTAACATGGAATTAGGCAGGTCAATGACAAATATCAGCGGTGAACTCTCTGATGCTGCGGAAAGGACTCCTGGAGACCGTCAGAGGATTGCCCAGGAACGTCGCGAGATGGCACTCGAGGCATTGACTGGCCTTGGTCTGAATCCCGAAACAATATCGGTTTCTGGCCCTGTTTCAGAAACTGAGAGGGAGGGTTCACAAACACATTTCTTTGGAAATCTCAAATCAGAAACAGATGACTTTGGTACTGTGAGCAGGATGGAGGTCGCCGCCAGGGAGGTTAATGAGATCCATGATGATTCTGTGTTCTCAGGTGCGCAGGTCTCTGAAGATGGCACTACCAGAAGGCAGGAGTTCATCGGCGGTGTCGTATCTGCAGCTGGCCTTGACCCTGATGCTGGGGGCAGCAGCCCAACTCCGGCTGAGCGCCAGGAACGTGGCGATGCGAGAACCCTTACCTCGCTGATGCCCTCAATTATCGGGAATGCGACTCCAAGGGAATTGAGCAGAATGAGCGCAGGCGAGTTCCAGGAGCATGTCACTCAAGCTTTCATTGCTCGTGGTGAAGCACCTGAGACCGCAGCATCGAGAGCAGCTTCACTCTGCGAAAGGGTTGATCCTGAGGCGATTCGACAAATCCAATCTGCCGGAACCAGTTTCGTCGAGGATCTTTCCCAGAGATTCAATCCGGCATTCGCGCAGACACTGGCTCAGTCTGATATGTCTCAGATTGACCAGGTTGCCCAGGCCGGAAGGTTCATGGATGATAGTCCGGACACCGTTACACACCTAGTTGCAAGGGACCCTACTGCATACTCTCAGGATGTTCGCGGGCAGGCCATGGAGTACCGCGCGATGCAGCAGATGTCCCAGAGTATTAACGGGATGAGCAGTCAGATAGATGGTAACAGTTTCCGGATGGCGAATTTGCAGATGGATCAGTTTGTTGAGATGAACAACGTATTCCTACAGACTAGGTACACCAATGTACAGATTGCCAGCGGAGACGTCACAAGTGGAATAGGGGAAGCGATAAGCGCCTCAGAGGACCTTTACCAGGCAACATATGCAGGGGCCAGAATGGATTCTGCCGGCATGGTCGATACGAGGACAATCGATGCGCACATCAGCCAAGAGCGGGCAGCACGTGAGCAACTTTCAGCAGCAATTCAGGGTGGTGACCGGGAAGCGGCCCAGGCTATTGCGAGGCGCTCTGAGCAATATTACACTAACATTGGCGATTACCAGGCTGCGGCCGCATATTCCTTGGTCGGCGACTTCCTCCATGGTAGATATGAAGCTGGCATGACTACTGTCACACGTACCTTTGATATGTTGGCCTCACCAGAGTCAGTCGGCAGAAGCGCTGCAAGGGCATCTGCAGAGATACAGAGAGAGGAAGGGGCCCGGGCGCAGATTACTGGCCATGCAGAAAGGAGGGATTTCAGTACTGCCATAGCAGCAGCTAGTGACAGGTATGAATATCATCGGGATATGGGTAATGAGGAGATGGCAGGCAGGTATCTCCAGACCATTTCGACGCTTTCATCATTGCGCGAGAGGGATTTTTCTGCACGTCAAGAGGGAAGGGCGGGGCTTGAAGCCAGCGCCTACCAGCAAGGGGCGGAACAGGTATCATCCATATTGCGTCCTGAAGATAGAACCGGATTCGACCGTGAAGGAGCTCCGCACCCAGCAGATGTGGCGCAGGGTTATTTGCGCCAGAGATTTGAGCGCCTTAGCCGGGGTTCACAGACGCTTATTGACTTGAATGAGGGCAGAAGAGCCCGTGGTGAAGAGGGAGGATCTCGACCGCCAAAGCGATACCAGGATCCGGCGGATGTCACCAGAGCAGAGAAGAGAAGAGAACGGCGGCAAAGGGAGTCGGATGGGGCTTAGATGCAGGAAATAATCTCATCCAAACCCATCAAGAGGCTAAAACGCCTCCTGACTTCCGGAAATCTTTGGCTTTACATCCTGTCCATATCAGAAGCTGGCGAAGTCTACGCATATGAATTGGATTTTGAAATCGAGAAACGCTACAAGTTCAAGCCAAACAAAATCATGAACTATGTCGTCCTCTACAAGCTTGAGAATGAAGGACTTATCAAATCCGAATTTAAAGAGAGGCGCAAATACTATTCCATAACCAAAAAAGGAAAGGAAACACTGAAACTTGCAAGGGAATATTTCAAATTCCTCTCAACAACTTTGTGATATTCATGAGAATAGTAATCACCGGCTCGCCAGGAACTGGCAAAAGCACAATCGCCAAAATCCTCTGCGAAAAACTCGATATCGAACTGATTGACATAAAGAAATTAGTCGAGGAAAAAGGTCTCTGTGAAGGGCCTGAGTGCGAAGTTGATGTTCTAGAACTTGCAAGGGAGCTAGAGTTCCTTGAGGATATGGATGATTTCATTGTCGAAGGCCATCTTGCCTGTGAAATGGAATTGCCAGCAGAATTCGTAATAGTGCTAAGAACAAATCCTGAAGTTCTCAAACAAAGGCTCTCAGAAAGAAACTATGATGAGAAAAAACTGAAAGAGAATCTTTTGGCCGAGATGCTTGATTACTGCACCCAGAGGGCGGATACCATGTATTCGAGGAAGCCAATGGAACTGGACACCTCCGAGCGCTCCCCCATTGAGTGCGTTTCAATGATTGAGGATGCCGTAAAGAATAATAAGAAAAAGCTCGATAATGTAGATTACTCTGCTTTCTTATCCCGGCTGCTCGGAAAAGGAGGCACTGAAGTAGACCTGGAGAATTTCCATGAAGGAAGAGAAGAAACTGATTGAAGCTGCCCTTTTCATAAGCGGAAGGGGCATGAGCCTTGAAGAATTGCGCACCCTGACAGGGATAGGCGCACTTGGATACCTCCAGAAGGTCCTCGGGGAACTCCAGTCTGATTATGGAGAGCGAGCAAGCGCGATAGAGCTTATTGAATCAGCAGGAAAGTATGAGATGCGGGTTCGCAACCAGTATGTGGGCAGGGTAAAGGAATTTGCCCAGGACACTGAAATCAGCAAGAGCGCGCTCCGCACCCTCGCATACCTCTCAAAACATGATGGAATGCTAAAATCAAATCTGGTCAAGAAAATTGGCACCAAGGCATATCTTGATGTGCGGGAATTGGTTGAGGCCGACTTTCTGCATTCGAGGAAGGCTGGGAGAACCTCCAAGCTTACCCTCACCGAGAAGTTTAAGAAGTATTTTGTTCAAGAATAGCTTTCACCTTCTTTATGCCGAGATCGCATAAAGCCTTGACGTGTCATCACACCAAGGCGTGAAACCCGGTAGTGCGGCGGTCTTGAAAACCGCTCCCTTTGGGATTGCAGGTTCAAAAGCTTTGGTCTGGCGACCAAAAATTGCCAGCCCTGCTGACAATCCTGCTCTCGGCGTTTTTATTTAAACGAAATTAGAGCCAATCCACGCGCCAAGGTAATGCGTGATGGTTATGACCAGGACAGCGATGAATATGTGCTCCCCTATGACGTTGAGCGGGGGTTCATTGTTTGTTCTTGCGATTGTGTAGCTGAGTACTGCCAGGACCAGAAGGCCCCATCCAATGCTTATGATGATGGCGCTGCCAAGAGGAAGAAGCAGCACCGGGATGGCGAATGTGAGTGCAAAGAGGAATTTCGATGCGAATGTGGCTAAGGTCGCTTCCCATACTCCTGCCCCGTCATCAGAATTCTTGGATTCCTCGGATATGTGGATGCCGAGGGCATCTGACATCGCGTCTGCAATCGCTATTGTAAGTATGCCTCCCATGACCACCGTGCTTGAGTGGGTGCTTGACTCAAGACCCATGATAAGGCCCAATGTTGTGATTGTGGCCGAGGTAAGGCCGAACGATATCCCTGTTTTGATAGAGTCTTTGAGCATCAGTCAAAACTATCTCGTCAGATTTTAAAAAGAAAGAGGTTTTGTCCGCAGAACCCACTAAAATTCTCATCATCTTGGGGGATGAATGAGCAAGCTGGCAGATTCCACTCTGGACGGTATAAAACTCGTGAGTTGTCTTTAAATATCTTAATATTCCATATAACCAAACACAGGTGAGAGAATATGGATAGGCTCGTTACGGAGATATTTTTTGAGAAACCAAATTTTGAAGAGGTTTCAAAAATGGCAAAAGCGCTTGAAGAAGTCGGTATCAAGTCACTTCTTCTTCCGCCTGAGGACAGAGGTATCAACACTCATTTGGTAGTTGAGATGGCTGATTTGGAAAAAGCACGGGAGACACTCAAATCTCTTGGCGCGAACTTTTCAGAGAAAGAAGTCATGCTCCTCAGGCTTGAGAATAGGCCGGGAACAATGGCAGAGGCTGCAACGACTATCTCAAAGAAGGGGATTAACCTCAACTACGCGTTCTCAGTTGCTATGGATGAGACCCACTCGCTGGTCCTTCTGGGTTCAGACAATAATGCCGCGGCGCTTGAGACACTAAAATCCTGATTGTTTTTATTTTCTTTGTATCTTCTTTCTTTTCATGTCTGTTACTCTTATTCTTGGTCTTCAATGGGGAGACGAGGGCAAAGGGAAAATTGTTGATTTGTTTGCAAAGGACTACGAGTACGTGGTCCGTTTCAATGGCGGGGACAACGCCGGCCATACTGTCATGAAGGGGGATGAGGAGTTCAAGCTGCATCTTGTGCCTTCAGGAGTATTCTACCCTGAGAAAATCAAGGTGATTGGAAACGGGCTTGTAATGAATCCTGAAACGATTGTCCATGAGATTGGCATTGTCGAGGGAAAAGGCTACTCGATGGAAAATCTGATTATCAGTTCAGCAACCAACCTTATCCTTCCCTGGCACAGGCTGATGGATGGGGCGCTTGATGAATCAGGCAAAATCGGAACTACAAAGAAAGGAATCGGGCCTGCATATTCAGACAAAGCATCAAGGACATTCGCACTCCGAGCCGGGGACCTTCTCCTTCCGGAAGAAAAAATCAAGGAAAAAATCCTGAAAATCGCAGAACACAAGAAAAAATTATTCTCAGCATATGGGTTCCCTGATTTCAATACTGACGAAATTGTCCAGACCACTCTTGAACTTGCGAAAAAGCTCAAGCCATACGTAAAAGATACCCAGTTCATACTCAACAAGGCAATTCAAGAGAAAAGAAGCGTCCTTCTTGAGGGAGCGCAAGGCGCTCTGCTTGACATTGACCACGGAACATTCCCATATGTTACTTCATCAAACTCAACTGCAGGTGCAGCGTGCACTGGGACAGGAATTCCGCCAAATTCAATTGACAAGATAGTTGGAATCACAAAAGCATACACTACAAGAGTTGGTGAAGGGCCATTCCCAACAGAGCTTCTGGATGAAACCGGGGAACTAATCAGAAAAGCAGGCCATGAATTTGGAACTACGACTGGAAGGCCAAGAAGATGCGGCTGGCTGGATTTGGTGGTCCTAAGATACACCTGCATGATTAACGGAGTCACTGAATTGACACTAACAAAACTTGATGTTCTGAGCCGAATGAAGGAACTCAAAGTATGCACTGAATATGAAATCAACGGGGAGAAAACCGAGGATTTCCCGATTAGGCCAGAGCACCTGAAAGTTGCAAAGCCTGTTTATGAATCGCTCCCTGGCTGGGAAGAAAACATCATGGGATGCAAATCCATGGAAGAGCTTCCTCCGAATGCCAGAAGCTATGTCGCTTATCTTGAACAAAAGCTCGGAGTAAAAGTATCTATAGTTTCAGTCGGCCCGAAAAGAGAAGAAACTATAATGAGGCCATCCTGATAAAAACATCAACGCATCTTTGGAGTGCTTCCTGGCTGTGCGCCTTAATTGCCGCACCGGCTGCCTTTGGATGCCCTCCGCCGGCTCCGCCAAGTTCTTTTCCAACCTGTCCCATAACCTCATTGAGAGCGATGTGGACATTCTTTCTTGCTCTTGCGGAAATCCTTGTTTCCTGTTCTCTGTCTTTCCATTTGCCAACAAAAGCAACATCGGCAGCATCTGCAATCAATGAAGCGGCATCAGACTCGTTGCTGCCAACTTCTGTTGTGGCAATGACATATCCTGCAGCGTAGACAAACTCGACCCTTTTCATTGCTGTAAGCATTGCAATTTTGGCTTCCATCGGGGGCTCAGGCTCAGCATAAGTCAGAAGCTCCTTGTAATCCGCATCAGCAATCTTCATGAGCCTCCCCAGAGTCTCAAATGTTTTCCCCCGTGCTGATTTGAACCTTGCACCATCAGCGATTATGCCAACGCATAATGCAAAAGCAGATTCCTTGTCAATATCATCGAGCAGGCTTGCGACAATTTCAGCTGCCGAGGGGGACTCTTCCTCAATGATTTCAAACTCAGCCTCAATATCCTTTCCATCTGCTCTGTGGTGGTCTATTATGCCAAGAATCTTCCAGCCCCTAGCTTCTGGGACAAGAGTATAAGCGGCAGTGTCAACGCTCAAAACACCGTCAAAATCAGCCTTCTCATATTGGCTAAGGTCTTTTACCTCAACACCAAGTTTCTCCGCAAGCATCTTTGCCCCAACGCGCATCTCCTCATGGGTGCAAATAGTGCTCTTTGGAAGAACTTTAGAGAGCGCATAAGCGCTCGAAATAGAATCCACATCTGCCTTGTTGTGGGTTACAATGGCAATTCTGTCATTGCCGTGTTTGGCAAGGAAATCACGGAACTTATTTCGCATTTCCCTTCATTCTCTCCTGAAGGCTCTTCTGAGTCTCCATCACGGTTGCACGGAGTTTCTCTTCCTGCTTTGCAATCGCGCTCACCTTGACTTCAATTAGCTCTTTTCTCTCGCCGAGGTCTTTTTCTGCCTCTTCTTTTGTGGTGTGGAGTATGATTGAACCGACACTTCGGTATACATCGCCTTTTGCCTTTGTAAGCTGGTCAAGGGCGTGGTTTATCTCATTCAGCTGAATCTGCAGCTGGTGTTTTTGGATGAGAAGGACTTCCAACTGCTTCTCAAGATTTTCATATTCTATAAGGTCTTTGCTCAAATCCTGCTCGTTTTTCATTTTTGCACCTCTTCAATTACCTGCAATGCTCTCAGGAACGCGTTGGCTGTGGCTCTTAAAGCCACAACATCCTGAGCTTCTATTTCAATGCGAAGGATATTATCTTTTTGCTCTATCTTTGAAGATGAGCGCTTTGATACGCTCCCTTCATGCGAAACCGCTTTGGCAGCTGCCAGAGCGGATTTATCGTCCTGAAAAACAAATTCCATCAATGATGACGATTTCATAAGTTCTCCTCATCGGACCAGTTCCATTTTCCTGTTTCAGAAACGGATATGCGGCAAACCTTCGCAGGCTTTCCGCCTTTTTCTTCAACTACCGAAATGCGCTCTTCTCCTTTTTTCCTGGCAAATTCCACCAATTCCTCTATGGTTCTTTTGCCACGGACTAGGAAAAGCTCATCATTCTCTTCGGCCAGCTTGCGCGCCAGATTTCTAGTTTCTACTGAAGCGTATCTGCTGGTCGTGAACATCAGTCTGTCTGAACCTCTTTTGCAACCGGCGGCCTGCCCTTGAGCAGTATCTTTGCGCCTGTTGTTGGGAAGGCAAACTTCTCTCCAGGAATGTTGACAATCGCGCCTGTTTTCAAATCTTTATATTCTCCCATGGAAACTTTCCTCTTTGGTTAAAGTACTTACGAAGATTTTGAGTACTCTGAGATAAGCCTTCTGGCGATGTCGCCGGCTTCTGTAGTGAATGCGTATGCTCCGCCTGCAAACGAGTCTCCGCAAGAGCGGCACACCCACTGGGCATTGCACTTCCTTGCAAGCTTGAGTTTCCTGCAATGAGGGCATTCGTATCGTGTTTTCTTTGATTTGACTGCTTTGTCAACGAGCTTCCTGTTTGAAGCTCCGAATTTGGGCGTTCTCATATTCTTACCTCGTTAACAACTTTCTTATGTCGTTACCTGTTTTAAATGCTATGTCTACGTTATCCAAGAGCTCCTCTTTGGTGAGCGCCCCGTTCCTCTTCTGCATTGAGCAGACATGCTCCTCAGTAGTCGCAATGCTTATCGAGGTCCCCTGGACTCTTTCTTCATCCCTTGATGGGTCAACAAGCCAGTGGCCATCTACATTTGCCAGTGTGGTGCTTATTGGAAGCACTCTTGGGTTGAGAGGGCCCGTTGATTCTCCTCTGACAATCTTTGCATCCTCAACTTTTGGCATTTTGGTGTCCAAAAGGGCAGCGGCTGCAGCAATTGAGGCGGTGTCTGTCATGTTTCCAGCGTTGTTCAGAACATAAATGTCCAGGAACATTGCAAGGACCTTGTCTTCCTCAATGAAGAAACTCTTAGTATCAACAATCTCAGCACTTCGAAGTCCTCTGTCAACGACCCTGGCAAGCTCGATTGAGTTCTCATTCGGGGGCCCTGGTTCGAATTCCGGAGATGCTGTTGGAAGCAGCTCAGAGTTCATCATCATAACTCCCTCTTTTGGCCGATCTGGAAATGGTTTCAGAACATCAAACTTGACTGCAACCATAACTGAAGTTTCGCCAAGATTTGCAACTGCAGAACCTTCAGCAGTTGTAATAACTGATTTCTGAACAGAAAGCGGCCTGACAGTTTCAAAATCTCTGCCGTCATAGCGCGTTCCTTTTACCAAGGTGCTGCTCATTACGTCTTTCCTAACATGATACATGATGCTGTCTTTTACGTCCATAGTAATCACCACTGGAACTTTTCGTCCTCCTTTTTCTCATAAACCCTTTTGAGGGCGTCTTCCTGAATCTTGTGGACTTCGTCGCATCCCTTCTCAGTCATCTCGAGCATCTGGGCGATCTCATCCCTTGTGAGCATTCCGTCCATCTGCACAAGAAGGAGTTTCTTCTCCTTGTGTGACATTGCCAAAGGCATATCTGACTGGCCGAAGTTGTCCTCGAGTTTTCCAAGGTCTACAAGAAGAACGTCGCCTGCCTTTCCGACAGCGACTGCCGAGACCATGTCCCTCATTGGTATTCCTGCATTCACAAGGGCAACTGCCGCTGCGGTTACAGAAGCGGTTCTTGTTCCGCCCTCTGCCTGCAAGACATCAATGTAAACGTCAATCTGTGTGTTCGGGAATTTTTCCCCAATCACCAGGTTCTCGAATACTTCCCTGATAACTTTTGAGAGTTCTGTGCTTCTCCTTGATGGTCCGCTCCTTCCGTGTTCCTCAAGCGAGGCGAAAGGTGACATCATATATCTTACCTTCAAGGTTGAGCGGTAGGGGTTTGCTCCGTGCCTGGGGATACATTCGCGAGGTCCATAAACTCCGCAGAGTATTTTGTTTCCTCCCCATTCAACATAGGCAGAACCGTCGGCTTCATTGATGATGCCAGCTTCAATCCGGACATTTCTCATCTCGTCCGGAGCCCTTCCATCGACTCTTTTTCCATCTTTAATTAGTTGTATATCTGTTGCTCCTCCCATGTGTTCACCTGGAGTTTTTCAAAAATTCTGCAATCTCATCAGTAAGTCCCGACTTGTGGGCCTTCTGCTTAATCCGTTCAATTGCCTTAAGTATCAAAGGCATATCCGACTTGTCGCTAAGCCAGACAAATCCGTTGTTGCCTACCATGATTTCTCCGCCTGTATGCTCCTTCAGCAGGCTTATCATACTGCTTTTCCTTCCGATAAGCCTAGGAACTTTGGCTGGTGGGAACTTGACTATCTTTCCTTTTGGAAGTCTCCTGACTTCTCCAAGGTCAACGTCTCCGACTTCGTTCACTGACTTTATCTTGCAAAGAACGAAATCGCCCAGCTGGAGGTCTATCCTAATATCCCTTGTCGGGATGAAACCTCCCTCAGGCATATTGAGGTCAACCTCGTAACCAGCATGTCTTACATCGACCACCATTCCCACCACAACATCGCCTACGTGGGCAAAGTATGGCGTCTCAAGCGCGATGTATTTTCCAGTTTCGTCCATAGTGCCAACGACGGCTGCGAATGTCGCCTCGCCCTCTATATATGTATTAGGCACTCTGAGCTTTTCATCTGCTATCTTCTCCCCTGGGAGAACAATTTTTTTATCCATTGATAAATCACCTGGGTTTTTTTCCCCAGAATTTTACCAGAAAAAGGTCTTCCGGTTTTTCTCTCTTGTCAACTAGAATAGTTAATCGAAAAATTTAAAAGCTATCTTTCAAGGACCTTTGTCTCCACTTGGCCCCCAGTAAGCTTGTTTAGGCGGTCATATACCTCGCCTTGCATCCCTGCGAATATCTCTATTACTACTATAAGGTCCCCATCCTTGGTCCACTGCTCCTTCTTGATTCCGTAGTTTTTCACTGCGCCATAACTTCTCTGGGCAAACGCAGAAGGTATCTTTAGCGCAACCTGCATCTTCTCGAATTTCATCGGAAGAATCGGCCGCAATGTTTTCACAACATCGTCAATCTGCTCCCTCGGGTCCTTGAAAGGGTCAACATGAATCCTTGCCTGCTCAATAGCGTTTTCCAATCTGATTTGTGTGTGCGGAGCCTTTGTTCTCGGGTCAATCGCTTCTCTGAGCAGGATTGCTATAATCTGTTTTCTCTTCTCGCCAACCTTTTTCCTTCTCTGGTCTGTTGTAAGCTGCACTTCACCCTTGTCTAATATTATTTCAAGAATCTTCATGATGTCAGAAGTTGCGAAAACTTTCTCAACATCTCCGACCTTGGCGCGTTCTGCCTTTTTTGCATCAGAGTAAACTTCATCAGCTACTAAGATGTTTTTCAAATCCTTTTTGCTCCCTTCTATATATGAGTAAGCAGCATCGGGGTCTACGTAGAGCTCGAATCGTTTTCCTTCCTTTTCGTATGAAGCGATTATCGCTTTGTCAAGAGAAGTCATGATTAACCTTAGGATTTCAAAACATTTAAATAATGCCCTTGACTCTATTTTGTTTATACGTTTTCTATAGAAAGGTGATATTTTGGGAGAAAGTGTAACGCTTAGTAAAGATACCATGTATGGAGGGATTATCGTACTATTGGCAATCCTTCTGGTAGGATCCGTATTCACTCAAGGATATGGAATGGTTCCTTGTGAGGTTTGTTCTACGCCGGCAGCAAACAATACCGCGCCGACGCAACCAACACAGCCTTCAGGAACTGTGAATGATACTGTTCAGCCCACAGCGCCGACTCAGCCAACTGAAACGGCTATCCCGGCGCTCACTGTAGGTACTGGAACCAACTCAGCTCGCGGAAACTCGAGCGCGGTAGTAAAATTCGTTGAGTTCTCAGACTTCCAGTGTCCATTCTGTGGCCGGCTTTATGAGCAGGGTGGTGCGCAAGTTAAGACTAACTATGTCGACACCGGAAAGGTCCAGTATTACTTCAGGGACTTCCCGCTTAGTTTCCATCCGCATGCTCTTGCAACATCTGTTGCAGCAAGATGCGCTGGCGACCAGGGCAAGTACTGGGAGATGCACGACAAGCTCTATGATACACAGTCTGCATGGACTGGTCTTAGCAGTGTTGACAGTGCAATGAAGGGCTACGCGGTTGACCTTGGTCTTAACAATGCGACTTTCGCAGGCTGCTATGACAATCAGAGCCACGCAAGCGAAATCAATGCTGATTTCGTCGATGGCCAGTCATACGGAGTTCGTGGAACACCAAGCAACTTCCTTATCATCCCCAAGGGCAAGGTGGATGAGACAACTCTGAAGAATGCAGTGTCAAGCCTGAACCAGCAGTATGGTGATGGTATCAGCCTCTACATGGACAGCACCGATTATACGGTGATGGTTCCTGGCGCATACCCATACGAGGCATTTGAGACCATTCTGAAGACAGTTAATTACTAATTTTTTCTTTTTCTCTTCTTTTTACAAAACAAAAATCGCAATCAGGCCAATTGCCATAAGAACTATCGCCAGATATTTTTGGAAGCTCAACTTTTCCTTCAGAATAATATATGAAGTGACAGCGTTGATTATCGGGGCCCCGGCACTAACTGAGGCTGTCAGTGCTGCTCCTATCACCCCAACAGAAACACTGTAAAGCAAAGAACCGAAGAATATCATTGAACCTGATATTGCAGGATATATGGCCTTTTTCATTGGAGGTGGCGACAAATCCCTTCCCCTTATACTGTGGAAAAGAACTACGAAAAGGACTATCCCGAATTCAAGTGCCACCGTGGCTGCGTAAGGGCCCATCGCTTCGATGAAAGTTTTTATGAAAGTATAATAGTAGGCGCGGCATAGAATTGAAATTCCCAGATAAACCATCCACTTCTCAGGCTTCAGTTTACCTCCTTCGCCAAGCCCAAGCACTATTGCTGATGTGACAATCATCAGCGAGCCCCCAATCTGGCCAATAGAGAGCTCCTCTCCAAGGAAAAAGATGCTCAAGATGAGAACAAGAAGCACATACGTCTTGTTTATCGGGGAAATTATGCTCGACTGGCCATAATCAAGTGCTTTGAAAGCGGCTATCACCCCAAGCGCTCCCATAGAAACAACTACAACATATTCCAGAATCAGATTTTCTGGAAATGAAAACACTGGCAGGACAAAGAAAGAACCAATTACAAAAAGAATCACCATTGCAAAATAGGAATAAACTATGGCCTTGTGCCTGCCCATCTCCTTAATCGCTTTTTTAGAAAAAGCATTGACTGTGCCAAAGCAAGTTACTGAACCTAATGAAGCAAGAAACTCAAGCATTGAAAACAGCTACCGTGGTGTATTTTGGCCCATCTGACTCGAGCACACTTTTAACAAGCTCAAAACTTTCAACAGAGAAACTGCCAAACTCTTCCTGGTGTTTACCAAGAAAACCCTTCACATCAACTTTCTTTTTTACTCTCGCAAGAGTGAGGTGTGCTGAGAACTTTTCATCTCCTGGAATTTCCGCAAGTGCCTGGTTGACCTTCCCTGATAACTCCTCAAGTTTTTTATCGCTTTCAATTCCAGTCCAGACAACCCTCACATATTCATCATTGGGGAATGTTCCTGTTCCCTTAAGCAGGCAGTTGAATTTTTCGAATTTGACCTCTCTAAGCCTCTCTTTTATCTCATTTACTTTCTCTTCAGAAGTCTCACCAATGAATCTGAGTGTGATGTGCATGTTTTGCTCTTTTACTGGCCTGATTCCATCCATATCAAGCTCCTTCGCAATTCCTGCCATCTTCGCTCTAAGCTCTTCTGGAACCTGGACCGCAATGAAAAGTCTCATAATTCTTAAATGCCCCCTTCAAATAAAAGTATATGGCCCATGAGGTTTATTTCCAGCGCTCAGAATTCACCAGCCTGACTTTTAGCGGAGGGGAGCTGAAAACCCGGGAAACGTCTGAAGAATCAGGTTATGGGGTGAGGATTCTCAAAGACGGAAAGCTTGGATTTGCCTACTGCCAAGATGAGAAAAAGCTGGAAGATGCAAAAAAGCGCGCTGAAAAACTTTCCAAGTTTTCACCAAAGACAAACTTTTCATTTTCTCCTTCTGCCAGTTTCAACAATCCCGACATCTTTGACAAAAACATCGAGCCATCTGATTTCCAGACTTTCAAATCATTGCTTGAGCAGGCCCGGGAATCTGCAGAATCTTTCGGCGCAAGGTCAAAGGTAGTGATTTCAGCCAACAAATCATACACAGAGCTTGAAAACAGCGAAGGGTTCTCAGGCAATTATGAGGATACTGGATTTTCCATGTACGCAGAAGCAATGCACGGCGAGGGCCTTGGCATAGGCTATCTGAGCTCAAACCATATCAAAGATGTTAGCGAAGCGGCACTAAGTGCAGCTGGAATGGCAAGGGATATGCAGAATGCGAAAAAACCCGAATCAGGAACATATACCGTAGTCGCTCAGACCGAGGCTCTTGACACTTTGTTGGAGGTGCTTCTTCCATCATTCTCAGGAGACTGGAAGAGGCGGAAAATCACATCCCTTCCAGGAAAGAAATTCTCCGAGAAACTCTCAATTTATGATGATCCTTTATCCGGAGGAACATCTTCCCGGCCATTTGATGATGAGGGGATTCCATCTGAAAAAAGAACCCTGATTGAAACTGGCGAAGTGGAATCCTATCTTTATGATTTGGAAACCGCCGCGCTCGCAGGTGAAACTGGAAGCGGCTCATGTTCCAGGGACTCTTATGATGACAACCCGTCAATAGGTTCATCCAACATAGTTGTTTCGCCGGGTGACTGGAAAGACCTTGGCGAGATTGAAAAATATATCGAACTGCACTATGCCCATGGCTCACACACTGCAAACCTGACAACTGGGGATGTTGGTTTGGAAGTAAGCGCGGCGTTCCTTGTTGAAGGAGAAAAAAGAACACCGATGAAAGGCTTTATGATGAGCGGGAATATATTCGATATGTTCGCCAATATCGAAGCAGTTGAAAGCAAGGTGCGAACACTCGGCTCGCTCACAGCGCCAAGGATTGCGTTTGGCAATGTTCATGTTATTTCCTAATCTTTGAATGGGTTGGACAGCTGTTCTCTTAGGGTTATCATTGTCGAGTGGTCTCGTATTATATCTCCGAACCTGGAGCGCAAATCCTTTACAATATCATGAATCTCATGTACTGTTTTTGTATCAAAATCAGCTTCCAAATCCCATGAGCCGACCACCCGGTTCAGGTATGATGAGTTTGGGTGCTGCTGACAATACCTAATCAATTCCTCCTCTCTTTTCCTGGTAGTATGCTTAAGCCAGAGCAGAACTTTGTACCTCCCATACCCAAGTACTGCCGAATCGTAATAAACTCCAAAATAGCTGATTATTCCATCCCGAACAAGCTTCTTTATCCTGTACTGTACAGAGTCTGCCGATATCCCAATCTTTGATGCTAATTCAATGCTGCTTATTCTTGAGTTGTCAAAAAGACGGCCCATTATTTTTCTGTCTATATCATCCAGTCTCTCAACATATGCAACCCTCTCAAGAGAAATCCACCTTATCCTGCTTTCTCTGCCCGTGAAATAAGTGAGCGGAAGATATGATTGTTGCAATGTGATAATGATATTCTTTGAGAGGATGTACTTCCCAAATTTCTTCATAAGTCCCTCAAGCTCTTCTTTGAACTCTATTTCATCTTTTAGTGTGTATCTGAAGGTGTAGTCCCACTCCCCTTCGAATTCAGCAAACCATTGCGATTTGGGGTGGTTGACAAAATACGTTATCATTTTTTCTTCTTCATCCTGAGGCATATTGCCCAATTTAAGATAAACCCGGTATGTTTTGAGCCCCAACTTTGGGAGGTTGGGTTCTGCGAACATTCTCATTATGATTCCAGAATTGAGGAGCTTTTTCATGCGGTACTCAACAGTATCTCCGCGTAAACCTACCTTTCTTCCTATTTCAGAATAAGATTGCCGCGAGTCATCCTCCAGCTGCTGCATTATGAGCCTGTCCTTCTTGTCGATTTTCACCTCGACATTTTTTTTCATATCCTAAAAACACGAAAATTAATTATAAAAGTATCGGAAAATCTGGAAAACAACTACATTTCGTCTTAAATATCTATAAAGTCACAGTTTATCACCAACTAACAAATGAGGTGCGCTCATGAGAACAAAAAAAATGAATTTCAAGGAAAGATGTAAGAGAACAATGAGGAAAGTAGTTTTTGCAGGGGCATTGATGGCATCAACAATAATGCCTATGAAATCTGCCTGGGCAGAGGATGCCCCACAGCCTGAAACGCTGGCAGTGGAACAGGAAACAAGTTCATGGTTAGCAATCAGGCCAGGATACCTTCCGAGAACCAACCAATTGACTGCAAGAGTTGAAGGGGGAGCATCCTTCAGAACCGGGACCTCTCTTTTTGGATTTGCAGACTTTCAGCCATCTGAGGAATGTTCAGCAAGCCTTGATACTTTCTATTCAGAACTTCGGCTCACGCAGGAAATATACGGAGGCCTTGGCGTTTATGCTGAACTGGATGCTGGTTCTGGAATGAGGTCAATCTTCAGGCCAGGGCTCTCTTACACCCTCGCTCCCGATGGCTGGTTCATGCAATTTCGTGTTTCTCCCTATAGTTTTGGGGGGACTGAAGATGTTCAAGTAGGTGGCTACATAAGCAAAACATTTGCAGATAGGATATCTACAGAACTTCTGCTCAAGGGGAACATACTTTCAAGAACAATATATGGCGAGACTGCTTTGGATGTACTGTTCCTTGAGAGGTTTTCGGCAGGGTTGCAGGTTCGCGTTTTCTCTGATATGGATTCGGGAATGACCGATGTCACGCCAGTCATTAGGCTCAGTGTGACCTTTTGATTTTTTCTTTTTTACAAATTGCAAAGTAATTTATACTCCATAGACAGTGGTATATCTGATGAAGAAGTTCAAGAGCACGGCAGAAATATCTGTGCCTAAAAAGATAATCGACCAGATTATAGGCCAGGAGAAGGCCGTCGACATTGTTCGCAAAGCAGCCTCCCAGAGAAGAAATGTGCTTCTTATTGGCCCCCCTGGAACCGGAAAAAGTATGATGGCCCAGGGAATGGCTGAACTCATGAAAAGCGAGTCACTGGAGGATGTCCTAGTTTACCCGAACAAGAGCAATGAGAACCAGCCGTTAGTTCGTACTGTCAAAACATATCCATCTTACAATCATCTGAAGAAGAACAAGGCCCTTATCCGCTTCTTCTCCCCTAAGGAATTTGAAATCATTAAACAATTCCCTCCGTTCGAATACATGAAAAGAATCAGGAACGGTCTCGGGAGAAGAATTGCTAATTATCGCGCGCCAAAAGACAAGGGGCACAAAATCAACCCCGCGATAATAATTGCCCTGCTCGGACTGGCTTTGCTTGCATTGGCATTTACGTCTGAAATTGCGGAGAATATCAAATGGTTCATAATTGCTGTCGTGCTTGGCCTCGGATTCCTTTATGTAATCTCCAATGCTACTGCGGGTCTTGGAAAACGGCTGATGCCAAACGAGTCTGCTCATCCAAAACTTATCATTGACAATAGTGATAAGCATGCGGCCCCTTTCATTGATGCTACTGGTTCACGCGCAGGTTCCCTGCTTGGTGATATCAAGCACGATCCTCTCCAAAGCGGAGGGCTTGGCACCCCGGCGCACCTTCGTGTTGAGGCCGGGGCAATCCACGAGGCGAACAAGGGAGTCCTTTTCATTGATGAAATCGCGTCCCTGAAACTCAACTGGCAGCAGGAAATCCTTACTGCTATGCAGGAGAAGAAATATCCAATCACTGGCCAGAGCGAGATGAGTTCCGGAGCCCTTGTCAAGACGCAGCCTGTTCCAACTGATTTCGTCTTGGTCGCAGCAGGAAATCTTCCGGACATGAAGGCAATCCACCCAGCCCTCCGTTCGAGAATCCGCGGTGCGGGCTATGAAATCTATGTTGAGGACTCGATGGAGGATACTCCTGAAAACGAGGAAAAACTAATCCAGTTTGTTGCCCAGGAAATCATAAGAGACGGCAAAATTCCCCATTTCAGTTATTATGCCGTTGTTGAAATTATCGAGGAAGCCAGGCGCATGGCAGGAAGGAGGAACAGATTCACTCTGAATCTCAGAGAACTCGGCGGCCTCGTACGCGCCGCAGGCGACATAGCAAAGGAAAAAGGCCTCAAACGGGTAACCAAGAAGGAAGTTTTTGAGGCAAAGAAAATATTCAACTCAATAGAATCCCAGCTCGGAACAAAGATGATAGAGCGCAAGAAAGAATATCAGACTGTTGTAACTGAAGGGTCTGAAGTCGGCAGGGTTAATGGACTTGCGGTTCTTGGCGATTCAAGGGCAGGTCTTGTTCTCCCGATAGTAGCAGAAGCGACCCCATCAGCATCAAGGAGCGAAGGCCGTGTAATCGCAACCGGAAAATTGGGCCAGATTGCCAAAGAAGCAGTTGACAATGTGTCTGCTATCTTCAAGAAATATATCGGGGTTGACATTGCAAAGACTGATTTGCACATTCAGTTCCTCCAGACATATGAGGGGGTTGAGGGTGACAGCGCATCGATATCAATAGCAGTCGCGGTAATATCCGCAATAGCAGAGATTCCAGTGCACCAGGGTGTTGCAATGACCGGTTCCTTGGATGTGCGCGGCAGGGTACTTCCCGTTGGCGGAGTCACAAGCAAGATAGAAGCAGCTATCGATTCAGGCATAAAGAAGATTCTAATTCCAAAGGCAAATGCACAGGATGTCTACTTGAAAAAGAGGAAGGGCATTGAAATAGTTGAAGTGGAGGATATCACTCAAGTTCTTCGCCATGCGCTGAAAGACTGCCAGGGCAAGAAAAAGCTTCTCAAGAAGATGAAAGCCTAGGCCCTGAGAATAACATTGTCCTCAACCGAACTCACTGATGAGAGCGGAAGGACATATCTTTTGTCAAACACGGTCTGGATAATAAGTTTTGCCCGTTTGGCATCAATACCGACTATCTTCCCAAGGTAAGTGCCGTTTTCTGATATTGCCTCCTTACCCTCAATCTTCATCTCCATCAGGATTTCCTTTCTGTACCAGTTGACGAATGATGTGACAAAGTATCCTACTACGAGCGAAATGGCGATACTGAGAAGGAATGTTCCAAAGTCCACATATGGCTCGTTTAGGTTGACAATCCATGCGCTGCCAACAAGGATTACGAATGTCGAGAGTCCTGCTGCAGCCGAATAAAGGAGGTATTTGGTAATCCTGAATTTCTTCTTCTCCATAACAGCGTCAATCCCCTTTCCTGCAAGTATGAGCAGCAGACCTACATAACCAATCCACATGCTGTTTCCTACGACATGGGCTATCAGCTTCTCATTGCCGAGATTGAGCCCTATACCCTTCTGGAACGTCTGGTATCCTACAAAGATGGCGATTGCGAATATCGCGAAAGCTCCAATGTAACTTATCCAGCTGGTACGTTCGAATGAGAATCTGAAATCCCTGAAAACACCCATGAACAATTCATCAGCTCCGAATATCCTCATCAGGAGGTAAAGACCGATGATTATCCCAACAGGCTCGAGCCCATATCCAAGGTAGCTTGACAATGAGATGAGTAGGATTAATATCGCCGGAATGCCAAGAATTGTCTTTGCAAAATATGGGTCACGGAGTTTCTCAAGCAGGACGAAATATGTTTTTTCAAGTTCCTTAGCCTGCTTGATGAAAACTATCTTTGTCGAATCAATCTTGATTCTTGACTTGATTATCGGTATGATTTCTTCATCTGCAGCCCCATCTGAAATGAGCACACAGGAAGTTGGGTTCAATTCATTGCATATCTTGTCAAGCTGGGAGCTTACTTCCTTATCAGCCTTGTACCCAAGGTTCTTGTCACCAGTGAGTGTGACAACCTCGACATTGTGGCCATCCTTTCTCATCTGGTCATAGACCTTCACTGAGTAATAGATTGCATTTGAGTCCGGGTCTTCCGGGTCTGCCAAGGAAAGCGCAATGGCCCCATTCAGGTTCTTTTCCCTGCCGATAAGGGGCCCGCTGACACCTCCCTTTTCGTAAAGGTCATTGTCCCTGTCAATGCATAGAACCAATATCGGCCTTTTCATCTGAACATTATCCTCCATCCCCCATTTAAATAACTGATAGTCTAATTTGTGTTACTAAATGTATCATAATGTACAAATGCCTGCATGGAAACTTCTTTTAAAGCCTTTGCCCTCTCATGTATTAAGTGAATTTTGATGGCAAAGAAAAAGCTAGTTCTACCTGGAGAGCACCTGCTCAGTGCGGAGGAAGCAGAGGCAGGTTCCAATACCTTTACTGAGAATGATGAGATTTACTCAGCATCATTCGGGGAGGAAGTCGTTTCGGATGGGAAAGTTTCCATACAAAGAAAAGGCAAGAACCTTGTTAGACCTCATGTTGATATGGATGTGTATTGCATGGTCATGAAAACGACCGATACTAAGGCAATCTGCTCATGTATTTCAGCAAACCAATTTGAATCCAAGGAAAGGTCAATGGCAGTGACTGCGGTTCTTCCAGTTCGAAACCTGAAGAGGGGCTATGTCAACAAGGTTGAGGACATTGTCCGCATCGGCGACATAATCAAGGCTCAAATCTCAAAGGTCACAAAGACTGGAATTGATATTAACATGGTCGGCAGGGACCTGGGAGTTGTTTATGCCCGCCCGCGCCGTGAAAGGTGAATGGAATGGAAGTTAAAATCATATCAAACGAGAAAAATGTTCTTGAGCTTGAGCTTGTCGGGAGCGACACATCCCTTGCTCAGCTTATATCAGAAAGGCTAAATCAGGAGAAGGATGTGGAATTCTCATCTTTCAAGATGGAGCACCCTCTCCTGGCGCATCCTAAGCTATATGTAAGAACAAAGAAGGGAGACGCATCAAAACTCGTCCTTGAGAAAATTGACGAGATAAAGAAGGAGCTTGCTGATTTCAGGAAACAGTTTACTGAGATTTCCAAATGAAGCTCCAAGATAACCTCAAGGAGACCAAGGTCCAAGCAGCAATCATCGGGGCAACCTTTGTTCTTTTCTTGATTACAACTTTTTTTGGCATTCCAGTATTGCCAATCCTTTTTGGAATCGCAATAGCAATAGAAATATTCGCCTTTGTCGCTTTCGAGGTCAAATCCGGCGTGAAACATCATGGCTGGAAGAATGAGATACTTGACACTGTGATAGCGCTTGCCTTTGCAATCGTGCTTTGGTATGGTGCCGGTTTCCTGCTCAATACCGAAACCCCAGTGTCTGGAGTAGTTTCCTGCAGCATGCTTCCAAACCTACAGCGCGGAGATTTTGTCTTTGTCCAGGGGGCAGAAGTGAATGCTTATGACATCGAGATGACTTCTTCGCAGGTTGAATCCCTCAGTGGTCCTGCAAAAATAACATATGGCAATGAAAGCAAGACTATTCCAGGTTCAATATTCCCATACTGTGTCTCGAATCTTGGAAGCTCAATGTGCAATCAGTTTGTGCAAAACCCCTCATCATTTGTTGAAAAGAAAGGCGCCTTTACCTACAGATATGAGCGCTGCCCATTAACATACAAGGATGGCAGCCAAGCTTACCAGCCATGCCTGAAATCAGTTGAATTTGAAGGAACAGAGTATCTGACCAACTACTCAAACGATATAATAATCTTCCAGCCCCCAAGCCATGATTTCTACTCAATAATAGGCGACATAGTACACAGGACATTCTTCAGAATCAATGTGGATGGCGAATACTACTATGTCACAAGGGGGGACAATAATCCGTTCCTTGACATCCAGGCATATGATTACCGCTACGGCATGGTGAATCGCCCTGTTCCGGAAGAATACCTTCGCGGAAAGGTCATAGGAAGGCTTCCACTGCTCGGCTACTTCAAACTTTTCATATCAGGATTCTTTAGCGCAGATTCCCAGTGTGATACCCAGTTGGAATACGTCCATGTTGGTTGAAATGATTTCCTGGGAAGAATTTGAGAATGTGGGCCTGAGGGTTGGCACGATAGTCAAAGTGGAAGATTTTCCAGAGGCCAAGAAACCAACATACAAGCTTGAGATTGACCTTGGGGAGCTTGGAATCAAGAAATCGAGCGCAAGGATTTGCGAACTGTATTCAAAAGAGGATTTGCTAGGGAAGCAGGTCCTCTGCGTGACTAATTTCCCTCCGAAGCAGATTGGGCCTTTTGTCTCAGAAGTTCTCACAACCGGATTCTACACTGACGAAGGAGTCGTACTGGCCCAGCCTGAACGTAAAGTGAAAAATGGCTCAAAGCTGGCCTAAAGCCTCATGAAAATGTGGTCAACGTATTTTCCATTCTGTTTCAGCCATTTCGGGAATCTTGCCATTTCTTTGAATCCTATTTTTTCATAGAGGTTCTTGGCAATCTGGTTCGGAGCGAAAACACTTAGGTAGATGTTCCTTGCCTTCAATTTTTTTCTTGCAAGTTTGATGTTGTGCCTGAGCAATTTCTCTCCAAGATGGATGCCGCGGAATTCCTTTGCAACTGCTATTCCAAGAAGAATATTGTCAGAGCCTTTGCCCCGTTCTCTTTTTGCGCCAGAAGTTGCCGCAATCTTACCATCAATCCTCGCAACAAGCACATATCCCTGCTTCTTCCTTTGCGCCTCAAGCTCTGATTTCTTCCACTCTTCCTCTTCTTTCCTGGTGATTCTCCTCTCCATAAGAAGATATCCATTCTCGTCAATCAGCTTGTTGATGAATCTGTTCAGTTCTGCGACAGTGTCATTTTCATTAAGGAAATTAACCTCTGCAATATTGCCGTCTTTGAGCTTCATTTCATCCATAATGGGTGCCACCAGTTTCCTTTCTTTTGATGACTTCCTGCATTTTGGCCCTGAGCGCTTCCCTTTCCTTCTCCGAGAGCTTCATCTTGTCAATTTTGTCCTGCCATTTCCGCAGCGAGGCCATTATCCTGCCAAGGCTCTTGTCGCTGTCAGTGTATTTCGCGTATTCCAAGAGTGAAGTCAGGGCGTATTTGGATTTCGAACTTCCAAGAGCATCAATAACTGCGCCCCTAAGCATGTGGTTGCCCTCGTTTTCCATGGTGCAAAGTCTTGAATAGTGATATGTGAGGAGTTTGGCAGCATCGTCCATGTGCAGGTTCCCAAGGAAACTGTAAAGTTCGCATGCTCCTTCTATTGAAGTATTGTAGTTGAATATGGCCCGGTATACGCTCATCCTTGCCTTGGCTGGGTCTTTCTGTTCCTTCATTCCAAAGTATTCCTGCGTGTGCATCAGCCTGAATTCAGATGTCTTTGCAAGGGACTCATGAATCATGTAAAGCACCATCTGCCTTATGGTGTCATTGCCCTTATTGTGGACGCTGGCCAGTTTCTCAAGAGCATCGTTTTTTGATTTTTCATCGACTGCAACAGGGTAGAACCGAATGGCGAAAAGAGCCTTTTCAATTTCCTTCAGTGCGTTGTTTGCTTCATCTTTTTCCTTTTTCTTTGTCAATCGGAACACCTCTCCTTTTTTAATCTAGCATATCAATTAAAACTATCTGGTTCCGAGGAGATAATATGGTTCTGTTTGCAACAAGCAACATAAACAAGTTCAAAGAGGCGCAGAAGATTCTGGATTTCGAGATTAGGCAGCTTGAGTTTGACTACACTGAGATACGGTCTGAGAGTGTTGACCAAGTGGCCCTTGATGCTGCACGTGCTGCACACAGAAGATGCAAGGAACCGGTGTTTGTTGAGGATACTGGACTATTCATAAAATCCCTCAATGGATTTCCAGGCACTTATTCAGGATGGGTCAACAAAAAAATTGGCGTGGATGGCATAATCAAACTCCTTGAAGGTGTTGAGCAGCGCTCTGCATATTTCGAGGCTGTAATAGGATTTATGAAGGACAAGGAGCATGTCGAACTTCACCATGGAAAATGCTTTGGGAACATCTCTCTTGAGCCCCGCGGAAAGGACGGATTTGGCTATGATTCTATCTTCATTCCTGACGGCGAGCATCAGACGTTCGCTGAAAGCATAGAGTTAAAAAACAAGCTATCACATAGATATAAAGCGCTTCTAGAATTCTCTAAGAGTCAATCTCTTAGGTCTTGAGCTATTTCAGGTGTATTTATGGCAAGATTACATTCAAGGAAAAAGGGCAAGTCAGGAACCAAGCGTCCGAAGAGCATGGATTCTCCTGAGTGGGTGAGCATGAGCAAAGATGAGGTTGCTGAATTCATCGTCAAGCAGGCCAGCGAGGGTGTTCCGGCAGCTAAAATCGGAATAATCCTGAGGGACCAGCACGCCGTTCCAAACGTAAGGGCAATCCTAGGGATGTCAATATCCGCTTTCCTTGTTAAGGAGAAAGTAGCGCCCGAATACCCTGAAGATCTTCTTAATCTTATCAAAAAGGCAGTGCGCATGAGCGCACACATAAAATCATCCAAGAATGACGTACACAACGATGTCAAGCTTGGCCATGTTGAGTCAAAAATCCTGAGGCTCGTTAAGTATTACACTTCGAAGGGAAGACTCCCGGCAGGATGGAAATATGAGCGCGACAAAGCAGCTCTGCTTGTAAAGTGATGGTGATTATCTGGGAGGCAAAAAAGTTAAGGCAGTAGATAAATGGAAGTCAAAGAAGTGGTACACTGTCAAGGCCCCTGCTCTTTTCGACGGCAGGGACATTGGTGAAGTTGTCGCAGCAGACCCGAAGAAACTGAAAGACAGGTTGGTTAAGACCTCTCTCTATGAACTCGGAGCAGGCGGCTCATCACAAATCTCAATGTTTACTACTCTCAGGTTCAGGGTAACCGATATCAGCGGCTCTGAGGCACAGACCAAGCTTCTTGGCCACGAGATTGCACCTTCATTCATCAAGACATTTGCAAGAAGGGGCAAGTCACTCATCCACCAGGTTGTCGACGAAAAAACCAAGGACGGTGAGGATCTCAGGCTCAAACTTATTGCAGTAACCGGCTCAAATGTGAGCGAGAACACAAGAAGAAACCTCCGCGCGTTGTTAGTCGAGGAGGCTCGCAAAGGAGTTTCCGAGAAGCCTTATGATGAGGTTATCCAGGATGTTATCTTCGGCAGGTTTTCCTCCAAGCTTTTCAGCAGGCTCAAGCAGATTACCAAGATGAGGCGTGTTGAAGTGCGCAAGTCTGAGCGCGGCGAGATATTCAAGTGAAGTTTTTTTCTAAGGTTAAAACTTCCAATTGGAGCATTGCTCCAATGGACCACAAAACTTGGTTTTGTCGGTCACTAAACTTCTTTAGGTTTATCGAGGTATTACTATGATTCCTGGGGGAATGGATCCGAAGAAAATGCAGGCTATGATGCGCCAGATGGGCATCCAGTCTGAGGAAATTAGCGCAAATTCTGTAGTGATTGAGACTGAGTCTCAAAACATTATAATCGACAGTCCGCAGGTAACCAAGATTTCCATGCAGGGCAACGAGTCTTTCCAGATTACTGGAGTAATCCGCATCGAGGAGAAAACCTCTTCAGAAGATATCCAGATGATTATGGAACAGGCAAGCTGCTCCGAGGATGAGGCCAAGGGCGCCCTTGAGAAGAGCAACGGGGATATCGCAGAGGCAATCGTTCTTTTGACTGAGGGGAAGGAATAAAAATTTTGAGTGGTTTATCCCCATATGGCAATCAGGCGGGAATTGCTGCTCATCCTAGTGCTACTTGCAGTTATAGCTGCACTGGTCATGGCAATCCAATTTTTCCAGATTAACGTAGTAGAGGCAGATGCTAGCAATTTCGTTACCGAGGACTTGCGTTCCAAGTACCCATATGCTGATATCAGCATCATGACAATCACTTCGATGAATAATGATGAAAATCAGAGGTACTTCGAGGTAAAAGCCAGGGTTACCCAACTGATGGATACTCCCTGCCCTGAGCGCTCTCACATTTACTATAATTACCCAGAGCAGAATTTTGTTCCACAGCCGGCTGAAATTATAACAAAACACTGCCAGGTGTGCACGAACGGAATCTGCACAATCGCCTTCCCAGAAGAGGCGATAATAGCGTCCCATACGTTTGCCGGCACCGAGGATGTCGAATCATTTGTCAAAAAATATCCGAATGCTGTTCCAGGAGTTGAGGAAAAGTCAGATTCATGGGTTGTAAGCTGGTATTCGAGCCTGGCAAACAACAGTTATGTGGTGACAATGCACTGGGACGGCACTATCCTTGACGTTACTGAATACTGATTTTGTTTTCCTCTATTTCTATTTTCTTCTCAAGGAATCTGGAAACCACGTAAGAATTCGTTTTCAGATGTTCTGTTATTCCACTTGTAGTGTAGTATGTTTCACCTTCAGAAAGAGCCCCGTATATCAGGAGCTGGTCTGCAAGATGCATATCAACATCATTCTTCTCAGCAAGAAGATTATCCAGGCATTCTTTTGCAACAACCTCTGCCCGTTTCCCTTTCTCTCCAAGAACGCAGGAGCCTCTCATCCCATTCCAGGCAGTGACAGCGTTTCCTATTGAAAGCGCCTCATCCTGCCTGATTCTGACCTTTTCAATCTCATTCTGGACAAATATCTTCTTTTCCCTGATTGCTATGCTTTCAGGGAGTCCTGATAATCTGATTATCGCCTCTACCCCTTCGCCACGGCTCCAATATTTGCATCCCTTCAGCTCTGATGGCTCTATTTCAATCTCAATCAAGCCGCCGCCTTTTGGGTAATACCCCGGCTTAATCATCTTTCCTTCAGCCTTGGCTCCGAAATTACTAATTGCAGGCAGAAAAACGTTCTCAAAGTAATCATAGTTCGGCGCTTTCATGACATGGGTTCCGCCTGTAATCCGAACCTCGCTCTTTTTTGATGCTAAAAGCAGTATCGGGAGAATCGTCTGAGCAACTAAAATGACCGAGCCCGCGGTTCCAATATTGAAATCATATCTGCCACCGACTATCTTTCCAGGGGTGAAAGTGAGTTCGGTGCTTTCAAGTTCAGCGCCTTCAAGGGCTCCCCTGCAGATTTTTCGAACTGAGTTGCATGCCATCAGGTGCTGGGGCCGTAATCCAGGCTTGCTCCTGCCTGCCCTAATATTGGTAATCTTCACCGGCTTTCCAGTTATCGATGCAAGAGTTAGCGATGTCCTTATAATCTGCCCACCACCTTCTCCGTGGGAGCCATCGATCTCAATCATGGAAGAGATATGTGTGCTGTTGGTTTTATTCCTTTTCTCCGGCTGATTATATTTATAAAGGTCAACTTTACTGTATCAAACTAGAATTGGTGTCTTCACATTTACAAGCACCAATATGAGGCAATATCATGACGAACAATAGGCGGAGCTCTTCTAGAGCCAGGAGAATGGGTGTTAATGATTCTGAAAAAAGCGCTGGAATGACCAGAGGAAGATTCCTGAGAACTGTGGGTGTGGGTGCAACTACATTTGGCGCAACCGCTCTCGGACTCGGCGGAACTGCCAAGGCACAAGGTGTGGAATACGATGTACCGACACCACCAAAACTTCCTCAAGGAATGGAGGATGGGTTTGCCAGGAACGCAGATGGTTCGAGCAGATATCTCCTCTCTGTTACTGCAGATTTCCACCCAGAAGATGTCGAAGGTGTGGGTGGCGTTGTGGAATGGTCCTGGCCAGAGGCTGGAGTTGCTGCTGTGAGCAGCAACAGCGAGGCTTTCGTGAATGATGCCCTTAGCATCTCATCTGTGAACTATGCGATTCTCGAGCCGCTCCTTCGAGTGGATACGGCATCTATCGTGCAAGAGAACTCCAATGCAATGCCTCCAATCCAGGATGCGTACAACTCCAATCTCCAGTGGAATCTCCAGGCGGTCGGGGCGGTGCGTTATGAGAATGGGAACACCCCGGTCTGGCAACTTCCCGATGGATACGATGGTCATGGAGTGACGGTCGGTATCCTTGATTCAGGTACGCCTGCGATGTGGTTGCAGTACATCCCGAACATCCCGAGCCCGTTGGATCCCAACACCACATATGACAAGGTTCTAGATGCCAAGCTCCATGATGAATTCGACTGGTACCTTCCAAATGATGGAGGTGCTATGCCGATGTTCACATCTCTTGCAGAATATCAGCAATACTATTCTTCGCATCCGGATCCAAGGTTACCGAATCCTGGTGCGCTCTTTTGGGCCAATGAATTGAATCCACAGCCAGGGCCCAACAACTACATAGATGGCATACCCAACAACGGATATGATATGGGTGGCCTGAGAATAATCATCGATCCGCTAGTCGGCGGCCTGGACGGTCTTGCCGGGGGTCTCGATTTCCAGGGCTTCGGAAGCTTTGGTCATGGCACTGTTGTGGCCGGTCCAATCGGAGCGAGGCACAAATCCCAGCTCGGTAGGATGAGGGGGTTAGCGCCTCATGCCACTACGATTAGCTACAATACTATGCTCTTCGAAATCTGGCAGCTCCCGAGCAAGGTGCTATATGCAATGATGCGCGCCACGATTGATGGGTGCAATGTCCTGAGCTGCTCCTGGGGTATACTAACATCCAAGAACGCGCTTGCCTTCCCCCCAGATTATTCAGGAACTTTCGATTTGGGCAAGTTCAAGGATCTGTTCTATAGCGTGCTCGGCGTGCTCGAGCAAAGCAACATCCTCGTGGTCGAGGCCGCAGGGAACTGGGGGGCCAATCTCAGAGATGCACATATCTCGGATGGAGGTCCGCTCTTTCTACTACCAGCCAGCTATAACAAGAACGTGCTCTTGATATCTGGGACGGCTCCGAGGGACTATGATCCATTTGCTCCTGATTTGACTATCTACGATCCAGGGAACAACAAAGGCACAGCTACCGAGTATTGGCTTCAGGGCTATCCGCCAGCTCCTGCAATGTTCCAGCTCCAAGGCGCGAAATTCAACCTCGATCGGCCAGGGGTCTTCGGTTATCCCATCTTCACCACTAACTATGGAAAACAGACAGAAGCTATCGAGCTCGCGGCACCATCTGGGAGCGCGGATCCTATGATGCCGAATCTTTTCAATGCATTCTATACAACAAGTCCAAAAGATACCACACCTGGAATAATGAGCGGCAACTACCATGAATGGGGTAGGGGGACGAGCTTTGCTGCTCCGACCACCGCTGCTATCGCTGCACTTGCGATCCAGGCATACGCTGGCGCGCATGGAGCTCCTCCAACAATAGATGTGCTGAAATCTATCCTGATAAGTTCGGCCGATCCTGGCAAGAATATTGCACCGAAGACTGATGTGATTTATAACTGGGAAGGGCAGGACTTCCTCAACGACCTTTTGACTTCGAACATATCTGTGTGGAACCTGCGAAATCTCCAGGATATCAAGTACAACTTGGATAAGTCTGGCAAGAGCGACTTCTATGGATATGGGAGGGTCAACGTGAAGAAAGCGATAGAGGAAGCACAAAAATAATCTTTTCTTCTTTTTATTCTCTTATTTTGATAGTATACTGACTAGAGCGAAAGAGTAAGCAGAAATAGGCCAGCGCATCGCTGCGCTGGCAAGGCGACCAGTTATCCTCCCATGCACTTCAAAAGAAGCGTGATGTTAGTACTTAGTTCCAGAACCTATATAAATGTTACTTAAACGCGTGATTTTTTACCAGTTTTCCTGGTTTTCCTGGTATTTTTCCCGTGTTCTACGCCGAAATATCTGTTTTGCCCCATTTTGGGACATTATTGGTAACTCAAATCCAACATAACAACACATATATAAACACTTTATTATATATATTTTAACCTATGGCAGGCAAGGTAATCAAATTCCCAGCTCACAAATCTCAGGAGAAGAGGCTTTTCAAAAAAACTCCTTCATCCGAGAATCCTGTCATCGTAAGGCCGCCTCAACTGATGAGCAGTACTGAGGCGATTGAAGTACTGAAACGTTTTCTTCCAAACGAAGTTGGACATCTGACAGAATCAGAGCTTCGTTTCCCCCCGGAACTCAATGTGCTGCTTCATCCGGATGGTGTGGAATTCACGGATATAGAATCCATCCGTCCATGTTTTCCTCATCCAGAGGAATCTCTTGAGGAAATATCTGATTGGGTGAAACACTGGCATTTTGCAGTATTCAAAAAAGGCAACAAGCTAATGGGAAGATTTATTGACAAAGCATTTCCTTTGGATGAATGCGAGCCTTTTGAGCAACCTCTGAAGGATCCTGATTCGAGATACGGCAAATATAATCTAACTGCTTTTATCGAACGCATAGTTTTTGGCGAAGGCCCAGATTAACTTTTAAATATTGGCAGAACAATTCCTTTTATGCAAGGAGGAAAAAAGGGCTCAAAAGGGGCAGATGTAATTGATTTGGCTGAGCGCAGATTCAAGGCAAAGAACTCAGCTCCAGATAAAAACCAAAAGAGGAAAGTCACTTCTGCAGAATGCATAGCCTTCCTCGGTAGGATTGCCCCCCTTGACGAGAAGGGAGCCAAGGAACTAAAACTTCCAAAAGAGCTGTTTGTTGGTGAGAGCGAAACATCTTTCACCTCAAATCCTGATGATAACCTGGTTTCATTGAGAAACGCAGTTCTTATGCACGAGCTTCCCCCGGATGATCTGCCTGATTTTGCAATAGATGTGACTTCCAAAGGGAGCAATACTTTCATCATTCTTGCAGATAAAAAGAGAAAGATTCTGGTCGTCGATTCTGTCCGCAACATGTATTCTGAGCAGGGCAACTGGAAAATGTTCTTCGTAAGCATCAAAGATGCCCTGCAGGCTCTGAAAAAGAGCGAAAAAGAAGGCAAGAAAGTTGAATATGTCGTTGTCAATGAGAGCACGATAGAGGTCAGAGAGGCCTCCTGACTCTTTATAAATAATTAGATGCTAATCATATCCATGGCCAAGTCTGCTGCTTCAAAAGATAATAAAATCCCCAGGATAGGAATCCCTGCGGATCCTAAGTATTTTGGGAAAATTGAACCCAGAAACTCGGCAACTCCTTCTCCTAAACCAGAAAAGATTTCAAGAGCCGAACTTGTAGAGAAACTCAAAGCAACGGGTACTGGCTGGGATGCAGAGGCAAAGGAACTTTTGGCAATGCCTGAGGAGATATTCATGCTTGAGGAAGATGGTGCAACCTATTATTGCGACAGCGAAGATTTCTCAGTATTTTTCCACCTGCTCTCTTCCTTGAGCGGCGGCAAAAAAATCGAATCACTGCCAGAGTTTGGCCTTGCATTATACAGCACCGGCGGCAGTGTGTTCATGGTATTTGCAGATGGGGAAAGGAACATTGTGCTCAAGAACCGAATGTTCTGCATACATGATGAGCCGCAGGAAAAAGACTGGGAATCAGTTAGAGAAACAATTCGTGAACTTCTAAAGATTGCAGATGAGAAAAAAATAGGAGTTTACAACCTCGGCATGGTCGAGACCGTAAAATAATTTTACCTAGTTCTCGTTGGGAATGCCTCCGCATCGAATCCATCTGGTAGCCTCTGGCGTAGGAACTGATCCTGCTCTGCCGGGTTAGCTCCAGCCCCAAGCTGTGCATTTTCCTGAGCCATCTCAGTTTGATTATACAATGATTGCACCTGCCTAAACTCGTTCATCAAACCGCCTTCTCCCATGTTCATTATATGGTCGAAGACGTGCACTGCTCCCATGGTTTCTGTAGGAAGGCCGGTCATTTGTCCAAGTCCAGGAGCCCCCCTCATGTGCGTGTGATGCCTTACAACTGGGATTGCAGACTCTCTCAGTGCTGGCGGGAGCTGCTCCCGAGAGAACACGGCATACTGGCGCCTTCCCAGGTAGAATGTCCCTGCCATTCCATCCATTCCTTCAGTGTAAGGTGCAATGAAAACCTGTTGTCTGTGAGGGAAGAGGTCCTGAATCTGCTGGGGCCAGTGCTCTACACTAGCCCTCTCATAGTCGGACATCATTACTCCTCTTCCGTCCCTATGGAATACGAGCATGCGCTCCTCACCATTGGTGGGGAACCAGTTGTATGTCACTCCATCGCTTGTGAGCTGGGATGCTTGGTTGGTTTCAAGCTTGAAACTGCTGACTCCGACTGGCTGTCCTTCAGTCCTTCTGAAACTGTCAGTAACTGCTGCTCTGTAAGCTGGGTCTGAAGCATGGCTTCCATACCAGCTCCTTACTCCCTGGTAGAACGCACCATCGCCCCCACTTCCAAATGCCTGCCTAGCAAGCCCTCTTGGGGAAACGAATCTTGGCGCTCGGGTTGGCCTCTGCACAACTGTGAGACCTGCGTTTTCAAGTGATGTTAATTGTGCTTGGTTGTAAGTTTCTATGTAACTTCTTCCACCGCTTTCGCTTACAGTCCAGCCAGCACCCCGGTAGCTCATAATCTCTGAAGTAGGAACCTCCACTCTCCAAGGTCCGCATCTGCGCATTTCAGCTATATTGTACTGCCTTGCAAGTGGAGCAAACAGGTGGTAGTACATCTGTGCTCCAAGTCTGTGCCTGAACATTCCGAAATCGAAATTGCCTCTTGAACCAGTGGCCCAGTATGCCCCTGCCGAATCATCAGTATCTATTCTACCAACCATGAAAGCCCTATGGCTTCCGTCTTCTGCGCGGAATACTGTGTGGCCTTCTCCTCTTAGTGCTGCAAGGTTTTCAGGTGTCGGATTTGGCACATCTACAATCATTCCGAACACATTCATTGCATGCCCATCAAGCGAACCGAGTGCGAATGAAGAACCATATGTATACCCAAGAGCTCTGAAGAATACCTCTGGACTATCCATAAGAACCTGCATCAATTCCGGATGGTTTTGCAGGGTGTCGAAACTTGCTGCTGTTCTTGCCCTTAGCTGTATGTCTCTGCCACCTATCCTTACAGAACCATCAAATGCACCAAGGTTTCTTGTTACTCCGAACGCGGAGCGAGAGCCATCCCTTCTTGCGTATGTTAGTGCTCTTCCTCCGCGCCCCGTAATTACCGTGGGCGCCGGAACACCAGAGAGCAGTATGTTGACAGCGCCTGCCTGGTCTGCTCTCATGTCGACACTCTTTACAAACTCCATGTGCGTGCCAGTAGGATCAGTTACCCTTAGCATATATGCTCCGGTCACTCCTCCACCTATGTTGCGCATTTCAATTGCTGTAGCATTCGGATACATGTCACGAATGACGCTGACAAGATTTCCTGTTATCAGCATTCCAAATATGTCATGATCATCTGCCTGAGGAACAGTGATGCCAAGAAGCCGCATGACATCTGAGCGGGAGCCATTCAAGAGGTTGTTATCACCATAAACTCTAGCAAGTGTTCCTGGCTCAAGTCCATAGAGTCCTTCAATTTCCTGTCCTATCGTTCCGTTTAATGCTTGCAATTCTTCAAGTTGCACAGCCCTGTAATATCTTGTTTCGTTCCTGTCTTGCGCGAGGGTTCCTGCATCTCCTCTTCCTGCTCTGATATGTTCAGCAGCTTCCTCCCTAAATTGCCTTGCACTTGCCCGCAGATCTCTGATGACCTCGCTCTGCTCAGAGCTGCTCATCCTAAGGAATGCTTCTATCTGTTGTCTTCTTTGCGGGTGCACTGCCTCTCCAAGCGCCATCGCAAGTTGATGAGTGTCCACAAGAGCCACTGCCCCAGGCGTTCTTCCAGCGGCAATTTCCCCTGCCACCATTGAAGCCATTCCAAGGTTGCCTCTTGCAATCTGTTCTCTTACCCTTGACAGCTGCCCATTCAATCTCGGGCCCAGCCTGGCATTTGCATACCTGATGAATGCTTCTCTAATTCCTGGTGTGAATCCAGTGTGTCCGCCGAGTGCTTCTGCAGAAGCTCCTATTATGTATGCTCCATCTTCGCGTACTCTTAATCTGTATCGTACTCCTCCTTCACTTGCTGCATAAAGGTCGATATGGGGACTTTCACCAGGAGCAGCATCAGATGCAATCGCTACTCCAGTTCTTGCTGGGAAAATGTCTGTGTCAAGAGCATGTACAAATGTCCTTGCCATTGCCCCATATTCGAAATCTTCTGCAATTGGAGCTGTTCTTCCCATCTGCCTTGCCCTTTCAACAGCAACCTCATAACCAAACCTATCAATGGCTTCTGTTGGGGCTCCATGCCTGCTTGCACCCGCAAGCCGTTGCCCTTCGCCTCCAACTTCGAATAGAATGTCAAATGCAACTGCCTGCCGTGAGGTTCCTGGAGTCATCTGCTCGCGCGCTGCCAGCACTCTTGAGAACATGGTTCCGAATGAGTTTCTGCCTGTTGTTGTGGTTGCTGCCAATATGTTTGCCCTGAAACTTAAGGCGCTGACCAGGGTAATAGCCTCATTCCTTGGCATTCCTGCGGCTTCAAGCCTGCGTACGCTCCTAATAATTCTTGAATCAAACGCGTCAAGTGAGGAAAGATCGCTTGAGCCTGCCTGTCTCACCAATCCCCTGACCCTCAAAGTCTCAGCACCAGGAGTGGTTATTCTGCTTGCCCTTGCTGTTGTGCTGGATTCAAATGCAAGTGCGAGTTGCTCTGCCCTGTTCGGCGCGCGCGTTCCGGTACTCTGTCCACCCGCATCAAACCTGCCGTTGTTTGTCGCTCTTACGAATCTTGGGTCCTCCACAAGAACTGCGACTCTTGCCCTGTCAGCTTCAGGAACATCCCGGAGCCTTGTTCTCCCAAGAACCACACCCTCTGCCGCTGATGCTATTCTTGTAGCACTTGTGTAATCTGCTTCTGGAATGTCTGTTCTTGCAACACTCTCACGCGCCATGCCTTCCATAAGCCGTGTTGCCCTTCTGCCTCCGCCTCCTGCTCGCTGGTCTATATCCGCGCGGAAAGCAGCATCATCCCGGTATCTAGTTTGCAGCCTTCCGGTTTCCGTTGCGACTGCGAAGGGGTCAGCGAAGCTGACTGTGTTGCCGCTAGAACTCATGCTCCTTCCTATGAGTACACTGTCAAAGCCACCCTGTATTTCTACTCTTCTTGTTTCATTTACTATTACATTATCCCTTGCAGAAGACTGCATGAAATCTGCCGGCGTGACTCCAAGCCTTGTAGCTTCAGTATCAACTGCGTTTCTGAATCCTGCGTCGCCAGTATAGAGCTGTTGAAGTCTCGTATGTTCGGCCCTCACCAATTCTGGCGGCGCGATGACCCTATCAGCAGCAGCTGCAAGATGTGAATATTCCTGTGCAACCCTAAGCACCGTTGCCCGGTCTCCAGACTCCATCGCGCTTCTGTATCGCGGGTCTTCCTGAAGGCTTCCAAGAACAACTCTCTCACCGTCTGTTGCGGGTGCAGAGCGTCTTCCTTCTGCAAGTGCAACAAGGTCAAGTGCTCCTGCCCTTGCTCTTGGTGAAGCTCTTTGGTCAAGAATTCTCTGCGCTTGGAAATATGTTTCCTGAGCGCCATCTGTTGCGACACTTCCTCTTCTTCTGATTGCAGCAACAGCACCTCGATATTCTGGGCGCATTGCGCTTGTATCCTGACTGCTTAAAGCCAAACTCTCAAGAGTGACAGCGAGGTTCCACAAACGTCTATCTCCCCTCTGCGCTTCTGGTTGCAGCGTGCTTACTGCAGTTGCCAGTTCCTGCCTTGGCCTATGCGTTCCAGTACTTGCAAGTGCAGTTTCAAGTGCTTCAGCCTCTCTAGTATTGATTCTTGAAACCTCAGCATCAACTGCGCTAAGAAGCCTTCTTCCTGAGAGCGTTCCATCCACGCTTATCGTGTGGGTTGCATTTCCATCATCGGTATATGTGAGCACATGGAATGTCCTTCCAGCAGCATCCGGGTCTGTTGTCTGGTTGTGCACAATCCTTCTCCCAACAAGCTGGCTCGCCTCCACATGAAGGTCAACTCTTCTGGCTGGTGTTGGCTGCCTTCTGGGGGTTGTTTGTGCAGGCGCAGTAACAGCTGATGGCTCAGGAGACGGTGCTCTAGAAGCTTGCGGAATTGTGGGCGTCACGTCTAGCGGGGCAGGTGTTGCTGGGGGCCTTGGAGTTGCATCCGGAATAGTCCTATCTGGAATAGTATGTGCAGCAGCTAGAGCTCCATCAAGGTCTGTAGCACCTGCAGCCTCAGCCACGTTTCTGAGCTCTGTTCTGAACCGTTCAACAGAATCTGCGCCCATGACCTCGCGCGACAAGTGCTCTACTTCATCTGCATGGAGGATGAATCTCCTGCCGCGTTGCAAAACCCTTGTCCTTCCACCATATTCTGACATATCCCCAACAGCACCAGGCATCGGATATCCAAACGGTTGGCCATCTGCTTCTCTTGTTACTCTATCCATTGCAGCACGAACTTCGGGCGGATCAGACAGTGTCCTTGTTTCATTTGCTATTACAATGTCTCCGGCCATTGAACCTCTGCCTGGAGACTGGTCTCCTAGCATAGTGTCCATTCCCACAACAAATCTATTCGTTGCCATTCCGAAATCCATATCATATGAAATGAAGTCTGTCGTTCCCTCATGTGAGCCTATCTTTCCAGCTACGAAGTCAGTATCAATTGGCTGGAATACAATCTGCCGAACTCCCCCTTCTCCTTCCACTAAGAATATTGCTGTGTTTCTTGGTGCCCTGTCAACTACAAGGGCCCTTCTTGACATTTCCAGATATGCTGTCCATGCGCGGGCAATCTGCGCTCTTCCTTCTGGGGTTCTTGCAAGACTCTGGAAGTGTTCTGCAGCCTCAAGTGCGCCTGTCCTCTGTAGTCTGGCCCGCACTGCTGGGTCTGAGAGATTTGCTGTAAAGACTTCGTCACTCAGCATGGCAACGCTTCTTGTTGTCACTTGCTGGAAGCTATCATCAGGCATCCTGATTCTGATGCTTCTTCTTTCACTTCCAAATGCATGGATGTCCTCTGAGAATCCGAAATCGCGGTGTATCCTCCGGCCACTGGCATCGACAAGACCGGTGTCATAAGTGAATGTGTGCATTCCTCTTGCTGTTGGTGCAAGGCCCTGAGCCTCCAGCCTTCTTGCCCCAAGCTGGGCCGGACGGTGGTCCTCAGGTTTCATGAATATTCTTCTTCCATCTGAAAGCTCGACCATGTAGTTGCCGACACTTCCTGGACGGTGAGTGACATCGGTTATTGTTAAATTTTCCATCCCAGGAACAGCGCGTATTCTTCCCTCCAAATTGCCCTGAAGCAGAACCTCAACGAATCTTGGGTGTTGTTGAGCAAGCCCTGCCCTTCTTCTTAGGAGCATCTGTGGGATCATTGAGGTTTGTCCAGTTGCCGGGACCATTGATAAAAGCTCTGCCCTGAAGCCTGCATTGCCCAACACTGAACTGAGCCTTTGAACAAGGACATCTCTTCCTAGGCTTGCACCTCCAGTGATGTTCCCGTAGGCGGCAAGGCCTCGAAGTTGGTCGAGACTAAACGTTCCAAGCATCCTTGTTTGGAAAACGCGCTGCTCAGCTCGGGGTAGTGATGCAAAAAGTTCTTGGAAGTTTACTCCATCTGCCCTTGGAGTGCCAAGGATTTCATTGAGCACTCCAGTCACACCGTCCCTTTGGTATGCTGCTCTCAATGTCTGCTGCATCGCATCAGGAGCCACCCCCCTGGCTGCTGCAAATTCGCGCACCGCAGATGTCGGGGGGCCTTCTGCAACCATTCCCTGCACGGTCTGGTCCGCTGCAAGCAAGCTCGTTACATCTCTTTCTTGGTAAATTCCAAGTGACCTTCTGAATCCTTCAGCCCCGTCAGTTTGGTATGCCGCCAATAATCTCCTCCTAACCCCCTCCGGAGTCCTTGTTCCGGTGGCAATGTCCCTTACAAGCCATTCGAAAGTCGGGTTGCTTTCACCTGCGGCCACTGCACGCATTACACTAGCCAGTGTCTGGTCCCCTATTGTTGTAACTGCAGTCCGCTCTGCCCGTGCCCTTTGAAGTTCAACTTCTGCTGAAGCGTGTTCCTGAGCGAGTCTTGCTATTGCAGGGTCTCCCTCATCCAATGCCAGCATTTGAGTTAATGCATTTTTTCTATTGAGGTCTGTGACTCCTGCAAGCTCCTGTGCTCTTGCCTCTGCAGTCATTCTCCTGAGTCTGGAATGCTGGCCAACAACCTCGCTTTGTATCCTGGTTCTGGCAAAAGTATCAGCATCAGTAATCGTGGCAGCTGCAGAAGCCCTTGCCCTTCCAGGGCTGCGCGCGGCAGGTCCGCGAGGAGTCCCGGTAGCTCTTGGGCCGGTTGTCGTTCCAGGAGTTCCTGCTGCGGCTCCAGGCTGTAATGTTTCTGCTGGTGAAAGTGCGCTGCCTGCGGCCCTGATTTCAGGCCCTGTTCTTACCATTCTTATTCCTGGCCGGGCGCTAGTTGCTTCTGGCTGTGGCCCTACAACGTCAACATGAGCATCATCAGTTCCTGTTCTTGCCATTGGTATTGAGGCTGCGTCCGGTTCCGGCGGATGCATACCGCCTATGCTATCGGCTATTCCGCGAAGCCTTCTTGAGCCGAATCTGTCAACATAATTATTGAAGGCAGTATCGTTTCCTTGACTTGCCGAGCGCCTTACTGATTGCGCAAATGGGTCACTATCCCTAAGTAATGGTTCAACCAGGCTTCTGACTTCTAGTGGCAACGTTTCGAGCATCCTTGTGCGTTCCTCAGGCGTTGCAAGCACGGCTCTTCTTGCAAACCCTGCAAGTTCTGTCGGCCGGCCCCTACTATCTCTTGTACCAAGCAACGAGGCAATTCTTCTATCCTGTCCTCTTGGAGGTATGCTTGTCTGCCGGGCCCCGCTTCTTGCCCTGATGCTTGCGAAAGTTTCAGCACCCCTGGTACCAGTGCCTGTTCTCCTTCCCCTGCCTGGTCCTGTCGGTCCTCTTCCTCCTGCTGCGCGATATTCTCTGTATCGGGTGACTGCTGCAGGTCCTTCAGACCTTGCATAACGATGGAACTCATCTCTCATCGCCGTATAGAACTGTGTGTCTGCAAGTGTTGGAGATTCCCTAATTTGATTATTCATCCAGGTTTCAACGTCACGGAACCTCCTCAAAGCCCGTCTTCCCCTGACTTCCTGGGTGACGCTGTAGAGCAGATAATCTCTGAGCCTCTGTCTTCCTGCTGGACTAGTGTCAGCGACCAGAGTTCTGTATATCTGTCCTGGGCTTCCTGTCAGTCCCTCCATGGAGCTCTGGACAGCTGCGGCCCGGTCACCAAACAGAGTATGCATGAGCGGCCCATCACCTCCCCTTCTTGCTATGTGTGAGAGGTGGACAAGGAACCCTCCATGGGTAAATGTGGCCCGGTCCAGAGGCGTTTCCCGCCCAAGCGCCTGCCCTGCAAGATTGGCATCAACATCTCTGAGGCTGGTAGGGCCCGTGATGTCCATGGTCCTGACATCTGCAGTGATGCCAGTTATCCCTGCATCTGCAAGCACCCTATTCAATCTCGTGGCAAGAGTACCCGTATCAGAACCCTGTGGCATGAGCCATGCCAGGTTTCCAAGCGCGCGAGCACTGCTTCCATCTGCAGTACTGCTATGAGCGAGCATCCCGTCGGCTGCAATCTGGGCAAGTACGTTCATCGCATCATGCCCAAGGAAAGTGTTTCCTTCAGAGAATGAGATGTCTCCCCTTCCGAAAGTGTATGCCTTTCTTGTTACGACTTCGGCGAAATATTCCACTGAAATCCCATCAGCAGTATGCGAACCAAGCGAAAGCTGGAGTGCCTCAACGGCATTGACTCCGAGCCTGGTCATTATTCTTCCGAGTTGCTGCTGTATCTCAGGTCTCATTGTCCGGTGCTGTCTTCGGACTGCATCCATTGTCTCGGTTGTGACAGTTATGCTCGTGTCTTCGGCGCTCGAGCGGACGAAGTCACTGAGTTGCTGCGCGACAGCAGTTCTCCCATCCTCAGTAAGCCGGAAAAATATCTGTACTGCTTCTCCTTCGTGGAGAGTTACATTCCCACCTTCGACGTCAACGCGCATGCCCGGCATGTTCACATCTCCATGCGAAACGGCCGGCATCGTGCCTAGGTGCTCATCCAATCCTGAACGTCCTCCGATTCTGAGTGCCGAACGCACTGGAGAGCTGAACTGAGCGCCGCTGCTTTCAGCATCTACATATGCCTGGTGCAGCCTTCCTGCGCCTCTCCGGCTACTAGGTGTAATCGTAACCGAGTCAACATCTGCTGAGAATGCCCCAACCAATTCAGGGTGCTCAAGGTAGCCTTGCGCAAAGTCATGCAGGGTCATTGAGCGGTCTCCGATTTCCACCCCATAGCTGCGCAAATCGGTTGAGCGAAGGTGCCTTCTCAACTCTGCAACTTCCCCTGGGACGTGTTCCCTAATTTGCTCCTCTGTCGGAGTGCCCCCAAACCTCCTTCTAACTCTTTCAAGACCTAATTGTGTTAGTATTCTTGTTTCGTCAGTGTCAGTTATCTGCTGGAATGGTTGACCTGCCTGATCTGCTTCTGCCCTTCTTTGCAACCTGAGTTCCCTTAACCTGGTTCTTGCAGTCGCGACATCCCCAAGATGTGTTTCTGGGATTGTTGGCATCCTCCCTCCCATCTGCTCAAGCTGAGGCCTAAGCGAAGGGTCGAGCTGCGCGTTCACTTCAAGCCTTGCAATGGCGAGGGCCCGGACAACCTCTGCCCTTTCCTGTCCGCCTCTTCTTCCGATGACAACTAGAGCCCGCTCATCACACCTTCCTGTTCCGAGAAGAGCATCAGCTGCAATTGGGTATCCTCTATCGCGCAGAATCGCTCCTGCCCTGTTAATCATGTGCTCGAAAAGTTCCTTGCTTATTACATCTGCCGGGCTGTGCCCTTCTCTTGTTCCATGGATTCCATGAGTGACCTGTGAAATATCATTAAGTCCAGACTTGTCAACTGCGACAACAATCGCTTCCATGCTTGCCTGCTCGGCAGCAACGGCTCTAATTGCCTGTTCTCTTCCCATTCCCCTAGAGGTTCTTTGTCTGACTGATGCCTGCGCTGCAAGGAAATCAGTGGCATCAACACCTACGGGTCGTCTTCCGCTTCCAAGTGCGGTTTCCCAAACCCCTGCGTTTCTTTGGACCATGCGGATTGCAGCATCTTCAACATGCCCAAGTATGGCTCCGTTCTCCCATCTTTCCTGACCCTCTACTCTCGCTCTTGCGCCTGAAGGGATTGTTCTTCCTTCTGCTATTTCAGGGAACTCCGCAGCGGCAACAGCGCGCTGCAATTCCAATACTGGTTCAGGTCTTGCAAGGGCTCTTCTTGCCCTGGCTGCCGTAGCTGTTCTGCTTGCAGGTGTTGGTCTTGGCCTGGCAGCTCTTGGAGCAACGCTCTGGCCAGCAACAAGTCTTCCGATGTCAGCAGCTACTTCTGTGACTGGAAGCCCTGACCTTGCCATGAGGAATCCGTGTTCTTCAGGACTCAGGCCGAGCCTTTGCCGAACTTCGTCGATTCTTCTTGACCTCATTCTTGGATTGCGGTGTGTTCTTTCTGCTTCCCGATATTCGTGAAGCGCCTCAGCAAGTGCCTGTCCACGTACTGTTGCCCTGCTCCTTTCTCTGGCAGGAAGTCTTGCAGTTGCCCGTGTGACAGAGCTTTCAACTGCAGCATCGATTGTGGTTTCACTCCTTTCTGCAGCGGCATGCCTTCCAAGTTCGGATGCGATTTGCGCATCCGACATGTCAGCGTCTCGCAGGATTCTGAAAAGTGATTGCTCTTCCCTTCCGACGTTCAGCTGCCTTGCCCTCGCATCAGTAAGCGCGCTTCCTGCCTCATAAGCTTCCTGAAGCTGCTGCGCCCTTACTGTTGTAGCCTGCTGCTCTGCAGGTGCGAGTCCTCTTGCCCGTGCCTCTCTAGCAGCAAATACTGGAACGTAATCGTCCATGCTTCCTGCAGGTGCTCTTGCTCGTGGGGCTGCAGGCGTTGTCTGCGCGGGTGGTGTTGTCACTGCAGGTGCCGCTACCGGTTCTCCAGATGCTCTTAGTGCAATGTCTCTTGCCATTTCTCGCGGACTGTATCCAGAGCGAACGGTAAGGAAGTCATGTTCGCCGTCAGTGATATTATACCTCTGCCTGATTGCGGTAATTGCTGAAGTTCTTTGCTGATCAGTTTGTGAGGCGAGCATGGCTTCTCCATACTCATGATAAGCTTCTGCAAGCCTTTGTGCATCAAGCGTTGCACTGTTTCTTTCTGCAGCTGGCCTGCCACTCAATCTTGACTCCAATGCTGTGCCAAGTTCTGTTGCTAGGGTAGAATCCCTTCTTTCAGATGCAGCATATCTGGCCATCTCAACTCCGGCATCTGCACCGCTTGATTCTTGTTGTTGAAGCAGCCTGAAGAATATTCTCTCGTCAGCACCCACTCCCATCGTCCTTGCCTGTGCGTCACTCAAAGAATCTGTTCTATATAATGAATATGCCTGGGCAAGCTGGTCTGCCCTTGTTCTTGTTGCAGTTGCATCTGCTGGGCTGAGGTCTCTTGCTTCTGCTGCCAAAGTAGCGTTCCTTTCGATTCCCCTACTCATTGCAGCGTCATGGTAAGCAGGCATCTCATCAGTAGCAGCAAGTGCAATCCTCATCTGTTCTGCCCTGTTGGTTTGGCCAGATGTTGCTCTTCTGAATGCAGTATCCCCGCTTCCTGCAAGTGCTCTTGCTGCCCTCGCTATCGCAGGTGGTGTGTCAGCCGGAAGAGCGCCCTCACGGACAAAAACATCCGCTGCAGCCGCAACATCTCTTGCAAGGTGCATCTGCTCCCTGCTGTACTGGATGCGCGCCTCGCCAGGAAGACTGTATCTTGTTTCTTCTCCTGAGGTCAATGTTAAATTCATCCCGCCTTCAAGCTCGCGCACAGCAGTCTGCTGGTCTCTTCTCATTGCAGCTTCCTGGAGCCTTGCCAATGCTACGCTTGATTCAACTGGAGCGGGTGCACCTGGCCGGCGAGACTCTGCAGCAGCAAGTGTCCGCTGCATTTCCACATGATCTGAGAGCGTGTAGAATGGGCTTCTTCCTGTCCCTGCAGCTGCCCTTCTTGTTCTGTCAAGGAAGCGTGCAACAGTTCCGACTTCCGGAATATTGCTCCCATATTCCCGGACTATCGCAAGCATTTCTCCAGGTTCGAATGGCCTCTGCATATCCACCTGCATTTGTGCAAGTCTTGTTCTTGCGGCGGGCGACAGTTCCTGGACCTGTCCATCAACATAATTTCTGTAACTATTGAGAAGGCCAACTGCTTCCTGTGGGTCAATTGCCCTTGGCGTTCCGCCTTCTCCACTATAGTGTTCAAGCAGTGAAATTCTTTCATGAGGCTCAAGCGAGCGTGATAGTTGCCGCTCAACACCTGCAATCGCAGTAGCATCAGCATCGGCTCTTGCCCTTCCGGCATCAGCCGAAACTCTTCTGGCCGCCCTTCTCGGGCTCATGCCGCCATCGACAAGCTGCCGGAATCTCTGCTGTGCATGCTGGAAATCTCCCTGGCTGATTCCTCTTGGCCTTCTTCCAGAACCAAGGCCGCTAAGCATTTGCCTCTCAGCTCCCCTGGCACGCCCAAGCCTGACCATCTCGGCCTGCTGGCGCATGGCCATTCTTTCCCCGTGGATTATCTCTCTTCTGCCCACACCGAAAACGAGTCCCATGAAACCCCTGTATGCTCTGGCGCCAGTTGATGTGCTGTGCATGAGTCTTGGCGACATCCTCATTGCGTGCATACCGCCGATTTGCAGGAATGGCTGAGCAGCGTTGAATCCTGCGAAAGCGTAATCAAGGATACCGACATCAGCACCTCCGTAGAGTGCCATGTTTGTGATTTCACCTGCACCAAGCGCGACACCGCCACCAATCATTACATAGCCAGAAATTCTGGTGGCCTGTTGCATTCCTTGCAATAATCTAGATGCTGCAACGGCTTCAGAACTAAAGGCACCGACAACAGATGATGCTCCTGCGGTGACGACACCAAGCCCTGCAATCGCATAGCTTCCATACCTTAGCCCAAGCTCCAGGTCGGTCATCTGCTCGGTTCCGCCCATCATGATTTCTTGTTCTCTTGACTGGGTCCATGTTTCATAAAGACCAATTACGGCGGCAGGCAACCCATAGCCGCTGAGGGCCATCGCGCCATAACCCACAATCTTCAATCCGATAGTAGTGTATAATACGACCTTATCATCACTCATACCTTCTGTGACATGGGCCTGGATATTCGCATCAGCAGTCCTTGACAATCCTGTGATTCCCTGTATGTATCCGTCTGCATCGGCTCTGCTTAATGGATTTCTGATTATTCCATCAGACCTTTCAGCGCTGGTTCCTAATGCCACTACTGTGCCCAAATTCCTCTCAAGGCCGTCCATCTGAATTTCCAGAGAGCTCATAGCTCGGCGCGCGTCATCAGAGCTTGCAAATGTTTTCAGTGTGGAAGCGACGTTGAGCATTTGCCCTCTTGCCTGTGCAACGCTTCCATTGATATGGGAGAGAACTCTCATTTCTTCTGCAGATAATCTCAATTCTCCACGCACATCTCCTGTGCGCGGATCAACATCAAAACCCCAAAGTGCAAACTGAGCGCGCACATCCATGTCTGTGAGTTTCACAGATGTTGGGTGGTGCAGTGTCATTAATCTGTAAGCAAGCGGTCCGACCTGTTGTCTGAATGCCTCATCCTCGGCAGTACGAACCGGGGCTTCCTCTCCCATGCCCTGGGTCATGTGCGCCATGTCATCATACACGCCGCGCACAGTTTCTCTCCAGAAATCAGCCAATGATTCCTCTCTTGGTGGAGCACGAAGCACCCTGTCATCATAAATATTGTCTCCTTGGCGAACGACCAATCCTGAGCCGCTCTCTCCGCCTCCGATTGAGCCGAACCTGACGGTTCTACCTGTTCTGATATCATCTCCTACTCTTCCAGCATTGCCTGCTGCATAATTATGGATTTGAAGGAATCTCTCTGCTCTTGATATCAGCCTCTGCCTTACCATGCCCTCGCGGATTCCGTGGGGCCTTGCCCTTCGCAATGCGTCTGCTGCGCTTGTCGTTTCAAGGAACCTCTCAGCGCCTGCGACAGAAACGTTCCATCCCCTCGTGTGTTCCTGATATTCCCTCATGCCTGTGTAATGCCCGGCCATTGCGTCAAGGCCAGACCGTGCAGCAGAAGTAATCAGCTCCCTAGACTCAAGCTCCCTGGTGATTTGCCGCATTATTCTTGGCCTGCCATTGAAATATCTCATCACTCCAGCATCAAGCTCTGAAGCCTGCTGAAGTAATGAAGTTCTCCTTGCGCCAGTTGCACTTCTTGCCCTTTCCCTCAAATCTCTTGCGCGTATGATTGCCCGATCAAGAGTCTGATTTCCGTAAGTACCCAAATCCCCGAGCGTGCCACGCCCGCTCCTCTGCCTTTGCACACGGTCGGTTTCCATCTGGTTGAGTCCGCGCACAAGCAGTTCGGGAATATTGTCTCCTGTCGCTCCAGGGACATCCTGCACAGTGTATACCTCATCCCGTGCATCCTCAAGTGCTGTTGCCCTTGCACGAAGAGAAGTTGCCTGAGCGCTTGCGTCCCTTTGCAGTTCTGCGATTCCGCCTGCTCTGAGCATTGCCTCAACATTATGCCGCAGCGCGCGGATTCTTGCCATGTCCGGCGGCCTCCCTGTACCTTCATGTGATGAGAGGAATCTCTGCTCAGCTGCCCTATTCCCCCTTTGCATTCTTGCAAGGCCCTGCGCGTCATGCTCCCGCCCAGCACGTCTAGCAGCTTCTACGAATTCTGTTTCAGCCCGATTATGCAATCCCCTCATTTCAGAGAATGCACGCTGGTCAGCGCTTTGTTTGAGAGTAGCTGAAAGAACATTCGTTTCCTCATTGAAAATATACTGTTCGCCGAAATTACCGAACCCCCGTCCCTGCCTCGCAGCTTCAGTGGCCATTGAGTTGAGCATATAAGCTCCGTTGTGCAATTCCTGCCTTCTTCCTGCGATGATTGATTCGGTCCTTGCCCAAGCTATGCGCCGGTCGGCCTCAGTGAAATTCCCCTGGGCAGCGAATCTTCTAGCCATGTCGCAAGCACTTATGTAGCCTGCAGTGTCATACTCGTCCATGCCATGCTCGCCCTCTCTTTCTCTGGGGCTTGCGGTAGAGATGTATCTTCTGTGTGACATTGAGACAACTGCGACCTGCGCCGATGCGCGCATGTCAATACCGGCTCTGCCAAGCAAGTAACTTGCGCCGCGCAGATTCTCTCCCCTTGCGGCTCTTCTTCCGCGGTCTATCGTTCTTTGGATTGCCGCTTGGTCATAAGCTGCATCGCCACGATGGGCAATGCCTGATATGTCAGGTCTGTTCACATCAGCGTAAGCTTGGCCATTTGTCTCGTTCTGATCAGTGAGTTGCTCAGCCTGCCGAAGAAGCCTCCAAACAGAACCCTGTATCTGGACCTGCTGCCCAACCTGCATCGAACCTCGAGTAAGAGTCCTGTTTCCACTTCTGACAAGTATCCTCGCTCGTCCGGTAGCAGCTGCTATCGCGGTACCTTCGGCCTCTCTAAGTCCGTCTCCTGCCTGCCGGTATGAATCCCCGGCACGGTCAAGAGCGCGCCTTCCTCTTTCTCTATGAATTGTGAATACTCTTGTGACGCTTCGGTGGATTCCAAGAAGGGAAGCCTGCTGTCCTTCTGAGGTTTCAAGAAGCATTGTCGCCCTTCCATGCAGGCTGTTGGCTTGGCTCAATAGCCTTCTGCGTTCAGCAGCGTCTGTTGCTTCTAATGCCTGCCTTCTCAATGCTATTGAGCGGTGCATCATCTGCTGCCCGGCTTCGAAGTTGGTCCTTGCGCTACCCAATCCTTCTGTAATGGCTTCTCTGTCTGCAATCTGCCTGTGGCTAGTCAACCTCTCTACTTCCGCCTGGTCGCCTGCAGATTCAGCCCGTGCAATAAGTCTGTCAAGCCTCCTTCCTTCAGCAGTATATCTTGAGAGCGCTCTCCTTGAATCAAGGCCGCTCTCCCTTCCGCTGTAATCAACAGAGTTCAGGCCGATTTCAAGCTCAAGCATCCCAAGGGCGTATCTCTCAAGTGCTACTGCAGTCTGAGCTTCCTCAGTTGCCCCAAGAATCTGTGCAAGGGTCTGTGGTGTGTCTCCCACGATTCCTGTTCTAAGCTGCTCAAGGGACGGAATACCTGCATCACTGTTACCCTCACTGATTCTCAGTGTCGCTGCAACTGCTTCCTCTCTGCTGTTCATCTGCGCTGCTCTTCCATAAAGTGCTGTTGTGCTGCGGAGCCTTCTTGCCCCTTCGGTATCACCATTCTGGAAAGCCCGGATTGTCAAATCAGAATACTCGAGATATGTTGCCCTGTGCGTACTGCTCCTGATTCCTCTTCTTGCCTCTGCCCGCTCGCGGTATGTAAGTGAAAGGAATCTTGCTGCCTCAGCAGTTATTGGTTGCTGGTCTGCTGCGAGCGCCTCGCGCTCAGCCTCGGGCAAGCTCGAGTTCCCGTAACGGGTTACAAGTGTCTCAATAGCGCTTCTGTCAGCGGCCACAGTGCTTCTTGCATAGGCCTGCGCGAAATTGAAATATGAAAGGGCATCATCCAGCCTTCCTTCTGCCAAAGCTTCCATCCCTCTTTGGTAGATTCTGGCAGTCCTGGTTCTGTGGGCTCCGGTCAATCCCCGCATAGATTCCTGCAGGCTACTGATGTCCTGGACCATCTCGAGCTGCTCCTGCCTTACTGCAGGCTCTCTTGAAGTCACGAAAGTATTAGCAATAAGCGACTGGTTTCCTCTTCCTGTAAGCATGACTGCCTGGGCCTGAACTCTGGTTATGTCATCCTGACTTACCTGCTCTCCCCTTGACAATCTACCAAGTACTCCCTCAAGGGAATCCAAAGCGGTCTGGTAGATTCCGCGCTCAGACTGGCTAGGGGCCCGGCTCTTGAGCCTAACAATAGCATCTCTCCTACCAAGAAGCTGGTCAAAGGCAAGGGCGGACCTGAAAATCCCCTGAATGAAGTTTCCTCTTTGTTCTCTCGTTGCGGTCGCTCCTTCTGCAGCACCAGCACGCTCATATTGTGTTACAAGCTCTGCAACTTCCCTGTCAGTGACTTCTTCTCCAGGTCGGTTACCTTCAAGGACTCTCCTGGCTGCTTCTGCAGCAGAAATTCTTTGAGCCTCGTCCGGATGGTTGACCATCCCGTCAATTGCGAGCAGGTTCGTGCCCATCTCAAGCCTTCCGGACATCGCTGAGAGCATTGTCCGCAGTTCTGGATTGCGCAAAGCCCTGCGGAAACTGGTGCCGAGGTTGAACTGCGCCTGCGCAATTTCTGGTGGAGCTCCTGTTTCAAGAGCCCTGAATGACCTTCTGAAAATCCCGAGCGCCTCGTTCCTGATTTCACTGAACGCGCGCCCACCGAGCGCGCTTTCTTCTGCCCTGAATTCCCTTCCAAGCCTGACTGCTGTCGATGCTCTTTGCAAATCCGCAATGCTTGGAGTTCCTTCTCTCAGCCTTCCGGCCATCCTGTTGAGCATTCCCGCAATCGCTGGGTCACGAATTCTGCCTCTTCTTCTCTCTCCAGTCAGACTTTCCATCTGGCCTGCAAGCCTTCCTCCAAGTGCCTGGGCAACTTCACTCATGGTTTTTGTTCCGTTTGCAAGTTCCCTGCTCAAACCGAGGAGAGTGGTTCTGTCATTTGCTGATGTTGCAGAATCATATTGTCTTGCGAGGAAAAGGTTCAGGCTTGCTCTTCTGGTCAGGCCTTGAGCTGTGCGTTCCCTATCCTGCCTGTTGCTGCCTGCGTTGTTGAACTCACCAACAAGCGCGTTAACCTGCTCATCAGTCGCCCCCTCACCAAGAACTCTTCTTGCTGCGTCTTGGACACTCAAACTTTCTCTTGTAATCAACCTGTCCATTGCCCTAATATCAGATGCCAGCCTGAGTGCAGCCAGACCGTTCCCTATAATCTCTTCTTGCCCTGCAATTTCCCTTCCGCTACGCTCTCGGAATATCTGCTGAGCTGCTGCTACATATGCAATCTGGACCTCTGCATCACGGACATCTTCGCCTCTTTCGGTTCGTTCCTCAACACTTTCTTCAAGATCGTCGAGCCTGCTCCGTAGGTCGTTGATTTGTCTTTTTAGGTTCTCATCCCCTATCGCCCCTTGCAAAGTCAAGTATTGTGCCGAGGTATTGTGCAGGTAATCAGAAGTTGCGAACCTGTTCACCTGGCTCGCATTGCCTAGACCTGTCTCAAGGTTTGTCAATTGCTGGCCAAATTGGGTCGCCATCTCAGAATTGAATCTTTCTGAGGTCCTTGCCCCTTCTCTTTGGTCAGCCATTGCTCCTGCTCCAAGAACAGTAATTGTCTGATCAATTAATTCTCTTGTTTGCGCCTGCTGGGGGGAACTCAGAATCCCATCATATTCAGCACGCATATTTGCGGCGCGGATGACACTTCTCCTTCTTTCTGTGAAAAGCCGGCGGTCTTCAGGGGTGGCAGCGTCCCGCATGGAATCGTAGAATGATGCCTTCACACCACTTATGAGGTCCCGATTTGCCCCTGTAGCCTCGAGCCTCATCACATGCCTGTCAGTTTCAGCAAGTGCCTCTATACCTGAGCGGGCTCTGGCAGCATGCCTCTGAGCCGCCCCCATATCATTGTCCTCTCGGGCAGCCGCCGCCATCCGGGCAGCGCTCTCGATTTCACGGATTTCCTGGGGGTAACTTGTTCTTCTATCACCCATTATCCTGCTGACTTCTCTTCCGACAACCCCCTGGCTAATTGCCGCACCACTCAAAAGCAGCCTGTTTATCTGACCAGCGTATGTGTTGAGTTCAGCAGACCTTCTTTGAGCAACCTGGTCTGCCCTTTGCAGTGCGTCTCTGGTAGCTGATGCTCCGCCCGCTTCTGGGCGTGGTATCATGGGTCCCATCGCACCTGCTTCCCTTAGCAAATCCCTGGTTGCCTGGTCAGCATCCCTTACTTCGGAACCTCCAGGTGTTCGTTCTCTCTGTGCCACTCATCTCCCCCCTAACTATTTGCAAAACAGATTTCTACGAATTCATTCAACCGTTTGACCTTGGTCTCGAAATTTTCCTTTTTGTTCTGAGCTTGAAGGCTTTTCCTCTCCCAATTCTCAAGAGCGTCATGGAACCTTCTATAATTTGTAAACTTTTCTTCCATGTCCTCTGGTTTTTCCTTTGACGCTTCCCACGTTGCAAGAGCAGCCTCAAGAGCAGTAACAGTTTTGTTGACGCGTCTGATTGTTTCCCTCTGAACGATGTCAATATTATCCTTACTTAACTCCGATATCCTGAGCGCTTTTTTTGGAGCGTTTTTGACCATGGCAGAGCACCTTAAACAAGATTTATAATACTATATTCTCTGTCCTTTATATACTATAGTATGTATTTTTTGTTATTAAAAAGGAGAAATGATGGTAATATCCCCAATATATAAAGATTTTCGTGCATAAATCACTTATGGGATCAAGGAACCTGGCCCAATCCAACGTTGCGGTTGTACCAGTTCCAAGAAGGCCAACTGTGCATAAAATCGCACCAATGCTCGAGTCATTGGCAAGGCTTGGGTTGCACTCATCAGATATTTCTTCATTAACCGAAAAGGTTGCGCGTTTCAGGAAAACTGCAAGGTCAGCAGTTGGAAAAGCAGTACTTTTGCACACCAAGAGATTTGCAGAAGGGCACTATGAGGAAAATGACCCTGATTTCTCGGAGCAGGACCGCATGAACACTGCAATTACTCTTTCGGTTTATCTCATTAAAAACATCGAAAGGATTCACAAAGCAGCTGCAATAGATTGCGATACTGGCACAACAACTCTGGCAGAAACGGCTGTGGATGAGGTTTCAAGACTTTTGACATCGGAATTCTTTGAAATGGACCAACATTCAATCAGTCTGGCCGTACTTGATGTTCTGCCTTTCGTTCATGCAAGTCTCAGTACAGCAAAACTATCCGAGCATGCTCTCAGTCTTCCCGAGGCATATGAGGTACACAAGGAGGATACCTTGAAGATGATTGATGCTGCTTATATCAAATTATATGGTCCTGAAGAAGCCGCTTAATTTTTAAAATCTGTTTGCGGATTAGGCTTATGAAAATCCCCGCAGGTTCTTTTTCAAGTGGGAAAAGCAATCTATCAGATACTAGTTTTATTGCCCGTGCAGAAAATTTCCGTTCTCAGGTTGAACTGTACAAGCAACTTGCCCAAAACTCGAAACTCCAGGTGCCAAAAGATGGCCAGGATGAGCACAAAAAGGACTTGAAGTTCCTAAGAGACGAACTGCCCAAAATATTCAATGCAGAACTTGATGATTTTTCAAGAGAAAACTTCGATGAGCCAGACCAGTATTTTTACCAGAGAGTTGCCGCATTGACAACTTACATGTATCTTTATGACAAACTGCTTGAGCTTGGGGAAGCTGTCCATGAAAAAAAGACAGTTGGGATATATTCCATTTATGATGAGGTTATGGCTGGGCTTTTTGGGCTGATGTCAGTTAATTTCTTCACAAGACCTCTTAACGAAGTAATCCGCGACTACCTTGAGATTGAGCCCATTATTGTTGCGTGCGCCGAACTTACTGATATTGAACTGGAACCTATCCAGAGTGTCGTTGAACTTTACCGAGAAAAACTTAGTGACAAGGTCGGTGCAATCCTAGAACCTGAAACAAAGAAATCCAAAGTAAAAGCCAAACCGAAACACGTTAAAAAAGCGAAATCTGCAAAAAAGCCGGCTAAAAAAACCACTAAGAAATCAGGCAAATCAAAAAAGGCCAAGAAGAAAGATAAAAAAAGCAAAAAGAAAAAGTAATCTTTTTTGAATCTCATGATTGCGAGCACCACTAAGACATGGGTATTTCTGATGCATTTTCTTTAGGTCCAATTGATTGTGGTGCTGCTACTGGGGAGGTATTCCCTCAGCACCCTGAGCTACCTTGAGCTGTTTTTCCTTTTTCCTTACTGATGGGATGTAGCCAACATGCTCGGGCATTGGATTTTCACCAAACCTTATCTGCTCCGTTTTGATTTCAGCTGCTCTGGTAACTGCCTGCACTGGTTGCTCCGGAGATGCTCTGAGCTCCTCGCTCCTTGGAATCTCAGATGAGAACTCATGTGCTTTTGAATCAGTTGATTTTGCAGCTATGGGGGAATTATTGTCCGTTTTTGCTTCTGATTTTTCAGCATGGACTGAATCGAAATGGAGCCTTGCTGGTTTGCTTGAAGAAATAATCATTTGTATTGGGGCTGGAACCCCATCCTCTGAATATGCCACTGCTCCAGTAACTTCCGGAGTATGGACAGTCTTCTGCTGAACTTCCGGAGTTCTTGCTTCTGATAAATATTCATAAGTGGCTCCCTGGACGCTCTGCACTGGCTCATGAATTGTTATTGGGGTTGCCTGAGGTTGCGCTGTTATGAATTCCATGGGGACTGCCTGCATTGATATTGTTGCGGTTGGTGCATGTGGCTGCCCTGCCATCACTGGAACATGGCTGCTGTGATGGTGAACTGGATTCAAATGCATGAATACTCCCTGCTGGAACTCTGTCAGTGCTCCTGGCATCGGGACATCGAGCCATCCAGTATCCAAAGAGCTGCGTGAATTAATTGTGTGGGGGTGCGGTTCGAAAACATGTGATGAATGGACGTGATGATGCGTATGATGGATTAATGGTTCTGTTGCATGGTGCATTTTCTGAGCGGCTCTCATGCTGGATAGAAGTCCGTTTACTGCCGGAGGAGCAATGAATACCTCCGGCCTCGTTCCCTTTGGAATCGCGGTTCCTGAACAAAGGTAGGCATTCCACCTGGTTCCACGGGTTACCCTGTCTGCAGTGTGGTATTTGCCCCTTGCGCCTTTTGGATAGTAGAATCCTCTTAGGGGGCTTCTTCCAAAGATGTATACCCTGGGCTTTTCAAGCCTGGGTGGCTCTGGCAATGTCTGTTTTTCAAAAGCCCTCTTCTTGAGGAACCTCGCGTCTGGGCGGCGGGTCTGGTCAATCCTCCCAGGGGGCCCAGTCCTCCCACTGACTTTACTCATCAAATCCGTTAAGTGCAAGTTAGGTTTTTAAACCTGTCTAAGGCAGTTACGGCTAATGCCATAATGGTAAAAACTGTATGAATCTGTATGAAATTCTCATTCTGAGAAGTATTCTCCGCACAAAAGCAGAAATTCATTGATTTTACCCTCGGGAAGCGCTGCTCCGGCAGCCATTCTGTGGCCGCCTCCAACACCCCCGAGCTCCAGAGATGCCTTCTTCATCAAATCCCCCATATTTTTCTCTGATGTTTTTGGAAGCCTTCCAGAGACCTTGATAGTATCATTCTCACTTGATGAAATCCCAATCACAGGTTTTTTCCGCATCGTCATCCCGCAGACAATCCCAATAATGTTCTCATCAACAACCCCTCTTCCATCCAGCAGGAAAAACTTCCCCATCTCTTGCATTTTCCTCCCTGCAAACTCCACACCATTGCGAAGCATTCTCCTGTGCAGCGCGAGCATCTTCCTTGCCTCTTCATAAGCGCTCTCATCGCCCAAACAGACGTTCACTCCAATATCCGGTTTGTTGTGCCTTCCGCATGCATTCAGCAAAGTGGAGAATTCGTTGGCCTCATAAGTTTCGTTCCTGGGCCGCTTCGGGAAAACATAGCTCTCGCCAATCAGGTCAGTTTTTCTGTTTGCCCCAATAAGTATTTTCGCAAGGGCGCTAATCAGGGTTTTTTTCTCATCCTCATTCAAGTCCGCATAACTTCGCTTATCATATACTATGCCAAGCTCCTTGAGAAGCTCCTCGGCCTTATCCTCTCTAAATGAAATCCCAGGAACAAAAGGGTCATCTGAGTATGCGAGAAACTGCACCAGGGGCCTGCAGTATCTTCCGTAGAAACGCAAATCATTTTCCACAGTCACTTCGTCTTTGCCTTGTTCAAGCACCCAGCGGTTCATCCCGGTCAAAGGAGCCTGCATATCTCCAACTGCGCCTACAACTGCCAAATCAGCATGAACTCTGAAAACACAATACGCGCATCCTGATGCGCTAAGTTCGTTTCCCCCATCCAGCCCATGGAGAACTGGATTGGCCTGCAATTTATCAATCCCCTCGCTCTGGTGGTGGTCAATAATAAGGACATCATTCAATTCATTGACTCTCTTGTTCCCGCCGCCCAAATCAACGAATATTATCTCCTGCTCTTTGGATAACCTTTCAATCGCATCATCATCAAGTTTCCTGATACATTCCCTTCTGAATTTCTTGTTCTCTTTGCCGAACGCGCCAGCTACCAATGCGCCAGAACTGACTCCGTCAGCATCATAGTGATGCACTATGAGCGGGTCCTTGAATGAGAATGCGTATTTGCGGGCCTCATCGCACTTTTCAAGAAATTCTTCCATTGGGCATTACCATTATAAACGAATTTTGCGTAAGTGGACAATTATGGTACAGGAGATATTAATAGGATTTTTACTGGCAGGATTGAAGATTCTTTTCGCCATCATTCTTTCTGCGGGGGCGCTTTACAGCGGAATATCAATGCTTGACCGCCTGACGCCAGGAATTGATGAGTGGAAACTTATCAAGAAAGGCAACCTTGCTGTCGGCCTTTTCTATGCCGCAGTGATGTTTGCAGTCATGCTTTTCACAGGGCCAAGGGTGCTGGAATTTACAATGTACCTGCAAACCGTGCTTCCAATAGAGTTGACAGCTTACGCGCTTTTCGTATCATTCATCAACTATCTTCTTTCGCTCCTCTTGGGGATATTCGTGATATTCCTGACAATACACGTTATTGACAGGCTTACTCATGATTTGGATGAGTTTGCAGAGCTTGAGAAGGGCAACGTTGCTGTTGGACTTATAATGTCAGTTGTGCTCATAGCAGTCGTAATATCAGTGACAACCCCATTCGAGTCGCTCTTCGGGATAATAAAATCATTGGAGTCTATTCTTTAGGTTTTTTTGGCACGCTCTTTCCTTTTTTCTTGCCTTTCAGTTTTTCCTTTACCTTTTTCTTTGTGTCTCTTGAGATATCTGGATTGCTGAACGCCTCGTCAATCAGGCAGTCGAGTTCTTCACCGCTAAGGTCTACATCATGAGCCATCTCGTACTCCTTTATCACTGCCCTTTTTTTGGTCGGCCCTGACTTCTTTGTCGGTCCCCTTACGCTTCGCTCTCCTGCCATGCATGCCAATTGGAGGATAAATTAGTTAAATATTCCTGCTCTATAAAGTTCGTGATATTCAGTCATGAGAGTTCATTTACCAAACAAATCCTGATATTCTGGAAGGGCAGGGAGTATGATAAGGCTCACGAACTTAGTTCAGAATTCGTCAAGGCATTTCCACAGTCTCTCATGGCGCACTATATGCTGGCTAAATGCTGCATGAAATTCAAGAACTACCCAACGGCTATGGCCGAAGGGCACAAGGCATTCAACCTTGCCGAATCCAATGAGGATTTGGTTGCAACCGGCGTTTTCCTCTCATGCGTATACTATCATCTGCGCAGATATTCCAAGAGCCTTGAAATACTCAACGCTTTGAAGGAATTTGGAGATGAAAAAGTGGAGAAAGCGTTCTTCATACTCTCATTATGTGTCAACGACCCGACCGAGGCCCTTATGCATGTTGATGCATTATATATGATAAACAAGGAAGTCGCAAATGACTTTGTGGACAAGTTCCTTGCCCTGGCAGGAAGTATGGAAGCCGCTCCCAGCTAGGCCTATTTTAAACTCTTTTCAACTGAGGGAATATCAATGAAACTGGACAAGTCAAACTTTTCAGAATGGTATAATGCCATCACTAAGGAAGCAAAGCTCTGTGACCTGCGCTACGGCATAAAAGGATTCGTAGTATTCATGCCATGGGCAGTCATGACAATGAACCGGATGTATTCAATGTACGAGAGGGAAGTAGAATCAACCGGCCATGTGCCAGCACTTTTCCCCGCGCTTATTCCAGAACACTATTTCACCAAAGAGAGTGACCATGTAGAAGGGTTTGTCCCGGAATGTTTCTGGGTCACGCAGGCAGGCAACAATCCTCTTGAAGAGCGCTATGCAATGCGCCCGACAAGCGAAACTGCGATGTATACAATGTATGCGCAGTGGATTCATGGGAAGTCAGACCTTCCCTTCAAGCTTTACCAAAGATGCCAGGTGTGGCGCTATGAGACCAAGGCAACGAAACCCTTCATCAGGAGCAGGGAGTTCCACTGGATAGAGGCGCACGATTGCTTTGAGACCGAGGAGCAGGCCATGGGCCAGGTCAGAGAGGATATGGAAATGACAGAGAACACAATCCACAATGAGTTCGGCATTCCGTTCTTCTTTTTCAAAAGGCCGCAGTGGGACAAGTTCGCAGGTGCAGTTGACACTTTTGCCGCCGACACCCTGATGCCTGATGGCAAAGCGTTGCAGCTCCCTTCAACGCATATGCTTGGGCAGAACTTCTCAAAGGCATTTGACATCAAGTTCATGGATGATGACGGGGTGGAAAAACACGTCTGGCAGACCTGCTACGGCCCTGCAATCTCAAGGATTTACGCCGGGTTGATTGCCATACATGGCGATGACAAAGGATTAGTATTGCCATTCAAACTCGCGCCGCTCCAAGTCATAATCGTCCCGATATTCAAAGGGGAAACGCAGGAGAAAGTTCTTGGGAAAGCAAATGAAATCCAAGAACTTCTGAAAAAACACTATACAATCAAAACAGACGCAAGCGACCGCTCACCAGGCTACAAGTTCAATGAGTGGGAGATGAAAGGGGTGCCGATTCGGATTGAAATCGGCATGCGAGACATCGAGGGCGGCGTAGTTACTCTTGTGCGCAGGGACACTGGCGAGAAGACTCAGGTAAAACCAGATGACTTGAAGAAAACGATTGATGAGACTGCAGAAAGAATGCGCAAGGATATGAAGGAGAAGGCTGACCGGTGGTTTGCTGAGAAAACTTCATCTGCAGAAAATATTGATGACCTCTATACTGAACTGGAGAAAAACGGCGGCTTTGTTCGCGTCCCATTCTGTTCTGATGGGGTGGAAGGGCACACATGCGCGGATTTGATAAAGGAAAAATGCCAGGCCAATATCAGAGGCTCACTCTTTGGCTCTGAAATGAAGCCAAAAGGAAAATGCATCGCGTGCGATATAGACGCTAAAGTCTATCTTTACGCAGCGAGGCAGTACTAAGGTGATAATATGAAATTTGTAATATTACTAGGACTGGCGGTCCTGCTCTTTGGCTGTGTTGTTCAGCCGACCGGGCCGCTTGAGAACAGTATCGAGCCCCCAAACGGCCTTGATGTTAAGGAAGCTTTTGAAACAGAGGATTCAACACCAGATTTGGAGGAGAATGAAACCGTTGAAACAAACGAATCATCTGCCAACGAGACTGCTGCCGCAAATGAAACTGCTGAATCCAATGTAACTTCTGTTGAATCATCAGAACTTTCAATGCATGGCAGTACCTCAGACTGCTGGGTGCTTTACGATGGCGAGGTCTATGATGTGACTAGCTACCTGCTGAAACACCCTGGAGGCTCTCAGCCAATTGCTGAGCACTGCGGAAAAACTGACAGTTCATTTGCCGATGCTTTTGAGGGAGAGCATGGAATGTCCAAAGTTGGGTTCCTTAAGAATATGCCGCACATGGGCAGCATGATGGACAACTGAGTTTTTATCTTTTCTTTCTTTATTCTTCACATGAATACAATCACAGGTCACCTGGTCGACGTTTTCTCAGAGGAAATCTACCCGGCCAGAATCTATTTCTCCAAAAAAATAAAAAAGATTGAAAGGCTGAAAAGCGCCCCGCGCAGGTATATCCTGCCAGGGCTGATTGATGCGCATATCCATGTTGAAAGTTCGATGCTAATCCCAAGTTCCTTTGCCCGCCTTGCGATTCGGCACGGGACAACAGCTGTCGTTGCAGACCCTCACGAGATTGCCAATGTCATGGGAATCGCAGGGATAAAGTTCATGATTGGGAACTCAAAAAAAGTTCCGATGAAGTTCTTTTTCGGGGCTCCATCCTGCGTGCCCGCGACCCCATTTGAAAGCTCGGGCGCGAATCTTGGACCCAAGGAAGTGGACAAACTCCTCTCATCAAAAGACATCCATCTTCTTTCAGAAGTGATGAACTATCCAGGCGTAATCTCCAGAGACTCGCAAGTCATGGCAAAAATAAAATCCGCAAAAAAATACGGGAAGCCGGTTGATGGGCATGCCCCTGGCCTGCGCGGAAAAAACCTTGACAAGTACATCTCTGCTGGAATCGGGACTGACCACGAATGTTTCATGCTTGAAGAAGCGAAGGAGAAAATCCGCAAGGGGATGAAAATCCTTGTTAGGCAAGGCTCTGCTGCAAAGAACCTTCCAGCACTCTACCCTGTCATTGATGGGAAGAATTCCATGCTCTGCTCTGATGACCGGCACCCTGATGATTTGCAGAGCGGCCATGTGAACCAGATACTCTCGCAATGCGTATCATTTGGTGTTGACCCAATCAAGGCAATTGTTAGCGCAACGAAAGTTCCTGCTTTGCATTACAAACTGGACTGCGGACTTTTGCGGGTGGGGGATTCGGCTGACTTTGCAGTTGTCAACAATCTGAAGTCATTCAAGGCGCTGGAGACTTGGGTGAATGGGAAAAAAGTATCAATAAAAGACAGGGCTCTTTTTCCGCATGTTCGTGAGAAACCAGTCAACCATTTCATGGCAAAGAAGTGCATCCCATCTGACTTTGATGCTCCGAAATCTGATTTCGTTATTGGGGCAATGGATGGGGATTTGATAACCAAAAAACTTATCATCAGAGGAAAAAAGCCGAATCTCAGGAAAGACATCTTGAAAATTGTGGTGGTGAACCGCTACAAAAAAGCAAAGCCAGCAGTAGGATATATTCAAGGATTCAGAATCCGGACCGGCGCGTTCGGATCAAGCGTTATGCATGATTCGCACAACATCTGCGTTGTTGGCGCTGATAACGAGTCAATCTGCAAAGTGGTAAATAAAATCATCTCAATGAAAGGCGGCATGGCAGCCTGGGATGGGGAGATGCACTCACTTCAACTTCCATTTGCCGGACTTATGAGCGGAGCAGCTGGCAATGATGTTGCAAAACGACATCGTGAACTCACAAATAAAGTAAAAAGAATGGGAAGCAGGATGCACTCTCCTTTCATGAGCCTCTCATTCATGGCGCTCCTTGTCATTCCGCACCTGAAAATGTCTGATAAAGGACTTTTTGATGCCGACAACTTCAGTCTCGTCGAAGGATTTTAATACACTTCACAGACTTGTACTAGTACCAGCCCCGTCGTCTAGTGGTCAAGGATACAGGACTTTGGATCCTGCGACACCGGTTCAAATCCGGTCGGGGCTATTTCTTTTGAGATAGCTATTTATTTTCTTCTCTATCTTTTTGTACTCTGATTATCGGGCTCGTAGTCGAATTTGCCTTTTAGGAAAAGGTGACGGCAATGGTTAAGACGTCCGCCTCACACGCGGGAGATTCCCGGTTCGATCCCGGGCGGGCCCATTCCCTTATTTTTTATCCCAGGGGTTGGATGTTGTGCCCCCTAATCATTTAAAATGATTGTGCCCCCTAATTAAGCTGTGGCCTATATTGAAAAAAAGACCATTAAGGGAAAAACATATTACTATCTCACCGAGACGAAGAGAGTGAAAGGTAAATTCAAAAAGACCCGGAAATATCTCGGAATAAAAATTCCAAAAGACATGGAGCATCTGAAAAAAAAGAAGAAAAGAGTGAAGGTAAGACTAACTAAAAAAGAATCCGCAACTGTTGATCACATCAAGAAGGCTTACCTCAAGAGATATAAAATCGACAAAACCCTTTGGAACACGGAAAGAGATCGATTGATTGAATTCATATACAATACTGAGGCAATCGAAGGGGGAACCCTTACCTATGAGGAAACAAAAAATGTACTTGAAGGCAAGACCATAAAGGGAAAGAAACGTGATGTCAAAGAAACTAAAAACATGAAGAAATGCATAGACTTCCTGTTTGATTTCAAAGGAGACATTAACGAAAAAATGATCCTGAAACTCCATCATATAGAAATGGACGGGATCATGCCCGACGCAGGTGAATATCGGGATGTGAATGTAAGGGTGGGCAACTGGCTCTGTCCAAAATGGGACGAGGTCCCAAAGTTAATGCAGGAGTTCATTACCTGGTACAATGAAGTCAAAGAGCATCTACATCCATTTGAGCTAGCTTCTCTTGTACATCTGAAATTCGTAAAGATTCACCCGTTTCGTGATGGTAACGGCAGGGTGACCAGGCTTTTGATGAATTTTGTGCTTCTTAATGCCAAATACCCTTTGCTTAATATCTTCAATGACAAGAAAGTAATGTATTATCTTGTTCTGCAGAAATACGATATGGACAAAAAAGAAAGGTCATTTGTGAAATATCTGTTTGAGGTTTTCGGGAGACAATATCAAGAATATCTGTGAAAAATAACCCAACAGCTTCGGAAATTCTCTGTTCGCACAGGCTCATTTTTCTTCATTCTGATACTCTTGTAACAAAGTCCATCAGCTCCTGCCTTGCCGGAATATGTAGAATCCGCTCCATTGCAATATCTATGATAATGAACTTGAGGGAAATCAGGAGAATCAAATAAACCGCGTAGGGAATCGCCTTGCGGACAAGTCCATGATGGTTGATAAAGCCAGGATAAACATCGTGGATTTTCCTCTCAACCATAGGTATTATGTCCAATGTCCTTAGCCAGAAGAAAAGAATCAGCACTACGGCGTAGGAAACTGGGAAATCTATAAGTATTGTCAGAGCAATAACCAGCACTGTCAGAAATGGCGCTCGGAGCTTATTGTAATCGAACATATCAATACTATTCATGTGCAGAACGTTTTATTAAACGAAGAACACGACCAGGGTATAGCTTATTCCTATGAAGAGGAAAGCGCCAAGCCAAACCCAAGGATTCCACTTTTTGATGTCCGCCCCATCAAGCGATTTCAGCGGCAGTATCTCAGCCATTGCCCAAAGGGAGCTTGTCAGGTAGGCTGTTTTCAGAAGGGGGTTTTGGAAATATATGAACAGGATGGCAAAGCCTATCATGCAGAGGGCGCTGACAATTGGGGCGCTCAGCTTCATGATCCCCACTTTCCATTTTTCCGTTCCCTCTTCAATCTCTTCAAGTATGAATCCCTGGATTGAGAATGCGTTGCCTAGGTATGAACTTAGGAGAGTTAGGCTCGAGCCTGCCTTCCAGAACCGATACTCTACCTTTATGCCGAACCTTTTGCCGACTGTCCGGTGCGTTATCTCATGAATCAAAGCCGCCATCAGGCAGATGGCTGAGTTTATTGCGATGAAATTGAGGAAGTCCATTGTCGGCCCGAAGAACTGCCAGCTTATTGATATCCCAAGCACGGTCGATGCCGCGATAAGAGCTCCCATTTCCGAAATATTTACTCCCATAATCATCCGAGCGCCCTCACCAACTTTCTTCCCTTTTCTTCCGTAGTCTAGGGACTTGAACTCAAATACTGTCCGCAGTATGTTCATTATGGCAAGGAGAATCAGTGAGAGAGTTGTCGCAGCGGCAGGCTCCATTCCAGCAGGGACCAGACCGACAAGCGGGGAATATGCGAGGCCGCCATCCAGGCCTCCGCTTTTCTGGAATCCCTGCTCATCTGAAAGAGCAACAACAACGGTGCTGTTCATCCTGCCATAGTACAAATCTATCCCATATCCAATGTCCATAGTTGTGTTCATTGTCGGCAGGGCATTTTTTGTCATGGAATTGTGCTCCGGCCCTCCGACCAGGATAACCGCAATATATCCGCTGATGTTGGCAGGCTCATCTGTCTGGTTGGCATTGGCAAGCCAGGGGTTGCTTGCTTTAATGATTTCAATCGCCGAGCGCTCTATCAGGTCTGCGTCCTTTCCGATTATGATGAGCGTGCGGTTGCCGACATATTCGAGGCGCTCATTCGCGCTCAGGTTATTGGCAGACTCAGGAAGAGTTACGCTCCCTATGAATGTCTTTGCCTCGGATTGGGCATGTGCAAAACTGATGAGAATAAGGAAAAGGAAAAATGATGCGCCCGCTCGATTCATCAATTTTTGTATGCTGCATCAATTTTTAATGTCTCCGACGAACCAATTTAAAAACAGGAATGTGGAAGGGTATTCTCGGAGGATAGAAAATGAGTTTTGTTCCGACAAAAGTGTTCCTTACTAAAGGAGTGGGAAGGTCAAAGGACAAGCTGCAATCATTTGAGCTTGCATTGAGGGATGCGGGTGTCGAGACATGCAACCTGGTCACAGTATCATCGATTCTCCCTCCAGGGGCGAAAATAATCTCCAAAAAGGAGGGACTGACCCATATAAAGCCCGGCCAGATAACATTTGTCGTGATGGCCAGGATTGAAGATAACGAACCAAACCGTTTGATGGCAGCGTCAGTAGGGGTCGCCATCCCTGCAAACCGGGAGCAGTATGGATATCTTTCTGAGCACCATGGTTTTGGGCAGACTGAAATCCATTCCGGAGAATATGCAGAGGACCTTGCAGCATCCATGCTCGCATCCACCTTGGGCATAGAGTTCGACCCTGAGAAGGCCTGGGATGAGAAGAAGCAGGAATTCAAGATGAGCGGCCACTTCGTCAAAACAAGGAACACGACCCAATCGGCCATATGCGACAAGTGCGGGAAGTGGACAACAGCAATCGCTGTCGCGGTGCTCCTTCCCTGAAGCACAGTTACTCAATCTGAAACTTCAATTTAATTGGCTCTTTCAAAGTGCCTTCCCAGTTGAGGACATCTCCCTGCGCGCTGTCAAGGATTTCTCCTTCCTTTGCGCTGCTGATTTGCACAGAGCCCTTTACTTCCCCATCGGCTGCCTGCAAAGTAATCTCATTTTCTCCAGGCTCAAGAACCGAATTAATCAGGGAAACAAATCCTGAGTTTTGGATTTCATAAATGGCGGGGGTCCTGCTGCCATTGAAAAGAATCCTTACACTCCCCCCGGAAAGATTGTAATTCATCGCGTAAACTTTTTTGAATTTGGAATAGTTGCTCCTTTCATTGAAGAAGATGAAACCATCCCCTTTCTTCTTGAAAGTCAATGAGAACTCTCCCTCATCGCTCTTGAAATGCCCGACAATAAAATTGCCATACTCATCGGTTTTATCGAGTTTTCCATTGACCATCGGTTTCAAACTTTCAAAGGCCGCTTTCAGAAACTGCTCTTCCTGCCCCCTAGGGACTGCGCCGGAAGTCTCAAGCCATTCCGAATAAACTTTTTTTATGAATTCAACATCCTCGTTTTTTATCGCCTCAAAATATTCCTTGATAAATTCTTCAAAAGTCGCGGCCATTTTTATCACAGGGAATTATTCCTGCAATACTTTTTTATTTGCGCTTTACCTATTTCTGGACTATGGAAATTCCATTCATCCTTATCGGGCTTGTGCTACTTGGAATAATAGCAATCGCAGTTCTTTTTCTGCTAAAAAGAAAAAACTTCAAGGAACCTGAGGATGGAATGTACCCTAAAGGGCATTTCCTGAACAAGGGAATCGCAATCGGCATCCCGCTCGGAATTCCAATTGGCCTTGCGATGGGAAACATCTCCCTCGGCCTTCCAATAGGTTTGGGCATGGGCCTTGCGATAGGGGCAGCGATGGAAGAAAAAAATAAGGATAAGATCAGACCGCTTACCGAAGAAGAAGAAAAACGCAAGAAAACGCTGACAAAGTTCACGCTGGTGCTCGTTCTTCTGGGAGCCGTTATTTTAGCCTTTATTTACTTGACTTCAGGGCAACTATAATTCATATCTTGAGAACCCGAAAGAAGTTCTGGTTTCCGGAAGCTATGATGTCTGTCCCCTACTGTATCTATATTAATTTATTGTACGATTATTTTGCAACGCTTACTGTTCCAGCAAGCAAGGGAGATTTATATGTTGAAACTTTATATGGCCCTTTTTACGATTTTGGTTTTGAGTGCTACGGCTTTTGCTGTAGAGACTAATCCTGGCCACCAGGCCAGCGAAGTCGGAGGAACCGACATTGCAGACAGGACATTCCAGAATGCGAATTACTCATTCCCTGCAAGTTTGGGCATCGGGACAACCACGCCAAGCGCAAAGCTTGATGTCAACGTCAGTTCAATGCCTGCCGCCCAGATCGGGGGCGGTTGCAGCGCTACAGGTGATTATTCAATAGCTATGGGCTCAGACACTCTGGCAAGCGGCATCTCCGCGATAGCGATGGGAAATAACACTAACGCCTCTGGGGAATATTCCACAGCATTTGGACATGACACAAACGCAAGCGGCGATTACTCGACATCCATGGGGCATTTCACATTTGCCAGCGGAAAATTCTCGACAACGATGGGTGTGGCTACCATAGCAAATAACCTCGGCTCAACAGCGATTGGTGGCTATACAAATGCCACAGGTTCTTTCGCGACATCGATGGGGTGGGAGACAGTAGCTGGTGGGGATTATTCCACAGCCACGGGCCAAAACACCCGAGCAGAAGGAACTGCATCCGTTGCCATGGGCTACCTGTCAAATGCTACTGGCAACTATTCAGTCGCACTTGGAGACAGTAACAACGCCACAGGCACATCCTCATTTGCTATGGGCAGCCATACAAAAGCACAAGGTTTCTCTTCAGTAGCAATGGGCAGCGATACCACAGCAAGCGGCGACGCTGCTTTTGCCATGGGCTATCTTTCAAGTGCCTCTGGTGATTATGCAACAGCCATGGGACTCAGCAGCGCAAGCGGTCATTATTCAGTAGCAATGGGTAATGGCGCTATAGCATCAGGCAACTATTCGATAGCTCTTGGAAATGCAAATGCGCAAGATGATTATGCTGTGGCAATGGGTAAAGATACGATTGCTAGCGGGGTTTCATCTACTGCAAGTGGAGATGATGCACTTGCAAGCGGTGACTATTCTGTATCGATGGGTTACAATACAACAGCCAGCGGTGATTATGCTGTGGCGTTAGGGCAATCAACAAGGGCGACAAAGCACTGGGCGACTGCTTTTGGTTCACATACAAATGCGGATGGTTTCTATTCAACTACATTTGGGTATGATACGACAGCCAGCGGTACTGATGCGGTTGCCATGGGATATGGATCGACTGCTGGAGGAATCCAATCAACTGCAATGGGTTTTTATGCAAAAGCTGATGCTGACAGGTCATTTACCTGGGGAGGCGATGTTGCATGTACATCGAGCGCAACATCCTGTGATAATGATCGAACAGGTGTCTTTGCAATAATCGGCGGTCTTTGTGTTGATAATGAAGGCGGCACTGACTGTCCTGCAGTTGGAGATGGCAACATCCGCTATGACGGAGCATCCGGCCCTACCTTTGATATTGCAGAAGGATTCCCAACAAGCCATCAATTGGAGAAGGGTGACGTTGTTGTAATTGTTGATGCAGTTACACTAGGACATACAACAACTGCTTATGATACTCGGGTCGCAGGTATTGTTACAACCGCACCGAACATTGTCTTTAATTTCGATGGTGATGAGAATGGCTTCAGCAGCATGGGGGGTCTTCCTGAGGATTACGTGATTCCTGAGGACTATGCGCCTGTGACTATCGCAGGCAGGGTGCCTGTGAAGGTCACTGCAGATAATGGGCCAATAAAAGTTGGCGACCTTCTGACTACATCTTCCAAGGCAGGCTATGCCATGAAGTGCGATGACAAGATAAAATGCATCGGAGCTACTGTTGGCAAAGCGCTGGAGCCATTGGAAGAAGGCGATGGAAAGATAATTGCGCTTCTCACACTGCAGTGAAATTGCATCTGCATTGTCTTGAATGAGCATTTTTTTCCTTTTTTATTAAAAACTGCGGTACAACCAATTTTTTGCATGGCTGCAAACTTACACATATAAAAGTATCATTATGAATAGTCTTGCAACGTTTACTGACCCAGCAAGCAAGGGAGATTTATATGTTGAAACTTTATATGGCCCTTTTTACGATTTTGGTTTTGAGTGCTACGGCGTTTGCTGTAGAAACTAATCCTGGCCACCAGGCCAGCGAAGTCGGAGGAACCGACATTGCAGACAGGACATTTCAGGATGCGGATTATTCATTCCCTGAACGCTTGGGTGTCGGAACAACAACGCCAAGCGCAAAGCTTGATGTCAACGTCAGTTCTGGTCCTGCTGCAGAGATAGGTGGTAATTGTGTGGCATCAGGTACATATGCAGTAGCAACGGGCTATTGGACAACATCCAGTGGATACGCTTCAACAACCATGGGGTCCGGCACAATCGCCACCAAGGATTATACAACGGCAATGGGCTACAACTCAACAGCCAGCGGCAATACTTCGACGGCAATGGGCTACCATACAACAGCCAGCGGCAATTATTCAACAGCCATGGGATCTGACAACTATGCCAGCGGCCACTATGCAACTGCACTAGGTCATAAAACGGATGCTCTAGGCATTTACTCAACAGCAATTGGCTACAACACATCTGCACTTTCACCATATTCAACAACGCTGGGGATGAATACCGTAGCATTCGGCAATACTTCAACAGCAATGGGCTACAACTCAACAGCCGACGGTGATTATTCATTTGCCGCAGGCAGATCTGCATGGGCAAAAAGTCCAGGTTCAATAGCAATAGGAAACGAATCATGGGCCTGGGGAGACAATTCAGTCGCACTTGGAAACTACAACTTTGCCCAAGGAAAAGCCTCGACAGCAATGGGGAATGCGACAACGGCCAGCGGCAATTACTCAACAGCAATGGGAAGTGAAACAACCTCTGCCGGAATCTATTCTGTAGCTATGGGTCGCAACTCCATCGCAGCTGGAACTGGCTCCTTTGCATCTGGTCAGAATACTCATGCAAACGGATCATCTTCAACTGCACTCGGGGCAATCTCACATGCAACAGGGGCCGGGTCAATCGCTGCAGGAATAGGTTCTGTCGCAAATGGAGACTACTCTATAGCGATGGGCTACGCATCGACTGCGAATGGCGACAATTCCGTTGCTATCGGACTAAGCAATACTGCACGCAACACCTCTTCGCTTGCAATGGGTTACAACTCACTGGCATTCAACAATTATGCAGTTGCCATCGGTGCGCAGAATTTTGCTGAAGGGCAGTTTTCCACTGCAATTGGAAGAAATACAAATACCAAGGGAACAGGCTCCACTGCAATGGGTTGGTATACTCAAGCGGTTGGTGATTATTCCACTGCTCTAGGCTATTATTCGGACACTGCAATCGGTGCTGAGTATGCTACGGCAATCGGTAACAACGCATCAGCAAATAATGACAATTCCGTGGCAATAGGCTACAAATCCCGCGCCAGCGGTCTGAATGCTATTGCAATGGGTCAGGATGCAGTAGCTAGTGGAAGGGGTGCAACTGCAATAGGTAACTCAACATATGCAAGTGGACAGGGTGCAACTGCACTGGGCTGGGACACAACTGCCAGTGATATTGGTGCTACTGCGATAGGTTATGACGCGATTGCCAGCCAAGATTATGCAATAGCAATCGGTCATGATGCCAATGCTGTTGGTCAATATTCAAGAGCATTCGGCCGTAGTGTCGATGCTAATGCTCAAGGTTCAACAGCGATTGGATACTTCGTTGCTTCATCAGGAACCCGGAGCATGATAATAGGACTGAATCCTCCTAGCAAGCAAACAGTGACCCAGTCAGGTGTACTGGTGATAGCTGGGGGGGATGTTGGTATCGGAGATGTTAGTCCCGATGCTGCGCTTGATGTTATTGGGGACATACATTATACAGGCGTCATAACAGATGTCTCTGATGCTAGGCTGAAAAACAACATCACGGTGATTGGGGATTCTCTTTCCAAACTGAAACAGATAGATGGTGTTTACTTCTATATGAATGATTCTGACCGAAGGGAGATGGGTGTAATAGCGCAGGATGTTCAGGAAGTATTCCCTGAAGCTGTTTCAGTTATGGAGAATGACACAGGATACCTTGGCGTATCATATTCGAGCCTGGTCCCTGTCCTAATCGAATCAGTGAAGGAACAGCAGGAGCAGATGGACCAACTAAAGGCTGAGAATGAAGTTCTTAAGGAACTTGTATGCCTTGACCATCCTGATGCCGAGATCTGTGGCTGATTTTTTCTTCCTTTTTTCATCCCTTTATATTTTTAAATTGTGTCATATAATCTTTATTAGTGGTAAAATATGATAATCGAAAATAGGCGGGTGGCAATTTCTGATAGGGCAAGGACAAGAAAAAACACAGAATCGCGATTAACAAAGGCCGCAGCAGCAATTCTTTTTGTGGAGGGCTTGCTTGCAATTCCTTCATGTGCTGATGAAATCCACAACCACATTACTGTTCAGCCAACTTCAACAGCAGGCAATGGCGGAGCCGGAGGTTTTGCTGAAGGCGGAGGTGGGGCCCTTGCTGGAGGTTCCGGAGGAGCAGGAGGCATTTCTGAAGGAGGATTTGCAGGCCATGCTGGGGCAGGGGGCGGAGAGCTTGTCTGCACATCTGCTAACAATGACGAGACAAGTTACTCTGTGGATATGGGCGAACCTCTTTCTTTCGCAGGGTTTGTATTCACCTATACGAGTCAGGTGCCTAACACTGAAAACATTGTGATGAACATAGACTGCGATTCACCACCATTCAGCGTCCAGACAGGCTATGTGATACCTCATCTTACAGAAAAAGTCATTCCAACACCGCCGAACAAACTGATTCGCATCACCAACAATGGAAGCAATCAGACTTCAGCTGACATCTATCTAAAAGTTGAGGATGCTCCAAATTGATGGGCCTTTGATATCAATTCTCAATTGGCCTTAATTGTTTACATTTTTATCTCTTTTTTACCATCTAAACTACTCCCTAATAATATTATTTATAAATGTAATAGTAGAATTCCCTTCTGTGAATCCTAGGAATTCGATAAGAGCGAGAAATTGCTTTTACTTAATCTTTGCATTGCTCCTACTTCTCTCATCCGCTAGCTATGCGGTGAATCTGAGCTGCAGCATCAAAAACAATTGCGGCGCCGGAGAAACAGACGTTCTTCATATGTCTTCTCTCACAAACGCACAGGCCGAGCTTCCGAACCAGACGGTTTATACAAATAAAATCTGCTGTGGTGATTCTGATGCTGAAACTTCAATAGGCAACAGTTCAGGCACGCCTTTCCTTCATCTTTCGGATTTGACTAATGCCCAAGTCGAGATGGCCAACGAATCAAACTACCCGTACAATGCTTACATATCAGTTGGCTCGGGCTATGAGGTGAGCTGTGGTTATGGCTCCGGCAGCTGCGCAGGCTTTGACACCTGCCTGGCTTCGATTTCCAACAATACTAATGCACACATAGGCAACTGCAGCGCCTATACCTCAACAGTGTGCTGCAGTATCGAGACCCCCAACTGTCCAATCATCACTTCCAGCGGCACCTACACGCAACAGAACGATTACACCGGCGCGCCGAACAGCGCATCTCCGCTTCCAGGCAATGCATGTGTAGTCATAGCAGCTTCAGATGTTATCTATGACTGCAACGGATACAACATCACAGGCCCTGGAATCAATGCGAACTATGGTATCCTTGCCAATGGCTCAAAAGACAATATCACACTGAAGAACTGCCCTGGCATTTCAGGTTACTACTCAGGAGTCCTCTTCTACAGAACCAATGACAGCCTGATATTCAACAGCACATCCTTTGACAACACCAACCAAGGTTTCGAAGTGCGCAACAGCTCTTACATCACAGTTATCAACAATACTGCCTACAACAACGGCAACTCCACCATCAACGCGGATGGATTCGAGATGAGGGACAGCAACTACACCACTATGGTGGGCAACGTTGCCTGGAACAACTCAATGGGCTTCCGCATTGTCGGAGGCGCTTACCACAACGTGACCAACAACACTGGTTATGGAAACCGTGAGCATGGCATTGAAATGGAGACCAACTACACAGTAGTAGCAGACAACATATTCCATTCCAACACGCAGGTCGGTATGCTCCCCTATTCAACTGCCAGCTTCAACAATTTCACCAATAACATTGTCCACAGCAACGGCTACGGAGTAGCGGTATATGGAGGGCCATCAGACACTCTTTTCGAAGGCAACGAGATTCACAGTAACGCCCTCTATGGTATGGCCATCTGGGGAGCATCAGACACCACCATGGTCCGCGAGCACATATATGACAACGGGCTGGACTTCTGGGCCAACAACTCACTTGCATCTCCAAACATATTCAACATGACCAACGTCATCTTCGACAATCCTGCAGGCAATTACCAGGACTTCACCAATATTTCATTGAATGACGCCCTTGCAGTTGGCGCAGCATACTCAATCAACTGGTCATTGAATGAGACTGGGGCGCCATCAGGCCGCATACCTTTCCATGACAAATACCTGAACATCACGCCTTTGAACGGTGCAATCTCAATTGACAAGCTCGTCTGGACATATACTGATGCGGAGGCTTCTGGCTACAATGAGAATGCGCTCGAAGTATGGAAGGACAACGGCTCAGGCTGGGTCAACACCAATGCTGTGAAGAATCCGCCGACCAACACCCTCACTCTCACCACGCACGACCCATCTAGCATCTACGGTCTTTTTGAGGGAGAGGAGAGTTGCCCACACATAACCTCCTCAGGAACATTCACGCAGGACAAGAACTACGCAGGAGCTCCCAACGCGGTCTCAGGTATTTCACTGCTTGATTACTCATGCGTTGTCATCAACGCATCAGATGTCATCTATGACTGCAACGGCTACAACATCACAAACGATGGTACTGGAAACGCATCTGCCATCCTCATTTCCGGAACATCAGGCAATGAGCATGAGAACATCACATTGAGAAACTGCCCAGGCATCTCAGGTTACAGGTATGGCGCATATATGCAGTACACTGAGAACAGTACATTCACCAATAACTCTCTATTCGATAACGGCAGGGGCTTCAGCTCATCCCGCACGAGATTGAGCAACTTCACAGACAATGTAATCAATAACACGCCCACTGGCTTCTACCTGACTTCCTCCCCCAGCGGCAATAACACTTACACTGGCAATGTAGTTGAGAACAGCACATATGGCTTCTTCCTATCATCGACTGCTAACGACACATTCTCAGGCAACACTGTCCAGGACAACTCCTTCGCAGCATACTACGCCCTCTATTCACCGAGCAGCACATTCACTGACAACCAGGTGCAGAACGTAGACAATCTTGGTTTCTACCTCTATGATTCAAACTACAGCAACCTGACCAATAACTCTGTTCTGAATTCCGGCGGATATGCATTCCAGCTCAGCGTAAACTCATACAGTACAGTGTCTGATAATACGGCCTACAACTTCTCCGAGGGAATACACATTGGTGATACCAACTACAGTACATTCACTAACAACAACATCACCAACTCCAGCTCATCATATGGTATATCCCTCTCAGATTCCAGCTACAATGATTTCATAGGCAACAATGTCTCTGAAATGACAAACTCTGCTGCTTTCAACATAATCGGTGATTACAACAGCTTCGAGAACAATACCATCCATGATGCCTGGTATGGTTTCACTGCGGTCAACCCCATCACAGACAGCAACTTCACAGGCAACCACATCTATGACATGCAATACCGGGGATTCTTTATCCAGTATGCTGAGAGGACAATCCTCAAGGATAATCTCATCCATGACATAACCAGCACCAACACGATTTACGCGGGCATCTTCACATATGGGGGATCCAACAACACAGTGATGAATAATACTGTCTATGGAACGCCTCACGGAATCAGAGTTTCCACAAATGAAGGCCCCTTCACCATCAATAACAATACTGCGCACGACAACATCTTCTCAGGTATCTACCTGGAGGATGCCAATGAGACCACAATGGCAGACAACGTTGTCTACAACAATGGCCAGGACCTCCTGGTTGAGAACTCCGAGGCAGTATACAGATACTACAACATGAGCAACACACTGTTCCTCAATCCATCAGGCACATTGGTCAACTACACAAACCTGAGCATCAACGACAGCGTGGATTTCAACACCATGTATTACATCAACTGGTCTACGAACGAGTCTACTCTGCCCCCAGATACGAGCAGCTTCGAGCAGAAATTCGCGAATATATCTAACCTTACCGGGACTGTCTCAATTGACAGTTTGGTCTGGTCATGGACAGATGCCGAGTCTTCAGGATACTATGAATCCCTGTTCCAGCTCTGGAAAGACAACTCCTCAGGCTGGACCAACACAGGAGCGGCTCTTGATGCAGGAGAAAACACTCTTACATTGACGAACCACAACCCTGCCTCAATATATGCAATACTGGAAGGTTCAGGCGAATGTCCTGTGATAACCTCCTCAGGAACATTCACGCAGGACAAGAACTACGCAGGAGCTCCCAACGCGGTCTCAGGTATTTCACTGCTTGATTACTCATGCGTTGTCATCAACGCATCAGATGTCATCTATGACTGCAACGGCTACAACATCACAAACGATGGTACTGGAAACGCATCTGCCATCCTCATTTCCGGAACATCAGGCAATGAGCATGAGAACATCACATTGAGAAACTGCCCAGGCATCTCAGGTTACAGGTATGGCGCATATATGCAGTACACTGAGAACAGTACATTCACCAATAACTCTCTATTCGATAACGGCAGGGGCTTCAGCTCATCCCGCACGAGATTGAGCAACTTCACAGACAATGTAATCAATAACACGCCCACTGGCTTCTACCTGACTTCCTCCCCCAGCGGCAATAACACTTACACTGGCAATGTAGTTGAGAACAGCACATATGGCTTCTTCCTATCTTACACCGGCAATGATACCTTCACAGACAACACTGTCCAGGACAACTCCTTCGCAGCATACTATATATTATTCTCACCGAACAGCACATTCATGGACAACCTGGTCCAGGAAGTAAACAAAGGATTCTACCTGTATGATTCCAACTTCAGCAACCTCACAAACAACTCTGTCTTGAACGCAAGTGACTATGCCTTCCAGCTTGAGTGGAGTACATATCTTTCAGCGTACGATAATACTGCCCACAACTTCTCAAGGGGCCTCCACCTTGATGGAATCAACCAAAGTATCTTCACTGATAATACTCTCAGCAATTCAAGTTCATCATATGGTGTATATCTGGACGATTCCCACAACAACGACTTCATAGGCAACAACGTCTCTGAAATGACGACCTCTGCCTTCGATATATTCACGGGGGATGGCAACAGTTTCGAGAACAATACTATCCATGATGCTTGGTATGGCTTCACCTCAGTCAATGGCATATCAGACACCAACTTCACAGGCAACCACATCTATGATATGCAATACCGGGGCTTCTACATTTGGTCTATGGACAGGACCATCTTCAAAGATAATCTCATTCATAACATCACGAGCACAAACCCTCTCTATGGTGGATTCTACCTCTATTCAGGTTCCAACAACACACTGACCAACAACACGGTCTATGATACTCCGCACGGCATCAGGATGTCTACCAATGCCGGGCCACTCACGCTTACAAACAATACTGCTCATGACAACATCTTCTCAGGTATCTACTTGGAGGATGCCAATCAGACCACCGTTGCAGACAACGTGGTCTACAACAATGGCTATGACCTTCTTGTGGAGAACTCCGAGGCAGTATACAGATACTACAACATGAGCAACACTCTGTTCCTCAATCCATCAGGCACATTGGTCAACTACACAAACTTGAGCATCAACGACAGCGTTGATTTCAACACCATGTACTACATCAACTGGTCAGCAAACGAAACCACTGTGCCCCCAGGTTACCGGAGCTTTGAGCAGAAGTACTTGAACATATCAAACCTTACAGGCACTGTCTCCATAGACAGCGTCTTCTGGCACTGGACAGACAGCGAGCTCCCAGGCTATGATGAGGATGGCCTAGAGCTCTGGAAACACAACTCCTCTGGCTGGAGCCCGATGAACGAGACTCTTACAGTTGGGACAAACTCGCTCAATGTGAGCAATGTAAACCCACAAAGCATCTATGGAGTTCTTGAGAACCTTGGCAACTGCCCAATCATCACTTCCAGCGGGACATATACCCAACTAATCAACTACACTGGCGCACCGAACAGCGCAGCTCCATTCGGAGGAAATGCTTGTGTGGTCATAGTAGCATCAAACGTCGTATATGACTGTGGCGGGTACAACATTACCGGGCCTGGCACTGTCAATAGTTTCGGAATCATTGTCAATGGCACGAATGAGAATATCACAATCAAGAACTGCCCAGGAATATCAAATTACTCAACTGGTGTCCTTATCTTTGACACCAACAACAGTCTGGTATCCAACAGCACAGCATTCAATAACAGTGATGCGGGCTTCAATGCACTCAACAGCTCTTACGTCAAATTCCTTAACAATACTGCATATTTCAACGGCAATGCCACAAACTACGCCGACGGATTTGAGATGAGGGACAGCAACCATACCACAATGGTGGGCAACATAGCCAGGAATAACTCAATGGGATTCCGCTTAAACGGGGGCGCCTACCACAATGTTACCAACAACACAGGTTATGGAAACAATGAACACGGCATTGAGATGGAGGCCAATTACACTGTAGTGGCTGATAACATATTCCACTCCAATACGCAGGTGGGCCTTCTCCTCTATTCGAACGCCTACTTCAACAACCTGACTAACAATACCATGTACAGCAACGGTTACGGGGCTGCTGTATATGGCGGGCCTTCTGACAACCTTTTCCAAGATAATGAGATTCGCACCAACACTCTCTATGGAATGGCAATCTGGGGAGCCTCAGATACCACGATGGTCCGAGAGCACATTTACAACAATGGGCTGGACTTCTGGACAAACAACTCACTCTCATCCACGATAGTCTATAACATGACCAATGTCATCTTCGACCAACCCGGCAGGTGACTACCAGGATTTCACGAACATGTCCTTGAATGACAGTCTCGCAGTCAGCGCATCATACTCAATCAACTGGTCCACCAATGAATCTGCCCTGCCAGCTAGCCACATCAGTTTCGAAGATAAGTTCGTGAACATAAGCAAGATTGCGGGCACGGTCTCAATCGATAATGTGGTTTGGCATTGGACAGACGCCGAAGCATCAAGCTACACTGAATCACAGCTATACCTATACAAGTATAATACTACCAATAACTGGACCCTGATGAACAGCAGCCCGGACACGGGCGCGAACACTCTTAGTTTGTCCAGCTTTGACCCCACTTCCACTTACGGAATCCTGCAGGGAACTGCCAACTGCCCGGTAATAAGTTCATCAGGAACCTTCAACCAGGTGCATTGACTATGTTGGCGCGCCCAACAATGCGGCCCCGTTCGGAGGAGGAGTCTGTGTTAAGATAACATCATCCAATGTCGTTTTCGACTGCAACGGATACAACATAACCAACAATGGAACGGCCGATGACACGTATCGGTATCCTGCTCGTCGGACCGCTCACCAACGTCACAGTCAGGGACTGCCCGAGCATCTCCAATTACACCTATGGTGTGGAGATTTCCCAGACAAACTTCAGCTCGTTTATCAACATCACAGCGCATGACAACAGCCAAGGTATTTTCTCCTATGAGAGCTCCAACAATACCTATGAGAACAACACGGTGATAAGCAACACTTACGAGGGCTTTAGCTTCTGGAACAGCTCGAACAACAACCTGACTAACAACATGATAGCAGAGAACGGCCTCAGGGGAGCCGCATTCGGCGGAACATCAGACTACAACCTTTTGCTTGGCAACACAGCGCGCAACAACACCCTCGACGGATTCTCCTTTGGTGAGAACACAGGCAACAACTTCACAGGTAACTGGGCCTATGGCAATGGCTGGGAAGGTTTCCGCACCGAGACTGGCTCGAATTACACTTACTTCAAGGACAACATCGCATACGACAACTCGGAAGCGGGCTTCCTGCTGCAGGGCAACAGCCATTACACTACATACATCAACAATACGGCATCCCATAACGGCTGGGGCGGCTTCCTGCTCGGGCAGAATACATCCCACAGCACATTCACCAGCAACAACGCGAGCCTCAACCCTGCGAACGGCTTTGACATTGATGGCTGCTCAAACAGCACGTTCACCAGCAACACGGCATACAACAACTCTTGGGCTGGCTTCCGCGTCTACCGCAGTGACGACAACAACTTCACAAGTAACCTGGCCTACGAGAATCTCGGTGACGGCTTGCAGCTGGGCAACAGCACTGGCAACAGGCTCAACACCAACACCATGCGCAACAACGGTTTCAAGGGCATGCGCTTGACATCCATATCCTTCAACACGTTGGGCGGAAACTATGTTCACAACAACTCAGAGGATGGCATCCTGTTCGAGACTGGCTCAACGGACAACACCTTCACTTGGAACCATATATACAATAACAGCTGGCAGGGGCTGCACATGGACTCATCCCACAACAACACATTCAACACAAACCAGATCTACAATAACTCCGGGACTGGATTCTCCGTGATATCGTGCAGTGGCAACGATTTCACAAGCAACATCCTCACCAGCAACAATGTCAGCGCCTTCAACCTCTATCTCTCTGATGGCAATGTCCTGAATGACAACATCGCATTCAAAAACGGCTGGAGGGCATTCGACATCGTAAGTTCCGACAATAATAACTTCACAGGCAACACGGCAGAGAACACCACCTCAGACGGCTTCTACTTCACAGGGCTCTCATCAGGCAACCTCCTAACTGGCAATACGGCCATCAACAACTCCTGGAGGGGATTCCTCTTGGAGAACGCCTCCAACAACACAATCCGGGAGAGCTATGCCTATGACAACCAGATCCAGGGATTCGCAATCAATTACTATTCGGAGAACAACACGATAGAGGATTCCGTCTCTGACAACAACGTAGGGCACGGCTTCAACATCGAGACCAACTCGATAGGGAACAGCCTAATTAGGGACAACTCGACCAACAACATTGGGAGGGGCTTTTTCATAGCGGATTCGGGCTCCACCGGCACCTCAATCATAAACTGCACCGCAGCATTCAACAGCAACATAGGCATCTTCACATGGGCAGACTACACCAATATGACTGGGAACAGGATACTCAATCAACCAGCGCCGGAATCCGCGTGGATGCCAGCCACTGCATCATGAATTACAATGCGGTCCACGGAAACGGCTGGGCAGGCATCCTGCTCAGGCCAGGATGGACGAATCATACTGTGATAGGGAACAACGTCTCTGCCGCTCCAGATGGGATAAGGAGCAATGCAGCCAACTGCACCATCAAAGACAACTTCGTATATGACAATACCGCCAGGGGCATCGCTGTCCAGGGGGGCCAACAATACCCTGATAAACAACACAGTGACCCGGAGCGCAACAGATGGCCTTGCGATAGTTCAAGGTGGATGGCACGAACATAACCAAGATGCACCTCTTCAACAACTCGCGCGACTTCTTTGTGGACAATCTGCCGGGGCAGCGCCGATAACATTCAACATTACCCAGATGGTATTCGACAGTCCAGCAGGCACATATCCAGAACTTCACCAACCTTTCCCTGAACGAGAGCGCCGCGATAGGCGAGTCATACTTCATCAACTGGAATACCAATGAATCTGCTCTGCCTCCTGGAGGCTATGTCAGTTTGAGCAGAAATTCGTGAATATAACAACGCTCAATGGCACAGTCTCAATCGATGATGTTGTCTGGCACTGGACTGCAGCGATCCTGCGGCTATGATGAAGCACATTCCAAGTCTGGAAGGACAACTCATCCGGATGGACATCTGTAAACGCTACTCCAGATACGACCAACAACAAGCTCAGCCTGAAAAACCATAATCCAGCCAGCATCTACGGAATACTGGAGAGCAACGTCACAAACACGCCTCCCGTGGTGGAGAACGTCACCCTGAACAGCACTTTCGGCACCAACTACACAACAGAGAACCTCACCGTCTACTTCGATGTTTACGATGGAAACGGGGATGAAGTAAAAAACATTACTGACTGGAGGCTGGACGGCTCTTCTTTCGCGGTGCTTAACATGCCTTTCGAGGCTGACAACAGCAGCAATATTACGGATTATGCCGGCACTGACGATTCCAGCACCGTTGTAGGGTCTCCAGTGTGGGGTTCAACTGGAGGCCACGACGGCTTCGGAGCATATGAGTTCGACGGCAGTTCTGATTATATCCAGTTAACCAATGAAGGGACATTCGATCTTGTAAACAGTATGACGGTAATGGCATGGATAAAGCCATCTCAGGAATTCAATTCAACCACCGGCACAAAATCAATCGCTGATAAGACAGCCGCAAGCTGGAGGGGCTGGGTGCTGGCCTGGAGGGATGCGGCAGATGGCCTCTCGTTCTATATGGGGACCGGGAGCACTGCCTATAGCGCAGATTATGTCTCAGACCTCAGCGCAGACACATGGTATCATGTGACCGGAACATTCAACGGAGACGAAATCAAGATATATGTCGATGGCCAGCTAAGGAATACAACTGTGCAGTCCTTCACTGTTGGCAACGGCGCAAGCAACGTGCGGATCGGTTCATCTCCATTCACAGGCGGCAGAGAGTTCCCCGGAACAATCGACGATGTGATGATATTTGACAGGGCATTATCTCCTGAACAGGTCGCTTTGATATACCAGGACGAGACTGATGTCATCGTCTCCAATGAGACTGCTGTCACTGATAAGTGGCAGGCATGCATAACACCGAATGACAGGAAAGCCGACGGCAATGAGAGCCTGCAGCAACAACCTGACAATAGTACTGCCACCTCTAAACAACACAAAGCCAATTGTCCAGAACCTGACCCTCAACAGTACCTTAGGAACCAACTACAGCACAGAGAACCTCACAGTTCACTGGGATGCATATGATAATGATACAGACAATATAACCAATATCACCAACTGGTTTGTTGACAACACTTCAGTCATGCTACTGAACTTGCCCTTTGAGGCAAACGGAGGACTCGAGGCAAATGATACTTATGATTATTCAGGTTACGACCACCACGGCACTGTAAACGGCGCCGACTGGAATCGTACAGGGTCATTTGACGGCTTTGGCGAATACCGTTTCAATTCATCAAACAATGATGAGATAATAATATCCAACAGCGACTTCGATATGGCCGACCTTGGCATGAGGAGCGCATTCTCTGTAGAGGCGTGGGTGAAGAAGAGAGATACCAGTATAAGCTGGACCAACACCTATGGGGTTGCAATGTGGAACACCGGATCATCTCCGGGCACAAATTCCTGGAATCTTGGACTTACTGACGGGGGAAGTAACGACGAACCAAAATTCAGCGTGGAGATAGGCACAACAACACATGGAGCAGCAGCGCCTTTCGAAATGACGCTGGGTGAATGGTATCACCTTGTGGGCACATATGACAATGAAACCCTCCGGCTCTATGTAAACGGTACAGAAGCTGCGAACAATACCGTAGCGTCCGGACCTGTTAACGATAACAACAGGAACCTTCGCATCGCCAACAAGGACGGCACCATATTTTCTTCAAACATTGACGTGGCCCTGGTCAGGATATACAACCGGACGCTCAGCCCTGAACAGATAGGTGCACTATATCAGAATAGGACAGACCTCATTGTTTCCCAGGAAACCTCTGCCGGAGATGTCTGGCAGGCATGCATAACTCCGAACGACGGCTATGAAGATGGGCTGCAGCACTGCTCCAACAATCTAACTGTGCTTGAGGCACCTGTTCTGAACTGCCCGGTGATAGATTCCGCAGTCACATACACCATGAACAACAGCTTCGCAGGCGCGCCGAACAGTGCATCTCCACATTCAGGAACAGCCTGTGTCAAAATCAACGCATCCAATGTCGTCTTTGACTGCAACGGCTACAGCATAACCAACAATGGAACTGGTGGAACGACATATGGTATCCTGCTTACATCAGCAGACAATGTCACGCTCAAGAACTGTCCAAGCCTATCTGGATACACCTACGGTCTGGACGCATACAACTCAGATGATGGCACTTTCACAGACATCACAGCGCATAACAATGATGTTGGTGTGCAGTTTGACACATCCAATGTTACGAACGCAACTGACATCCACACATACAACAATACACAGCACGCAAGCTTCACATCATCTGTGGCAGGAAATACAATCGCAGTCACAAACCTCATGGTAGACAATTCTCTTGGTAACATGCAAAACTACACCAGCTTTGATTTGGTGGACACATTTGAGAGTGGGGGTCAGGCCTACAACATCAGTTGGGCAACCAACTCCAGCGCCCTTCCATCCAACTACACCAGCTTCTGGGACAAGTTCGTTGAGATAAGCAACATCTCAGGCGCAGTCTCAATAGACCAGATAAGCTGGACCTGGAACGATGCCGAGTCTTTGATATACAACGAGTCACAGCTCCAACTGTGGAAATGGAACGGCACCAACTGGAGCGACACCGGCGCAGCGCTCAACGCCGGAGCCAACTCGCTTACCCTGAGCAGCATGAACCCCGCCAGCACATATGGAATACTCCAAAACGGGACCATTGGACAAGCCGCTACACTTGAAGGGGCGCAGGTCAACGAGACTGAGCATGCAAGGTACAACGAGTCAGGCTTTGCAGGAAACGCAACAACAGCCGGAGGAAACTTCACTAACCTTAACGTGAATACCAGCCAGCTTACTGAAAGGTGGTCAGCGCTCTACGGAACATTCGATGGAAGCATCCTGCTCACCGACCTCACAGGAGCGAGCAACATCTACAGCTGGATTTGGAATGCTACTGCGGGCGGTGTGGTCTGTGTCTCAACCAACAACTCGCTCTACACATTCACAGTCTTCCCGGCAAGTGCGAGCGACATTGACAGCGCATGGTCATTCACCCCAACTGCCCCAGATTCTGCGGTGAATACATTTGACCAGACCAACTGCACGCTCGATTTGGGCGCAACATCAATTGCCAATGCCACCTACGCAGATACTGGTTCAGCAGGCGGATACATAACCTGCGCAATCAAGACAGTTCCAACACCTGCCAAGTCAAACATTGCCTTCTGCGCTGATATTGAAGAGGATGGGCCAATCTGGAATGGGGACTCCGGAGACTTTGAAGTCATCGTGCCAACACCAACAGGGGCAGGGACAACTGAGACCTATTACTTCTACGTGAACCTTGACTGATTTTTCTATTTTTTATCACTAGTTATTCAATCGCCTGACGTATTCTTTATAAATATTATATAACTAAAGGAGTCATGCGAACAGTATACGTATTATTGCTAATATTTGGACTAATCAACCTCTCTTTTTCAGCATGTGTAACCCCTGCTGATGAACTTTATGTAAACAACGACACGACCTTGTGCTCCGGCACATATACAGTGAACGACGCAGACAATCTAGGCCTTATCAAAATAAACGCATCTGACCTTACACTCACCTGCAACAATACCGTGCTTGATGGTGATTCGACCGGGGCAGCAATCCGCATTATAGAGTCAAAGACAAATGTAACTATCACTGGTTGCAACATCACTGACTATGATTATGGTATTAGGGTCCAGACTGACTGGGATGGTGGTTCAATTACAAACAACTCTTTCAGTAACATCGATTACTATGCAATCGATTTCCTGGCAGCAGTATCCAACATCACAATCAACAATAACTCCTTTTATGGAGGTCCTGGTACAAGTGGCCACCTAATTTACAATGCTGGCGGGGATTACCTTACAATATCAGACAATTATTTCGGCCTTACCTCAGGCGATTACCAAATCGATATGACTTCAGGCTCCACCTACAACAATATAACCAACAACACCTTCAATTCGGTTGGTTCAACACAACACTCACTCTATGTCTATTCTAACAGCGCAACCAACAATAACAAGATATGGAAGAATATTTTTCTTGGCAGGGGGGTGGCAATAACTGATTCGCTTGCAGGCAGAACAGAAGCCATGTTGCAGTATAATTCTTTCTGCGTTGATGGGATTGGCAATGCGTATTTCAACATGACTTCCTCGAATGGCCTTGAGAGGCCTTTGCAGGACTGCGGCCCATTTTCCAACATGTCTGTGATATCAATCAACCAGTCATATGATGGTAATTGGGAGTGGGATGGGACAACGAGCGGAGTGGATGTGAACTTCACCAGCATAGCTGACGCTGTAGCAAACGCTCCGCACGGGGCCCTTGTCAATGTGACTACACCAACAACACAGACAGAGGGCATTATCGCATATTACCTTGATAATCTCACCCTTGACTGCAATAATATAGGAACAATCGACAATGGCGCTGTCACAGGAAACGGCATAGAACTGAGGTACCTCTACAACTTCACAGTGCAGAACTGCTCAATCGACCAGTTCGACCAGGGATTATACCTGGATTACATATACAACAGCAGCTTCCTGAACAACACATTAACAAACGGCAATGATGAATCACACTTAGGTTATTCAAACTACAACACCTTCGAAAATAACTCATTCTTTGACATTCTTGGGGCAAATCATGCACAACTTCAGGTTCTGGATTCCAACTACAATACAATCAAGAACAACCTCTTCAACAGTACAGATGACCATCTTTACATATATCAAAGCAGTTATGATTGCAAAAACAATAACATAACCGGAAACATATTCGACACGGCAGGCACTCTTGATGCGCTTAGGATCACTGAGTCTGCACTAGCTTTTAACAACAGCATCTGGAAAAACACATTCTACAAGAGCGGAGTTTACATTGGGGATGATTTGGCAGGCAGAGATGACCTTGGAATTGCCAACAACAACTGGTGTGTGGATGATGGCTCAGGAGCAGTTGGAAACGCCTACCTGGGAGGCTCTGGCCATGAGAGGCCTTTGCAGGACTGCGGACCGTTCCCTAGCCTCTCATCAGTCTCAGTCAATCCAGCATACGACAACAAGTTTGAATTCGGAGGAACGACAAACGGTGTCACTGTCAATATGAGCAACATACAGGACGCGGTTGCAAATGTCAACTCAAATGCCAGGGTGGATGTCACTGCCGCAGGGACCTTCACAGAAGAGGTAATATCCTGGTATAGGGACAACGTAACTCTTGACTGCAACAATATCGGAATAATTGACAATGGCGCTATCACTGGCCATGGCATAGACCTTCGTTTCCTCTACAATTACACAGTGCAGAACTGCTCAATCGACCAGTTCGACCAGGGATTATACCTGGATTACATATACAACAGCAGCTTCCTGAACAACACATTAACAAACGGCAATGATGAATCACACTTAGGTTATTCAAACTACAACACCTTCGAAAATAACTCATTCTTTGACATTGTTGGGGCAAATCATGCACAACTTCAGGTTCTGAATTCCAACTACAATACAATCAAGAACAACCTCTTCAACAGTACAGATGACCATCTTTACATATATCAAAGCAGTTATGATTGCAAAAACAATAACATAACCGGAAACATATTCGACACGGCAGGCACTCTTGATGCGCTTAGGATCACTGAGTCTGCACTAGCTTTTAACAACAGCATCTGGAAAAACACATTCTACAAGAGCGGAGTTTACCTGGCTGATAGTCTTGCAGGCAGAAGCGCCCTTGGAATCAGCACCAACAACTGGTGTGTGGATGATGGCTCAGGAGCAGTTGGAAACGCCTACCTGGGAGGCTCTGGCCATGAGAGGCCTTTGCAGGACTGCGGACCGTTCCCTAGCCTCTCATCAGTCTCAGTCAATCCAGCATACGACAACAAGTTTGAATTCGGAGGAACGACAAACGGTGTCACTGTCAATATGAGCAACATACAGGACGCGGTTGCAAATGTCAACTCAAATGCCAGGGTGGATGTCACTGCCGCAGGGACCTTCACAGAAGAGGTAATATCCTGGTATAGGGACAACGTAACTCTTGACTGCAACAATATCGGAATAATTGACAATGGCGCTATCACTGGCCATGGCATAGACCTTCGTTTCCTCTACAATTACACAGTGCAGAACTGCTCAATCGACCAGTTCGACCAGGGATTATACCTGGATTACATATACAACAGCAGCTTCCTGAACAACACATTAACAAACGGCTATGATGAATCACACTTAGGTTATTCAAACTACAACACCTTCGAAAATAACTCATTCTTTGACATTCTTGGGGCAAATCATGCACAACTTCAGGTTCTGAATTCCAACTACAATACAATCAAGAACAACCTCTTCAACAGTACAGATGACCATCTTTACATATATCAAAGTACTTATGATTGCAAAAACAATAACATAACCGGAAACATATTCGACACGGCAGGCACTCTTGATGCGCTTAGGATCACTGAGTCTGCACTAGCTTTTAACAACAGCATCTGGAAAAACACATTCTACAAGAGCGGAGTTTACCTGGCTGATAGTCTTGCAGGCAGAAGCGCCCTTGGAATCAGCACCAACAACTGGTGTGTGGATGATGGCTCAGGAGCAGTTGGAAACGCCTACCTGGGAGGCTCTGGCCATGAGAGGCCTTTGCAGGACTGCGGACCGTTCCCTAGCCTCTCATCAGTCTCAGTCAATCCAGCATACGACAACAAGTTTGAATTCGGAGGAACGACAAACGGTGTCACTGTCAATATGAGCAACATACAGGACGCGGTTGCAAATGTCAACTCAAATGCCAGGGTGGATGTCACTGCCGCAGGGACCTTCACAGAAGAGGTAATATCCTGGTATAGGGACAACGTAACTCTTGACTGCAACAATATCGGAATAATTGACAATGGCGCTATCACTGGCCATGGCATAGACCTTCGTTTCCTCTACAACTTCACAGTGCAGAACTGCTCAATCGACCAATATGAATACAGTGTCTGGACTGCATACATATACAATTCATCATTCATCAACAACACATTCTCAAATGCAGATGATAGGGGAGTGCATCTTTCCTACACAGACTACTTCCTCGTGGAAAACAACACATTCCTTGATGTTATTGGAACCAATGAGGAGCAGCTCTACACTAGCACCTGTAACTATGGGCAGATAAAAGGAAATCTATTCAGCAGCCCTGACGATTTGGGGTACTACCTGTATTACTATCCAAGTAAGAACATCAATGTCACTGAAAATATCTTCAATCTTTCAAGTGTCAACTTCTACATGCGCCTCTATACAAATGCGGCTAACACCGGGACAGTTATCTGGGCCAATGATTTCATAGGAAAAGATACAATGGATGTCGATTCATATTCCACATATAGTTTCAACCGCTCAAATGTTGGAAACTACTGGAGGAATCACGATTCACAGGGAGAAGGGTGTATTGATCTCTCACCTGTTGATGGCATCTGCGACTCTTCTTATGAGGTTGAGACTGGCTCCAGCTCATATGATTACTATCCACGTACCGACCAGCTTCAAATCACTCCTGATTGCGGTGAGGTGATTGACACAAGCACCACGCTTACTTCTGACCTATTGAATTCAACCGGTGGAAACCTCTGCCCCCAGCATGGACTCATAATCAACGCATCAGACATAGTCCTTGACTGTGCCGGACACTCCATTAACGGCCAGAATGCGTCAAACACATATGGGGTTTATGTCGGTTCATTTAGCAATGTCACAATCAAAAACTGCATGATTGACCCATACGAATACGGCATCCTGCTCAATGGGACAACTGCCTCCATTGTTGAGAACAATACTATCAATGACACCGCCGGAGCAGGAATCTGGGTAATCAACAGTGCAAACAACAACACGCTGAGGAACAACGAACTCATCAGCAACTCTGTCGGAGTTAATCTGACCGGAGCAACCAACACATTGGTCTACTACAACAATTTCACAAACAGTACAGTTCTTCAGGCATATTCCGATTCAGCCACGAACCTATTCAACATAACCAACGGGACCAGCTGCGCCCTCTGCGCCCGAGGGAACAACTGGAGTGACATCTTCTCGAACTCCATAAACATATCAGATTCAAACAGCGATGATTATGGGGACACTGGCGCCGAATACCCATACAGCAGCTCAGACCGGGGGAATGTCAGTTCCAATATCATTGACTATGGCCCCTGGGTGGGCGATTACATTCCGCCAGTTCCACAAGTCCCCCCAGTTGCAGTTAATGTAACCCTGAACAGCACTCTTGGTACAAATACGACTGATGAAAATCTTACACTATACTATGATACGTATGATTCAAACGGGCAAGAGATACAAAACATCACGAACTGGTTTTTGGATGACACTTCAATTGCTGTCTTGAATCTTCCATTTGAAAACGGAACCAGTAATTCTACCTGGACCAAGGACTATTCAAGCAGGGGTCATGACGGCACTGTCAATGGAGCCACTTGGAATTCAACTGGAGGCCATGATGGCCTGGGGGCATACACATTCGATGGAACGAGTGATTATATCAACTTCGGGACTTCCACAGATTTGAATCTGCGCTCGAATTACACAATCTCTTTATGGGTAAACCGCACCAAGAGCGGATACCAGGGCATACTTTCAAGAGGTAGCTATACATATCTATTTGCTTTCGATAATAGCAATTACCTCGCCTATTTTAATTCTGGTTCAGGTTGGCTTAACTCTGACACTGTTGTTTCACCGAATGTCTGGCACCACATCGCCCTTACCCACAATGGCACTCACGTTACATTCTACCTGGATGGCCAGCCGGATGGTTCTGCCGCAACGGGCCTTGGCCAGGATGCTCCAGCTAACCCTACCAATATTGGCTATTGGGCAAGTTACTACCTTGGTGCAACAATCGACGATTTCAATTTCTTCAACAGGTCGCTTTCTGCTGAGCAGATAGATGCATTGTATCAAAATCGGACCGACCTTATAGTAAGCAACGAAACCTCCCTTGGAGATGTCTGGCAGGGATGCATCACGCCAAATGCTGGTGGCGAGGATGGAAGCACGGTTTGCAGCAATAATCTGACAATCCAATCGCCCCCGCCATTCGTCTGCGGAGACGTGTTATATGCGTCGGTCAACTTCACAACCAATCTCAAGAACAGCACAGGTGGTGAGGTCTGCCCAGATTACGGGCTCATAGCCAATGCATCAGATATTACAATCGACTGCAAAGGATACGGCATGAGCGGAAACGGCGGCAGCATCAATGACAACGCAATCGTAGTATATAATGTCAGCAATGTTACCATCAAAAACTGCAACATAAATGGATTCGGCTACAGAAGCGGAGTCTATCAGGGCCAGATACACCTTGGACATGCCAACTACACTACGATAGAGAATGTGAACCTCAGCTCTTCCCAGTCAGGTGCAGGAGGTATATCGATTAGGGGAATTACTCACAATGTACTTATACAAGAGGTGAACGTCACTTCCAACCTGTACGCTCTGGATATGGTTGGGGACAATACGGGCAGCAATGTGGTCCGGGATTCTACTCTCAGGGCAACCAACAGCCAGACTGTGGTGTTGACCGATGCAGATGACAACCTGTTTGAGGATTTGAACATCACAGGAAGCAGCGGGTATTACCTCTGGGGGAGCACTCCGGCCGCAGGACCGCACAACAATACCGTCAGGCGCAACAATATCACAGTGAACCAGAACAACTTTGTCATTCAGAATGCGAATGCATATGGCAACACGCTTGAAGATTCCTATCTGCGTCATACCAGCGGAGGAAACTTCATCCGGGCCGTATATCTCTCTGGCTCAGCCACAGTCAGGAACAATACGATAGAAAGGAACGACTGCTTTGGAGACAATGTGGCCGAGCTCAATGCCAATGATGTCCTCTTCCAGGACAACAACCTCTCCTGCGGCGCATGGGCAACCCCACTCCTGCAGATAAGTTCAGGCTCGAATGTCACTGTCTCAGGTAACAGGTTCATGGGCACCGGTTCGAACAAGCTTGAGATAAAGTCCGGAGTGACCTCTGCTTCCATCTCGGGTAACTACTTTGATTCCAATCCTTCTGTCCAGTCGGTGGTGACTGATGCAGGAGCCACAACGAGCAACATAAGTTTCTCAGACAACATCTTTGTAGGGCCAAGGATGGATCTCAACGGATTCCATTTCACGTTGTCCAATGATACCTTCCGCTCGACCGACGGCACAGCGGACATTGTCTATCCCTTGCTGGATTTCAACGGAAGTTCGAGCTTCCTTCTTTCTGAGGCCAACTTATATGTGTTGGACAACATCACAGCAGTAGACTCTGGGTCAGCAGCGTTCGACCAAGCATTCAACAGCACGGCAAACATCACTATGTACGGCGTGAACTGTTCTGACTTCAGCATCAATTACAATTCATCATTCGTGACAAGCACAGCGGTGATGCAAGGCTCAACTGTAGTGGCTGATGAGAGCTACATCGGAAGCGACTGCGAAGGAGGAGTGTGTACTGGCATAGCATGTTCAGGAACAACGCTCACATTCAGCGCACCGAGCTGGTCGAGCTTCATGCACAGCAACGGCACGGTTCCCGAGGTAACAGAGCCTTCATTCAACATAACAGCATGCCAGGAGATAACCTCAAACGGCAGCTACCAGCTGACTGCAGACCTTGAGGGTGCGGCCATAAGCTATGGCGCGGCCCAGACTTGTGTCAAGATAACATCCGACAATGTCGTACTCAACTGCAACAGCTACACGATATCCAACAACGGCACAACTGGTGACACCTACGGTATCCTGGTGGACAGCGTTGCCAGCAACGTCTCCATAATCGACTGCCCGATGGTCTCCGGCTACACTGCAGGAACACACATAGTCCAGTCTACTGATGTCTTCATCGACCCATCATGGTTCTGCGACAATGCAATTGGTATACTTGTCAATGAATCCAATGACACTTCGATTGAAGATTCAATAGCATGCAACAACACCCAGTACGGTATCTATGTCCTGGATTCAGACAACACAACAGTATTGAATTCAAGAACATATAACAACGCCCAGGACTTCCAGGTGGACAACAACCTTGGAAATTCAGTTGACCTGAACATCAGTTCATTGGTATTTGACAGACCAGCTGGTGACATGAGCGATTACACTGACATCTCTCTTCTGGATTCAGTCTCTGCTGGAGGCAGCTTCTCAATGAACTGGAGCAGCGGCGCAGCACTGCCAGCCAACTATACGAGCTTTGAGAACAAGTTCGTCGACCTTTCAGGCTCAGAGTCCATAGGGACAATCGTCTGGACCTGGACAGCAGGGGAATCCATTGGCTACAATGAAAGTGCCTTTGAACTCCAGAAGTACAATGGAAGCAATTGGTCAAACACAGGAGCTGCGCTCAATGAAGGTGCCAACACACTCACATTGAGCAGCCACACTCCTGGCAGCATCTACGGAATCATGAGCAACGCAACTCCATTGAACGTTACAACTGCCAACGTCAGCCTCTATGGAGCCAACGTTAGCAACGTAACATACAATGGAAGGTTCAACGGAAGCGCAGCAGGAAACCTTTCAACAGAAGGAGGAAATGTGAGCGGAGTCAACATCTCATCAACGCAGCTAACTGAAAGATGGGCAGCATTCTATGGTGATGTTGTTGGAAATATTTTCCTCAACGACCTCTCAGGAACTAATGTGTATTCCTGGAGCTGGGCACCAGCTGCTGGTGGAGTTGTATGTCTCTCAACAAACTCATCACTGTCTGACCCAACAACAGTAACAGGGGCAGAGGGAGTTGACATAGACAACGCATGGAGCCTGACTTCCAGCGCTACTGATTCAGGAAACAGCACCTTCAGCAGCACCAACTGCACTATCGGAATCGGGACCGCGACAATCAGCAACGCAAGCTATGCAGATACCGGCTCTGCAGGCGGGTTCAGAACATGTGCCCTGAAATCAGCAACCACGCCTACAAAACCAGACATGCTCTTCTGCTCGTCTATAATTTCAGGAGGGACTTTGTGGAACGGGGCTGCAGGAGACTATGAAGTGATGGTGCCAACACCTGAGGCATCAGGCACCAACGAAACATATTACTTCTATGCCAACCTGAACTGATTTTTTCTTTTTACCTTTTTTCAAATTTGCCATTCCGCGAACAATATAAACCTAATCTGCTTTTCTGTACATAATGGCGCTCAAAAGGGAACTTGGATTAATATCTACAATTCTCTATGGCATAGGTATAATACTGGGGGCAGGCATCTACGCTTTGATTGGGGTAGGGGCTGGCCTGGCAGGAAACATGCTCTGGTTTGCGTTCCTTGTTTCAGCAATCATAGCAATCTTCACTGGCCTGAGCTACGCAGAATTGTCAAGCATGTTCCCAAGAGCAGCAGCAGAATATCATTACACTAAAAAAGCATTCCATTTCGAAACATTCTCATTTGTCATCGGTTGGATTCTTGTTGTTGGCACTGTGATTGCGGCTGCCACGGTCGCACTTGGGTTCGCAGGTTATTTTGTCAGTATGTTCGGCGGGGACAAAACAATTGTCGCAGCCGGGCTGATTTTCCTTATGGCAGCGCTCAATTATCTCGGCATACGTGAATCTGCCAAATTCAACAATTTCGCCTCGGTAATCGAGGCAAGCGGACTTCTACTTGTAGTTGCAATCTGGTTATTGTTCCCGCCAGAAGTCCCAGGGAATATCCTCGAGCTTCCAGAAACCGGTATAGCTGGGATAATGGGAGCGATAGGTGTCATTTTTTTCGCATATATAGGATTCGAGAACATCGCTAATCTTGCAGAGGAGGTAAAAGACAGCCGGAAAAACATACCACTTGCTCTGATTATTTCGCTACTCATATCGACAATTCTTTACATCCTAGTGTCCATGGCCGCTGTTGCCGAAGTCGGATCTGAGGCATTGTCAGAATCAGATGCCCCACTGACGATGGTAGTCACAAGAGGGCTTGGGGGCTACGCGTCAATACTCTCAGTCATAGCATTATTCGCAACTGGGAATACAGTTCTTATTTTCCTGATTGCAGCATCAAGAATCCTCTATGGGATGTCAAAAGGAAATTCACTGCCAAAATTCCTCTCAAAAACAGATTCCCACGGGACTCCCATGTACGCGATAGCGGCTACTGCATTGGTGGCCGCCATAATCTCCTTCTCAGGCGATATCAAGACGATTGCCCAGCTGACTGACCTTGGGGTATTCATCGCTTACGCTGCTGTCAATGCCGCTTTGATTGCATTGGCAGGAAAAAAACTGAGGCGAGAATTCACAAGCCCAAGATTTGTAGGAATTCCAGTTTTAGCATGGCTTGGAATAGGGTCATCACTGTTCATGCTAATTACATTTGAACTGAATCTTTGGCTGATGCAGATAGTAGTACTTCTGGTGGGATTGATTTTCTTTAAAGTAAGTAAAAAATGAGAAGGAATTATTCCTTCTTCATGTGGATTGTCCTTGTCGGGAACGGGATTCCAATCTTGTTCTTTCCAAGGGTATTGTAAATCAGGTCGGTCGTCTCAAGCTTCTTTGCATAAGCCTCCCCATAATGCTCAACCCAGAGTCTTGCCTGGAAGTCCAGGGAGAAGTCGTTCATGTTCACGAATACAACATCCGGAGCAGGCTCCTTCATCGTCCCCTTGATTCCCTTTTTCACTGCCGCAGTTATCAATTTGATAACCTTGTCCGGGTCATTTCCATACTCAACAGTGAACGGCACAACCACCCTGAGTTTCAAATCTGGCTGGGTATAGTTCTTGATTTTTGCTGATGCCATGTTGTTGTTCGGTATGATAATGACCTCATTGTTGTAGGTCCGGATTCTCGTGCTCCTCAAGGTAACCTCGTGAATCTCCCCAACTTCACCTGAATCAAGCTCAACCTTGTCACCGACCTTGAATGTCTTGTCCATGATTATTGAGATGCCTGAGACAACATTTGAGAGGGTGCTTTGCAGTGCAAATGAAATCGCGAGGCCTGCTATCCCAAGTCCAGCCAGGAACGGAGCGACATCGACCCCCCATGTTCCCAAGAGCATGATAAGGCCAAAGGCCCATACGACTATCACAGCCGCCTTGTGGAATATGGGTATTATCTCATCATCCATCGCGCTGTCTGTTTTTGCCGCAAGATTCTTGAGTCCGTAATCGACAAACACCCTGAGCACTTTCAGGACAAAGAAGATTACTGTCAGGTACGCGAAAGTCAGTATCAGGCGGAGTATGATTTCTATTGTCCCACCTGCTATTCCAAGGTTTGCTATCGAGAGGTAGAATCCCCCAATGATAATAAGCCGGAACACTGGCGTCTGCACAGTCTCAAGCAGCTTGTCATCCAGTTCTGTCTTTGTCCTTTTGGCTACTTGGCTTGTGATAAGCTTCAGTATCATCAAAACCAATGTAGCAAGAACAAATGCAGCTACAATGATACCGGCAGAAACCATGAGCGGGTCTGCTGCCATCAGCTGTGAGACAAAATCTTTCCCAAGATATGGCTCGAGGACTGTCAGGTCCGGGAGTTCATTAACCGTCAGGTTCGAAGTAGAATTATTTGCCATAGCGAGTTTTTCTCACACTAACCTTAATATGGTTTTCTAGAATTGGTAAAAAATTGGAAAATAAAAAAATCAAATTCCAACGAAGTCTTTTACTGAGTCGAAAAATCCGCCCTTTTTCCTTTTCTTCTCTGGTTTCGGAGGTGCTTTCTTGGGCGCAGATTTTTTCTTCAGAGGCTTCTTGGATTGTTTCTTCTTTGCAGGCGCACGTTTTTTCTTTGTCTTTGATGCTTTAACTTTCGCCTTTTTCTTGGAAACTTTTTTCTGAACCTTTTTCTTCGGCGCTTTTTTAGGCGCAGCCATCATCGGTTTCTTTGGTTTCTTTGCCGGTTTCTTCTTCTTTGCAGGCGCAGGTTTTTTCCTCTTCTTGATTGTGCTGCCCGCTTCCTCAAGAAGCAGCTTGTGTATTCTCTCCTTGGTGCTCGGAGTCACCTTCAAAACCTCTCCAAGCGCGCCGAACTTTTTTACATAATCACTGCCAAGCGATGCAATCAAAGGAACATCCGAATCAAGAATATTGTCAAGCTCTTTCAAAAACTTTCTGCTCTTCATTTCCATCCTGCCAATCTCGTCAATGACCATGACATCGCATTGGCTGCATTTTTTCATGGCAGGAACCGCTACCCCCTCAAACGATTTGATATTAACGTGATACTTGCTGACCTTTGGTCCGTCTCCCCGCACTTCTGCGAGCACTGCTTTCTTTCTGCTTTGAACATCAACCACGTGGAACGCTGTCCTTGTTCCGTGGTGCTGCTCGCCCGGTGAAAGGAATCCACCGACCTTGAGTCCCCTATCCCTCAAGTCATTTACAAGTTCCCAGAGAACGGTTGTTTTACCCGCCTTTGGCATCCCAGTCAAAAAATAGTTCTGTGGCATAGGCTAACTCGCGAAACTAAATATTAAAAAGGTGTCGGCAGTCTTTCTTCACCAATGCTAAGAATTACTTTTCTCGGAACCTCGGGGAGCATCCCAACACTCGAACGAGGTATGCCCTCAATAGCTCTAAAGTATGAAAAAGAGCTGATGCTCTGGGACTGCGGCGAGGGGACCCAGCGCCAACTCATGAAATACAAGGTTGGCTATGGCAGTATCAACGCCATTTTCATTTCCCATCCGCACCTCGACCACTTCCTTGGCATGTATGGTCTTCTTGAAACATTGAGATTGTCTTCGCCATCGCCCAAACCTCTCAGCCTTTTCATTCCAAAGGCGATAGAGCCCCGTGATTATGCATTTGTGAAAAAAACAAACATCCGCAAAGGCAAACTATATTCCCGGCCAGGGTTTACGGTTACCGCGTTCCCGGTCAAGCACTGCACTGGAGCATACGGCTTTGTTTTCCAGGAGGATGAAAAGATAAAGTTCCATGAGAAAAAAGCGCACTCACTCGGGCTGAAGGGAGATATGTTCAAGACGATTCAAGAGAAGGGGAAAGTGAAAACAGAAAAAGGAACAATCAAACTCGCGGATGTTTCATGGGTCCAGCCCGGCAGGAAGATAGTATATACTGGAGATACTCTCTATAATAGTAATATAGTAGAAATGGCAAAAGATGCCGACCTGCTGATACACGAGGGCACGTTTGATTCCTCCTTGAAAGAGGATGCTGAGGAAAGAATGCACAGCACTGCCGCCCAAGCTGCAACTGCAGCGAAGAAGGCAAAGGTAAAAAGACTGATAATAACACACATCAGTCCAAGATACTCTGACATCGCCATTCTCCTCGAAGAAGCGAGGAAGGTATTCAAGAAAACCGAGATAGCCTATGACGGGATGGCCGTCGATGTGCGAGCATAGTAATTTTAAATCTATCGAGAGGACAACGCTTATGAACGTAACAACCTTACGCCTATTGTCTAAGTCAAAACTACCGTTTATAAACTGGAGTTTAGGTTTGAAAACAATGTTTATAAAGATTTTCCCAGAGACAGTCAGTTAACGATAGTAGAGACAGGTGTCTCGCTATCCCATGCCATGTGGAGAATCTCCTCATGGTGTTTTGGGCCTAAAAAGTGTATCACCGCCGTTAAATATTTTATACGGCCCATACCTAGGCGGTGAATTTGAGGTGAACAAATGAAAGTAAACCTGAAGAAAATGGGAGCCATTGTTGCAGGCGCAACAATTCTTGCCAGTTCTGCAGCGTTTGCGGGCCTCTTGTTTGGTTCCACAACGCTTGTAGACAACAACGGTGCCCCAGTAGCAAAGGTTGTAGTAGGCAGCAAATCGTTGCCTAGCGACGGTGTCGCAGCAGCCTTGATAGTTGGGAAGATGGCAGCAGAGTCATACAAATCAGAGACTCTGACAGCCTCAGTAACTGGTACAGCATCCTGTTCCAGTGATGGCAGCGGAAACGGCTCAGCAGGAACCTGTTCCATTAGCGACGAGAAAGCAAGGTTGGAAATTACCGTACCTGGCTCAGTTGCTGCAGGAACATGGACTGGTGAGAACCTGATCGGAGACTTCATGAACAGGGAGCTCATGGACAGGGAAGACAACGTTGCAGGTGACTCCGATGCGGAGTACGAGATGGGTGGTTCAGACACATCAGAGAATGCAAATCCATTCACTGATGGTGCTGGCGGAGACCTTGGAGTATCAGAGACATTCCTCTACAACATTGACGGAGGAGCATTCTCAACATTTGCAGACATGACTCTGACAGACTCAGACTCTGGAAACACTTATGTCGAAATGCAGAATATGTGGCTCGTAGCAGAGAACAGGTTTGATGAAGATCCTGACGATGTAGTCGGTGACCTTGACTTCTTGGCATATACCTTGAAGTTTGACGGACCTGGAGGAGACGAACTCGGTATTCCTGTATGTACTGACTCAGAAGACAATGACTTCACTTACTGCAAATCAGTAGATGGAGACATTGACGATGCAACTGAAACCCACAGACTCAAGGTATACTTCCTTGGTGAAGAGTGGATAATTTCAGAGATGACCGCGCCAGTAGACACTCTCTTGAACGAGAATACTCTGGTAAATGGTGGTTCAGTCAAATTGGCAAAAGAGTCAGTTGGTGGTATCCTCAACCAGGGAGAATTCCTTCAGGTTGATGACCTTAAGTTCCAGTTGGACGACCTTGAGGCACACGGTGACACCACAAGCGCTATTATCTCTGTGCTTGATGCCAACGACAATGTTCTTGAGAAGGACAAGGTAGACCCCGGAGACACCAAAGAAATGATGGTCAATGGTAAGGAATACAGATTCCACGTCTACAAAGTAGCACCTGGTTACACCTTCGGAGCTAAGTGGGCTGATGTTGCAATCTTCTCACACGAGATTGAGTGTGAAGATGGACAGGAGCTTGACTCAGATGAGAACACAAACCCCTCATATGAGTGCGCACTTGGATGGAAGAACATGGACGCAGCACCTGACCCAGGAGGCCTTGACGGAGACCCAGAAACACCAGACACTTTGAGAACAATCATTGTCTTCTCAGATGACATTGAGGACATCTCAAGCTCTGGTGAAGAGGAGCTTGAGCCTGGAGACTACGTAACAATCGTAGAAGAGCCAGCCTCATGGAAACTCTCATACAAGGGACTTGACTTGACTTCTGAAGACAGGAGCAACTTGAAGTTTGAACTTAAAACTTCAGACAAGGACATTTCCGAGAGTAAGGGTCCAAGGTACAACAATGGTGTTGGTGTAGACCAGTCATCATGTGTTATCTACGCGCCTTATGTTGAAGTTTCCTCAGGTGACACTGGTTCAGTGTTCGAGGTAGACAGATTCGACGGTGTTGGGGATCTCTCAGACGATGAGTTCTTGGTTCCGCTTGACCTCAGTGGCCCAGCCGCAGAGTGTGACTCCAATGATGACGGAGACCCAGTTGCTGACTATGCAATTCCAGCAGGTTCAGTCTTCATGAAGATCTCATCCTCGAGCGACGACTATGGTGTAGCAGAATACGCATCACCTGGCCTTGAAGTAAGGTATGACGAAATCGGCGACGGCGACAACGCATTTGCTCCTCCAGATGGTGGTGCAATCCTTATCCAGGACGTTGTCGACCTCGGTGGTAACGACCTTATGGGAGACTTGCTTTTGAGTGCAGGTTCTGACTTGATGTTCGGTGCAACAGCCCCTGACTTCATGTTCGGAATTGCAGAAAAGGCAGGAACCGGTTCGTCAAACGAGTTCGTTGACTACTTCCTATTTGGTGTAGACGACCTTACGACCGGTACTCCAGGAGACGCGACCTTTGACTTCCAGGCAGAGACCAACGGTGGAGCATTTGATGTTACCTCCGACAATGAGGAGGTTCTGTATGGCCACGCAACTGCAAACCCACCAGATGGTGGTGCGAACGAGTACTACGACATTGCAGCAACTGGTGTACCAACAGGTCCAGTATCACCTGGTACCGAGATGGTCGAAGAAGGCTACATCTCCGAGAGGGGTTCAGTCTTTGAGCTCATCGACGACAACACTGTAGAGTTCGACATGGCACACAAACTTGCCAGAGCTCAGTGGTGGCTTGGTCCGAGTGAAACAGCATCTGCAAGCGACTCAGCAACCGTAGTAACGCTTGGTGAGGGCGAGTCCACAACAGTCAGTGGAGTTACCGTAAAGGTTCTCGAGATTACCGAGACCGTTGGTGCATGCAGTGCAGCAGGCGGTGCAGTATCATGCACAGCAGACATGAGCGGCGTTTCAGCAGTCATTATGCCGAACAACGCAGCTTCAGTCAATGTTGCAACACCATACACCGGTAGCTACGGAAACCTCGTTGTCCTTGACTCAGACGCAGTTGGTGTAAACACACTCGTCTCAGTTGGTGGTGACAAGGTTAACACCGTAACAGCAGACCTCCTTCAGGGATCTGCAGTCGACTGGACAGCTACTACCAAGGTCGTTAGAGAAGTCGTTCAGGGATCAAAGATTGTGGTCGCTGGAAAAGAAGGCTCTGACACACTTGAAGCAGCTAAGGACTTCGTCGCACAGGTACAGAAGGTCTAATACCCTTCTTTTTTCTTTTCTCTTTTTCTTATTTTCCTAGAAATCCTCTTCTGAAAAATTCCGTTTAGCGCAAGCCCGGTTCCATTTTGTGGTTTGACTTGGGATTTTTAAATATTTCTTTATATTACAACTAATGGATTATTATGAAATTAAACAAAAGAACCCCCAGAGAAACTACTCGAACAAATGAAACCCAAAGAACCGGCTTCAGGAGATTCGCACCGTTTGTCGCAGGATTAGCCTTCACAGCACTTTCTCTTCTTCCAATCTGCGCAGCAGCTCAGACCCATACCTGCTCAGTAAAACGTGTCAACCGGCCCATGGAATCTTTCCAGACTCACAAGATGAACCGGGGAAAGGTCACAGGGCTGAAGATGTTCATTCCAGGCGGAAAAGGAAAAAGAATCGAGATTCTTGTTCCTGACACTTATGTAAACCATCTTGCATCGACGGCAAAGGCAGCTCCTGAAAAAACAAGGAGCACAATGATTCGCTCAGCCTTGAAGACGACTATTGAAGGCGGAGTTGCAGCACTTGGAACAAAGAAAACAGCAACATTCCCATGTGGGCAGGCACCAACAGCACCTGCAAAAACAGAGCCGGCAAGTACTGCCAAGGCAACTCCAGGAAAAACAGTCCCCGCAAAAAAAGCAGCCCCTGCTCTTCGCGAGCCTCTAGCCCCGAGCAAAAAAGGCGGTAACGGAAGCCAATCAACGCCTTATGTTATTGAGATTCCAGTTCCCCGAGGAACAAAGAAAGGGACCAAACTGGCAACAAGCAGTTTGCATGTCCGGCCAATGAGAGATGGCAAGGCCGGAGACCGCATCTATTTCAGGCTGAAATTTGTAACTGACCCGCAGTCAGACAAGGCATACCGCTCAGACGCAACGAAGCTTGCTGCGAAAGTCGCCTCTGTTATGGCAGTAACTGCAACCTCTCACCTAAGAGCAAGGGACAAAACTGCAGAGCCGGTATCTTCTGGAGGGCTTACTGGGGATGCTCTCAGAGAAATCAAAGGAGTTGCGCAGCGCAAAACAGATACTGTGGGTTCGTATCTTGGAATTTCGAAAACACCAACGAAAAGAAGGCGCACTTTGGGCGGCATCTGACCAAGTAATATTTAAATATCCTTTTCCTATTTTTCTTCATGACTCAGGCTCATCGTTCTGCCACAACATCGGCCCAGCTTTCTGGAGAAAGAATGTTCATGACCCAGGCCGCCGCCAGGGCGCTTATGCAAAACCCAGTCCAGGTTACACGAGGGCAAATAACAAGAATCTCATTGATTGTTCCTGCTTTTGAAAGTCCAAACCGCCAGCGAAGGCACGCATACCTGGTAGCACACATTCCACAAGCAAGGGTGCGTGAATTACTTACTCATCTTGGCACTCTTCCGGAGGCGCAAAGGGCAGGTTTTGTACGTTCATACATAATAGCGAACCAGCAGGCAATGATTTCAACCTATCTTGGCAACAGAAGAGCAAGATTCCGGTTCAATGCAGTTGCGTCATCTGCTGTTACCAGCGCACCGGCACGGACTACAACTCCAAGAAGAACAGCACGACCAACTCCAAGAAGAACAGCATCTCCAACTCCAAGAAGGGCAACTCCGCCATCAGTAACAGCGACACCAAGAGAGCGTCCGGTCCGGGGTCCAAGACCTGCCCCAAGGGTTGAGCTTCCAGCTCTTCCGGCCCAGGTCACTGGAGGAACTGGAACAAGAAACAGTCCATATGTGGTTAGGCTGCGCGCAGGAAGATCCTCAAGGGGAATAGGAGCAAGCGAAGTCAATTTCCCAGTCAGATTCAGGGTCGGCCTTGGTAATGGGGACACCATGACAGATGTGCACGTCCAGGTCTGGGTGACTGCCAGCCAGCTTGCAAACGGAAGAATAAACGCTACATCATCTGAGCTAAGGACTGTGGTACAGGGATGTCTTGCCAGGCGAGCAGCTGAGCGCAGAACCCGGCTTGAAAATACATCCAGAAGAAGTGCCCTTTCTCAGGTTCCAACAACTTTGAGGACGATTGCGCAAAGAGCAGGAGCGCAGGACGCTGAAATCAGGGAATATATCCAAAGTCACTAGTTTTTTAATAGCTGGATGTTATAACCTGCCCGAATGGTACAGGCATGTTCACGTTGCGGGCAGGTAACACATATTGAATATGGTAGCGATGGCCTTGCGTATTGCTCATCATGCGTTTTCTATGGACTGAACAAACAGTGCGGGAAATGCAGGATGTATGTTCCTTCAAGTGAACTGCAGCAGTACAAGGGCCAGTGGGCATGCCCAATCTGCATTCAGGACATGAGGTATCATGACCGGAAAGCATCCGAATACAAGCCAAAAAAGGACCCGCTCCGCATTCTATCTTATTCTGAGCAGTGCGAGCGTTGCGGAAGGGACCTTGATACTGTCTACATCTGGAATGGCAGACGGCTATGCAAGAACTGCCTTGGTGATGAGCAGGAATCCTGGGGCATTGTAGGCGGAGGCCCTGGCGGCGCTTCGCAGAAAGTTTCCATGCAGGCATTGAAAATAACCAAACAACGTTCATTCCTCCAGTTCCTTGTTGATGAATTCCTTGCTTTGATTGGCCTTAAGAAAAGAAGAATTTCGCAAGTTGTCACTGTTGAGCCAATCGAAGTTAAAATTCCAATTTCGCATGCCAAACCAATGCAGGAAGACCGCATGAAAAAACAGTATAAGATTGGAAAAGTGGAAGGCCTGATGAAAAAAGAGGAACCTGACATGAAGCTTGCTTCAGAAGGCTTAGCCAAGGGGAAGAAAAAGCCAAAGAAAAAGAAGAAAAAAATCCCCAAGAAGAAACCCAAAAGATAAAAAGCCCGTTCATACAATTGATAAACGGGAGAAGTGATGGATTATTCTGCTTTAAGGGAAATTCAGAGAAGTGAGATGCAGTCTTCGGCAATAGTAAAGCTGTCCGAGGACTTCTATCAGCTGATTTCCAAGGTGCTGCAGGATAAACAGGATGAGGCCCTCTCAATAAAGTCTCTTGTTTCTATCAAGGAGCACGAGAACATAAAGAAAATCGTCAGGTCCATTGCGGCCAAAAGAGAGGAAAAAATCGTTCTAATGGCCGTCCGCGGGGAAATTAACGGCGAAGGCCTAACGGCAGAAGAAAAAGAACTTTTAAAAGGACTAACCTCGATAATTATGAAATCAAGGGAAACGGTTAAAAGCGTCTGGGAGAGCGAAACCCCTGCGCCCGTCGATTTCCAGAAAGTAAAAATGTTGAAAAATATTGAAAAGTACAGAGGTCTTGATAATACAATCTACGGCCCTTTCAAGGAAGGAGATGAGACCCTCCTCCCGAAGCCTGAGGCTGAATGGTTGCGCAAATCAGGAATGGCTGAAACTGTGTGATATTATGAAATTCCCGAAAGAAGTCAACGCTTATTGTCCAAGCTGCCGCAAGCACAGCCCTCACAAGGTAAAAGCTGCGAGCAAGGGCAGGCCTAGGACAATGGCTAAGGGCAACAGGGCCCACCAGAGATCCCTTATGGGACATGGCAGCAAGAGAGCCGGTGAAAAAACCGTTAAAAAGCAGGGCAAGAGGCAGAAATTGACCCTTACATGCTCTGAATGCAAGAAGAAACAGGAGCGCATTGTCGGCGGAAGAACGACAAAGAAAATCGAGCTCAAGGCGAAGTAGGTGTAAAAATGAACGGAAAATATTTCAAAGTCAAATGCGCCTGCGGCGCGGAACAGAACGTATTCAGCCACACAAGCCAGGTCGTTAAGTGCAATTCATGCGGAACTCCTCTTGCACACCCTGCGGGCGGGGCAGCAATCATCCACGGCGACATTATTGAGGAGCTTGGGTGATTTAAATAGTTGAACTTCCAGAAAAGGGCGAATTAGTTGTTGCAACAATAAAGAAAATCATGCCATACGGCGCCTTCTGTGCAATGCCTGAATATGGCGAAATAGAAGGTTTCCTGCACATTTCAGAAGTAGCCCCGCGCTGGATAAAAAACATACATGAATTCATTTCTGAAGGACAGCGCTACGTAGTCAAGGTCCACCATGTTGATAAGGAAAAGAACCAGGTGGACGTCTCAATTAAGCGTGTCAATGAGGAGGAGAAAAAATGGAAGCTTGAGACTGTCCAGAATGAGAAGAAGGGCGCGAAACTGCTTGAACTTTCATTGAAAGCATCCAAATCAAAACTTGACCCTGCCAAGGCAAAACTTGAAATCGAGAGCCATTATGATGATTTGTTCTCATGCTTCAAGGAGGCCAGCTTAGAGGGGGAGAAAGCTCTTGCAGATCTTGATTTGCCAAAAGCTCTCAAAACCGAAATGGCAGAACTTGCAAAGAAGAGCATCAAAAAACCTGTCATTGAAGTTGACAGAACATTCGCACTCGTTTGTTACGCAGGAAACGGAGTTGAGGTCATTAAGGAAGCCCTCAAAACAAAGGAGAAAGTAGAGATAAACTATCTTGGGGCGCCAAAGTACAAAATATCGCTTACTGGTTCTGAATACAAGAGCGCAGAGAAGAAAATCGACAAGATATTGGAAGATATAAAAGCATTCGCACAGAAGAACCACTGTGATTTTGAAGTCGAGCGAAGTTGACATGAAAAAGATGCGCCAATGTGCGGTCTGCTCTTCGTACACACTGATGGAGAAGCACTGCAATGAACAAACTGCAAGTGCGCATCCAGTGAAATTCAACCCCAATGACAAATATGGGGATTACCGGAGAATGGGAAAATGCTTGAAACAATCATCATAGAACGAGAGAAGGTAAAAAAGCTCAAGAACGCCGTCCTGGTCACAGGACTTCCAGGAATCGGTCTAATCGGCCAGGTTGTCGGAAGGTACATGGTCGAGGAACTCAAGGCAAAGAAGGTTGCCAATCTGATTTCTCCGCATTTTCCCCACCAGGTTTTCATGACCAAAAGGGGAGGAATCAGAATCATCAAGAACAGTTTTTATCTCGTTAAAGGCAAGAAGATGGATTTGCTCATACTCCTTGGAGACATTCAGGCAATGAGTTCTCCCGGCCAGTATGAAGTTGCCGGAAAAATCGTCGGCTACTGCAAGCAGCTGGGCGTCAAGGAAATACTCACTGTCGGCGGATACAGTACAGGACAAATCGCTGACAAGCGCAATATCCACGGAGTCGCAACATCACCAGAACTCCGCAAGAAATTCAAGAAGCATAAGGTTATTTTCGGGGAAGCCAAGGGTTCTATTGTTGGAGCAGCAGGCCTTCTCCCTGCAATTGGAAAGATGACTGGAATTGACGGGGCGTGCATCATGGGCGAGACCCATGGCAGCTATGTCGACACCCAGGCAGCCAAACAGATTGTCATACTACTTTCAAAATACCTCGGGATGCCCATAAACATCAAGAAACTTGATGAGAGGGCCAAGGAGAGCCAGAAAATACTCCAGAAAGTCCAGGAGGAAGTGCAGAAGACCATGGAGCAGCAGGCTGAGTCAACAGCGTCGAACGTCTCCTATATCAGATAGCTTTATATTTTTCCTTTCCCCTTTCCTTTTGGGGGATGAAATGCGAGCTCAAGTTAGTCTGGAATACCTTCTAATCTCAGTTGTGGCGATTGCACTTCTTACTGTTTCTGCTGCATCGCTTTCGCAAATCAAGATGTATGCGGAAAACAGCAGCAAGCTTTTGGAATTCCAATCTTCAGCAAAATCTCTTGGCGATGCGGTTTATTCTGTCTGCATGCTCGGGAGCGGCAACCAAAGAACAATATTCCTAAGAAGTGGAATGGATGTCAAATGGGAAAATGGGGTTATGCAACTGTCAAGTAAAAGTTCCATAGCTCGTGCTGTGCCATGTGAGGTCTCCTCACAAAAAGGAATAGAAGGTTCTGTAGTTGTGAAAAACGAAAATGGAAAAGTGAAAATCAGAGAGTACTGATTTTACCGAATTTTCCGAGTGTGAGCTGGGGTGTTCCCTGCCACTCGTTGCAGTATCCATTCTCAATCTTTACTTTGCTTCCCTCTTTGACATTGTCAATCTCGTCGTTCCAAAGAACGAGGGTAATTGAACCTGTGTCATCCTTCAATGTGAAGTTGCCCACGCGAAGCTTGCGGCCGTATTTGTTAATTTCTCTCTCGTTGTCCTTTGAAACAACCTCGGCTTCCAATTCAATACTGCCAGTTCCTGGCTTCAACTCGCTTATATTCATTCTATACACTTCCTCTTTGAGACCGGTTCCAGCCATAAGCCTGGGGCCTCATGTTGTTAGTAGCTTAAATGCCATGTCTATTTTAATGTTTCTTTTTTGGACCGCTGGAGCCAATATAGTATCACTGCTCCAGCACATGCAGCATTTTGGCGGGCTGACTTTGCAGATTTTTGAATGCTTTTTCTATGGAAGGTTCAAAACAATGAGATTAAGCTGTTTCATCGCATTGAAGAATTTGTTCCATCCATTTACCACTTCTTCATGGGAATCTGGGTTTTCCTTCTTCAAAACGTCGATGATTTCCTTGACGCTCCTCTTTCCGTCTATAAGTTCCAGCGCCTTGACAAATCTTTTGTCAATTCTCATCTTTGATGCGTAATATCTCCTATTGACCTTGAGCTCAACCGGCTCTCCCTCAAGATGTGAAAGGTCCGGCTTTCCGAAGGCGTAGCAAGGAATCATGTTTTCATCAGAATTATCTGCTTTCGGGGCAGAATAACCCTTTTTTGTCACGAAAAACTCGTGGCTTGCCATTGTGCTGTTAAGCAATTCTGCCATCTTCTGCTTTTCAGCATCATCCATAGCATCTATTTTCTCCTTCAGCTTGCCCTTGGTATAAAATGTTGGTTCATACTGGAGCCTGTCAAAAAATCTTGACATCTTAAGTCCGGCAGATTGAATGAAATCATAAATCTCAGGTACTGTGTATGAGACCGTATTTGAACTGAGAACTGCATCATACTTCATATCATCATGCCTCTTGATGCCCCTGTACCAGTGGTATGCCGGAAGCGCCTCAAACACTGCATTCACATTCTCAACTTTTTTCTGCGTATCATCTTCGCCCTTGTTTACCAAATCCCAAAGTTTCTGCATGATTTTTATTGGCAGTCTTCCATATTTCCCATAGACCTTCAGGCCCATGCCGCCATCTTCATTCAGGCTTTCAGTCAATAACTTCAGTCCTTCATCTGGGTTTTCCAGATGTGGCAAGACGGATGTGCTCACTATGTAATCGAATTTTCCAAGATTCAATTTTGGCATTTCCATAAGCGAGCCGCATACGAATTTGATGTTTTTCAGCCCACGGATTTCTGCTCTTTTTTTTGCAACATCGATTGATTTCTGGGAGATGTCGAGCGCCACTATCTCAGCATCGGTTTCTTTGAGCTGCTCAGCCAGGTGGATGACGCAGTCTCCTGTTCCGCATCCGGCATCAAGTGCCCTGAATTTTTCAAAATCCTTTTTTCCTGCCCAGAAAACATTGTTTATGAAATTCACATGGGTGAAATGTGATTGTATAAGCCTTTTTCTCTCATCTTCTGGATCCCTTGCAGGGTAGGGGTAATCATCATAGATATTTTCGACAGATTTATTTTCCATAGAAAATAGACTGCCTCAAATTGATTAAATATATATCTCAAGGAGCGTTGAGCCGAAAATAACCCCAGTGCGGTTCAAAATGTCAAAAAAAACAATTATAAACCTCACTAGTGTTTCTTTCCCATCTATTTTGGTGAATTATATGGTAAGAACAAACAACAATTCTGGAAGGAGGAGAAGTGTAAGGAATTCTCGCTCAAGCGGAGCTATGTCTAGGGGAAGGTTTCTCAGGACGGCCGGGCTTGCGGCAGCTGGCGTTGGCGCAGCTACATTTGGAATGAGCGGAGTAGCAAGGTCTGCACTGCCGATACCAAACGCTTGCGGCACGCCTGAAGTATGGACTCTCTGGGCCGGCCAGGACATCAACGCCGGGACAGTGACTGTCTGGAATGATGGGCAGAACCTTTATGTCAAATATGACGTTACTGGGGACTGGTGCATCACCGAGACCCATCTCTGGGCGGGAACCCAGCCCAACTACCCGGGATATGACCGTCGGAAGAATAATGCTCCGATTCCAGGACACTTCCCGTATAAATCATCCCACGACCCATGCGTGAAAACCTATACCTATGCAATTCCGCTCTCAGGCCTCATCACAGCAGATCCCTGCCAGGTTGAGCAGTCGCTGTATATTATTCCACACGCAGCGATTGAGAGGGTAATCAAAGACTGCAAAGAAGAAGCCGTTGTCTATGGTATAGAAAGAAATACTGGGGCAATATATGGTGTCGATTTGCTTTCAAATGATCCTCAACCATATTGGCATGTATATAATACCGGATTGACGGGAAACAGCGCCTCACCGAACGGCCTCGCATATGATACCAAGAATGGATTATGGTACTACACAGATTATAACTTCCCTCCATATCCAGACAATCTATATGCCACCGATGGGACAAACCAGTACCCACTAGGGCAGATTGTTGGCGGGAAAGTTGCTTGCGGTGACTTCGATCAAGGGGCATATTACTATATCCCTACAACATCTGCCAACCAGGGAACTGATGCACTATTCAAAATAACGTTCAGTCCAGACGGAAAAACAAAACTGACCGACTCATTAGTGGCCAATATCGCAAACCGGCAGCACTATTGGAAATTCAATGGGGATATTGCAGTCAAGGGCGGAGTCGTCTATGGCTGGGGTCTGTGTGATGTCCATAGGAAATATGAGTTCTTCACCTATGACATCGCAACCAACGCCTTCAACTTGAATACGCCTGCATATCAGGCGTCGCTGCAGCTTGCCTTCGGCTCTAATGGTCTTCTTTATGGACACAGGTCCGGAGGAGGCGGTGAGTGGTTCGTTGTCGATGAGACAAACGGCAATGTGCTTCAACCTGCAGTAAGCGCTCCCGGACTGCTCTTCACTGATGCATCTTCTGGAGATAGGTGCGTCCCTGAAATCCAGGATGAGACTGCCTTTGGCGGTGATAAGCCAGGAGATGGACGGAGGTGGTGGTATTACCTTCAATATATCGTGAAGTGCTGCAACAACAACTGCCAGACTGAGACGGCCTGGGGCGGAAACACTCCTGGGCAAGGTGCTGCCTGGTGGTATTATTTTGATACCACGAACGGAGTGAATTCTCAGGATATCTGGGCCGGGCAGAATATGCTTGCCGGGAACGTAACTGTCACACCAAACAATGACGGCACTGCCACAATCAGCATAATGCTGAACGATGGCTGGCAATTCCAGAATGTCGCGGAACCTGTGAAGATTCAGGGATACAATGACAACACTCTCCCAACTGTGAGACCTGCAGCCGGTCTGTTCACGACCTACAAGGGAACTGCGCTGATAGTCAATGTGCCCCTTTTCAGCTACTATGCCATCCACCTTGACGTGCAGAAATGTTATTGAGTGATAGCTAAAAGCAGCTTCGGCTGCAATTTTTTCCTTTCTTTTTCTCTTCGTGATTGCTCCAGATGATTCTGTTTAAATTGAAAAAGCGCCTTTTCATGTTTGCATATCCTGCCCCGGGGCTGTTTTAAAAAAACAGCGCAGCAAATTATGTTTTAGAAGGGTGGGAAAGATGGCTAAGAGACTTGCTAAAATCAGAGATGTTCAGCAGCAGAAAGACACAAAGCCCAAACTCAAGAATGAGCCATTGGAATCCGACCCTATTTCTGATTTTTCATATGCAAAAAGCCTATTGGATTCTAAAGAATATGCTGGCGCAATCTCACTCCTTGGGGACATTCTTTCTGATAATCCTACGCACGAGGCTGCAACGCTGCTCTTAGCGAGGGCATTTGATAATGCAGGGACAGAAAGGCCAATGGTGAGACCCGTAGGTTTATGGACCAGGAAACCGGGAATTAAGAAATGTCCCTGGGGAGTGCCTCAAAGGCCACCGTCCCCAAAAACTATCTCGTTAGGGCCTGGCTAATACATATAAATATTCTTCTCAAAACCTTATCATGAATAAGAGTCTTTCATTAATCTCGATTCTATTGGTGTTGGCCGGAATGTCTTTCGCGGCCACTGGGCTGGGACGCTGCCAGGAGATATCAACTGCAGGGCAATATTACCTGACTAGTGATGTCTCTGGCGGTTATGTATTAGCAATACCCTACGCAGGGGTAGCGTGCTTCAAGATAACCACTGACAATGTGGAACTTGATTGCCGCGGCAATGACCTGATAGGGCCCGTGACGGAGGATTCCTACGGTGTTCTGGTTCCCTCGGACCTCGCCAACATAACGGTCACGAACTGCACATTCACTGACTTCGGCTACGGTCTCTTCACATGGGGCTCCAGCAGCGACTACAGCTATCTTACAGCGACAAACAACATGGTGAATGGGCTGCACTTCTATAGGGTCACTGACTCTACGGTGTATGGCACATCCTCCAACTTCAACCACAACAATGGTGTGCAATTCATCGAAAGCGACTTTAACATCGTCACGAACATGAACGTGAATTCCAACACCAACAACGGCATCTACGTCCTCAACAGCAACGACAACACCTTCACGAATGTGGTCTCTGACGATAACCTCCATTCAGGTGTTGAGATATTATACGGAAGCGGCAATGACATCACAAACGCGATTTTGGACAACAATGCCTTCTTTGGCATCTACATGCTGGGCGGAGGAGAGAGCCTCATGACCAACGTGGATGCTACCAACAACGACATCTACGGTGCGTATTTAGCAGGAGACACCAGTGATGTTGAATTCAATGACTTGGACGCCAGCCTGAACTTAGGCGATGGGCTTAACTGCAACGACTGTCACAATGTAGACATCTCCAATTCTTTCTTCAATGAGAATGATGGGGATGGCATGAGCTTCCTCGGCGCAAGCGGGATAGATATCATCCACTCCGAAGCCAACGACAACAAACTTGGATGGGGTGTAATTGCAGAAGAGCTTGATCTAAATCCTGGTGCTCTTGGCATGGGCAACAGCAAGGTGCACAGGAACGCCGCTGGAGGTATCCAGGTAATCAATTCGAGTTACATAAACCTTACCGACCTTCAGATAAATGAAAATACGGGCACTGGCTTTGCGGCTTTAGGGACAGATATCGGCCACATCTACGTTTCCCGCAACGAACTCCAGAACAATGCGGATGGCGCTGCTTTAGAAGGAGCGTCCTTTGTCGATATTGAGGATGTGAATATCACTTTCAGCACCTACAATGGCCTCACACTGACAGATGTGTCGGATGTGCAGCTGACAAGGGTCGATTCAAACAACAACGGCCGAGACGGCTTCAACATTGTAGATTTCTCAGATGTGGATATGTACCAAGTGAATGCGGATGACAATGGCGACGATGGAATTTTTGCAGCATCGGTAGAGCGCCTTAGCTCAGGACTCCGCATCAACAGCGCGAAAGACGATGCTGCTGGAATGGCACTCAACGGCCTGAACGGCCTCCACATCATCAATGTTACGAATCTCGAAATGATTGCTATGGATGCGTCAAACAACGGCGGGGACGGCATCAGGTTGGATGATGCTACGAATTACCTGATGAGATATGTCGTGGCGAACGACAACGACGGTAATGGCTTCTCCATTGGTCTCGATGATCAGCTGGACCACTCTGGTTCGGTCGAGGATTCAGAGGCTTCGGGCAATCTTCTGGCCGGTATCCTAGCCAATAAAATGTATGCCTGCAACCTTACCAACGTCACCGCAGAAGAAAATGGATTGGGGGTTGACATCGGAGACAGCGACACGGTCAATATGGAGGACCTCTACATCAACCTTAATGCCGGCACAGGCCTTGAGCTGGACTCTGTCAGCAACTTCCTGCTGAAAGGGGTAGTTACAGAATACAATGGTGATGACGGCATAAAGACGACGAGCTCTTCGGAAATCATTTTCAGGGACTCGAGGCTATCCAGCGCATACAACGGCGATGATGGAATCGAGATTTTGAACTCGAGCTATGTGAGCATAATCAACTACAGCATCCATGACAACTTGGGTGCAGGATTGGAGCTCTCCTCATCTACTGATATGTCTGTAAGCGAGAGCCTCATCTATGGGAACCTTTACGGCATCCTGTTCGACACCTCAACTACACAGGGAGAGACGACACAGACCAATGTAAACAATGAGAACAACACCATCGCAGATGAATATGTGGAGCTTGTTACAGACACCGATGGAGATGGCGTTCCTGATGATGAGGACGACTGCGAATCCACATATGGCACTGAGGCATACAAAGGATGCCCTGCTGCAATCTACTGCAAGATAACATCCAACGACGTCCTTGTCACAGGCATCCCAGGCCAGCAGCCAGTCGAAGATGCCCTGTGCAAAGCATATAAGAGAAGTGACTCCTGCGTGGTGACTCGCCATCCTGACAGCACCCTCATAGTCGAAGAGTGCGTTGCCTCCAGTTCTTGCGTGACAGATGCCCAAGGCCTTTGCCTGATGGGTGTCGAAGAGGCGCTCTATTATGTAGCCGCAATAGAGCCGCAGCACCCAGGCAAGTACCCTGGTCATGATATCGGCCTCGTTGATAATAGCAGCTCGCCAAAGATGGCAAGGCTCGCTTTCCTAAGGGGGCCTGATGGCAAGACCAGCCCAGGCAAGTCCAGCAAGAAGTCTGGCTCTGAGCTTTGGATATACGAGCCGCAGTATGTTGTCTGGGAAGGCACAGAGGAATACTACCCGTTCGTCTTCGAGTCTGGGCAGAACTGGTCAGTGGATGTGTGCTTAGAGCCTCCAGAGGGTTATGTACCTTCTGACAATGAAGAATGTCTTCAGCAGGTCATTGCAGGCCAGCCGAAAGCCATCCTCTTCAAGCTGGTGGAAGTCGGTTCGGTGCCTGATGATGTGAAGGTCAAGATGAAGATTACGAATCCCCACGGCAAGAAGTCCATCGTGCACAGCAAGGTGGGAATCAGGCTCTCGCAGAACCTGGCAAAGGCCAAGGGGGTTGCGATTGACAAGAATGGTGTGATAACTGGAAAAGCCGCCAAGACTGGTGGCGTCCCTGTGAATCCGCTGTTCGTGGTCCTGCTTATTGGAGCGGGCCTGACGGTCTTCGTCGCTGATTCCTTCCTCAGGACTCAGTAGGATAACTTTGATTTTTTTCTTTTTTATTTTTCTAAAGATTAATGTGATGATAATAACCTGCTCTTTGGAGAGCCGCTGAAAGGGGTATGCTAATGGATTTGAAGGAAAGTCTGCTGGGTGAAGATGCTGCCAAGACGGTCAATGAGGCGGCCAATAAGGACCTGGAGAATGTCGTGCCTGAGATAGTAGGGCTGCTTGGTGAGAATGACACGCGAATCAGGGCTTCCCGTGCCCTAATGCTGATAGCCCAGAAAGCTCCAGGCTCGAAAGCCATGAAGGATTCGATACCAGATTTGCTCAAGCTCCTGAAGGAAAAGGAAACTTCCCTCTACGGAGCCCTTGCCATAGGAGTCTTGCTGCAGGAGGATCCGGACAATATGGAAATCAGCAAAGGGATACCTGCGCACGCACCCCTGTTTTTGGCTCTGATGTATGATGTCGATGAGTTTATCCAACAGAACGGTTATCTCCTGCTCCGCCATGTGGCGCTGAAGGACCCGGACACAGTGCTCAATCTCAAGCTCCTCTCGTTTCTTCTGGAGATGCTTGGATTTGACAGATGGCGCTCGCGCTGGTACGCAATAAGCATAATAGGGAAGATACTGCTAAAATATCCACAGAACAAGGATATTTTAGGAGCTGTGCCAAGGTTCCTGGAGCTTCTAAAGGATGAGAGCTGGGAGGTCCGCCTGAACGCGGCCGGAATCACAGGGTTGATAGCCGGCAGGAGCGAAGGGCTGGATGAGGCAACAGCCAAGGACATCACAGCCGGATTGGCCATGGCGCTGAAGGACGAGAATGATGATGTGCGCGTGATGGCCTCGGGCTGGCTCTTTGATATCGTGAGCGAAAATCCGGAGTATGCCAAGGACTTGGTCCCTGCGTTTGAGGGTGCCTTGAAAGACACGAGCAGCAAGGTACGTGGTAACGCGGAGAAAGCGCTCAAGGCTATCAAAGGATGAATGCGTGATGCTCGACCATTTTTTAATCGCCTGAAAGATGCACCCTAAAGGTTCCTTTTTTCGAGTCCCTACCTCTATAAAGCCCTTTTTTCTCTATCATCAAAAAAAAAACAAATATAAAGCTCACCTGAGTTCGCTTTTCGTCTAATTGGTGGATTCTATGGCAAATCAAAATGACAATTCTGGAAGAAGAAGAGGGAGATTCGTAAGGAACTCAAGTTCAAGAGAATCAATGTCAAGAGCAAGATTCCTCAGGACCACGGGCATGGCGGCTGCTGGCTTAGGGGCAGCTGCAGTTGGATTGGGAGGAACAGCGCACGCAGTGTCTCCAGAAGTGAACTATTTGGATGGCGGTATCGTAGAGATCAGTCCATCCGGAATGCCAGGTATGACAGAGGAACACCCGTTATATGGCTTGAATCCTTTTGTAAATCTGATTGCTTTTCTGAGCGGTGACAACAAAACGACACGCGATGGATATAATCTGCAATCCGTTTTGCTTGATCCTACCGTATCAAAAATCAGGCTGCTGAGCCATCCGACAAAACAATGGGAGTTTGGAATCAAAGTCCACCCATATGGGTTGGGTATTGAAAGATCAGTCGAGATTGAAGGGGTTCCTTTAGAAGGAGAACAATATGTGGATATGAGAAATTTGAAATTGGCTGTATTCAATTTCCCCTCATTCAAGGATGAAACTGCGTATATCCCCGTTCCTTTCCCTCCATATAACATTCCAATCCCGGGATTCAGGAACAGCAAATTTGAATACTTTGATATCAGTGTAAAAAACCTGAGTTTTGAAGGCGCAAAGATTGCAGCCGTTGGGATTTATGGTTCTGCAAATGTTGTTGTTGATAACTGTGAATTCAATCAACCGTCTGTAGATCCAGAAAGCAATCAATTGGTCGGGATAGTCCTGCACATTGGGGACCCAAACCTTCCTGATGGCAATACTGAGATTAAAAATGTCAAAATAAATATCAATCCGGCACCCGGAATAAATCTAATCCAGGGAATTGTACGTGCACCTTCTCAGTTTGCATTGGCAGGCACAATTCTTTACGCAGCAAATTGCAATGGCCACCTGGAAGTTTCAGATAGTGAGGTCAGCGTACCCGGAAACCCGGGATGTTATGCAATCAATACATTTGGGCCAGCTAATGACAGGCTACATTCTTCAACGACATTGTCCCAAAATAATCTTTTAGGAAGAACCTGCATCAACGTATTCGCCACTAATGAATCAGTGGTCGCTCACAGAAACGACATAACTGTAAATGACAATCTCCCTTACCCAGCACCCCCACCAATCCCCCCATCTGCCGGAATCTTGGTCACTAACGCGAATGAAGGAATTTACAAAGGAAATCATCTTGTTGGTAATGGGATGTTTGGGATAGGGTTTGCAGGTTTCTCCAGCGGAAACATTGCACAGGGCAACACAATCAATATGACTGCATTCTCAACCTATTTCCTGGACTCAGCTACCGAAGGCAATGTTCTCAGGGGAAATATCCGGGGCGCGTCACTTCTTTACAACCTGGCTCCGGAAGGGACCAACCTTGTGACGGGGATAACCCCGATGAAGAGAACTGCGCAGAATGATGCGCTATTGGGCAACCTGCCTATTGGCAGTGATATCGAATCAGAATAATAAATAGATTTAATCTATAGGGTTCGATAGTGCCCTTATTTTTTACTTTGCTCCAGTTTTTGATTTGCCTGGGAGTTCCCGAATCATTTTTCTAATTTTTTTTAAAATGGAGAAAACTGTAAGCCCCCGGAGGGATTTGAACCCCAAAGGTTCCGATTTCCTATTCGGCCTCGCCCAAGCCACCATTTTATTGATGCTTTGTAAAGGGCAATAATCCCAGAAAGGTTATTTAAGGGAGAAAGAGATGTCGATTTTATGAAGATGTTTCTGCTGTTGGTCTTGTTTTTTGGATTTATTACTGCTGGTTGCATAAGTGAAGAAAAAATAACTCCGGAAGAGAAAAAATGTCTGGATGCCGGTGGACAGTGGAGGGGTGGACCAGAGAATCAATTCCCAAATACATGTGCAGATATATGCTATCCACCTTTAGCTTCAGGAGAACAGCGGGTGTGTGGGCAAGCTCTTACTGATGCATGTGACTGCGGTCCAGATAAGTGCTGGAACAAGACATCTGAAGAATGCACTCCAGATACCTAGATTTGATTTTAATTCCCCGGCTGCGTTGCTCAATGCCTCCATAAATAGCAGCAATTGCCAAGGCATACACCAGCACATCTGTTTATATTGATTTCTTCAAAATATTAAACTCATGTTCAAAAAATTGAATTTGTTTTCAAAAACCGAAATGAAGCTCCTATCTTTCATCTCGACTAAAGATGGCGAGATGTATGAAAAGGAGATAGCCGAGCAGTCGGGGATAAGCACAGGTTCTGTCAACAGCATGCTGAAGAGATTCTCGAAGATGGGCCTGGTCCAGAATTACAGGCGCGGGAGGATGCTTTTCTATAGGCGGAATGATGATAACCCGCTCATGAGACAATTCAAGGTCTTCGTAACGATAAACAATCTCATGCCATTGATTGGTAAAATCGCCCCCTTGAGCCGGAGGATAATCCTCTTCGGCAGTTGCGCCGAAGGCAGGGATGGGGAGACGAGCGATATAGATATTTTCATCCTCTCAAGGGAAAAGGAAAAAATAAGGAGAATTCTGGATAGCCACTCCAAGATACAGGCAATCATCCTTGACTCGGTCGAATATACAAAACTCAGCGAGAAGGACAAACCACTCTTTGAGAGGATAAATAAAGGAATAGAAATCAAGAGTGATGAAGATGGATGAACGCTTCGAAAGATGCCTGAGGGAGAAGAGGCTTGTAAAGGCAAAACCAGAGAAAGACCTAATAATAAAAGAGATTGCAGCAGCCGAATCAGATCTAAAGAGCGCCTACGATTCAGCCGATGATAAGGATTTCAAGTGGGCAACGATCCAGGCATACTATTCCATGTTCCATACTGCAAAGGCTCTAGTTCTAAGCAAGGGATATCGGGAGAAAGGCCACATGTGCCTCTCTATAGCTCTCAAGGCATTGTTAACTGATGAAGGAAATTTGGAAGAGAAACATTATTCTCGCTACAGGGATGCGATGGTCCTTAGGGAAGATGCAGACTATGGCCTAATCTACTCAGAGGATTCATCCAAGGGGGCAATAGGCTGGGCGCAGGATTTTCTGAATGAAGCAAAAAACCTGCTGAAAAAGAATTAGCCGGAGGGTTCCACCCAAAAGGTTCCAATCTCCGGGTTCCCACTTCTATAAAGCACAAAGCCCCTTTTTTGCTTTCATCAAAAAAACAATTATAAATCTCACATGTGTTCGTTTTTCGTCTTTTTAGGTGGTTTCTATGGCGGTATCGAAAAACAATTCTGGAAGAAGGGGCAGATTTTTAAGGAACTCAAGTTCAAGAGAATCAATGTCGAGGGGCAGATTCCTCAGGACCGCTGGAGTTGCTGCTGCGGGAGTCGGGGCCACGATGATGGGGGCCGGAACCGTTTCGCATGCAGCCCCTCCATCAATCAGACGCGTTCCGAGCCAATATTCAACAATCCAAGCAGCGATTGATGCATCCATCGAAGGCGACACTATCCTAATTGCTCCAGGGGCCTATGGCGGAGATTCGAATGGACATATCTTTGTTGATAAACCCCTTACCCTTGAAGGGGAAGTGGCTGTTGGAGACATCAGGCACCACGAGCCGGCAAGTCGAATCGATGCCGTTTTGAGGGTCAATGGCAACGGATCATTCAAAATCAAGAATCTTCATATCAATAGTCTGGGTTCTGGGTGGGACTTGGTTTTGGGCCCAGGCTTTGGCATGACCAACGGAATAATGATGAATGGCTGGAATGGTTCTGTATCAGGTTCTTTCACAATAGAGAACTGCAAAATCGTCGCTCAGGATAATTGCTTGGTATGGTGGTTCACAGGACCTATCTCTTCTGTGAAGGTCAGGAACTGCTCTTTTGATTTGGATGGTGGGCTGATCGCCGAGTACTTCCCTCCAGGATATTACCACGGGAATTTCCCGATTGGGATTTTCTTCTCAGCCACCACTCCTGAAACGATTGTTGACATCTCCAAATGCACTGCGCTTGGCGGAGCAATAGGATTCTTCCTCTCAAATGTCGAGGGCAAATCCCATGTCCATGATTGCGATTTCACAATGAGAGGTTTCACAACCCACCTCAATACTAGCGGATTCTACTATAGCAATCTATTCGAAGAGAGCAGCGGAATCTTCGAGAACTGCAGCTTCAATTTCGATATCGCTGTGCCATACCCCCTCCCATTTACATATCGTATAGGAATAGGCATCGGAGAAGCTATCCCAGATCCATCCAGCGGAGAAGCTCCTTTCGGCTTTGGTTGCAATAATGCTCTGGTCAAGAACTGCACAATCAGCGGTACGGATTTGGATGGATTATTTGCTGCTAGGGGAAACATCAATAATATAGCAGTCCAGAATCTGCGGCACGGCCAGGTAAATATCGTGGAGAGGTATATCGAGTCCACATTCAATCCAGAGGGTGTGACCGGATATTACTATCTCTTTACCCAGGGTCAGCAGGGCACTGGAGGTTCTGGCAATATGCTACTGGACAATGGTTTTTCATCGGCTGATAACGTACTATACAATGATGGGTTTGTCGATGTTTCATTCCTGGGAAAATTGAGGAACCTAATGGGATAAATGTTCCATCCATTTTTCATTTTTGGCTTCAAGATCCGGGGTCCACGATATTCTCTTTCAATTCTCCTTCGTCGCATTTCAGAGATATTGTTGTGTGCTGATTGTCCTGACCGCAATGTCTTCACTTGATAGCTGAGGATTCGAACATTTGATTTTAAGCCCCCGGAGGGATTTGAACCCCCAACATCCTCCTTACAAAAGAGGCACTCTGCCGTTGAGTTACGGAGGCGCATTTACGCCGAATTATTTCATTACTATGATTGATAAACTTTTAATAATCTCTTTCGCAAAGTCGGGGATATGGACATCGAGAGAAAAATCGACTTAGTCAAAAGAACGCCTACAGAGGAAGTCGTCACCGAAGAGGACCTCAAGTCAATGTTCGAGACTCACAAGAGCCCAAAGCACTATATCGGATTTGAAATCTCAGGCAAGGTGCACCTCGGAACAGGGCTCTGCACTGCCCTGAAACTCAGGGATTTCCAGGAAGCAGGAATCAAAACAACCGTTTTCCTTGCAGATTACCATTCATACATCAATGGAAAGCTTGGCGGCGATTTGGAGAAAATCCGCGAAGTCGCAAAAGGCTATTTCAAGCACGCATTCATCTCATTGGGATTGGAAAATGTTGAATACGTACTTGCAAGCGACCTCTATGACAGCGACTACTGGAAAGAAGTTCTGAAGATATCCAGAGACACTACAATCAAGAGGATGCTCCGCTGCATCACAATCATGGGGAGGAAGGAGACTGAGGGCACTTCATCAGCCGCAGTTCTTTACCCTGCTATGCAGGCAGCAGACATCTTCATGCTGGATGTTCAGATGGCGCACGCAGGAATGGACCAGAGAAAAGTGCACATGCTGGCAAGGGAATTATCGCACACTTACAAGAAAGATTTAGTAGCGGTCCACGGCCATCTCCTCCCAGGTCTGCAGGGTGTGGAAAGGATGAGCCCTGACCAGGTAATTGAAGCAAAAATGAGCAAGAGCAAGCCAAGCAGCGCGATATTCATCCACGACACCCCAGAGGAAATCAAGAGCAAAATCAAGAAGGCATACTGTCCTGAAAAAATCGTTGAGGGGAACCCGATGATTGAGTATGCCGAATACCTTTTCCTGCGGGACAAACCAATGAAAGTCGAGCGCCCTGAAAAATTCGGCGGGGATTTGGAAATAGCATCAGCAGAGGAACTCAAGGAAATCTTCTCAGCAGGCAAACTCCACCCAATGGATTTGAAAAATTCTGTAGCAGCAGAACTCACAGAAACGCTCAAGCCATGCAGGGAATACTTTGAGAAGAACAAACACTACCTTGAGCAAATAAAACCCGTAGACATCACACGCTAGCTTTCACAAACCCTGAGAGCAGCGTGCCAACTTTCCCAGTAGCCTCACTCATGGAAGCAAGAACCTCTTCATGGTCGAGCGGCTTTTTGGAAATCCCAGCACCATAATTGGATGCAACAACCAGAGACGCGAAATCAATATCAGCTTCCCCAAGCAAACTCATCTCATATGCGCTTGTCATGTTCACCAGATTGGCGCCTGTTTTTTTCAGAAAATTTATTTCGGCTTTGGTTTCAAAACGGGGTCCTGGAGTGGTAACAATCACTCCGCCCTCTTTCAATTTTATTTTGTTAACCGAAGCAACTTCAAGAAGCATCTTCTGCATTTTTGTTGAAAATGGGGTTGAAAAATCAACATGCCTCATACCTTCTGAAAAATTATCAAAGAAAGTGGTAGGGGTCCAGAGCCCGATGAAATCCTCGGCAAGTACAATATCTCCAGGACTATAATCTGAAAGTATTCCGGCAGAATAAAGCGAAACAACTTTTTTCACTCCAAGTTTTGAAAGCGCGGAAACATTTGCCTTATAGTTAATCTTGTGAGGCGGAATCGTATGCCCCTTCCCATGCCTCGGGACAAAAATAATTTTCTTCCCAGCAACAGTTGCCTCAAAAACCCCGGCATTGCCATAAGCGCTCTTAACAATTTTTTTCTTCATCTCTGTTCCAAAAGAATAGATTCCGGTTCCTGCAATCACGCCGAGCATCCTATCACTCGGACTTTGTCTCAAGGAAATTCTTCAGGATTTCCTCGCCATGCTCAGTGTGCCAGACTTCAGGATGGAACTGCACTCCGAATATCGGTTTTTCTTTGTGCCTCATCGCTTCAATTGAACATGACTTGGAGTGAGCCAGCTTAACAAAATCATTTGGGAGAACCGTCACCTGGTCGAAGTGGGAAACCCACACGTTCAGTTTCTTCGGAACTCCCTTGAAAATCACATCCTCATCATCAATCTCAATATCCCCAGTTCCATACTCTGCGCTTTCACCTTTCTCAACTTTGCCGCCGAAAGTATGGGCAATCATTTGATGGCCATAGCATATGCCAAGAAGCGGAAGTTTGATTTCTCCATTTTTGTATCCATCACAAACTTTTGAGCCAAGGTTCGGGGGTTCCTTGTAAACTGATTTGGGCCCACCGGAAATTATTATCTTTGCGACCCCGCTTTTCATAAGTTCATCAAAAACAGACTGCTCTGCTTTGGCATAAAGCATCTCTGCCTCATACCCAAGCTCTCTGCAGTTTCTCTTAATCAGGTGTGTGTACTGCGAGCCGTTGTCGATAATCAGAATCATAATTTGAGAATTGGAAGAAAGAAAATAAAAATCAAACCTTGTTTGCAATTTTGCCCATGACTTCCTTGGCGTGCCTATCCATCTTGAGTCTCTGCACCTGCCATGCCCAAAGTTCATCGCAATGTGTGATGAAGCCAGCTATGTAGTTGATGAAATCTGCAACCATTGAATTTTCACCAGTAAGCTGCTCACCCATTTTCCTGAGCCTTTTCTTGATTATGCGGGCATCAATTGCCTCTGATATTTCCTTGTCACTATCAAGCCCGGCAAGAAAGACATTCAAATCATCTATCTCAGCAACTGCTTTCTCCTCATCGAATATTGGGACAATCGTTGCCTCATAAGTTCTATTGTTGACCGCGTGTTTTTTTCCAGGGAACGCTTCAACAAGAATCCCGGTTCGCTCATCAGTTGGTCTTGAGAATGTGAGTTCAAGGTTCCAAAGCCCGTCGCTCTTGCTAAAAACAAATCTTGCTATGCTTTTTCCTGCGGATTTGCTCATGACTTCTCTGTTTGGCGCGGGAAAATCTGGAGGAACGCTGAGGTTTAGGGCAGTGCCTTTTGCCACTTCCCTCATGCTTCCAAAGCCGAGTTTTTTGAGTTTCGTCCGCATTGATACAAACTGCTTTCCAGTAAGTGGAGTGCTGGAATACTCTAATGCTTTGGAACTCATAGGATTGATTGTTGTTACAAAGGGTATATAAATCTGTTTGTACTGGAACCTGCCAGGTTTGGTCCCATTTTCTCACATTTTATGGAAGGATTATAAATCTTTCTTTTTAAATTCATCATACTCGGGGTGCTAGTCACATTGCTGGCGTTCTAATTTGTGTTTGGGTGGTCCTGCTTGGTAAAAAAGAAGAAAATAAATGAGTCAATCGATGTTTTGGCCCACAAGCTTGTTCCTGATGTAAAGGTTCTAGCTGAGGGAGAAAAAACCAAGATTCTGAAGAAGTTTAGTATTGATGAGACCCAGCTTCCGAAGATTCTTGAATCAGATCCTATATCTCAGTCCCTTAAGGCTGAGGTCGGTAATCTAATCCGTATTCAGAGGGACGACGGTACTGGTAAATATTATGCCTACCGCATAGTCATAGAGGGCTAATCCCTCTTTTACACTCATAAATAAGGTGTGCAAATGGTGGAAGGACTAATTGAATCTTATTTCAAATCCAATTCTCTGGTTAACCAGCAGATTCTCTCGTACAATAAGTTTCTGGACGTTGGGATTCAGCAGGTTGTTGACCGTATTGGAAAGGTGACGACTAATGTCGAGGGTTTTGAACTCAAGCTCGGAAAGGTCCGGATTGAGCAGCCCAGATATTATGAGGTCAAGGGGGGCTACAGGCAGATCATGCCCACCGAGGCAAGGCTGCGCAACCTGAGCTATTCAGCTCCTATTTTCCTTGAAATCGTACCAGTCTTCAATGGGATTGAGCGTCCGGTTTACTCAGACGTTTTCGTCGGTGAATTGCCGGTAATGCTGAAATCAAAACTCTGCTATCTCTCAAACATGAGGCGGGACGAACTTATCCAGAATGGTGAGGACCCTGAAGATCCTGGAGGCTACTTCGTTATCAATGGAAGTGAGCGTGTCCTTACATCAATAGAGGACCTTGTTCCGAACAAGCTCATGGTTACAAAAGAAAGAAACGGAATCGTCGCAAAAATCTTCTCAACACATTTCGGATTCCGTGCAAGGTGTGTTGTTGACCGAAACGCTGATGGTATCTTCTCCGCAGAATTCCCTTCTACCCCGACCGGAATTCCTTTGGTTCAGGTGCTGAGAGTTCTTGGTCTTGAGACTGACGAGAATATCCTTGATGCATTCTCAGATGAGAGGCACATCCGGAACGATGTCGTTCTCAACCTCGAGAATGAGACGGCAAAAGACCAGCCAGAGGCAATCGAATTACTAAGCAGAAGACTTTCGCCAGGGCAGCCGCCTGAATTCAGGCTCAACAGGATGGAAAACCTTCTTGACAATTATCTTCTCCCGCACATCGGAGTTGACAAGTCGGCAAGGTTGGACAAGGCAAATTACCTGATTCGTATGGCAGAGCGCGCAACAAGAGTCGAATACAAGGAACTTGCTCCTGATGACAAAGACCACTACGCAAACAAGCGTGTCAAGCTTGCAGGAGACCTGATGGAAGAACTTTTCCGCTATGCATTCCAGTTCCTTATCAAGGATTTGGTTTATCAGGCATCAAGAGCAGACGCGAGAGGGAGAAGATTGCAGGTGCACACACTTATCAGGCAGGATGTTATGGGAGACAGAATCAAGTATGCAATGGCAACAGGAAACTGGATTGCCGGGCAGACTGGTGTTTCTCAGCTTCTTGATCGTGTGAGTTATGTATCAACATTATCTCATTTGAGGAGGGTCATTTCTCCGCTCAGCAAAAAGCACCCGCACTTTAAGGCAAGAGATCTTCACGGAACTCACATCGGAAAGCTTTGTCCGAACGAGACTCCGGAAGGTCCAAGCTGTTCTCTTGTTAAGAACCTGTCAGTTATGGCAGAGGTCTCCATCGGAATTGATGATGAGGAGATTGGCCGTGTTCTCAAGGCCTATGATGTTAAGGAGTGAGTTGAATGGTCAAAAAGAAACAACTATCCGACAAAACAAGCATCTTCCTGAATGGAAGGCTTGTCGGCAACCACCTGGACGGAAAAAGCCTGGCAAACCGTTTGAGGGAGAGGCGCAGAATGAACGAACTCAGCAGCCAGGTCAATATATATTACAACTCCAAATTGAACGAGCTTTACATCCTTACTGATAAGGGAAGGGTAAGGCGTCCTTACATAGTAGTTGAGGATGGTAAGTCTAGGCTAGCCCCTGGAGTTCTTGGAAGGATAAAGAATAATGAGCTTTCCTGGGCCCACCTTGTGAAGATGGGAATCATTGAATACCTTGATGCGCAGGAAGAGGAAAACGCATTGATAGCAATCAATGAGGATTCTATAACCCCTGACCACACTCATCTTGAAGTCGACCCTGCAAACATGTTCGGTGTTGTCGCAGGAGTTCTGCCATACCCTGAGCACAACTCATCCCCGAGAATTACAATGGGATGTGCTATGGCCAAGCAGTCTCTTGGTGTTTACACCACAAACTTCGGAGCAAGGTATGACACCCGTGGATACATAATGTATTATCCGCAGGAGCCCATGGTAAGAACAAGGGCATATAAGGCGCTCAACATGAGGGAAAAGGCGGCAGGGCAGAACTGCATCGTCGCACTTACAAGTTTCCACGGATACAACATGGCAGACGCTATTGTAGTAAACCGCTCATCAATTGACAGGGGCCTTCACAGGGTCACAATGTTCAAGACATACGAAACTGAAGAGCGTATGTATCCTGGAGGGCAGAAAGATACTATCGAATTGCCAACACCTGAAGTGGTTGGCTACAGGGGCGAGGATGCTTACAAGCACCTTGCTGATGATGGAATCGTTCTTCCTGAAAGTGATGTTCATCAGAAGGAAGTCTTAGTCGGAAAAACATCTCCGCCAAGGTTCCTTGAGGAAATATCCGTCTTTGGTGCTGTTGAGGAAAAGAAAAGAGAATCTTCACTCTCACTCAAAAGCGGAGAGCGCGGAAAGGTCGACTCAGTCCTTATTACTGAAGGCCCGAGCGGAAACCGGCTCGTGAAAGTAAGGGTTCGTTCAATCAAAACACCTGAAATCGGAGACAAGCTCGCATCAAGGCACGGACAGAAGGGTGTCATCGGAATGATGCTCCCCCAGCAGGACATGCCATTTACCAGCGCAGGAATCTCACCAGACCTTATCGTGAACCCTCACGCAATTCCTTCCCGTATGACTGCTGGACACCTTCTTGAGACTCTTGGAGGGAAAGCAGGGGCAATCGGGGGAATGCTTATGGACGGAACAGCCTTCAGCGGAAACACTGAAGAGCAGTTCAAGGCAATCCTCAAGAAGAACGGATTCAACGAGTTTGGGGAGGAAGTTCTTTACGATGGTTTCACAGGAAGAAAACTCATAGCAAAACTATTCATCGGAAATGTCTACTACCAGAGGCTCCACCACCTTGTATCAAACAAGATGCATGTTAGGAGCCGTGGACCGGTGCAGCTTCTTACGCACCAGCCAACTGAAGGTAGGGCAAGAGAGGGTGGTCTTCGTTTCGGAGAGATGGAACGTGACTGCCTTATCGGCTATGGGGCAAGCATGCTTATCAGGGAGAGGCTGCTTGAAGAGAGTGACAAGACTATACTCAATATCTGCACTGACAGTGGCTGCGTGGCCACGCCTGATTTCACTCAGGGAAAAATCTACTGCAAGCTTGGTCAGTCCGACGAGTCGGAACCTGTGGAAATGAGTTACGCATTCAAACTGCTGCTTGATGAAATCCAGTCCCTTTGCATATTCCCGAGGATAATCCTGAAAGATAAGAGTTTGATATTTATGCAGGCAAAACAAAGAAGTTCGGAAAGTTATCGGACAATTGAAATTCTCCATTGTTCAGTCCGGAAATGATCAGGAAGACTGGCGGTTGCCAAAATCACTGTTCCGGATACGTATGATGATGATGGGTACCCAATTGACGGCGGACTTGTAGATTTGAGGCTTGGTGTCGTTGACCCCGGTCTTCGCTGCAAAACCTGCGGAGGTACTGTGAAAAACTGCCCAGGCCACTTCGGTGTAATTGAATTGGTCGTCCATTCTCCATGTGGAATTTGCTAAGCATCTCTCTATATGTTTGAAGAATACTTGCCATTCTGCCACAAGGTTCTCAAGAAAATCGACAAAAAAAGACAAGGAAGTTAAAAAAGAAGATTGATAGAGAAGATCGATAAAGTTATTACTCCTGCAGAAGTTATTGCTACTCCTGGAGTAACACCCGAAGTAGCAGAAATACCAAAATCTACTGTAAGCTGCTGCTGATGCTGTTGAAACTCTTACAAAAAACGAACTTCCAAGAAAACAACAAAGGTTTGCGCAATCTGCAGCGCAGAAGTTCCTGAAATTAAATTGCATAAAACCAACTACTTTCATGAAAGACAAGGATATGATTTTGCCAAATGATGTTCGAGACTGGCTCGGCTGCAATCACTGATCATGATTTGCGAGAACTTGGTTTTGATCCTGCTCTATGCACGGCCAGAATGGATGATCGTAACAGCACTTCCAACTCCTCCAGTAAATGTCAGGCCTTCAATTACTCTTGAGACTGGTGAGAGGAGCGAAGATGATTTAACTCACAAACTTGTTGATGTTATCAGAATCAATCAGAAACTCGAAGCAAACATTAACGCAGGTGCCCCGCAGCTTATTATCGAGGACCTTTGGGAGCTTTTACAGTATCATTCACAACCTACTTTGATAATGAAACTGCAAATATCCCACCGGCAAGACATAGGAGTGGAAGGCCTCTGAAAACTCTTGCGCAAAGACTTAAAGGGAAAGAAGGCCGTTTCAGATATAACCTTTCAGGAAAGCGTGTTAACTTCTCAGCAAGAACCGTTATCTCTCCTGATCCAAGACTCAGGCTTGATGAAGTCGGTGTTCCTGAGAGAATCGCAGAGGAACTTACTATTCCTTTGAATGTTACTGAGTGGAATATTGAACTCTGCAAGAACTAATTACTGCCGAGGTCTACCCAAAGGCAGTTTATATCATTCGCCAGATCTTCGCAGAAGAATCAAAGTCGGTGATACTGACGAGTGAGGCATGAGCAAGCAGAAAATGTAAAAGTCGGATGAACAATCGAAAGGCAGGTTATTAACGGAGACATTGCGCTTTTCAACAGACAGCCTTCACTTCACAGAATTTCCATGATGGCCCATGAAGTCAGGGTATTGCCAGGAAAGACATTCAGGCTGAATCCAGTTACAGTTTCGCCATACAATGCTGACTTCGATGGAGATGAGATGAACCTCCACGTACTGCAGACTGAAGAGGCTCAGGCAGAGGCAAGGTATCTTGCGAAAGTCGAGAAACAACTCCTTTCGCCAAGGCACGGTCACGCAATCATCAAACCGCAGGAAGACCATGTTTCAGGATTGTACTTCCTTACTTTGAAGGAGCCATGTTTCTCAAAGGATGAGGCATCCAACATGATGTACCTCATTAATCGACCAGAACTTCCAAAGCCTGATATCGGCGGGTGGCATGTACTCCGGGAAATTGCTTTTCTCAAGCTTTCTTCCTGATGACACTAATCTTAAAGTCATATCCAAAGCTTGGAGATGAAATCATCATCAAGTATGGTAAGCTTGTCAAAGGAGCAATCGAGAGCAAGGCTATGGAGGGGGAACTTCTTGAGAATATGTTCGTCAACCACGGAGCTGAATTCACAAGGAATTTCCTTGACAGCGCAACAGTTCTCTCACTTGAGGCAATCTCAATCCATGGTCTGAGCGTGTCTCTGAAAGACTACACTGTCTCGCCAAAGGGTGTTGAAAAATCAACGAAATCATTGACAAGATGAATCGGGAAATTGATAATCTTATCATGCAGTACAAGAACAAATCACTTGAACGTTCTCCAGGTATGACACTGAAGGAAACTCTAGAAGGTCTTATCGTTGAAATTACGACCAAAACAGTATGGATGTTGGTAAAATTGTTGAGAGTGACCTTGGATCGGGATAATCCATCTGTTATCATGGCTAAGATTGGCGCAAGTGGAAGTCTTCTTAACGCTATTCAGATGTCTGCAGTTGTTGCTCAGCAGACAGTGCGAAGCAAGAGACTGGCAAGAGGTTTCAAGGGAAGAATCCTTCCGTACTTTAAGAGGGGGGCTCTTACTGGGGCTGAGAAAGGTTTTGTTTATTCATCATTCCATGAAAGGACTTACTCCATATGAGTTCATGCATCATCTATGGGTGGTAGGGAAGCTTTGGTTAACACAGCTATCCGTACAGCCCGTTCAGGTTACATGCAGAGCAGGCTTATCAATGCTTTCCAGGACCTTGTCGTTTATGGTGACATGTCTGTCGGAACGCTGATATGAGCGTTGTACAATTTATATATGGCGGAGATGGGAAAGATCCGATGTACTCTTCCACTACCCAAGTAGTTGAGGGTTCGAAGCAAGATGATATCGATACGGCGTAGGTGATAATATGGAAGCTAAAAAACAACAAAATATCTTATTCCACCGTTCGAAGCAGTCGGAGTTATCTGCGCCCAGAGCATTGGTGAGCCTGGTACGCAGATGACAATGCGTACGTTCCACTATGCAGGTGTCGCAGAGCACGTGCCAACTGGCCTTCCCAGGCTTATTGAGATTGTGGATGCTAAGAAGGAGCCAAAGAAGCCGATTATCGATATCTATCTGAAAAGCGCATACTCAAGGAGCAGAACTGAAGCCGAAAAAGTAGCAAAAGAACTTGCCAGTGTTTTTGTTTCTGATGTTGCCAATGTCGAGGATGATTTGAAAAACTTATTATCAAGTCATCTTAAAGAGAAGGATGCCAAGCACAGGGAATCACCTTCACTATGCTGAAGAAGGCTATGGAGCATTCTCAGCAAGCTCTAAGATTGAAGGGCATGAGATTACAATCAAGCCTGGCAAAGAAGTCAAGAAGAAACCAAAACCAAAAAAAACGAAGATGGCAAAGAAGATAAGAAAAGCAAGTTGACTGCCAAGCAGGTTCGAAACTCACCCACAAGGTAAAGGCCGCAATTGTTCGCGGAGTTCCTGGGTATCTACAAGGCCGTTGTTATCAAGGGTGAAGAATACTTCGTCAGGGCAGGTGGATTCAATATCATTGGCGCATCATGAGCATTCCGCAGTTGACCCAAAGAGGGTCTATACAAACAACATAAAGGAGCTTGAGCGGGTTTATGGTATTGAGGCTGCAAGAAACGCCATTCTCCGAGAGACCAAGGATGTTCTTGATATGCAGGGTCTTTTCGTTGATATTCGGCACATCATGCTGATTGCAGATGCGATGACTTACTGCGGAGAAATCAAGTCAATCGGAAGACACGGACTTTCAGGAGAAAAAGTCGGTGTGCTTGGAAGAGCTGCTTTCGAAGAAACAATCAAGCACCTGATTAACGCAAGTTCATTTGCAGAAGAGGAAAAACTTATAGGAGTTACAGAGAATATTATTGTCGGACAAACAGTTCCTGTAGGGACCGGTAAAATCCGGCTTGTTATGAAAGCAAAAAAGAAGAAATAGATGGTGATTCGCAATGCCCGAGGAAGAGAAAATCGAGGAAAATACAATCGAAGAAACAGTTTCGAAGCTACACCAGAGAAGCCAAAGAAGAAAAAGAAAGTCATAAGGAGCAGAAAGACCAAGAAAGAGAGGGAGAACCCACTGACGACAGCAATCAGGCTGACTGTTGAAAGCGGAAAGTTGAGTTTGGAGTCAAGAAAGGGAATCTGCAGCAAGTCTCAATGCAAAGGCCAAACTCTTTGTTGTTGCGGACAATACCCCAGAAGAAACCAAGACACATGTACACAAGTACGCAGAACTCTCAGAAGTTCCTGTGATTGATTTCCCAGGAAGCTCAATGGAACTGGGTTCTGTATGCGGACGCCCGTTCCCGGTAGCAGTTCTTTCAGTATATGATGCAGGCAACTCCAACATAATGGAACTTGCCAAATAAGGAGTTTCCATGGTTGAATTAAACGAGGATGATCTGAATATATTTTCTTCTTTTGAGAAAGTAACTAGAGTTATGCCTACGGACTACATAGCAACTCCATCCTCGCTAGTTTTTCTTGTTTCTCAGGATTCCCTTGGCAGGGCAATCGGCAAGAAAGCATCTAACATTGAGAAACTGCGCAGATACTTCAGGAAAAGGGTGATAGTAGTCGCTGACAGCGATGATCCCGAAGGATTTCTGAGGAGTTTTTTCGGTAATGTGGCCATTTCTGATATCGAATCCCGCAATGTCATGGGCGAGATTGCTTTGATTATGACCGTTGATGAAAAAGACCGTGGAATCGCAATCGGCCGTGATGGCGAGAGAATCAAAGCAGCAAAGGCACTACTTAAGAAAAAGTTCAATGCCACTGTTCATTTGAGAACAAGAAAGGGAAGAATCTAAACGTGCTTCTGCACGTCTATAGCCTTTCCCGGTTGAATTTTTTTATTGTTTTTAATCAGGTCCACTACTTCGATTGCAACATCATCGGGCTGGTAAGTTGCCGGAGTTCCAGGCATCAACGAGTCCCACATATCTGTCTGGGTGTCTCCAGGGCAGATTGTATATGAGCGGATTCCTTTTCCTTCAAGTTCACCTGCCAAGGCCTCAGTGAAACCAATCACTGCGAATTTTGTTGCGCAGTATACTGCCAGGCCAGGGAATCCCTGTTTTCCTGCTCCTGAAGAAATGTTAATCAACAATCCCCTGTTCATCAAAGGTACGAGTTCCTTGGTCGTTTTGATTAATCCTCTGAGGTTGACATCAATCATCTTGTCAATCTCTTCTTCAGTATTATCTTCAAAATTCTTGTAATAAGCGACTCCAGCGTTGTTGATTAGAATATCAAGTTTCCCTATTTTTTCAACTCCAGAAGCAAGTTTTTTCACCTGCTTATAATCAGAAACATCACAGACAATCGACCAAACCTTGGTTTCAAGTTCCTCAAGTTCGGACTTTGCAGAATCAAGGGTTTTCTTGTTCTGCCCAACAATAATCAGGTCGATTCCTTCATCTGCAAGCGCCTTTGCAATTGCAAGTCCAATCCCACGGTTCCCTCCAGTGACTAAAGCCAGCATCAATCCTCAACCTCAAACATATGCAGTGAAATCTCACTGATTGTAATCTTGCCATTAACAGAAACTTCGTAGACATCTGTGCCTTCTTTCACTTTGTTCTGCTCTCCGCTTACCCAATAATACGGAACCCCATTCGGGTCTTTCCTTTTTTCAATCTTCGATGTGTATTTTTTCCTTTGGAATCTGTGCGTGTAAATGATTTGCGCATCAATATGTTTTTCAGGGAAATTCACGCTGAAGAAATTGTCCGGCTTTAATTTTGGTTTCAGTTCTGTAATTATCCTAACAGCGCTTTTGACCAAATCCTCTCTTGGCCCCCACCCTTTTTTGTGATGATAATCATAGCTTGCCTTACGAGCGGAAAATGCGATTGAAGGGACTCCATCCTGGGCAGCCTGCCAGCACGCCCCAATTGTTCCAGAGCCAATCAAAGGACCTAAACAGGTATTGTCCCCCCAGTTGATTCCAGAAAGAATCAAATCCGGTTTATCAAACTCTCCAGAATGGTTGGCAAACAAAACACAGTCTGCAGGGGTTCCGTTAATCGAACTGACATTGTTCTCAATACTGTGCACCCTGATTGGCTTGTGCAGTGTTAGCGCTCTTGAAATCGCGCTCCTTTGCCGATTTGGAACCAAGGCATAAGCATCTCCAAACTGCGAAGCAGCTTCAAGAAGGGCTCTTAGCCCAACAGAATCCCCATCGTCATTTGTGACCATGATTTTCAAGGCATCAGCCTCGTCCTGTCCCTTGGGAACAACATGCACTCGCGTATATTTTCCTGGCCGCAGATTTTCATGACCAGTCTTTCAAGCCCAATGCTTCCGCCAGAGTGCGGAGGAGCTCCCATCCTGAACGCGTTGATGTAGAATTCAAAATCAACCGGGTCAAGATTCCTTTTCTTCAGCTGCTCTTCAAGAAGGGCAGGAAGGTGGATACGCTTAGCTCCGCTTGAAATCTCAAGCCCGCGGTAAATCAAATCATACGCGTGGCAAATCTCCGGATTCTCCTTTGTTGGCATTGAATAGAAAGCCCGAATCTCAGTCGGCCAGTCATAGACAAAATACAATTCATCATCAAGAAGCTCTTCAAGTTTTTTCTCAGCTTCCCTTGTGAAATCCCAGCCGTGCTTTATCTCAAAGCCGTTGCTGGAAAGTTTCTCAATCAGTTCTGAATACTTGTACCTTGGGACTTTTTCAGGGACAATAAGTTCCTTCTTGAAAACTTCCTTGATTTCATCCCCAAATTCTTCATTCACCCTTTTCAGGATGTGGACTGTGACGGCTTCAAGCGCGTCCATCGCATCATTGTGGTCAGCGAATCCCATCTCAATATCCATCTGGGTAATCTCATTCAAGTGTGATGTGGTGTTGTGTTTTTCAGCCCTGAAAACAGGGACGCTCATCATCACCCTGTCAAATCCGCCAATAACAGCCATCTGCTTGTAAAGCTGAGGCGACTGCACAAGGTATGCCTTGTTCTCAAAGTACTGGATTGGGAAAACGTCAGCCCCACCCTCAGTTGCCGCTCCGGTGATTGCTGAAGTATGAATCTCTATGAATTCCATCTCTTTCAGTTTTTCCCTGAAAGCTGAGGCGCAAAGAGCCTTGATTTTGAAAATCAGGGAGACCTTCCTGCTCCTTAAATCAAGGTACCTGTGGTCTAGCCTGGTGTCAAGTTCAGAATCCACCACTCCGGTTGGGTCAACCGGCAGTTTCCTCTCGACCTTGTTCAGAAGCTCAAATGCAGTCGGAACAATCTCTGCGCCATCCGGGGCCATCTTGTTCTCCTTGACCTCTCCCTCAAAGGAAACAACATCCTCCTTGTTAAGGGTCAGCTGTTCCATCATCTCGTCTGAGACCATGCCCTTCTTGGCAGTGACCTGCATTGAGCCTGTGACATCACGAACTAGTATGAATTTGAGCTTGCCGAGGTCCCTCACGTCGTGAACCCAGCCTGCAATCCTTACCTTCTGTCCAGCCATTCCTTTGGCTTCTTTGATGTAATGTGTTCTATCCATTGTCTCAACCTTAGAATTTGCTGATATTTTACTCTACTGCAATGTTTTTATTCATAAGCGCTCTGAACCTATATATAAAATAAAAAGAGATAGTCGTATGATTGACTTCCTCCTTCCGTTACTCGTAACGCTTCCGCCGGCGGCATTTTCCATAATCGGGATGGCCCTCTTCGTGGGTGTTATGATTGTCGCTATCGCGTATGTTATCGCATACGCACTGCAGAGCCCCCAGATGGTGGCTCTGGCAAAGGAGGAACTCGCGGCCCTTATTTTCACAGCATTCATACTTTTATTCTGGCTCTCGTTCGATACGACGGTAAACGGCATCACGAATGGTATGCTGGCAGCAAGCCTGCCAGGGTCAATGGGCACATCCTTGGGCACCTGCTCAGTCGATTCAGTGCTTACCCAGAGCCATGTACACCTCGCCCTTGCCTCTCTTGACATCATGGATACGAAGCTGAAAGATTCCTATCTTGATTTGTACCTTTTCGAGGCCCTGATAGGGTTCCTCTCAACGATTTCATTCCCGCTCGGTTCTCCTGTCCCTGCGGTCAATGTCATATCCTTCTCACTGGCCCCATTCGTGGGCTTAACACTCCTTAGCAACGCACACACGGTAATCGTCGAGTCTGTCGGATACCTCGTCACAGTGGTCTGGGCAAAGGAATTCATACTCTTATTCGCAAGGGATGCAATCCCATTATTCCTTCTCCCTCTTGGCCTTGTCATGAGGGCATTTCCATTCCTTAGGAAGACAGGGTCCAGCATAATAGCCCTCTCATTTGCGGTCTATTTCGTATTCCCATTCGCAGTTCTTCTCTCAAATTTCATGATATTCGACATTTTTGAACCTGCAGACTACGCATATACGCCGACTGCCGCCAGTTTCTTTGATACTGACCGGAATGATGGCTATTTCGAGGACCAGATAAATTCTGCAAGAGACCCTGAGAGCGGGCACGCGCAGCACCTTTTCGACCAGTTCAATTCGCCTGATGTTGTCGAGGAGGCATATGACGATCCCTTAGATGCATGTGTGGGTAACATATTCACAAGGTTCTTCTGCAGCGTGAAGAATATTTTCAGCACTGCAATATCCGTAGTCGGTGGGTTCTTCGCAACAGTGTTTGCCATCTGGAAATTCATGATGGGCATGACCGGCGACTTCTTCTTCACCGCTTTCAATAACCCGCTTCTTCCGGCGAGCGCATCAGCCGGGCTTTACCATTTCCTGATAATGGAAATTTCCATCATAAGCCCCTTCATGATTCTCATAATGCTCACAACGGTGATTGAAATCATCCTTACAATCACAATGTATAGGAACGTCTCAATACTAATCGGCGGAGAAGCCGAGATAATCGGACTGACGAAGATAGTATGAAAAGGTTAATCTTGCTGCTGTTGATTTTTGGCCTTGCGGTCGCTGGTGGAGACCCACTGCTGGGCCAGTCCCCGACCCGGCCAAGCGATGAAATCATCAACCAGCTTGACATCATCGGGCAGTTAATCGTGCCAATGATGGTCGTCATGATTGTCATGGCAGCATCCGCGCTTGTGATTGGCCAGATGCTAGGTTCAGAATACCGCGCAAAGGCAAACCAATGGGCCCATGGCATGATTGCAGCCGTCGGAGTATCCGCACTTGTCTTAGTCATGCTGTACACGATAGTCCCGGCGTTCATGACCGGCGGGGTGCCATTTGAGGATTTCATCATAACTATCGGAAGACTGAGGGACGCTGCTGAGTTTGCTCTTGTTGCCCTGATAGCGGTTCTTGTCATAGTCGCTGCGGCAGTTTATGTGGGCGGCCAACTAATGGGCGCTCAGACAAGGGCAAAAGCATCTGTCTGGGCAACCAGCCTGATTGTGGGAGCAATCGTGGCAACTGTCATTTACGTAGTCCTCTTCCAGATATTCACCCAGTTCCAGACTACTTTCTTCTCAGGGACTCCATTGGCTGACTACAGCCAGGTGGTCATCATGGTGGCCTTCTTTGTCACATTCATCATCCTGATTACCTACCTGCTCTCAAAAGTGTTCAAAGTCCCTGAATGGGAGGCATATTTAGGGGTGGAACTTTCCAACCTGCTCTCAGCGTTCGTGATAGTTGTTTTCGTAATCGGCATGTTCGGAGTTGGAAGCGCAGTCTCAGCAGTTTACGGGGGAAACCCAAGTCCTCCAAAGGCAGCAATAGCTTTCATGAAAGGGACTGTGCTTGACAAGGTGCTGACTGGAATGTATGACATTTACCAGATTCAGGCATGCACATCCATCCTCAGCACAATCAGCAGGAGGATTGGAGAGTTTGTGCTCACCCAGACATACAAGGTATTCCCTGGGATAGACACCTTCGTTCAAATCAGCAATGCAATTGCATTTGGCCTGGTTTCTGTTTATGGAAGCATCTCTGCCCAGGTCGCATTCCTTTACCTAATTGACTCTCTTGCCGTCAATTTCATCCTTCCTGCAGGACTGATATTGCGTTTCTTCCCGCCTACTAGGGATGCTGGAGCGTTCCTTATCGCAGTGGCATTCGGGTTCCAGATTATTTTCCCAACGACGTACCTGATAAACAAGCAGATATTCGAGGAAATAGGCGCAACGCCTTATGATACCCCTGCCACTCTGATAGCCTCAATCTGCGGACCGTTCAAATACGGGGTCTATGGTGTGGTTTTCAACACTGGTACAAACCCGATTTTCAGGTGGCTTCCCGGAGGAACCATCGTAGGCACATTCCTCTCACGGCTCTTTAGCGAGAGCCTTCTCAATTACATCACAATGGACGAATTCATCATAGTGATGGATCACATATCCACACTATCGCTGCTGGCTCTTTTCATGCCAGCGCTTTCAATGCTTGTCACTATAGCTTTCATAAATGCTATGACGAAATTTATTGTTGCAAAGGTGTAGTATGGCAATTTTAGATCTCTGGGGACAGTGGATTTGGTTCGCCGGTGCGGCGCTCGGGTTAGCGACAGTGCTGGTATCCCTCGTCTATGTGCTCTCAGAGATGCTCATGAACGACAAGATGAAAATCTGGGCAAAGATGGAGCTTGTCGAAATATTCTACTCAGCAGTAATCATATCAATGGCAATCGGCGGACTGCCGATTATTGACAGTGTGGTCCATGGGGCTTTGGTTTCTGGCGGCGCCCCAGGAGGCCCTGCAGGCCCTCTCAGCACATGGATTTATGTACAGGGCCCTGGGGGAATGCAGCCCCAATTGCTCAACCTATGCGGAGATGGGATAGCGGCTGCAGTCACATCGCCATACCATGACATTGACTCCTGCCACATGAGACTTTCAATCTGGTATCTTCGCGAAGTCTTTGATGAGGCAAAGTCATTTGCATTCGACATCTACCTGAGCTACATCCTGACCTCAATGATTGCAGAATTCACAATCAACATAGAATTCCTTTTCGAGAAGGCCGGATTCTTCACATTCAACCCATGGAGAGGCTTCTTCACAATGGGCAACACAATCAAGGCGCTCGTCTTTGACTGGGCAATCAAGATAATGATGATTACAAAGTTCCAGGAAATCCTGCTCAGTTTCATTGCCAAGGCGTTGTTCCCCGCGCTCTTTGTAATAGGCGCGATACTGAGGACATTCTCATTCACAAGGAGGCTTGGAGGCCTTCTTCTTGCTATGGCCCTTGCGCTCTATTTCATATACCCGGCTTTCTACGCATTCGGCGCACTTGCTATGCTTGGCATAAAGACAGATTCGACAGTTGTAAGCGCCTGGCTCTCACCTAGTAACGATCAAAATCCTGGAAACCGTGACGCTGACCCATCAACCGGTCCGCAGGATTATCCCAACCCTCAGATAGCGAACACGATGTATATGGTTGGAGACTATGCGATGATAGGCGGCGATGGGAATTTCTCAAGCGGGGAGGCGCTCCAAAGCATGAGGCGCTATGAAGGGGCCTCAGCCAACGAATACTTCGGATGGATGGAGGAGCGTGAGCAGAATACCACCATCCATTTCGATTTGACTGATAGTACGAACCACACTGACCAGGAGTACAATGACAGCTACCGTACGGCGTATGACAAAGGCCAGGACTGGTTCAACACTGTTTCAAAACAAGGGAAATTCGACAACTTCGTCACATTTGCGTGGGAGCCCAACGGGCCGATTGAGACGCTTTCAAGGCTCACTTTCTGGTCAGTTTTCTTCGCTCTCTTCAGCATCATAGGCACGATTGCGGGCATCCGTTCACTGTCAATAACATTCGGCGGTGACATCGAGATAGCAGGACTTACGAGGCTGATATGATGCGGAAACTCCTATTGCTTCTGGCCTTGCTCCTCTTTGCGAACATCGCATTTGCAAATGGGGATGGGAGCGAACTTTCCACATTCTTCAACGAGACTACCAATCAGGTTTCCACAGAGACATCCGACTGGGTAAGCGCCCAAACAGGAAGCATCGGCGGAGTCCAGACTGTCTTTAACAGTGTGTTTGATGCCTTTGGCCCTGGCCAGTGCGGTGATGAATGGATTAATGCCCAAGGAGCCGGAACAATCATAGGGATGTGGCTTGCACCTGCAGTTGCAGTAATCTTTATCGTTATGATTGGAATCGCCATTGTCTACATGATAGGAGTGTTCATGAGCTCTCCAACTCTTATCGCACTTGCAAAGGATGAAGTTTTCCAGGCCGCAGTTACAATTGCGAGGGTAATTGTCATAGTGGCGGTTCTCTCATCAGGCGAGATGTGGTTTGACATAATCCGGACAGGCGGCGCGGACGACATCTACACCAATACTGCGAACACCTCCATGATGGATGGGGCGATGCAGTTCTCAAGGATGATGGTCGCGGACATGATTAACCACTACAGCCTGCTGCTCATGTACAACATGGTCATACACACAATCTTCTCATCGACAATGTGGTTTGGGGTCACGTGGCGTGCCATGTATTCATTCAACCTGGGCCCGGTGCTCAAACCTTTGATTGATATTATCGGAACAGCACTGCAGTTCCTTTCACTTGGAATCAGCGAGTGGATGCTTCACCTAGTTACTTTGTGCATCATCAAGAGATGGGCCTGGGGACTTTTCATTCCCCTCGGAATGCTCCTTCGTTCATTCCCATATACCAGGAACGGGGGCGAGGCCCTGCTCGCATTGACATTTGCGCTGGTGATAATCTACCCATTCATGTTCCTCTTTGACTATGAGGTGCATAAGGTGATGTCTGGCAACCTGGTCGATGCCAACGATGCTGTCAGCAGTTTCATACACAAGAGCGGAATCCTTGCCGTTTTCGGTTCTGTCCTTGTCATCATGTTCCTTATGGCAGGTGTCTTCATGCCGTTCTTCTTAGGCGGAGCCCTGACCCTTGCATTCGAGCTTATACGTGGAGCAGTCTACTACATAGTGATAATGAGCCTATTGTTGCCATTCCTGAACATCTTCATCACACTAACGGCCGCCAAAGAGAGCGCAGCATTTTTCAAGATCGACGTGAATTTCATGTCGTTTTTGAAAATCATATGATGCCCTATGGTCCTTTGCACTCCTGACCAGATAATCGGAAATGCCTGCGGAGGCTCGGCATTGATTGACTTTACCCTGCTCTCCGGAATTGCGATTGCCGCTTCAATCGCGCTTCTCTCAGCACTCTACCTATGGGCGGCGATATTCAGGAACCAGCAGCTGAGCGCATATGTGAAATCAGAAATCTATGAACTTTTCATAACAGCATTGCTGATAATTTTCATCGGAGGGGCAGTCGGGGCAATGTCCACACTCAAGGTCAATGACTTCCTGCCAATGCATCTCCTTCCACCCGATGTGGACTCTTCAACAACCGTCTACCAGGCAACGTGGCAGTACTATGTGAAGGTCGGAACTGACATGTCCGGATGGCTGAGCATGAATTATCTTATCAGCATGTACATTGACCAGATTGCATCAGTGACCCCATATGCCCGTCCTCTTGGAGTCGGGCTGGTTGCATCGCCAATGGCAGGATTCGCAGCGCCAATCAAACAGCTGCTTTACCAGATGTCGACAGCGCTTTCAATAGCATACATAATCAACGCAGCCCAGAAACTCGTTTATCTCTTCGCCCTCCAGGCATCCCTCAAATATTATCTTCCAATGGGGCTTTTCTTCCGTTCATTCACCCCCACAAGAAGGCTTGGGGGGGCTTTGATTGGAATATCATTGACATTCCTGTTCGTGTTCCCGGCGCTTTCAACAATCAGCTACTCAATGTTCTACAACCGCGGAAGCGGCCCCCTGATTACTTTCGGAAACATGATAGCCCAGTATTTCACTGACACAAGCGCAAACGGATTCCTTGGTGTTTTCGGAAACTTCTTTGGCAACAATTTCACTGATGTTGGTGGGGGAGTTTCAAACATGGTCGGCTCAGCATTTGGCGGAATCGGGCAGCTTTTCCAGACTCTTGTCGGGAGCATACTGCTTACTGTTATGATGTTCCCGATATCAGTGGTCAGCTACGCATTTGCGATAGGTTTTGTAGTCCCGGCATTCAATATTATTATATTCACGCAGGTAGCCAAGAGTCTCAGCAAGAGCTTTGGCGAGGAAGTTGACATGAGTTCACTTACGAGGTTAATCTAAAAATGGCATTTGAATCATCCTTTTACGGAGACTGGAGCACAATAGCAATAGCAGCTGCTGCAATCTCAGTTATAGGAGCATCAATGCTTATCATGATTTCCAGGCTTTTCGGGCTCAAGAATCTTGAGCAGATAGCAAAGACGGAATTCATCTACGCAGCATCAACGGTCCTCATAGTAATCATGGTCGAAGGGCTGATAGTTTACGGCGAGCCGATTCTGGCAGGGGGGACAAACAGTGTGGCAAGGGCGTTGTATCTTTCTGCTTTGCAATGCCCCTCTGATGCCACCGCATCTTTCCCGGCGCAGCAGACCCTGATAGACTGGATGAAGCTATACTTGCAGACTCCAACAGAGTGCGTGCAGGACTTCATGTCAGTGTTATACTCACTATCAGTGCCGGTTGAGGGAATGGCGTCTGTTTACATGGAAATGTTCATGGCTGAGCAGGCATCCGGTTTCGGTGTGAAATGGATAGCAGAGCGTATAACCAACACGACACAGTCACTTTCGTTCTACATGTACATCTATTATCTTCTGATTCACATACTGAACTTTGTCAAGTACTACGCAGGGTTCTTCTTCTCAATAGGTGTTGCCATGCGCGCATTCCCCCCGACAAGGGGAACAGGGGCTTACCTGATGGCAATCTCATTCGGCCTCTATTTCGTGTTTCCATTTTCCTACATACTGGTGGCTACGATGTCACTTCCGCACGCATCATCAGAAATTGTTGTTGCTGAAGGTACGGGTGGAACATGCACGCCCAATCCAAGCGGCTCATTTGATTATACTTGCGCTCTTCCTGCAGTTACTGATCCGCACACATACCAGTGCGGCGGGGCCAACTCAGGAAGCGTGACTGAGTATGCCAACCAGCTCCGTGAGAATTCCGCTTCTCTTGAGCAGATGCTTACAATCCATGTCACTGATTTCTTCAAGCACTTAGTGTCAGCCATATGTATCTTCCCGCTGGTTGCTCTTGTCATATTGCTGACATTTGTCCTGAACACAACCAACCTCTTCGGAGGAAACATTCCTGAGATAGGAAGGGGCCTTGTGAAGCTTATATAAAACTTGTGTGAGCATTCCACAATATGGACCGCTACGTCATTGATACTTCTCTTTTCGTGAATCCTCAGGCAAGGAAGAACTTTGGCAAGACTCCTTCCAGCGCAATAATCTCTTTCATAAAAAAACTGAAAGGAAAAAAGATGGAAATCTACATGCCTCCATCTGTTTTCAAGGAGCTGAACAACTTCGCTGACTCAAAGTCAATGGACCAGCTCGACCTCACAATCAAGAAGCGCTCGCCAAACACCTACGGCATCTACCTTCCTGCCGCTGTTTTCTATGATTTCATAGATGACATCCGCGTTCGGATGAACAAAGGGATGAGGCTTGCTGAGGATTTTGCCAAGGACAACCGCCCTGGTAATGAAGATAAACTAAAGAAACTCCGCGAGAAATACCGGGGAGCGATGAGGGCAGGAATTCTTGACAGTGTTGAGGATTTTGAACTTGTTCTCCTTGCCAAGGAGCTTGAGGCAACACTGATTTCATCTGATGGGGGAGTCCTTCATTTTGCAGACCAGATTGGCGTGGAGTGGCTTGGCGCTGACAAGTTCCATGCCCTTCTCAAGAAGAAAATGGCTAATCGGTGACTCCTTTTCCGCGAGCAAGGGAAGCGAGTTCTCTGGTTGTTTTCCAGTAGATTTTTCTGAATCTGATTCTTGTTTTTCCTTTCTCCTTCTTTTTCCAGAGGAGCTCAAAGCCAATGTTCTTGCTCTGGTGGCTGCTTATTTCCTCCCAGATTTCACTGTTTTTCACAAGAATTTCAAATTCCCTATCAATCTGCTTTCCTGAGCCTGCTTTGTCAATTGCTTTTATCAGTCCCTTGTAGAACGCATTTCCAAGAGCCGCAGAATATTTCTCCTGCCCAAGGCCAAAGTCCCTGATAAAGAAGGAGGAGCGGAGTATCCTCTGATAATAGAATCCCATTGACATGTCGAGGAATCGCTCAGAAGTTTGGAGTATGTCGTCAATATCTGCGAACGGGGTGACATATTTCACGAGATGCCTCCGGTCGTAGCTCTTGATTATCATCCCCTCTTTTCTTCCCCGGTTGAGCGCCCTTGCAACTTTTTTCATTCCTACATAATCGTCGGAGTGGAATTTCCCGAGCATCGGAACTCCCTGGATTTTGAAATGCTTAAGTGCATTGTATTTTTCATCAGGGGGCAGGTAGCTGCCATCACCGCGGTCAATATCAAAGACGAAAAACCGGACATCAAAATCCTTTTCAGGTTCCGTGAACGGGGTATTGCCAACCATCTCGCCGCACAAAACGTAATCCGGATGTTTTTTGAAGAATTTCTCAAGTTTCATTTCCCGTGCTTTCTCAGTTATGAAAGAATCAAGGAATCCCCCTCTTGAAAATCCGTAAATATTGTTGCCAATCTTTGCCAGCCTGCAATTGAAGCCGTCAATTTTTTCTTCAGCATAAACAATGCTGTCCTTTATGTTTTTTTGAATCCCCGTTTCAATAGTGAAAATGCGTTTGATGTGCGGGAATCCCCATATTATTCTTTTTCCGCTTACAACTGTGCCGCGCTCAACTTTCCTGAACGGTGTTGCGAACCGGTAATAATCAATCTCCCCAGAAAGCTTCTCAACCTTTCCCGTCCTCAGGCCTTCACGGATTATCTTTTGCATCAACAAGAACAGAATGAGGATTCTTTTAATGCTTACTTGAAAGGAACAAGAAAGCCACAGGCTTTAGCCTGTGGATGAATTGTGCTTAAAATCCAATTTTTTCAACCTCATTTCCGCGGAGATGACCTGTCCTTGTCCTTCGTTATAAAGGACATTTTTGATAATAATCCTATGAAGCGTCTGAGGGCTTGGAGGTTCAGAATTTATCCATCAAAAAAACAGCAACAGGAGCTGGAGCATTACCTTTATTCTTGCAAGACTCTCTGGAATCACCTTCTCGAACATGCAAAGGGATGCCATGTTAAGACCTGACGATTTCCCAACAAGGCCCAGTTATGTGATTTCACAAATGATGCTGGAATCTATTCCCAGGTTGCACAGAACGTTGCGGACAGACTAATCAAATCACTGAAAGGAGCGATTGCAAAGAAGAGGCGAGGAATGAAAGCAGGATTCCCACGATTCAAGTCAATTGAAAGAATGAAATCCTTTACATATCCTCAGTTTGGCTTCAAGCTTAACGATAGGCTGAAACTCTCTGGCATAGGAAGCATCACGATCAAAAAGCATAGGGATATCCTAGGGGAAATCAAGACATTGACGATAAAGAAAACCCCTTCTGGGAGATGGTATGCCATATTCACTTCAGAAATGGGTGTGGAGGCACCCAGAGAAAATCAGGGCCCTGAGGTCGGTCTTGACCTGGGATAGAGCATTTTGTCTATCTCAGTGATGACACTGTCATAGAGAACTCCAGGCATCTGAGGAAAGTGGAGGTGAGACTGAAGAGAAGACACAAATCTCTTTCCAAGAAGCAGAAGAAGAGCAATAACAGAAGGAAAGCTAGGCTCAGATTAGGCCATATCTTTGAGAAACTGACAGATGCCAGAAGGGATTTCCTTCACAAACTGAGCAGAAAACTGGTTGACAAATATTCTTTTCTTGCTTTGGAGAACCTCAATGTCTCAGGGATGGCAAGAGGGTTCCTTGCAAAACCTGTGCTGGATTGCAGCTGGGCCGAGTTCCTCAGTATGCTCACATACAAAGCGGAAGAAGCTGGGTGTGAGGTCGTGCTGGTGGAGTCTGCCTATACCACCCAGAAGTGCAGCAACTGCGCTCAGATACATAAGAAAACCCTGTCAGAAAGGTGGCATGATTGCCCTTGTGGAGCAAGCATGCATAGGGATCTCAATGCAGCAAGAAATATACTCAATAGAGCTACCGGCGGAACGCCGGGAAGTCAAGCCTGGTTGAGAAAGGGCCTCTGTATACAAGCCTCTTCAATGAAACAGGAAGTCCATGGCTTTAGCCATGGGTAGTTCACCAGGGGACCTTTTTCAGCCCGAGCCTGTTTGCAATTATGTTTGTCAGGGGGTGCAGGATGATTGTCAGAATAAGGAAAAACGCCACATTCAATGGGGCAAAAAGGTTCATGTTGGAAACAGGATAAACAAAAATCAGTGAAACAACAAGGAAGATGAAAGTGTCTGGCATGAACTGGGAACCGGACTCCATCCCAAATCTCCTTTTCAAAAAGCTTCCGAGCGCGTCCCCGCTCAAGGTTCCGAGTGAAAGCAGGAATGCTGCTATGAACTGTGTGCTGGTGTCAGGGAAATATGGGAGCTGGTAAAACAATGCAACCAGGCACCCTGCCAATGTTCCTGCAAGAACACCGCCGACAAAACCCTGGATTGTCTTTCCTTTGCCGAAAACTCGTTTGCCATCGCTTAACCTCATATTGAAATCCAGAGGCATCCCTCCGCCAAGAACTACTGGTGAGGAGTTTGCAATGTAAACCGGGATCAGGAAAATTAGCAATTCAAGCATCCTCTCCAAATTGTTCTGCTAAGATTTATATTTCTATCATGTGGAAAATCATCATGAATCATTCTCGAAAAAATAAAAGCAGCCTTATTCTTGGAACTGGGCTTCTGCTGGCAATTGTTTTCCTGGCAGTTGTAGTCCTGTTTTTCATATTCTCAGCATTCAGCACCAGCCTTGTTGGCCAGTGCGTTGCTGTTGTTGACATAAGCACCCCTCTTACGGTTGAGGGGATGCCAACCACGATATTTGATAATGGCTACCTGGGCTCAGAGGAACTTGCCGAAGCAATTGAAGGGGTCAATGACCGGGATGATGTTGGAGCAGTTGTATTTGTTTTCAACTCGCCAGGAGGTTCTGTTGTCGCTACAAGGGAAATCTACAATGCAGTTGATGAACTTGACAAACCTTCCGTATCTTACTTCAGGGAAGTGGCAGCATCAGGAGCATACTATGTGGCTTCTGGAACTGATTATATCATTTCTGACCCGGATGCCCTCACAGGAAGCATCGGCGTAATAGCGACAGTCACTTCAATGAGCGGCCTCTTTGAGAAGCTTGGAGTGAACGTCACTGCGATAACATCAGGAAAGCACAAGGACATCGGCTCATCATTCAGGAACATGACAATTGAGGAGCAGCAGATTATGCAGGCCCTTGTTGATGAAATCTACGAGGAATTCAAGGGAGTAGTGATGACGAACCGGAAAGGCAAACTTAACATGGGCCTTTTCAACAATATCACTGACGGAAGAATCCTCAGCGGAAGGCAGGCGGAGAAAGCCGGCCTTGTCGATGAAATTGGAACAAAGAAGGATGCAATAATGAAGGCAGCAGAACTGGCGAACATATCATACACTGAGTATGACGATATCCGGGTTTGCTATGTTGACACCATGCCTACTGAAGGCGGGCTCTTCAGCGCCGAGAGCATGCTCAAGAACCTTGGTGTGGCATCCCAGGTGCCTAAGGTTTCATACCAGTGATTCTTTTGAAAAATCCTTTAATTTTAATTTTATTTTTACTTCTTCTTGCAATCCTTGCCTACACAATTCTCTTTGTAACTGGCGGCAGGGTTGATTTGCACTATCCAGTAGAAGTCGCAGAAGGCTGCCAGGAGAATCTCACAAAATCCTGTTCGGTTGGAAACTGTACAGGAACATCAACATGCGGAGGCGGAACCTGGGGGGCCTGCAAACTTGGGTTTGTATGCGAGCCTGGCAGTCGTGTTGCGTGCACTGAGCTTGGCTGCACTAAGGGCTTCAAAGAATGCAATGAATGTGGCTCAGGATATGGTATTTGCAGGTAATTGTGGCAATATGGTGAAAATTGAGCTTGAACATATGCTTTTTAAATAATTCCTCATCAAATGAGGTACATGCGCGCGTTCATATTCTCTTTAGATGCCTTTGTGGCATTCACACTGGCTCTTGTTGCGATATACTCGCTGATTTTCTTCTCTAGTGTGCCTTCGTCATATTACTATCTTTTGACACAGGGACACTACCTGACCCGGGATACACTGCTCTCGATGTCAACAACTACATGTACTGACGATTACGGGGTATGTGCTGCTGATGGCTCGGTCTTGGACAATATTGTGAATCAGGACAATACAGCATTCCAGAAGAACATGATACAGAATACTGTAGGGGAGATGATTCCAGACCAGTTCGGCTACCGGATGGAAGTTAGTACAGTCGATGGCACAGGCAATCTTAGCGCCTGGGACCTGCTTTATGACACTGCACTTGAGGCAGGAGACCCGCACGCTAACCAGAGCAAGAAGCTCTCAGTATCATCACAGGTCATTACCTTTGGATATTCTGGCAAAGTGAACAAGATGGGCTATTCTCCATACAACTACCTCACATGTGGATTCGCTGCAGGTGATGGTGGGGGCACAACCTCTGGCGGAGACGCTTGGAGCGACTGGGGAATAATCACATGCGGAACAGTAACTATTAATGGAACAAACGGCAGCGAGGACATTTATATCGGCAACCTTCACCCAAGCAACATACTTGGAGGAGACCTCGTGCCTTCATCCGACGTTAAAGTCGTAAGATTCACAGTATATATCTAGGTGGTTTGGTGGACAAAAAAGGATTCTTATTCACAGTAACTGTCTTCCTTGTGCTCATGTACATCCTCCTGACAATCTCTGTCTGGGTCAAGGGTGTTGAGACTTCCGAAAGGGCGTTCTCTGAGTTTTACAAGGAATCTACAGTGGAGCTCGCAATTGAGCAGATTACCCCTGCCAAGATGGACAATGTAACCTACGTCATCATGAACAGGGCTCTTAATCGGATTAATGACAATTCCATCGACCATCCGGTTCTTGAAGGTACTACCGAGACCGAACACCTGGAAAGCGCGCTTTTCGAGCTTCTTGTAGATGGCTCAGCTGATGGCGCATACTTCATGGGAACAGGCGGGCAAATCACAGAGGAAGAAAATTCATCATTGACAGCCTGGGCATCAAACCTGAACGCTTCCTTGCTTGCTATCGGCGTTTACATGAGCGATTTCGAAGTATCGAACTTCAGTATTGGACAGGCAGATTACAAGACAATGAACTATTCATTCGATATTGACCTTGAATTGAAGGACTTCTCAAATACCTCTTCAGTGAAAAGGAAATACTACATAGCAAACAAAATCAACGTAACTGGCCTTGTTGACCCTGCTCTTGCAAGAACCACTCTGGATGCGGCTGGAGATGATTCGACAGCGTATAGGATGTTCTTCTTCCACGATGATTATGAGACGCCTGCTGACATTTCAGCAGATGCTCTCTCAGTATCTGTTGAGGGGGGCCAGGGATTCTTGTATGGTCCATTAGCAAAGGCATATGGTTCAGCTGAGGGTGTTGAAACTGTAACAACAATCGCCCCAAGCAAGAGAAAGAACTACATACTTGTTGGAACCTACTCAGAGATAACAGACCTTACTGATTTCGTTTACAACCAGTTTGCCGGTTTCATCGTAACAACTGCGCCAAACACAACAAGCACAACATGCGGAACAGTCTCTGATGACATGTTCAATCCGGTACAGTATACAAGCGCGCCTGAGTGCGAGCCCAAGACTGGCAATCCGAGGACAGGAAAACCATTTATAATCGCCCCAGGGTTCAACGTAACATCCGCTCCCGAGTGCCCGATACTTGACAGTTCGAACCAAACAAGGAGATGTGTGCTTTTCGTGAATACTTATCTTGTGGGCGAGGTCGCAAACAACCCTGAACATGTCCTTGTATCTACGGGGGCAGACATCTATGATGTTGAGATTGTTCGTGACTACATTATGTGCGGCTATTACACCCACAGCGAGAAGGCCCCATCATATCTTCAGAGGCTTCTCAACAACTCATATTCAAGAAACAGCACAGCTTACGGAATAGAGACATTCGTCATCGGCAACTATGCCAATGATTATGGCGTATACGACATGAACAGCCGGCTTGACCGTGAGCTTCTGAACGGAAGCGTCTCAGGCGTCAAGATTAGGGGTATGCCAGGATGCAGGAACTTCGCATCATGCGCAGACAGCCCGATTACCGGTGTCTTTGCTGTAAGCGATGAAGCTGCCAGCGACTATGGTTTAGATGACATAGCCTGCGACAGCGGGGAGGCGGGGTGTGACTCATGAAAGGACAATCATCACTTGAGCTTCTGGTTACCGTTGGAATAGTCATTGCATTTACCGTTCCAGTGCTTTTCCTTCTGCTCTCAGCCACTTCAGTTGGCTATGAGGACACGGCAAAGGCGCAGGCAGACGCATCATCAAGGACATTGTCAGATACCATGAACTCTGTTTATTCGCAGGGTCCTGGCGCAAAGAGATTGATTTTGCTCAATGTCCCGTCAGCGACACAGGAGATTTACGCATCCAATGGCGAGGCGGTAGTCTCGATTAAAACCCAGGGCGGAGAATTCGACGCAGCGTCGCCGACCATTGCACAAATAAGCGGCACATCACAGACACTTGGCAAAAAGACCGGACTGTTCCTCGTCAGTATAGAAGCGGACAGCTTAACCGGAGAGGTGAAACTAGTTGACCCGCTCTCACCCTGATTTTAAAGGTCAGGTAGCAACAGAATTCATGCTCTACACAACAGTATTCATGTTCGTTGCCATCGCGGCGTTCGTGGTGGTCAACTCAATCCAGAGCTCTGAGATTCCTTTGCAGCAGAATTCTGTTGCCAGGGAAATCGGAAATGGATTTTCCACGGTGTTCACCCTTGCAGTAAAAGGGGGTCCTGGATTCTCATACAATTACAGTTTCCCAAAAACAATATTCAATCTGCCATACTCGATTGTTCTTCTTCCAGATGGGCACAACGTGTTCATCATGGAGTGGGAAGGTGCGTATGGTCAATTCAACTATCAGTATGATGTTCCGGCATACGACTACTCGCTTGAGGGGTGCGTTGCCGACGGGGTATTCGTAAGCAACGAATGCGAGAACATGCTGATGTTCAGCAACAATGGTTCGATATTAACGATAGATCAGGTGGCCTCATGAAAGGACAGTATTTCAGTTTTGATGCAATTATAGCTTCGGTGATTTTCGTATTGGCGCTAGTCGCGCTTCTTTCGTACTGGCACAGTGTCCGGTCTTTCCTGGACTTCCAGAACGAAGCGTTGTCAAAAGACGCGGTAAGGGTATCAAACCTTCTTTTCACGCCAAGTTCTCCGACGGCTTCTGACTGCTCAACAATGGACAGGCTTGGGTTTGCAAACAGCTGGAACGACAGACGGCTCAACGAATCACTGGTCTACTGCTCTGCCAGTCAAACGGATTCCTGGCTCAAGGAAAAACTTGGGACTGCCAATGACCTTTCAATCTCTATTGAGAATCTTGCCAACGGCACAGTGACAGTAATCGGCTCTGAGCCAACAACCAATGCCACTGACGTTATCAAGGTTAGAAGATTGGCCTCAATTGTCAACTCAACTGGCGGAACGTATCTGGCAATCATTGACATGAGCGTCTACAAGTAAGGCTTTTTCTCATTGCTTTCAGTAGCGGAGGCTCAGGGCTTCCAGATGGGCACTGGGATATTCTTCTCCTTTTTGTTTTGGGGACGTAGGGGCTTCGTATCACATATCTGAAGTAAGAATCGCGCATATTCTCATCCATTCGGAATCCCTCGTCTTCAAGTTTCTTCGCAACATCCAATCCTGCGATATATCTTTTTACAGCATAACTTGCATTGGCCGGATTTTCTAGAATCAATTGGATTAATCCTTTTTCATCCATTCCGACTATCTCAGCAATCATCAGCAAGCTGCATATTTTCTTCTCATGGTCATAACCAGCAAACTGAGGAAACTTCATCACAGCCTTCTTCACTGCCTCCTCATCACCATAAACAGCACTAGCCTCCCTAACAACCCTCTCATGATTCAAAGCAGCAAACTGAGGAAACTTCATCACAGCCTTCTTCACTGCCTCCTCATCACCATAAACCTTAGCAGCCTCAGCCACAACCCTCTCATGGTCAAAACCAGCAAACGGAGGATTCCTCATCACCGCTCTTTTCACAGCCTCTTCATCCCCATAAACTGCAGTAGCCTCTCTCACAACCCTCTCATGATTCAAACAAGCAAACTGAGGAAACTTCATCACAGCCTTCTTCACTGCCTCCTCATCACCATAAACAGCACTAGCCTCCCTAACAACCCTCTCATGATTCAAAGCAGCAAACTGAGGATGCTTCATCACAGCCTTCTTCACTGCCTCTCTATCCCCATAAACCTTAGCCGCTTCCCTCACAACCCTCTCATGGTCATAACCAGTAAACCGAGGAAACTTCATTACCGCCCTCTTCACTGCCTCCTCATCACCATAAACAGCACTAGCCTCCCTAACAACCCTCTCATGATTCAAAGCAGCAAACTGAGGAAACTTCACCAAAGCCTTCTTCACTCCCTCCTCATCACCATAGACAACAGTCGCCTCCCTAACAACCCTCTCATGGTCGTAACTAGCAAATTGAGGCAACTTCAATACGAATTGCTTTATGACTTCCAAATCACAATCATAAACATCAGCAATCTTCTGGAAAAGAGCCAGCAGTTGTTCTGTTGTTTTTGTTTTGTGATGGAAGTAGTCATGCCCAGCAAGGTATTCTGCTTCTTCCTTGGAAAAACCAATGCTTGCAAGATTCTCGACAATGCCCATCAGGCTCTCCCCCCAAGCCTTTTTCTCATAGCCTTCAGGAGGGGTGGTTCTTTGTAAACAACAGAACTGTTTCTTCTTGCCTTCCCAATCCTTAGCCTTCTCGTTCCAGGGACGTATGGGCTTTTTCCAACGTAACTGAAGTATGCTTTCAGCATTTCCTCATCGGGCTCAAAACCTTCTTTCTTCAGTTCCTTTCCGACATCAAGACCTGCAATGTCTCGCACTGCAGAGTAACTGGCAAGAGACGGCCTATTCAGAATTATTTCTATGATTTTTTCTTTTGACAAGCCTACTGCTCCAAAGACTACTGTTTTCTGCCTCAAAACCCTCTCATGATCATAACTAGCAAACTGAGGAAACTTCATCACCGCTCTTTTCACTGCTTCTTCATCACCATAAACAGCAGTAGCCTGCCTTACAACCCTCTCATGGTCATAACCAGCAAACTGAGGAAACTTCATCACCACTCTTTTCACAGCCTCCTCATTACCATAAACAGCAGTAGCCTGAGCAACAACCTTCTCATGATTATAATTAGCAAAAAAGGGATGTTTAATCACCGCTCTTTTCACTGCTTCTTCATCACCATAAACAGCAGTAGCCTGAGCAACAACCTTCTCATGATTTCTTCCAGCAAAGGCAGGATGCTTCATCACAACCTTCTTCACTGCTTTCTCATCACCATAAACAGCACTAGCCTCCCTTACAACTCTCTCATGATTCAATCCAACAAACGGAGGATGCTTCATCACAACCTTCTTCACTGCTTTCTCATCACCATAAACAGCACTAGCCTCAGCAACAACCCTCTCATGGTCATAACCAGCAAACTGAGGCCACTTCATCACAGCCTTCTTCACAAAATCGATATCACAATCATAAATATCCGCAATCTTCTGGAAAACAGCCAGCAGTTCCTCTGCTGTTTTTGTTTTGTGCTTGAAGTATTCGTGCTGGGAAAGGTATTCTGCTTCTTCCCTGGAGTAGCCTACCCGAATAAGATTAGAAACTCTACCCATCACCATACATTGATTATAACTGAACAGTTATTTATATTGTGGCTATGCCCCCCTAGGGGGATATAAAAGATAAACGAACGTCTATAAACAACTATTTCTTCTTATATTTTCTAATCAGTATAACGCATGAGGACTAGCCATTATCAATAATCCTATGAGCAGAACTGGGTATGCGCTTATCAACATGGCAAGAATCCACACAGATATGGCAATTCCTCCATAATCAAGAGGACCGGCTCTTTAATGATATCCGCTACCGGAAAGAGGAGGAAAAATAACGCTACGACTACAAACATCATAATGATTATGGCAAGGTAACTGTGCGTTTCCTCTGTACAGACCCGTATGATTCTCTGGATAATGGATTCTGTCATGGATTAAAATAAGAAAGGAAAAATAAAAAAATTACTTGGTTTTGCTGATAATCTCGATATCCTCAGGGACCTTGTTGACGTTTCCAATCTTGAGCCCAACAAGAACCTTGACTCCCTGCCTTGAAGCAAGGTCAGCAAGCCGCTGAGTTATGATGCCGTCGAAGACGATGGCATTCACGTTCTTGGTCTCGCCGAGAGATTTAATCACATCACGCACAGGAACCTCGCTAATTAGCTGCAAGTCCCCATTGTAGAACCTTGCCCTCAGGGTGTTCCCAAGAGATTCAAGTTCTGCCATAAGGTCTTCCTTGCTCAATTTGGCAGCATCGGCCTTTGGAACTGGTGATTCAGGTGGCTTCTCCTCCTTCTTTGGAGGCGGCCTTCTTGAGCTTCCCCTTCTGCTCCTTCGGTCTTCGCGTTCCTCCTTTTCAGCAGGTTTAATTGTCTTTGGAGCTTCCTCAACAGGCCTGTTGAACTTTGGAGTCTCCTCAACCCTTCTCTCAGGGCCTCTTCTTGGAGCTCCCTGCTCATAAGGCATCCTGTTTCGGAGGTATTTGATTATCTCCTTCCGGGTCAATTCCTCGACCTCTGTTCCTGCAGGTGCTCTGCACACAAAGTCAATGTCAACGCCTCCGTGTGCAAGCTCGTTGAGGATGATATCTCCGCCACGGTCACCATCTAAGAACAGTGTGACTTCCTTCTTCTTGGAAAGTTCAACAATGGTTCTTGTGACTTTAGCTCCTCCAATTGCCGCGACATTGGTTATGTCGTTTTTCAGGAGGTTGATAACATCGGCTCTTCCTTCTACAAGGATAACCTCGTTGCTCCGCTCGACTGATGGGCCTGCTGCTATTCTGTCAGGACCATAGGTTACGACTTCAGCGACCTTAACTTCGTCACGGACCATCTGGGATATTTCCTTGCTCTCAGGAATCTCTGTGTTAAGGAGGTTCTTGAGAAGGTTCTTAGCCCTGTCCACAAGGTGCTTTCTCTTCATGTTCCTTGTGTCCTCAATCTTGGATATCCTGAGTTTGGCCTCACATGGGCCGACTCTGTCAACAGTTTCAAGGGCTGCTGCAATGATGCAGGTCTCAACCATGTCTAAACTGCTTGGAATCTTGATTGTTCCGGTTGTCTTTCCGCTCCTGCCTTGGAGATCGACTTCTATTCTGCCGATTCTGCCGTTTTTCTGCAGGTCCCTCAAATCTAGTTCGTCTCCAAGAAGACCCTCTGTCTGGCCGAAAATTGCGCCAACAACGTCGGGTTTCTCTACGAGACCGCCAATATCAACTTGCGTGTAAATCAAGTACTTTACTGTATCTATGTACGTTTTAGCCATATATGTCACCTTTCAATTCTTCGTATGCCCGGTATGCGTCTTCGAAAAACCTTATCCGCAGCAGGAATGCAAGCTTTTTTCGTGCTTCCAAATCAGCCCTGATTGAGTTGGATTCCAGTTCATCTACAGCCATTTTGGCCAGCTGGTCCCCTCTCCGGTCAAGGTCGGTCAGCACAAACACTTTGTTTGCTTCAACCTTCCTGCAACTTTGGCGAAGATTTCCGGATATTGTCAGGATGTTGGCCAAGCCCAGTTTTTTCAGAGCAACCTTATCCTTCAATCCTTCTACGAAAATCCACTCGCCTTTAAGTTTCTCGAGGATTATTTCGAGTTTTTTCATACGTTCAATATCTTCCACGTTTGCCTCCTGGATCAGGAGAAAATCAGAGAAACTGTGCACTGTTGACCGCCTGTTACCAGGCCTAGTTTCCCTTTCGGGACGCTCGTTCCTTCACAGCTTTGTAGCTCAGGTGGCCATCCATGCACAGCATTGGCATGATTATGACATTGCAGCCCTTTCTTCAATAAGGTCTACAACGAGGGGGAATATCTTCAGGATATCTCCCTCGCTTACGATTCCTATGAGTTCGTTATTCTCACTAACAACGGGAAGGCGTTTGATTCTGTTTTCTTTCATGGCCTTCGCCGCTTCTTCGATCGTTGTGTCAGGTTTAACTACCCTCAGGGGTTTTGACATTATCTGTTCGACTTTTGAGTCTTTTGGATTAAGGTCTTTGGCGAGCACTTTGTAAACGATATCCCTCTCTGTGATTATGCCTTTTGCATGCTTGCCAGCCGTGTCTTCTACGACTATGACTGAACCTACTGAGTTCTTTTTCATGAGTTTTGCAACATCAAGGGTAGTTTTGCCGAAGGAAATGACTATGACCTTTGGAGTCATAATATCCCCGACTCTCAAATCTGATCCCATGTTATTCATCTAGTTCGGAAATCTTTATAAAATCATTTAGATTCCCGTTATTACTGTTCTATTATATGGTTTAAAGGGTTTATATATGTTCGTGTTTTGCCATTTTTTATAACTTTAAACTATTTTCCACCATTTATCCCACACCCTCCATTGCCTAAACTACTTCTTAAAAATTCTTTCTCATTTATTCCGTCGTATGGATACTAATGCTATAGAGAAAAAATGGTCCAGCAGGTGGACCGAGGCAAAAGCCTATGAGAGCAATCCCGATAGCGGCAAGGAGAAGCGCTACCTAACAGCGGCATTCCCTTACCCGAACTCTCCCCAGCACATCGGCCACGCGAGAACTTATACTACAGCGGACATTTACGCAAGATACCTCAGGTTGAAGGGCTACAACGTGCTCTTCCCAATGGCATTCCATGTGACTGGTACTCCAATCCTGGCAATGGCAAAACGAATCGCCGCAGGAGACGAAAATGTTCTCAATGTATTTGACAAAATCTACGGAATTCCCCCTGAGAAAGCAAAAACGCTTGACAAGCCAAGGGAACTCGTCACATACTTCTCCAAGGAAATCGAAGAGGGTATGAAGGAAATGGGATTCTCCATGGACTGGAGAAGGAAATTCTACACTTATGATGAAAAATTCAACCTCTTCATTCAGTGGCAGTTCAGAAAGCTGAAGGAACTCGGCTACTTAGTCAAAGGAGAATATCCAATCGCCTGGTGCCCATCAGACGGGAACGCGCTCAGCGCCCATGACACTAAGGGAGATGTCGACCCTGAACTGGAGGATGTCACAGCAATCAAATTCGAATTGCCAAGCAAGGAATTCCTTGTTGTTACAACATATCGGCCTGAGACGGTTTACGGAGTCACAAACATCTGGGTAAACCCGAAAGCAGAATATGTCAAAGTCAAATATAAGGATGAAATACTCATCATGGCAAAGCAGGCAGCAGAAGTGCTGAGGCTCCAGATGGGCCATGAATCAGCGGGGGAAATAACTGCAGATGAAATCCTGAAAATGACACCAAAGAACCCTGTCAATGGCCAGGATGTGCCAGTCTATCCAGCAACATTTGTCAGTCCTGAAACTGGGACTGGTATTGTCATGAGCGTTCCAGCGCATGCTCCAAAGGATTATCTTGCTCTTCGGGACCTTGGCAAAGGAGAAATTGAGATGCCGCAGGTCATCGAACTCAAAGGCTACAGCAGCAACCCTGCAAAGGACGCTGTGGATAAACTGAAAGTGAAAAACCAGGATGACCCTGAGGCTGAGAAAGCGACCAAGGAAATCTACACCAAGGAAGCTCATGAGGGCTTAATGGTCGTTGGAAAGTACAAGGGCCAGAAAGTAGCAGAAGCAAAAGTGAATGTCGCAGAAGACATGAAAAAGGAAAATCAGGCATTCGGTATAATTACAATAGCAAACGGCCCGGTCTACTGCCGCTGTGGCACGCGTGCTGTTGTCAACGTAATGGATGATCAGTGGTTCATTGATTATGGAATTCCAGAATGGAAAGAGAAGGCAAGGAAATGCCTTGGGAATATGAGTTTGATTCCTGAAAATACGCGCTCAGAATTCGAATACACAGTTGAATGGCTAAAAACAAGGCCAACGACGCGTTCATCTGGCCTTGGGACAAAATTCCCATTTGATGAATCCAAGATGATTGAGGCACTGGCAGACTCAACACTCTACATGTCATATTACACCATTGCCCATCTTCTTGCTGAAGTGGAACCATCAAAAATGGATGAAAATTTCTTTGACTACGTTTTCCTTGGCAAGGGTGAAGGCGATGAAAAGATGGAGGAACTAAGGTCCAGCTTCCTTTACTGGTATCCATGTGATTCAAGGCACAGCGCAGGAGATTTAGTCCGCAACCACCTAACACTTTACATCTTCAACCATGTGGGCATCTATGAAGATGAGAAACTCTGGCCAAAGCAGATTGTCACAAATGGGTTCGTGACAATGGAAGGCTCGAAGATGAGCAAGAGCATGGGAAACATCATGCCACTAAGAAAGGCAATCCAAGAGTATGGCGCTGATGTAATCCGGTTCGCAGTTGTTTGCGGAGCTGACCTTGCCAGTGACTCTGATTTCAACAAGAGCGTAGCAGAAGGTGTCAGATCAAGGCTTAATTACATCACAAGGCTTCTCGAAGCAACAAAGAAGCTGGATAAAAAACCTGGAAGGCCAGAGAGATGGCTCCACTCAAGACTGAACAGAAAAATCAAGAGGGCAAATGAACTTTATGAGAACCTTCAAATCCGCCACCTTGCACTTGAGATATTCTATGATGCTGTAACTGACCTACAATGGTATATGAAAAGGACCAAAGAGCCTGACCTTCATTACTTCTTTGAGAGGTGGGTTCCACTTATCACTCCGTTCATGCCCCATTACTGCGAGGAATACTGGGAGATGCTTGGCCACAAGCCATTCGTATCATTCATAGCATTCCCAGAGGCAGACGAATCACAGATGGATGACAAAATTGAGAAAGGGGAAGAACTGATTGAAAGCGTTCATGAGGACATAGATAAGATATCCGGAATCATTGGGAAGAAGCCAACCAAGGTCACAGTTTACGTAGCAACAGAATGGAAAAGGAAACTCTTCAATATAGCAAGGGAGAAAAAGAACTTCCAGGAAACAATGAAAGTCGCATCAAGTGAAGGCCTTCCGATGAAGGAAGCGCAAACTGTGATGAAGCAAATCCTGAAGAATGTCCATGCCCTTCCAGAAGTGCTTTCATCTGAGGAAGAACTTGAGACCCTTAGGGATGCCAACAAATTCCTCTCAGCCGAGTTCGAATGCGAAATAGAAGTATTCGCTGAAGAGGAAGGTAAGCACGCGAAGGCAAAAGCGGCACTTCCGGGCAAGCCAACTCTTGTGCTCGAGTGAGTTCCAAGGGCTTATTAATCTTTTTTTACATATAGTACAACAGTGAAACGGTCAAGGGCAGATGTCATGGTAGATGAGATTAGGAAACAAAAGATCAAGAAGAGTGGCTACCGGAGATTCAGCAGCGTGATCCTTCCTCCAGGCAGGAGCATTGATTTCTCCAGGAAGGAGCTGCTTGTGGACATGCAGGAATGGAAAGGAGAGCTCAGGTTCAGGCAGGCTCAGGAAGGGGATGTGGAGAAACTGCTCAGGCTCTATGAGAGCGCCTGGGGAAATGGCATAAGGATTAGCCGCGACCAGATGCTCGGGCAGATACGGAACTTCCCAGAGGGCCAGATAGTGGGCTGCATGGAAGGCGGTTTCAATCCTGTCTCCATGATCAACATCATGCTCTCCATCTTTGATCCTGCCAAAGGCGCTCCTGTGGGCTATGACAATGCCACGGGCAACAAGACATTCTCGACCAGCATCCCGCCCGAGAACCTATTCGCGCTGGTCAACGGGAGGCGGGAGAGGGTGCTGCCTGTTGCCTACTGCGTTTCCATTGCAGTCCCATCAGAGCTCAAGAAATCCGGTTTCGCCTACGAGACCCTTAATTATGCCCGCCTTTTCTCCATCATGAACGGCCTCGTTCCGATGCCTTACAGCGCTCCGAGGGGATTCGGGAGTGCCCTGGAGGCCAATCCTTCATTGGAGATTGTGGATTATCTGCATATGACTAGGCCAACACGCTCAGGATTCTCCGCATATCTCATGAAGATGAGGAACAGAATCCCAAAGGTCCAGGACGCCTTCCTTATCCGGAAGAGCGGGAAACCGATGCGGAGGGTTGATCTCCATGAGGACATCTTCGAGAGCTATAATGATATCGCTAAGGATAATCCTCTCATGGGCCGTCAGGATACCGCGTTCTGGAGGTTCAAAAAGAATGATGCACGCAAGTTCGAGGACTTATATGGGAGGTCGATGGAGATAGAGGATTTCTGCGTCCTAACTGGAAGGAGCCTGCTTGATCCTGTGATAGGGATGCACATGAGCAACGGGGCCAGGTTCCTGCGCGAACAATCGGGCCGCATATCCCACATCTTCCCGAACTCAAGACCAGAGGACTACAAGGCAGCAGGCTACAATATAGTGGTCACATACACATATCACACCCTCTATGGGCATGAGTTCATGCGGGATGTCTATTCATAATTGTTGTCAGGCAAGATAATCACATGCTCTTCTTGAGGGTTTCCAAGGAAGAGGCAGCCCTTCATGGAAGGCCGGCAATAATGATTGAGTGATGGAAATGAAAACTACCGACACATATTTTATCGGAGTGATAATCTCTAATTTCGAAGGCAGCCTTACCTTGAAAAACCTGGCAAAGGCCCTTGAGATGACTCCCGGCGAATTGATTAACGTGATGAAAAATGACCCGGAGCTCCAGAGTAAATTCAATGAGCGCGCGGCCAAGCTACTTGAAATCGACCGCAGGGCCAGAAGCATGCTCGGGGACGGCGAATTCATGAAACCGAAAAAAGGATTCGGAGACCGCTGCGACCGACTGCTTATGAACAGGCAAGTTCTGAGGAGAGAGCAGGCACAAATGAAGAGATAATATGTTATTCTTGAAAGTGCCTTCAAAACAAGCTGAAGCTACAAGGAAGGAGCTTGCCGAGCTGGGCTTGCTTTCAAACGAATACGAAATCTTTTCTGAGAATGATTTTGTTCTCATTCCAGTTCTTGAAAAACATGGGGAATTCGAGGCAGTTGAACTGGATGTTGAAAAACGGCCAGTGAAACACACTAATCTGAAGGGTGCTCTTTCTGATTTGCTTTCTGAAGAAGAACTTGAAGCGCTTACAACTTCATTTGATATCATAGGTGACATTGCAATAGTGGAAATCCCAGAATCCCTTAGGCCAAAAGAAAAGGAAATAGGAAACGCACTCCTGAAAGTGCATAGCAACCTGAAAACCGTTCTGAAAAAACTCGGCGCAATGGAAGGGGAATACCGTGTTCGGAGAGTCCAGTGCATTGCCGGGGAAGATAAAACCGAAACAATCTACCGTGAGCACGGAGTCTCAATGAAATTAGATGTTTCAAAGGTTTATTTCTCAGTCCGGCTCTCCACTGAAAGGAAAAGAATTTCCAAACTAATCCAGCCTGGAGAGAAAGTGCTTGTACTGTTTGCTGGAATCGGACCATTCGCATTAGTAATTGCAAAAGACCATCCAGAGGCTGAAATAACTGCCGTTGAAATCAATCCGGAAGCAGTTGGATACATGCGTGAAAACGTCAAAATGAACAAGTCAAACATCCAGGTGCTTGAAGGGGATGCAAACAACTTCGTCTACCAAGATTTCGACAGAATCATCATGCCACTTCCTCACAGCGCAGAAAAGTTCCTTGATTTGGCCTACAAGGCTGCAAAACCACAAGGAACAATCCATTTCTACTCAATAGTTGGAAGCAAAACCCCTTTTGAGAATGCGGAGAAGAAAATCCCTTTCAAAGATTACAAAATCGGAGATAAAAGGATAGTGAGGCCTTATTCTCCCGAGATGGTCCAGGTAGTTCTTGACCTAGTAAAGTCCGGCCAGAAATCCGATTAGCAAACTAACAATCATACCGAATACGATTGGCGGAAGGGCCGGAAGAACCATCTTGCTTTTCCAGACCAATGTAAGGAAAATCCCCAGTGATACAACTGCTCCTACAAAAACGAACGCAGTAGCCACAGGACTGATTGAAAGGGTTGAAACCTCAAGCATTACCGGTGCAATCATATCACCGGTTCCAAGGTCAATCCTTTGCTCTCTCATGCCCTTTTTAGGGGGTGGACCTCTGGCAGTTACAGTGAACGCAAGATTCTTCTTGACAACAAAGTTGGCAAGCTCAACCATGTGCTTTGTCATGAATACTGAAAGATAATCATAGACTGAGAGGAAAACCAGGAATATTATGAGCGGAAGTATTCCAAGAGAAACTCCGAATATCACTCCGACTCCTGCAGTAGCCATTATGGCAGCGGCGTTCTTGAATCCTGGGCGAAGAACCTTCAGGCCTGAGAACGCGAGTCCCATCACAATCGCGGCCATAGTGCTAATGTCATAATCGAGTGCGAGCCTCAAAAACGCGTAGAAAACTATTGAGCTTGATGTTGAAATAAGCATGAATTCCATCAGCATGAAAACCAACGGAACCTTTCCAAGCAGCCTAATCAGAGCTATCATGAAGACTGCGCCAAAAAGGATATACGCGATGAAAAACAGGGCGTTTGAGGGCTCCTCAGCGTCGGTTGTTATCACAAGCTCATCAACATAGGGATTCTGGTCGATGTCTGAGAGTATGGTCAGCCCGGTGAAAATCCCCAAGGCCTGGGCCATAATGAAAAACACGAGCATCCAAGCTATCAGTTTCATAAGTCACTCACCTACAATCCTTATGTGTCCGTACTCTTTTTCGTAGATGATTCCTCTTCTCAACAGCTCGCTTATTATCTTTTTCGCTGTGTTCTCGTCAATTTCGAATGATTTGGCATCTGCTATGACCTGCTCAACATCAGCAGTGTCATTCTTGCGCAGGTGCTCCCTGATAATATCAAGAACAGTGTCTGATTTCTGCATCTTCTCTCTTTCTGATTTGGGCTTTCCTGTTGCAACGACATCAACGTCAAACGCTCCAGTTTCCTTGTCAGTCATAATCTGCGCCATGACGTATTCAAAGAGGCCGATGGCAATCATAGCATCATCTTCCTGGACTTCCTTGCAAAACCTCATCTTGGCGTGCGCCTCTGCCAATCTTACAAGCCCTTCAAGATACCTCGGTGTAATCGCAACTGAGCCTGCATCCCTGCTCATTCGTCTCAAATCAACATAGAATTCCTTGATTTTCTCTGATGCTGCCGCGGTCAGTTTCGGGTGTATTGTTCTCCTTGCAAATGATATGTATTTCCTAAGGAGATCCTTGTCAAAGGTTTCAGACTCATCAGTCTCAATATTCATGTGTGTGGAAAGTATGTGCTGGGCCAGTTTCGCATCCTTCTGCTCATCAAGGATATCAACAATTGGGAAAATCAAATCAAACCTGGAAAGCAGTGTTGGCGGAACGTCGAACTGGTCTGCCAGGTTCTTTGTCTGGTCAAACCGTCCATACTTCGGGTTCGCGGCTGCTAAAATAGCGGTCTTTGTCCTGAACTTGGCGACAATTCCTGCCTTCGCTACTGAGATTGTTTGCGTTTCCATTGCCTCGTGAAGGGATGCCCTGTCCTCTTCGTCAATCTTGTCAAACTCATCGACCTGGGCACATCCACCACTTGCAAGAACAAGGGCTCCTGCCTTGAGCGTCCAGCCACCCTCACCAAGTTCGTCCTTTTCAGCCGCGACCGTAAGGCCGGCTCCAGATACGCTCTTACCGCTTACATAGATGCTCTTTGGGGCAATGTCAGTCACGCTAAGCAGGAATCTTGACTTAGCGATACCAGGGTCACCGATTAGGAGGATATGCACATCATCCCTTATCGACATCCCGCCTTTCATGGTTTTTCCGCCTGTTCCTCCAAACAACTGGAGCGCGATTGCCTTCTTCACCTCGCTGTGGCCGTAAATCGAAGGCGCGATTGAATTAATGATGATTTCAGTGATTGCAGGGTCTTTGGAAAGCTCAACCAGCCTTCTTTCCTCCTCCTTGGTTATTTCAAGCTCTTCAAAGTCCTTGCGCATGCTCATTACGCTGTTGACTTCAACATACCTGCTGTAGATGAGTTCCTGCTTCTGCCGCATCTTCATAGGGGGTTTGAGCCTTAGTATCCCAGTGACCGAAATGTTGTCACCAGGGGCTATCTTGTTTACCAAATCCTCTTCAAGAAGAAGTTCGATGTGGGCAGCAGGAGCTCCTCCACGAACTCTTTCAAGCAGTTCCTGGACCTCTGCCCTCTGCATATCAACGTATGTGCTCTCATCCTCAACCCTCTTCAGCGCTATCTTCTTGCAGTTGTCGCATCTTTTTGGAGGGGAGAAATTTTTGCCAACAATGACCTTGAATTCAGATTCGCACATGTCGCACTTGTAGAGCGCCATCTTCACCCTGTGCATCATCTCGGCCCGTTTTGTGACCACACACTTGAAGCAGACATATTCGCCAATGTTCTTTGAGCGGATTTTCTCAATCAGCACCTCTTCATTCGGCATGTTGTGGAACCGTATCCTAGGTTCAAACTGTGTCCCGACTGAGACAGAAAGGTTAAGCTCTTTGATTGCCTCCTCAGCTGCCGCGAGGATAAGTTCTGGTTCCTTAATCAGAGCGTCAGCCAGTTCAGGCTCAACCTTTTCGAATTCTGAATAATCAATATAAATGCTCTTCTCAGCAGGGTATTTGCCACGGACTTCGTCAATCCTGCCTTTGTACGTTGTCTCGAAGAATTCCTGGAATTTCGATATCTGTGCAGATAGGTCCGCCTCCATAAGCACCAACCAAAAATAGTGGAAGTTTATTATGTTCTAGACATTAATAAACCTAATGGCATCACTTCTTCTCTCGTTGAATAACAATTCACATAATGAAAAGTATTTTAGTTTTGCGTTCAATTTCAGCACTATGAAAGCAATCCTTCTTATCATTGACGGGCTTGGAGACCTTCCAACCCCCAAGACCCCGCTCCAGGCGGCAAAGACTCCAAATCTTGATGAGCTGGCAAAAAAAGGCATGACTGGCCTGCTGAGCCCAATAGCAAAATACATTGTTCCTGGCAGCGACACGTCCCACCTTCAGCTGCTTGGCTACGACCCTGCGTTCTTCTATCGTGGCAGGGGGCCATTTGAAGCGCTTGGCCTTGGAATAGACCTTCATGAGGGAGATATCGCGTTCAGGGCCAATTTCGCAACTGTCAAAGGCGGAAGCGTCGTTGACCGGAGGGCTGGCCGGATTGAGACTGAAGTTTCATCAAAACTCTCAACAAGACTCTCAATGAAGATTGAGGATGTGGAAGTCATTTTCAAAAACTCTGTTGAGCATCGGGGAGCCTTAGTTCTTAGGGGGCCAGGCCTGAGCAGCAGTGTCAGCGAGACAGACCCGCACGCAAAAGAGCCGGTATTCACATGCCAACCCCTGGATGATTCGCAAGAGGCTGCCAAAACAGCCAGGATTGTTAACCGGTTCACTAAACTGGCAATGGAAAAACTCGCAAACGCAGAAGAGAACAAGAAGAGGAAACTTCCAGCCAATGCAGTACTCCTGCGGGGCGCAGGCCATTACGAACCAGCACCCTCATTCTACGAGCGGTTCGCAATGCATGGAATCTGCGTTGCAGGTGGGGCCCTTTACAAAGGAGTTGCCGCTTACATGAAAATGGACATTGCACTGGTTCCAGGCGCAACAGGAGACAAAAGAACTGATTTAACGGCCAAAGCAAAAGCAGTTGCTCAGGCACTATCAAATGATTATGATTTTGCTTTCATGCATGTCAAGGGCTGCGACAGCGCGGGCCATGATGGCGATTTCAAGACAAAAGTCGCTATGCTGGAAAAGCTTGACAAGGCAATCCCAATTCTTGAGAAAACCGGGGCAGCAATCATAGTTACAGGAGACCACTCAACCCCGGTCAGTCTGAAGAAGCACACTGGGCATGAGGTTCCAATACTTGTTTATCGTGGAGAACGGAATGACCCGGTCAAGAAGTTTGATGAAATCAGCTGCATGGCAGGCGGCCTGGGCCACATTAAAGGAAGGGATATCATACCATTAATCCTGAACATTACCGGAAGGGCAAAAAAATACGGAAGTTAATCATTTTATCCCATATTTAACCCCAGTTTATAAATATTTTGTTATAATTAATGAATTATGTTGGCCAGAAGGAAGGTTATCTGTTGGGATCTTGATGAAACTGCAGGAAGCTTTCGAGATTATGATAAAATGACTCTTACGAGGGGAATCTCTCCTCTTTTTGAAAGACTTGGGAATCAGGGTTTCACTCAGGTTGTGACCACTGCAGCTTCCACAGAACACGCCAACTTCGTTCTCTCATACTTTGGTATTTCAAAGCATTTTGCGGCTGTTTTCTCAAGGGACCATATCTGCGATGGGAATTACAACAAATATTATATCCCGGTTGCGCAGCATTTCGATATTCCGATTGAGAAAGCCCCGCACCAGATTCTTATTGTTGGCAACCTTTACCGTGATGCGCCTTCTGACATCGACTGTGCATTCGTGTTCAACCCATTTGCCACAATGCATGATGCTGCTGTTGCAGAGGCAATCATAACCACCTTAAACAATCTCTCAGAGTCATGGTTCAATGCGCACTGGCATCTCCATTGCCAGGGCATCCCATTCAGAATGAATTATTTCCAAGGAAGTCTCAACGGAATTCAAGAGATGCGCGTTGCATCTGGTTTCTCTTACTGGAACCAGCGCAATGGAAAAGAATTTGACCGGGTTGTTGCAGTATTAGATGTTCCTAATTCCCTGAGGGTGGAAGCATGAGAAGACTGGTCTGCTGGGATATGGACGAAACTTTGGGCTCATTCAAGTCAGGCAATAAACCAGTATTGACAAAAGGCATCCAGAGAGTGCTCCAAAAGCTCAAGGATTCCGGATGCAATCATGTCATAACCACTATTTCTACCAAAGGTCTTGCCGAGCAGCACATGCGCAGGGCTGGTCTGATTTCATATTTTGACGGGATATTCGGCCTGAAAGATGTTCTTGCAGCCGGAAGGGGCAAATCCTATGCCAAAGTCGCCTCAACAATGGGAATCACAAATCCCCATCATGAAATGCTGATAGTAGGCAACAATGAGATGGATGTTCCTGTTGATGTTGATTCAGTATTCATTCTCCATCAAAAAGCCATCGAATACAGTGCAGAAGTTTTTTTCATGCTAATTACTGAACTTGGGAAATGTGATTCATGGGCGGCAGGTTTTTCTGCGATGCAGTCAAGAACAAATGAAACTGTTCTAGTTCCTGGGTTTACTGGAGATCTTCTGGATGTTGATCAGATTTCTGTAGGATTAGGGGAGATGGAACTGAAAGGAAGTATTGTGCCAAATGTTCTGATTGTAAACCAGGTTCCAGAAAAATATAAAATATAAAAGAAAAAAATTAGCTGTCATCTGCCTGGACATTTCCAGTAACAGTGGCAACTGCGAGCCTTGTGGGTGCGCTTGGTACGTCTTCAGTGAACCTGTAGACTACCGCAAGGCTTCCCTTGAAGGCGCTTCCAGAAGTGAGTGTCAGCTGATTGCCCTGCTCATCATAGCACGGAATCTCCTCTGTCAGGTCTGATGCGCTTCCGCCAAAGCTTCTGCTTGTGCCGGCTGCCATCTGCTCAACAAAGGCGCTCGGGTCTGCCGAGTCAACGTCTGATTTCCTCACATTAGCCGGTCCTGCGCTTGAACACATGACATCCAGAATCTCAACTGATTTGCCCTGTTGGTTGTCAAGCTGGAACAACACCCTAATATCGTTGTTTGAGTCTGCGACCAAAACATGTTTCTTAGTGGTGCATCCGAATCCCGGCTGAGTAAACTGGCAAGTCTCCGGAGCCTGCAATGAAGGCAGGACGACAGCTACCAGAATAGCGAGTACAATCAGAATGACAAACAGCGCAAGCCCGTATGTGATGAGGTACTCCATCACTGCCTGTCCTTTCCTGTATCCTCTTGATTTTATCAAATCTTCCATAATATCCCCTAAGCTATCGCTGCAAAGAACGATTCAACGATACTAATTACTACGAAGTAAACAATATATGAGAGAACCAGCACGAACGGGAAATATTTCATCCCCTGGTTCTTTGCTCCTGTTCTGATGACACTTACTATGAATGATGAAATAAGCGCAGTGACGAAAATCGTCGGTATGCTGAACCAGAAGAAGTCTGCTGAGCTTATTACCGGCCCGCTTAGTGAAACACTTGACAATGAGCCAAACCCTGCAGCTCCCGTGGTTCCTCCAAGGCTGCCAGAAGCCTGAGGTGAAATCTTTTCGAAAACCTCAATAAGTTTTGATGCGACTGCGAAGAGGAACGGTGTTCCTACAATTGCTGCGAACAAAACGAAAATCTCGTAGAGAACGAGCTGGGCTGCAATCTCCTTTTTCATGATTATCGTGTTGCGCACATCGTCTGATGTCCGCTCAAGCACATCTGTCAGTTCTCCTCCAGTTGCATTCGCCTGCTTAAGGAGAAGTATTGTTCTAGTGAATGTTTTTGAGTCAAACCTTGAACTCAAAGTATCAAGCGTATCTTCAAGGCTTTCACCGCTGAAGGAGCTCTTGATATTGGCTTTGACCTCGTCTGAAAGAACCTCAAACTCTGGTTTGGCAGAATACCACATGGCCTGATCAAGAGTCATGCCCGCTTTGATATTGGATGCGACAAGCGTAAGGAAATCTGGCAATGATGTTTCCAGTTTCGTCCTCCGATCATCTGCCTTCATGAGCATGTAAGTTGATAGCAGTGCCATTGTCGCAAGGTATACCGAGACAAATGACATTATGAGGACTAAAACTGCCAGCAGAATGAAAGGTATCTGCGCATACTGGGACACGATGTCATTGAGCAGCTGGTTTGTCGGCGGGTAGAAAAGTATGAGCAGGGTAAGGAACACTGTCAGTATGACAACATTCAAAGCAACATATCCTGCAAATGAGTCGGCGGGCATGTTGATTCCTGCGGTGCTGATTTCCCGCTCGAGTTTCTTTATCCGGTTTCTTGTGAAGAAAAGCCTTCCAGCGTTTTCAAACAGATTCTCGTTGCTCATTGCACCACCTATATCAGATACTTTGGTCTTGAGGCTTCAATGAATCCAAGGAACAGGAACTGAACCAACGCTATCAGTATGAAAGCGATGAGGAGTATCCCTGATGAGAATCCGAAGCTCCCTCCGCTTATAGCGGAGAATATGACCGTAGCAAGCACTATTCCTAGTGACGGCACGATAATGCCGAACACCATGTAAAACATGACAATTGGAGTAAGCTTCTGGCTGTACTCTTTCAGTGAAATCATCTGCTCCTTTGAAATCTGGTCTAGGACGCTCTCAAGTGAATCGCCCACATCAGATCCGCTTGAAAGGGAATTGGCAATCTGCATGAGCATTCTTGTGAAATACTTGGATGGGTTGTACTGTACAATCTCCCGGATTGCCTGTGTTGTCGGCACTCCAAGAATTACCTTGTCAACAATCTTGCCAAACTCTTTGCTCACAGCGCCATACCCGCTTGAGGCTCCTACGAACGTGTCAAAGAGGGGCATACCCGATTTCAAGGCAATTACAATGTGCCGTCCTGCAAAGACAATCTCATAGTCTAGCTCCTTCTGCCTTCTTATTTTCGCAGCTTCTGGGAGGAGCATGAGGTAATTGAATATTACAAGGGGGATTATCACGAGAGGGGCAATAACCATAACCAGGAACATGAAGATGTCTGTTTGGAGGTTGAATGCCAAAGGCTCAAGCATGAAAAGATAGCTTAGGATTATCAGGCCCAGGGATATGAAAATCGTTGAGCTCACGACCTTCTCAAGGAACACGACCGTGTTTTCATCCATCTCGCCAAGCCTGAGCTTTTTTCTAAGATTCGGGAACCTTGCTGCGAGCATCTCAGCGACTGAAGTGAAAGGTCCCTTTTTCCTTTGCTGTTTCTGGGCCTCCATTCTTTGTTTGAGTACCATATTAATCATCCACCTGGCTGAAGTATTTCTTTACAGCGGCATCTCCAAGTCCCCTGTCCTTGGCCATCAAAGCCCTTGCCTTGCAGATTGCTTCAGCCTTTGAAATCTGCTTGCGTTCGTATTTCTTGTAATATTCCGTGTCATTGGAATGCAGGAAGTAGAGCAGTGTACCTTCATCAGTCTCATTTATTTCCTTGACCATCTCGCGGTCCTTTACTGCCTTGCCCTCTTTATCCTCCTCTGGCTCCTTGAATATATCTGCCCCGGTAACCTCTATAAGAGTGTCAATCTGGCCGCCGATAATTCTTTTAATCGAACCAAATTCCTTGGTATAATTCGTTGATACGTGTGAGAGCCTCTCATCAACAAGGCCGAGTGTCTTCTTGTCCTTATCAGCTATTGATTCTGTGAGTTTCACAAGCTCACCAACATGCTTGCTTCTCATGAACTCCTCCTGTTCCTTAATTACATTTGGAAGCTGCTCAACGAGCTGGGTGACATTGAATACAAACCCTTCATAGACTTCTTTTCTTTTGGGGGTCTCATCAGCACCGGAAAGTTCCTCGTAGAATTTCTTTTTTATTTCCTCAACCTTCTGGTTGTATTTGTTGACTACCTTGTCCTTTGTCTGGGCGACTTCTGCCTGCTGGGTTGAGAGCATTGTCTGGAACAGGTTGCTGTAGGTTTCATCCTTTTTGCTTTTTCCTGCTGCTTTGCCGCCTGCTTTGAGCTGTACGAGCATGTTCTTGAGCACTGTAATCTGGACTTTGATTTCAGCCCTGTTGTTGTAGCTTTTTTCCTTGAAGAGCTGCTTGGTCAATTCAAGCATCTTCTTCTTGAGTGAAAGTTCATCCGGTTTCTCACCAAGCATGGAACGAATCTGCTCCTCCATCCTCTGGTATCTCTCATCAACTGCTTGCGAGGGTGTTTTCCCTCTCAAGGCTGGCGGAGGTGATGGTTTTGCAAGCGGGGCAGGTTCAGCAGGCGCAGCTGGTTCCGGAGCAGCTGGCTCAGGCATTTCAAGCTGCGCTTGTTCTGGAGACTCAGGAATCTCAATTTCCTTGAGTTCAGGCATTTCAGGCTCTGCCCTCTCAAGTTCAATTTCGGGGGCGGGAGTTGGCTTTTCAAGCTCAATTTCAGGTGCTGCAGTTGGCTTTTCAAGTTCTATTGGCGGAGCAGCTGATGGGGGTGCCATTTCCTCTTTTGGCTGTTCATCCAGTTTCTCGATTTCAATTGTCGGTTCCTGTGCAACCTTCTCTGCCTGCTTGAGGGTCCTGTCTGTCATTGCCTTGAGCTTGCTTTCAACTTCCGCGCTCTTGGCGGAGACTTTGGCCTCTTCCTCTCCACTGCCAGCGTAGATTCCCATCTTTCTTGTGCTAAGAATCTTCTGTGAGCGGTTGTATTCATTCAAAAGTTCCTGGTAACTCAAGTCAACGTATTCTACAGGCTCCATATCCATTGTCTGCTCGAGCTCAATATCTCCCTCGTACGGACTGTATTCCATGATTTTTTTCTCGATCCGTTTTGCGCTTTCAATGGCAGCCTCAAATTCGTCAACAGACATTTCTACACCTTGAATTCCCAGTCTTTTGCTTTCCTCACTGATTGCATGATCTCATCCGGGTCCATGTAATATCTTGATACAAGTTCACCGACCTGGTCAACATTGTCATAGCTCTTTTTGGCCATCCAGTTGAGCACCTTTACCTTCTCACCAACATCCGACTCAATCTCCTTCTCAGTCATTCCTGAGTAAAGCGAGAGCGTGTTTGCGAGCCTGTCCATTTTGCCTACTCCTTTGACAGTGTCCGTTTTGACATCCCACCTATAGAGGACATTGGGGTTACCTTTGTTGTCTATTTCAGCAAACTCAAGCACCCTTCTGATGTTGAATCTCCTGTGCCTGAATGTCACGACAATTCCTGACAAAGCATCAAGCATCTCATGCGGGATATTGATTGGCGGGTTTGTAAGCCTTGAGATTGTCTGCTCAGCGTTATCTGCGTGCAGTGTCGCATAGACACTGTGGCCAGTATGCATAGCCTCGAACATGACCTCTGCTTCCCTCTGCCTTCTGATTTCTCCGACCAGTATCCTGTCCGGCCTCTGGCGAAGTGCGTTTACCATAAGGTCAAGCATTGTGACTTCGCCCTTTCCCTCGGGGTTCGGCTCACGCACAACCATTGGCACCCAGTGCAGGAATGAAGGGAGTGTGAGCTCTCTGGTATCCTCTATAGTTACTATTCTCTGATTGGCCGGAATCAATCCTGCCATTGCGTTTAGGAATGATGTTTTACCTGAACCTGTTCCTCCTGTTACGAGGAGGGAAAGCTCATTCTGCATGCAGAGCCATATCAATCCCGCAACTTCAGGAGAGACTGTCTTTGACTTGATGAATCTTGTTATTGTCCATGGGTTCCTTGAGAACTTCCTGATTGTTATCGTGTTTCCAAAGGATGAAATCGGGAACAGTGTTGCGTTTACACGGTCTCCTGTTGGAAGGTGCGCATCAAGTGTTGGGTTGAGAATGTTTATCTGGCGCCCGACTTTCCTTGCAATCATTGAGGCGTAATCATAGACCATATCCTCTGTTTTCAGCCTGAGGTTGGTCTTGCACCATCCGAATTTTTTATGGTAAACCCAGACAGGCTCTGCTGCGTTGTTTACAGTGACTTCTTCGAGCTGCTCATCAGCAAGAAGGGCCTCCATCTCACCAAGCCCCAGTGTCTTCTGGATAAGGTAGACTGCTAGAACCTCTTTCTTATCTTCCTGCAATGAAGGGAAGTTCCTTGTCAGAATCCTTTTGGCAGCCTCAAGGAATTTTGCCTTTACTTCCTCGTATTTCTTTGGGTCGAGAATCTCGCTGATATCAAGTTTGACCTCAGTTACAAGTTCGCCCTTGAGTTTAGTGTCAAGTATGAGTTTGGTACCTTCTGCGATTCCAGGGATTGTCACTTCATAATATGGAACGTATGCCTTTCTCCGAACGAAAATTTTTACCTCAACAGGGAGTCCCTCACTGCTGAAACCATATGCCGCGAGAAAGGAAACTTTAGGTTTTGGCTTTGCGACTGGCTCATCAGAATCTTCCAATTTGTGGTTTGCTCTTTAGTTTCTTCTTAATCATTTCTTTGATATCTCTCCTTCGGCATACTTACCACCACTCTACTTCGTCATGATTCTTTAATAATCAATCATTCTTCCCACAAACGCTTGATGAGCTTCTTGAGCTCCTCTCTTTTCTTGCGGAATTCCATCTCTTCATCCTGTGGTCAGTTTGACATTTTTCCGCATTTCTTTTTCTGTTTGCTCGAATTCTGCAGATGGCTAGCATCCCTACCTGCTCTTATCTGCAGGAGCTTGGCTTCCCTGGATAGTAGTGTGACTCTTTTGTTGAGGTTGTCTGATAATGTAACTAGGTCATTGAGCGAGTTCTTTATGTGTCAAGCATCTTCTTCTTGTCCCGGATCTCTCAGCAAGCTTGATTGCACTGTCATCTGGCCTTTCTTCGAGGCTTTCCTGGAGTTTTTCGCATCCTTCTTCAGGTTCTGTTTCTGGGAAACCGGTGTCCTTTCCGATCTCATCCTATCCGCTCTTCCATTGCACCGAGTTTCTTCTCATATCTGTTGATTGAAGGGACGATTCTCTCCTTGATTTTCTGGAATGTCAGGTATGTTCCTTTCTCGTCCTGAAGGGCTGCTTCAAGCGAGTCCATGTCTCTTCTGGTCTCTGCGAGTTTCTGATCCATTTTCTTTGTCAGTTCAGCAAACTGCTTTCCTGTCACCTGCTTTCCTCCAACTTCGGCCATCAACTTTTCCATTGACTTGTATTTCTCGCCAAGAGCATCCTCGCTTTTCTTGAGGGTATCCAGTTCCTCCATGACTTTTTCCTGGCTTGGGAACCTTTTCAGGATTCCTTTTGCAACCGTAACAGAGTCGCCGAGCCTTTCGACAACCTCAAGGTTCTGTTTTACCTTTTCGTTTATAGCAGTGGTTTTGCGCATGAGTTCGTCCGCGTCTCTTGATACTGCCGCGACCTCATTCCGCATCTCGCTAATCCTGTCCTCCTGCCCCATTATCGACTCTGCAACATCATGCAGAATCTGGGAACTCTCATGGAGACTGACCATGTCCTCGCGAAGCCCTGAGTTTCTTGAGCGCAGGGCTGAGAAATCCTTTTTCAATGATTCGAATTTCTTTTTAATTGCCCCGGACAGAGGGCATGTTGACGTCGCTTGGTTTGTGGCTCTCAGCCGTTTTCCTAATATCATTCATCTGGCCCTGATAGCCCTCAAGCTCCTTCTGAATTGCCTCGATTTTGTCAAGCCACTTTTGCTTTTGCTTGAACTTTTGATTCCAAGCTCACTAACTTCGCTTCTGACTCCTTAAGCGAGTCTCTCATCTTCTTCGAGCTGGTCTTTCATGTCTGCGAGTTCGGATTCTCCTCTTGAGAATGCGCCCTGTGAAATCAATTCTCCTGCAGGAAGCGGAGCTACAATTTTTTCAAGTTCCTGCATCTTCGTGTATGTCTTATCATAAAACTGTGAGAATGATTTTTGCAGGCTGCCAAATCGTCCTGCCTTTCGCTCATGTTTTTCGGAATTCTTCGACCTGCTTCTGGATGTCCTCTTTTTCCTCGTAAAATGATTCTGCTCAATCGCAATCTCCTCTTCAGTTGGTTTTATCCACAGAGATAGATTTTGGTGAGGCTATACTCTATCCTTACTATTCCTTCCTCCTCAAGTACGCGGGACCAATCCTCCAGACTCTCGGGGGGAATATTCAGTATTGAAGAAGCATCCTCGAGTTCTATCCTCTGTCTTTCCTTGACAGGCGTACAAGTGCATCTACCCCGTCGTGATTAGTAGCTCGTCGAACTCCATGCTCAATTATAATGCTACTATGTTAATAAACATTTTGATAAGATATCTAACAAAACAGTGGTGTATATGGTACAAGGGGCAGACTATAGAATATAAGAAAATCGAGAAAGGCCCTCTCCAGAGATTCAAGCACCAGAATCTCCTTATCAAAAAGTTCGGTGAGATTGGGCTCCAGATATACAAAGCTATTACTGGGAAAAGATCTACCCGCGAATTAAGGCAGGATCTTGGAATCGAAGAAGACTTATTCACTAAAGTAGTCAACTATATGAAAGATGCTGGCATGGTGGAGCTTGAGCCAGTTACATCTGCTCCTGCTGAAAAACCCGAGACAATTGGAGAACCCGAGGAGCCTCAGGCAGTTGCCATGCAAAAAATCCAGGTCAAGGAAGAGCCGACACTTGAGGAACTTCCTGAAGAAGAAGAGCCTGCAGCCGAGCCTCCTCCACTGGAAGAGGAACCTGTTGAAGGGATAGAGCCTTTGGATATTGGGTCTCTGGAGCCTGAGGGCGTTGAAATTCCTGAGGAAGAGCCTGAAAAACCTTCAAAATCCAAAAAGCCTGCGCTTGAAGAGCCGGAGGAAAAGATAGAGGATATCGAGCCCTTTGGTTTTGAGGATATAACTCCTGTGGATGAAGATGAGGAAATTCCGCCCGAGCCTGAAGCTCCGGAAGAGCCCCCTGAAGACGATTATCCAGAAGCATCTTCAGGAGATGAAATCGAAGAGCCTGAAGACATATCGCTCGAGTCAGTTGAACCCGAGACGTTCGAGGACGAGTCATCTGATATGAGTCCTGTTGAAAAAATCATAAATGACAAATATGGAGACCTTGGGCTCAGGGTGTATGCGCTTATAGACGGCCAGAGGACTGCCGAGGAAATCATGCAGGAAACCGGCCTTACAGAATCCAAGCTCGTTGAAATACTTGATTTCATGGACGAGCAGGGAATCATAAAACTTGATTATCCAAAAGGTGGCGGAGCCCCAAGCGGCGGAGCGCCCACGGCACCTGCGCAAGGCCCGACATTTGCCCAGCACATGGGCGGAACAGCGCCAATGCCGCCCCCACAGCAGCCTCAGGGCGGTGGAATGGGTTTCAATCCAATGATTGAAGGCGATGAGAGGCTGGATGAGGCAAGGGCAGGTTCATCGCCTGTTGAGATGCCAATCAAAGCCCCGCTGGACATTGTCAAATCAGTCCAGATGAAGGCAAAAATCATGCTCAAATATGGTGATAAGGGCAACAAGGTAGTCGAGCTTGTCGATGGCAAGAACGATGTCATTGATATCTCACTTATTCTGGAGAGGCCATTATTTGAAGTTGCGAAGATGCTTGGTTTCCTCATGCAGAATGGCATGATAATTATGAAGCCCCTATCAAGGACAGACATCCGCAAGAAATACGGCGATGATGGCTACTCGGTCTACAAGAAATATGGAAAAGAGGGCCTCATGCTCTATGAATTGATTGGAAAGGAGATGACAATCAGGCAGATGGCCGACATGATAACTGAGGACAAGGCACAAATAATAGACATGTTCGTCTTCATACACCAGGTTCTTGGGATAGAATTGCCAATAGACAAGAACGTCCTTTCAAAGCAGCTTGGCATCTAGATTCTTGATAATGAGATATTCTCAAGGCGAATGGGCTCTCCATTTTTTGGAAGCCCATGTTTTTCTTCTGTTTCTTCTGAGAATTCAATAAGGAAATACTCTTCTCCAGGTTTTGTCTTCTTAAGCGCGTTTTTTATGTCTCTTGTGCAGGATAGCCAGAGCAGGAACTCAAGATTCTTTTTCTTTGCAATATTACTGCCATTTTTGAAGGCCTCTTCTGCGAGGTGCAGTGCCATTTCCGCCTCTTCAACTGACTGCAGAGTTTCAATATTCACCACCACTGCATTATGCTTTTCATAAAGCTCTTCAGGGGCATTACCCCTCATCCTGGTTATCCTCATGCCAATCACAATATTTTAAAATCCCTGTACACTTATCTATTCTTGCAAAATTCTTTAATCTGAGATGTCTTAAAGCGAATCTCGGGTGAGTTGAGGTATTCAGATGGATCAATATCATAAGTCTCATGGTAAGAAAGTAAGCGCCGGTACCGGCGGAAGGCGACGCAAGTCAAGGGACAAGAAGCTTGCCCACATGGGCGGTGTTTTTGCATCAACAAAGGTCGCTGAGGCAGACTCAAAAGTAACTGTCAGGAAAAGGGGCGGTTCAACTAGGAAGAGAATAAAGAAGGCAGTCTCAGTCAATGTTGTCATGAAAGACGGCAAGATGAAGAAGGCAACAATCAAGAAGCTTCTTGAGAGCCACAACCCCGAGTATGTCCGTATGAACATTATCACAAGAGGGGCTGTGCTCGATACTGACATGGGAAAGGTCAAGGTGACCAACCGTGTCGGACAGGACGGCATCGTCAACGGCGTCCTTGTTTAATTTTTCAATAAACTATCTAATTTTCCTTTTATGTCCAAAGCCAGGAGTTCATCATAGCCTCCAATGTGCTTTCCGTTTATGAAAATCTGAGGAACGGTTGTTCTTCCGGAACGTTCAACCATCTCATCTAATTTGTTTTCTTTCAGAAGGTCTATTTCGTTATATCCGACTTCTTTCATATCAAAAAGTTCCTTTGCCTTGTGGCAGAATGAGCAGTATGTTTTTGTGTAAATGACAATCTTGCTCATGTCTTATCCACCAAGACACTTATTATTCCTCTTTCCTCAAGTCCGAGGATGACTTTTTGTATGTCAACTGAGCCCAATGCTGAGAGTATGTCCTTTGATGGTATCGTTCCCCCGCTTCTTATCAGGGCCTCGAATTTCCGAAGTTCTACTCTCAGGCACAATTCGTCAAACTCTTCCTTATCAAGGTTAAGTGCTAATGTGCTGCCCATTACTTTAGGCGTCCTTCCGGCAATCCTTTTCCGGCCGCCTTCAGTGATGTTGAAGTCACCTACGAAATCAATCATTTCCTTCATGCCTTCAAATCTGGCCACGTGTTTTTGCCTGTAAATAAAAACCTGCTTTTGCCTTGTCCTACCTAATCTCATCAGCAAACATCCCCTTTCTTCACATTCTTTGTCATGAGCTTGTGCTCACCTACAACGAGCTGCTTTCCTTCAGAGACTGCTTTGAAATCCTCAATCTTTATCTTGACATGTCCGAAATCCTTGATTGTAATCATTGATTTTGGGTTGCTTTGTTCATCCTTGAGGGTGACTTTCTGCCCGACTTCGCACTCATCACAGAATATGGCCTCAACTGCGTCCTCTTCCATGGTGTGCGTGCCAGGGGCATATTCCCTCCCCTCAGCTGCCAAGAGCATGCCCTGCGATTCAACACCCCGAAGTTTGGCGCTCTTCAGGTTCTTCACGATTATGACTTTCTTTCCTAAGAGCTGATCTTCCCGGTAATGGCCGACAAGGCCAGAGACGATTTGCCTTTCTCCATCTCCCATCCTTACCTTTTCAACAAACAGTTTCTCAGCATCAGGATGCCTTTCAACACTGAGTATCTCGCCAACTTCAAGGTCAAGATTTGCAAATGTCATTTCTTCTTTTTTCTTTCCGGCGAACTTTGAGCGGAGCTCTTCAATCTCCTTCCCTTCAAGCTTCCTGAACAAAGGTTTTGGGTTTCCAATCTCGTGCCCTGCAGGGATTGGGGTTCCAATGTTGTCCCATTTCCCAAGTTCAAGGTTCAGCTGTTTTGAAATCTTATCGCTTGTCGCAGGAAGGTAGGGTTCAACAAGTATTGAGAGGTCCTTGACCTGGTTTGTAAGAACTGCCAGCACAGTGCCTGCTCTATCCTTGTCTGTTTTTACAAGCTCCCACGGTTTGTTGTCCTGGAAGTATTTGTTCGCGTTTTTCGAGTATGACATCATCTTATGGAGTGCGTCCTTGATTTTCACTCCCTCAAGGCTTTTAGTGATTTCCTCTGCCAGTTTTTCCTGCTGCTTGAGGAACACACTGTCAGTTTCATTTGCCTGCATGGCAGGAACGTTCCCTTCGAAATTGTTCTTCAGGAAAACAAGCGTCCTGTTCACAAGGTTCCCCAGGTTTGCAAGAAGCTCGCTGTTGTTCTTCTCAGCGAAATCTTCCCACGTGAACTGGGTGTCTGATTTTTCAGGTCTGTTCGCAAGGAGGTAATATCTCCAGACATCGCTTGGAATGCCAGATTTCATGGCATCATCGCCGAAGACTCCGACATGCCTTGACTTTGAGAATTTGCCATCCTCATAGTTCAGGTATTCTGTGGTGTTGATGTGGTGCAGCAATGTCCAGTCCTGCTTTGTTCCCATAAGGGTAGATGGGAATATTACTGTGTGGAATGGTACATTGTCTTTGCCCATAAACTGGTAGAGCCTGATATTCTCAGGATTCATCCACCAGTCCTTCCATCCTTCAGTGAGGTTGGATGTGATTGAGATGTATCCGATGGGTGCGTCGAACCACACGTAGAATACCTTGTCCTCAAAACCTTCAAGAGGGACCGGGACTCCCCATTTCAAATCCCTTGTGATTGCCCTTTTCTTGAGCCCTTCCCTTAGCCAGGATTTGGCTATGTTGGTCGAGTTGTCTGACCAGAATCCGTCAACAGAAGTCTTCTCTACCCAGGGTTCAAGTTCTTTTTCTATTCCAGGGAGGTTAATGAAAAGGTGCTTGGTTTTCCTCAGCACCGGAGATGTCTTGCTAATCTTGCTAATGGGGTTTTTCAGGTCCACTGCGTGCAGAAGCTTGCCGCACTTGTCACACTGGTCTCCGCGTGCCCCATCGTAGTCGCAGTAAGGGCATCTGCCCTCGATATATCTGTCAGCCAGGAACATCTTTGCCTCTTCATCATAGAACTGCTCAATTTCTTCTTCCACGATGTAGCCGTTCTCATAAAGGCGCTTGAAAATATCATGCGTGATTTTCGTGTGTTTGTCGGTCGATGTCCTTCCGAAGATGTCGAACTTGCATCCGAACCACTCATAGATTTCCTTGTGGATTGTGTAGTACTTGTCGCACACTTCCTTTGGGCTCACCTTCTCCTCAAGCGCTTTGATTTCAGTGGCAGTACCATACTCGTCCGTTCCACAGATGTAGATGGAATCATAGTTCCTTGACTTGCAGTATCTTGAGAATACATCTGCCGAAAGCACACATCCTATTATGTTCCCCAAATGCGGCACATTGTTCACATATGGGAGTGCCGAAGTTATCAGTATCTTCTTCATAAAACTCATCTGGATATGTGTTGCGCTAGTTTTAAGAGCCTGACCAAATTCCTTGGAAATCGACGGAAAACGTAACTAACACTTATAAATTTTATCTGATATTTTTTTGAGACCCCATGCAAAAAAGGTGTAAATATGCCGTTCGTGCGCACCCCAAGGAGACTTAAAGTCGCGGTCATTGGCTGCGGCCCAGCAAGCCAGGAACCATTGACCTATATGGACACTCGCTGGACGGTAAGGGGACTTGTCAGCAAAAAAATCCAGGCTCTGGCCTCAGAAAGAGGGCAGGTAGTTGAACCACATATCTACTGGCCCGCCGGCCACTCTTGGGATTACCCGACTTCTGGAACATATGATGCAGTTATCATTCCAGGCTCAAAACTTAACATTGATGATGCTGGCCTGAAGCAAAACCCCTGGATGAATGGGCTTATGCATTTTATCCGTAGTATAGACAAGGACATCCCGACATTGGGCATATGCTTTGGACACCAGGCCATGGCGCGCGCCCATGGGGCAGAAGTGAAAAGAATCCCGGCACCTACAATCGCAGAGATCGGATTCGCGCCAGTTTTCCCTACAGACCATGCCCAGGCAGATACTATTTTTGATACGATGCCAAACCGGTTTGACGGCTTGTTCTCCCACTTCACATATGTATCCAGCCTCCCTGAAAACGGAACAGTGCTTGCAAATGGCGTTCTTCCTGACATGGTGCAGGCCTACAGGATAGGCGAGTCCAAATGGGGCGTGCAGTTCCATCCTGACTATTCACCAAAAAACATCAGTGAGCTGGTAGAATCAAGGAGAGACCGGCTTGCCGAGATGCTTGACCTATCCAAAATCAGGACCATCAACCCTTCAAGGGAAGACCACAAGGTCCTTGAGAAATTCCTTGAGCACTCATTCGAGTGCTGATATCCTCCTTCTTAATTTTTTTGCTATTAATTATTCCTTTGGGAATTTCATGTTCGACGTGCAGAAAATCGGGAAAATGAGAAAAAAGCTTGGCCTCACCCAGAAACAGCTTGCTTCTTTGGCAGGGGTTTCACAATCGCTAATTGCAAAAATCGAGTCTGGGAAAATTGACCCTGCATACTCAAAGGTCTCTCAGATAATCGCTGCGCTTGAGCATGAGGAAAACAAGGGCAAGAAGACTGTTACTGATGTCATGACCAAGAAGATTTTCTCTCTCAAACCAGAAGACAATGTCTCAAAGGCAATCAAGATGATGAGGGGAGAGGACATATCCCAGCTTCCAGTTATGCAAGCGGGCCGCTGTATAGGAAGCATTTCCGAGAATTCAATTCTTGAGCTTGTGGCAGATGGCGCAAATCTCAAATCAACAAAAGTGGCAGAAGTTATGAAAGACACATTCCCGCTAATTCCATCCAACTCGTATGCTGATGTTCTGGTTGATTTGCTTCAGCATTTCCCTGCGGTTCTCATAGAAAAAGACGGCAAATTAATCGGAATAGTCACGAAGGCGGATTTGCTCAAGGCAATCTAGTTGGGGTTTTTCTTGCATCCTCCGTGCTCTTTTGCGATTATGTTGGCCATTTTCCAGTTCGTTTTGCCGCAGGCTGCAAGTCTATTCCATTCAGATATGATGCCTTTATCGTCGAGTGGCTGGCACATATGTTCCTCAAGCGGAGTTTCTTGCGCCTCCTGCTCTCTGGACGCATCTGCCTGACTGCTCTTGCCTCCTTCATATGAAATCATTTTATACAACTAAAAATTTAAATCAAATCGTTTCTATCAATAATGATGAATTTTCTTTCCAAAAGCCCTGGCATAGGTGGAAAACTCAAAACCAGACCAGAGGATTTCATAGTTGAGGAAATATCTGCTGATGGTACGGTTTTCCAGCTGGATCAGGAAATCCAGAATGAAGGCACTGGCAAGTTCACGCATTTCATACTCCAGAAAACAGACTGGTCGACATCCTCCGCAATCCTTGAAATCGCAAAAAGGCTACACTCTGGCCACAAAAGGTTCAGCTATGCTGGAACCAAGGACAAAGTCGCAATAACGACCCAGCTCGCATCTGCTTATGACATTCCAAAAGAGAAGATTCTTGATTTGAGAATCAAAGACATCAAAATCAACGGCGCATGGAATGCAGAAGACAAGGTCCATATGGGGCAGCTTTTAGGGAACCGATTCACAATCAGGCTCGAAGACGCAGATTTGGACGAAGGAAAAATCAATGCATTAAGTTCGGAACTTGATGGAAAGTTTCCCAATTATTTCGGTGAACAGAGGTTTGGCTCAACCCGAAGGAACACCCATCTTGTTGGTTTAGAAATCCTGAAAAACAACCTGGAAGGTGCGTGCAGAATATTTCTTTGCGACAGCAAAGGAGAAACAAATCAACTTGCAAGAGGATCAAGGGAGAAACTCGAATCAAGCCAGGATTATTCAGCTGCGCTGAAAGATTTTCCAAGGCACCTTAGGCTAGAGCGAAAAATGATTGCACACTTGGCAAACAAGCCAGGAGACTATGCAGGAGCCATCAAGGCAATCCCTAGGACGACCCAGCTCCTTTTCATCCATGCAGTACAATCAATGATGTTCAATGAAATGCTCTCAGAGAGGATTGAGCAGGGCATCGAACTTGAGGAAGGGGAATATTTCTGCTCCGAAAAGAATGGTTTCCCTGATGTCAAGAGCGCTGATGCAGAAGGATGGATCTGCGCAAAGATAATCGGTTACTCGAGCCCGTTGAACAAAAGGGAAAAGGAACTGCTTGCCAAGCACGGAATCGACAAAGAGGTCTTCAGGCTCAAGCACCTGCCTGAAATAGCTTCAAAGGGGACATACCGCACTCTGCTTGCCCCTCTCAAGGATTTTAATTATGCCGATGGCATATTCAGTTTCAGCCTGCCATCAGGCTCATACGCAACGGTGGCGATGCGGGAATTCATGAAGTGAAAAAATGGAAGAGAAAATCAAGCTCAGCATATCAAAGAAAGTTTTCTACAATCCTGCGATGAGGCTCTGCAGGAGCATGTCCTCACTTGCAGTTGGGGCAATAAAAGATGAACTTGAAGTTGTGGACGCCTTCTGCGCCAGCGGAATCCGGGGCCTTCGCTATGTCAAGGAAAACAAGAATGTGAAAGCGCTTACCTTCGTAGATATCGAGCCTGAGGCAATCAAGCTTGCCAAAAAGAATGCGAAAGCAAACAAAGTGAAAGCAGAGTTCAAAACCGGCAACATCTCAAGGCTCGCGCTTGACCTGATTGCTGATTTTGTTGAGATTGACCCGTTCGGGACGCCAAGTCCATACCTTGTCGATGCGTTCAGGTTTTTCAATCCAAAGAAGACTGCTTATCTTTCAGTGACTGCCACGGATGTTGCCGTTCTCTGCGGGGGAAAAGTCGCACCATGCATGAAAAATTACCATTCAAAACCTCTCAATAATGAGTTCACCCATGAGACCGGCCTGCGAATCATGCTCAAAAGAATCGCTGAAGTCGCAGCTGAATTCAATATGGGGATTACGCCCCTGGTCTCATTTTCAGATAAACATTATCTGAAATCAGTCATTAAATTGCAGAGAAGTGCTGACCTTGCTTTTGAGAGTCTGCAGAGCCTTGGATATGTTTCATACGATAAAGAAACAGGCTCACGGACAAGCGGACAGTTCCCTGAGGCTGGCATGGACTATGCAGGGCCCCTCTGGCTTGGCGAACTCCATGATAAGAAATTCATTACCTCGATGAAGAAAATCAATGAGAAACGCAAATATGAGGACATGGAGGAAATCTCAGGGATGCTTGAGATGATGGAAAACGAAGTCGGGATGCCTCCCTACTATTACAATGTGCACGCTATCTGTAAGTTGAAGAAACTCGGAAGAATACCAAACATGAAGGAATTGATTGAAAAAATCGAAAGCAAGGGGTACAAAGCTACCCGAACACATTTCTCAAACATCTCAATCAAGACCGATGCCCCTTATGAGCTGGTCCTGGAGGTCGTCTGAAAATGGAAAAGCTTCTTCTTGGCAAAGGGATAACAAAGAAAGCATCTGCAAGCTGCGAATCAAAAATCTGCCATCTGCATATGCTGGTAATGAAAGGGCATGGCGAATGCGGCGACTCGGCATTTGCCTATTGTGATGATGAGCGCGCGATAATCGCAGTCTTTGATGGGGTGAGCGGCGAGCCGGACGCTGCGCACGCATCATCTTTGGCAGCAACAGAAGTATTGGAGTTTTTGAAAGAGAAACCTCATGATGATAAGGCCATCAGGGACGCATTGATTCATGCTAGCAAAGAAATCATCAAAGGCTACACGACCGCCTCGGTGATTTCAATACTCAAAGACGGCTCTTTCATCATGGCAACTGTTGGTGACTCGCCCATCTATGGAATGGACGAAGATGGGGACCTTGGCCTTGAAATCAAGCCAGGCAGGCCAGTAGGGAACGGGGATGCGATATTCAAGTTCATGAATTTCAGGACACTTGTTACATCTGTCCTTGGCCCATCTGAAGTTGACATGGAAATACAGGTGAAGGAAGGGAAAATCTCCAAAGGAGAAATCATTATCCTGGCATCAGATGGCCTTTCAGACAACCTTTTTGTTAAAGTGAAAGACGGCTACGTGACCGACGCATCCGGCTCAGATGATTTGAAGGAAATAATCGAAGACATCAAAACCCCTGAAAAAATCGTGAAAAAACTTGAGGAAGAACTCACCGCCCGAATCCCAAAAGGGAATGTCGAGAAGCCTGGCGCAGTTCTTCACCCTAAACCTGATGATTTGGCCATCATCGTCCTGCGATGGCTATAAATACCTTTCAGGATTTAGAAATACCCAATGAATGTTTCTACAACCTTACTTGCTATCATAGGAGTCGCCTTTCTTCTCCAGATGGCAGTCCCAGGGTTCACAGATGTTTTCATTTTTGCCCCTCTTTTAGCATTCCAGGAGCCATGGAGGTTCATAACCAGCATGTTTCTGCACGGAAGCATCATGCACTTATTCTTCAACGGCTTTGCCCTTTTGCTCTTTGGCAATGTTGTTGAGAGGAAAATCGGTTCAAAACAGTTCCTTATCCTGTATTTCGTATCCGGGCTTATCGGGGGCCTGGCCTATTACTCAACATACCTCTTCGGCATAATCCCGCCAATCCCGGCTTTAGGTGCAAGCGGGGCAATCTTCGGTTTATTGGGAGCAGCCGCAATAATGTTCCCGGATATGCGCATCTACGTCTATTTCATTCCAATGAAAATGAAGTATGCGGCAGTATTGTTTGTGGTTTTGGAGTTTGTCGGGGCATTCAATGTGGCCAGCGGAGTTGCAAGCGCGGCCCATCTTGGAGGTCTGCTCTTTGGCCTGGTATATGCCTGGCTCCTGAACAACCGCGGACATCAGGATGCCTATCAGGATACCTATTACGTTCCGCCTGAGAGATGGGAGTAGGTATATATACCTTTTGATACTAATTTCTGCTTATCCAATTCTCATTATTAATTAAGGTGATAATGTGGAGGAGAACCAAGTCACTAATCAGAATCAAGAGGAGCAAAAGCCCATTGTCCAGCAGCAGCAGTACCATTACACTTCAGAGGCAACTGAGAACAAGGAGATAGCCCAGGAAGTCACTGCAAAAACCTCGGACGATGAGGACATACTCAAGTTCATAGAGGAAACCGAGCAGAAAATCTACATTGTCGGCTCAGGAGGAAGCGGAAGCAACACTCTCGACCGGCTCTTTGAGCTCGGAATCAAGGGCGTGAATCTGGTTGCCATGAATACCGATGCAAAGCATCTTCTCCATATTCGGGCAAACAAGAAAGTCCTTCTCGGAAAGAAAATCAGCAAGGGAAGAGGCGCCGGAAGCAATCCTGTTGTAGGTGAGGAATCAGCCAAGGAAGCGATTGAGGAAATCAAAGGCTCGCTTGGAGATGCCTCGATGGTATTTATCACATGCGGAATGGGCGGAGGAACTGGTACTGGAAGCGCCCCAATAATCGCAGAAGCCGCAAAAGCACAAGGCGCATTGACTGTGGCAGTTGTCACATTGCCATTTACATCAGAGGGAAAGATTAGGATGGAAAATGCCATAGCGGGCATTGAGAAACTCAAAAAGCACACCGACACCCTCATAGTTGTCAAGAACGACAAGCTGCTTAATCTTGTCCCTGATTTGCCACTGAACACGGCATTCAAGGTTTGTGATGAGGTCTTGGCAGGTTCTGTCAAGGGAATCGCCGAGCTTGTTACCAAGTCAGGCCTGGTCAATGTCGACTTTGCTGATTTGAGAACAATCCTTTCAGACGCTGGCTTTGCAGTCATAGGTCTTGGGGAAGCATCATTGGATGCCAAACAGGAAGACCGCGCAAGGCTCGCAGTTGACACTGCTTTGAATTCGCCTCTTCTGGATGCGGATGTGAGCACATCAACAAAAGCACTCATAAATGTCATAGGCGGCGAGGATATGAGCCTCAAAGAGGCAGAATATGTCGTTGCTGAGACTGCAAGAAGAATCAACCCCAACGCGCACATAATCTGGGGTGCCCGTGTGGATGATAACATAAAAAAATCCTCCATGCGTGTACTGGTTGTGCTTGGCGGAGTCAGATTCCCGAAGCAGAAGACCAATGATCAGGTAGCGCCTGACGCATTGGATTTGGATTTAATAGGTTAGGTGGTCTGTTTGGAGATTAGAGAACTTCTCAAAAGATGCAATAGAATACTTCACATTTCAAGAAAGCCGACGGGCGAGGAGTATGCAAAGGTCGCCAGGGTAACTGCTCTGGGAATGATTATCTTTGGCCTTACCGGTTTTATCATATCCGTCATATTCGGTTTTATCGGGTGAAATCATGATTCATACAATAAGAGTAACTTCAGGCCAGGAAAAAATCATCGCAGAGATACTTATGAAGAAGGGGAAGGCCGAGAAGCTCGATGTCTACTCAATTATGCATGTTGAAAATGTCAAGGGATACGTTTTTGTGGAAACTTCTGATGAGAACACTCTGGTGAAGCTCATCCAGAAGGTCAAGCACGTAAAGGGGTTCCTGAGGCAGCCGGTTACGATTGAGGAAATAGAAACCCTTGTCAAGGCCGAGAAGCAGCCGTCAATGGTCATAGAAAGGAGCGACATCGTTGAGATGTCCTCAGGTCCGTTCAAAGGGGAGCGCGCCAAGGTGCTTAACATTGACGAGGCTAAGGATGAGATTACCGTCGAACTTATCGAAGTCGCGGTACCAATTCCGGTGACTGTCAAGAGCAAGATGGTAAAACTCTTCCAGAAGGCCAACGCAGAGGAATAGATTTTTAATCCTTGAAAGGTTTGGTATGGCTATGGCGCTGGAGGATATTCTTTCACCATATATCGGTCAGGAGATTCTAGACTACTCATTCGCGGACAATCCGGTTGTAGCGTATGCCGCAGCTGTCCTTATTTTCTTTCTCTCAATTGTCCTAATCAAAGTTTTCAAGCTCATAATCCTTAGCAGGATGAAATCCCTTGCAAAAAAGACAAAGATGAAGTACGATGACCTGTTTGTCAAGCTCATTGACAAAATCGGCTGGCCGTTCTATTTCGTATTCGCCATCTACATATCTTTGCAGGTGCTGGTTCTTCCAGAGATAGTATCAACATCATCATACGGTCTCCTGATTGTGGTCTTTGGCTACTATCTTATCCGCTCAGCCGGATATGTCATTGATTTTGGATCCAAGACTCTTATAGAAAGCAGGAAGGAGAGAGGAGAAAAAGTTGATAGGGGGGTGGTAAACCTACTGGCAAACCTTTCCAAAATGGTTCTCTGGTCAATAGTAATCCTCCTGATATTCTCAAATCTTGGTTATGATACATCTGCTCTTCTCACAGGGCTTGGAATCGGCGGTATCGCAATCGCTCTCGCGCTCCAGACAGTCCTGAGCGATGTGTTCGCGTATTTCTCAATCCACATAGACAAACCCTTCCGCCTCGGTGATTTCATTGCAATAGGCACTGACATGGGCGTTGTCGAGAAAATCGGAATCAAGACGACGAGGATAAGGACCCTACAGGGCCAGGAGCTTGTCGTTTCCAATCGCGAACTTACTGACTCAAGGATAAACAATTATAAGAAAATGGAGCAAAGAAGGATAGTTTTCTCATTTGGCGTTGATGCTGAGACTCCAACATCAAAGATAAAGAAAATCCCGGGCATGGTCAAGAAGATAATAACGAAACTAGAGCACGCCAAGTTTGACCGTGTCCATTTCCTGAAGTTCAGCGACTTCAGCCTTGTGTTTGAGGTTGTTTATTATATTACAACTCCAGACTACAATCTTTTCATGGATACACAACAGGACATCAATCTAGGCATAATGGAAAGCCTTCAGAAACAAGGAATAAATATGCCGTATCCGACACAGACGGTTTACGTTAAGAAGCGGTCGTAGTCTAGTAAACTTTTGACAAATTCTTTACAAATGCCAAAAGTTTTGTTTGGGCAATGGTAGGATTCGAGCTTCCCAAGCTCGCGACCCGGGTTCGAGCCCCGGCGACCGCATTTTTTCAAATTATTTTTTTCAAAAGTTACAAAATTTTTTTTCAAAATTTTTTGTTTCAAAAAAAATTTTATGAAAATTTTTTTGCAAAAAATGTTTCTATTTTTTTCAAAAACAACTTGTTTTTGTACAAAAACGGAGAAAATTGAACAAACATTTATTAATCTTCTATCTGTATGAAAATCAAAAACAAAATGGGGTGAAAAAATGGTTGTAAGAAAAAAGAAAACGGTAAAGAAGAAGTCTGTAAGAAAGAAGACTGCGACAAAGAAGAAGACCACAACAAGAAAGAAAACAACAACAAGAAAGAAAACCGCAGCAAAGAAAAAAACAACAACAAGAAAGAAAACAACAACAAGAAAGAAAACCGCAGCAAAGAAAAAAACAACAACAAAAAGAAAGACTTCTAAAAAGAAAACGACAAGGAAAAGATAATCTCCTGTCGTTATAATTTTTTTATCGCGTATTTTTCCTTTTTATTCCTCGTAGATTTTGAACTGTTCACAAAGCTCCTCTACGGCGCTTCTTGTTTTTAGTTTCAGTTCACTATCATCCGGATTCTCAATCACTTTGACAGTCATTGCCGCGATTTCCTTCATCTGGCTCTCTTTCATTCCGCGTGTTGTCACAGCGGCAGTGCCAATCCGCAGCCCGCTTGTGATGAATGGGCTTCTGGTGTCAAAAGGAACAGCGTTCCTGTTTGTTATGATGCCTGCTTCTTCAAGAGCCATCTGTGCATCCTTTCCGGTTATTCCCTTTGCAGTAAGGTCAACGAGGATAAGGTGGTTCTCTGTTTTTCCAGCTACCAATCTCAAACCGGCTGCTGAAAGTTCATCTGCAAGTACCTTTGCATTCTTCACAACCTGCTTTGCGTATTCTTTGAATTCTGGCTGCAGTGCTTCATGGAAACTTACTGCCTTTGCGGCTATGCAGTGTTCAAGTGGGCCGCCCTGGCATCCTGGGAACACCGCCTTGTCTATCTTTTTCATGTTCTCTTCCGGGCCCATCATCATAGCTCCCCTTGGTCCCCGCAGTGTCTTGTGTGTTGTTGTGGTGATGATATCGGCGTATGGCGCAGGTGTTGGGTGCACTCCTCCTGCAATAAGGCCTGCTATGTGGCTGATGTCGGCCATCATGACCGCGCCCACCTCATCGCATATTTCCCTGAACGCTTTGAAATCTATGAGCAGTGGGTAAGCGGTGTATCCGCATATGATGAGTTTGGGTTTTTCTTCAAGTGCCTGCTTTCTGATAAGGTCATAATCCAGGCCTTCTGTCTCCTTTGTGACACTGTATGAGCATGGTTTGAACCATTTTCCTGAGAAGTTGACCTTGGAGCCGTGGGTAAGGTGCCCTCCATGAGCCAAATCAAGCCCCATGAACTTATCCCCTATTTCAAGGAACCCGAAGAAAGCCGCGATGTTTGCAGATGAGCCTGAATGGGGCTGTACATTGGCATGCCCCACGTTGAACAGTTTCTTTGCCCTCTCTATCGCAAGAAGCTCTATCTGGTCAACATACTGGTTTCCAGCATAATATCGCTTGTTAGGGTAGCCTTCAGCATACTTATTGGTCAAAACCGAGCCAGTTGCTTCCATGACCGCTTTGCTGGCGTAGTTCTCAGACGCTATAAGGCGCAGGGTTTTCCTCTGATAATAGAATTCCTTCTCAATCAGTTCATTGACTACACTGTCGGTATTTTTCAACATAGACCTTCCCAAAAAGGATTCTCGGATAAGGATTAAAAACCTAGGTGGGCTTAGGTAATACCGCTCTCATTATTAGGTGGAGTATCATATGCCGAGATCGCATAATCCGGTAGTGCGCACTTTTTGACTGAATTTTTCAGTCAGAAGCGCAAGCCTGGAATTCCGATATTTCGGAACCGGTTAGCGTGTCCCTTTGGGATTGGGAGTTCAAATCTCCCTCTCGGCGTTTTCTAATCCTTGAGAAAAAGTTAAGAAAAATAAAAAATCAGGAACTCCTGAGCGCAAATCCGACAAGTCCAAGAAGAATCAGCCCAGGGCCGCAGCAGCTGTAATCATATGATTCTGAGTATCCATCCTCATAGCAGTCGCCATAGCAGCTGATGTAGTTGTCATAGCCGCTTGTGCCATATTCTATGTCACAGTAGTCATATTCAGAATCCCAGGTTCCTCCGTTGCTTGTACAGCATGACTGGTCACAGGTTGCGAAAGTCACGCCTGCAATAAGCAAAAGCAATAGTAGTATTCTCATGTGTTGCCACCTGGGAGTAATGCTCCACAAACCAATATAAATATATCAACAGATGTAAAGCCAAGGTGACCTCCAAATGAAGTACATCATATTACTATTGTCCATATTATTAGTTTTCGGCTGTGTAGGCTCTCCAATCGAGCTTCCGATTCCTCAAGAAGAACCGACTCCACAAGAACCTGCGCAAGTGTGCAGGACTGTCACTGACCTGGTGCCGCAAGTTACCGAAGAATGTGGCGAAGTCGCATACACCGAGGAAGATTGTGGAAAAAGAATGCTCGAGTACAACACTTCGATGAATCCAATAACCCACCTTTGCTGGATTGATGGTGACTGCGGTGGGAAGCCGCTTTCAACGTGCGTTAGTTGCCTTAAAGCAGTAACTCGGTGCACCCTATTATTGACGAACAATGACGAAAAGAAGAGCGGGACCTGGACGGTGGGCGCGAATTTCACTAAAGGCACATCCCTCTTCTCAAGGGATCCAATCACGAAAACAATTGGGCCAGGAGAAACAGGGGTATTCGATTTCCAGCACTTCTATGACCCTGGAAAGCCAATAAACTCGGCAAACTGCGCTCTATTTGTAAAGAAAAAAGCAGAAGTCGATGACTGCGTGCAGATTACAAGGTCCCGCCAGGAATGCTCAAACGTTACCAAGAACGTCGAAGTTCAAAGGCAGGTTTGTGATTAATTTTTTTTCCAATCCTTTTTATCATATTCCGTTCCGGCAGCGGCCATTGAACTTTCAGTTGACGAATCCGGTATTTGGAGAGTAGTATAAATTTCTTTCTGCTTTTATTCTTGATTCCAATGCTTTACAGTTTAGTCTATTCAGAGATAACCCTGAAGGGCAGGAACCGGAAGAGATTCCAGAATTCCCTTCTTCGTAACATAAAGAGCGCCCTTGGCAGCATCAGCTTCAGAAAACTCGGAGGGAGAATCCTGATTGAGACTGAGTCAGATGATTATGAGAAGGAGATTGAAAGTCTCCGGAAAATCTTTGGGATTGATTATGTCTCGCCAGTTTTTCCTGTTGAAAAGGATGTTGAGGCGATAAAAAAAATCCTCTCAAAACACGAATTCAAGGGCAAAATCCGCGTCAGGACAAAGAGAGCTGACAAGACCTTTCCAAAACGCTCTGAAGATGTCAATCGTGAAATCGGCCAGTACCTTGTTGATAGGGGCTCATCAGTTGATTTGAAAAACCCGGACCACACAGTTTTCATTGATATTCTCCAGGAAAATGCCCTTGTCTATTTCATGAAAGTGCGCTGCTTTGGCGGGCTTCCGGTAGGTTCAGGCGGAAGGGTCATCTCACTTATTTCAGGCGGGATAGACTCGCCTGTTGCATCCTGGCTCATGATGAAAAGGGGATGCTCTGTTGATTTTTTGCATCTTCACAATCTGCCCAATAGTTCTGATGTGGAAAAATCAAAAATCCTAAGGATACTCAAGCAGATCAAGCAGTATCACCAGCCAAAGATGCGGCTTTTCATAGCACCGTATTCTGAATTCTACAAGGCAACTCTTTCACTCGGAGGGAGGAATGAGCTCGTAGTTTTCAGAAGGTTCATGCTGAAACTTGCCAACAAAATTGCAGAACAAAACCATATCAAGGCTCTTGTTACTGGCGACAGTCTCGGGCAGGTAGCATCGCAGACTCTTGACAACTTGTGCACAACAGATGCTGCATCATCAATTCCTGTCCTCCGCCCTCTGATTGGATATAATAAGCAGGAAATCATTGACCTTTCATTGAAAATCGGTCTTTATGATGCTGAGAATTACAAGGACTGCTGTTCGCTTGCTGCGCACTCAAGCCCCTCAACCAAGGTAAAGACAGGCGCAGCAAGAACTCTTGAGGATAGGCTTGATATTGATGAAATCGTCAACAAAACTCTTGAGCAGACAAACATTATTGAAATCTAGTCATTTTGCGCCTGCTCATCATGGAGTTGGTCCTGTTTGGTGGGGCCGTTCAGTTCTCCAATGACTGTGTTGATGACGTTCATTGACCTTTTGTTCTGAAGGAAGCCGAAAAGTGTGAATATTATCGCAACAGCAACTGTCGCGTAACCGACATATGAGAAAACTGTCCCATGTTCGAAATAGCCGACGAAAAATATTCCTCCAAGAAGCATGCTTATTCCAGTTCGGATGTAAGAGAGTGCGGTCCTTTCCTTTGATAGTTTTGTTCTCTCAATTGCGAGTCTGTCTCTCAAAATAAGTTTTTTCTCAATATCTTCATATTCCTGCTTGATAGTACCTTCTAAGGAGGCTATATCGCCTGTTGTCTGAAGCGCGGGTATCTCTGGCTCGTGACTAAAAACTGCCCGATTAGAACTTTTCTCCGCTACCTCTTCCATCATATAATATATGTCAATCAGACTTTATAAATCTAGTTGAGTTCACGCTCAGTTCTGAGTACTTCGAGCATTGTTCTGACTGTTTCAATATCTTTTTTGATCTCCCCACCATCAGCATCCATTTTGTCAAGACAACCTGCTCTCTTGAGATATTTTCTGTTGAAAATATCAGCCATCCTTCTCCTTGTATTCAAGAGTTCGCTGCGCAAGTACTCGCTGGTTTCTGGCAGTGTTGTCTTCCCAATTTCTTCCTGGAGCTTTTCCACTTCAAGTGTTAATGCTGCAGCCTGCCGGGCCTTTTCCCAGGAAAGGGCAGGGCGGAAAGGATTCCATTTCCAGAAGCTGTAGGACTCAGCGGTAATCCGGTACTGCAATGAAAGGAACTGCTCCTCACCCACAATATCCCTGATTGCATTTATCGCATTTTCCTCCTTTTTTGCCGCAACCTTCTTGATTCTTTCTGAAAACCTGTCCAATCCGGTCCATTGGGAGATTTTCTTGAAGAATCTGTCAAGTCTGGTCCCAACTGTAACGACTATCCCCAGCTGGATTGTAGTTCTCCAGACTGAGCCGAGAATGCCATATACGCTGCTGAATAGCTGGTTGGGCGTACCGATAGCCCATGGTCTGACGATATAGCTTGCAATCTTCTGGTATGCCTCAAAACTGGAATATCGAACTGGGAAAGGCCGTGTCTGGCCATAAAGCCTTGCTGCCCCATCAGCTACAAGCCCGTATTTTTTCTGGGACCAGTATTCGATGAAACATCTTGAGAAATCTGTTGCAAGCTCAAGACCCAGTGCCGCCAGTCCGACTACAAATGTTTTCGGTACTGCAGCAACAATCTGATTGGATAGGATTTCACTTTGTCCCCCTGTTTGGAAAAGATGGCTGTCTGCAGCAAGGAAAAGCTTGTCAAGCCCGCCACCGCCAATCCAGGTTACTGCCGGATGCAAATCCTGCTGCCGAGCCAATTCAGAGAATGCAGGGCAGGCAAAATACCACATGCACTGGCCCACAACAAGGGATGTCATGACATTTCTGAACCCTCTTGGCAAATTTTTCTTGGCTCTTGCGGTTGTGAGATTTTTGCCGTGCTCTACAACCTGCCCCCTCTGCTCCTGCGGAAGCTGTTTGGCAAACGAATTGATTATTCTGCCATTTTCTGAAAAATGATAATTCATCCACCGAAATGTCTTTCTAATCGGTGCAGGGATTGTTTTCTGAATAAAGGTTTTTCTCATATCTCCACCAAATCCAGTATAAAATTGTGGGATTATGTTTATAAACTAATATACACCATCTACCACTTAAAAAAAACATGCCAAATCCTATTTCTGGAAATGGACCCTTTCAAGGGCGATTTTTCTGCCCTTTTTGATTCCAACTCCAATGAATTCTTCAGCGCAGTAAATCGCAAGTTTCTGATCTTCCTGAACATCCCCAATCTCTTCAATCCCCGGGGGCATAATTGCAGCTCCGCTAAAAACGGATTCGAGAGCGCTTTTCTTTATCAAAACTTTTGGCAATGTGATGAATGATTCAGGTGCCTTAAGCATCTTATCAAGCGGGGAACTATCCTCTTTCAGGCAAGTCATGGCATCAATGACATCATAGATGCTGTGGCACTGGTCTTCAGTAATCCCTCCGACGGCTGTTCTGCGAAGTTCCTCCATCCTCGCGCCCCCGCATTTCTTTCCAATGTCAACACATAAGGACCGGATATATGTGCCAGCATCAACCTTTGCCTCAAAAAGCGCGAGCCTTGGGTTCTCCTTGCTGATTTCAATCAGTTTAAGGTGGTGAACAGTTCTTTTCCTGGGCCTTCTCCGAACAGCGCTTTTTTTCGGCGGGGTCTGCACTATCTCCCCAGTGAATTCGGAAAACAATTCCTCAATCCTTTCTCTGCTTTGGGGCTCTTTGAACTTGATTATCCCGACATATGTCTTGTCTTTGCCGGCAATGTAGCGCAATAATTTTGTCGCCCTTCCAAGCGCAACTGGAAGCACGCCAGATACCTGCGGGTCCAGGGTGCCTGCATGGCCAGACCTGGATGCTCCAGTAATCTTTTTCACAAAAGTAGTGATTTCATGGCTGGTATGGCCAGGAGGCTTGTCAATGATTATCACGCTATTGAATTTCATTTCTTCGGCTCAAGATGTGCGAGTGCTACTTTGCGCTCCTTCTTAGCGCCCTTGACCATGACGAAATTCCGGTCAACAATCTTTGTTATTGTGACTTCCTCTCCCTTCCTTCTTCCTGATGTCATTACGCAGACTCTTCCTTCTTCAATTGCTGGCATTCAAATCCCTCTTCTTTATCAGTTCTATTGTTTGCTGAAGCAGCTCTTCCGGTTTGTATTTTCCGCTGTCAAGAACCGCATCAAAAATTTCTTCATTGTCAATATTAATCCCGTAAAGTTTCTTATAACGCTTGCGGTTGCCCTCATCCCTTGCTTTTACATGTTCAAGAGCCTCATCTGCGTTCATGCTGTCGCGTCCCGCGATTCGTTCTGCGCGGATTTCATCTGCAGCAGAAACTTTGATTTTCAAATCAGCATCAACCATCCATGGGCCGAGCCATGTTGTTATAACGCAGTTGCCCTGCGCTGCCTGCTCTTTCAAAACCGCATCAAACTTCTTGTCAATATCTGGATCATCCTCAGCCTTTTTCTGGAACTCCATCAAAGGAATTCCTTCTTTTGCTGCCAAGTCCTTGAAAGTCGGGCAGACCATCCGGTATCCAAGTTCCTTTGCAAGCAGTTCTCCAAGCGTGTTCTTGCCGCTTCCAGTCAATCCGGCAATCGCTATAATCATTTTTTCTTACCGCCCTTTTTCTTCATCTTTCCAATGACAAACCCAATGCTCAGGTTGGAAATCAATGAAACCAGGATGAACCACCAGTATGGCTGGTAAATCCTTGTGACATTCAGAACAGGTATCGTAATTGGCAAATCCACTCGGAATGCTGTTGCATTGTCAAGAGTTGCCTCGACATTGCTTACATCCTCAGCTTCTGCGTAAATGGACACTGTCTCTCCATCCGAGTATTCTTTTTTGTCAGTGCTGACAGCGAGCGGATTGCCTTTTGGCCCATCAACATAAGTGTCCTCAGTGTCAGCACCATAGCTGAAATAAGTGGAGTTGCTTCCGGTTTCACCGCCGTTCTTGAATGATTTTACAAGAGCGACCCATTTGCCAGTGTTCTCTGGCTCAACACATGCAGAGTAGATGCCGTCATTCTCAGTCAAGTCGCAATCAAGGCCGTTGTCTTTCAACACAACTGTGATGTCATCCTCAAGATACGGGTCAATCTGCCCAATCATCCATGTGAATGCGAAAAACACCGCGAGGATGTAAATCATGGGCTTGAACTGGCTCATCATGACCTTGTTCATTTTTGGAAGGAATTCCATTTGTCTTTTCATTATCCTTTCAATTTCCTTCTGGTCATTGCGCTCTTTGGCTTTTTTCAGTTTCTCGTTGAGTTCCTTTGATTCTGCCTGGATACCCTCAATCTCGCTGCGGTCAACAAGCTTGTTCTGGATGAACTTCGCTATCCCAGCGTAGACGATTGCCAATACTCCTACTAAAGCAGTGAAAAATTCCAAAATCATCAATAAATCTAAAATCGGCAAAGATTAAATATCTTTGTCGGCCCTTCTATTCTTGAATGGGCGAGGATTTGGACGCCAGTACCAAGCTTGAAATCTACCGGCTGGTGCTGAAACGTTACAAGGATTTCATAACTGAAAAGGAATCCCTTTCGATTTCTGAGATACGGCAGAAGGTGTCTCCATACAATGATTTCATCAGAAAAATCAATGCAGAACTCACAAAGAACGTCGTTAGTTACTCATACAAGAATGATTTCATCAGGGCAGCGCAGAATGCGATGGATTATGTCCGCGAAATCAAAACATGCGAATTCGCATTTACATTCTGGATGGATTTTGAAGATATGCAGAAGATGAAAATCGGAACTGTGATGGACAAGGCAATTCTTTTTGCAGCGCTCCTGCGCTCCCTTGGTTCTGAGGATGTCCGGGTGCTTGTTACGAAAACCTACAAGCCATATGTCAAATTCAGCTTTGAGAAGGAATACCTTTTTGTTCCTGAAACCGGTTCCCTGCTTTTGGGGGAAGACTCAATGAAAATGTTTTCTGATGACCCTGTGTCCTACTCTTTCAGTGATTTAGTGTACGAAAACAATGAAGAGGACTAAAGTTATGTTTTACGCTCCAATAATGTGTCAAATAATGGCATATTTTGATTAAAAATAGTGTTTTTTGGTGGGAAAACGTAATTTTAGGGCAACAGGGCTTTATATACTTATCGTCTCCTTTATATTAGAGGAGGAGGTATATATTTATGGTTACTAATGTGAGGGGGGTGAGGAACATGAGTTCCAAGACAAATTTGGCATTTGCCCGGAACGCGGCTCAATCGAGCACCTTCATGCAGCGCGTGGAGAAGACTAGCCGTGAAAGGTTAAAAGCGTTCAATGGACAGGCAGTAGCTAAGTTCAAAATAATGGCATCTACAAACCTGGCAAGATTAAAACCAAGCCAGGAAGAGGCCAAAGGAGTTCTATCAAGGGTAAGGGGCCGTGAATTAAGCGGTGAGCTTGATGCATTGACTTCTTACTCAGAATCAGTCGGACCTAAGGTCGTAACTGATATGTCCAAATTCCTTGGACAGCTTTACTCCAAGGCAGTCGAGAGTGACAACAGCTTCGCTCTGATGAGAGTGTTCGTCGCAGCCGGATGCCTTGCGGGGCATATCGAGGATAAGCTCTTGATGGAGCAGAAATATCCAAAAGACAGGGCAGTTTCTGACGGAATAGTTCAGAGCAGCGTCTCTATGGCAAACAATGCGTATTCAAATGTCGTAGAGTCTCTTTGTGCTGTTCACGTTGAGCTTGGCATGGAACTACCATCGTTCCCGAAGCCACCGACTGTACACTAGAATCCTAGGATTCTCATTTCTTTTTCTATTCTTTCTGTTAGGAGAAGCCTTGTCTTATCGTATCTTTCGAATGCAAAGCTGAAAACCCAGCTTTCAAGTTCGTCTCTTTTTGCATTTATCTTTTCATTCAGCTTGCCGCGTTTTGGATCATTCTCATCGAAATAATCTTCTCTGAGAGTCCAGATAAGGTCCTCAGTGTCCCGAACGAATTTTCTTCTGGAACAGATGTAACGTACCATGCCTATGTTGTCCAAATCTTCGACCTTTACTGGAGCGCTGCCGTTTCTGTGCAATGCGAGCTGGCCGAATACTTCTTCCTGGACCGCCTGATTTACATATTCGATGAAGTTGAGCATGAAGTCTGTGCGCTTAAGCATCTCGACAGGGTAATATGGCTTATCTAGTGAATCGAGTATGAACCTTGCGCGAACATCCTCAAGGTCTCGCTGTGTCGCGTCCATCCACGCAACCTGCGGCTTGAGGGCAAGTGACATGTAAGTGTGGTCTGATTTGCCTTCTTTAGCGTTCATCCTCTTTTCAACTGCCTTTCTGACCATCTCAGCAGTCTCCTCTCCAGCAGGCGCGTTCAGCCAGTACTGGAGGTGGCTTCCTGAAATCGGGACTACCTTGACTCCTGATTCTGCCAAATCCCCCATCGCGTGCGCAATAGGGGTCATGTATCCGTTTGCCACCGGCTTTCCAACGAATGTGTTGAGCCCGCGCATTCCCATACGTCCTGAGAATATCTCTGCAAATCCCTTTCTTGTCCCTCTTTTGACAAGTTTATCTCCATCGCGGATATCCTCTGTCAAGGCAAGCATGGGTGCCTTTGCTTCTTCTGGAAGCGTTAATTTGATTTCAACGAAAGTCCCATTCATTGTTTTGGTTTTTCCCTCTGCAAAGAGGTTGGACTTGAACGGGGTTTTTACTTCTGGCTCCCCTCCATTAACCTGAAGGCATTCTGGCAAATCTTCTCTGAACCAGACCTCCTGGTTTCCAAGTTTGCGGATTGCCTCGGTTGTGAATCCCCTCTTTGCTCCCGGGTCAACTATCATCGAGTCTGACACCTTGAAGTCGCACGCCTTGACAACGTTCGGGTGCCTGAGTACCCTTGAGAATGCCTCAAGGTTGAGCTTGAATTCCCGGTCTCCGATTTTTACAGAATAAGCATATTTCTCTTCGGTCAGGTCGACTTCCCTGTAAATCATGTTGATTGCCTCAAGGAACTGGACCTGTGGGCTTTCTGGAAGCGTGATTCCGCCGATTGCGAACACGCCTTCGTCTGATCGGCCTGAAACCCGTGCCATGAAGCTTGCGATGTTTCTGCTTCCGTTGATTCCAGCGACGCGCTTGATTGCCTGGAGCACAATGTCTATGTAGAGTTGCATTGCAGCATCCCCTGCACCATCAGGGTCACCGAGGTGGTTGATTGGGTTCTGTTTGCTTTTGTCTGTCTCTCCTATAATGAAACGATAAGTCTCCCCTTCAAGTTCTGCAAGCGCTGTTTGAGCAAGAAATTCCATCTCCACCCTGTTTTTCATGTAACTTTCCATTGTGGGCTTTCTTCTTGCATCGATTACATCTTCTTTGGCCTGAGGGTCACATTCCCTGTATTCGGCTTCTGGAACGTCTAGTCTGTCCTTGGCCTGTCTGAGCATGATGCGGACCCTCCTCTGGTCCACATCTGGAATTTCCCCTCTGCCGCCTGTGGCTTTTGGGGGCTTGCTAATTTTTGGCTTGTTACCTGCCATATTCATCATTTTGGGAGTTTTTAGTCATATTATTATATGTATGATAACATTTTTAAATGCACGATTTTTCATTTAAAACAACAGTTTTGCTGTGTTTCTGGTCGGACTGTTATTTGTTGTAGTTTATTTAAAAAATGCACTGATAGCCCCTTTACCAATTGCAAAGTGGAATAACCATATAAACCTTCTATCAGAAGTGATGAATCGGTTAACCTAGGTGAAATAATGAAAGTAAACCTGAAAAAATTTGGAGCACTTGTCGCAGGAGCGACATTGCTGGCAAGCTCTGCTGCATTTGCTGCAGTGAGCTTTGGAACGACTACTTTGGTTGATAGCAGCGGAAACGCAGTTGCCAAAGTAGCTATGGGCGGAGACGCACACCCATCTGACGGTGTTGCAGCTGCCTTGATTGCAGGAACTATTGCAGCAAACAGCTACAAAAGCGAAACACTTACAGCTTCTGTCTCTGGCTCTGCAACTTGTTCAGGCGATGGGTCAAACGGCTCAGCAGGAACCTGTTCCATTAGCGACGAGAAAGCAAGGTTGGAAATTACCGTGCCAGGCTCAGTTGCTGCAGGAACATGGACTGGTGAGAACCTGATCGGAGACTTCATGAACAGGGAGCTTCTTGACAGGGAAGACAACGTTGCAGGCGACTCCGATTCGGAGTACGAGATGGGTGGTTCAGACACATCAGAGAATGCAAATCCATTCACTGATGGTGCTGGCGGAGACCTTGGAGTATCAGAGACATTCCTCTACAACATTGACGGAGGAGCATTCTCAACATTTGCAGACATGACTCTGACAGACTCAGACTCTGGAAACACTTATGTCGAAATGCAGAATATGTGGCTCGTAGCAGAGAACAGGTTTGATGAAGATCCTGACGATGTAGTCGGTGACCTTGACTTCTTGGCATATACCTTGAAGTTTGACGGACCTGGAGGAGACGAACTCGGTATTCCTGTATGTACTGACTCAGAAGACAATGACTTCACTTACTGCAAAGGCGTAGATGGAGACATTGACGATGCAACTGAAACCCACAGACTCAAGGTATACTTCCTTGGTGAAGAGTGGATAATTTCAGAGATGACCGCGCCAGTAGACACACTTCTCAATGAGAACGTACTTGTCAACGGCGGTTCAGTCAAATTGGCAAAAGAGTCAGTTGGTGGTATCCTCAACCAGGGAGAATTCCTTCAGGTTGATGACCTTAAGTTCCAGTTGGACGACCTTGAGGCACACGGTGACACCACAAGCGCTATTATCTCTGTGCTTGATGCCAACGACAATGTTCTTGAGAAGGACAAGGTAGACCCCGGAGACACCAAAGAAATGATGGTCAATGGTAAGGAATACAGATTCCACGTCTACAAAGTAGCACCTGGTTACACCTTCGGAGCTAAGTGGGCTGATGTTGCAATCTTCTCACACGAGATTGAGTGTGAAGATGGACAGGAGCTTGACTCAGATGAGAACACAAACCCCTCATATGAGTGCGCACTTGGATGGAAGAACATGGACGCAGCACCTGACCCAGGAGGCCTTGACGGAGACCCAGAAACACCAGACACTTTGAGAACAATCATTGTCTTCTCAGATGACATTGAGGACATCTCAAGCTCTGGTGAAGAGGAGCTTGAGCCTGGAGACTACGTAACAATCGTAGAAGAGCCAGCCTCATGGAAACTCTCATACAAGGGACTTGACCTGACTTCTGAGGACAGGTTCAATCTGAAGTTTGAACTTAAAACTTCTGACAAGGACATCTCAGCATCAAAAGGTCCTTACACAAGCTGTTCCGGCGACCCAGGCGTGGGTGATGTTGACTCAACAGTGCCAACCACCTGTGACAGTGGTGACCCAGTGCAGGCAAAATGTACAATCTACGCACCTTACATCGAAGTAAGTTCTGGCGACACAGGCTCAGTCTTTGAAGTTGACCGAAGTGATGTTGCTGGTGACCTGTCAGATGATGAGTTCTACATCGGACTTTGTGTGGATGGCACCGGAACCGCGTGCAACCCGGATGTGAGTGCAGGCCCGTTCGAGGCAATCGTCTGCGATGGTAACAACGATGGGCTTCTTGATGGTGCTGGAACAGGGTCATTCGTATCATACTTCTCTGCCTGGCCAGGAGGTCTTGCAGGAACCGAGTATGACTTTGGTCTTACTGTGGGTACTGTCATGATGAGGACATCTGCATCAAGCGATAACTATGGTTTCCTTGACTACTTCGATACTGCGTTCTTTGGTACGTTCCCAGACAACAAGGGTGGCCTTGTGGGAACTGAAGTAAGGTATGAAGACATCGGAGATGGTGACGATTCATTCGCTCCTCCAGATGGCGGCGCAATCCTTATCCAGGATGGAGCCCCAATTTTCGCAGGTCCGTTTGTTACTGATGAGCAGATGGGTGACCTTCTCTACAGTGCTGGTTTCGCTGGATGGGGAACTCCTGAAGTACCCGACTTCCACTTTGCTGTAGCAGAAAAAGCTGGAACTGGTTCGTCAAACGAGTATGTCGACTACTTCATGTTCGGTGTTGATGATATTGACAGCGGAACACCTGGAGATGCGACATTCGACTTTGAATCAGGCGATGGCGCGGGATTCGATGTAACTTCAGACAATGAGGAAATCCTTTACGGACACGCGACTCCGAACCCACCAGATGTCATGAACATGCAGTTCTATTGTACTGCAGGTCCATGTGTCTTTGATGGTATACCAACAGGTCCAGTATCACCTGGAGTTGAGATGGTCGAAGAAGGCTACATCTCCGAGAGGGGTTCAGTCTTTGAGCTCATCGACGACAACACTGTAGAGTTCGACATGGCACACAAACTGGCAAGAGCTCAGTGGTGGCTTGGTCCGAGTGAAACAGCATCTGCAAGCGACTCATCAACAATAGTAACACTTGGTGAGGGTGAGTCCACAACAGTCAGTGGTGTAACCGTAAAGGTTCTCGAAATCACTGAGACCGTTGGTGCATGCAGTGCAGCAGGCGGCGCGGTATCATGCACAGCAGACATGAGCGGAGTCTCAGCAGTCATTATGCCGAACAACGCAGCTTCTGTTGATGCAGTGACCTACACGAGCCCAGGCAACCTTGTTGTGCTTGACTCAGACGCAACCGGGCTGAGCACAGTTGTCTCAGTCGGCGGCGACGCTGTCAACAGCCTCTCAGAGAGCTGGCTTGCAACTTCTCCAGTAGACTGGACCGCACAGCCAAAAGTGGTCAAGGAGATGGAGCAGGGCAAGATACTTGTCGCAGGTGCTGACAAGGAAAAGACTCTCGAAGCAGCCAAGGACTTTGTCGCACAGCTCCAGATGTCGTAAATTTTTTTTCTTTTTATCTTTTCTTCTTTTATTTCTCAAAAAAAAACTAGTTTTGCAACTTTTCCAATCTTTTTCTCATTGTCTTCAGCAGTTGAGGCTCAGGGCTTCCAGGTGGGCAATGGGAAACTCTCTTTCTCCTAAATCCAGGAACATAAGGACTTTTCATCACATTTTTCATGAATATCCTGAACATCTCCCGATCCGGAGTGAAGCCTTCCTTCTCCAAAGTTCTTCCAATATCCAGTGCTGCCAGGTATCTCTTTGCCGAATAACCTGCCAAGAGTGGTCTCTCAAGAATCATTGAGATTATCTTTTCCTTGGTTAAGCCAATCACTTCTCCAATATGTATCTTTTCCTTTAGCACCCTCTCATGATTCAAACCAACAAAAGCAGGATACTTCACCAAAGCCTTCTTCACAGCCGCCTCATCACCATAAACAGCACTAGCCTCCCTAACAACCCTTTCATGATCATAACTAGCAAATACCGGATGTTTCATCACCACTCTTTTTACTGTCCCCCCATCACCATAAACCGCAGCCGCTTCTCTCACAACCCTCTCATGATCATAACTAGCAAACTGAGGAAACTTCATCACAGCCTTCTTCACAGCCTCTTCATCACCATAAACCTTAGCAGCCTCAGCTACAACTCTTTCATGATTCAAACCAACAAATGCAGGATACTTCATCACAGCCTTCTTCACTGCCTTCTCATCACCATAAACAGCACTTGCCTCAGCTACAACCCTCTCATGATTCAAATTAGCAAATGCAGAAAACCTCATCACACTCTTTTTACTGCCTTCTCATCACCATAAACAACAGTCGCTTCCCTAACAACCCTCTCATGGTTCAAACCTCCAAACTGAGGGTACCTTACCACCAACCGCTTTATACGTTCAAAATCACATCCATAAACATCAGCAATCTTCTGTAAAACGGCCAGCAGTTGTTCCGTTGTTTTCGTTTTGTGATTGAAATATCCATGCCCTAGCAGGTATTCTGCCTCTTCTTTGGAGAATCCTGCTGCCTGCATCTGCTCTAATTGCCCCATGGTGGTACCTCTAATACATATTATTACTAAAATAGCAACAGAATTAGTATAAATAAGCTGGCGTCCCCCCAGGAGGGGAAACTCTAGAGCCTAATCAGGAATGTGGTCCTGTAGAATCATTTTTACTTATCTAACAATCATGAAACATTGGGATTGATTGAAACACCAAATGACCTATCGTATTCTCCGTCAGACTCGTCTTTTTAAGCTTTTCTCCTCATACTTTTGCCTATCCAATTATTTCCGGCGCGGATTCCGACGTTTAATCGGAACACTCTGTGTTCAAAGCAGAGTCCCTTTTGAGTAGGGGGTTCATCCCTGAAAAGCTGAGGGCAACGCGAGGTAAGAGAAGGTATCTCTATGGACATCAACAAGCCTAGAAGAGGTTCAATGGCCCACAGGCCAAGGAAAAGAGCTAGAAGCCAGAATGTGCGAGTTTGCTGGCAAGACTCAGGCGACAAAAGGGTTCTGGGATTTGCTGGCTACAAAGCAGGAATGACTCATGTATCTTTTGTGGATGACTCAGACTCACCAACAAAAGGCCAGGAAATCCTGAGCGCGGCAACTGTTATTGAAGTTCCGCCCATGGTCGTTTACGGAGTGCGATGCTACGCTAACAAGAATTCACTTGGAGACGTACTTGTAACTGATGACAAAATCCTCAAGCTTCTTGGAGTCAAGAAAAAGGAAACCAAGAAAGTGAAAGAGGAAATGGTCGAGGATGCGAGGCTCCTGGTTTACGCGATGCCAAGCAAGACAAAAATAGGCAAGAAGCACATTGAAAGAATGGAAATCGCATGTGGCGGGCAGGACGGAAAAGACAAGCTCGAATACTGCAAATCGCTTCTTGGAAAAGAGCTTCGTGTAAATGATGCGTTCAAAATTGGCGAATACATTGACGTTGCATCTGTCACAAAAGGAAAAGGATGGCAGGGGGCAGTCAAGAGGTTCGGCGTGAAAATCCAGAGAAGAAAAGCAACTGGAGTAAGACGCCACGTTGGTACCCTTGGTGCGTTCAAACCTGGTTATGTCCAGTACACTGCGCCGCAAGCAGGACAGACTGGATACCATACAAGGACAGAGCTCAACAAAAGAATACTTAAAATCGGGGACAAGCCAGAGGATATCAATCCTTCAAGCGGATTCCCCAATTATGGATTCGTAGCAAATGACTACGTTATTGTAAGAGGTTCGGTGCCCGGTCCGGTCAAGAGACTGATTAAACTCAGGCTGGCAGTCCGATTCTCTGGTGAGGCCAAGGAGCCGCAGCTCAGCTTCATCTACACATAGGTGTTCATATGAAAGCAACAGTTTACTCGGTTGAAGGAAAAGCCCTCAAGCAGATTGATTTGCCTGAGGTTTTCGGATCAGAGCACCGCAAGGACCTTGTCAAGAGGGCAGTCCTAAGCGAAGAAAGCGAGCATTACCAGCCAAAGGGCAACTACAAGTATGCCGGTCTTGAGACAAGTGCAAGGTACCGCGGACGTAAGGATGATTTCGGTACAGTAAAGAACAAGGGTATCCCCCACGTTCCCCACGAGGTTAACCCAAAGGGCCAGATTGGTAAGGTAAAGAGAATTCCTTACGCAGTTGGCGGCCGCAGGGCACACCCGCCAAAGCCAGGAAAGAAAATCGTAGAGCTTCTTAACAAGAAGGAGCGCACAAAGGCTTTGGCAAGCGCACTCTCATTCTGCGTTGACCGCGACGCGGTATGCGCGAGGATGAATGCTGAAATCGGAGTCTCACTCCCAATTGTTCTTGATGATGGATTCAACAAACTCACCAAGACAAAGGATGTCGCGAAACTCTTCAAGGCACTGAATCTAACTACATTCATCGAAAAGGCCAAGAAGAACGGAACACATTCGGCATTGATTGTTGTTTCTGATTCAACTTCGGTGAAGGCAGGAAGAAATCTTGCAGGGGTTGAAGTTGTCAAGGTAGGAGACCTTGAAGTTCGGCACCTTGCTCCAGGAACACACCCTGGAATGCTTACGCTTTTCTGCGAAAGCGCGCTGCCTGAAATTGCAAAGAGGTTTGAAGCATGATATTAATCGCACCAATCAAGACGGAAAAAGCAATCGGGAAGATTGAGTACGAGAACGCCCTCACTTTCCACGTTGACCTTAAGGCCTCCAAGAAGGACATCAAGGATGAGGTGGAAAAACTTTTCACAGTCAAGGTGTATTCTGTGAACACATTCGTGACTGCAAAGGGGCATAAGCACGCGCTGGTACGGCTGGACAAGGATTCCAAAGCCGATGATGTAGCTATTAAGCTAAAGATGATAGCATAGGTGTAATCATATGGGTAACCGACTCAAACAACAGAAGAGGGGCGCCGGAAGGCCTCGTTACTTGTCTCCTGGCCACCGCTTCAAGACTGATTTGAAATACAGGAATTATGACGACATTGAGAAAACCGGAGTTCTTACCGGCAAGGTAGTCTCATTTGTCGATGACCCGGCAAGGACAGCGCTTCTCATGAAAGTCAAATATGAGAACAACGAGAGCGGACTTCTACTTGCCCCCGAAGGAATCTCACTTGGTGATGAGGTGGATGTCGGAGTGCAGGGAAGGCTGAAACTCGGATGTGTTCTTCCGCTTTATCGTATTCCCGATGGCGCTTACATTTACAATATTGAAAGGAATCCCGGAGATGGAGGTTCCATGGTAAAGGCATCGGGTTCATATGCAAACATAGTTGCAAAGGAAGGAAAAATTGTCTACATTAAACTTCCAAGCAAGACAACTGTAGTAATCTCCAATGAATGCAGGGCACAAATCGGTGTCATTGCAGGCGGGGGAAGACTGGAGAAGCCTATGCTGAAAGCAGGCAATAATCATTACAAGAAGAAAGCACAGAACAGGCTTTGGCCGGTTGTCCGTGGTGTTCACCAGGCAGCCTACAGCCATCCGCACGGTGGAAAACAGCACCATGTTGGTAAGCCAACAACAATTGCAAGAAGCTCGCCGCCAGGATCCAAAGTCGGACATATCGCGGCAAGGCAGACAGGGCGCCGTAAAGGTAAGAGGAAAGCGGCTGACAAGAAATAGGTGAAATATAATGGTAAAGAAAGATGTATGGAAAGGTGTGGATGAGGACAATATCAGTGGCCTCTCCATGGAAGATTTCCTGAAAAAGGCAACGTCCCGAGAAAGGAGAACAATCACCCGCGCTCTTGCAAACAAGAACAAGCGCTACAAGACTCTTATTGAAGATGTAAGAGAAACCAAGAAGGAGAATCCGAAGAAGGTAATCCGCACCCATGTGCGGGCAGCAGTTATTCTGCCCGAGTGGGTTGGGCTGACATTTGGAATTCACAATGGGAAAGAGTTCAAGAAGATAGAAATAACTATCAAGCATGTCGGAAAACGCCTTGGCGACTTTGCGCACACAACCGGAAGAGTTGCACACTCTGGTCCTGGTGTCGGTGCTACAAGAGGTTCCAAGTTCGTACCGCTGAAGTGATGTTCATGAAAGGATACACATCGAACATTCCTGACAACTGCGCTCGCGCGCGCCTTGAGGGAGTCAACGCTTCCTACAAGGACCTCGCGGAGGTCTGCGGAAGCATCCGCTCAAAGAAAGCGGACTGGGCGATCTCATTCCTTGAGGAAGCAGCTGAAATGAAGAAAGCGATTCCATACAAGGGCCACAACAAGAGGCTTGGGCACAGAAGGGAGCTTGGCGGAAGAAAGGGAAGATATCCCCAGAAAGCTGTCAAGATTGTCCTGAAAGTTTTGAAGAGTGCAATTGCAAACGGAAAAACTCTCGGCCTTGGTGAAGTCTTTACTGTTATTGCGGCAAGCGCAAACAAGAAGGCCGGCTACCCGAGGGTAGCAGCTAAGGGAAGATGGGCAAGGTCATTCCTTGTGACTTCCCGCGTTGAGATTGTTCTTCAAGGTTCTGAAGTTCCCAAAGGCGTTGAAGTTACTCCTCCTGCAAAGAAGGCAGAACCGAAAAAAGAGGAGAAGAAACCAGAAGCCAAGAAGCCTGAAGCAAAGGAAGAGAAAAAGCCCGAAGTAAAAGCCGAACCAAAACCAAAGGAAAAACCTGCGGCAAAGGAAGAGCCAAAAAAGGCTGAACCTAAGGAAGAAAAGAAGGACGAGCGCCCTCCACCACAGCTCCTGAAAAAGGAAGCACAGCGCGAAAGCGTAGGCAGGAAAGAGGAGGAGCATCAGCTCGATGAACATAAGCTCAACAAGGGCAAGCTCCACCACCGCGGTGACGAGAGCAAATAGGTGATTCACGATGCTTTATCAAGAAAAACTTATCGAGGAACCTTTCGGAAAGTACCTTATCATGAAGTACTTGGAAAAAAGACTCGACCGCGCAGGTCTTGCGTCAGTCGACATTCAGAGGACCCCCTTGGTCACAAGGATTACTTTGGAAGTTGCAAACCCTGCAAGGATTATCGGAAAGAAGGGAAGACTCATCAATGAACTTACTGAAGACATCAAGAAGGAATTCAGCATTGACAATCCGCAAATCAGTGTAGTTGAAGTGCGAGACCAGTTCCTTGAACCTAGGATGGTCGGAAAGCGCGCATCAAAATACATAGAAATGGGAAAGAAAGTGCGTGCAGTTCTCCACTACATGCTTCGTGAGATTATTAGGTCTGGCGCTTTGGGTGCTGAGATTGTAGCTGCTGGAAAAATCGGCGCAAAAGGAGCACGTGCAAAGAGCCTCCGTGTAAGTGCGGGGTACATTCCAAAGGCAGGAGAGCCTTGCAGACAGATTAAAGTTGCGCATATCAATGCAAACACAAGGTCTGGAGTTATCGGAGTCCTGGTCAGGATAGTTCCTCCAGGAACAGTGTTCCCGGACAAGAAGACCACCGAAGTCGTTCTGCCAAAAGTGATTGAAGCGGCCCAGGGCCCAGGCGGACGCAGGAATGACCCAGCCAACAGAAGCACCGGAAGACCACCTCCAGGGGGAAGGCCTCCAGGAAGAAGGTCATTTGGCGGCGGATTTGGCGGCGGCGGTAATCGTGGCGGAGGAGGCGGAAGAAGGCCTCCAGGTCGCAGGTGATATTAATGAAGAAATCCGAGATATCAAAACTGACCCCAAAGGAAAAGGAAGCCAAGATTGCCGAATTGGAAAAGGCAATTCTTGAACTTCGCGGCGAAGGCCGTCTTGAGAAGGTAAAACCCTTAAAAAAGACAATCGCAGCCTTAATGCAAAAGGCTTAAAAGTGAGGAAGGAGTTAGACTAACCGTGGTTAATTTAATGGATAGAGACCCTATAACGGGGCTGCCCAGGGAACTCGGAATCAGCGAGGTCCTTGACAAGGAAGGAGCAACAAAGATAAAAGTCTACGCAACAAAGAAAAAGTTCCGAAAGCTGGTAACTATTATTGAAGGGATTGACAAATCCCAGCTTCAAAAGACCACAAAAGAATTGAAGCACAAGTTTGCCTGCGGCGGAACTTCGAAAGATGGCGTGATTATTCTTCAGGGGAATCATAAGAACAAGGTCAAAGATGTTCTGAAGAGCCTTGGTTTCCCTGTAGAGAACATTGAAGTGAGTTAGTCACTTCCTCAATCTCTTTTTCTCTTATTCCAGGAAACATCGGAAGAGACAGCGTTGTCTCTGCGAATTTCTCTGCTTTCTTGAAACTTCCCTTCCTGTAATTGTATGTGGGCTGCATATGTATTGGAATAGGATAATGGGCATCACAGTCAATGCCTGCATCGCGAAGTTCGCCCATGACACGGTCCCGGTTTTTCACCTTCACTGCGAACTTGTGGAAAACCGGAGTAATCTCATCGGTTTCCCCAAGCGGGACCTCAACATCAAAACCCTTCAGAAGTTTGTAATATTTTTTCGCAGCGTTCCTTCTCGAATCATTCCAGTCGTCCAGATGGCGTAACTGCACAAGACCAATCGCCGCGTTCACAGTGTTTATCCTTGAGCTGTAGCCAACAACGGGGTGCACATTGCTGTAAACGCTTTCCCTTCCGCAGTCTGCCAAAGTCCTGATTTTCTTTGCTAATTTCTCGTCGTTGGTGACTGCTATCCCTCCAGCGCCGCCAACAGTCATGTTTTTTACAGGATTGAAAGAGAAACAGCCGACCATCCCAATTGAGCCAATCCTCTCCCCCTTGTAATATGCTCCATGGGCCTGGCACGCGTCTTCTATAATAGCAATATTGTTTTTTTCTGCGATTTCAGAAAGCTCATCCATCTGGCAAGGGTAGCCGTGCAGATGGACTGGAATCATCGCCTTGATTTTTTTGCTAACCACTTTCGCGCTCTCAGCTGGAGACAGATTGTTGTCAGCTCCAATATCAGCGAATACTGGTTTCCCCCCAGCCAAAATCGCCACATTGGCAGTCGCGACAAACGAAGCGGGGGTGGTAAGCACTTCCTTGCCCTTAATTCCAAGTGCTATCAAGGAGAAAAGAAGGGCATCGGTTCCAGAACCAACCGAAACTCCGTAATCACACCCGCAATACCGTGCGAATTCATCCTCGAAATTGTAGACGCTCTCGCCGAACATCAAGTCCTCTGAAGTCATGGCATCAGCAGCAGCGTCCACCATCTCCTGGTTGATGATGGTCTTCTCCAGAGGAATCATGGTTTTAATTCCGACCCCTTAAATAAAAACCCTGATGATAACCAAGAAGAATCTCATCTATTCAACACTGATAGGTCTGAAAGTCGAGATCATAAACTCCAGCCAGCGCCATTTAATTGGCCTGAAGGGCACTGTTACTGACGAGACCAAGAACCTGCTAGTTATAGAAACCAGTGAAAAAGAAGTAAAAGTGCCAAAAGTATCCTCAGAATTCAGATTTACTCTCGAAGACGGGGAAAAAGTTGATGTGGAAGGCAGGAAAATAGCTTTCCGTCCCCACGAGCGGCCGAAGAAGGTTTAATGCCCATTTAAATATATGTACTAACACTATTACTTTGGTATGTTATGGAAAAACGGGTAGAACATCTTAGTGACAAGGAGTTACTTTGCAATATATCGAGAACTGGCTGGGTCTCAGCTCTTCCAAGTGGGGATAGGGCGCTTGTGGATGAGAGGTTTGATAGAATAATCCTAGCTGGAATTGAAAGTCATCCGGACATCCCCGCTGCAAAAAACCTAGCTCGTACGATTGAAGTGGGGGAGGGGCCAATACAAAGAAGAATTACATCATCCATACATATCACAAAAGCGATAAAATATAGATGTATAATAAATATCCAAAATCTCAGCGATTCAGAATTACTTGAAAAAATTTCAAATCCAGCATGGAGTGCGGCATTACCTGGATATGCAAGAAAACTGGTCAATGCAAGATTTGAAAGAATTATCCTGGCCGCTATTGAAAAGTGCGAAGATATGCCTACAACAAATGCAATAGCCTCATCACTAGGTATAAGTATGAATACATTGACTCGGCGGGCAAATTCGAAGAGGAAAATTTCAGAGGCGATTGAGAGAAAGTTTTTAGAATATATTGGCAGCCTAACTGATGAGGAGTTATTTGAAAAAAATTCCAACAATGCTTTTGTTAAAATCCCCCATTCTTGTAGGGAACTAATCTACGCCAGGATGGTTGATGCCATATCTAGAACTATAGAAAGGCATGATGGGATACCAACCATAAAAACTATATCGGAAGTCCTTGGCCTGGCCCAAAGTACAATAATTCGAAGGATGAAAACCAATCCTGCTCTAGAAGAATTGATGAGGGGGAGGACGCAGGCTTATATTGATGGGAAAACTGATGAAGGGATATTGGAGATTCTCTCGGATAAAGGAATGAAACATATTGCGGCTCCTTTCGTCCCACAAGCCCTTGATAATCGGTTGGATGGAATCATACAAAAAACAATACGAGAAATGGGTGGAGTGCCAACAGTTGGAGGTCTTGTTAATCTCTTACGTACTGAAAGCGTCAGAAGAAGAGTTGACAATAGTGCTTCCCTACAAATGGCTATGAAGGAAAGGGGAGAGGAATATATCAATGGTCTTAGTGAAGCAGAGGTGCTGGAAAAAATTTCTGAGAAAGGGTGGGTTGCTGGTCTTCCCGATTATGCCCAGAATTTGTTCTATGAAAGATTTGATGCTATCGTTATAGGCAAAGTTACAGAAGACCACCTCTATACGTCTGGGAGCTTGGCTAAAAAGATGGAATTGAACATTAGGACAATTCAAGGAAGAATGGGCCCGAACCCCGCAATCCTCAAAAAAATGGAAGCCGAGGCAACAAATTACGTTCAAAACTTACCTGAAGATCAGTTGCTGGCTAAAGTGCCTAGAAAGTTGTGGAGAAAAATTCCACCCAGCGTTATTCCCTTTCTGACCAAAAGAATTGATATCATTATCCAAAGGGAAATTGAAGAATGTGTGGGCATGCCCAGTGCTAGAAGTATAGGCAGGGCAATCGGATTGGGCGGCGAAACCATACAAAAAAGAATCAATGATAATCCTATTCTTTGGAAGGCATTCTCAACAAAGAAAGGTCTGTCTCCAGACCAAGCCGTAGAGCTTGCATTAGAAAGAGGAGATGAGAGCGAATCAATTACTAAAGTACTTAATGAGAGATTAAGACACCTCCATGCATTTCGTGAAATGGTGGGGTTGATTAGATGTTTCGGTGACATTCTTCAAGGGAAGATTCTCACCATTTCACTCTATCCTGATCCCCTATCTCAAGCGGCCGAGGAGCTTGGGATTGAACTTGATGTGAACCATCAACCAATGAAAACTTTCAGGGGCGGGGAAAATACGTCTCCTCCAAAGTCTGATGTGGCTATTGTCCAAGGAATGCATAGATTGAAATCAGAAGGGTTGACCCGATTGTTGATGTCTGTAAGAGGAGCGCTCAGGATGGACCAGCGAATCATTGCCACGTTCTCTTCTGACTATGCCCAAACTGAGAATTTTGCTGATGTATTGAGGAAAAATGGATTGGAATTGATGGAGGCGGGTTTCGTGGAGATAATCCCACCAGATAAGCAAACTGTTCTAGGCTATGGCGTTACAGAGGCTGATTCGGACAAAGTTATGAGAAAAATATCTGGTCATTCTAGGGTTCTCGTTATGAAAAAGAAAAGAAAAGCCGCTTCTATCCCAATTACTGCTCTTGAGAAGAATTTGATTGAGGAAGGAAAACCATTCGTCCCTGCAAATGCCGAGGTTATTGATACTCCAGAAGGCATTGCAAATGAGTTGAGCGCACGTTTCATCAGTGATAAAGTAATACTTCCTTCAGGTCCGTTCCTTGTCAATGTTTTAGATGGAGAAAAGCCTGCTGCTGTACTTGGTTATGATATGGATCCAAAGAGGAGGAATAGAATTGAGGCAGTGGTATATCCTGGGGCGCCTAATGAAGATTATCGTGGAATGGCACGACAGTTGGCAAGAGATATTAGAAAACGGGAAAAGCTTGGCATTGCTGCTGATAAGGAGAGCGTTCTGCCTCTAAGGAGGCTTCATAACCCGTCTAATGGTTTTTAAATCCTTGTATCTTAAATAAGCTAATCCGTATCTTAATCTCCGGCGTTTAGCCGGCGTTCAAGTAAACACCTTTTCGACATTGGGAAAGATTTACCTGAATATTCGAGGAGTTCTGCTCAGCACTCAAATTACCCGGAGCGGAAACAGACGGTGATGTTTATGGCAAATGCAAAATCAATAGGTACAAGAGGAGGCATGCTCACGGGAAGAGTAGTCTCCGACAAAATGAAGAAGACTGTGGTTATCGAGAGAGACCACACCAAGTACTACTCAAAGTACAAGAAGTACGCCAGGTCGCGCTCAAGAATCGTGGCACACAACCCAGAGAGCATCAATGCAAAGGTTGGGGACATGGTTGCGATTGCAGAGACGAGGAAAATCAGCAAGACCAAGGCGTGGACAGTAGTCGAAATAATCGAGCCAGGTGAAACTGCATGAAAGGGCTAACTAGCAACATTACGAAAACACTTACGCTGAACACTGTTCTCCCGGTAAGCGACAACAGCGGCGCGAAAATGGTGAGAATAATCGGAGCACTCCATTACCAGGGAACCCGTAGAAGGAATCCAACCGTCGGTGTGGGGGATATAGTTATCGCTTCAGTTAGGAAGGGAAAGCCAGACATGGTAAAGAAGGTTGTCAAAGCCCTCGTTGTCAGGCAGAAGAAGGAATTCAGGCGAGCCAATGGTATGAGAATCATGTTCGAGGACAACGCGGTTGTTCTTGTGAACGACGATTTCCTTGCTGTCGGAACTGAAATCAAGGGTGTCGTTGCAAGGGAAATCGCAGAGAGATTCCCTAAAGTAGCGGCAATCTCAGCAGGTGTTGTATAATATGAAACCTGACACAGAAAGAAAGAAATATTACTCGGAGAAGCTTCACATGAAGAAGAAGAGGCTTCATTCACATCTTTCAAAGGAGCTGCGCTCCAAATTGAAGAACAAGAAACGCGCAATCCAAATCCGCAAGGGCGACACAGCGAAAGTCATGCGCGGACCAGGAAAGGGCAAGCAGGCAAAGATTGCAAAGGTAAGCACCGTCAAGAGGAAAGTATATCTTGAAGGCATTACCGCCAAGACTGCAAAAGGAAGGGAAAACCCAATTGCGCTTGAGCCATCCAACCTTCTCTTAGTAGCTCTTGAATCTACAAAAGAAAGGAAGGAACTGTTCTCAGAGGACATATTCAAGAAGGCAGAGAAGCCAAAGAAACCAAAGGCTGAGGAAAAGCCAGAGGCAAAAAAAGAGATAAAGGAGACTCCTAAGAAGGTGGAGACGCCAAAGGCGGCAGACGCGCCAAAGCCCGCTGCGCCAAAGCCTCAGGATAATCTAAACAGGTGATGTTGATATGGGAAAACGAGGAGCACCAAGACACATGAAGAGGATTGTTGTACCAACAACAGTACCAATCCATGACAAGAAAGGTTCTGAGTGGATGATTAAAGCCCACCCAGGCCCCCATCCAAGAGAGATGGCTATTCCGCTCGGAGTACTTCTTCGGGACATTCTCAAAGTTGCAAAGACAACTAGGGAAGTCCGAAGAATCCTGACCAACAGGATGGTCCAGGTTGATGGGAAAGTCAGGGTTGAAGAGAAATTCCCGGTCGGCCTTATGGACGTAGTATCATTCCCAGAGGCCAAGAAGCACTATAGGCTTTTGCTTGATTCAAAAGGCAGATTGGAGCCAACGGAAATCAAGGACGCTGACTCATCATCAAAAACCGTCAAGGTTATCAAGAAACACACAATCAGCAAAGGAAAGACAAACATCACATTTCATGATGGAAGGAACCTTGTCACTGACAACCATGTGAGTGTTGGTGACAGTGTAGTCGTTTCTCTTCCAAAGGTTGAACTTAAGAAACACCTGAAAAGGGACAAGGAATCCAAGTGCCTTATAGTTGAAGGAAAGCACGCAGGAATCATTGTATCGCTTAAGGAAATCATCCAGAGGAAAGGCGGAAAGCCCTCAGAGGCACTGGTCGCGAGCGGAGATGCCGAGTTCATTACTGTCGCGAACTATCTGTTTGTAGTTGAGGGGTGAATGAATGCGAGAAATATTAATTGAAAAAGTCACTGTGAACATCGGCGTTGGAGAACCCGGCAACAACCTGGACCACGCAAGGGACCTTCTCGGCAGGTTGTCCGGCGGAAGAACCGTCGTTGAGACCCATGCAAGGAGGAGAGAGCCCGTATTCAAGCTCAGGAAGGGGCTTGCAATCGGAGCCAAGGTCACAATCCGCGGCCCAGATGCAAAGGAATTCCTTGAGAAGGCACTCACAGCAAAGAGAAAGGTTCTCAACTTGTCAAACTTTGACAAGCAGGGAAGCTTCTCATTCGGAGTTCACGAGTACATTGATTTTCCAGGAGTAAAGTACGACCCGTCAATGCCGGTATTCGGTTTTGATGTCTGTGTTTCCTTAACAAGGAAGGGCAGGAGGGTTACGCTCAGAAAACTGCGCCCAGCAAAAGTGGGCAAGAGTCACCGGATTCCCAAAGAGGAGGCAATCGAGTTCGTGAAGAAGAACTTCGGCGTGACCGTTGAGTGATTTTTATGAAGATGCAAAAAGAAGAAAAAATGAAGGGAAGAGGAAAACGAGAGTGCAGAGTATGCAAGACTGCACGTGGCCTCATCCGCAAGTACAACCTCCAGATTTGCAGAAGATGCTTCCGCGAAGTAGGAGAATACCTGGGATTCAGGAAATTCGGACGGTGAAATAATGACTGATCATCTTGCTGACGCTCTGAACACAATTAAGACCCACGAACTTGTTGGGCAGGATAAGTGCACTGTCAAGGCAACTGGACTCATCGAGAAAGTACTTGAGGTTCTCAAAGCTCACAACTACCTTAAGGACTACAAAAAAATAGAAGGTGAGAGAAGCGGTTTCTTTGAAATCGAGCTCAAAGGCTCAATCAATGACTGCGGTGTCATTAAGCCAAGGATTCCAGTCCGAAGGACTGATTGGAACAAGACCGAGGAAGCTTTCATTCCGGCATACAATGTCGGCCTTCTGATTGTCTCAACTCCAGGCGGACTTATGACAAACGCAGATGCCAGGGAAAAGCATACTGGCGGTAGGCTCGTAGCCTACGTGTATTAGGTGTTCATCATGAAGGAAATACCAGAAGGAGTGACTTTAACCGTTGACGGACACAAGGTAAACGCCTCTGGTCCCAAGGGCCAGGTTGAGAAAACATTCTCACTAAGGGCATCCATCAAAGTTGACGGAAACAAAGTCGAAGTGACTGCTGACAAAGCCCTAAAGGGAACTGTTGAGTCTGTCATCGGAAACATGATGAATGGCGCAAAGGACGGATATGAGAAAAAGATGAAACTTCTTTATGCGCACTTCCCAGTTACAATCGAAGTTAAGGGGAAGGACATCACAATCAAGAACTTCCTTGGCGAAAGAAATCCAAGGAGAACACATATAGTCGGGGACACCCAAGTCAAGGTCAAGGGCCAGGACATCACAGTTTCAGGCCCTGACAAGGAAGCGGTGGGCCAGACTGCAGCTAACATGAAGAATACCTTGAAAATCAAGGACAAGGACCCGAGAATATTCCAGGACGGGATTTACTACGCGGGTGAGTGATTATGAAGAAAAGCAAACCGAAATTTAACGTTCTAAATGATGGCCACCGCAAGCGAATCAGCTCCAGGTGGAGAAAGCCAAGAGGCACTCACAACAAGAAACGCCTTGGCATGGCCTGGACCGGAGCATCTCCGGCAATTGGATACAAGAACCCAGAAGGAGTCCGCGGACTTCACCCTAACGGGACAATGGAAGTTCTTGTTCACAATGTTGCTGACCTTGAAGGCCTTGAGAATGTCTCCTTGAGGGTAGGAAAAGGTGTGGGCTCAAGGAAAAAGAAACTCATTGAGGAGAAGGCAAAGTCCATGAAGCTGAAGGTCTTGAACCCGACAGTAAAACGGGTATACAAGCCAAAGAAAAAAGGTGCTAAAGCATGACTATACTCACAGTAAGAAGACTCGCAGCCGACATCATGAATGTAGGCAAGAGCAGAGTAAAAATCAGCCCGGACGGCCTGAAAGAGGCTGAAGGCGCGCTTACAAGGTCCGATGTCAGAGGGCTGATTGACAAGGGAGTAATCACAAAGGCCAAAGTGAAAGGCCGTGACAGTACTGCAAGGAAAAAGCGCAAAGGGGCCGGAAGGAGAAAGGGCAGCCTTGGCGACGCTAAGAAACTCTGGATGCAGAAAGTGCGCGCACAGAGAAAACTTCTTGCAATGCTTATAGAAACTGGAGTTCTTGAGAAGAAGAGCAAGAGATCCCTCTACGGAAAGGTGAAGAGCGGAATCTTCAGGAACAAGAAGGCGATGGTCCTTTACCTGAAGGACAACAAGTACATCGCAGAGGATTACGAACTTGGAGTCAAGGTCGACAAGGTTGAAGCTGCCGCAAAGAAGAAAGCAGCTAAAGTGGCCAAGAAGACCATGAAGAAGAAAGCCAAGAAGAAAGGCTCATCAAAAAAGAAACCGGCTCCTAAGAAGGAAGAGAAAAAGGGTGAAAGCAAATGACAAGGGCAACGGGACCAAGCTTTAAGGTTTACTACAGGAGAAGGCGGGAAGGAAGGACCAACTTCGAGAAAAGGCTTGCTTTAGTTAAAAGCGGCAAGACCAGAATGAGCGTCCGCAGAAGCAACAGCGGCCTTGTCGTCCAGTTCATCAACTTTGACCCGAAAGGAGACAAGACTCTACTTACAGTTACAGGCAAGCACTTGGCAAAGCAGTACAAGTGGCCATCCAAGAGAAATGCTTGGACAGCATACTTGGCAGGACTGCTTGCAGGAAAGCTTGCAAAGGAAAAGGGAGTGAAAGACTTCGTCTTTGACATGGGTATGTATACCCCGTCAAAAGGTTCAATCCTCTTTGCTGCGCTTGCGGGCGCTGCTGATGCGGGTTTGAACGCGAAGGTGGACAAGGATATGGTTCCGGATCTTTCAAAGATACCGGATAAGTACAAGGCCGCGTTTGAGGAGGCCAAGTCCAAAATCGCAGGGTGATTTTAATGGTTGAAAAAGTTAGATCCGTTGACACTGAATCTTGGGAACCCAAGACCGAAATCGGCAGAAAGGTCAAGGCAGGAGAAATGACAAAGCTTGAGGAAATCCGGGCAACAGGAAAGCCCATTCTCGAGCCTGAGATTATTGATGTTATATTCTCTGATCTTGAGTCAGAAACACTTCTGGTGAAGACCACTCAGAGGGTTACAGACTCAGGTAAAAGAATCAAGTTTCGTGTTGTCAAGGTTATCGGCGACCGGAAAGGACACGTGGGCCTTGGAGTTGGCAAGAGCGATGAGATTAAGCCTGCCATGGACTACGCCATCAAGAACGCGAAGAAGAACATGATTTCAATTCCACTTGGGTGTGGGAGCTGGGAGTATAAGGGTGACCGAAAGCAGTCTATTCCATTTAGAACAAGTGGAAAAGAGGGCAGCACAATCGTCATCCTGAAATCCGCCCCGCTTGGAATCGGGCTTGCTTCCAACGACATCGTGAAGAAGGTGCTTACAATGGCCGGAGTGAAGGATATCTGGAGCTCAAAACACGGCGGAAGGAACACCTACAATATCGCGTCAGCGACCATCAAGGCGCTGGAAAATATTAACAACTTCAAGAGGACTGAGTAAGATGAAGATTGCTGTTATACGTATCAGAGGCCGAAGAAAAATCCGGGCTGAGTTTGAGGATACCCTCAGGATGCTCAGACTGGAGAGGCCCAACCACTGCGTTATCGTAGACGACACCCCGCAGAACATGGGCATGCTTGCAAAAGTAAAAGATTACATTGCATATGGTCCTGTGGACGAGCAGATTATTTTCAAGCTGCTTGCCAAAAGGGGAAAGAAAGGGCGAAGCAGCCTCAACGATGTGATGAAGGAAGATCAAATAAAGAAAGCTGCTACAGAGATTTTCGGAGGAAAGAAGACGATGGATTTTGCTAATCCTGTCTTCAGGCTCAGGCCACCCTCCAAGGGATACAAGAACATCAAAAAGACATACCCGGAAGGAGACCTTGGGAAGAGAGACGACATGGTGTCGCTCCTTTCACGGATGGTGTGATTCATGACAACAAGAAAGCCAAAACAGAAAAAGAAATATCTTGGTCAGAGAAGCCATGGCAGAGGTAATGTCAAGAACCGCAGAGGAGGCGGATGCCGAGGAGGCCGCGGTATGGCAGGCATTGACAAGCACAAGTGGAGCTATGCAATGAACACTGACAAGGACTACTTCAGCAAGTGCGGTTTCAGCAGTCCTAACAAGAAGGACATTGATGTTGTACATCTTTACGAAATAAATCAGCAGGCACTTCTTGAGAAGCTTGTTAAGAAAGGGGATAAGTTCGTATTTGAATTCAAAGGCAAAGTCCTTGCTACTGGAAAGGTAACTGTCCCGCTCTCAATCAAGGCGGACTCCTGGAGCAAGAACGTTGAAAAGAAACTCAGTGAAACCGGCGGAGAAATCTCGAAAAGTGAGGGCTCTTAAGGTGGATAACTGATGGCCGTAATCGACTTTGTTCATTCGTTTTCAAAATTCCTTCCGCAGGTAAAGGCACCAGAGAAGCCTCTGGGCGTCAATGAGAAACTCATGTGGACTGGCCTAGCTTTGGTTCTTTATTTCATGATGTACCAGACCACAGTGTTTGGTGTCCCCCATATTACTGGTGGTGTTGACTTCCTGCAGACAATCACAGCTGCAAACGTTGGAAGTCTTCTTACAACCGGTATCGGGCCGCTCGTACTTTCGAGCATTTTCCTGCAGCTCTTTGTGGGCGCAGGTTTGATTGACCTTAATCTTAAAGACAAGAAAGACAAGGCAAAGTTCCTTGAGACTCAGAAAGTTCTCGCGATTCTTCTTGCGCTTGTTGAGGCATTGATATTCGTAGTATTCACACAGATTGTTCCAATTGCGCCAGTTGCTGGTCTCTCGCCGTTCATGGTGATGGTTCTGGTTGTGCTGCAGATTACAATCGGTTCAATCTTCGTCCTTTTCCTCGATGAGATTGTTACCAAATACGGTATTGGAAGCGGAATCTCACTCTTCATCGCAGCCGGTGTTTCATTTGCCGTGTTTGCCGGAGTCGTTTCACTTCTATTTAGTGAAGCTGGAGTTATGGGCGCCGTAGCCGGAGGCGGAGCTGAAGCCCTGCCAAACGCTATTCTGGTCATGCTTCCATTCATGTTTACAATCCTGGTATTCCTCGCAGTTGTTTATGCTGAGGGTGTCAAGGTTGAGATTCCAATAGCTTTCCAGAGGGTGCGAGGCCTAGTGCCAAAACTCCCACTGAAATTCTTCTATGTGTCCAACATACCGGTCATCTTCGCGAGCGCGCTGATTATCAACCTCCAGCTGTTTTCAGGAGGTATGCTGACTGGAATGTACTGGGAAGACGCTGCATCTGCAGTTTCTCATGAGCAGTTCCAGGACATCTCCTCAGGATATGATTTCGATTCTCACGGAATTCTTCCATTGATTGGCTACACTGACCAATCTGGCCAGCTTCGTGATGGATTATTGTATCTCTTTACTCCAATCTATTCAGGCACCGGAGGAACTATGGCCCAGTGGAATATGATATCCGGGGAATCCACGCCCATTCTAAGGATTCCTCAGTGGGTTCATGCGATTGTTTACATAATTGCACTCTCGCTTATTTCTGTGATGTTCGGTCTATTCTGGGTTGAGACATCAAACATGGATGCCAAGAGCGTTGCCGGCCAGCTTTCTGATTCAGGGATACAGATTCCAGGATTCAGGAGGGACCCAAGAATGCTCGAGTCAATTCTCAACAAGCACATATTCCCGCTCACTGTTATGGGTTCATTCTGTGTGGGTTTGCTCGCCGGAATCGCTGACCTTACCGGTGCCCTTGGTACTGGAACGGGTATTTTGCTTACTGTAGGTATCCTCTACAGGATGTATGAGCAGCTTGAACAGATGAGAGCTATGGATTCCAACCCGATGCTCGGAAAGCTTCTCGGTGGAGGATAATGGCAAGAGTCTACCTTGAGACCTATGGCTGTACGCTCAACCAGGCGGATTCAGACATACTCAAGGCACTTGTTTCTTCTAAGCACCAGCTTGTTGATTCTGAGGGAGAGAGCGAGGTAATCATTCTCAATACATGCACTGTCAAGGGAACTACTGAGAACAAAATCCTCTCCAGAATGAAATCTGCTGATAAGAAGCTTGTGATTGCAGGATGCCTGAGCGCAAATGAGGAAAAAATCCGTACGGCTGCGCCGCTGGCTCCGATTGTTGGAACCTCTTCTTTGAAATATATCACAAATGCAGTGGATGATGCTCTTGAAGGCAGGGCTACAGTTTACAAGGAATTCGATAGCAAAGATTCACTTCCAAAGCTGCTCAGCGCACCAATAATGCGCATACCTATCAATGATGGCTGCTTGTCAGCCTGCAATTTCTGCCAGACAAAAATTGCCAGGCCATACCTTCGGAGTTATTCTCCAAAAACCGTGGTCAATTGGATAAATGAAAGCGTCAAGAATGGCGCAAGAGAGATTCAACTTACAAGCATGGATTCTGGAGCCTATGGCAGGGACATCAAAACCAATTTGGTGGAACTCCTCGAAGCCATGGCAAACGATGACAGTAGCAAACGTGCTAATTCGGATTATCTTGTCCGCCTTGGGATGATAAACCCTGACCATGCAAAGGCAATGCTCCCAGACCTGATCAGAACGCTAGAAGGAAAAAAATTCTACAAATTCCTTCATATCCCTGTGCAAGCTGGCAGTGAGAAAGTTGTGAAAGAAATGAACCGTGACCACACAGTCCAGGATTTCGTGGACATTGTCGAGGGAGTCAGGAAAAAGATTCCAGAAGCAACCATATCCACGGACATCATTGTTGGTTACCCAACTGAAACGAAGGATGATTTCCTTGAAACACTCCAACTCCTTAGGAAAACAAAACCCGATATCATCAATATCTCTAGGTTCAGTCCACGCCCGGGTACCAAGGCAAAAAAACTCAAACAATTGACGACGCAGGAACTGAAGAGGCGGAGCAGGGAAACCCATGACTTGGTTATGGATTTGAATCGGGAAAGTAGGAGGGTCCTGGTAGGAAAAAGATACGATGTATTGGTAACCGAAGCAAATCCTGATTTCAAAGGCCGAAACATAAACTACCAGCAGGTCGTGGTGAAAGGCTTCAAAGGTAAGCTAGGGGATAAGATTAACGTTAAAATAATCGATTCGACTCACGGCACCCTTTTCGCTGAACTAGACTGAACAAATTTCTTTTCATAAACGGCGTAGTGAAGAATCCTGCATTTGCACTTTTATCACATACCTGTGGGGTTCTATTATGTGCGCGATGCTCTCTGGCTGGCCTACCAAGCCCGCAGGCGGATGCTTCTCAATGACGGCCAAAGCCCTTTCCAAACCCTTCAAGTAATGCGCCAGCTTTTTCATGAAACACAACCCATATGCGCCCGGATTATGGAGAAGATTCCTTGGCATTCCTTTGGGTTTTGAAAGATTCTCCAGGTCTTTCTTTTTCCCTGGTGAGAATCCGAAAACGAATTTTCCATTTTCCCTTGAATAAGTAATTCCCTCTCCTAATGAAAGCTTTCCAATGCAGGTTGCCAACTCAACCCACTGCATTATATCATGCGTTCCCACCTTATCGTCAAATGAATATGGGATTCCCATGCGATCAAGATATCTCGAAGGGATAAAAAGTTCTGTTATGGTCGGCCTTATGCTTAAGAGGGGGTGCATCTGGATTGGCGCAACTCCCCCATCATACAATGCCCGCACGAAACGTTTTCCCCGGAAGTATTGTGTCTTTTCAAAGCTGTATTCCCTTTCCTCAGAAAAAAACGCATCCGTGGCAAGGCTGGCAAGCCCTTCGGCAACGCACCTAGTCTCATCATATGCCGTATCCATGAAAGAAGTTGTAACAAGGTGGGTGAGCTCATGAACAAGTACGCGGTCCAATTTGTCCATTCCTCCAATATCAAAATTACTGGCAAAAAGCACAAGCTCTCTGTTCTCTGGCAGGATGCAAGCCGAATGCCCAGTCTCTGAAACTTCTTCAACAGTAATCTTTTTGGGCTGTGCCAGATTTCCCTCGACACCCCAGAATTTAGCAACAAATTCCCTGCATCTTGGAATTCTTTTCTGAACCTCTCCCCCAATGTCTTTAGCAGAAGAGCTACACCTACCCGTTATAACCATATATATAGATTAATAACAACTTTATATAAAACTTCATTTTTAGTAAATCCGCACTCTTAGGCCGATTATCAGTCAGAATCTCAATTCTTTAAAGCTTTTTCAGCCTGATAATCTACAGGTTTTTCTATGATTATAGCTATGGGACTGCCAGGAGCAGGAAAAACGACAGTTTTGAAGGGATTGGACACTGACTACGAGATAGTGAACTATGGAGACCTGATGCTGGAAATCGAGAAAGAGAAATTCGGTATCAAGGACCGGGACGAGATGCGCACCCTCCCAATCGAAAAGCAGAAACTGGCCCAGAAACTGGTCTATGAAAAGCTCTCACAAATGGATGGCAAGGTAATTCTTGACACCCACTGCTCAGTAAGTACGCCAAAGGGATTTTTCCCTGGCCTTCCGCTTGATTTCCTGAAGATGCTCAGGGTCGATACCCTTGTCCTCATATCTGCTGATGTGGATGAGGTGGCGAAACGGAGAGCAGAGGACCCTTCAAGGAAAAGAGATGTCGATGATGTTGCCCTCCATGACCAGATGAACCGGGCATACCTGGCGACATACAGCGCAGCGACAGGTGCCCCTGCAGTTGTGATAATGAACCGCCAGGGCAAGGTCGAGGAAGCTGTCGCGAAGCTGCAGCTAATACTTGGTTGAGCGTTCATGGGGAAAAAGGAAAACCCAGTTGTCGATGCCGAGGAGCTAATCCGGAAAGGGGAGGCTGGCAAGGCCCATACAATGCTCTCAGAGCTTGTAGCGAAAATTCCGGAAGGCTGGAAGCCCCTCACCGAGACACAAGATGAGATACTGTTTGCATTCTGGGATATGCAGGAATTCATCTCTTATGTGTCCTACCATGAAAAGAGCAAAGACAAGAGAAACGTGGTATGGACCTCACCCTCATACTCAAAGGCATATTACCTGCTGGCATACATTGCAATTGAACGCAAGGACAGGGAAGGGGCGGTCTCAGCGATAGAAAAAGCGCTTGCACTTGAACCTGATCATCCCTCCATCATGTGCGAGAGGGCTCTGATAATGCAATACGAGCAGGAATTCGAGCAGGCCATTGAGCTGTACAGGAAGGCGATGAAGATTAGGCCATGGGCCCTTGCCTCCCAAGTTGCGAGAGCGATGAGAGGGGCAGGGGTGGCTCTCATAGACCTGAAGAAGCTTGGCGAAGCGGAATCCATACTCCTCAAATCATTGGAAATCGACCCGGGCAACAAATCTGCCCTGAATGAGCTTGCATACATAAAAAAACTCCGTGGAGAGTCTCAGGGCTGACTCTCCCCAGAGAGCATTCTTTAAATCTTTTTGAGGAAATTGAGATATATGTTAGACGTACGCATCATCAGAGACAATCCTGAGAAAATCGAAGGGGCATTGCGCATGAGGCACTGTGGGGACGAATCCTTCGATACATTGAACAAGATGAAAGACTTCGATATTCAATGGCGGAAAATCAAGAAAGAAGAGGATGAACTCCGCGCAGAGAGGAATAAGCTCGGGCTTGCTATCGCTTCCAAGAAAAAGGCCAAAGAGGATGCTGATGAAGAATTGAAACGCTCTGGCGAAATCAGCGCCAGAATAAAGGACATGGCAGTTGAGACTGCTACTCTTGAAGATAAAATCCGGGATGAGGCACTTGTAATCCCAAACATCCCCGACGACTCAGTTCCTCACGGTGAAAATGAAGATGACAATCCTGAAATCAGAAAATGGGACGAGCCATCCAAAGGCCCTGACGATGTCCTTTCTCACTATGATTTTTCCCAGACGACAGATATGATTGACCATGAAAGGGGGGTAAAACTTGCCCAGCACAGGTTTACAGTGCTTTCAGGAGACCTCGCGAAATTAGAGCGCGCTCTAATCAATTTCATGCTTTCAGTGCAGACTTCGAGAGGCTACAGAGAAATCCTGCCCCCATACATGGTGAATACAAAGACCATGACGGGAACAGGGCAGCTCCCAAAATTCCAGGATGATTTGTACAAGTGCGAAGGCGAGGACCTCTGGATGATACCAACAGCAGAAGTTCCGCTCACAAACCTTTTCTCCGATGAGGTTCTGAAGGAAAAGGACCTTCCAATCAAAATGGTCGCTCACACACCATGTTTCAGGAGGGAAGCGGGCGCATATGGGAAGGATATCCGCGGCTTAATCCGCCAGCACCAATTCAACAAGGTCGAGCTTGTGAAACTGACCCATCCGGATGACAGCTTCAATGAGCTTGAGAGCATGACCAAGGATGCTGAACGTATCCTACAGCTACTCGAGCTTCCATACAGAGTCATTGAGTTATGCACTGGGGATTTAGGCTTCTCAGCAGCAAAAACGTATGACCTTGAAGTCTGGATTCCATCTCAGAACAAGTATCGTGAAGTTTCTTCATGCTCAAACTGTACTGATTTCCAGGCAAGGCGCGCCAACGTCAAATTCAGGGCAGGGGACCATCTTGAATATGTGCACACACTCAACGGCAGCGGTCTTGCAGTGGGGAGAACTATGATTGCAGTGCTTGAGAATCATCAAGAGGATAAGAGTACTGTTGTTGTTCCAAAAGTTCTTCAGGATTTCATGGGCAAGGAAACAATCAAGCTAGCCTAAACTCTTGGCTTGGCTACCATGGGCGCTCCATTAAGCTCTTTTTTTCTTGGCATTGGAGCGCGCCCTACTGCCTTTCTCATTTCTGCGACTTTTCCGGCAGCAACAACGCAGGCCATCTCACTTTCTGGATAAAGCTCCTTGATGTTTCTCTCCATATTTACAAATCCCCTGTGTTTTTCCTTTAACTCTGAGATGTCCACACAGAATCCTTGTTCTTTCATTTTTCCAAGCCTGTCGGCAAGTGATTCGTGGGCCTCAAGGAAAAGAAGTCTCTCAGCAGGCTTGAGTCTCTGGAACTCATCACCAAGCATCTTTTCAAATTCATACATTGCCATGTTGGCTGCGAGCTGGTCTTCGTTCAGCCGCTTTTCGTACTGTTTTCTGTCCTGCTCCTTAATGTTGAAGCGAGTTTGGAACTCCTGTAGTTTCGGCCCTCCCATGCCAAGATCAACAAGTATCGGAACTACGAAAGCCGGATACTGCCAGATTGTGGTATGCCAGTCTCCTATGACAGCGACGCCGTCATCAGCGAGTTTCTCATGAATTCTCCCAAGGTAAGTCGGGAAAGTCATGTGGTGGAAAACCGCGGTTGATACAACCAAATCAAACATGGGTCCTGGAGGAAGCATTGGGAAATGATTTTCCATGGTCTGGTTTACCATTGTATGTGCAATTGCAGTATCATATTCATCTTGGCCGACTCTAAAGCCTTCCATGGCGCCTTTTGCCATACTTAGTTCATCAAAAGCCGGCTCAAGGATATAGAAATGGCACCTGAGTATAAGGTCCCTTCCCTCTTTCGTTTTGCTAAGGCTATCGAGAATTGCTGTTGATGTGTCTCCTGTTCCTCCACCGACATCACCAATAACAAATCTTCTTTTGCCATCATCCATGCTGAGGAGGATTTCACTTGCCATTTCCCCCAGTATCTCGTTCAATTCCTCGTTTCCGAGTGTAAGTCCAGCCCTTGTCCCGGCAACGCGGATAGCTTCAAGCGTTGCTTTGCTTGCTCCTTTCCACTCGTGCTTGTAACTAAGCAAAGAGTTGTCTTCAATCCAGTCTTTATTTTCTGAATCTACTCTTATACCCCAGTTTTCCAGGTACTGGCCGGCTATTCTGAAAATGCTTCCGGGCTGGTAATTTAGGCCTTCACAAAGTTCCCTGAACCATTTGTCAAGTCTTTCAAGCTGGGCAACTGAGTTAACAAGTTCCACGCGCTCACCTATTTCTCTTTAAGCCTATCATGACCGTGGCCCGGTCTGTTCCGCGAATCATTGGTTTGGGGACAGCATGTGTGTTTATGTTTGGAAATGCTTTCCTTATGGCCCCGTAGTCTACATCAAACCCGTGCTCCTCAAACTCTCTTAAGGTTGTTTTTGTTGTTCTGAACGCGCCTCCTATGTAGAATCTTGGCTCAGTTGGCATTTTTGCAAGTCTGTCTCTTGACTCATTAATTAATTTAAGCCACATAAGCTGGTGCTCTCTTACTGCGGCCTTCTCCTCATCGCAAAGCCCTGCAACCTTACTTGGACTAAGCAATGAGCCCATAAGTTCTCTGAACATATCAAGCCTTCTTCTTTCAGTGCCCATCATCTCAAGCATCTGGTACATGAAGAATGGCTCATCGCATAATGAAGAATGCCAGTCACCCGAAACAACCACTCCCTTTTGAACGAGCGCTTTGTGGATTTTTGATAATACATCCAGGAATGGTTTCTTGTGCAGGTGCCCAAGACATACTACCGCATCGAATTCCAGCGCGCTTTCGTTGAAGAATTCATTGTCTCGGACTGCATGCTGCCTGATCTGCCCAGGCCTGTACATCTCAAGGTTCTTTTTAGCAATATCAAGTTTTCTTCCTGAATAATCAACAAGATGGAATGTGGTCCTCTCCAACATTTCACTGGTTCTGCTGTCTCTATTGAGTGCAGCAGCAACTGCGACTGCAACCTGCCCTGTGCTTGCGCCAAGATTGCAGATTCGAATTTCCTGTTTTCCATCATCAACAGAGCGGAGAATCTCTTTTGTCATATCTCCTATGAACTTTGCCATGCGCGCTCTTATGGAAACGCTGTGGCTGCTCTTTTCAATTTTCTCAATTTCCCTGTTCTGTTCCCGCTCAACATAATCCTTCTCACGGAACCAGTCTGCAAGCTGGGAAAGTTCTTTCCTGTTCTCGTCAGTAATCTCTATTCCCCATCTGCGATATGATGCACTCGGAACTCTTAGTATACTGCCTGTTCTGAACGGGAGTCCTTTGGTAACCTCCCAGTATTCCATGTCAAACCTTTCTATATCATCAATAGAAGTAAGAAGCGCAGGCTCGCTTGAATCGAACCTCTTATGTATTTTTACGGGACACGGACTACAATCACACCCTTCCCTCTCTTCCATATCTTTATTATTATTACCATATCTTTTTAAAAGATACTTTATTTAGCTCTTAGTTGGGAATTGATGTTTATGGCTAGTAAAAAGAGGCAATTTTTCTCAAAAAGCAGTGATGGTGGCATCACATACACCACTGACGGGAGTTTCCTCTATGCCGAAATCGGCAGCGATGTCATGAAGCTTGGGCTTTTTGACGGACACTACTACAAGCTAAGGCCATTCAATGGAGTCCCAATACTTGAAATTGATGGCCTCCGGATGCAGCTTGTCAAGGATTTCAAGACTCCTCTCGATTATGCAAAGGAAGTTGTCAAGGGACTTAAAATTCCCTCAAAAGGCAAGTTCCATGTTCTGGACAGCTGCATGGGCCTTGGCTACACTGCTATGGAAGCTGCCAGGAAAAAATCGGTTGAATCAGTAATAACCTGTGAGCTTTCCGAAGCAGTAATCAACCTGGCGCAGTGGAATCCGTTTGGGGAGCCCCTTTTCAAGGACAAGAAAATCGTTATGATGAAGGGGAACTCAGCCGAAATCATCAAAGGTCTTGAAAAAAACTCATTTGATTTCATAATCCATGACCCTCCAAGATTCTCGCACGCAGAAGAACTTTACTCAGAAGAATTCTACAAGGAGCTTTTCCGTGTTTGCAAAAAAGGGGCAAAGATTTTCCACTATGTCGGAAGTGTCGGGAAGCAGAAGGGAAGGAAAATCGAAACCGAAGTGGAGAAACGGCTCAAGGGTGTTGGCTTCAAGAGTTTAGTCTATTCAGCGAGGCTTCAGGGGATTTTCGCTGTCAAATAAATATTTTTAAACACTAACAAACACATAATCCTTAATGATTCACAAAAAAACCAGGCCAGAGCCACTTGGGAAACCTTTTTCTGGAAAAAAACCAGCTCCAGAGCGGAGCCGCTCAACCATCTGCCTCAGCCTGATTTCAAGCACTGACCATAAGATACGTACAGCATCCATAGAAGAGCTTGCTGCTATCTGCTCTGAAGCTATTGCAGAGTCAAATGACACCAGTTTGAGCCTGCTAAGGTTTTTCGAGTACCATGCCAAGTACTCGCCGCATGAGGATGTGAGGAAAGGATGCATAGACGCTCTGGCAGAATGCCGTGACACATTCAGGCTTAAATCGCTTAATTTTGAGATTGGTGCAGACAGAACAAAAAGATATAGGGATGAAGTTCTGCAAAGGCTTGAGCAGGAGATATCCTAATAAATGATTGATTCTTATTCTGGCCATGGAAGCTGTCAAGGTCACTGATGTATCCAAGACCTTCAAAAGTGGTCGGCAGGTCGTTGCAGCATTGGACAGCGTCAGCTTCACAGTCAAGAAAGGCGAGATATTCGGTCTTCTTGGGCCAAATGGAGCCGGGAAAACAACCCTTATCAGTGTTCTTTCTGGTTTGCTTGCGCCTGATACTGGCAGCTCTTTTGTTTTGGGCTTAAACAGCCGCACTGAAGCCAAGAAAATCCAGCAAAGGATAAATGTCATATCAGGATTCACCGGAGTTCCATATGCGCTTTCATGCGAAGAGGCGTTGCACTACTACTCTCTTCTTTACAGCGTGAAAAACGAGGCGGAAAAAACCCGTGAGGTTGTCAAGGAAACGAACATTGGTGATGTGATGGGCCAATTGGCCTATGATTTGTCATCAGGAATGAAACAGAGATTCCTGATTGCCAAAGGACTTCTAAATGACCCAAAAGTCATTATTCTTGATGAACCTACCGTGGGGCTTGATGTAGCCTCTGCAGTTAATATCAGGAGCCTTGTCAACCGCCTTCGCAAAGAAGGCAGGACGATTATCCTGACAACGCACAACATGTTTGAGGCAGAGGAGCTTTGCGACCGCATCGCATTCATTAACAATGGCAAAATCATAGCAGTCGGGACTGCTGAGGAATTGAAGAAGAAAATCGTTGGCAAAAGAGCCATTGAAATAAATTGCTCGGATGCTAGATGTGTCCTTCCGGGGCTTTCTAAATTGAAAGGGGTCAAAGCAAAGGAACACTCCCGAAGGCTTGTTCATGCTGAAGTTGACGATTATTCGAGGATGAAAGCAATAATGAAGTCATTATCATTATGCAAATGCGAAATATTTTGGGTCAAGGAGCTTGAGCCGACCCTTGAGGAAACATACTTGAGCATAATAAACGGTGATAATAGTGCTTAAGCGAATCTATTCACAAATTTACAAGAGCAGCGTTTCAATAAAGAGGAACAGCTTCAGGCTTGCTGATTTGACAATCTGGCCACTGCTTTACCTGTTTCCACTGACATTTTTCGTAACCTATATGGGCTCTGACGAGTCTTTCCTTCACCTGATTATCCTTGGAATGATTGGCTGGAGGATGGTTTATTTCATAAACCACGAGATGATTGGGCTTTATGTCGAGGAGTATTGGTCAAAGGCGCTTCCTCACCTGATGCTTTCTCCGATTTCGAGGCTGGAATATTCTATCGGAGCAGCCCTCTCAGGATTGCTCAAAGGTTCATTCGTAACAATCCTATACCTAGTGCTTACTTATTTCCTGTATGGGTTCTGGATAACTGATTGGGCAACATTCCTTCTTGGCATGTTTTTCCTGGCCCTTGTCAGTCTCATACTGGGTTTCTTCCTCCTTGGGGTGGCATATTACATCAAGAGCAAGGAAGATGCGTTCAGTGTTGGATTCATAATTCCGGATGCACTTGTTCTTCTCTCAGGTGTTTATTTCTCAATAGAATCAGTTTATCCAGAATATCTCCTGCCATTTATCCGGCTCCTTCCAAGCACACACGCATTTGATGTTCTCAAATCAATCCTTGGATTTGCCGAGCCAGATATGGTCATGCTAATTGTCACCACCTCCGTATGGCTGGTAATCGCATATTCGTTCAACACCTACATGTTTGAACTGGCAAGAAAAAGTGGAAGGCTGACGCGGCTTGGCTAGAAGACGTTCAAGACACTATCGATTTTTTCAAGTGCTTTGATTATCAATTTAGCATCACTTTTGGAAAGTCTTCCACCAATCAATTCTTTTTCAGCACCTTTGCACAATGAGAATATCCTTCTGAAGGCGAGTTTTGTATTCAAATCATCGTCCATTGCACTTTCGAATCCGGAAACCAGGTTCTCTGCTATTTTCTTCCCAACGGTTTCATTTCCGCTTCCGCGAACTTTCCTTAGTTTGGATATGAATTCCCGTATCCTCTTGCAACTTTTAGTCCTTTTTCTGAATTCTGTTATTGTAAAGTCGTGCCTGCTTCTGTATTTCTCTGAAATCAGGTAAAACCTGAGGCACCTTGCCCCAACTCCCTTTTTCTCAAGCTCATCAACATAAAACACATTCCCAAGCCTTTTGGACATCTTCTTTTTTCCAATTGTCAGGTGCCTTGCATGCATCCAGAAATTGGAAAATATCTTTCCGGTTGCGGCTTCACTTTGCGCAATCTCGTTCTCATGGTGCGGAAATATGTTGTCAGAACCTCCGCAGTGGATGTCAATCGTTTCTCCAAGGTGGTGCATCGCAATTGCGCTGCACTCTATATGCCAGCCTGGACGCCCGTCTCCGAACGGTGACTTCCAAACGTATTTTCCGTCATTTTTTGTCCATAATTTCCATAACCTGAAATCCCACATCCCTTCCTTCGAATAATCGTCCTTTCTTGAAACTCCCAGATATTCTGTCTTGCCCTTTCCCTTAAGACGGAGCTTTCCATAAGAATATTTTCTCACATCGAAATAGATGCCGTCCTTATCCTTTCTGCAGTATCCTTTTTTGCAAATCCTTTGTATGAGTTTTATTATGTATGGGACTTCATCCGAGGCCTTTGCAACAACATCAGGCATCAACATCCCCAATTTCTTAAAATCTGAGAAAAATTTCCTTATTTTTTCTTCCTCAAGTTTTCGAAGTGAAAATCCCTTTCTTCTCGCAGCAAGAACTGCCTTATCCTCAACATCAGTGATATTCATCACACGTTTGACAGAATATCCTTGATACTTCAGGTATCTGATTAGGATATCCTCGAATAAGTAAGTCCTGTAATTGCCGATATGAGAATAATCATAGACAGAAGGGCCGCAGGTGTAAATGCGCACCATATTGCCTTTGAGGGGCTTGAATTCCCTCTTGCTCCCCTCCATGGTGTCAAAAACGCGCATTAAGAAAACTCATGATTAGGAGTTAAATAGATTTCTTTGTGTGGATGAGGATATTGTCCCCATTCTGAACGAATCCTTCATGGACATTGCCAAGACTTCCCATCTCACCATGAACATACATACATGCGCCATCAAGGAGCTCTGCAACGTGATTGCCGGCACCGCCAACAATCTGGACATACCCGCCGCTCGCTCCAAGACCTGCGAAATCTCCAGCACTGCCTGTTACAAGAAGCGCTCCGCTTCCCCAGGCACCTGCGGCGTATCCAACATCCCCCTCGACAATAATTGAACTCCCTTCCAATGATTCGAATCCTGCATGAGGGCCAAGGTTTCCGCGAACACGGACTATCTTCGAGTTCCTGAAACCAAGTTTGCTTATTCCATCCACTCCCTTGACATTAATATTGTAGAAAAGACCTTCTCCAGCATTGATTAATGCGCTGAGTACGATGCCTGCTTTTGTATGGAAGTGTTTGGTGTCTTTGTACAGTTCAAGGGCCCGGCTGAAATTGCCAACATCATCGCCGTTGTATTGGAGGTTCCGCGCAACCTCTAAAGCCTCACCGTATGAACGTTCGATATCGAAATTGTCAAATGGTATTGCCTCCCAGGCCCCAAGAAGTTCGGCAAGCACTTTGTCTTCACCGTTTTTCTTTTTTGGGTGGATCTGTTTGTTGCCAAAGAAAATCCTTCCCTTTCCAAGTTGGGGTGAGAGACCATCATAATCATTCTCAATGTATATCTCCCCGCCTTCCATTCTTGAGCCAACCAGGCTTCCTGCATAACCAGCTTTGATTATTCCGCCTTTTTGGTAGAGCCCTGTAAGAGCGCCAGAGAATCCCTCGATGTTTATGAAACCTCCAGTCATCTCAAGGCCGACTGCGAACATTGGGTCTCCTAGGAACACCTTCGGAGTCTTCACTCCTTCGCTTTCAAATAAGTATAAGTATCCAAGAACGCCTACATCGCCCTTTACCGTGGCTTCACCTCCAGACATTCCAGGGCCAACTCTTCCGTAAACATCCCGCTCTGCAATCGCAGTGCCTCCATGCATTGATGCAGCGAAGCTGCCATATACGTTTCCGCGAACAGTTGCTATTCCTTCTTCCATCTCTGCTGCGAATCCGTTTCCAGCATCCCCATCAATATAAACGTTTTTTCTGTTCCGGTATGCAAGGAGGGCAAGTTTTTTGTTAAATAATCTTACTGGGATTATGAAATCACTGTCAACGCTTGAGTTGACAAGCGCACTGAGCATTGCACCTGCTTTCCATGAAAATCCTTCTTCTTCCTGCATTGGTTTGATGTTTCTGCAGAATTTTTCCACATCAGCTGCTGTTATCTCTACATCTGCTGTTGAAGAAAGGGTTGCGTTGTAAAGTTCGTTATGATTTTCTATGTGATTAAGACGTTTCCAAAGCTCTGAGAAATCGGATATTCTGATTACACTTTCCTTGGCTGGCTCTCTGCCTTTGAATCCCCGTATAAGTACTGGGGGCTGACTGATAGCCTGCCTAGGCTTTATGTTTTGAATGTCCATGGTCGCCACTTATTAACACATTTAGAACAATTGTGTTTAAAAATATATTCAAGTGTCCTAAATGTAAACTGAAAAGAAAAAGGAAAAGAAAATTTATAAAACTACGTTATCTGCTGTTCCTACTCCATGAAGAACTGCGCCGTTGGAGGCTCAGGCTTTTCGCCCTTTCTTTCACGAATCTGGCGGATTATCTTCTCGGTAAGGTCTCCAGGAACCTCGTGGTAGCCTGCATATTCCTGATACCAGATTGCGCGGCCTTGCGTTACTCCACGAAGGTCATTGGCGAATCCGAACATCTCAGCAACCGGGAGCATTGTTGTAATCGTGGCGTTCTCGCCCTCCTGCTCCATGCCAACCAACTGGCCCCTTCTTCCGTTGGTCATGTTGATGACATCTCCGGAATATTCTCCAAGAGTGTTGATAAGCACCTTCTGCTTAGGTTCAAGCAGAACAACTGTGGACATAATCATTCCAGCATAAATGGGCCTCTTCACTGTGGGCAGCATCTGCGCCGGCCCCCTGTGGATGTTGTCTTCGTGCAAGGTTGCATCAACAAGCTTGACCATGACACCAGTGACCTTTTCCTTTGCCTTTGGACCTACCTTCATACAGTCTCTGAATCCCTGGACCATAAGCTCCTCAACCTCGTTCAGGTACTGGATACCCTTGGTTCCATTGACGAAGATGTTGCCTTGGAAGATGTCGTAGACTTTCCTGGCCTCATCACGTTCCATGCCCTTTTCGATAAGAGCCTCATAGTCTTCCCTGTTCTTGGGCTTTCCTTCTGAGACGACCCCCTCATTGAGCATTTTGAGGATTTCCGGATTAAGTTTCTCAACAGTGAATTTCAGTCTGTTGTGCTTGTTGGGTGATTTTCCCTCCAGAGGTCCTGCGTGGCCTTTGATTGTCTCCTGGTAGAGTACAATTGGCGGAGAAGTGATAATCGGAATCTTCTTTTCTTTCTCGATTTTGTACTCAATAATCTCAAGGTGGAGTTCTCCGTTTCCGCTGACCAAGTGCTCACCAGTGTCTTGGTTGAGCTGAACCTTGATTGTTGGGTCCTCTTTTGAGATGCTCTTCAGAGCCTCAATGAGTTTGGGCAAATCTTTTTGCTCTTTCACCTCAATCGATTTGGTAATGACCGGCTCTGAGTAGTGCTTAATCTGCTCGAAAGGCTCAATTGCCCTTGATGAAACCGTTTCTCCGACATAAACATCCTTCAGGCCGACAATAGCGCCAATGTTTCCTGCCATTATACGCTCTGCAGCTACTCTGTCAGGTCCCATGAAGACACCGACCTGCTGGACTTTTGCCGATTTCTTCAGTGATGCGATGTAAAGTTCTGTTCCCTTTTGAACCGTTCCAGAGAACATCCTGACAACTGCGACTTCTCCTGCATGTTCGTCATAGACAACACCGAAAACGACACCAACAGGATTCCCTGTTTTGTCGCATGCGAGCATTGTTTTCCCCTCATCAGTTTCCAAATCTCCGTTCTTCCAGAGGACTGGGGTCCTGTATGGCTGTGCGGTTTGCGGGCTTGGAAGATGCTTGATAACCATCTCAAGAAGCACTTCGTCAAGCGGGCTCTTCTCAACAAGGAAAGCGTGCTCCTCTGCCTGGCATTTGTCATAGATGTCTTTGAAAGTGATATTGAACTTCTTCATTGAAGTTGCTGAAATTGCCCACTTGTTGAACGCAGTACCAAATGCAATGTTGCCCTTCTCAACTGCAATCTGCCACTCGTCCTTTTTGTCTGGTGGGGCGTTCTGAGCGATAATCTTGTTGATGTGTGTGATGACCTTCACGAATTTCTCCTGCATTGCAGGGAAATCCAATTTCAATTCGTTAATGAGCCGATCAACCTTGTTGATGAATACGATTGGTTTTGCCCTCTCTTTGAGCGCCTGCCTAAGGTTGGTTTCTGTCTGGGGCATGACTCCCTCGACAGCGTCAACCACGAGGCAGACACCGTCAACAGCCCTCATAGCACGGACGACGTGGAAACCGAAATCAACGTGTCCTGGGGTATCAATAAGATTAATCAGGTAGTCCTTGCCATCAAAGGCGAATCCAAGGGAGATGTTTGCTGATTTGATTGTGATTCCCCTTGCCTGTTCCTGCTCATCAAAGTCAGTCCATCTCTGCTCTCCTGCGAGCTGCTTTGAGATAAGTCCTGCCCTTGCCACAAGTGAGTCTGTGAGCGTGGTTTTACCATGGTCGACGTGCGCTACAATTGCGACGTTGCGGACATTTTCAATATGGTCCATCATCTTCTGTACTTCTTCAACTACTACTTCCTTTCTAGCCATAAAGGTTCACCATAAATATGCCTATCAAAACCTCTGACAATTAGTCATTTGATTGGTAGTAAGAAACTAATATAAATCTACTCGCTTTCCTTCTTGAAGCAAAGGGAGGCTGAATTGACGCAGAAGCGCTTTTTGCTGGGCATGGGTCCGTCATCAAATACGTGCCCAAGGTGGCCCCCGCACTTCTTGCAGTAGACCTCGGTCCTTGTCATCCCATGGCTCTCATCAGTCCTTTTTCCTACATTCTCAGTTGCATCTGAGAAACTGGGCCAGCCTGTTCCAGAATCAAATTTCTCCTTTGATGAGAATAATACTGCACCGCAGCCTGCGCAAGTGTATCTGCCTTCTTCTTTATTGTGAAGGAGTTTTCCTGTGAATGGCCGCTCAGTCCCCTTTTCACGCAAAATGTCGTACTGCTCTGGGGAAAGTTTCTTTTTCCATTCTTTTTCATCCATAAAAAGTACAAGGGGTTATTCATAATTATAAAGATATTCGTTCTTTCCATATGTCAATGGGTGGAAGATACGCAATCGTACACGGCAGAAAAGCAAATAAACTGCCATGCAATGAAATGACTGGGCGTTTTGGGCCAAACAAAAGAAAAAACCCAAAAAGTTCAGGCCTCTTCGAGCGCGAGCCATTGATTGATAAGGTTCCAAAACCACGGCCGCCTGAGCGGGCTGCCGTGAAAGAATCCGGGGTACATGTACGCTGTGACACTGTTGCAGAAGCCATAACCACCAGTGAAGTGCAGGCGTGTTCTGAGATAGCCGAAGTAGTATCTGAATATGAGCGCAACAGGGAAACTCATGAAGGAAAAATCAGGACGCTTCTTGACCATCTTAGCGCTCCTGAAATAAACAACCTCAGATACAAGCTATTCGCGCCCCATTATGATGGCCACATGGGTGCGCATGAAATGGCCATCCAGCTTCTTCTTTCACAAGTGCCTCCAATAGAGCGGCTCGCCTTTCCAAGAACAAATGAAAAGCTGATTCATGATCGGGTTCTTGAGATGAGTTGCGGCACAGGTACTGTGATAAATCTCCTTGCAAAATCACTGCCGCAAGAGCGCGCTGCAAAAATGAGAATCACTGCAAATGACATCTCAGATGACATGAAGCTAATTGCCAGGCAGAAACTCGCATCGCGTCTTTGCCAAGTTGACTTCACTGGCCAGGATATCTCAAACCTAAAACTTGGCCAAACTTTCGGTACTGTCATACTTTCCCAGACCCTGCATCTGATAACCGACCCCGCAGTTGTTCGGCAGGAGAGGCAGAACAATTACATGCATGTTGAATCAGACCGTCATATAGATGCCAAGTTCAAGGCAATCCACAGGGCATGGACCCGTCACCTTGACCTTGGCGGCACCATGATAATTATTGATGAGTGGCCCGCGCTGCTCTCAGACCGTGGCGGTCCGCTTGGGGCTGGATTCGCATATCTCTTCAACGACAGTTTAAGAGAAATTGAATATGAGGATTTCAGACACTCGATAATGGGAGAATTGCCAGGCTCAAGATTTGTTGCGCAATTGAAGGTTCCAATAGATGCTAAGCATGCGATGCATCTTGTATTATACCAGAGGATGCCATGCAGAAGAACAAAGAGGATGCTCCCAGAAACTATCGAAAACCAGGCACTTCGCAACCAGATGGCAAGGAGGGTTGTCGCCTCATTCAAGTCAATTGACCGCAGGTTCATCGAGAGTTTCAGGGTTCCGAACGGCAAGCCATGGGTTTCTTTCAGGCACATGAAACCAGAAGGCATGTTCATTTCTAAAGATGGCAATATCCCTGATCTTCGAGAGGAATTCAACTGCATTGTGCTGGACCGTGTATTCCATAACATGTCAAGAATGGAGAGGCACCGTATGCTGAAACAAGCAATTAAAGCTCTTAGGGTTGGTGGCTCTCTCATGATTGTTGGGGAGTGGCCAAGCAGCCCAGAGAGTCCACACCCAATACGCAAAAGCCAGCTTAGGAGCAAGTACATGAAGCGCTATGCCAAGAATCTTGTCTATGGAGGGGCGTTGAGAATTCCTATACATCCTGATTTTGACAGCGGGATGTTTGGCTACCAGTACTGGAGAGTTTTGTAAACTCCTTCTCGTCCATAATCAGGTTGATTCCAGATAATTTTATAAAAGCAATAAATCGGACTAAAATAGGCAAGCTTTTTAACATTCAATAAGATTTGCGACTACTTAAAGTGGTTTTTATGGCAACTCGAAGAAACAGCTCCGCTGGAGCACGGAGAAGGGATGGAAAGGTTTCAGCTAGAATGTCAGCAATGCCAGGGATGAGCAGAGGAAGATTCCTCAGAACGACTGGAATGGCAGCAGCAGGTGTCGGAGCAGCTGCAGTCGGATTGGGGGGAGTTGCAAGAGCAGGCCAGCAGCCTTCCAATGTCGTCACAGTTGATAATACTATGAGTCTGGTCCAAATTCAGGGCATAGTGGACCAAGGCGGCGAGATTCTTTTCAAAGCAGGCACATACCAGCAATTCGGTATTGGTGAAAACAGCGGAAACATCGTACTAGGGCAGACTGGGAATGATGTAAAAATCCGCGGAGAGAAAGACAAAAATGGAAACCACCTGACAATCTTCAAAGGCGGGCAGAACACGGTTGCTGCAGGATTCACTGGTAAGAACATAAATTTGGCTCCTCCCAATGCTAATCCAATTTATATCCCCGGAACATACTGGTGGAATGATCCGACTCCTCAAAAAGCCTATGTGGAAGTACACGACATACATTTTGAGAACTCTTATGCTGTATCTGTCGGAATAGTGGGTTGTACTGGAGCGAAAGTTTCTGGCTGCAAGTTCACCCAACCTCTGCCAGATGCAGGTGATCAAGGTGCGCCTCATCCATTCGGTATAGGTGTATTCATCGGAAGAGGTCCACCCCTGCCAGTCATCAATTTTGCTATGAGGTCAGCATTCGGTCTTCCACCAATTGATATGGATAATGGCGCGGAGGGACACATAGAGATATCTGACAACGAATATTATGGGAATGGATACATCTCAACTGATCCGAATGATCCAAACCTTGGCACTGGTGCAGTTGAATGGCATGGAGTATATATGAGCGGCGGAACAAATGCCTATACTACCAACTATGGAATAACTGCTGAGATTGTCTATAAGGATAACTATGCTGAGAACCAAGCCATAGCTTCAATCTGCAGCTTTGTTGGCTCGCCGGGGAACAAACGTTTCGAGAATAACGTATTCAAGCTCGGTCCCTTTGGCGGAGCAGGTATTTATGTAAACACCGATTTCCCCTTCGGCTCTTTCTGGAACTACACTCCTCCCGGCGAAGTGGTGGTTATTGAAAGGAATACCGTTTCGACTAACAGTCCCATTGGATCTGCGTATAAACCAGCAGCCATAGGGGTATACAATGTGGGTGGAGCATCGGTACAGAAAAATAAACTTACAGTTTTTGGGACCATCGGGCTTAGCATGGCGCTTACAAATTCATCGGTTGTATTTGGTAATAATATTGGAGGGTCGGGAGAAATGGGTGTCTGGCTTGAAGGCTGCAGCGACAATATCCTTAAAGCGAACAATCTGACAGGATTCAATCCGACGAATCAGTTGGGACTTGTAGCTCAGATAATCGATTGGTACAATCCCGAGGATAACACCCCAACCATCTCAGAGAACAACCTCTGGATAGGTAACAGCCACAATATCAACGAGTATGCAATGGTCAACAACACCATAACTGGATTGGAGCCTATCGCCGGCGCATTAAAGAGATTCAACAAGCCAGAATTCGTGTGGCAGCAGGAGAGTATGCTGACTCCGCCACAATAATTTTTTTTCTTTCTATTTTTTTCAACCTACTTCTGCAATTGATTCTCCAAGGCAACAAGAAAAGTAAAAATCGCCCTCGACGGGATTTTCAAAGAGCCGCTTTTGTGGAAATAGTGTGAGTCAAAGAAGCCCAGTCCTAAAGCCGAATCCGGCCAAAGGACGACTACTTCCGGGTCCCTAAGGACAATAGATGGAAGCAGCCTTTTGAACCCATGCGTCAACCTCCGGAGGGTTGCGTCCTATCCAGGCTAGACTACGAGGGCTGGACTAGAGTGATTATGCTTAGGATGTTCTTATTCCTTTCGATAAAATGAGAATTAAAATTAAGAAAAAAATTATCTGGCGGAACGAGCCATACGTTCGGTCTCATCCCTTTTCTTCATTGCGTAGCTTGTCTGGATATCTCCCTTAGCTGTTGAGATGATTTCACCAGCAAGAGTCTGTGCAAGTGATTTGGGCTTGTTGAACGTGCTCATAAGAGCTGCCAAAGCAATGTTCCGCAGAGACATGTCCAGCCTTCTTGTTGCTGAAATGTCTACTGCAATCTGGTAGCTTACACCACCGTGGGAAACCCTTGTCACATCCTCTCTTGGGGCTGAATTCTCAAGCGCCCTGATAAGGACCTGCACTGGATTCTCTTTTGTCTCTTTTTCAACTATCTCCAGAGCATTCTCCACAATCTTGAGTGACTTGAGTTTTTTCCCCTGCATCCTCCCATAGGTCCTGATGACTTTACCGGAAGTCTTTTCGCCTGTTCCTCCCCTCATCAGCTTGTTTGCGAGCCTCTCAACGATGTTAACTTCCATCTTGCCGAGGCTTTTTCTCGCGTTCCTTCCGAATGTGTGGGGAACCTTTATCGCAGTAAGCGAAATTGTCTGGGCAAGGCTCAAATCCTTGATTTCCAGATTTTCAAGTGAGTATTTTCCAAAAAGCTTGTCCATCAGAATCATCTCTTAGGCTTCTCCTTCCTGCCCTTTCTGAGCATCTGGAGGTCTGCCCCGTTAACTGAAACGACTTTGTATCTGACACCGGGAATCGAACCCATCTGTCCTCTCTGTGAACCTCCAAGGCCCGCTAGAGTGACTTCGTCGTGTTCATCAATGAATGTAATCGCTTTGTTCCTAGGTGCGTGGGCACTGACAACTTTTCCATTTTTGAGGAGCTGGCATTTGACACATTTGATAAGTCCGGAGTGGGGCTGCTTCTGCTCAAGCACAATCTTTTCCAGGACAATTGCGTTTGCCTGTGGCGCTCCCTCGAGCGGGTCGTGCTTTTCTTTGAGTCTTAAGGTTCTCCTTTTCCATCTCTTGGAGAGCCAGCGCTGACCCTTCCTGCGTCTATTGGTATTCCTTCCTGCGAATTCACCGTTTCCTCCTTTTCCCATTAATACACCTAATGTTAGAATAATCTCTAAAAAATTGAATAGAGGTCTATTGTAGTACTGTGAAGGTTTTATAAAGTTTATGACAAGGTTTCTCTATGGTTTTCAAGTTCCTGTATTCCTTCTCTGGCGCTGACATGCTGCCCCTAATGGATATGCAAAGGTTCGCCAATGACCAGATAGCAGTGTCAGCCTTTGAGAACCGTCTCCTGATGCAGGAATCTATCGTCAGGAAACAGAGGAAAGGCAGGCAAGAGTCAATAATGGCCCTCTCACACAGCCAGGACATCCAGGGCAAAGCGCAGAACAAGGAGGATGCCCAGACAAGATCCTACAGCATCACCTACTACAATCCAGAGAGCGAAAAAACCGAGGTCATATCCGAGGAGGCCAAAATCAATGTCAAAGACCTATCCAAGGCAATGATTGACGAATCAGTCGGTACTGGGAGCACCATGGGGCTCTACAACTACATCGGGACCCCTATTATGAAAGAGGAAGTAGTTCCATGGAAGCTTGAGCAGATTCTTGCTGAAAGGGAATATGGAACCCCGCCAAACGCAGGTGGTGGGGCAGCCGTTGTGCCAATGCGGGTAATCGCGCAGAGTGAGAAGGAGCGGGCAATAGCAATTGCACATGAAGAGGAAATCAAAGCTGCTGTTGCAGAGTCAATCATCCGCAAGGAAAGGAGCGAGTTGGAAGTCGTTGAGGAAATACTCCTTCTTGAGGATGCCGTAGAGGCGCTTCGCTCAGGAGAGGATATTGAAGAAGTTCTGAACCGGTTGCCTCCTCTCTCAAGAGCCAGGTACCTCATCGCACTAAAAAGAAAGCGCCTTAGCAGAAAGCAAATAATCAACATGCTTCTTCGCGATGCTACGTTCCTGAAGAAACTAAAGAAAAAGTTGGAATTGTTTACACTGGACGACCTTCTTAACATGGTTAAGATACTTAGAAGAAAGTGACTACTTCTTGGCCCTGATTTCCTTTCTCTTTGGCCTAAGGTATCCTGAACCGCACTCTCTGCATTTCTTTACTGATTTAGGATTTCTCCTCTTGCATCTGAGGCAGACTTGTGTATTGGCTAATTCAAGATCGGCTTCTGGAAACTTTCCCATTGTGTACACCTGATAATTTGAGAAATGATTATTGAGCACTATTGTTTATAAAACTGTTTACTGCCAGACTTTATTCGTGGAACTTGAAATCCGCGATTATCGCGAGGACGATGCGTTGCAGGTAATCGAAGTTTTTCGCGACTCTTTCAACACCCTTAGGAAGAGCAAAGGCGGCAACCATGATGAAGAGACTGTGGACAAGGTTGTCGGGCAGCCTGATGATGCCACATTATTCATGGTGGTATCAGGGCGGAAACTTCTTGTTGCCGTGGTGAAGGGAACCGGCGAAATCGCTGGCATAGGGGCAATCAGCGACTCAAGAGCAGACAGGATTCTTGGGAGCAGGTACAGCCGCACCCATTATGTCAAGGAGAAATTCCAGCATGGAAAGGCCGGGGTGAGCGTCGGCAAGATGCTCAGGAATGCCACAATAGAAAAAGCCCGGAATCTTGGGGCAAGGAAAATGTTCGGCTATGCGACAACAGAATCAATAGGGTTCCACAAGAAATTCGGAGCCAAATTCGTCCCAATGTTCAACTCATCCTATCTTGGCGGTGTGAGGGCCTATTACTATGAGATGGAGCTCCGGCCAAGCATCTGGAATAGGATTCCATTCGAGCCGTTCATTTTCCAATTCTCTAAATTAGTCGGCAAGCTCACTAGGAAGAAATAGGGCCGAATTCTGTTATAATAAGTGTAAGAACATATGTTTAAATAAACTTCATAGCCTAAACAATCTATGGTCAAGTTGAAACGGGTAAAGGCTACTTGCAGTGACCCCTCCAGGCTCCAGAAAATCCAGCGGGCTCAAAGAACTCACGAATTGATGGTCGGAAGCGTCGTTAATGCCACTTGGGGCAATTATTCAGAACTTGAGTCTAGAATGAGAGGACTTGACATTGTTCCAGAAGACAAGGAAAAAATCAAGCAATACATCAAAGGCAGAAAACAAGATGTTGTTTCAGACATGCAGGAAGCAGCGAATTGGGAAAGTGATACTTTGCGCAACACAGTCAGAAATGGGACGCCCAAAGAAAAGATACTGGCATTCTTGGCACTCACATCTGTTGTTCCCCATTTATCTAGCGAGGCACATGAGAAAATCAGTTCCACAACTGGAATTCGGCGAATGTTCAATATTTTCAAGTATAACTCTCTTGCCATTCAAGCCGCACTTAATGTTGTTTTTACTACTACGCTGACAGCTGCTTACGGTCTGCTAGTTCTGCCATTGGCAGTCATACCATCACTTATGCTTGTTTCCTTTTTCCGCAAGCAATATTACAACGCGTTACATTTCCGTTCAGAAGCACGCGGAGAATCTGTGATGGATGAGTTTACTGGAGAAGTTATAGACCTCATGTTTGAATCTGAAACACATACTGACCGACTTTTAGCTGAGGAAGAAAGAAGAATTGATGTGAGTGACGAAAAGCAGGAACAAGCAGCAATTGATGAACTTGCGATAGACGAAGCAGCTGTTGCAGAATCTGTCCGTTTAATGAAATAAATGCAGGGAGCAGGACTCGAACCTGCGAAGGCACTAAGCCAAAGGGCCCTAAACCCTCCTCATTTGACCGCTTTGATATCCCTGCGCAAAATAACTTGAGCAAAACTTACTTGTTAGCTTTTTTAACTTCTTTCTCAAGGTACTCCAAAGCCTCATCGCTTCCAAGAAGGAGCTGCTCAAAGAATTCAGCGCTGTCAAAACTGACTTTGCCGGATGTTTTTTCCCGAAGCTCCTTCAGCGCGACCTCCCGGACAGAAAGATTCTCTTCTCTTAAATTCCTTATTCTTTCAAGAGTTGCTCCAAGGTCCTTTGTATTGAACTTGTTGTCAATGTAAACGTCTGGGTAATCATCAAGCCTGATGTCAGAGCTAGAGAGCCCATCCTTCAGTTTGCCCTCAAGTTTTATCGCGATTATGGCATCCGGCTCCTTCTCACGTATCTCCCGAATTCTTTTCATCACAGCCTCGCGCACCCCAAGTTCCCCCGCATCCTCAAACTCAAGCTTTTCATAGAAGAACTTCCTGCACTCAATCGGGACAAACTCTGATTTTTTCGCTGAAGTGTCATAGAGATAATATCCCTTTGGCTCCATCTCCTCTTTTTTCAGCTGGGTTATCACAGTGCTTCCTGGAATCAGGAACCTTCCGTCCAGTCTGCTTATCTTCTCATGTATGTGCCCGTTGATTATCAAATCAAAAGGGAGCCCCTCAAGGTGCTCAAGCGAAAGTTCATCGACAGATCCTGCCATCAGCTCCTTTATGGACTGGTGAATCATGAGAATTGTGAAAGCATCTTCTTTCTTGAATTTTTCCATTACCTGGTTCAGTGCTGCCGTTGCATATTCTTCAGGAACGCTTCCCATTCCCAGGATTTGCACCCTCTCCCCGTTCTTTTCAAAAATTTCGCTCTCTCCGTGGAGGAGTTTTATTTTTGTTCCGGCAGCCAGAAGATGCACTGGATTGACCATGTCCCTTGCCCTTCGCTCATGATTCCCAAAAATCGCATAGACTGGGACTGTTGCCCGATTGAAAATCTCCATAGATTTTTTCAGTGTCTCAAGCTTTGGGACCTTCGTGTCGAATATGTCCCCTGCGCAGAGTATCAAATCAGAATTCAGAGATGCCTTTTCAACTGCCCTCTCTGCCTGGATGTACGAATCCTGCTCGAATCTCTGGTAGCCCAGATGAAGGTCTGAAAAAATCGCAATTCTCATGTCAAGAAAATATTAAGGGTTAGAAAATAAAAGATTAGTTGGTTCCCCATGGCCTAGTTGAACTGACTGTCGCGGTGCAGTTCTCATCTCCTTCGTGCGGACCAGGAAGCTGGAACTTGCACTCTAGTTCTGTCGTGCTGCACAGCTCTACTGTGGTCTGCCCGATTCCAGGGACATCCACGGTTTCCTGCTCTCCGACATCAAGGCCAACGAAGTCTATGTTGGTGGGGGCATTGGAATCAAAACAGGCGAAAGTTGCCCTCATCCCTCCGCTCAGTTCCATGAGCTCGCGGAGCATAACCATCTGGTCGCCATCCTCAACTGATTCGCTCACGCCGAGGTGGAAAGTCCTTCTGTTAGCGTGGCCTTCTGTATACTGCGCGCAAAGGCTTTGCCCTCCGTCAGTTGTGTCAGCATCGCTACCAGAATCAGTGGTTACATCTGCATCCTGATTTCCACCATCCGGCTCTTCTGTCGGGCCGCTGCACCCAACCGGTGCCAATGCTGAGATGCTTACTACTGCTAAAATCATAGCTTTGTTCTTCAATCTCTCAATCATTCCCTTAAGTCTGGGGAATTTCTTGGTCTCCCCCTTCTCTTCGGGCCCTCTCATTTTCTTTCTGATTTCCATCCAAATCACCCATCCCTATAATATATTATGGTAAGAGGCCATTTTAACAGTTACGTTTTACCAGAAATTGCCATAAATAGTCCGAAAACACACATTCTTTAAAAAAGAAGTGCTTCAATATTTTTTCTCGCTTTTAGGGCCCGTAGCTCAGTCTGAAACTTTTGGAAACCGTTTATGAGTCCAAAAATTTCCTGAAACGGTTAGAGCGTTCGACTGATAGAAGCTTTTTGGGAAAAACCTTCACCAAAAACTTTCTGGATATCGAAAGGTCACGAGTTCAAATCTCGCCGGGCCCATTTTTTCTTGTCTCCAACGATAGTTCTTCAATTGCATTTCATCCATTTCCCTTCACGTCAAAATGATTGAGATGCAAAACCAAAATCCTCCTAAGTATCCTATAGCATATTTAAACTTTATTAAACACATATAACATTACGGGTGGTGTTGATGGTACGTGGTAAAACGATAGTTCGGGAAAGGATTACTAGTTTGGCTTCAGTAGTTGCTGCTTCTATGATGTTTGCTCATGCTTGCAAACCAAAGACCGAAAATATTAGGAAGGAGTCCCGGGAAGTTCCAGTTGTAAGATCCAAATGTCCAAAAAAAGAATGTGCTCAGCCTGGTTCGGCCTGTGGGCCAAGATTCAGTGGGACTTGTGATTCTGCTTGCAGATGTGCTCTCCCTCCACCAGAACTGCACGAGTCCTGCCCAGTAGAAATTCTTAATGATTTTTTTCCACTGATTGAAAGGCAAGTAAGCCTTCATCTCGCTGATATTCGATTGGCAATTGGGGCAGTAAATGCTCAGGGGTTTTCCCTTGTTTTTGATGTGAAGGTAGTGGGTTCAGCACAACAATCAGTTACAAAAGTCAGGCTCATCGGAGATTCTTGTACAAACTGTAGCAATGGCGAAATTCCTTTGAGTTTAATCGGCTTGAGAGACAATCTGCCAGCAAATGGTGAAAAATGCAGGGGAGTATTGAAACTAAACATCGAAGCCGAGTGAGTCATTTCACAAGTCTGCAAAACATATTTGATGCGAGCATTACAGACAATTCTTAATTTTCAAGACCCTGCCTAAGTAAATATAAATCCAAAACTTCAGATAAAATACAATGAAGCCTCGAGTTTTGCCAGTCTTAAAAAAATTCCTCGCACTCAGGAAAGAGCAGTGGTTTGACCCTGAGAAGCTCAAATCAATCCAGGAGGAAAAACTGAAAGCTGTGGTTTCCTGCGCATCCAAAACCAAACACTACAAGGGAATCTCATTCGATGATTTCCAATCATTGGAGTTTACGAAAAAGCCCAATCTTCAGGGCGATGAGCGTTCATTTCTCAGTTGTCCTGCCGGAACACTCCAGCAGACCCAGACTTCTGGCTCAACAGGAAGGCCGGTTAAACTCTTTATCGACCAGAATACAATGGATTACCGGGTGGCAATGAAATACGTGGTGGAGACTGAGTTTGGCCTTAGGCCAACAGACCTCTTTGCTGAGATTTCCCACAGGAGCTATGTTCCGCACCCCTTGCTCAAGTACTCGCTGATGTTCCGCAGGATACATCTTTCTGTTTTTGACGATGAATCAAGAAATTTCTCTTTGATTCGGGAGTCTGGGGCGAATGTTCTTGGATGGTACCCATCTGCAGTGAGCCTTCTTGCAAGGCTCAACAATTCAACTGAAAAACCAATAAAACTGAAATCAGTCTACTGCGGCTCTGAAATGCTCAGTGACGAGTGCAGGGGATATATTTCAGATTCATTTTCCTGCAATGTGTTCAACCAGTATGGCGCCGAGGAATTCGGAACAATCGCATGGGAATGCCCGGAGGAGCACAACCTTCACATTAATTCAAATGCAGTTTATCTTGAGATTGTGGACTCAAACGGGAATCCAAAGAAGAGCGGCAGCGGCGAGGTGGTGCTTACAAGTCTGCACAACTGCGCAATGCCACTCCTACGCTATAAAATTGGTGACCTGGGAAGTTTTGGGGGGGAATGTTCGTGCGGGAGAGGTCTTCCAGTGCTAAAAACACTGGATGGAAGGAGCAATGATTTCATAGTCCTTCCAAGCGGTAAAAAACGCACACCCGTCTCATTTGACATAATGTATGGGATTCCGGGAGTAATCGCCTACCAGGTTGTCCAGGAAGAGCCGGAACTTTTTGTTTTCAGATATGTCTCACAAAATGGTGAACTGGCCGAAGAATCCAGGAAAGAAATCATCTTGCGGATGGAAAGGGCCACCCTTGGGGAGGAATTCAAAATCGAGTTTGAGGAAGCTGACAAAATTCCAAAAACCCAAAATGGAAAGATGAGCACAGTTGTATCAAAAGTCAGAACTTGATTCCATAACCCAATGTCCTGATTTTCTTAATTCTCTTTAGGATTATGCCCCTGCAAACCAATAACAATGACAATGCCATTACTGTCGGCAGAGATAGTGCGAATGCAGCCGACCTCAGAACCACAACCGGCAATGAAGCCTCATCAGAAATCAGGCAATCAGTTCCCTTGTACCTGGTCGCGCTTTTCCTTGATACAAGCATTATGGGTATGTCTGGAGTAATCCTGTTCCTGTCAATTAGGAGCACTTTTTTGTTGAAGAACTTGGGCAAGTTTTTCAGGTAGGTGGTGAACCAACCAACCCTCCTGCCCAAACTTATGTTGCCCTCAAGATAATCGTATGGCACAGGTATTTTTGAGCCAATGCTGATTTCCATGTAGCCTGGGCCTATATCTTTTGGCTCTGGAGGCAGGATTATGCCAGGGGTTTCCTTGAATAATACCATTCCGCTTCCGCTCCAAACCGCGCTAAGGAATCTCAGACCAAGTTTCCTCCCAAGAAGAAGGAAACCGATTCCCATCATGCTGTTGAATATGATGAATCTCCATGCCCCATAATATCTCCCGCGAATCAGGTGCGAGAGCAGATGCCCTCTTTGGTAATGGTGGAGTTTTGAGCCCTCCTCAATCTGAAGCGGCGGTCTTTTCGGGTGTTCGGCCTCGGCATCAACATCAGCCATTTTATGATTCTCGTTCTTAAATCTCTCCTGAAGCTCAATATCCTCTCCACCTGTAGCGAATGGGAAAAATGTGAGCCCGGACTTCCTAAGTACCTTCGCGCTCATGCACCCATAGTGGTGTATTATCCGGTCATTGCATGATTTGAGGCAAGGTGGGTAGCTGACTCTTGGGTAGGAAAGTTCGGCCCCAGTATTCACTGCCTCAACCAGTCTTTCAATCAAGTCTTCTGAAACCGGGTGGGCATCATCATCTGCTAAAATTATTGTCTCATAGTTTTCTGAAATGGCCTTCTTCTCCCCCATGTAATATGCCCCTGCACATCCGTAGTCTCCATTTTCGCGGATGTGAATCGCAGGAACATCAAGGAACGTATCTTCCTTTCCATAAACAATAATCAAATCAAAACCCTGGAAAGTCTGGTTTTTCAGTTTTTTCAGGTGGGCAAGAATCCTGCTCTTGTCCCTGTAGGTCGGGATTATTATCGCTACCTTGCTGCGCTTATCTCTAGTGTCTTTGATCTCACCGGCAATCTCATCCAATCTTGGCGATTTGTAAATCCATTCTTTCATGATTTTTCCATCACCTTCTCAATGAAACTGCAAATCTCCGATGTTTTCTCAGGCGGCTGGTGATTTGAGATTGCCACTCCATTTGGGTGGTGGCCCCCAGTCTGGTTTTCCCGTACAGTGTCCCAGTTGTTATCCCTTGTTTCCTCAGCGTTAGTGAAGCCGTGGTCGCTTAGTATAAGGAAATCATTCTTCTCAAGGAGCGGCATCAGCCGTCCAAGTGCAGTGTCAATGCTCTGGTAATGCTTTAGCAGAATATCCTTCTCATGCCAGAACATATGGCCGACCCTGTCAGTTTCTGAGAAAACGACAGCCACCAAATCAGCGTCCCCATATTCAATTGCGCTCATGGTGTCGCTGAGCAGTTTCCTTGTGCTCAAATACATCTCATCCTCTGTTGTTGAGAGCACTATCGGTTCCCAGTTTCGCAGTTCATAATTCACGTTCATTGGGGGCAGGGAGATGGGAACGCACATCACGATTGAGCGTTTGACTTTATTCCAGACAAACATCTCATCCTTGATTAGTTTCTTCCTCTCCTCTTCATCCATGACAAACTTGGTTATGCCGTGTTTGTCAGGTGTCAGTCCAGTGAATATGGTAGTCCATGAGGCTGATGAATGCACCGGCCGCACATCACACTCAAGCACAGTGTGCTCATATTTCTCAAGGAGCGTCTTGAAATTCGGAAGGCTCTCAAGGTTCGGCTTGATGATATCCCAGGTCGCCCCGTCAATACCTATTACAATCATATGACAACACCTACAGCGGCTATCTTGCCTTCTTTTGTTATTATGAATCTTCCTGTGAAAGGCATCTCATCGAATTTCTCAAACACCATGGGTTTCTCAAAATCCATGGTTACCATTGCGGCTTCCCATCCCTCAACCTTGTCTCCCCCATTTCCCATTTCCTTGTCTTTAATGGGGTTCATCTTCCCAACAATCGAGGAAATTTTTGAGCTTGTTTCTGCAGAGGCGCAGGTAATCGCAAGCTCGTCAGTTACAGAAAGCTCATTTCCAGGAAGGCAGAATATCCTGGCGCTGGCTGTTTTTGCCGGAGCCGCCAGGCTCCCTGAAGGCAGGCAAAGGTCTCCCCTTCCGAATTCGCCATCAGCGCTCAGTTTGATTCCTATGTTCTCTCCTGCGCTGGCTTCCTGCACTTCCTTGTTGCGGACTATCATCTGCGATATCTTCCCGGAAATCCCTTTTGGCTGGACCTTCATCTCATCTCCAACCCTAAGCTTTCCGCTCTCAAGCCGGCCTACCAGCATCTTCGAGTCGCCCAAATCATAGACATCCTGCACAAACATGCGGGGAGGCATCTGCATGAGCTTTCCATCATAGTCGATTCCAGAAAACTCCTCCATGAACTGGATTATCGTTTTCCCGCTATACCAGTCCATGTTCTTTGATTTCTCTGCGACATTGTCCCCTCCCATTGCAGAAACCGGGACAAAACTCATCACATCAAAACCAAAGTTTTCAAGTATCTGGGAAATCTCTCCCTTGATTTTGTCAAACTCCTCCTTGCTGTAGGAGACAGTATCCATCTTGTTGATGGCAACGACCAGATTCTTTATTCCAAGAAGCCCTGCAAGGTAGAGGTGGAGCTTGGTCTCATCCCTCAGCCTTTCATTGGGCTGGGCCGAGACAATCAAGATCGCGGCGTTGGCAAGCGAGGCCCCGGTCAGCATGTTCTTTACCAGTTCCTTGTGGCCAGGCACATCAATCAAATCATAAATCACGTTATTGTGGTGGACCTGCGCCCTTGTTGTGTCAAGGGTAAAGCCTCCCTCACGCTCTTCCTCAAAACTATCCAGGAGGAACGCGTATTCAAACTCCTTTCCAAGGGCGTTGGCAGTTGCTTTTGCCTCGTTGATCCGGTCCTCGGTTATTGAGTGGGTCTCAAATAGCAGCCTCCCAATTAGGGTAGACTTGCCATGGTCCTTGTGGCCAAGAAGAGAAATCTTCAGTTCTTTTGCCATTTGCATCACATGTATCCAAGAGCTCGGAGCCTCTGCATGACATTCTCCTTTTCCTTGTCCTGCATCCTTCCTGAGCGCTCAGCAGTATCTGTTGTTTTCAACTCCTCTATTATTTCATCAATGGTCTTTGCCTGCGAATCCACTGAGACCGTGCACTTGGTGCAGCCAAGGCTCCTGTACCTTTTTCCTTCCCTTGAGAAATAAAGCGGATTAATCGGAATCTCTTCCCTTTGGACATATCTCCAGGTGTCAATCTCATTCCACTGCAGAATCGGGTGGACTCTTACATGCGATGAATCTTCGAACTTGCTTGTGAAATCCCACACTTCCGGAGGCTGGTCATCATAGTTCCATTTGAATTCCTTGTCCCTTGGGGAAAACGACCTTTCCTTTGCCCGGATTCCATGCTCATCCCGTCTTATGGAAACAATCAAACCATCAAACCCATGCTCATCAAGAACTTCTTTCAGAGCGTCCGTTTTGTTGGAGCCGCAGCACTTGATTCCGGAGATGTCGTCTCTGATGAGGCTCTTTGCTACAATCAGGTCAAGGTCCCATTCATCCGCAAGTTTTTTCCGATAATCATAGGTTTCCTGAAAGTCAATCCCATTGTCAATATGTATTACCGGGAACGGGACCTTGCCAAAGAATGCCTTTCTTGCCAAAGCGAGCATGACTGTGGAATCCTTTCCCATGCTCCAGAGGCCGGCGATTTTCTTGAATTTGGCCTTCGCTTCCCTTAGAATGAAAATGCTCTGCTCCTCAAGTTTGTCCAAATCCTGTAACTCTGCCATTTTGAACACCTAATCTATGTAACCAAGGGAGCGCAATCTGCCCTTCACTTTCTCTTCATCTTCCTTGCTGAAACCAGCTTCGCCATCTTCCTCAGACATGAGTTCCCGAAGGACATAGACAACATAATCCGAAACAGAAGTGAATCCAGTGTCCTTTATTTTCTCCTTAACCTTGTTGTACAGTGGTATCGGCAATGATACGCTCGTGTACTTTTTTTCCTCTGCCATGTTATTTCACCTAATTAGATTTAATGTATCTTAATTAAGTATAATTATAAAACTTATCCTTATCGTTAAAAAATACTCTCTTCCTCAAACCCCTAATGAAGAAAAAGCTAGTCCTTCTAGGGGTTGATGGGGCAGACTGGAACATACTTGAGCCCCTTATCGCAGAAGGATGCCTCCCTAATTTCAAAAAAGCAAAAGAAGGGGGGTCGCATTCCGATTTAATCTCGACAATTCCAGCTCTGACTGCCCCGGCATGGAGGAGCATTTTCACAGGAGTCAACCCTGGCAAGCACGGGGTCTATGATTTTTTCACAGTAGAAGAAGGCAAACTCCGGGTCACCAACGCCAACGATACAAAGGTCCCCTATTTCTGGGAGACCATGGAAGAGAAAGTGCTTGCCTTCAACATCCCCTGCGCGTTTCCAATAAGGAAAATCCCAAACACCACAATGATTGCAGGTTTCGGCACCCCATCTACAAAAGCCAGATTCACAGACCCCCCTGAAATTGCTGATGGGATTGTGGGCATGGCCCCGCAATACAGTTTCAGGGCGCTTGAGGCTGACCTGATAACCCTTGACTCATCAAAAGGGAAACAAGGTTTGGCAGAATCAATCATTGGCGCGATTCAAGACAAGGTGCGCGTTGCCAGGCATCTCATGGAAAGCCGGGAGTGGGACACTGCCTTCATTGTTTTCTCAGCACCAGACTGGATACAGCATTTCGCAATCCATGATTTTTTTGCCAAGGAAAAGAAGGAAGGCACCCCGATTGAGAAGGTATATCGTGAAGTCGACCAGTTCCTTGGATACCTGATGGAAAATGACTATGACATCATCATTGTCTCAGACCACGGATTCCGGGAAATCAAAAGATTCTTCTATGTCAATTCATACCTGAAGAAAAAGGGCATCATCAAACTCATGCCAGAAGAGACGCACAAGAAGGTGTTGCGGAAATTCGGCATTCATCTTGAATCAGTCATTTCCTCAGTTCCAAATTCGATTTTCAAGAAGGTGGAGCCACGAACCCTGGCCGCCAAGCTTGACAAGCTCCTTCCGGCAAAAAGGATATCTGTTGCAAAAGTGGACCATGCAAAGAGCCTCGCCTTCCTGATTATGCAGAGCGGCGGAGGGCTTTACGTAAGGGATAATATTGACGAGGTAATCGAAGCGCTCAGGGAAGCCCGGGATTCGAGCGGAAAAAAAGTATTCAAGGCAATCCTGCGCAGGGAAGACATATATCTGGGCGACCATGTTGAGAAGGCGCCGCACCTGACATTGATTCCTGAAGATGGCATAGCGGTCCGGGAAAAACTTCCAGAACACATCTTTGAGGAGATTGACCCTGAAAAGGAAAAAACAGGGGTGCACAGGCCCCAGGGAGTTTTCCTTGCATATGGAAAAAACCTGAAACCACTTGGGAAAATGGAAGATGCATCAGTGCTTGACATCGCTCCGACAGTGCTATCATATTATGGATACAGCGTTCCCAGGTTCATGGACGGCCGGATGATTCCAGTAACTGATTCAGGTAAAAAGGACATGCTCAAATACGATATGCAAATGAGAATCAAAAAGCTCCAGAAGAAAGTGAAATGATGGATACAATAAAATATTCCAAGGAGGTCGCAAAAGGAAGCTTCTGGACACTCTCAGGAAACGTTCTTTTCTATCTAATATCATTCATCTACATAATAATCGTGGCCAGGTTCGTGCCTCCTGAGGAACTCGGGCTTTTCTATCTGGCCCTTAGCATAGTTTCTTTAGTTGCAGCACTGGACGATCTTGGTTTCACTGGCGCGATTGCCAGGTATGTGCCGTTTTTTGAGGCGAAAAACCAGCACGGGAAAATCAAGCATCTCCTTAATCTCGGATATGTGGCAGTGATATCGATTGCACTGCTTCTTTCGGCAGTTCTCTGGTTCGCGGCAGATGGGATAGGGGAAGTCTATCAGAATCCCCAGCTTGCAGATGCAATCCAGATGCTTGTTGTGATACTGGTGCTTGCTAATATCAAGGACCTGAACCTATCCTTCCTCAGGGGCCGCAAGGACATCAAGTCCATGCAGGTTGTGAAAAACCTTTTCAACGCCTCCAAGCTTATCCTGACAACAACTGCATTCTATTTGATAGGCGTATCAGTGTTTTCCCTTTCCATAGGGCTTATACTCTCCTATTTTGTCTCGATAGCAGCGTCCTTCTTCTTTTCAAGGAAAAGCAGCGCGAAGCTTCCTGAGGGGAATGAAATCATAGGAAATGACGAATTGATTTACGAGCTTGTTCCCTTTGGCCTGATGATAAGCCTGATTGCCTACCTGAACACTCTTCTAATATCCACCAATTCCGTAGTCCTGGGCTTTCTCACAAACCCGGCCGACTCAACCACTGTGGTGGCGGTTTTCTCTATTGCCACCAAGCTTGCCATGCAGCTTGTCGTGCTTCCAAACTCGATTGCCACGATATTCCTCCCGATAATGGCATACCTTTATGGAAAGGGCAATATTGAGCAGATGCGCGGAGTTGCGCAGACCACGCAGCGCTGGTCTCTTTTCCTTACAGTGCCATTTGGACTTGTGATGATTGCCTTCTCAGGTGACATACTTGGTGCGCTTTATGGCAGCGAGTACCGCGCAGGAGCGTTCGTCATGTCGCTGATTGTTCTTGGCGTAATAATCAAGTCCGCATTCCTCGTGCTCTCAAACACGCTCTCTGCCATGCGAAGGGTCGACATCCAGCTCAGGATAGTGGTGGTTGCAGGAGTAATCAATTTCCTTCTCAATCTCCTCCTGATTCCGGAATTCGGCATGGACGGCTCTGCCATGGCGGCATTCATTTCCATCCTGAGCGCGCTGCTGCTTATAGTCTATTACTCAAGGAAGCTTATTGGCTACAGCCTTCCGCCTGAAGTGTTCAAGATTGGGGCCGTCGCACTTTTCACCTTCATATTCATCATGCTAATCAAGCCCGCGGCTCCAATAATACTTTCCCAGTTCCCGCAAATCGGGGATGGCGGGGTAGCAGAGGCTGCTGGAAAAGCCCTTTACATGGTTTTCCTGGGAATCCTTGCAGCAATCTCATCAACGATTTTCTTTGCCTTCGTCCTTTTGCTCAAATGCTTCAGGAAGGATGATGTTGAATTGATGAAAAGCGCCTTGAAAAAGGCCAAAATGCCAGATGGCATCATATCGTTCTTTGAAAAAATAGTTATGCGCGGAGTTTCAGTGTAGGTTCTTTTTCAGCTTCCCAAGTTTTCCCTTCAGCTTCCCAAGTTCCCGGCTATCTTCAATCGTGATTTCGGTTTTTGAATCAAAGATGCCTTCCAGCACATTCCCGTCAACGTGAGATGGCACTGGCAGCCTCATCATATGCAGGATTGTCGGAACAAGGTCAATCAGGTGGGCCCTCTCCAGTTCGCCCTTTTTTATTCCAGGGCCCGAAACCGCGAATATCCCATATGAATCATGGTAGTTCTTCACTCCCTCGTAATATGTTTTTGAGAAATGCCCCTCGCCAACAATCGCGTGGTCTCCAAGCTCTATCAGTATGTCCGGCCCATCCTTCACATACTCTCCATGGTAAACCTCATCTGCGCGGCCAACCCATTTGAAAGTCGGTTTCCCGCTCAGCGGACTAACTTCATTCCTGAGCATCTCTATAAGTTCATCCCGAGCTTTTTCGAAATCATCTATCATGCCGTTATCAAACTTATCCTTCCGGTTCAGGTAAATCCCATAGCCGTCAATCGTGATTGGCATGGCGCTTGATTTTGCAGCGTCAACCCACATCCGGTATCCTGAAACCTTGACAAACCTGCCAATTGGTATAATGCCTGCGATGCCGGTATATGTGCCCCTCATCAAATCAAGAATTTTTCTTGTTGCATTATTTTTGTAAAGTGAGTTGATGATTGGCGATATGTTGAGCGTTTTCCTTCTTCTGCTGCCAGGGAACGCACCAGAACCCTCGGCGTTCTTGTATGCGAGCATCTTCTTTTCTGCAAGGTAATTCTTCAGCGAGAATTTGTAGTGGTAGGAGTCAAATCCATGGTCTGAAATTGTCATGAGATATGTCTCATCATCAGAGTTGTCAAGGAACCATCCAAGAGACTTGTCGAGTTCGCCATAGATTGCAGTGACATCGTCCAACTCGCTCTCCTCCAAATTCCCGCTCTTAATCTTGTCATAGACAAGATGCTGAAGCATATCGCTCTCAGAATACATGTTGAAGAAGAAGTCCCACTCTTCCTTGAAAAGCCGTTTTCCGGTTATTGTTCTTTGCCTTGCCCTTGCAAGAAGCTTCTCAAGCTGCCCTTTCAAATCCTCATTCTCAAGGTGCGGCGGCATTTTGACATATGCCAGAACTTCTGGAACCTCCCTCATCTTTTTCGGGAATATGAAATCCGTATGGGCGCTCATGAAGCTGCCAAGCGTTATGTCATCTGTGAGCGCGGGGGTTGAACCTGGAAGGTTCATGAGCACTGATTTTTTCCCCTTCCTTCGGAGAATCTGCTGAATAGTCTCGACTTTTATGTCTCTCGAACTTATTGGAATCGCATTTGAGAGGTCTCCGGAAGGCCGAAGAAAATCAAACACTCCATGCTTGCCCGGGTTGACTCCTGTCGCGATTGAAATCCAGGCAGGAACAGTGTTGGGGGGCTTGGTTGACCTTAGTTTTCCCCACGCGCCTTCCTTGCGCATGGACTCAAGGTTCTCCATCTCAAACATTCCGGAATCCAGGGTTTTCCATGTGAATCCGTCAAGCCCTACCACGACTACTTTCATTGTTTCACCAGTTCTTCAGTTTGAAAGAAATGAGACTCCTTGTCATGTGTACGGTGTCCTGGATTAGCCTGTACTTGGAGTCGTCCGCCTCTTTCCATGCGATAGGGATTTCCTCTACTTTGAGCCCCTTTCTCTGGGCCCTTACCAGAAGCTCAGTATCCCAGAACCATTTTTTGTCTTCGACATCTTCCATTATGGGAAGGACGGTCTTTTTCCTGAATGCCTTGAAGCCGCACTGGTGGTCGCTGATTTTTGAGCCGAATACCGTCTGTACGATGACATTGAAGCTTTTGCTTGCAAAGTGCCTCACCGCCTTCCTCTTCGCATTCGATTTCTTCAGGTATCTTGAGCCAATTACTATGTCGGCCCCGTTCTCGAGCTTTTCCACAAGATGTTTTACATGGGCCGGGTCTGAGGCCAGGTCAGCATCCATGAAAAGTATCAGGCTCCCGCTTGCTTGGGCAGCAGCGCATCTTATCGCAGTTCCTTTGCCAAGCCTTTTGCCATTGTTGGAGACCTTGACCCTCTCCCCTTCAAGGGATTTTGCAATCTGCGCCGTCCTGTCAGTACTGCCGTCCTCGCTTATGATTATCTCATAGTTGTCAAGTATTGCTCCGAGGCTTTTGTGAAGGCTTTTCACGTTCTTCTCAAGCACCTTCTCCTCATTGTATGCAGGAACAATAACAGAGACTTTTTCTTTTGGCATTGTTATCTAATTCCGTTTCCAGTTCTTATAAAGCTTTTTTATCAATACTAATATGGATGAGGATTGCATTTTTCAATTGGAGGGACATAAAAAATCCCCTGGCCGGAGGTGCGGAGGTCTATGTCCATGAGGTTCTGAGCCGGCTCGCTAAGAGGGGCCACGAGGTAACTCTCTTCACATCTACCTTCAAAGATTGCCTTCTGCGCGAAACCATAGATGGGGTTCAGCATCTCAGGTATGGGGGAAAATTCACGATGTTCGCAAAAGCCCCATCATGCTACTCCGAGCATATTGAAGGAAAGTATGACATTGTGGCAGAGAGCATCAATGGGGTCCCTTTCTTTACCCCGTTATTTGCAAAAGAGAAAACTGTTTCCCTTATCCACCAGCTTACAAGGGAGAACTGGTATTCCGGGCTGATACTTCCAGCGGCCTTCATCGGCTATCATGCTGAGAATTCGCTGCTTTCATTCTACAAAAAAGTGCCGTGCGCAGTGCCTTCAGACTCAACAAAATCCGACCTCAGCAAACTTGGTTTCTCAGATGTCAGTGTAATCCATGGGGCATCAAATTTGTCAATAGAAAAAAGGGCAATAAAGAAAAAAGCCCTCCTTTACCTTGGAAGGCTCACCAAGTCTAAACAGGTCTGCCATGTGCTCGAGGCATTCAGAAAGATTTACGGTGAGCACCCGGACTACTCGCTTTGGATTGCAGGCACCGGAGCAGAGGAAAAAAACCTCCGCGCCCTGGCGAAAAAGCTTGGCATCCCGGTGAAATTTTTTGGCTACATAAATGAGCAGAAAAAGCTTGAGCTCCTTTCTGAAGCCAGCCTGATGCTTTTCCCTGCAAAAAGAGAGGGGTGGGGCCTGGTCGTGCTTGAGGCGAACTCCTGCTTTACCCCGGTTGTGGGGTACAATGTCCATGGGCTGAAAGACAGCATTGTCCCAGGCTTGAACGGTGACCTGGTTGAGGAAGGCGATGTGGATATGCTGGCAGAATCCTGCATCAGCCTTTTGAACGATCCAAAAAGCCTGGATGAAATCGGGCGAACCTCAAAAGAGCATTCGCGCAAATTCAGCTGGGACCGGACTGCAGATGGTTTCGAGTCCCTCTTTGAGAAGGTGCGTTCATGATAAGCATTGTGATACCGACGAAAAACTCTTCCGATTCCCTTGATGGGTGCCTCCACTCCATTCTGGCGCAGGATTATTCTGACTATGAAATCATAATCGTGGATTCATCAAGCACTGACAATACAGTTGCCATTGCAGAAAAACACGGGGCAAAAGTTCTTTCACTGGAAAGCGCTCCGCCGGCCGCGCGCAATCTTGGATTTTCAAACGCAAGGGGAAATATCTTCCTTTCGCTTGACTCTGATATGTTTGCTGAGCCTGGCCTGCTCCGGGAAATCTCAGCCAAAATCAAGAACAATGGGGCGCTCATACTCCCTGAAAAGGGGGGTGGCAAAGGTTTCATTTCAGAATGCAAGAAGCTTGAGAAGCAGATTTATCTAACAAACCCCAGTGTTGAGGCTGCAAGAGTATTCTCAAAGAAAGCATTTGAGCAGGTTGGCGGCTACTCAACAAAAATCCATTTCGGCGAGGACTGGGATGTTCATGACCGTATTATGAAAAAGTTCTCTGTCGGCAGGACTGCTGCGGGCGTCTTGCATGACACTTCCAAACTTACGCTCTCATCACTGCTTGGGAAATCCTACAGGTATGGAAAGTCGCTTCCAAAATACCTGAAATCCAGCGGCTCAGGCAGATTCCTCAAAACACGAAAGCATTTTATTTCTGGCGCTCTCTCAAACATACCTTCAAAGCCGATTCCTGCAGTTGGACTACTGGCAATCAAAAGTCTTGAGTATGTTGCCGGGACTGCTGGCTTTCTGGCAGGCAAAATACAGGCAAGGTGAACCATGAAACCTGACAAATCATTATTTCTAATCTTACTCTTTTTCCTGCTGCTCTCAATACTGGCTTCATGGCAGTCTATCATTGATAGCGGGAATTTCGTTTACCGTGACGCGACAACCGTAGTGGACATGCAGGCTTACAGGGACAACTTCCTTTCGCTCTACAAGAATTACAATCTGATTGACTTTGATTTCTACAAGCGCATCCCAGAATCCTGGATATATCTTTTCACTGACCTGGAAACGTATGACCGCATCAAGTTCACCCTCATCCCATTCGCGGTCCTTGTGATATCATTTTTTGTGGGTGAGAAAATCCTTGAGGAAAGCGGAGTCAAGGGAAACGCAAAACGGCTGATTGCGGTTGCATTCGCATTAATCTACCTTTTCAATCCGATAACCCTGCAGGTATTTCTGAAATATTACCCAATGATAAATGTGGCAGTATTCCCACTGTTCTTCTACTTCACATACAATTCCCTATCAAAACTTTCAATGAAAAGCGCGATACTGGCTGGGCTTCTTGCCGGCTTCATGTTCCTGATGGTGGTCCACGCGCTGCTTTATCTCATGATGGCAGTCCCTTTGGCAGTGCTTGCCGCTCTCAAAGGGAGGAACCCCCTCAAACTCATCCCAATCCTGGCAGTTTTAGGGTTGGTTTTCCTTTTCTCGACTGCCTTTGTCACTTCCCCCTACCTGGTAACAACCGCAATAAAATCACAGCACGGTTTCCATGCCCTTTCCCATAATATGCTTGACACATTCTCACAAGCTGCATATCTTCCGGCTCCGATTCTGATGGATTACACTGCGTTCTGGTGGCCATGGGTAGATTACCAGTATCCGGCCGGCCAGGCCTTTTTCCTTCTCACCTTTGTTTTTGCAGCAGTGCTTTTCATATTCGGCCTTAGCGACCGGAATCCATGGTCTATAATGGCATCGCTGGGTCTTGTCATAGTGTTTTTCCTTTCGAAAGGCTCGGGCAGCCCCTTTGGCTCTATCTATGAAATACTGAATTTTGATGTTCCTGTTGTCGGGTGGCTGATGAGGGTCCCAAACAAATTCCTTCACCTGGTGCCATTCTTCACTTCCCTCATTTTCCTCCGTTTCTGCGTCACTGCCCACAAAAAGAACGATGTTCGAATGAAGGCATTCGCATTGCTTAGCATCCCCCTCCTGCTATTCCTTTCATGGCCATACCTTACTGGAGATATCGACGGAAGCATCCAGAAAAGGGACTACACGCACATAACCAATGACCTTACTGAAATAAACGAAATCCTTGGGGGCAACTCAAGCGTCGTGGCTTATGGTATCCACAAAAGCGGAAGTAAAGATTTATACGGAAACGTTTTCAGCATCCGGACTTTCCTTCACCGTGAAATCGGGGCCTACAGGCAAAATTCCAATTACAGCGGGATGTCCGCATTCGGCTCCCTCGGGGTCGAGTATGCCATGGTCGGGGGAGAGGAGAACACAAAATACTTCTCAAAATCATTTGAGAGTGTTTATGATGGTGAAATCTACTCCCTCTTCAGAATCTCAAACAAAACCTCAGATGTGACCATCCCCTCAAATGTTTACGCATCCTACGCCTCATATGAGGCCGTCCGTTCGCTGATGCGCGAGCCTCCAGAAAACTCATCCATGGACATGGTTCTTTTCCCAATGGCATTCCTTGATTATAACAGCGACGCAGTAAACGCGGCAGACACGATTGTCCTTGATTCTGCCCCAGTATTGTCGCAGACATATGATTCAGGCCTTGCGTTTACCTTCTACCGTGCTGCCAAGTCATCAAGCTCGCGTAATGGCTGGGCAGGTCTTAGCCCAACCTCTTATGATGATAAGAAAAAATCTCCTTTCAGGACATGGGACCATCATTTTGAGGCTGGTTTCGCAGCAACATACCGCGACCCTGTGCGCACCGGAAGGAAGGAATACAAGACTGTGATGGGGACTGAGGATTTCGCACTCTCAGCAGTTGACACAATCTCATCAGTAAATGGGAGCGAGGTGACTATCAAGGCAGGAAAGACAATATACACTGCCACGCGCGCCCCAATCAATCTTGAGACCGGCTCTGATTACCGGGTCCAATTCTACCTTGAGGAAGAAGTCGATGGCATGGTGGATGCCGAATTGTTCCTGCAGGATGCGTACGGTGACATAATAGACTCGGTTCCCTTGCTTTCAATTGGGCCAAATGTTTCTGAGGAATTCACAATACCGCCTGAAACTGCCATCTCAACCATTCTTTTCACCGCGCGCTCAAACGGAAACCGCTCAACATATTCCATTCATGATTTCAAAATAGAGAAACTGGCCTATGAAAAAAACGGGCCGCGCATCCAGCAGTCCTTCGAAGTTCAGAACACGTCTGATTATGACGTTTATCTGCGGATGTACAAAGGTCCTTATGCCGGAAGCATGCGGCTCTATCTTGATGGCAAAGAGCTTTACACAATGAAAACCCAGGCAAACATAAGCCATTTCTACTGGGAAAAAATCTACTCCGGAGAACTTTCAAAAGGCAGTCACAACCTGGGCGCCGAATCACTTGGCGGCTACAATGCCCTGAACATCGGGTATGTTCTTCCCAAGGGGACGCCATCGCCAGACTGGGAAGATAAGACATTCCTCTTCCGGCTTACAGGGCTCGGTGATTTCGGCAACAGCAATTACAGGATAGTCCAAGACAGCACATCATCGACATTCTATCTTGCAAATTCAACAATGGCATTGAGTTCGCCCTTCGAGGTCATATCTGGCGGCCAGTATACAATCACATCATCAATCCGCGGGGAGCACAAGATTCTCCTTGACATGGAAGAAGTAAAAGGCTCTGTTAATCTTGAACCTGGGAATCACCTGGTCCAGGTGGTTCCGCTCAAAGGCTCAATTGCAGTTGACCATGTGACCTTGACAAAGAATGGGAAAGGTCTGAACAACGTTACCGGATTTTCATATGTGAAGAACGGCCCATCAGAATATACTGTCACTGCAAACTCGGCAGGGCCGTTTTTCGTATCGCTCAACCGGGGGTTCAGCCCGGTCTGGCTGGCTGAGACGGATGAGGGGAGCTACCGGCCATTCGCTTCATACTTCTCAATAAACGGGTTCTTGATAAATGAAAGCGGCCCAACAACTGTGAAAATGGAATTCGAGCCGCAAAGGTTCTCCAACCTTTGGGCTCTTCTTGGCGCAATCGGCATATTGGCAGTCTATCTGCTCTCAAGGAGGTTTGACAAATGAATGTGATTTTCGCGGCTATGGTTCTGCTCGTTTCCCTTGCCTATCTTTCCACTCTCAATGATATAGTTCTTCTTGCGATACCTTTGCTTTCCCTGCTATGGTGGAAACTGAAAGGAACGGACATCCCAATTTTCCTTGCACTGTTCTTCGGATTCTACCTCCTGCTCTCATCAATCTCCCTCTTCGCCGCTTTTGCGCAGTATCTGCAGTTCGGCGTTCTGGCATATGTTTATTTTGCCTCTGCTGCATTGGTCTCACTCTTACAATACTTGGTTGAAAAAAATGATTCGTGAAAACCCGCTGATAGTTTATCTGGTCCTGGCATTCCTGCTGATGATGCCTCTCTTGCCAGAGGGCTATTATCTTGCGCTTGATATGCGTTTCGGGCCGAGCAGCTTTGACGAATTCCAGTTCGGGGATTTGTTCTCAAGCGGACCGACTCCTTATGGGGCATACGTTCCACTGAAGCTGGTGCTTGGTTTTCTTTCAAACTATCTTCCAATAGATTTCCTTGAGAAAGCGATGCTTTTCCTTTTGCTTTTCGCATCAGGAGTCTCAATGCATTACGCACTGCCAAAGGAGCTTGGCAGGGCGCGCTACTTCGCAGGATTTCTTTATGTGCTCAATCCGTTTGTCTTTGTCAGGTTCCTTGCAGGGAACTGGTTTCTCCTGCTCTCATACGCGCTTTGGCCAATTGCGATAAAATTCTTCAATGATTTTATCGAGCGCCCAAAGAAAAGGGACAATCTGGTAAAATCCGCGCTCATAACAAGCGCCGCGGCAATCAGTTCGCATGGAATGTTCATACTTTTGCTTTGCTATTTCGTATCCTTTGCCGTCAGGTTCGTATCATACAAGGGAAAGAAGGCCCTGGCCTGGAGAACGGCTATCCTTGCAGGCGCAGTTGTTTTGATGAACCTCTTCTGGAGCGTCCCGACACTGCTCGTATATGATTCATATTATGAGCCTGGCTCAGCCGCCGGCAACCTCGCTGATTTCGGCGCAAAGGGGATGGGCATGGGGCTTGAATTGGCAGTGGCCACTTTGCACGGTTTCTGGAGGGGCGGTTTCCAGCTGACATATGATGTTTTTGATTTATGGTATGTCCCATTCGCGGCTATCGCGGCCCTTGTCCTTGCCGGGGCATCGCATCTTTTCAAACAAAATCGGAAAGAGCTTCTCATACTTTCGATTATTTTTGCAATCGGGTTCTTAGTATCTCTGGGAGTGCAAAGCCCTATATCGTGGATATTCACTTTCTTTGGAGAGGATATACCACTGTATTTCTTTTTCCGTGATTCTCACAAGTTCGTCGGCATGATTGCTTTGGTTTATTCGGCTCTTGGCGCTTATGGGGCGCACGCCATAACCAAAAGGTTCTCAGGCACCTGGAAATACGCGGTTCTGCTGTTTTTCCTTGCCCTTCCTTTCATCTACAATTTCGGTTTCTTCGGATTCCTTGGGCAGATTGGTCCGACAGTATATCCTGATGAGTGGTATCTGGCAGATGCAATACTTGAGAACGACTCGACCCCAGGCAATCTCCTGGTCCTCCCGCCGCATCTTTATACTTACTATGGATGGGTGAACAGCTCACAAAAAAGCCTTGGCAACCCTGCAAGCGTATTTTTCTCAAGGCCAGTCATAACCGGGAAGATGCTCGAGAGCCGGAGCGTTTACAGTGATATGAAGGACCCTAAGGGCGATTATCTGCGTTTCCTTTTCAATAACCGTGAGTATATCAATGATACAGCAACGCTCCTCCTACCTCTCAATGCGAGATATATCCTTCTCTTCAAGCATGACCCTGATTCGCCGCATTATCTTTGGCTTTTCCACAGGGCTGCTGGGGTGCCTAATATCGATATGGTCTATGAATCCACAAACTTCTACCTATTCAGGAACAATCTTGTCAAAGGCTCCATAATATCAGCAAAAACCAACGGGAGCGCAAGGATGGGGCAGCTTCTCCTTGGCGAATATTCCTCAAATGTCACATATGAGAAACTGAGCCCGAGCGCAGTACGAGTCACTGAATCAGAATATCCATACATAGTTGTAACAAGCGGAAACCGTGATAATGTGAGGTTTGATGGACAGGAGCCTTTTTCCTGGCATGGCGTTGCCAACGGCTTTGAATTCAAAGGGCCAGGAACACTGGAATTCAAGAGCCTGCACCTGAAGCTTCTCCTCCTCCTTCTGGCTGTATTCCTGGCATTGGTCCTTCTTCTCTTCCCATCAAGGGTCCAGCTTGCCAGCTTGCTTCTTTTCCTTGCACTTGTATATCTCGGCACTGCCTTTGGCTACATTGGCTCTAATGAACTTGGGATGCTTCTCTTTTCCATGATTTGCGGCAGCGTTCTATTTTGGTGTGTTTTCAAGGAATAATGTGCCGTCTATTGTAAAACTTTATAAATATAACCCGAGCGAGAGTTAGCATGAACAGTAAGATTTTTCTCGTTTCGATAGTTCTGTTGGTAATAATGTCCTCGCTTGCGTTTGCGCAAGTTAAATTTCCAGTGGTGATTCAGGATAACATGTATGTTTGCTGTGAGGGCGTATTCGGTCCTCAGGTGCCGGACTGTGGCGTCTGTTTCCGAAATGGCTGGAGCTGCCATCAATGTATCTGGCCTGGTTACTACTATTATCAGGATGGAGGCGACGATGACGATGGCCCTTCCAACAAAAAATTCGAAGTGGAAGTCGATTCATCATGTGATGAGAATCTCGTCCTCGTTGAGGATGGTTCCGACCCGGTAAACGGCGCGAAGGTAACTGTCCAGGATGTTAGCAACGGTCCAATCGCATCAGGAAACACTGACAGCAATGGTGAGTTTACATTCTCTGGCTGTGACATGAAAGTAAGTGTCTATGTAAACAAGAAAGGGTACTCTCCAAAGACCGTGACTGAAACGCTTGTTTCATGCGCATCATGCGAAGAAGATGAAGAGCCAGAACCAACCCCGGAGCCAGAGCCTGAACCAACACCAGAGCCTGAACCAGAAACTGGCACACCAGAAGGACCTGAGTGTACTGTTGATGCGGACTGCGCATCAAGCCACTACTGCACAACTGGAGGCGACTGCATGCCTGTATCAGGATGCGGCGATGTTGTCAACCACACACTTGTTCCTTACGAGTGCGGTGACGATGAGAGCTGTCCAGAATGCCAGGATGGATACACTTGCGTTGACAACCTCTGCAAACTGAACGAAGTCGAGGGAGAAGATGGTTTTGTTGGGGACAACAAGACCATCAAAGTAACTCTTGGCGGAGAGCCTTGCAAGAACTGTGACGTTGAAATCACCGGCCCTGACGGAAAGAAATACACCGGAAAGACCGATGAGAACGGACAGTTCGTTCTGCCACTTAGCCTTGAAGGTTCATACAAGGTTGCCCTTATGGATGAGAATGGAGATGTGGATGCTGAAACCACAGTCAAGTCGCTTCCAAAGCCAGCTCCAGTGGAGCCGGACAAGCCGACTGATACATCCGATGATGGATTCTCCCTGATCTTCCTGTTGATTCTCCTTGCTCTGCTCCTTGGTGGAGTGATGTACTGGAGAGGCAAGGGCAAGAAGAAATAATCTTTTATTTTCTCTTTTCTATTTCTCTTTGATGAGGCTTCTTATTGCTACTAATTCACTTATCAGCCGCGGAGGCGCAGGTATCGTACTCCTTAAAATCGCCCAGCGTTTTGATGCCACTATCCATGTCCTTCGGCACGAGAAAGAGCACCTTTATCCTGAGTTTGATAATCTTGACATCCAGGTGGCAAAAAGCCCGCTTAGGCACCTTCCGTTTGCCCAGGCAGAACTCTCCCACCATTTCCTTAATGTCAGGCTTAGGGACTATGATGTGATTAATGCCCACCTTGCGCCGTCACACTGGGTAAGGAACCACAATTCCCCAATGATATGGTACTGCCACACCCCAGAAAGAATCGCGTATGACCTTAGGGGCTGGAAGCTTGGACGGATGAATGTCATGCAAAGAGCCTACCATGATTACTGGGGCCGGATTTACCGCCACTATGATTCCAAAATAATTCCGAAGATAGAGCACATATTCACCAACAGCCTGAATACGCGCGCGCGCATCAGGAAATATCTTAAGGCTGATTCAGAAGTCCTCTACCCTGGTGTTGATTCAGGGTCCTTCAGATGCAGGGATTATGAGAAGTTCTTTTTCTACCCGTCCAGGTTCTCTGCTGAGAAGGATTTTGAGTTCGCGGTTTCAGCATTCAGAAAATTCTCAAGGTGCAATCCCGGGTGGAAGCTTGTGCTTGCCGGGGTCAGGGCAGAGGGGCGTTATTTGCGTAAAATCAAGTCTCTTTGTGATGATTCAGTCATCATTGAAACAAATATCTCAGATGAAAGGCTCCGCGACCTCTATTCAAGATGCTACTCTGTGCTTTACACTCCATTTGATGAGGATTTTGGGATTGTTCCTCTTGAGGCCTTAGCATCATCAAAACCCTGCATAGCCAGGAACAATGGAGGGCCAAAGGAAACTGTTTCTGATTCTGTCGATGGGTTCCTTGTAGAGACCCCCGAGCAGATGGCAGAGCGGATGTCCTGGCTAGCGGCGAATCCTGATGCCTGCGAAAAGATGGGCAGGAATGGGAGGGCCAAAGTCAAGGAGGAATTTACCTGGGAAAATTTCCTCACAAGATTTGAAGAGAAAGCAGAAGAATTGCTATCAGCAAAGGCTGGTGGATTAGATAGATAATCAGTGAGTTCCTTCCCAAGAGTGAGAGTATCTCGTTCTTTGGCACGAACTTTTTCCAGGAACCAACCACTTTTCCAAGCTCCATCCCTACCAGTACAACCCCGAACCATGGAACCAGGGGATAGTGGTCAAATGCCACGTAATCATACCGAATCAGCCCCAGCCAGAATAGATAATCGATGTCCGTGTAATGGATTTGGATTCCTCCGAGTATTAGAACTGCCCCAAGAAGGATATTCAGTTTCCCGAACCTGAAGAAGAGCGGGGCAATGATAGTCGAGAGGGCAATCATGTGTATGATTCCAAAGCGTATGAATCCTTCAGGGGAGTAAAGCCATGTCGCGATTGTTATCAGGATAGCCACAGCCCCAAGTTTGGCAGCCCGTTTGACATGATGAAGATATCCTTCCTTGTTACGCTCTCGCTCAGGACAATGGAAACACCGACAAGCAGGAGAAAAAGGGTACCTATCAATCTCTGGAAAAGGATCAATGGCAAACCGTACAAGTCGATATCAGCCAATCCGAAGAGGTAAACATCGAAGAAAAAGTGGTAGATGACCATAAGCACTATGGCGATTCCACGCAGGACATCGACTTCACCGAGCCTTTCCATTGTCAATCCTCATCCTGCGAACATCTTTTAGCGAGCATGCTCAGTCCGTTCTATTATCTCTCTTGCCTTGCGCAGTGATATCCCTGTTCTTGTAGAGAGTCTCTGCGCATTTTCAGGAACATCGTATACAGTCACTATCTTCTTGTTCAGAAGCTGCCGAAGGACCCGGTCGCTCATGTTTATCACGCTTATGGGATAGCACTTGCTTTTGTCTATCCTGGTCTCAAGCCCGTTCTTCAGAGGGTATTTCCATCCGAGTAATTCAATGCCCATGCATTCTGAATATGAGAGCACATCCTGGGAGAATTTTGAGTTGGTGACGACCCAGGGTTTTGTGAAGTTCTCGCAGTAGCCTTTTTTTGCCCCTTCCTTGAGGTCAAGGAACCTGGCATAAACATAAAGCACGGTTTGGATTCTGCACTTGTAACCTGGCTGATTCCTGAATTTGCACTCAATCATGTAATTTTCCTTTCCCTTGCTCGCGACCACATCTATCTCGTGCGAGACGCATTTTCCCTCCAGAATCTGGCGGACGTCTGTGGAGTAGCCTTCAAGGTCAAGAAGGCTTGCTGTGAAATCCTCAAACTCATAACCTGCAGGCCCAATCCTCTGAAGGGCCCTTTTGAGATTGTATCTGTGCGAGACCTCAGGCCTCATATCATCTACAATCCCATAGACAAGCCTGTAGATTTGCTTGGTCTTTATGCCGTTGAAAAGCTGTGGCCGAAGCTCCTTCATGACCTCATCAGCTTCCTTCATGCTGAGGCCGCTTCGTCTTACTGCGTATTTCACTTTAGCAGGATTGAAATTCTCTTTTTGGCCGTCTTCCTTCAGCACCCAGATGCTCATCAGATTGTTCTGGGGAGGCAATCAGTTTTATTCTTTCCGTGGTTTTTCTCGGGAAAACATTTCCGCGGAATAACCATGTTTCCGCGGTAATTTTAAACCTTAAGAAAGATAGCACCTGATGCCTAATTATTTCGATGGTGTGGATGAGGAGCCGCGCATTATCAAGTATGAGGATGTCCTTCTTCCTGACTACATGCCGGATGGGCTTGTCCACCGCGACAATGAATTGCAGGCAGTGGCAGATTCAATCAAACCTTAATTACCAGGAGAACCCCTGACAATCTTTTTGTCTATGGCCCATCCGGGTGCGGAAAAACAACATGTGTCCGCTACATAATGAAGCAGCTGGGCGAACACTCATCATCAGTCCTTCCAGTATATGTGAACTGCTGGGAAAATCCCACGCAGATGGCAGTCTACAATAAAATAATTGAGGAGATGCGGCTCCCTCTTCCAAGGAGGGGCCTGGCTACTGATGAAATATTCGACCGCATTTCCCAGTATGTGAAAAATTACAACAAGCCTATCCTGCTTGTCCTTGATGAGATGGACGGGCTTCGCCATGACAAACTCCTTTACGTTGTCTCAAGGGCAAACGAGCAGAAACTGACCTTTGGCATAATCGGCATAACCAACAACAAGGAACTCTTATCAAAGCTTGACAGCAGGGTGCGCAGCTCACTGCGTTTTTCTGACCTTGAGTTCAAGGAATATTCCGAGGAGCAGCTTGTCGCGCTGCTAAAAGTGCGCTCAGAGCGGGCGCTTGCCCCTGGCAGCTATGATGGCCGCCTGCTTACGAAAATCGCGCGTTCGGTTCCCGATGGCTCTGCGCGTGTTGCCATAGAGAGGCTCTGGAAAAGCGCCAAGCACGCTGAAAAGGCCAACAGAAGGAAAATCATGCTCCAGGATGTTGAGGATGTGGCAACATGACGACCAATCCTCAAAACTGAACGAGTACAATATGTCATCCGAGGAACTCCTGATTATGGAAATCCTCAAAGACGGCCAGCTCCAATCATCAGAGCTTTATGACCGCTTCACAGAGAAAATCCCAAAAAGCAAGCGGCAGATAAGGAACTACATAGAACTGCTTGAGAAAAAGGGAATTGTAGAGTCAGAAGACCTTGAGGCTGAAGGGATGCTCAAGCCAAGGGTTTTCCGGCTGAGGTAATCTAATGGATGAGACGCTTGCATTGGAAAAAAAAGCAAGGAACCTGGCAAGCCAATCCATCTCAAAAATCGAAATCGCGCTTGCAGACTGGGAGCAGTCCAAGAAGCCAAAAGAGCTCTCAGAAAAAATCAAATACCTGAAAAAAGCGCACAAACTCTTCTCAAACTGGATGAAGAAATCCCTGAAAGGAAAGAAGGACCACGAATCAGCACAGATTAGGCTGAAGATGTTCTCGGACATCTGCTATCAGCTGAAGGTGGATTGAATGGCCGGCCCAAGAAGAAATCTCAGAAGAACTCCGGATGCGGTTGTTGATACTGCAAGGGAAATTGCCAGAACCGCTTCTCCAATTCCAAGAAGAACTTCTGTAAGGGAAGTGGATGCCCGGCGTTCTGTTGACGCGGCGACAAGTTCGATTAGGGACGCGATTCGTTTTGTTGAACATGAGATTGAGCCAAGGGCAGCGCCATCAAGATTTTCCAGAGAACCTCAATTGATACTTCGGAGCGAGGCCGATGCGCATTCACACACAAGCGGGCTTGTTGATTTCTATAGTGAGGTTGTTGCTGGCAGCAGCGGACGTGATGTTGAGAGCTTGAGGCTGGCTGCAACCATGCCTGTTCCTGAGGGTCTTGCATCCTGGGATGCGCGGGCGAGCAGGGAAATATCAAGAACCTGGCTGAGCGAATCCTATCTCGGCGAATTCATCTATAGCAGATTTGAGCGGAGCCCGCCAATAATCACTACTGAACCCCAAGCCTTTTTCGAACTTGGAGATGATGTTCTAGGCTATCACGATACTCAGGGAATCTACATGCCAGGAACAAGCCACATACTTATCAGTTCCAGGCCCATGTCTGATGCTGACCGGAGGAGGATTATTCTGCATGAGCAGCTGCATTATGCGGCATGGCTTGGCGGCGGGTTCAGCATAAGGTGGAGCGCAGCTGGCGGCCATGAAACTGTGAGGGGGCAAGTTAGCTGGCTTCATGAGGGGCTTACTGAACTGCATGCCCAGCAGCTAACCCGGGACCGTGGCCATTCTCCGACCACAATAGCATATCATTTGGAGACTGCAGTCAGTTACTACTTACAGCGGCTTGTTGGGCCAAGAAGGCTTAGGCAGGCATACCTTACCGGGGACTTTACTGAAGTCCGGAGATTGGTGGACCGGAGGCTTGGCAGCGGAACATTCAGCCGCCTTACCAGGCTGGAAAATGGCTATGAGGCATTAGTGTACGTGCGAGGCCGACTTGAGCGCGCTGGAATTGATTACCGCGCGTGGAGCAGCCCGCTTGCCGATGTGCCCCTCATTTCCGTAGACCCCTCTGGAACAGGCAACTAGGTGATATTATGGAGCTTCATGATACCAAAGAATATCGGAACGCGATTTCTAAAATAAAATCCTGGAAGAAAAAGCTTGAAAAAACAAACAAGGAAGGGGCTACCGGAATTCTCAGGGAGAAAAGGGATTTCTTTGATGAAATGAGAGAAACAAACCCGCAACTCTATCTGGTTTTCCAGATTAGCGACAAAGAAATTAGTGAAATTGCCAACAGGAAAATCCTAGGTAAAGAGATTACACTCGACTGAAGGCATAAAAACGTATACTTCCTAGTTCTTACCGTTTATCTATGCCGAGCAGAGCTATCCGTGACTTCGGGAATTTCATGTTCCTGAAACTCCTCAACCGATGGGTTGCGGGGGAGAATGCAGAAGATGCCGTGAACTATTGCCGCAAATTGAAATGCCGCGGCTGCCATTGCACCATCAACTATCTTGGCGAGCACCACGTAGAGGTAACTTCAGTCCTGAACACTGTAAAGCAGTACAAGCACCTGATTGATTTGCTTACAAGTTCTACTGCGATTAGCATCAAGCCAAGCCAGTTTGGGTTTAACGCTCTCTGCGAGGAAGGACTCTGAGAAATTTTGCTCAGCGCAGATGCTTGAGGTTATCAAATACGCAAGCGCAAAGAAAATTCTGGTCTGGATTGACATGGAGGATTCAAGGTACACTGATTTTACCCTTCGTTTCTACAAGAAATTCGTGCCCAAATACAAGCTTGGAATATGCCTTCAGGCGAACCTGCGAAGGACTGAAAAAGACCTGCTTGATATGATTAAACTCTCACAGAAAGCAAATGTCAGAGTAAGGCTTGTGAAGGGGACATATCCTGAGCATAACGATATTGCCTTGACTGACCCTCATGAAATCCACGTAAAATTCCTCAGCCTGATATCTGTCGCCTTTGAGAAGGGCTCCCGGGATTTTGGGATTGCCATCGCATCGCACCATCGGCAGGCAGTTGAGCTTGCGCTCAAGCTTCAGGAGGAACATAAAAAGAAGTTCTTCCAAGTGCAGGTATTGAAAGGGGTTCTGCCAAAGTATTATGAGGAACTTAGGAAGACGGGATTCCACATTGTTGAATATGTTCCATACGGGGAGAGGGCGTTCGCCTATTCGATTCGAAGAGCGAAGAAGAACAGGAATTATGCGAAATCAATCCTCTTTGCCCCGTTCTTTGACGCTTACAAAAAACTTTACGAGTGATTTGATGAAATTCAAGGACCTTGCCAAACAGTATTCGCATGTTGCCAGGGAAACCGGCAGGAGATTTCCTGAGGAATGCTCTTTGATTGAGGAAGCGCTCGCGTTTTCATTTGATACTTACTTCAAGCTGGACAAATCTGGGATGGATGGCCTGAACCAGGAGCTTGCAGCCCTTTTCTACCGTAACTGTGTTTATCTTTCAGCTACATACAGTCTGCTTAGGTCTGGAATGCCCGACCCCTCAGGCAACAACATGAGGACTGTTTTTGAGACAATCATCTGGCAGTATGCTTACCTTGCCGACCGACAGATATTTGAGAATCATTCTGAAACCAGTTATCTTGAAGAGGAGAAATTCTCTGGTGAATGGTCAAATACAAAGGAAAGGAAACTCCAGAATCTGCGCAGGAAGTACAACTTCCAGAAGACCATGAAATCACTCTATTCCAAGGAAAGGTTTGAATCATTCTTCCACAACCAGTACTGGGTTCTTTCACAGAAATCACACACCAGCACATTCGGAATTAATCTGAACACTCCGAACATGCAGGGAACGACCAGCATTGAGAAGAATCCTGAGGAACTTGGGAAGAACCTCCGCGCGGTGCTTTACCTCTACTCAGAGAACCTCATCTGTTTCCTGAACTGTTTCTCTTCAAGAATAAAGGGCAAGGACTCCTGCCTTGATTTTGTGAACCGGATAAACAAACTTGTTCCTCCGGTTCCAGGCCTTGCACCTGACACTATGGATCTTGAGTTCACGGTGCGCTTCAAAGAAGTTAATTAATCTTTGTTCTGAAGATTTCCCATGCGGAAAAAAATCCTCATCCTAGTCAATACTATAATCTCATTGTTATTGGTAGGGGTAATCCTGCACTTTGTCGGGTTCGAGGATGTCCTTGGCGAGCTTGCGAGCCTGGAGCTGCACTACCTTGTCCTCAGTATTGGGGCACTTTTCACAATGGACATAATAATGTCGTACCGGATTCAGATTCTTCTTGATGGGGCTGGGGAGAAAGTCGGTCTGCTGAACATACTCCGCTCTCACTTTGTCGGCATGCTGATGGCTGATTTCACACCTTCAAGAACAGGTTACTTCGCAACAGCAGCTGCGTTGCACTACAACCACAAAGTTCCTTCAGAAAAAGCTCTTCTTTCAATATTCGGACCACAGATGTTTGATTTTGTATTCAAGATTGTGACTGGCAGTATCGCAATTCTTTACCTGATATTCGTATTCATCGGCCCTGGAGATGGGATTCTTCTTATTGGAGGGGTTGTCGTAATCTCATTCCTGGTTGCCCTGATGGTGCTTATCCTTTTCTCAAAAAAATTCCTGAGGCTCTTTTCATTTGTTGAAAGGATTCCACTAGTTTCAAAGCTTTATGCAGTCACAGTGAGAATGCAGGAAAAATCCCATGTTGTGATTGAGAAAACGCCACATATTCTGGCGTTGATTCTAATCTCATGGAATTTCAGGGCCCTCTCATGGTACTTTGCCGCAAAAGCAGTTGGCATAACGCTTGACACGCCATTTCCCGAATTCCTTGCATATTACTTCCTCCAGCCATTGATTACAATGCTGGAATTCGTGCCATCGCCGACAATAGCAGGATTAGGCCTTAGCGAAGGAGGTTCAACACTGGTCTTTTCATTATTCGGAATCGCGCCTGCAAAAGCAGCACTGTTCGCTTTGATTGCAAGGTTCAAGAGCACCCTCCTTCACCTTCCGGCAGTGCCAGAGGCATTGAAAGTTCCAAAAGGGCTGAAATTCTAGAGCCTAATCAGGAAGGTAGTCCTATAAAATCGTCTTCCCTGATCGACTCCGGCAAGTTTAGTGGTAATTGTAGCGTCGACTTTGAGAGTAGCCAGCAAGGCAACCACTGCCTTGGAGTTGCCAACGTAAATATCCAAGCCGCCATGCTTCTCTTCCTCTTTTGCTATGAATGTCCTGTCCTTGAGTTTCTTGTAAAGCATCTCGGCGTATTTCTCAACCTTTTTCTCAGGGCCGCGAATCTGCACAATCCCCTGGAAGTAGCCTCCGCTTACCCTTGAGCAGTTCCTGCAAAGGGTCGGCTCAATCTGAAGAAGGATTCTTTTGGTTATTTTCGCCTTGCTGCCTTCTTTTTCAACTGTGAGAGTGGCGATTTCAGTTTCCATGTCATATTCGCCGCTTGTGAATTCTCCTTTGCACTTGCTTACTACGAACTCGCTGATTTTTTTCTTGCTAAAAATCACCCAGTCTGCACTGATTCTTAATTTCTCGCAGCTTCGGCACTGGGTTACCCTAAGCTTGGTTGGGCATTTGATTTTGGCTGGGTAGCAGTCGGTACAGAATGCGTCTATGAAGTCTGCTTCGCTGCTGTTTTTGCCGCATTTGGGGCAGATGTGCTCTGACATGACTTTAAAAAGCATTAGATAATTTATTAAACGGATGACAAATATTAACAAGGCCGTAAGTTTGACTTCTTATCTATTCGCTCTGCCGCCAACTCCTTATCTCCTTTTGGGTATGATTGCGCTTGGCCTTGTTTTTGGTATATTTTTCAATCTTGGAGGGCCGTTGGAGCAGGGAATCTTAGACGGTCTGATGCTCCTTACCTTTCCGGCCCTGCTCTCATCATTGGTCATAAAACTCCTTATCCGGAAGATGCCGTTCCGAAGAATTGCAGGGACAGCTTTGGGGGGAGAATTTGTATACTCCCTTGCATACGCTGCCAGTATCCTGGTTGCTGATGTGGATCCGGTCTTGGCCCAGCTCGTTGTCCTTGTCGGTTCAGCTTTGGTATTTATCCTATTGTATGTTATTGCGAGATTTGTCTTTGTGCTCAAGTATCGCTCAATCCTGTTTTCAATGATTCAGCTTCTTTTCTACCTGTTCTTCCTTGTGAGCACCCAGGTTCTTTATGTCACTAATGAGTCTTTCTTTGATTTGGCACTCAAGTTCTATGTGTCAGCATTTGTGCTTCTTGCTGCCCTTACGATTTTCTTCTTCATAATCAACGCCCCAATGAAAAAGAGTTTTGGCATTCGCAGCACCGACGCGATGTCATATTTCTTCAGCCAGTGGCTCTACCACAACAAGGATATGGAGCAGGCCTTTGAGCAGGTGGGGGAGCCTGCGAAAACCACGGTTTCCCTGATGGCTTTCAAAAGGAAAAACGACACTGTGTTCTTTGTCACGCCGAATGTGCACTTCGGCCCGTTCGGAAACCTCGGGGGGAGTGAGTTCTCTCACCTTATAGCCGAAGAGATGGACAAGAATCACAAGTCCAAGACATTTGTTTTCCACGGAACTGTGACTCATGATCTTAATCCGGTATCGACTTCAGAGATGAAGAAAATCATAACCGCAATAGATTCATCACTGAAAAAGGCAGTTTACAATGATGCGAAAGTTTCGATTTCTACTGGAGCAATGGACGAATGCAGGGCACAGGCGCTCAGGGTAAACAAATCATCAATGGTGAGTTTGACAAGAGCGCCCAAACTGACAGAAGACATTAATTTCGGCCTTGGACTTTCATTCATGCTGGAGGCTGAAAAGCAATGTGACCATGCAATGGTGGTTGACCAGCACAATTCTGAGACTGGGGACATAACCAGCTTTGAGCCAGGTTCTTTGGTTGGATACCGCTATCTTCGGGCTCTTAGGAACTCCCTCTCAGCCAAATCATCCACGAACCCCCTAAAGGTTGGAGTTGCGTTCAAGAAAGTCGAGTCTGACGTTGTCGGCTCTGCCGGCGTGAAAGTGGCACTCTTCTCATCATCGCCGGAATACGCAATCGTGCTGATAGATTCGAACGGAGTCACACCAAAGTTCAGGGACAGACTTGAGAAGGAAGTGAAAAAAGAGCTTGGGGGATGCGAAATTGGCATTTTCACTACTGACACCCATGAGATGAATATGGTAAGGGGGGTTCTCAACCCGCTTGACAATGAGAAAAATCTTGTCACTGCCGTTCGTGATGCTTGCAGGGAAGCAAAATCAGATGTGCAGAGCGCCAAGTTCCATTCAGACACCAAGTGGTTTGACATCAATGTCATTGGGGCAAAACAGTCGATAGAACTGATTTCTACAGTCAATTCCATAGTGGCAATCTCAAAAATCACGCTTCCACTGATACTTATCGGAGCAATTCTCCTGCTTGTGGCAATAGCCTCAAAATTCTGAAAAGCCTTTTATTCTTTTTTCTACAATTCCATTACTTACAGCCAGCTCAGGCTAATTGATACGTGATTATTATGAAAACTAAATCATCAGCAGTAATGTTATTCAACGAAGTAAATCGGCTCAGGAAGAACGAAGGATTAGACTCGATTAGCCTTCTTCATTTTGCATATAAGATTAGCAGGTTCCATGAGGATAGGAACCCAAGGGTTGCAGAGGCATTCAGGAACCTTGGCATCGACGAGCCTAGTAAACCCTGCCGCGGCCAGTCTTCCAGTCTTTAAGGAGCTGCAAACATTCTTTTCTCATAAAATCCTTTTTGATCTTAATTTTTGCCCCGCCCTTTTTCTTCATCTCATCATTGCTGATTGTCAACTCGGAGAATCCCAGTCTTTTGACATCCTTGATGTTGGTGCCATAGACAATCGCTCCGATGCCTGCCCAGTGAATTGCCGAGAAGCACATTGGGCATGGCTCAGTAGTGGAATAAATCGCACAGCCTTCAAGATTATGCGTTTCCAGCTTTTTGCACGCCTTCCTAATCGCGTTGATTTCAGCGTGGTTGGTTGAATCGTGTTTTTCAAGCACAGTGTTGTGGGCAACGGCCACAATCTTGCCATTTTTGACTACGCAAGCCCCGAAAGGCGAATTCCCCTTTTTCATCCCCTGCCTTGTTTTCTTCAGGGCAGCTTCCATGAATTCTTCCATCATGCGGCTAACACCATCCTAAGTATGTCCCGAATTCCCGGGGCGAATCCCATTATCATGAGAATGAGCGCGATGTAATACTTGTCTTCCTGGTCCACCTTCTCTTCCTTAAGGACATGAATCGCTGCAAATGCGATTGCGGTTTTCAGCAAGTAGAAAACAAAGTAAGTCCCCCCAAGAGCTCCAATAGCTGCTGAGAACACATGCTGCTCAAAGTACTGCACTCCAGATATTCCTGAGAAATAATCAATTATGAAGAATGTGGCGGCCCCGTCCAACGCCTGCCCGCCGACAATCGCGGAGTAAATCTTATCCTTGTACTTCATATACGCGAGGTAAGTCGGAATCGCGGCAAGGAGAATAATCGGAAGAGCATAAACCCCATATTCCATAAATGGCAGGAGCAAAAGGAAATGCGGTATCCAAAGAGCCAAACCGACATATCCAAGAAGCTCCATCCGTTTCAGCCTATGCAGAAGGGCCATTGAGCCCAATAACAAAGCTGCAGTGACAAGGTAAATCCCAGGGCTGACAGTAAGATATCCATAATCATAGATTCCGCTATCCAGAATGAAAGCATGAACAACACTGATTGGCTGGAAAACACCATTATCTATCGAATCAGTGACTGACCTCATGGTCGAACCGAGAAGGACAAATGCAAGCACTGATTTCACGAAATTCTCATCAATAGCTATTTTTCCCTTGAGAAACCTGTGCAGAACATAAACTGAAACAATAGCTATCACTGCGTACGTCAGAGTATTGACCACATTATATCCGGTTCTGCTCCAGATTGGGTCGATAAAGTAATCGTATATAATGTTTTCCATCGTACCAACTGCATGGATAGTAAGCGGAAAAAGGTTATAAAGTCCAGCGTGAACGACTCAGTGAAAAAACTGATTGACCAGGCCCAGAAGGCTTTCCGTGACGGCAAGGAAGACCGTTCCAAAAGATATGTCCAGATGGCAGTTGATTTGATAAAAAAACACAAGGTGAAACTGCCACCAGAGCTCAAAAACAGCTTCTGCAGAAAATGCCACAGGGTTTGGATTCCAGGGCAAACAGTGACAGTCTCATTTGACAGCAAAACGCACTGCCTCAGGGTCAAGTGCAAGTGCGGCCACACGAAGAGAGTTTAGATAGAAATAAAAGGATAGGCTCACTAAAGGAAGTCAATGATTTACCCTCAAATTATGCCTTACTTGAGCAAGGTGGAAGAGCTCATGGGGAACTCCCTAAGCCAGGAGGATGAGCGTATCTACGGCCTGCTTGTTCCGTTCATGAAACGGGGCGGAAAAAGGATACGGCCAGTGCTTACACTTCTATCCTGCGGAGCATCAGGCGGAGATTACGATTCTGTGATTAGCCCGGCGGCAATCATCGAGCTTTTTCATAACTTCACTCTTATCCATGATGATATTGAGGACAATTCCCAGTTCAGGCGAGGCGAGCCCGCGCTGCACATAACTAATGGCATTCCAATGGCGCTCAACTCCGGTGATGCGCTTTACACTCTCATCTGGGAGCAAATCGCAACTCTCCCAATGGAAACAAAACAGCTATTCGAGTTCCAGAAAATCTACGCAAGCGCCTTCAAGAGGGTTGTCGAAGGCCAGGGTATAGAAATTTCCTGGATTCACAAGGACAGCTATGACGTTGGAGAAAAGGACTACCTTCAGATGATAGGAGGAAAAACCGCCGCCCTGATGGGATTATCCTGCGAGGCAGGGGCCTTTGTCGCAGGCGGAGAACATCAGAAGCAGCTCCGCGAATACGGGGAGAAACTAGGAATCGCCTTCCAGATTCACGATGACATTCTCAATGTCGTAGGGGACTTTGAGAAATACAAAAAGGAGATTGGAGGGGACATATCAGAAGGAAAAAGGACCCTGATGGTTGTCCACTGCCTTGAGAATGCCCCTGATACCGAGAAAAAAACCCTCAAATCAATAATCTCAAAACACACAACAGAACAGGAAGAAATCCAGCAGGCAATAGGGATATTGAAAGACGCCGGTTCAATTGATTATGCGAAAAACTACTCTGCAAACCTGGTTGGAGATGCCAAGAAACTGCTTGAACCGCTTCCGGACACAAAAGACTGCGAGTCCTTAATCAAAATCGCTGACTACGTTGTCAGCCGTGAGTTATGAGAAAAGTATTTAAATAAGTTTAACTGATTTCCTAGTGATGAACTCCCACAAGTCCACCGTACTGCTACTGTTATTGGTCGCTGTGGCATCGGCTTTTGATGCTACCGAGTATTTCTATTCAAGCGAGTCTGACGTGAGCGTATCATACAACAACTTCACCCTTAATGGAAATAATTATGCCATAGTCCAGTTTAATGGCGTAGATACTTTCCTCCTCAAGGATGATGTTGCGCTCACAAGCAAGAGCGATATCGAAAATACGATACACTCGCATTATCTGAAATCAAATTATCCAAATCAGTCTGAAATCGACGATTTGAAGGATTTGGTCCAGAAGTTCAATGACAGCAGAAACGATGGATATGACTGGAAGAACAAGGAGGAATACCTCTGCAGGAACGATGTTCTTTTTGCAAATGGGAAAATAACAGTATCCGGAAAACCTGTCACATGCGTTGATGAGGAAACATGTGAGCAGAACGCGATGCTGCTTTATGCTGCTTATGGAGAGGGGCTTGGCCTTGGTTCAGCACAGCCGCTTTATGATGCGCTTTATGACTTTGCCCCATCGAGTTTCAAGATGGATGATGTTCTGGCCAACTACAGCACAAGGCTGGACAACCTCAATGAAACAAACATTGGGGACACACTCGACTACATCGAGGACACGGTTGAGGACCTTTATGATTATTCTGATGACATAGAGAGTACAATCTTCAGAAGCCCGAGAAGGAATGACAGCGAGGACAAAGAGGACTGTTACCTCACATGCTTTGCTATCTGCCCCTCATTTGACCTTGACCAGGACACGCTCGATGACATAGATGATGCTGTCAATGACCTTTCAGGCAAGATTGCCCCGCTTTCAGGGTATGAGAACACCGCATCATCAATCTACAACAATACAAAATCAAGAATGAACTACTCAATGACAGAGGCTCTGGCCTCAAACTACACCAGCCAGTTCAGTAAACTGAACGTGTCTGCTGGAAGCATAATATCAACAGGAACCGATGCGACGACAAAGGTTCTCAACACGACTATTTACAATAAGCTTGATTCACTCAAGAAACTGCAAAAGAGCATCCCTGGCGACATTGACGCTAGAGACTTTGAAAATACTGAGGATGACCTTGAAGACTTTGAGCAGTACCTTGGCGATGTCAATAACGGCTCCAAGATTCTTCTTGAGCAGTACAACGAGACCAAGAACGACAAGAACGTAGCAAATTCCCTTGTAATAGTTCTTGAGACAAAAGACCTTGACCCAGTTGCCCTCGGAAGCTTCAAGCTACTGAAAAACAAGACCAATGACCTCGACGCTAAATTCCATGACGGCCTGACTCTTGCTGAGCTTGCTGATTTGGAAGCAAATTACACTGAGCTTGTTGAGGAAGGCCAGGACCTTTTGAAAAAGGAGACTGAGATGCCTGCGAACAAGGTTCTTCTGCTTTTCAGAGGATTCGCAAGGAACGTGAATGAGGGAATAGCAAATGTCGCAGAAGACACAGAAGTAATCTCAACCCAGGAGATATCCGACAACCGGATGCTTACTCTTGGTGTGTTTTCAGGGCTTTTATTCCTCTCACTTGGTTCAATTGTGGTGCTTGTCTTCCTTTATGTTCTGGCAACAACAAGATTCGTGATTCCAAAGACCGGGCAGATTATGGCCTCGGCATTTGTTTCTGTGATTGTAGTCTTATTGGCATTCAGCGCCTTCACCTATCTGTACCTGAGCAAAACCTCGACAGAGGCGACACTCAATGAGTTCATAACCTATTTCGAGGAAAAGAACTCGACTGCAATCGTGGTTGATTTGCAGGACACATCATATTCAGACGCTCTTGCAATGAACGCCTGCGCAGACAGTCTTGCAGAGACGTTTGAGGACAAGAACAAGAGCTGGACAATCTATAGGATTAGCGGAAGCAGCTGCACAGCAACAGATGAGTATGGCCAGAACAAAAGCCTTACTGTGGATGATTGCTGGGGCAGCGCAGGAAACGAAAGCTCCTCATTTGAGCTTGGTTATTCCACATCAAACGAAGCACCGAAATTCTCGGTTATCTATGAAAACAAGGCAATGATTCGCGCAAACCTCAACTACTACGAGTCATGCCCCTTGGTTTCTCTTTTCAGCTGATGCCTTATGAAAAGAAAAAAAACCTCTAAGAAAAGGTCATCAAAGTCCAAGAATGCACCTAAGACGGAAAAAGAGCCGGAAATGGTGCATCTTGAAGTGTCTGATGAGCTTACACAGGCTCCGCCTCAGGAACCCAAGAAGGAAAGCGGGGGCGCGACCAAATTCCTATTTATCGCAGCATTGCTTATCGCAGTGGCGATTCTGGCCTACTACTTCGTTCTCCAGCCGAAAGACCAGTTTATCCCTGGCGCATCGGTTGACGAGACCACGTTCCTGAATAATTTCGACTCAGCAAAATATATCTACATTGTAATGGATGTGCGTGGGATTGGTGATGATCTCCTTCGCAAGAACATACTCCAGTGCGGTGTTGACTTTGCCGGAAGCAGCGCAATAGCGTTAAAGAACGCCTCATATTACTCTCTTGGCGACGCTGGCTGCGTTACTGTCGAGGGCTCAAAAAGCGCAGAGTATTGCTTCTCTGAAATTCGAAAAGGGATGGCAATCTATGTGCATGAAGGAAATACCACGTCCTACTACAGCAACGGAATCTCCGTTGGTGTGGAGAAGGATTATGTATTAGGGACGTGCGGTATCCATAGGGCTTAGGCTGATGTAAGTTTCGAAAGAATCTCCCCGCCTGAAAAGCACCTGAAGGTCCGTATTATTTATTTTTGTTATTTTTCCGTAGGGGATGGTCTGTCTCCTTACCTGGTCATCCTCAAGGTGGAAACTGAAAGTGTTTTTTAGAGTGACCCCATCATCACTAATCCGCTCAACAAGAACTTCCATGTTCCCGTCTTTCCCTTCATTGAAGAACCTGACATTCAGAAGTATGTTGCTCTCATGGACCGGAAGTTCGCAACTCTTCTCTCTTGTGCATATTGCAAGGCTTCCTGATAATTTTGTGTGCCAGTTTACCTCCCGGTATTTCTGGGCATCTGAGCCTTTTTGCAAATGTTTTACTACATTAACAGTCTCAGGAATGTTGGTTGGCGGTATGCCGCATGAAGAAAGAAGAAGCGCGCAAGAAAATGCTGCGGCCGCTGTTCTGGAAAATGTCTTGGAAATCTTTTGGCGGGTTCTCATGGAATATAGTGTGTATAAAAATGCTTTTAAATGACAATTAGTCCATCCGATTCCATCCTCTGGCATGGTCAAATAGGGAGATGACTCCCCAGCTCCCATTCTCAGAGGCTATATCAATCGGCGTTTTCCCATCATTGTCCCTTGAGTGCATGCTCGCGCCTTTGGACATCAGGAAATTGGCAATAATATTGCAGCCCACTTCGGCTGCTATCATAAGCGGGGTTCTTCCGTTTTCATCAGCTTCATTGAAATTGGTTGTTTTTTCGGCAACCCTCTTGATTAAGTCCAAATCCTGACTGCGAACAGCATCGTGCAGGCTTGGCTTGATAGGTATCACGTTTTCCCGCCTGCCCTCTCTTGCGGCAAAGCTGGTTGTTTGCGCCCCTGCCTCTCTGCAAACTGCTTTTCTGAGTACCATCAGTTATCTGCTCTTGTACCTGAGGAAAGCTCCAACTCCGGCAAAACCGGTCATGAACTGCGCTCCCTCAGTAGTATTTGTTGATATGATTTCCACTTCAATATCGTTTGCTCTTGCCAAATCAGATAATTCTTCAATCAATGGCTCCTGGGTTTTCAACTTCATTGTGCCTGAAGGGGCCTCAATCTCCTCAGGGGGGTTATCCCTGAATACCTTCTTCTCCTCATTTCCTTTAGAATCGGCGTAAGTGGCTGAAGTATGCTCAAGCCCTTCTGAAAGAAGAACCTTCTCAGCCTGTTTTGAGAGTATCGCTTCCCTAACCTGCTTCTCACCGTAAGTTGCGAGCCCATCGTGCACGACCTCGTTGATGAACCTCTCCACAATCACTCTTTCCTTGACCGCCTCCTGCTTTGCAAGGATGGTTTCGCTTTTTGAGAGCACTTCCCGGATGCCATATTCATCAGTATATCCTGTGTCAACAACGCCGAGTACCTCAATCTGGTAGTTGTATGGCTTCATTTTCATGAAGAACTCTTTAGTCGGGCCAGGGCCTCCCAGCATAACTCCCTTGACCTTTTTCAGGAACGCGCTGTCCATGGCCTCGCCGACCCTTTTGTAGTATTTCTCAATCTGCTCCTCGATAAGTCGCTCATACCTTCTTGCAGACTGGCCTCCCTTGCGTATCTTGGCGTGCGCCATTGAGGCGAGCTTTTTCACTACCGTAATGTTGGTTCCTTTCACAATCGCCAGTGTGGCCTCCCTTCCGTCCATGACAACTACTCCGTAGCTGTCCGTGGACTCAAGCATTCTTTCAAGTGGCTCAAGGAAAAATTTGCTGTCGCACCTGTATGCCCCGATGTTCAGGATTTCCGGAGGTTCCACTGAAAACACCTGAATGTCTATCTTGGCCGGATTGTCCGAGACGTTTCCCGCGAAAACAGCAATCCCGTTTTTCGGCGGCTTTTTGTAAATCTTCAGATAGTTGAGCAGCCTCTCAAGCGCTCCTGTGACATTCAGCTTGGTTGATTTTGATTTAATGTTGCTTGCCTGTCCCATCTCCTCCCTGAGTTTGGTGCCCATCTCGTGGATTTGGGAGCCTGCTGCAATGTAAACAGAAATAAGCTCAGTCCCGCTTCCCCGGAACTCCTGGAGCTTTCGCAGTTGTTTCTTGAAAAGATACATTTTCTCAGAATCAGCCATGCCTATCACTGTTCAATCTATTTCTCTGTTTTAGTGGAATCTTATTAAGTTACTGTTTTAATTCCACAGGTCTCAACTCGTTGAAAGCTCTCATCAAGGCCTCAATAGCTTTAGCTACTGCGCTTAATGACTCATCTGATTCTTGTTTTGAATTCTTCATTAAATCCAGACTTTGTGCGCCTAAAGTACTCAAGTCCTTTAATATCATGATAAGTACTCTTCTCTCTAAACCTGACAAATCCAATGGCAAAGCAGTTTCCAATTCCGCCTGGTCCTCTTTTATCCTATTGAGTAGTTCCAATGTGCTGAGATCTCCACGAGGTTTATCATCCCTCTCAAGCTTGGACATCAGATATTGCATACTAATAATAATTCGATTCTGTTGTGCAACTGATAAGATCTCTTGGGCCAATTCTCCCCGGACCTCTCCAGGGTATCTCTTCACATAAGCAAGACAATCTGACCGAGTTTCATACTCCAATTCTCCATGGGCCCCCAGTCTGATATGATTCAATGTTTCTCTTGTGGCCCCTTCATATCCACGTTTTGCATTTTCAACTGCCAATTCCAAATAATATCGAAATTCACTTTCGGCTGCACTCGTCGTTATCTCTTCGATTATATCCGAAGGTATATCAAATCCACATTTTCTTGTCAACTCAATCGCTTTAAAGAGAGCTGAACCTACGTAATTCCGAACTGAGGAATGCCTTTCTTTTGCCATTTCTCTGGCAGCTTCCAAAATCGGATGGCTCTCAAAGACAAAATCCTGCAATTCCCGGACTGCCGAAGGCCCGAGTTCTCTTACCAAATCTACTGATTCGGTTGCGTTTTTCAAAACGTTCTTGTATTCAACTTGCTGATTTAGTGGGGTTTTTTTTGCAAATCGATGCTTTGGTCTTACGGGGGAACCCTCCGACAGTGCTTCACGGCACCTCTTTAAGTATCTGTAGTGCGCCCACTGATAACGATAAACTGCAGCGATGCTTTTCTTTGCCCTCGGCACTACCCATTTCAATTCTTTTCCTTGAGCGCAGGCCTTTCTAATTATCTCACGGCGCCTCTTGTAGTCTTCGGTTGGTGCTGGATCAAATCTTGGGTTTGTCCTTCTACATGTTAATGATTGCATGAATGTACACCTTACTACATAAGTGTACACAATATTTTATAAATATGGGGTTGGGGGTAATGAAAAATCAATGAAAAATTATTCGAGGATTTCGACTCTCCCATCCTCAAGGTAGTACATCGCGCCAACGAGTTTCGTCTCTCGGCCTTCAACAGCCTTCTTGACTATCTCGCTGCTCTCAAGGATGCTTTTCATAACTGCCTTGACATTCGCCTTTGCGCAGTTGACTATGTGCTCATCCTGGTTCTCGCTCTTTTCAACGCCTGCAATTGCCGGTTCAATCATCTCCATGATTTTGGTTATGTTGCCTTCCCTGTGGCCGCTGCACGCTGCTGTAACCGCTCCGCACTTCTCATGGCCAAGGACCATAAGAACCGGGGTGTGAAGGTGGCCAACGCCGTATTCTATTGAACCGAGCGCAGCTCCCTCCTCGACAACGTTTCCAGCTGTCATAATCGCGAATATCTCCTCAAGGTTTGTGTTGAATATGTATTCCGGAACCACCCTTGAGTCAGAGCAGCAGACCACAGTTACCATCGGTGCCTGCCCGCCTTTTGTGGCTTCCCTCTTGGACTTAACATCAACTGCCTCAAGCTCCCCGCTCACATACCTTTTATTGCCCTCTAGCAGAGTTTTTATCGCGTCTTCTGCATTCATAGAAATCACTGATAACTCTATCTTATGTAAGAATTTAAATCAATTCTGTTTCAGATATGTTTTTAACTCCTTATTTACACATATATACATATTCTATTCTAGGTGACAAAATGACCGTAACGAAACAACAAACCGGACAAAGCGAAAAAAAAGAATTGAAATTGCCTACTGAGCCTCTTAATGCATCACGGCTTAGGGAACTTCGGGGAAAACATACTGAAAACGGCCAGGGTGCCCTTACTGCAAAAGAATCACTTGAAATGCTAGTTGAAGGAAACGGAGTACACCTCCTAAGGCTAGAAGAAAGCGGCGCAACCCCTAAGGACAGGCAGGATAAGATTAATGCAAACCAGGCAGATTATCTGGTTATCGCTTGTTCTGATGCAAGGAACCCAACACTTGACTCGGAAGAAGATGGGGCAGAACTTGTCGGTCTTCAGATTCGTGTTGCTGGAAATGTTGTTCCAACCTCGGGTGTTTCACTTGACGAAATCAAGGAAGCTGCCTCACATGTCAAAGAAGGCGGTCTTATTCTCATCTCAGCCCATTGCAACTGCGGCGCTGTAGGGGAGCATGTCAAGTGGAAAAAGGCAGGCATGGGCGACACTGGCAGCGAGCCTTTGAATACCCTCCTTAAGGCTGTTGGAGGGGAAACCCCTCATGAGAATGCCGCAGCTCAGCTCGAGCGGCTCAGGGAGTTTGTAAGTGAAGGGCAGAATGTCGGGGTTCTTTATTATGACTGGGAGTCCGGCAGCGTGGATGTACTTTGCAATGAACCATCCGGACTTTCCGAGTCGCTAAAATCAAAATGGACTCTTTGGCACAAGGAGTCAGATGCTGACGGACACCTTGGAAAGAGGCTCAGCGAGACTCAGAAACCACACACCATCGTAGTTGGCAGCAATAATCTTCCATTTAGTGTTGATACAATATTCTCAGCAAGGCAGAACGAGATTTTCTCAACAACCGGTTCTGAGGGCGGACTTGACCACTTTGATGAGGCTTCCGTTCTTTATGCCGTTGAGCACCTCGGCTCAAAGCACATCGCCTTCGTCGCGCACGGTGACAATGCGAATGCGATGTTCGACAAATGGGAAGCTGATTTGAGGACCATGGGCCAGGTGGCAGAGAAGCTTGATTCAGGCAAACTTGTTATCACAAGGATGGTCTACAACCTTGAAACCGGCGCTGCAGAGCCGCTCCAAAAAGCAGCATAGGTTAAAAACCTCTTTTTTTCTTTATTCCTTGAATGTGCGGGATTATTGGTTATGTCGGAGCAGCCAGTGCGGCTGCCATACTTACTGAAGGGCTGAAGAGGCTCGAATACCGTGGCTATGACTCAGTTGGGATAGCAGTCCTTAATGACAAAGGCCTAGAGGTCAGAAAAGACAAGGGCATGGTCGAAGAAGTCGCGACCGCGCTTCAATTCACAACTGTCGATGGCCACATGGGAATCGGCCACACTAGGTGGGCAACTCATGGCTCAGTCTGCAAAGAGAATGCACACCCTCATTTTGGCGGAGAGAAAAAAATCGTCGCAGTGCACAACGGGGTTATTGAAAATTTCAACCGGCTGAGGGAAGAATTGGTGGCAAAAGGGCACAAATTTGAATCAGACACTGATTCAGAGCTGGTTCCGCACCTTATTGAAGAAAACTCCAAGACCATGAAGCCGCTCAAAGCATTCATCCGCACAGTCCAGCAGATAGGAGGCTCATACGCAATAGTCGCACTGAACTCCCAGGATGATGATGAGAGTTTATTCTTAGCCAGGAAGAACAGCCCATTGATTATCGGTGTAGGGAAAGGGGAGATGTTCTGCGCATCAGACATCCCGGCAATGCTCAAATACACAAAGACATTCGTCCCGCTTGAGGAGGGCGACATCGCGGTTCTTACAAAAACCGGCTACAAGGCATTTGACGCAAATGGGAATGAAGTTGAGAGAAAGCAGATAACTGTTGACTGGAGCATGGACCTTGCCCAGAAGGGGGGTTATCCTCACTTCATGCTGAAAGAAATCCATGACCAGAAGCATTTCATAAATGAGAGTCTCGCATCTGATGTAACAGAGGCAAAAAAACTCATCTCAGAACATAAGGATATTCACATCCTGGCGTGCGGAACTTCATTCCACGCAGGGCTTATGCTCGCAAATCTTCTGGATGCGAAAGCGTACATCGCAAGCGACTATTCGTATGTGGCCAGGCCAGGCAAGGATACCCTGGTAATCGCAATAAGCCAGAGCGGTGAAACTGCAGATGTCCTGCAGGCGCTTAGGTTTGCAACGGATTCGAAAAAAATAGCGATTACAAACACAGTCGGCTCAACAATCACAAGGCTCTGCGAAACAACAGTTTACTTGAATTCCGGCCCTGAAGTCGGAGTCGCCGCCACAAAGACATTCACTTCCCAGCTTGCCATTGTCTACAAGCTCGCATATGGGAAACTGGATGGAGTCTCAGAACTTATTGAGAAGATGCTTGAAGTTGAAAATGATGTGAAAGCCATTGCATCGAAACTCGCCGGAAAGGAGCACGCATTCTTTATAGCAAGGGGGAGGAACGTGCCAATAGCATATGAGGGCTCATTGAAATTCAAGGAAATAACTTACATTCATTCAGAGGCTTATCCTGGAGGGGAACTCAAGCACGGCACCCTCAGCCTTATTACCGAAGGGGTTCCGCTAATCGCTTTAGCGCCAAAGGATGAGACCCTGCAGAAACTTCTTGGCAATATCAAGGAAGCCAAAGCGCGTGGAGCTATGATTATCAGCCTGACAAATGATGATGATGTAAAACGGGAAAGTGATTATTACATCGACCTTCCTGAGGTTGATCCGGCACTTTACCCGTTTGCTTTGATAGTCCCGCTGCAGCTACTCGCATATCACGTCAGCGTATTGCGCGGCATAAACCCTGACCGCCCAAGGAACCTGGCAAAATCAGTCACTGTCGAGTGAAGGCATCCTGTATCCTGCAGTGCTGGTCCTTATCTCAGAGTCGATTCCAGGGAGGTAGGTTGCCCTGATTAGGCTTGGTACATGATTTGAGATGTCACACTCTCTGCCAACTCCAAGCTCGATCCATTCTTCTCTCTCAGCGCTCCAGTACTGGAACTGGACCTGGGCATCGGGCAAAATGGTTCCCCTCACGCGCCCTGTCCTTTCAATGGCTTCTTCGTAAATGCAAACCTGTACATTCGGACTGTCCATGCAGGCTGAGGAAATCTGTTCCATGACATCGCGGATGTTTAGCGGGTCGGATGTGGACTCGCTCGGCTCATAAACAATGACCTCTGCACTGAGCCTGGCCCCATCCTCTCTAGGTGTAAGCACAATCGAGCTTTCTCGCAGGCTTTGATTTCCCAAAATGGATTCTTCGCCTACATCCCTTGCAGTATCCCCTTCCGGTGTCCCTGCTCCGCATGCCCCCATGATTGTCGCAGTCCCAAGAAGAACAAGCGCTTTCCTGATTTTCGCCTTTGCTATTTCTCTAGTATTTTTTCTGTTTGCCATATTTTTCATTTTCATATTCCCCATCCTCAATAACATGTTTAATATGAAATTATAACAATTAGCTATATATATAGGCTGGCGTCCTCCTAGGGGGAAAAATTACTGCTTCTGATAAGTAGTGTCGCTGGTGTCAATCGCCTGCCCCTTGGCAGGGAAGAATGCGACCATTATGTTTTTTCCGTTTGCAACACTTGAAATATTACAGCTTCCAAAATGAACATCAACAGGCCCTCCTGCGGATTCCATTTTTTCAGTTGCGTTTGCATAAACGTCTTCGCACTCTCCAACAGCGCTCCATCCGCTGGGAGTATATGTGACGAATGTGATGTGGGCGCCTTTTACTGAACGGACTCCGTTAAGAGAACCAACACAGTTGTCAAAATGCGTTTTGCAATCCTGAAGCACAATCCTGCTTGGCCCTTCATCCCCATTATCAAATTCAAGAACAGCTGCTTTCAGCATGTTCCCGTTTCTAATTAGAACAACTTCACTCTCAGAAAGTTTTTGCGGGCGCATTCCTTCAACAGGGACTTCCCTCTCAGGGGTTGTGCTCTGCTGAGGGGTAGATGCTCCGCAGGCAGCCAATGACGCTGCCAAAGAAAGGGCTACGATTCCCTCGCTGAGTGTTTTTCTGAGCTTTGGAAATCTTTTCTGTTCTGGGACCCTTCTGAGTTTCTGCATTTCACTACCTTTCTGTTCTGGTAGATGTTCCTCTGATTGGCCTTTCGAAATCAGGCGCCGGGACAAATCTTATCCTTATCTGAGCCCCTCTTGGAACGCTTGAGATGTCGCATGCGCGCTCCTCATTGGGACATCCCTCGATTGCCCTGAATCTCCTTGCATCAGAATCATAGACCTCAAAGCTGACTGTCGGATTAGTCAGGGAAACAGAAGAAGTTTCGCACCTGTTGATAGCATCACACTGAATACCGGTAATCTCATGGACCTCGGCGCTGACAATGTCCCCTTCCCGCCGCACTCTTATCTCGCTTGCATGAAGGTTTGGCGTTCCGAATCCTGCTGGCTGGGATGTGGCTGATGTTACTGCGCTTGACCTGGCTGATACCTGCGCGCTTGCTGAGCATGAGGAAACAATTCCGACCATAGCGAGAGCCATAAGGCTTTCCACAAGAACTTTTCCAACCTTGCGCAAAGGCCTTTTCTCCTGAATCTTCCTATGAACATCTGATTTTCTTTCGTTTTTGAGCCTCTCCATCCTTACACCTCATTAGTAGTAATAAGCTGTATTTATTGGGAAATGTTTATAAAAAGACACTTTTTAACACTTAGAGAAAAATATTGCAAAAACCTCTAAAAATTGGAAAAAAAGAATCAAGAGAATCTGGTCCTTCGGGTCTTCTTTTTCTTGCCGAACTTTTGGCTGAGCACCCTTGCCCAGACCTGCCATATGATTATTACTATGAGCAAGATTCCGACAATCATGTAGAGCGGATTCACTCCGCTTGAACCTACATTGATGTTCTTCTGAGCGTTATTGAATCCGACTTTCTCAACGCTTAGGACGTACCTGCCCTCAGGGAGCGTGATGTTGACTGTTTTGCTGCCGTCTTTCGGCTCGCCGCCATCCAATGACCAGGTGAATCTCTCAACCGGGGAACCATCATCACCATCATTCACATAGAATGAGAATTCCTGCCCCTCAACAGTATTGGAGGTCAATGTGACTACCATGTCGCTAAGCGGAATGCTAGGGTCATGGTTGAGCGCCACGCTTGTGAATGTCGGGCCGCTCTCCTGGCCGCTTGCGTCAAGAACCCTGCATGAAATAGTGTTAATGCCGGTTCCGAAGCTTGCGCTTGGGTCAAGATAGTATACCCAGTCAACATCTCTTGTTTCAGTGGCTGGTTCCCATTCCATGCTGTTGATTCCAACCCAGACTTGCGCCTCTCCGGATTCAGAGACAAAGTTGCCCTCTACAACAACCTCCTTAAGGCCTGCCAATTCACCTTCAAGAGGTTTTGTGATTGAGCATGCCCTCTCAGTGCTGTAAGCATAGATATTGGCATCCCCTGAACCTACAATGACAGTATTCTGATAGTAAAGCGGGCTTCCAACTGCGCCTGCAGTCGGGCCTTTCCACAGAACGTCTCCGCCTTCCTTTGAAATGGCGTAAATGTTCCTGTCGCTTCCTCCAACGAAAACAACTTCAATTCCGCCCATGTATCCTGATTCTGGCTGGGTCTTGACAGCAAGCTGTGTAGATGCTTTCCAAACTACCCTTCCGTTGTTGTCGACCGCATAGACGTTTCCATCATTGCTTCCGAAATAAGCGTTGTTCCCATCAGCTGCTGCGGTGCTCATTATCCAGTTCCTTGTTTTGAATTCCCAGAGCTTGAGACCGTTGGAAACTACGTATGAATACATCTTGTTGTCAAGCGCGCCGATGTATACTGTTGCGCCTGAAATCATTGGCCTTGATGCCCAGAATGTGCCGACGCCGATGTTGGCCCTCCACTGGACCTGGCCGCTTTCACTCATCTTTGTGAGTTCGCTGTCCTTTCCAAAAATAACATATCCCGCTCCTGCGGCCGGCGCGGTAAGGATTTGGTCTTTATCATAGGAGACTACCTTTCCGGTAACCTCTCCTGTTTTTGAAATCCTGTAAATTCCGTTGTTTGCGCTTACGAAAATCTCTTTCTCGTTTGCCGCTGCTCCGTAAACCCTTGATACGTTGTAAGCGGTTACGTTCAGATTCTTTCTCCAGAGCGCGTTTCCGCTTTTATCAATCTTGACAACATTCCCGGAAGTTGTTGAACTTACAAGAGCATTGTCAAAGACGAATACGTCAAGCGGGTCATCGCCCACTTCGGCTGACCATCGTCTTGCCCCGCTTACAGGGTCAAGAGCGTACATGTTGCCATCATCAGAGACAGCGACAACCATATTCTGGAATATTACCGGCTTGACAGATACTGGCCCATCAGCGTTGAATTCCCAGACTAAAGAAGAAAATGAAAGCGAAACCAGGAAAAGAAAAACGAGGAGTCTCTTCATGAAGTCATCCTTTTAAGAGAGAGTCGTGGTTGCCCTTATCGACTTCCCGGATAACTTCCCTCGCGTTCTTTGAATCAATTGTGACTCCCATGCTTAGGCACGTTCCGAGAACTTCCTTGGTAACTTCCTTTACGTCACTACCTAATGAGTTGCTCTTTGCCTTGGCAATATTCACTATCTTTTCCATTGAAATGTCTCCGGCAGGTGCTTCCCTGTTTCCTGCCCCTTTTTCGATTCCTGCCTCTTTCTTTATAATTTCTCCGGTGGGCGGGCTTCCGACTTCAATGGTAAATTCCTTGGTGGCTGGATCTACGCTGACCTTGACTGGAACTTTCATTCCTGCAAAAGCTTTGGTTTCCTCGTTGATTTTTGCAACGACCTGGCCGATGTTAACTCCCATTGGAGCTAGCGCCGGCGCAAGTGGCGGTCCTGCGCTTGCCTTGCCACCTTCAACAATGACATCAATAGTTTTCATTTCTAAAACCTCTAAGAATAACGACTGAAATAGATAATGTTTATTTTATAAATCTAGCCCCAGCCCTCAAGTTTGATATTTTCAGGCTCAGCTTTCAGTGAAAGCAGGCATTCCTTCATCGCCTTGATGAGTCCCATCGGGCCGCAGACCCACCAGTTGTAGTCTGTTCCGTTCGGTATATGCCCTGCGATTAGGTCGTGGCATATCCTCCCCGTGTGCCCTTCCCACTCCTCTCTCGTGAGCGTTATTATCACCTTGATTCCAGGATGCTTGCCAAGGCGTTTCAGTTCCTCATTGTATAATATATCTTCCTGGGTCTTCACGCTGTAGAATACAAGGTATTCTCCTTCTGCCCCTGATTTTACTACGTGCCTGAGTATGCTGATTATAGGGGCGATTCCTGTTCCTCCTGCTATGAAAGCCGCCTTCTTCTGCCCTGAGAAATTGAAATGACCAAGCCCGCCGTCGATTCCAACGACATCGCCTTCCTTCATCTTCTCAAGCCTGCCTGTGAGCTCTCCGCCAACAAGCTTGATGCAGAACTCCAGCTGCTCCTCCTCAGGGGCTGATGCTATGGAGTATGGGCGTTTGACTATGCTTTCACCGTTCTCATCAAGGATGTGTATGAATGCGAATTGCCCGGGTGTGAATTCGATTTTTCCTTCCATCGGCTCAAGCCGGTATGTCCTGACTGAGGCTGAAAGGTCCTTTATTGCAGTGATGCGATATTTTTTCATCAGAAGGGTTCTCGTTAGTGTATCTATTTAAACCTTATTTGCATACTCTTGACCATGGACGATGAACTGTCCCGTGTTTTCAAATACGCAAATGACTTTTATCTCAAGAGGCTTAAACTGATTGTTATCTTCTCAATCCCATTCATATTGGCCTCATTACTGATGTTCATCGTGGCAGCGCCGACATACATGGCCCTTGGAAGCGTTTTCCTGCGGACCGGGAGCATTCCCGAGCTTTCCATTCTTGATTTAGTGCTTGCAGCGGTCGCTTATGTCCTTGCAGTATTCATAATATCAGATACTATAGTGAATGTCAACATCGTCGTTCGCTCAAAAAGGACACTGACCTCGATAAAAACCGAGGTAATAACCGCTTTGGAAAAATACGCGACAAGGATATTCTACATATATACATTGATGCTATTGCTTCTTTTTGTAGTGCAGTTATTGCTCTATGAGAATCCTTTGCAGCCCTGGCTCTATCCTTTGTTTGCCTTTGTGCTTTCATTCCTGCTGTTCTTTGTTCCGCCTGCAGTTGTTATTGACAACTCTGACACCCCAACAGCTATTCGGAGGTCCGTTCAGATGGCACTCAAGAACCCCAGTGCAATCATAATCTGGACATTGGTTGGTCTGATATCTCTTTCTGCTGTGGAGGTTGTAGCCCAATTCATTTTCCCAAGCCCATTCTCAGGCTATTTCATACTCCTTGTTAACTCTCTGGTTGTGCTTCCCTACCTGATTGTTCTCCAGACTCAGATGTACATGGAGAAATATCCTCTGGCTAGGTAACAGTTTTTTAAACTGTTTACAACATTAGTTAATCGTGGTAACCATGCACAAAACTAAACGGGTAGCAGTAGTATTTGCGTTAATGACATCCGCATGCGCGATGCGTGCTGCAAAGAAGGCACCAACTCAGGCGCCTCTTGTCGAGGCTGGAACTGCTCTCGAACCGACCCAGAGAGTTAGAATTGTTGAAAGCAATTCCAATAAGGAAGAGCCAGTTGAAAAAAAGAAAGAACGTTCTATCGACATGATGCTTGCCGACCTCAAAGAGAACAGAAAAAGCTATGAGGTAGCATATGAAATCGGGGATTTTGATCTTAACTCCCTTGAGTTTGACAAGCGGCAGGCAATAGCAAAGGCTGTCCTTGGTGCAATGAAGCTGGACAGCGATGTGGTTGCGCCAGGCGTCCGTATCTTAGGCAAGATTGGTGATGTCGTCATGGTCTATGAAATCGCAAAATATGCGAATGATAATGATTCAAATGTAAGGTTCGAGGTGGCGAAGGCCCTTGGGAACTATCGCATTATGCCTTCTGTATATCCTTTGATTGACCTGATGGCTGACAGAAGGCTGATGGTTGAGCGGGAGGCTGTGTACTCCCTTGCAAAAATCGGCCTTCCAGCTGCAGGGGCTTTAACAGATGTGATTAGGAACGGAAATCCTGATCTGCAATATGCTGCTGTTGAGGCACTCAGCCGAATGGGGCATGATGCAATTGACCATACGCTACGCCTGCTTAGTAGTCCTGACAGCAAAGTTGTCTACCATGCAGTAACTGTACTCGGCAACCTGCCGCATAAAATTGGTCATGTTAATTATGCGAACGAACTGATTCCGCTATTGCATCATCCTGAGGGCAATATCCGCGGAACCACAGCAAACGCGCTGCGGAAAATCGGTGACGATGTCGCCATAGGCCCTCTAAAGAAAGTTGCCAAAGACGATGAAAATCCATTCGTCCGCGCTGCTGCCAATGGGGCGCTCAAAGCCTTCGGCCAATAAATCCCTTTTTTTAATTACTTTGTTCAGTATCTGAAATATGTCCAAACAGACAGAATCACGAAAAAAAGATCATGTTGAACTAGTGCTTGAGAAGGGGGCGCAGTATGAGAAATCCTCCGGATTTGAGCGCGTTGATTTGATGCACAACTCCCTTCCTGAAGTCTCACTTGACAATGTTGACCTATCAAGCGAATTCATGGGAAGGAAAGTCAAGTTCCCGATTCTTATTACTGGGATGACTGGCGGCTATGAGGATGCCTTGGCAATCAACCGGGCTCTTGCCGAAGTTGCGCAGAAATACGGCCTTGCCTTTGGTCTTGGCTCACAAAGGGCAATGATTGAATCTCCTGAACTGGCCAAAACATACGCTGTTCGCGATGTTGCGCCAGACATTCCGCTTCTTGGGAATATTGGCGCTGCGCAATTGAAGAAATACAAGTTTGAGCAGATAGAATCCCTTGTCAGTTCGATTGATGCAGATGCTCTTGCAATCCATCTGAACCCCTTGCAGGAAGTAATCCAGAAAGAGGGCGACACTGATTATTCAGGCGTAATTGACGCGATAGCAAAGACCTGCGAAAAGCTCGATGTCCCTGTTATTGTCAAGGAAACAGGGGCAGGGATGAGCCAGGACGTTGCCCTTAAGATGAAGGAAGCCGGGGCAGCATACCTTGATATAGCTGGTTCTGGGGGAACATCCTGGAGCAAGGTCGAATACCTTCGCAATGGCGCTGTTCCAGGCTTTGGCAACTGGGGAATCCCGACTTTGGAGTCTCTGCTCATGTGCAAAGGCGTGCTGCCGCTAGTCGCGAGCGGAGGGCTGCGGAGCGGTGTTGACGCTGCCAAGGCAATTGTGCTTGGCGCTGACATGGCAGGCGCGGCCTACCCATTCATCATGGCACTAAAAGAAGGCAAAATCGACGAATTTGTGACTACATTCACAAGCCAGATGAAAATCGCGGCCTATCTGACAGGTTCAAAGAGCATCCCAGAACTGAAAAAGGCCAAGACAATGTTCCACTAATGTCGTAGTTAGTGGATAGGTTTGTTTATAAAGGAAAATTCTCTGACGTGGATATTGTTACAAATGTTTAAATACTGGGTGTGTGCTATATAATACTTATATGGCGAAAATGAACTCCCGCAGCCTACAGCACAGATACCCTGCCCAGTTACAGGCATCCATGGCTAGGTGGGCTTCTGCCTATTCCAAATTCGGGGGCGCCGACGCATTCAGCCACGCAAAGCGTGTTCTTGATGTCGCCATAGCACATGACGTTGTTGAGCCGCGGAAAATAGGGAACAATAAGGTGGACCCGAGGGAACTGAACCTCAGGCTTGCCAATGTTATTCTCGGACATGTTTTCAAAGAGGGAAGAACCAACAAAAAAGACTTCCCCTCAGAGGATTTCGAGCGCTGCGCGCTTGTTGTTGAAGGATTCAACACTTTCGATGCTCTTCGTCAGAATGATTTGACATTTCAGGACAAGGCCAGGTATAGTGAGCTTCTTGAAAAACCATCGCTTGGGCTTCTTGCAAGGCTTGTTGACCTTACCCAGTATGGTTTACACGGCAAAACATCTGAAGGCGAGCTTGCGCACCTTGATTCGAGCAAATTCTATGTTTACAACCAACTCAGAGGAAAAACAGAATATGAGATGATTGGTTCAGCTGCCAGAAACATCTATTCGCCGCTTGCAGACATGCTTGGTTACCGTGACCTCGCAGGCGACCTCTACAAGATATATTATCAGCATGTAGAGCCGAACGCCCACCAGGAGGTCATGCAGGCGCTCGAGCTTCTTGAATCAAGAATAGAGATGACCAGGCTCGTTGCAGAGGCAGTAATATCACAACTCAAAATTAAGCTGAAGAGGGCAGGATTCCACTACACACTGAAAATCCGCCCAGGAAAACACCCTGGAAAAGTCATGGAAAAAGCTGACCGATACCAGAGGCAGAATGGCCAGAACACTTACCGGGTTGTTTCGGAACTGAATGACCTCGTCGCATTCACAGTGATCCTTCATTCCAAAAACGGCAAAGCGGTAACCCAGAGCGATGTGGATGATTTTGCAATGGTGGCAAGGGAGATAGTCCGGATTGCGAATTCAATCCAGCCACTTCGCCACAAATCAGAAGGGCAGATGTTCACAGACATGGTTTCAAGACCAAAACCAAACGGCTACCAGTCATTCCATGTCGATATGTCACTTGAGGGAATGGACGTTGTTAACATGGAGGCAATCATCCGCAACGGAAGAATGGAAAGCTATGCAGAATCCGGCGGCGCCGCGCACTATCTTTACAAGGGAGGTGCCGGACTTGCGCAGCAGGTCGCATCAGCATACCATGATGTAAAGAAGGCAATCCTTGACAATGGCGCCCAAATGCTCTCACCATCAGATACTAGTTCACAGAGGCGCATTAACATCCATGTTGAAGGGGAAGCATCTCCAAGGCGAAAAATAGTCGATGAGCGCGCCTGCGTCGGAGAAGCGCTGATAGTTGCCGGGATAGACCTTTCCAATGGCCTTGAACTCAAGCCAAGCATATCGCTTCTTGCTCCAATCAAAGGGGTCAGCTCGCTTTATCTTGGACACGCAGAAGAGAAGGGCCAGATGCTCTCGCGCAGCATGATTGACATGCTAATCCAGAAGGCAGTTTACCCCCACGTTCAGGAAACCCTAAGGGGATATCGGAAAAGAGTGACTCGCTAGACCTCTGCAAAATCGACAATTCTTTTCACTACGTTAAGGACCATGTTGGTGTTCGTTTTTTCTACTCCTGGAATGTTTAGGATTTTTTTTACTAATCCCGACAATTCTGAGCGGTTTTTGCATATTAAAATTGCTGTCGAGTCGTACTGGCCTGTCGTGTCATAGACAGAAGCCACGCCCTTCAGATTCGCAATCTTTTCCTGGATTTTCAGAAGGTCTCCGCGTATGCCAATCTGCACAATTGCCATGAATTCATATCCAAGCTTCAGATAATCAAAATTCGCTGAGTAACCTGTAATCACTCCTTCGTTCTCCATCTTCTTGATTCTCTCTATCAATGTCGCTGGACTGATACCTGTGCTTGCAGCCAGTTCCCGATATGAACGCCTGCAATTTTGTTTGAGTTCCAGAAGGATGCGCTGGTCCATGCTGTCCAATTGTTTGGATTTCATCAATGTACACCTTCATATTCTAAACACATGTAGAGAATATTTATATAATTATCTATCATTTGTTTGGAAAATTTGGAAAAAACAATATAAACAGCAAGAAAAAATGAAATACACAAACAAATGAGAGGTCCATGATATGAAAGACAGCATTTTTGAAAAAGTGGAAAAAGACAATGTTCAGTTTGTGAATCTGCAGTTTACCGACCTGTTCGGGATTGTCAAGTCAATAACAATCCCAGCCAAACATCTTGAGAATTCATTGGACCACGGCACATGGTTTGACGGCTCTTCGATAGAGGGATTCGCGAGAATCCATGAGAGCGACATGTACCTGAAGCCTGATATGAACACCTACGCTCTTCTCCCGTGGCACAATTGCGATGAGGGGAATACTGCCAGGTTCATTTGCGATGTTCACAAACCAAACGGCAATCCTTTTGAGGGAGATCCCCGCCACATCCTCAAGAAGGTGCTTGCCGAGGCAAAGGAAATGGGGTTTGAATACAATGTAGGGCCGGAGCTGGAGTTTTTCCTGTTTAGGAGGGAAAATGGGAAACTCCTTCCCCTTCCCCATGATAATGGCGGATATTTCGATTTGACGACCGACCAGGCTTATGAGATTCGCAGGGACATGAATATTGCCCTCCAAAAATTCGGAATCGATGTGGAAGCATCGCACCACGAAGTCGCGTTGGGCCAGCATGAGATTGCTTTCAGGTATTCAGATGCTTTGACTACAGCTGACAATGGGACTACGATGCGCTTTGTTCTGAAAGCAGTCGCGCAGCAGCACGGCCTGCACGCTACATTCATGCCAAAACCAATTTCCGGGATAAACGGCTCAGGAATGCATGTGCACCAAAGCCTGTTCAAAGAAGGGCAAAACGCGTTCTTTGATGAGGCTGACAAGTATCATCTCTCAAAAACAGCCTACAGTTTCATTGCAGGGCAATTGAAGCATGCAAAAGGAATGTCCGCTATTCTTTCCCCGACAGTGAATTCTTACAAAAGGCTGGTCCCAGGGTATGAGGCTCCGGTCTACCTGTGCTGGGGGCACACCAACCGCTCTGCCCTGATAAGAATCCCAAGATATTCAAAAGGGAAAAGCCAGTCAACAAGATGCGAAATCCGGTGCCCTGACCCAAGCTGCAATCTCTACCTTTCGTTTGCGGTCATGCTGAAGGCCGGCCTTGAGGGGATTAAGAATAATCTTGAGCCGCCGCCTTCTGTTGAGGAGAATCTCTATGATTTTGATGATGGCAAGATTGAGGAGAAAAAGATTGACACGCTCCCAGATTCACTCAGGCTGGCCCTCAACGCATTGAAAAAAGATTCAGTAGTTGCAGATGCTTTGGGGAGTGTTACACATGAGAAATATCTTGAGGCTAAGAAAAAGGAATGGGATTCGTATCGGCTCCAGGTCACTCCCTGGGAGATTGAGAGGTACCTCGAGAAGTATTAGAGCAGCACCTCGCCGTCAGTGAGTAGTCAAGGTATTCCTGCAGATGCCCAGTTACCTTCCTTGTGCAGCCGCTCTTTCCAGCACCACTGAACGCGTCTGAGCGGAAGGTCCCATTTTTTCCTTTTGTTTCATCCACCCATTCGGAAAGATTGCCATCCATGTCAAAGACCCCCTCAGGAGTCACGCATCTGGGATATGCTCCAGTTGTTGAAAGGTATCCAGGCTCCAAAAGAACATCTGGATGGTTGAATTCTCTTCCGCTCCTTTTCATATGCGGGATATCCGGGAACAGTTTATCCAGGATGTATGGATTTCTCTTGTTCACATTGCAAAGAGTCAAATCCTTCTCATTTCCATAGGGGAACTTTCTTTTTTCTGCGCCGCTGCAGGCGCGGAGCCACTCTTTATCAGTGCACAATCGTTTTCCTGCGTTTTTGCAAGCCTGCCTTGCGACAATCTGGCTCATATGCCCCTGCGGATAAACATCGGGCGCTGAGACTGCTTTCAGGTTTTTGATATTCCTTGTCGGGCTCTTGTTCTCAGGATGCCTCTCACCGTTTCTCTCAACAAGGTGGACTTCCCATTTGTCTATGCAGAAGTTCGCGACCCTTGCCATCTCCGGCCTGCATCCAGGGTCTGCCTTTGGCTTCTCTTCCTTCTCTGGAATTTTCTTTGCTGGTTTTGGAATTGGGGCAGGGGTTGCTGCTGAAGCTATTGAAGAAGTATTCATTGGTCCTTGCGGAATAGTTGGAATCTGTTTTTCCTTCTCCTTGCACGCAACTGCCATGAAAAACGAAGTCAGAGCTACTGCTCTCTGAACTCTTTGCTGTACCCGTCTCATATAAAGAAATGAGATAAAAAGTGTTTAAAAATGTTTATTTCTTCTTCTTCACAGAATTGTCATCATGGAATCTCCTGTAGATGATAACTGTCGCTATCAGCAGGACAAGCACAAGAAGCCAGAACCATGGAGACTCAAGAATCATCCTGAAGAAGTCTTTGTCAGGCTCTGCGAAGATTGAGACTATGACGTCCTTTTTCACGAAAAGCCGCCCGTCATCGCTCATAAGCGCGACCACGTAGATGCCTGTCATTCTTACTGGAATCCGGACAAGGCCGGAAGAATCAGCAGAATGGTTCGCGGCGTTTCCATCAGGGTCAATAGCGCTGATTATGCAGTCCGGGCACATCGGCGGCATTGCAACTTCGATAGTGTCATTGACTACTTCCGGGCTTATGTCAAGCTCAACGCATTCATTCTCAAGGCAGAAGCTCCGGTTAGAGCAGCTCATGCAGTTCTCGCCTGTTCCGCACTCAAAGGCTGTGCAGCTGTGGTTTGCAATTATCCCGCAGCAGCCGCCGATTTCAGCGCAAACTTTGAGCCCATCTGATATTTCTATGCACTGCTCATTGTCCTTGCAATCCTCATCCTCATCGCACTGCGGTTTTGGGAAGCACGCGCCGCCAATGCACTCCTCGCCATGTGTGCAGTCTCCGCCAGTAGTGCATTTGTCAAGACAGACCTTGTCAACGCATTTCTTCTCTTCTGCGCAGTCGCTGCATAGAGGGCCGTCTCCGCACTCATCAGGTATGCAAGTATGGTTCTTCACGACTCCGCAGCATTCGATTTCTGAGCATGAGCCATCTGTGCATTCAGCGGTTCCAGGACACTCAGAATCTTCCTGGCAGCCGCACTGGGTGCAGCTGACAAGATTCCTAATCATGGTATATGTCTTGTAATCTTTCTTCGTAGAGATTATCCTTACCTCTTCACCGCATCCGGTGAAGGAAACAGTCCCATTCCCGTCAGTTAGTTCATCGTCAAGAATCTGGTTGAGGTTGAACTCATTGAAAACGTCGACGCTCGCGTTTGCAACTGGGTCTCCATTGCCGTCTTTCACAGTGACTACGCTGATATTGCAGTCGCTTGCGAAAGTGGCAACAAGGTCTCCCATGTTGTCATCGTCATTGTCGTCTGAGTCTCCCCACGCGGGGTCGCTCGAGGCAAACAACGCCCCCATCAGCAGGACCAAAAAAAGGATTGTTTTTGACATATTTTGGATATGCCTTGATGGGATTTTAATGCTTTCTTATCCTGCGCCTAAAAGTTCTCAATCATCTCTACAAGCTCTGAAATCGGTTTCAGCGTAGCCTCATCCAAAATTCCCTCTAACTTCTTTACTACAGACCCTGCCTCAACGCCCTTTTCCCTGACGATTTCGCGGAATATTTTTGCACCTCTATCCGATAGCATATGCTGAATTTCTTCACTATGCTCTCTCTTAGCAATGTCTAATGGGGTTCTTGTTGGTCTTGACCAATCGTAAATATTCACATCTGCCCCAGCATTTATCAATTGACGACTCACCATTTCATGCCCTCTGGACAGAGCCAGGACCAATGCAGTCTCGTGCTCACTAGTTGTCTCATCCATAAGCGCGCCGTTCTCAAGCAGTATCTCAACTATTTCAACCCTTCCAGCATAAGCCGCATGCAACAATGGAGTATAATAATATACGTCAAATCTTTCGCTCTGCATATCCATTGAATTGACATCCGCGCCTTCTTTGATTGTTTTTCTGACAGTTTCAACATCTCCTGAAATGCAGGCATCAGCGAGCCGGTTATCAAGCTTTTCCTGCTCTTCTGGATCAATATTATCTTCTTTTTCTTCAATTCTAGCCAATTCACTTATTTCTTCCACGCTATGGCCTAAAACATAAGGGATTACCTTCCGTATTATCACAGGATCTCTACTATCCAGAGCCAAGCTCATTATTGTTGAGCCAAATTTATCTTTGATATCAACGTCAACGTCCTCTTCAAGCAGCAGACTAATCATTTCAAGATCCCTATTATATCCTGCCAACATCAATGGAGTTTGTCCATTTGCATTTTCATTATTTATGGACAGGTCAAATCCATGTTTGATTAATAGGGATACAATATCTACAAATCCATTTTCAACCGCTACTGCAAGCGCATCATTCCTTCTAGGGTTACTAGAATCTGCAGTGATTCCTATCTCCAGCTCATACATCTTTACAGCATCTTCATCATCTGATGAAAATATTGCCGGTGGTGATACTATCTCATCCCCTTTTCTATAACCAGTATATGAATACTCTTCAGATGCAGATTCAAGCATAAATGACACGACATCTATATGGCCTAGCCTACATGCTTCAATAAAAATCTGACTTGCTCCGACTACCTCAACACCATCCATCTGACAACATGAGATGAGATCTTTCAGTTCTTCAAATGAGGATATTATTTTCTTAGAACAAACCGTGGGCCTCCCCTGCCGTTCTTTTTTTCCTCCATCTAAAATCTTTGGTGAATGTTCAGTTCCAAAATTTCCGTTTGGTTTCCCTTTATCATCTGGCTTGCGAGTTTTTTGAGTCATGTTCCCACCACTGGCATTTATGATTAAATGCCATTTATTGACACAAATAACTACACAAAACCAGATAATATAACCATTGGTGGATTTTTTTGACAAAACTACAAACTTGGGAATTATTTATGCTATATCGAGCAAAAAAGAAATGAAAAAGAAAAAATCACTCCTGGCCCCAGTCCCTGATCCTGTGCTGAGCCTTGCTTATCCTCTGGCCAAGATTGGGGGGTGGCTCATGTGCCATAGTAGTGTATCCAGTTATCCTATTGTCCTCTCCGAGGTCGAGCACGTTCCCCGAATATCCGACGAACATGTTGTTGTTCGCGCCGTAATGGCATAAGACGTGGTATTCTGCTTGTGCAGGTGCGATATTATTGCCCTGGTAGACATTGTTCTCTGCAACATAGTTCGTGTTCAGGAGGTTAGGGATGATTCCTTGTGCATAGAACATCGAGCCTTCGACCTTGTTGCCTTTCCAGACCGTGTTCTTGGTCGCGTCATAGCAGGAGAGGGCGCCATAATTGCTCCCAGTCATATTGATATGGTTCTGCAGAATCAGGTGTGACGCTCCATCCAGGAAGGTCCCATTGAATGAGATTCCATCTGCCTCCGGATTCACGGTCTCAATGTAGTTTCCTGACACATTGGAGCTCCCTGTCGGGAACCACGTATGGATTCCCACGGCAATTCCAGTTCCATAAGAGAACCATGGGACCTGTGCTGGTCCTGTGCGGATAGTGTTGTTGGAGATTGTCGCTGTGCCAGGAGACGAATCGAAAGCGATGCCGACATAGTTGACGTTGACTATCTCGTTACCGATTATCCTTGCTCTTGGGTTGGAGGCGATAAAGCCTATTCCATAGGAGATGACCGAGTTGAACTGCGGATCTAGATTCTCATTTGGTGAAAGGTAGTTGCCCTCGATCAGCATATCTCCGGTGGTATTATTAGGATTCCATGCCTGGAAAGCCGAGACGAATATGGGGCTTGCGAATGTGAAGTATGGGGGGAAATTGAAAGCCGGGGTTCCCCTGATGTTCACAATCTCGCATCCTGTGATTTCAAGACCCGAGGATTTGGTCACATATATGCCTGCGAAAGTTGCGCCTTCGATGCGCAGATTCCGAACCTTTAGGAATGAGGGGGTGTCGCAGAGAATTGGTGAATCTCCACCAATGATTGTCGCTCCCTGGCCGATAATCTCGATGTCTCGTGTAATTTCCACAGAATCATTCTGGCCAAAATTGAACGACCCTTGCAGGTAGACAGTGTCATACATCTGATTGCTCACAGCCGCCTGGATAAGCTCCGCGTCATTTGGGGAGTTTCCTGTTCCGATGACTGTGGTCGAGCCTCCTGTCGCATGAGCCACTCCGCCTAAACCTGCCGCAGCAGCGCCCAGGCCAGCTGCAGTTATCCCTGCAGTCCTGAGAAATCTTCCTCTCGTAATACCTGCGCCTCTGGAAGCCATTCTGGCTCCAGTTCTTCCCATGTTTCTTGAATTATTTCGGTTTGTTGCCATAATTCCACCTAAAAGTCAATCTGCTCATTCAGGGGATATTTATAACTGTTTTTTTTGGAAAACGTGCCGTTAGTGTGCACTGACTGAGAAGTACCGATAAGAAGTATTTTGAAAAACGGGCCCGGAGGGATTTGTCAAGTGGAAATTCCTATGAGCGATTTTTTTGAATGCCGATTCCCAATTCTATTTGTTCACATTATGTGAATATCATATTCATGCAATGTGAACGATATGTTTATAAAATGTGAACAGTATATAAATACAATATGAACATGGCGACGTTATTTTCGACTCCAGAAAGGGAGAGAATTCTTGAATATTTTCTATACCAACCAAAGGAAAAAATGACAATGCGTCAGATTGCAAGAGAGCTTTCTCTGAGCCCTGCACTAATCCATAAGTATGTGACATTGCTGCGGAAATTTGGATTGCTCAAAGGAATGGAGATGCAAAATACGCCGTTGGTCTGTTCACTCAGATTGACCCAGAATATCCTCAGATTCAGAAGGGCGGGGATTGCAGGCATCTTGAAAAAAAAGATTCCTGGGATAAAAGGTGTCGGTTTCTTCGGCAGTTGGGCAAAAGGCACGAATGATATGGATTCGGATTTGGACATCTGGATAAAAGTGGAGGAAGAGCCGGAACTGCTTTTGGTTGCCGAGACGAGAAAAGATTTGGAAAAGAAAATGAAGGTTGATATTGACATGGTCGTGATTGATGAGAAGAAGATAATAGCGCATAGGGAAAAGAACCCGCCTTTCTATTTCTCTCTCTACAACTCGATTGTTTTGTGGGGGGTGGGAATCTGATTTCATTTGATGAATGTATGGAAAAAGGTTTAATCAAGAAGATTTCCCCCTCTGATGCTCAAGCAAGGAGCCAGATGGAAAAAGCGCATGTTCTTTTGGCCGAGGCAAAAACTGCGGTTTCAAATGAAAGCCCTAATTCGGCTGTGCTTTCAGGATATGCGGACATGTTCGATGCTGCCAGGGCAGTTCTATTCAAGGATGGTTTAAGAGAGAGAAGTCATGCCTGTGTGGCAAGATATCTCGAATCCGAATATTCTGAAAAAATCGGAATGTCACTAATCTATCTTCTAGATGAATACCGCGATAAAAGACACAAGGTTTCCTATTCTTCTGAATACTACCCCACAATGGAAGAGGCCAGAAACATGGTAAATTTTGCAGAGGAATTTCTTAAAAAAATCGAGACTCTGTTTTAGTCGCTCAGGTCCCGAAAACCCGAAACTGGAAACAGAAAAGAAATCGGGCCCGGAGGGATTTGAACCCTCGACCTGCGGATTAAAAGTCCGTCGCTCTACCAAGCTGAGCTACGGGCCCTGGTTCATCATTAATGGTCGCTATCGTTTTTAAATCATCCCTCATTTGAAGTCGATTCAAGTGTTCTCTTTCAAGGTATTTTATGTTTATAAATTTATTGTAGTAATATCTAGTCGGGTGTGAATGGCAACCAACGATTCAAGTTTAGTCAGACTAGGTAATGCATCTACTGCCATGGCTAGAAAGCGGAGCACTGACAGAAAGCTGCTTTCAAGAAGGAAAAGGCCAGTGCATTCCCATAAACTACCGCCAGATAAAAATGCATCAAGACCAGCCCCAGAAAGCAGCCTTCCAATTCCTATCAATGACGGATTTCCATCTTACCTTTCTACTCCCAGCGCTAAACCAAATCCGAATACTATTCGTTCTGGAATGAAAAAATACCTTCTTAATGGCAGGTTTAAGCTCATGAAATGGCTTGGAAGTGGGGGCATGGCAGAAGTCTATCTGGCACATGACTTCCACTTGGGTCGCAAGGTTGCCATCAAAATGATTCGTGATGGCGTTGGGGAGATGGAAATCATGAGGAGATTTTTCACCACTGAGATGAGGGTCCTTCGGAGGATGAATCACCCCGGGGTTCCTGAATTTATCTGCGCAGGCGACTTCCACGGAAGGCAGTTCTATGCAATGGAGGCGGTATTCGGTCTGTCATTGGACAAGAAATTAAAGCTTCAGAGGGAATGGATTGCGGAAAACGCGCTGCTCCTCTTTTCAATGGTCTGCAGGATACTTGAGGAGGTCCATAAACAGAGAATAATACACCGGGACATCAAACCAGGCAACATAATCGTGCCTGACATTTCCGTTTACCATGCGAGCGTGAAATTGGTCGACTTCGGCCTTGCAAAGGTCTCAAATTATTCTGTTTCAAAGGACTCGGCAATCGGCACATACTGCTATCTTCCACCCGAGAGGTACCATTCCAAAATGGACGATTTCTACGGGGATATATACTCCCTTGGACTGACCATGTATGCAATTCTTGGGGGATTCAGGATAGTGAATACTCCCATGCCCTGGTATCTTAGGATGGCCGAGCGCCTCCCTGAATTGAGAGGGGTGCATCCTGAGATGAACGCGATAATCGCCAAAGCCGCCGAGATTGATCCTGAAAAAAGATGGGATTCTGCATATCAAATGGGCCTCGCTATTGACCGATTCAAGTATGAATACGGAAATCTTGGCTGGAAACTTCCCTGAGCATTTAAAAAAATACTGTTATCTAATTAGTCCAAGCTGTTAATTCAGCTCAAGCCGGGTTGGCAGATCGGTTATGCGGCCGCCTGCAGTTCGCTTTTCCGAGACTAATTTGGTCTATGACGGGCATAAAGCGGCAGAGAAGGGTTCAAATCCCAGGAACGATTTTGTTCTTGTTTAAGGGAGAACAACTCCCTTACCCGGCTTTTGTTTATTTTTTGTACAATAAGGTACTGAATCTAAACAAAAGTTTAGTTTTGATGGATAATAGTACATTTTGCAACTTCCATCCTAATCTCAGAATATTATCGATAATAATAGATTATAAACGATTATAATCAATTATAGAAAGTTATATAAACGCATATTTTCATAATACTATCATGTATACAACCATTCAAATTTCATCTGAACTGAAGAAAATGCTAGAGAAGATGAAACTTTACGAAAGAGAGACCTACGATGATGTTATTGAAAGATTAGTCGAAGACGAGCTTGAACTGAATGAAGAAACAAAAAAAGAAATTGAATTAGCTCTTAAGGAAGTCAAAGAAGGTAAATATGTCACTCATGAAGAAGCAAAGAAAAAGCTGGGAATCTAAATGCCCGAATACAAAATTATCTGGTCTAATCGGGCAATTTCGCAATTAAATAAATTGCCAAAAACAATTAGAATTGCAGTTTACAAGAGTGTTGATAAACTTAAGGAAAATCCTTTTCGCAAAGAAGTAAAAAGACTTCGGGGCTTGCCTTATTTTCGTTTGAGAATTGGAGATTATCGAGTTATTTTTAATGTTGAAAAAAATATCTTTCAAATCCTTGTGCTTAAAGTCGGCCATAGAAAAAATATTTATGAGAAACTTTAGTCTTAAAAAAGTCTATTATGCTATACAAAAATACTATATTATGGCCAAAAAAGTAGGGATATTGACCACAGGTATGGCTCCCTTACCCGGCTTTTTTTATATTCTGCTTCTATAATCTACCTAGGTGTCATGATGGAGGAATCTTCCCAAATCCATGGTAAAGAAATAATCAGAGTTCAATTTCAGAATCAAAACAGGAATTTGGTGATTCTTGAGCGTAGGGATTCGGTAACTATTTTTGAAGCTCACGGGAGGGTCGAGGCGTTCAACACTCTGCACAGGACCAATCTAAAGGTCATCTCTCATGATATTGCCGACTTTGCTCTAAACACAGGAGAAACCTAGAGAAATCTTTCCGATTGTTTTGGTTTTGCGGTGGATGCTTCAATTGCTTATGAAAACCCGGGCACCAGAATGGGAGCTGAAATCGTTCACCCAGCCCCAGGTGAGCCAAAGGTCACAATGGCTACAGGCAAATATGAAGGGGAGAAGGATATCGCGCTGGTTGCTTTGGGGTTGAACTCCAAAGATATCAAAAAAGAAGGCAATTCAATTTTTTTGGATATCACAGATGATAGGCTGATTCCAGTTCCGGATTTCCCTGCAAAGAGTGGGTGGTTTATCCCTCACAAACCTACTGGGGTTCCCCACGGGGTCGATGTGGGTGAAAAACCTGATTCCAGGTATCTGAATCTATGGGGCAATTCGTATGTGGGCCTGATAAAAAGGAGGGTCGATGCCGACGGATGCGAACTTAGGCAATATGTCGATGTAAACTGCAAAGCCTCCTGGAAGCAAGCGGTTGTCGCTGAAGTTCCGGAAAAAGAGGTTGAGAAAATCAAGGAGTTTATTGATTCTGCATCAAAAAAAACTGAATGAAAATTCTTTGTGAGGCGCAATCTTTCTCACCAGTAGGCAGATTTATATTCTTAAGACGAATCCATAACTGGATGAAAATCGGACAATTATATAAGAAAATCAATTGGCATTCCTTTGATAAGAAATACCCGACACTCAAAGAAATGGAAATAACTGAAGATGTCATTGCTGCAATCGATAAATGGGCCAGTAGCGAAACCAGGTATGGGATTCTCGCAACCTATATCCCTGAACTCAAGAAAGTAAATCCGGACTTGACTGCAATCGCGATTGGGGATTTATGCGGCAATAAAATAATCGTCGGATCCGGATCAAAAATAAAAATCAGCGCCCAATCGGTAATCAAGCCATTTCTTTATCTTTATGCTTTGGAAAAAGGCGTCTCACCAGGCGTAATATCTGGTTTCGAAGCAACTGCGCTATCCTTCAAATCTGACAGGATATTAAGGCCTGATCTGGAATTAAAAACCGCAGAGCATCCCATGAATAATGCAGGTGGTATCTCTTCAGCTGGTGAGATTGATAATTTCAATGATTTTTTGAAATTCATGGGGAAGCTGACCAACAATCCCAATTTAAAAATCCTGAAAAATGTTTATGAATCAGAGATGAAAACAAACCATAATAATCGGGCGATAAGCAATCGTTTTGTCGCTTCAGGAAGGTTCAAAGACTCAAAGCATGGTCTCAAAGCTTTGAGCAATTATACAAAAGCATGTTCTCTTGGTCTGAGAGTTTCAGATTTATTGACTGCATGTCTTGTCCTATCTTCTGGCGGATATGCTGCCAAAAATAAAAAAATCGTCAATAGAAACAATGCGGTCAGAGTCATGACCGCGATGAACACTTTTGGAATGTATGAAGAATCCGGAGAAATCACTTTGCTTGTCGCGGGGGCCAGGGCAAACACAACAAAAAGCAGCGTTGGGGGCCTTATCATCAACATAAACCCGCAGGTCGGTGCTTTTGTCACCTACAATCCTTTGCTTAATTCAAGGGGAAACAGCGTATATGGAATCCATGCCATGATACCTTTGAATAGTTTAATGGCAAAATCCAGGTCGCTCAGACTCAGTGTCAATCAAATCAAGGAACACTTGGAAGATTACAATTTTGAAGAAAGTAAAAAAATCCACGAAGAGATTCTTGAATTGAAGGGAGAAAATCCCAGAATCTATCGTTTGGATAAAAAAATGCTGGGGGCCTTGGAAACCAACTATAAAAATAAGATAAAAGCCATAAGAAAAATCCAGGCGCGCCAATAGTTAGTGGAACGAAAATAATCAGAAATTTCAAAAACAATGTTATTTTCACTTCAAATTTTCAAACCACTGTTAAATATTACGAAAATCATGAAAAAAAGCGTTTTATGCAAATAACGACACCAGTACTGCCGAATTTACATAATCTTTAAAAGATTTTCGGGAAAGATAGTAATTACAATTACAGTGCATTGTAATTCATGTAAGTTTGTTTAGGCCCTGCAAACTTCTTCGAATGGGATGTAAATGGCAATAACAATGGAAAAAGGATATATGAGAGCAGTTGCGAAGCCCTCAGACAAACTATTATCCAAACTGAAGAGTCTTGGATGGAAGAAGGGCCAGACAATCTACTTTGACAGAGCGAACTTTGATGTGAGATTCTTTGACAGCAAGGACGAACTCCACAATTTCATTGACAGGAAAAACGCAAGCTCCTTCACAGCAGACGACCCATCATGGGACAGCATGGCAGATATTGAGCTCAAACTAGACCAGTTTGAAAATGCCACCGGGTGACATACTTTTATTAACACAACATTCCCAATGTTTTGAATATGTCTGGCATAAGACGACTTGTTGTCGATGTTCTGATACCAAATAACCTTCCAATTGAGGAGCTTTCGCTCCAGCTCTCCGGACTTCCGGGGGTGGACGGTGTTGACATTCTCATTCAGGAAGTGGAAAGAAAGGTTCAGGCATCAAAAATAACAATCGAAGGCACAAATGTGGATTTCGAAGCGGTCAAGAACGCGTTCAATCAGATGGGAGCATCACTCCAGAGCGTTGACCGTGTGAGCTGCGGGAAGAGGATTGTAGAATAGATGATTACGTTCTTTTTAAAGAAAGTGGAAAAGAAATTCAATTTCTATGATGCCATGACAGGCATGAGCGAGATTATTAGGAGGACCTTTGTCAATAATTCCTTTGATGGGGCCCTGACAATGCTTGGAGTTCTACTTGGTAGTTATATTGGAGGAATCGAAGATCCAATACTTGTTATCAAACTTGGACTTGCAATCTCAATTGCTGTAGGAATTTCAGGATTGACCGGGGCTCTTTTTGCAGAAAGCGCAGAAAGAAAGAAACAGCTAAAAGAGATGGAATCTGCACTTCACCGGAATCTTGACAATACAGAATACAAGAAAGCCCATGACACAGCAACAGTATTGACTGCTCTCATGGATGGGTTTTCTCCATTTTTAGCATCAATTATTATCCTCTTACCATTCTTCTTCATTGCTGATGGGGACATTGTTTTAGCCTATCAATCTTCTGTTGCTTTATCAGTGTTGGTTTTCTTCCTAATTGGGGCTTTCCTTGCAAGGACCTCTGGCGATTCCATGTTTTTTATGGGTTTAAAATTAATTTTAGCAGGAGTAATCTGTATGTTTGCCATTCTGCTTCTTGAGGGAATAAATTAGACAAGTGTCTAATATTAGACAGCTGTCTAAGTTTTTTTCCCGTTATTTAAATACTCAGACTGGGTAATATATAATGCGCCTGGGAAATTCAGGTGGACACCGCGTCGACAACCTGTCGCGGCTTCGACTGAGGGCTTTTACCCCTGAGGGCTCGCCCCGCTAGCTGTGTGGTTGCTAACGACTGTCTTTGCTCTGGCTGCTATCTTGATCAGATAGTTTGTCACGCTGGCCTGAACCCTGAAGGCGCAGGAATATCTCGGACTTTTCGGTTGCCCCTGAAAAGGGTGTACTGCTGGCACCTCCGTTCGGCATCGGCCATCAATGCGGTGGCTGGACTTTGACTCACCGTATGAAACTCGTGTCGTTCGTGTAAGTTGGTAGTGCTGAAGGTCTGGTTATGTGCGGAATGAAATGGGTTAAGTTCGGTTTGCGTTCATTGCTTATCCTTTGACCGGGTCCAGTGTGATATTCTTGCCACCTCGCGCACTGATTCTATTCGCATCTATTACTTAGACAGCCTAATCCATGCATGCAGTCATTCTCATCAAAACAAAATGCACCGGAAGGAGATTTCATCGCATCTTCTGCCATTGCATTCAGTTTCTTTGTGTGGTTTCCAATACCTTCAGAAGTTTCCTTGGCGCTTCCAATAACCTGCGAAGCGGCCAGGGCAACCACTCCAAGAATGACTACCATCAATACCAGCATCTCCGCTGACAACTGCCCCTTCATAAAATCCCCCCTTCGTATTCCCTCAGCTTTGCTTTTTGCCTTAGGTATTTTTCCAGATTCTCCTCCGGATTCTCCTCCTCACCACTGCTGTGTATGTATGAAGAGACCGTAAGAGCGGCCCGCTCTGCCCTCTTCCTAATCCTGAACTTTATGAACTCCCAGCTCATTCATCATCATCCAGGAGTTCGTCATCCAGTTCCGCGGCGATTTCTTCTTCCTCATCGCTCATTTCATCCCCCGGAATAAAACTTCTTTTTGGGAATTAATTTGTTGCTCAGAATTTGCGGTGGATTTACAATTTGAAAAACTAGTTTTTTGTGGCAATCCACAAACGATAGCGTGTTTATAAACATTTTCCGTCAAATTACCACTAATGGCGGCAAAGAGGGCAACCCCAATCCAAAGGATATTCGCAAGGCTTAGAGGCCGGCCCATGATGCCTGAGCCGCAGCATGAGCATATCATACGGACGGAGCTGCGCTCTTTGCTTGAACGCGACGCATATGTAGAGGCTATTGAGCATATTGAAAGTTCGCCGGACCATCTTGTCCATCTTATAGAACTCCTAAGGAACAGGAATCTTGAGCTTCCAGGGATTGTGACGATTTCCAATCTTGCCAAAAGAGGCGCTGACATCTCAAAGGCGATTGAGACACTTTCAATCAGGCTTTTATGCAATGACCTGAACATGTCCGCATACGCCTCAAGAGCCCTTACATATTACCATATTAGTCATGTCCACTTGGAAGAGGTGGACCTTCTTTTATCAAGCGGAATCTCATCTGTCCAGTATGGCTGCGCTGAAGGCCTTCGCGACGCGTGCCTTGCCCAGAACCTTCTTGCGATTAATTTCACAACAACAAGACTTTTCTCACATTCACCGAAAGTTCAGGAAAACGCTTTCTGGGCCTTGAGTAGCGCGGCAGAGACTGGCACAGAAGAGGTCAAGGGCGCAATCGCTGAAATAGTCTCAAATCATATTAGCGACATAAAAGGCTCAGAAAACGCGAGGCTTGATGTTTATCGGTGCCTTTCACGAATCCATGAAGTGGCTTCCCCCAGAGGGGAATGACATCTTTATAATATAATTCACACTAATTCTTTTCATGAAGCCCAGGCAGGTAACCAAGAGGATTAAAGAGGAGCGGCAGCAGCGAAGAGCCAAACATTTCAAAACTGCAAAAGAGGCCCACGCCTCACAATCAAGGAGAAGCGGATTCTATGTTCTTGGCCGTGACAGTCATGGCACAGCAGTTGAAACAAGGAAAGTGCAGGATTTGCGAATCATTGTTGACCAGTGGTATGTCCGCATGAGCTTCAAGCGCGAAGACCGAGAGAAACTGAAAGGAAGCTGGAAACAGGTTGAAGAGAAATTGAAAAAAGAGGGAGTTCCCCGAAAACTCGTGAAGATGGATACCCATATCATAGCGGCGGTGCGCACGCTCAAGCATGTTCGCCAAGGATATCAGGAAGAGCTTGAGAACACTGACACCGTGCTTGCTCTTCTCGACGCGATCAATGTTGAGGCAGCCAAGAAATGCGGCGCAATAACTGATTCTGAGATTGACAATGTCATCAACGCTCTTGATGAACTGGATTCCTGGCTCTCAAGGAAGCAGGTAGCTGTGAAAAAAATCGTGAGCAGGGGAAGACTTGCCCAAACAAAAGAGATGTTTGTTCAGGCAAAGGAAGCCAAAGGCTCTCAGGTGGCAAGGGCATGCGCTGTTTTCACTTCTTTAAGGGAGCGGCTCGGCACCTGGAGGGACAAGCAGGTCGCTGGAATAGCAGGATACAATCACCAAAGAGAATGCGCGCTCAGGGTCGAGCGTGACCAGTGGCTCTTCTCAAGGCTGACAATGTTCGCAGCAGCTGCAGAAAAAGTATCACAATTCCAGATGTATGACGAACATAAACGCACAGTTATCGAGGAAGTCCGCAGGATGATTTCTGAAAAAGAGCCAAAGAAGATTATACTTCTCTACATCGAGGCGAACAAGGATTTGTTCCGCGTCACAAAGCGCGCGAGGGAGCGGGCAGAGGCAAATATCTTCATGATGGAAAGCGGCAAGATGCCAAAGGATGATGGGACGAAAGTCGATTACCTGATTGGCCACTACGCCTGGCTATATCGCTATGTCCGTGACGGAGATACGGAAAAGGCATTGGCAAAACTTGACTATCTCGAACTGTTTGTGGACGCGAACAAGCCAGGGTTCATAGTTGATGAACTATCCAAGGCGCCGGACCATTACATGGTCCCGGTGCTTCTTCTCCTTCGGCAAGCCAACAAAGCCTTTGAGCAGGATGATTTTGAGACTGCCAAAGAGTTCTTTGCCAAAGCGGCTGTTGTGCTTGGCAAGATTGTTTATCCAAAAGGTGCGCCAGAATGAAATCCAAAACTGAGCATATACATCTGCGGACCGATAAGAAAATCCAGATCGTCAGGATAACTGACAAAGTCCAGGAAATAGTTCGCAAGAGCGGGGTGAAGGATGGCCTTGTCCTTGTCAACCCGATGCATATCACAGCGGCAGTCGTTGTCAATGACAATGAATCCGGCCTCCATTCTGACTACTTGCGAATCCTTGAGAAGTTGGTTCCATACAAAGAGGATTATAGGCATAATGACACTGGAGAAGACAATGCCGCCGCTCACATCTGGAGGCAGTTCATGGGCCACCAGGTAGTTCTTCCTGTCACGGACGGAGAATTGGATTTCGGGACCTGGGAGCAGGTTTTCTATTTCGAGTTCGACGGCCAGAGGGACAAGCGTGTCCTAATCAAAGTCATAGGAGAATAATTATTAACTTCCAAAGCGTCAATACCATGTGACCACACTCTCCAGGCTGCTTAGCGTCAACCTACTCTACAGTTTCATAGCCGCGGCACTATCAGTCATGGTTCCTCTATACCTTGTTGAGCGTGAAATAGACATAGCGAGCATCGGGATAACCCTCTCAGTTATCCCACTTACCTTCATGATAATGAGGGTCTTCTTCGCCAGCATAGCAGATGGGGTAGGGACCAGAATCATAGCATTCATCTATGGGATTGCCAACCTGCTCGCAATATCAATTTACGGCTTTACCAACACCTCTCTTGGATTCGTGGCAGGCACCATGATGGAGGGTGTGCGCAATTCAGGCTTCTGGGCAATATCAAGGACAGAGGTGGTTTTCCAGAATGGCAAGAAATCAGCAGGGAAAGTGCTGGCGTATTTCGGCGGAATCCGGCAATTGGCAGACGGATTCGGAAGGCTCTCAGTCGGTTTCCTGATAGCGGCATTGGCATTTGGCAATACCTTCCTCCTCCTTGGGGCCCTTTCTTTCATGATGCTCATGCTCATCGTTTCACTCAACCAGTGGAAGCTCGGCGAGTTTGTGATTGATAAAAAAACCCTGAAAAGGATATTCTCGAACCGGCCAAGGTCCTTCTGGTTCAACGCATTCGGCCTGACCTCGATATCGATAACATCGAACATGCTCCTGCAATTCCTTCTCCCGCTTTACTCCCGTTCATTCCTGGGTCTTACATTTGAGGAAACCGGAACACTGGTCGCGGTTTTCTCCCTGCTATCCGGGGCAATGATGATGGTTTTTCTGTGGAAAAAGATTTCTGCAAAACCCCTGATTGCATTGGCGGCCATCATGATTCCAGTTCTTCTCCTAGTTCCATTTGCAGGGGATTTGATTTTCTTCCTTGTAATAATCCTAGCAATAGGAAACGGCGCGAGCATGATTGTCGCAGAATACATCCTGGCAGATTCAGTCAAGGATAGCGGGGAGATATCGACTGACATCGGCCTGATTTATATGCCACTTCGCCTCTCCGAGTTCATATTCCTCTTCTGCGCGGGATTCATAATAGCAGGATTCGGCTACGCGCCCCTCTTCATAATCTGCGCGGCCTGCGTAGCATTCTTCATAATATTCGCAAGGAAATACTTCAAATAAAGCGAGCCGGAAACGGTCCGCTTTTTTCATCTATGGGCAGAAATCGTTCATGCTAAGCTGTCCGGTTTTCATCGGCTTTGAGAAAACGTTCCATCCGTTTTCCCGGAGCCATTTGCGATGCTCCTCAAAACCAGGGTAGACCTTTCCAACAAGGCCCCAGAACCTTTTCCCATGGCTCTTGTATTTCGTGTGGGCAAGCTCATGCACAATGACATAATCCAATACTGGCTGCGGCATGAAAAGCAGCCTGAAGTTGAGGCTTATCGTCCCATCAGGGGAGCAGCTTCCCCACAATGTCAGATTGTCGCGGATGTTTATCCGTTTCACCTGGGCCTGGAAATGATTATTGTTGAAATAGTCGATTCTTTCTCTCAAATGGGGCATCAGGGCCTTTGTGATTTGTTTTCTCACAAGCGATGCTGCCTTCTCCTCATCCCTTTCCTCCGGGGTCTTGACCTCGACTATATTCTCATTCATCCTGCTCCTATACTTCTCTCCTGGAAGATAAGCGACGTGGAATGTTTTTCCCATTCCGCAAAGCATTTGGCCATGGGAGAATGTGAGCCTCCTGCTCCCTTCGACAGTCCATCTTCCTTTCGCAATTGACTTGATTGAGCGCTTAAGGAGGTTCTCAAAGCTCTCCTCCTTGTCCTTTTTTGACCATCTTGAGGGCAGGCTTATCACTATTGTCCTGTCTCTTAGCCTCGCTATCCCTGTCCTGTTCTTCGTAAGGACCCTCTCAACAGAATATTTCTGGCCGTTGATTTCCAATTCCACAAAACGATTTCTCATGATATAATTTTATTAATATTCTATTCCACCTTATGCCAGATGCGCGACACACTGAAAAAATTACTCCTAGTTGACATGCTATATGCGTTCATAGCGGCCGCGCTTGCCGTCATGGTCCCAATCTACATGGTCGAGATTGACATAGACGTTGCGAAAATAGGCATAATCCTATCAATAATCCCCCTCGCGTTCATGCTCATGAGGGTGGTTTTCGCAGCTATTGCAGACCAGGCAGGCACCAAGACAGTCGAGATACTCGAGTCAATAGCAGCAATAGCGGCCATCATCATATACGCCTTCTCACGCTCGGCAAGGGCATTCGCGGTGGCGCAGTTCGGCGAGGGGGTGCGCGACGCTGGCTTCTGGGCAACGGCGAGGACTGACATCCTTGAAATAAACGGGAAAAAGGATCTGGCCGAAGTATTCGGGCTCCTGATTGGCCTCCGGCAGCTTGCCGACGGCCTTGGGAGGCTGGCTGTTGGGGTAATGCTCATATTCTTCTCCTTCTCCCAGTCATTTGAGTTCCTTTTCGTCCTCTCGCTCATCATGCTAATCCTGGTATTCACGATTAACAAAAACCCATTCAAGGGATTCCCCTCATCAAAGCTCCTTCTGCGGAAAATATTCCGGAGGCGCCAACACCTGTTTTGGAATGATGCTTGGGGAATAGCCCTCCAGCAGGCAGCTCCAAGCGCACTGATTTCATTCATCCTGCCAATCTACCTCTTTGCCGGGCTTGGGATGAGCGTGTTTGACACCTCAATCCTGATAGCGGTCTTTGCCCTTGTTCTTGCGGTTGCTAATATCCTTGCGATAAAATTCCGCATGAGTTCGACCGCCAAAGTCTTCACTGTAATGGTGATGGTGCCCGCATACATCCTGCTCCCTTTCTTCGGTGAAAATCCGATTTTCCCTCTTGTGCTCCTTGCAATAGGAACAGGCTGCGGCAATGTGCTGAGCGAGAAACTGGTCTCAAGGGATGTGCGCAGGAGCAAGAACGTGTCAACTGAAGTGAGCGTGATTTATTTCCCTTACATGGTGCTCCAGTTCGTCCTGATTTTCCTGGGGGGAATAGCAGTAGAGATGTTCGGCTATACTACTGTCTTCCATTTCTTTGCAGCAATAACGCTCTACTATGTGCTTTATGCCATCTACGCCTTCAGGCTCCCAATAAAAAAAGCCATAAAAGAATACCCTCTGATTGGTAGTGATGAGGCATGAGGAAAAGATTCCTGGCGGAAAGATGCTGGCAGTTGAGGCAGAAATCTCAGGCTCCACAATATCCAAAGTGAAAATAACCGGAGATTTTTTTCTGCACCCTGAAGATGCCATACTGAAAGTGGAGGAATCCCTGAGTGGCATTCCACTTGATACATCGGAAGAGGAAATGGCTTCCATTGCTGCCAAAGCGCTTGTTGGTGCGAATCTGATAGGCGCATCTGCAAACGACATCGCAAGAATTCTCAAGAGGGCATTGTCATGAAATGGAGGGTAATCGGTTTTTCGAACAATGACGCTTACACCAACATGGCCATTGATGAGGCTGTGAGCGAATCAGTCCGCGCAGGAGGCCTCCCTACAATAAGGTTCTACGGGTGGACTCCTTCAGCGGTTTCCATAGGGTATTTTCAGGGAATTGAGCGCGAAGTTGACCTTGAGAAATGCAATGAACTCGGAATTGACATTGTAAGAAGGAGGACTGGCGGCGGAGCCGTATACCATGATACTGATGGCGAAATCACCTACAGCGTAATAGCAAAAGAAGAAATGTTTCCAAAAGACATCATAGCATCCTACTGTGAAATCTGCAGCTGGATAACCGGCTCCCTTTCCAGGGTTGGGATTTTTTCAGAGTTCAAGCCAATAAACGACATCATAACGAACGGGAAGAAAATCTCAGGCAACGCGCAGACAAGAAGGCAGGGCGTCCTGCTCCAGCATGGTACAATCCTCTATTCCGTTGATGTTGAGAAGATGTTTTCCCTCCTGAAAGTCCCTGATGAGAAAATCCGCGACAAGATGATTGCCACTGTTAAGGAGAGGGTGACATCGGTCTCAGAGCAGAAGGAAATCTCAAGGGAGGAAACATATTCGGCCCTCCTCGCTGGATTCACAGAAGGCAAGGAATTCGAGGCTGGCGAACTTACTCTGCAAGAGAAAAAACGGGCAGAAGAGCTTGTTTTGGAAAGGTACAAGGCCAAAGAATGGAACTTCTGGCGCTAGAAAAGGTCTTTCTTTGAGTATCTTGGACCTGGCCCTGGTCTTGTCCGATAAAGGTTCACCTCGCCAACGAGTTCATCCAGCATCTTCAAAACTTCCATCTCATCCTTTTTCCTGGTTATTATGACTGGATTAGGGCCCGCATCAAAAGTGTATGCCGCCTTCATTTTTCCTTTGTTCAATTCATGGACAGAGTCAATAATCTGCAGGCTTTTGGGTTTCAGGTAGTATATCGGAGGATATGTGCCATGGCATATTGAGTGGAAGCTGTTGCTTGCCTGCATAATCATTTGAGCAAGAGCATCGAAATCTTTCTCTCCGACAGCGCCAATCATGTCATTTTTCAGCAGCGATTCCTCATGATTGACCCAGGCCTGGTAGAGCGGGTTGGTCTTCACGCTCTCTGCCATCCCATCCAGACTGCGCACCTTCTTTTCCCTGCTCTCAACTGTGGCATAGATTATGCGCAACTCCGGCCAGTGGTCAGGGCCAAAAAGCGAATATGCGTAGCTTGAGTAAACCGGATCATTTTCCCAGTCCTCTCCGCTTCCACGGTCCCACTTGACAAATCCTCCCTCTTTTGGGGTGCTCCTTGCAGCTGAGCCAGAGCCTAGCCTTGCGAGTGCCGAAAGCTTCTTATCATCATCCCTGATTTCTGAGAATTCATCAAGCTCTCCTGCAAGGGCTTTCAGCAAAGCGGCGAATCCGCTTGCCGAGCTTGCGAAACCAGCTGCGGTCGGGAAATTATTCTCGCTTTCAACCCGATAATCATAATTCCGGATAAATGGCAGCGGCTTCGAGAGCGTCTCAAGGTAGGTTTTGACATAATTATGCTCTTTGGAGCCTTCTTTGGCCTTTTTTCCATTGAGAGTGAAATCAATCTTCATGCTCCCCTTCTTAGCGCTCAGGCTGGTCGTTGAGCAAAGCTTCTCAACAGTGAATGAGAGGCTGCTCTTTGTGGGGATGTGGTATGAACCCTTGATTTTCCCCCAGTATTTCAGAATCGCTATATTCGTCGGGGCAATCGCTGTTAAAGTCATAATTTTTACAATCAAAGCAAACCATTAAAATAGGGTTCAGTGCTTTTTTCATACGTGTCAAAACTAAATATTATCATAGGGTCAGTTGCTGTATTGGCGATATTGACCGTACTTTGGTTCATTGAGGACAGCAAGCCTGGCGAGTATGACGACTTTGCCAAGTGCCTTACTGAGTCCAATGCTACATTCTATGGGACTTACTGGTGCCCCCACTGCCTTGAGCAGAAAGATGAGTTTGGGAAGAGCCTGAAGTATGTCAATTATGTGGAGTGCTCACTTCCAAACCGGGCAGGGCAAACCGAGGAATGCAAGGACGCAGGCATACGCGGCTATCCGACCTGGGTTTTCGGAGACGGAACCATGATGCCAGGAAAGCTTTCATTCGAGCAGCTTAGCACTTTCACAGGCTGCCCGCTGCCTTCCTGATTATTATATTTTTTCCTCTAATCATTTTCATGAGAATTCTTCTATTGCTTCTTGCAGCCCTTCTGATTTTCGGTTGCGCTGAGACTGAGCTTCCATCAAGAGAAAGCACAATCCCGGCCAATGCCACTAAAATGACTCCTGCAATTGACCTCCATGCCCCGATAGTTCATTCATCGGACTGGGCAGACGCGGTGCCTTTGCCTTCACCTGTGAACACGGCAGGTGCTGAGGATTCTCCATTCATCACTCTGGATGGGAACACGCTTTATTTCTTCTTCACTCCGAACCCCAACATCCCGGCAACCGAGCAGCTCTATGATGGGGTGAGCGGCATATATGTTTCAAACAAGGAGAACGGGACGTGGTCAGAGCCAGAGAGGGTAATCCTCAACGATGACATTGGTCTGGATGGCTGCCAGTATGTCGATGGAAACATCATGTGGTTCTGCACTGTCCGAAAAGGCAACCTGCGGCCGATTGACATTTTTACTGCAGAGAAAATCAATGGCAAGTGGACCAACTGGAAAGGCGTCGGCAGGCTTCTCAATGTGGATTACCAGGTTGGTGAATTGCACCTCCATGACAATGAACTTTATTACCATTCAGAGCGCGTTGGTGGGGTGGGAGGAATCGACATCTGGGTGACCCGAAATGAGAGCAGCGGGTGGACTACCCCTGAGAATGTCTATGCTGTCAATACTGCTGGTACAGACGGATGGCCATTCATAAGTTCTGATGGGCAAGAGCTCTGGTTTTTGAGAGTGTACAATGGCAGCCCCGGAATATTCCGCTCAGAAAAAGAAAACAATTCCTGGTCAGAGCCTGAATTGATAATCTCCAGCTTTGCCGGGGAGCCGAGTTTGGATGACCAAGGGAACATCTACTTCGTGCATCATTACTACAACAACAGCGTGATGATTGAAGCTGACATCTACGTTGCGAAAAGGATTACTTGATAAGTTCAAGCTCCTTCCCAATTTTTTCAAACTTGGAAATCGCAGTGTCAAGTTCCTCTTTGCTATGCTCAGCTGTTATCATGGTCCTGATTCTGGCCTTGTCCTTTGCGACCATCGGGAACACGATTGGCAGGGCATAAACGCCTTCCTCATAGAGCCTGATGCTCATCTTCCTGGCTTTTCCTGAGTCACCAGTCATAACAGGCGTAATCGGCGTCTCGCTGTTTCCTGTGTCAAAACCAAGCTCCTTCATCCTCTTCTTGAAGTAGCCCGTGTTGTCCCAGAGTTTCTTCACAAGCTCGTCGCTTGATTCAAGAAGTTTTATGGATGCTATCGAAGCTGCCACTGTTGCTGGCGGATGAGACCCTGTGAGCAGCCAGGTCCTTGACTTGTTTAGAAGGAAATCCTTGTTCACCTTGGAGGTTGCTATCAGGCCTCCCATTGTTCCAAACGCCTTTGAGAATGTTCCCATCTCAAAGTCCACTCTTCCCTCAACTTTGAAATGGTTGACGATTCCCCGTCCATGGTCACCAAGTACTCCATCTCCATGGGCATCATCGACATAGGTCACAGCGCCGTATTGCTCGGCCAATTCGACAATCTTATCAAGAGGAGCAATGTCCCCATCCATCGAGAAGACACCATCTGTGATAATCAGAACCCTGTTCGGCTTTGTGGCAGTGACTTCTTTCAGCCTCTCTTCAAGGTCAGCCATGTCGCAGTGCTTGTAGATATACCGGTCAGCCTTCGTCAACCTAACACCATCAATGATTGAGCCGTGGTTGAGTTCATCCGATATCACGGCATCTCCCTTGCGAAGAAGGGCCGGAATCGCACCGCTGTTGGCTGTGAATCCAGAATTATAGTAAAGGCAATCTTCAGAATGCTTGAACTTGGCAATCAATTCCTCAAGTTCGATGTGCAAATCCATTGTCCCTGCAATCGGCCGCACAGAGCCGCTTCCAGCCCCGTATTTCTCAATCGCTGCAATGGCCGCTTTCTTCAAAGCCTCATGGTTTGCAAGGCCAAGGTAGTTGTTTGAGCAGAGCATTATCACTTTCTTGTGCCCAACATCCGTCTGGGCGCTCGAAGGGCCGAACAAGGTCCTTGGGTTCCACAAAAGGTTCTGCTCCTCTAGCTTTTTCAATTCCTCTGCCAATTCATTCTGTAATTTCTCATTCATAATAAAACACCCGATTCGATAATCATCGAATTATAATATGGCGATTTGGAATCCTTAAAAACCCTTTGTTTAGGTATTTTGGGGTATGGACACTATGAATGCTATTTGGAAGACCGAACAAAAAGAGGGTCTTGAAATCAAAGAAGCACCTATCCCAAAAATCAATGAGGATGAAGTTCTCGTCAAGGTGAAGGCGACCTCCATCTGCGGAACGGATCTTCACATATACAAATGGGACCAGTGGGCCCAGGAGCGAATAGGAAAAAACGTGCCATACATCTTCGGACATGAAGTATCCGGCGAAGTTGTGGAGGTTGGCAAGCACGCAAAGGGAATATCAGAAGGGGACCATGTCTCTGCCGAGACGCATATATCCTGCGGCTACTGCTACCAGTGCAAGACCGGGAATGAGCATATCTGCGAGAACATGAGAATTCTCGGTGTTGACACCAACGGGACATTCGCAGAGTATGTCGCGATTCCAGCAAGGAACGCATGGAAGAATGACAAGAAACTCCCGCACTGGGTTGCGACTGCGCAGGAGCCTTTGGGAAACGCTGTCCACACTGTTTTCGATGGCGAGGTCGCGGCGAAGAATGTCCTTATTGTCGGCTGCGGCCCAATCGGGGTTTGCGCAGCAGGGCTCTGCAAAATAGCGGGGGCATCCAATGTCATAGCAGTTGACCACAACGAAGGCCGGCTGAAATTCGCAAAGGAATTCGGAGCAAACCTCACACTCAAGGCCGATGGCGAGGGAACAAAGAAAGAAATCATGGACGCAACTGACGGCAAGGGAGTTGATGTATTTCTTGAGATGGCTGGCGCGCCAGCCTCAATGAAGCTTGGCCTATCCACATTAAGGCCTGGGGGAAGGGCATCGATACTCGGTGTTTTCTCAAAGCCATTTGAGATGGATGTCACCAACGACATTGTTTTCAAGGGAATCAAGCTGCACGGAATCAACGGCAGAAGAATGTTTGACACCTGGTACAAGACTAAGGAGCTTCTGCCTAAAATCGGGCTTGAGAGGCTTGTCACGCACAGGCTGAAACTCTCTGAAATAGAGCAGGGGATGCAGCTTCTTCTCAACCGGCAAGGGATGAAAGTGGTTCTTGAGCCTTAGAGGTTCAGAGTCAATTTCCCGATGGCACTTCCCACCTTATTATGTTATATTGTACGGAAGGTTCACCTTCTCAAAGGGCCAAGCGTTTTCTTTTTTAATCTTGCGGTTGTGAAAAGAACCCCTTGCCATGTATGAGCGTCCGTATATCCCATCCATGCTGCGGTTGCTCATCTCGGGAAAAATAGGTGACCCTGTGGAAACAAAAGCAAAATCCATACGCGATACAATTGAAGAGACCGCCAAACGTTCATCTGGGGTAGTAATCAGACGGAAACCTTCATTTACAGCATTCTTGGGCATGGCCCCGCTGCTTGATAGTATGACTGCCTCGATAGGGAGTGGATTCAGGGTGAGCGTCGGCGGGAGGAGCATGTTCACATCAACTGCGTATATCCAGCTACAGAGTTTTGACATGCCACTTTCCAGCCGCACCATCCCAATGCAGTTTGATGAGTGCGATGGCGCGATGGAGATAATCAGTATTGAAAGCAATCCTGAAGGGCTGGTGCGCATGGCCGAACTTGCAGCGAAAGGAGAGATAGCATCAGGGGTCGTGCATGATGTAAACAATCTGCTTTGCATTCTTGTGGCAAATGTGGAGTTTCTTGCCATGAAGACGCGGCAGAATGATACTGGGATGGGAACAATAGTGGCTGAGATGCAGCTTGCTTTGGATTCAATCAATTCAGCAATGAACCGGATGAGGGGGGTTGTTCTTTCACGAAAGGAACTCATGTACGTGAATATCCGTGATGTCACTGAGTCGGCCCTATGCCTTATCAAAAAACAGCTCCAGAGCGAGTGGAGCGCTAAAGGCAAAGAGATTGTTGTTGTTAACTCAGTTCCAGAGAGCCTCAATGCCAATATGGTCCAGGGCGATGTGCAGCTGGCAGTTGTCAACATACTCCTGAACGCCGCTGAGCATGGAATTGAGAAAAAAGGAGAAATCGAAATCCGCGCTTTCAAGGACGAATCCTACACCTATATTGAAATTGAGAATGATGGCAGGCCGGTTCCCGACGAACTCCGGGAGAAACTTCTTCATGGGCCTGTTACTACGCACTGCAACAATGGATATGGCCTTTACGCATCAGCCAGGAATATCCGCGCCTTTGGGGGAGAGATGACATTTGATAGCGATGCGGAGTCAACCATTTTCACAATCAGGCTCCCCTCTTACGGTACATGTGAATAGCCTGGCCAAGAGCGTCTTCAGCAGCTTCCATAAGTGTTTCTGGCAATGTCGGGTGGGCGTGGATTGTGAGGGCCAAATCTTCCAATCTTGCGGCCATTTCTATAGCGAGCGTCGCCTCCGCAATCAGGGTGGTCGCTCCAGGGCCTATGATGTGGACTCCAAGAATGATATCATTCGAATCAGCTATTATCTTGACAAAACCATCTTTTCTTCCCATTGCCTTTGCCCTTCCTGATGCTGAGAATGGGACTTTGCCAACCTTTATTTTCCCCGATTTTTTCGCTTCTTCTTCGCTCATCCCTACAGATGCGATTTCAGGGTATGAGAAGATTACCTTTGGCACAAGACTATCATATGCGCTCTTTTTTCCAGCTATTGCCTCTGCTGCGACCTTGCCCTGCCGAAACGCCTTGTGGGCAAGCGCAGGCCCAGGAACAACATCCCCGACAGCGTATATGTTCTCATCAGTTGTTTTCATGGTATTATCTACTTTGATTTTCCCATCCTCAAGCTGGACCTTTGTCTTCTCAAGGCCGACTCCGCCAAGGTTGACTTTCCTGCCAATTGCAAGAAGAAGCTTGTCAAATTCAAGTCTCTCTTCCCCATCATCTGTTTTGATTATGGCAGTGCTTCCATCTGTTTTCAGAACAGTGCTATTGAGCATGATAGCGATTCCAAGTTCTCTCATCTTTTTTGCAAGGAGGTCGCTGATTTCAGGCTCAACGCTCTTGAGAAGCCGGGGGCCCCTGTAAACCACAGTGACATCCGAGCCAAGCTTCTTGTACATGTTAGCCATTTCTGCTGAGATGTATCCGCCGCCGTAAATAATGAGTTTTTTTGGGACTTCATTGAGCGAGAGCGCATCATCGGTGTCAATTATTCTTTCATGGTCATATGGGAGGCCATCAAGCCCCTTGATTATTGTTCCTGTCGCTATTATCGCCTTCTTGAATCTCACTGTCCTTGCGCCATGTGCCTCAACCAGAAGGCTGTTTGATGAAGAGAAAAATGCCTTTCCCTCTATCACCTCAACGCCGTTCAGTTTGCAGAGGGTTCCTATGCCATTGACAAGCTGGTCAACAACATTCTGCTTCCATTCCTGGGTCTTTGCGAAATCCAGTTTGATTTGCGCAGACATTCCCATTGAATCGGCAGACTCAGCATCATGCTTGATGTCTGCTGCGTGGATAAGCGCCTTTGATGGGATGCACCCTACATTTGTGCAAACCCCCCCAAGCTTCTTCTCTTCAATCAAGGCAACCTCGAGTCCAAGCTGGGCTGCCCTTATCGCGGCTGTGTAGCCCTCCAGGGCCACCGCCGATTACCGCAACATCAACATCTGTTGTCAATTGGCCCATGACCATAAACTTTCCTCCAATCATTCTCAGGTTAAAGTTTAATCAAACTTCCTAGCGCTCTCCTTCAGCTCATATCAACAAGCAGAAGGTCCGGGTCTTCCAGATGCCTCTTGACAATATTCATGAACTCAGTTGCGGCAGCGCCGTCAACTACTCTGTGGTCAAAACACATCGAGATTCCCATGACCTTTCTTGCTACAATCTCCCCGTTGACAACAAGGGGAAGGTCCTTGATTCTGTGGACTCCCATGATTGCCACTTGCGGGGCGTTGATTATCGGTGATGAGTACATCCCCCCGACACTTCCTACATTTGTGATTGTGAATGTGCCTCCTTTCAAATCATCCAGGCTGATTTTCCTTTCCCTGGCCTCCTCTGCAAGCCTTTCAATTTCTTTTGCAATCGTAATCATCGACTTTCTTTCAATGTCCTTGACAACCGGAACCATAAGGCCTTCGGGAGTATCAACCGCCAGGCCTATGTTGTATCTTTTCTTCCTGATGATTACATTCTCTTCCATGTCAAAATGCGCGTTGAAATCAGGGAACTTCTTCAGCGCGACTGTGACTGCTTTCATGATGAAGGGCAGGTATGTCAGCTTCACTCCCCTTTCTGCGAATTTGGCCTTCTCCTTGCTGCGGACTTCTACTAGCTTGGTCACGTCAACGAAATCCATTCCGCATGCGTGGGGGATATGCGTCTTTGAGTAAAGCATTCTTTCTGCTATTACTTTTCTCATGTGCGATAATTGGATTCTTTCTTCCCCAGGCTCGCAAATAACTTCAGGAGCCTTCATCTGCGGCATTGGAGGATGTGCTGGTCCGGTTTTCATTGCCGGATGGACTGCTGGCGCAGGTTCTTCTCCAGCTGCCTTTCGAACATCATCATCCATGATTCTTCCGCCAGGTCCGCTTCCTGAAATCATCTCCAAGTCAACCTCGAGTTCCCTTGCGAGTTTCCTTGTTGCTGGGCTCGCGAGTACTTTGCCTGGCCTTGGGGCCGCAGGTTCTGCGGCAGGTGTTGTTGGGTCAGGTTTTTCCTCAGCCTTTGGCGCAGGGGCTTTCTCCGGAGCCTCAACTTTTTCACCAGCTTCTCCAATAACAACCAAAACCTCCCCTACAGTAACAACTTCTCCTTCTTTGAAGTTCACTTTCAGGATTGTTCCGCTGTATGGCGCTGGCAGTTCGACAACTGCCTTGTCAGTCTCAACCTCAACTATGGTTTTATCTGCCTCGACTTTGTCGCCCTCTTTGGCGTGCCATTTCACAATGGTCCCTTCATGTATTCCCTCACCAACATCCGGAAACTTGAATTCTTTTGCGATTGCAAACACCTCAGTATCTTGCTGTCTCAAGGATTCCTTTCAATATCCGTTTAGCATCCGGATAAAAGTAATCCTCGGTATGGGGGTAGGGAATTGTTATGTCCCACCCGGTTACGCGCTTGACTGGCGCCTCAAGATGAAGGAAATCCTCTTCCATTACCCTTGCTGCTATCTCAGCTCCAAATCCAAGAGTCTTCACAGCCTCATGGACAACAACGCATCTTCCTGTTTTCGCAACAGATGTGTGGATGGCATCCCAGTCGCAGGGTGAGAGCGTTCTAAGGTCGATATGCTCAACAGAGACGCCCTGCTTGGCCGCCTCTTCCACAGCCTCCTTACTAACATATGTCATTGCTCCGTATGTTACAAGAGTGACATCATTGCCTTCCTGGAGAACGTTTGCCTTGCCTATTGGAATCTCATACCTTTCCTCAGGAACTTCCTCCTTGAATGCCCGGTAAAGCCGTTTTGGCTCAAAGAAAAGCACCGGGTCCTCGTCAACAAGCGCAGATGCCAGTAATCCCTTTGCGTCTTTTGGCGATGATGGGCAGACGACTTTCAGCCCAGGGACATGGATGAATGGCGATTCAAGACTTTCGCTGTGATGTTCGAGCGCGCGGATTCCGCCGCTGTAGGGAAGCCGGACAACCATCGGGCATGTCAATTCCCCCCTTGTCCTGTTCCTTAACCTTGCTGCGTGCTGGACTATCAGGTGGAAAGAGTTGTAGAAAAATCCTGAGAACTGCATCTCAGGGCATGGGCGAACACCCAAAGCCGCCATCCCAATGGAAGTTCCTATTATGCCTGCTTCTGACAATGGAGTGTCAATCACCCTCTCTCTTCCGAATTTTTCATAAAGTCCTTCAGTTGCCCTGAAGACTCCGCCGTCAACTCCGACATCCTCTCCCATAACAACGATGTTATTGTCCCTTTCCATCTCCTGGAAAAGTGCGCTTGTGATTGCCTTGATCATGGTGGTTTTCATTGGGTTTCACCTCCGAATGCCTCCTGCATCTGTTTCTGCAGGTTCTTTGTCATGGGGCCCGCCATAGACATATCTGAACATGTCTTTGGGGTCCTGCTTGAATTCCTCTGATTTTGCAACAGCATCCTCAATTGCCTTTGATGTTTCCTTTTGGATGTCCTCTTCGACCTTATCAGTCCAGATTCTTTTTTCAAGAAGATACTGCTTGAACCTCGCAATCGGGTCTCTTTCTTTCCAGTATTCCACTTCCTCATCTGAGCGGTATTTTGTAGGGTCGTCTGCTGTTGTGTGGGCGCCCATCCGGTATGTCACTGCCTCAATCAAAGTGGGGCCTCCACCTTCGCTTGCCTTTTTCATGGCCTGGCCAACAACAGTGTGCACTGCGAGAATGTCATTTCCATCGACCTGAACCCCTGAGAATCCGTAGGCGAGCGCCTTCTGGGCGATAGTTTTCGATGCAGTCTGCCATTTCACTGGAACTGAAATCGCGTACTGGTTGTTTGAAATCAGGAAAACGCATGGGCTCTTGAATACTCCTGCAAAGTTCATCCCGTCATGGAACTCTCCTTCGCTTGTTGAGCCATCCCCTCCAAAGCAGAGAACAGCGCCTTTCTCTTTTTTCATTTTCATTGCCTGGGCAGCGCCTGCCGCGATTGGGTGCTGGGTTCCAATTGGAATCGCGTATGGGAATGACCTAAGTTTCTTCTCAAGCTTGAGGCCTTCCTCGATTCCTTTCCAGGCGACATTGATTCTCCATAATGGCACGCCGCGCATATGGTAGAGGAATGATTCACGGTAGGTTGGGAAAATCCAGTCCTTCTCATCAATTGCCAGGCCGGCTCCGACCTGGATTGCCTCTTGCCCTTCCAATGGGGCGTATGTGTACATCCTTCCGGTCCTTTGCAAAGCAAGGCATTTCCTGTCCCATGCCCTTGCAAAGACCATGTATCTGTACATCTTCATCAGCAGGTCTTCTGAAAGCTTGGGCTCAAGCTTCTTGTCAACCTTGCCGTCTTTGTCTAGGATTTGAACGTAATCCACATTGCCTTCAAATACTCTTTCTATCGGCATAAAAATCGAATTACACTACTGAGACTACTTTAATAAATCAAACCCTGGTTCTGATGATTTTCCTGACAAATGGCTCCCCTGCCCTGAAAGAGCTTCTTACCAGAGGCCCGCTCGCGACAAAGGAAAAACCAAGTTCATAGCCTTTCTTCTCATATTCTTCGAACATTTCAGGCCTTATGAATTCTTTGACTGGATAATGCGAGTCGCTTGGGCTCAGGTACTGGCCGATGGTGAATATCTCGACCCCGGCTTCTCTTGCATCCTCCATTGTCCTAATTACTTCGTCCTTTGTTTCGCCAAAGCCGACCATGATTCCTGATTTTGTGATAATCTTTCCTTCGCTCAGTTCCTTTACTGTTTTCAGGACGCCGAGTGACTGGCTGTAGCTTGCCCGCAAATCCCTAACTTCCGGTGTCAATCCCTCAACAGTCTCCAGGTTGTGGGAAAGGACATGCGGCTTAGAATTCACAACTTCTCTGATTGAAGGGATTTTCCCTCTGAAATCCGGAGTGAGGGTCTCAATTATAGTGTTCGGATTCTTTCCTTTGATTTGTTTTACGCATTCTGCGTAGTGGGAAGATCCCTCATCCTCCAAATCATCCCTGTCAACCGATGTTATGACCACGTACTTCAGTTTGAGCTCTGAAATTGCCTCAGCGAGTTTTTTAGGTTCATCTGAATCAAGCTGAGGGGGATTTGGAGAAGTCTTTATCGCGCAGAATTTGCACCCTCTTGTGCAGACATCGCCCATAATCATGAATGTTGCGGTGCCAGCGGCCCAGCACTCTGAGCGGTTTGGGCAGTGGGCGCTTTGACAAACAGATTTCAGCCCGAACTGGCGAATTAGGGAGTCAATATGATTAGTGTTCCGATTGGCCTGGTACTTGATTCTAATCCAGGACGGTTTCTGGATTTCAATTCTGGTCATTGCCTAATCCTTCTGAGTGGTTGGGGTCCAATCCGCGACGGCAACCGAAGCAGTTTTGCAGGCGGCTTTGATTGAGCAGACAAAAGTTCCTCCTTTGCCGCACTCGCTAATTGCTTTGCTTTTTCGCCCCCTTGTCCCTCAACGAGCTGCAGGAATTTGAGGTATCCGGGCTTTTTGCTTTTGCCAACCTTCTCAAGCAGGTCCTTGAAGTTCCTGCTCTCAAGAAGAGAAAGCTCCGCAATCAGTTCCCGGGCCTCTCCATAGGTGAACAAACCGTTTTTGACAAATAATCCTACCGAATCATCGTATGCCCTGTCTAAACGGAGTAGGTTCCCGCTGTTGATTCCGTTGAGGATATGCACGCACGTTCTCCGAACACTCTCCATATGGAGCGATGTTAGGTCCACACCATGTTTGATGATGATTGATTCGACAACTCTTTTTGTGTATTGCCTCATTTCACATGCTGCATTCTCAGGAGCATTATGGGTTTCAACTAGTGCTGCGAGTTCCTTGTCCATGGTATCGTATGCTAAAGTAAACGCATTTGCGCAACTGGCATTTCGAATCATGTTAGCCGTCCCTTTTGAAAGAACGGCAAAGAACTCCCTCCTGAAACCGGCTTCATCGAAGCCGACCTCAGGCAGCAACATACCACCCATAGTTATCCACCCCTCCCAAAGTGAATTACGAAAAGTCCGGATCGGACCTCCCGCCCCTCTCAGGTTTCTAAAGCTGTGAGAATGGATTTATATATCTTACTCTTTTTTGTGTCAAAAAATGCTGATTTTTAGCAATAAGAAGTTAAAATTAACACAAATTCGTGGTTTTTAGCAATCAAACATCGACTGAAAACTCTTTGACCTGTGAATTTCATACCGTGTTGTCCTAAGGATTAGCGTGGTTTAAAAATAACCAAGATACGTCTGAATGCACGAAAAGCCGAAAACCGCATCCAGCAAAAACGATAACACGCATACCAAAAGAAGCCCACTAAGGAAATTTGCTATAGCTGTGCCCCCTGCACATAAATATAATATTATGTGTAGAATTACGCTTGAGGTGTTGACTTGTATCACGTAGGTATTGTTGAACATATTATTTCTCCGGCGCATAAGGGCGTAGTAAGTTCTGATGAAACTGTCCAGGCAGTTGTCAGGATGTGGGATGAGAATCTTCTGATTCTTCCAGTTCACAAAAAAATAGTCAAGAAAATAAAGAAGGGCCAGTATGTGCTCAATGATTATACTCCAATGTCTCCGGTTTCACGCTATCGGAATCTGGTAGTTGTCAAAATTCTTCCTGCCAAGGACGGCAAGAAAATCTGGGACGAGTTCAAAGGCGAACTCGACCGCCGCAAGGTTATGATAAAGAAGATGGAGCCAACCGCTCCCCCGCTTCGCTATATAAGGTGATGCGGGAGATTATCTCCCCATACCCTGCTGCATCATGGCCTGCTGCATCATCGCAGAGGCGGGCATCTTCTCAAGCTGATCCATCTGAGATTTCAAAGCGTCGTTGTTGAAACTAATCATCTCAAGCTTGAACTCTTCGGTTTCTACCAAAGCGTCTAATTCTCCCAGTTGCGCTTCAAGGGCCTTCTTCTTGATTTCATTTTTCTCCTCAACCATATCGACCTTTTCGACAACTTCCCGGTCAGCCTTCAATTTGTCTATGGTCTTATGGACCAGGTTCTTGTTTACCTTGAGCTGCTTCAAGCTCAATTCCATCTGAGCCATCCTAGATGCTTTCTGCTCTTCCATCTGCTTCTGCATAGCTTCCATTCTGGCTTTCTGCTCTTCTGTCATTTCTTCCATGGTCTCACCATTTCAATTAGTGGTATGACTTTTCACCTAACCTTTAATAGTATATCCCGAACGCTACATCCTCTGAATCGCGTCAGGCTTTTTGCTGACCCACACCTCATAAATAGAGAGGTGTCCCTGGGATTTTTTAGTGATTCGCGAGTGATAGCCCTGCATCTCATACTGCTCAGCCACTTTGTTCGCCTCTTCGATGCTTTGAGTGCGGGCGACTAGGCGCTCGCCGGATATCGGTCTGATGAGGTCGTGAGTGTCAGGCCTTTCCATGAAATCACTACTCTGACAAAAGTTATAAATAGAAAAGTGGGATCACCGAGATTTGAACTCAGATCATAGCCTCCCGAAGGCTACAGCATACCAGGTTAGCCCATGATCCCGCATTAAACTATTCAGGTTAGGGGTGTAGGGTTTAAATATCATGGACGTCGCCATGTGCTCTCTTTAAATAAAACATTGCGAATGCCCAATTTTTTGTGGGCTCTTGGCAACTTCATCGTTTAGCACAACATTAATAAAATTTATTTCCGTTTTTTTTTTGAAACTTTTGAAAGGTGAATGTATGGTAAGAGAAAGAAATTACTCTAGAAAAAGATATATTGGGAGTCCAAGGCCAGGATGCGCTTCGCCATCAAGGCGTTCAGCCACAAGGCCAATGGGATGGAACGCATCAAATCCCAACGCTCCTTCATTGGGCCTGGGCCGGATGGATTGGAGGATGGTGAATGCAAGAATGCATGGTGCAAATACGGGCGCCCAATCCCCACCAGCTTCCAGATTGGCCGGAATGATTTCTTCTCCAATGAGCAGAGGGAGATTCCTGGGGATTGCCGGGCTGGGCCTCGGGGCCGCGGCTATGGGCCTAAGCGGAGTCGCGAGGGCCGCTCATGCTCCAAGCGATTACATCGCTCCAGAGAATGTAGCTGGCGGCGGCAACAATTATAACGTCTGGCCATCTGATGATTGGGAAGCAAATATCCAGAATGTCCAGTGGGCAATCAACAATGTTCGTGATGGGGGTTTTGTGCGGCTGAAAGCGCACGACAAGCAAACCGGCCAGCCCAAAGCATTCGATTTTGGTCCTGTTAGCGAAGATCCACGGGGTGTTGCAATTGATAATAAAAGCGTCAGTCTCCTTGGCGAAAAGATGGAAAACCATATGACGACTATTATCGGCGGGGCCGCACCTGTATTTGTCAACAGGGATTTGTTGACTGATGCCAGCAACCAAGTAGTAAATATCAAGGATATACGCTTTGAGAATTCACAATTCTTTTCGATTGTGGTATATAATATCTGCGATGTGACTGTCCAAGGGTGCGAATTCATGGACCTTTATTCTCCGGTTCCAGATGATACAATCGCAGCGGTACTCTCACACCAAACAGGAAAACTCTCTGTGACGGACTGCTACATTGATTTGACTAGCTCTCCAGCCGGTTATCCTGAGCCAAGCAAGGCAATCTTGCTTGGAGGTATCCTATATATAGGATTTACTCCTTGGTGGTATGGTGGAGCAAACGTGGATATCCAGAACAACACGATAAAAATCCCGTACGCCAATCCGAACGTGGACTACCCTGACCAGACGCTCGGGCCCTTCACGCCATATGCTGGAATCGCTGTCGTTGAACAATTTTTAAATCTAGAAACTACTGCTGTGATAACAGGTAACACAATAACCGGCGAATCCGGCATACTGTGCTCTGGGATGAGTTCAAATTCCATAATCTCAGGCAACTCAGTTTCAGGTGCAAAATACTTTGGGATTGGGCTTGGCTGGCCGCTTATGGGGGTGCCTCTGGACAATGCATTTGTTACAGGCAATACAATCGCAATGGCCGGAAACCTGCCACAGTTCAACTTGGAAAGTTATGGTATCTGGGTGCTTGGCCAGAACAACACGCTGGATAACAACACCATAACAGGCATCTACGACTACGACATCTTCTATTACTGAGATTCTCAGGAATAGTCTTTTTTCCTTCTTTTTCTTTGGGCCTTTTCAACAGCCAGCAGGGCTTTTGTTCAAAGTCTCCAGATTAGCCTTATCTGTTCTGGCCGCCTACTTTTCTCCATCAACATAGACGCTTGCAGTCAGCGGCGCTTCTGTTTTTGGTATTATCAAGACTGCCTTGAAATCCATGGACTCTGCAGGGCCAAAATCAATATCCAAATCAGAATCATCATAGAAACTGGTGCAGTTTGTTTTGGAGTATGGCGAGGAAACCAAATATCCCATCTTCGTATTTTCTGTTTTTACGAGAAGCTCAGGATTGGCTGAATGTGGCATGGAATCCTGGTTTTCGATTGTGTATTCGACCAGGTAGAAAGTAGTGCTTGAAGCATCAGCGCCAGGGGCAACCAAGCAAATGTCGCCTTTGGAACTCAAATTGTAGAAGGTATGCTCCACATCCTCGAAAATATGCATCGGCATCTCTTCCATCATGCATTTCTGCGCATCTGGATAGCATTCAGGGTTGGGTTTTCTAATTTCTATTGTGATGGTTGTCAAATCAACTTCCGTGAATCCGACTTCAAGCACAACCTCACCGGTTTCAGCTGGCGCTGAAGTTGCGGCAGTGCCGTTATCTGCTGGCTGGGTGGCCGTTGTGTTATCATTTGGCCCTGCTGGCAGCGACTCATTTTGGACAGGTCCTTGAGATTCATTCGCAACTGCTGGCACATCGTTTTGTGCTGCCGGTGTTTCCTGGACGCAGCCAAAAACCAGTGACAATGCAAGTATCAATAGAAGCAAGTTTTTCATGACTTCTTTACTTCTTCCCGGTTTTTAATTCCAATTGCAAGAACCATTAAAATTCCACTCTCCCCATTTCTCCACAGGTGAACTAATGAAATACATAATACTTGTTCTGCTTTTGCTGACCTTTGGATGCACTCAGCAGGCAGTTACTGAAACCGGCAATGTCACTGATGATGGTACTTTACACCCCCCATCTGATGCTGCAGATGCAGCAAATGATTCATCTTTGGATGATAATGAATCAACCTCCACTGAAACAACTGCAAATGAGTCAGAAGTTCCAACAATTTCAAATCCTGATTGGGGCACTGAGTGCGAATACAGCAGCGAGTGCGGCACTTTCAAAGAAATGAAGGACTGCGTGAAGGGGCATTGCGTTGATATCGAGTGCAAATTCAAATCAGACTGCAAGGAAAAAGACCATTGCTTCAACGGCAAGTGCTACTTGGAGGATGAACTCTACGCCGAATTCACCAAGTGCGGGGTCAATGAGGAATGCGACACTACATGCGTAGGATGCAAGAGCGGAAAAAGAAGCTGCATTATCACAGGATGGTCTTCTGGCAATGAGAGTGGGGACTATTATATCTGCGCAGAATGCACCAGCGACTATAGCTGCTCGCAAGGGTATGCGTGCGTAAACAGCTACTGTGTCAAAGGGCCTAACTAAATATGGTCAAGCCATTTGGCGAAGCGCTCGTCCTTTCCAGAGACGATGGTGAAGAAAGCGCTTCTTAATTCTTTTGTCAAAGGCCCCGGGCCTTTGCTTATTTTCCTTTTGTCAACGTTCACAACCGGTGTTACTTCAGCAGCCGTTCCAGTAAGGAAAACTTCATCAGCAGTATACAATTCATCCCTGAGCAAAGGCCTCTCCTCAACAGGGATTCCCATCTCTTTGGCAATTTCCATTATGCTCTGCCTTGTTATCCCTTTGAGGACGCCGTCAAATACCGGAGGAGTCACAAGCACCCCATTCTCAACAATGAAAAGATTCTCGCCAGAGCCTTCAGAGACCCTGCCATTTTCAGTGAGCATGATTGCCTCATCATATCCTGATTCTATCGCTTCTCTTTTTGCAAGGACTGAATTCAGGTAATTGGCGCTTGCCTTTACATGAGGGGAAAGAATCTCAGTGCTGATTCTTTTCCAGCTTGAGATTTTGCATGTTATCCCGGTTTCGAACTTGTCACCGAAGTATTTTCCAAAAGGAACAGGGATAATCGCAATCTCATATGGGGAGTGCGTAACATCAATCCCTATTGTTCCATATCCAATGTAGCATATTGGCCTGATATAGCAGCTGCGGACCTTGTTTTTTCTTATCAAATCCTTTGTGATTTCGCCAAGCTGCTCCGGATTATATTTGATTTTGAATTCATAAGTTTTGATGCCATGGTGCAGCCTTTCATAATGCTCCCGCATCCGGAAAATCGCAGGGCCATTCACAGTTTCATAGCAGCGCATCCCCTCGAATATCGCCGTGCCATAGTGGAGCGCGTGAGTGAGTATGTGAACATTGGCATCTTTCCATGAGACGTATTTCCCGTTCATCCAGATTTTCTTGAGCGGTTTGAGTTTCATGAATTTGCTAATCTCTTATATCTTTTTAATGTTTCTGAGCATCTCTATTCCATGTCAAAAGTAATCGTTTACTCAACAAGCACCTGTCCATGGTGCGACAGGGCCAAAGAATTCCTGAAACAGAACAATGTCGAATTCGAGGAAAGGAACGCGCAGGAGAACCCTGAATACGCAAATGAGCTTCAGGAAAAAAGCGGAGGAGTCGGAGTTCCGGTTCTGGACATAGATGGAACAATCATAATCGGCTATAATGAGGCGGCGATTAAAAAGGCTCTCAACATGGAGTGAAGGCATCTACGACGCAATCATCGTGGGGGAGGCGTCGCGGGATTTTCAGCTGCAATGTATGTGGGCACGATGGAGCTGAAGGCGCTTGTCATACCAAGGTTCCGCGGGACCATATTACTAAAGAACCAGATAGCCAACTGGCCGGGAATCAAGACAATTGGCGGCATCGCCCTTGCGAAGAATGTGGGGCGCATGCGCTGGAATACGGCGTTTAAGTGAAGGGCCCGGAAGCTGTCAGCGCATTATCTGGCGCCTGAGGGAGGAAGCATGAAACTGAATTTCAGCTCTTCTGTGAACTGGACAACAGAGTATTTCCGTATGTGGGGGCCGAACCGTTTCTTGAGGCCATTTATCAGCGACCGCAGTTCACTCTGTGAGAAAGTCTGGACGCTCAGGGCGTAGCCCTCGCCCCCCAGAATTACGTTATCATATACCACATTAGGGTGGCAGTAGACGTATTCCAGAAATTCCTTTTCCTTATTCTTGTCCATGTTCTGCAGCTTGAGATGCACGTTGTAGTACTGAATGGCCAGCTTGTCAAGACCAAACGCGAGCCGGTAGCCGACCACTACTCCTTTTTCCTCCAGGCGTCTCATCCTCTTGGTGACTGTTTTCGTGGATATTCCAAGCCGCTGGGCAATCTCGAAAATAGGAATCCTGGCATTGAATACCAGCAGTTTCAGTATTTCGAAATCGGTCTTTGTTATCTTGAGTTTCTGCGGTCCGCTGGCCAATTGCTCCCGTATCTGGCTGAGATGGTTATCCAGCAGAAAAGCCCTGCCGAAGTACTTCACGCTCATCCAGATGCTGAACTTCATACTTTCCACGTAGTTGCCGAATTTTGCCTCGAACCTGCCCCAGAATGCATGGGCATCGTTCACGGACTCGCAGAGATACCATATCTCGAAATCCCAGCCGCCCTCTACCCTCACTATCCAAGGCGTCTCTTTGGTTTTTACCAGGAACTCGCCTATCTCCTCCTCTATCTCTGGCGTGGTGTTGTGGAGTGACACTATGAACCTGCAGCTCATCCGCCCGAACTTGTTCGGGTTAATCATGGTGATGAATCCCTTTATGAAGCCCCTGGCCTCAAGGTCCCTGACCCTGGCGGCAAGGGCGTCCTTGCCTATACCAAGCTCCTTTGCAAGCCTGGAATACGGCTGCCTGCTATTAAGGTCTAATTTATATAATATAGTTCTTTCTTTTAGGCTCAAATCCTCTTTCATAGCGAAATTAAAGAACAAAATGTATAAAAATGTTCTAATTTTCTGCATATTCAGAAGAAACTATTTTATATACAAATTAACACAAATTACAATCAAGCGGAAAAGTGATACCAATGAAAACACTGCTGATAAACCCCCCAAGGATAAGGTCTGCCAAAGATCCGCTCAGGTGCGGGACGCCCCTGGGCCTTTTGAGCATAGCCGGGCAGATGAGGAAGCGCCTGCCAGACGTCAAGCTCTCATTCATAGACGCGGTGGTGGAAAAGGGGACCCCATGCGAATCAAGCCTGGCGTAGACTGGCACGGACTGGCAGGGGAACGCCTCAAAGAAAAAATGAATGCTGTTGGCCCGGACGTTGTTGGCATAGGCAATATATTCACCTGCGAATGGCAAAATGCGGCGCACTGCGCAAGGATGGCGAAGGACGTCTCACGGGACATTATCGTGGTGCTTGGCGGCCACCACCCCTCATTTGAAGCTGAGTTCATGCTCAGGAATTCATGCGCGGACTACATAGTAACTGGCGAGGGCGAGCTACCATTCCTCAGGCTGCTGGAAAGCCTTAGGCTTGATCCAGGCAAACGGCCGGAGGGTATAGGAGGCCTGGCGTTTCTGGAGAATGGAGGGTTCGTGCATACCGGCAAGGCAGATGCCGTGGCTGAGCTTGACTCATTGGATGGCCCCATGTTCGAGTTGCTGGACCCCCCCGCATACGGGCCAGAGACCAACCATTGCGGTGGCGTCATTGAAGGTTCGTCTGCACTCATGGACCTGGCAATATCACGGGGCTGCCCAAACGCCTGCAACTATTGCACTACCTCTGCCATGTGGGGCAGGAAGATACGGGCATTCTCTCCCGAAAGGGTCCGCTCGCAGGTCAGAAAAATCGCAGAGCTCGGATTCGACCATGTATGTGTGGAAGATGACCATGTGCTCCTGCTCCCGGAGGATTCACGCTCCGCATTGTTTGATGAATTGAAAAAGGCGGGCATCCCCTGGTGTATCGACGCGGGCACATACTACCCGCTGCTCACGGACGATTTCGTGAAGGCGGCGGCAAGGGCGGGATGCTACAAGATTGCGGTCTCGTTCGAGCATCCGGCGCTTGAGATAATGCACGCGGAAAACAAATATCATGCACTGGAAACGCAGAAGCAGGTCAGGGAAAAGACCAAGGAAGCGTGTGCAACCCTGCGCAGGCACGGGATGCAATTCTATGCTGCCATGATGGTGGGGTTCAGGAATGAGACATACGATACGCTGAACCTGGTCTGGGACCACGCTAAATTCATCGTGGACCTGGGAGCGCAGTTCGCCACCTTCTTTTACTGGAAGCCGCTGCCGGGAACGGTAGACTATATGCAGCATTACCATCTTGTTCCTGAGCAGGACAAATGGCAGAAGTGCCCGGAAAAATGGGTGCTCGTGTCGCCAGTCATAAAGCCCGACAGGCTGAGCGTTGCGGAAATGATGGAATTCGTGGACAGGATGAGCCTGGATGTAAACGGTCATCCGAACACCCTGATCAATCCGAAGTGGAAATGAGTACGCGAAGGTTACGAGGATTAGTAGTACTCCTCCCTCTCCCTCTGTTCCGTGTCCAGGGTGGAACCCGGCTTGTTTATCCTTGGCCTTGCGCTGTCTTTATCCCTTCTCATTGTTATTCCAGCGACTTTCAGGAAGCTGTTCATCCCTTCTTTTTTATCAAGAGGGGCAGAAGCGTGGCCTGAGACCGAGCTCTCTCCCTCAAAGACAAGGAGCCGGTTGGCAATCGCGTCAATGAAAACAATGTCATGGTCAACGACAAAAGCGCTTTTCTCGCTCTCACTGATTGCGCGCCGAAGGAGTGATGCGAACTCAAACCTTTGCTCAATATCAAGGAAAGCGCTCGGTTCATCAAATAAATAAATGTCAGCGTCCTGGCAGAGAGCCGCTGTCAAAGCGACCCGCTGCAGCTGTCCGCCTGACAACTCTGTCAGTTTCTTATCAAGCAAAGGGCCAAGGTTGAGCTTTCTCTTGCACTCATCAAAGAGGATTCCCTTGCAGTTTTGGAGGGCTTCACTAACCATGCGTTCATCAGCTGAAAGGTACTGGGGCTTGTATGAGACTTTCAAACTAATCCTCTCCCCTTTGTCGGCATCCTCAACACCCGCGAGCATTTTCACGAAGGTGGATTTGCCAAGCGCGTTCTTGCCTACAATCCCAAGGATTTCCCCTTTGCGGATTTTTCCGCCTTCGCTTGTGAACTTGAATCCTTTGTAATCTTTTTTCAGGGGCTCATAGGTAATCCGGGCAGGGGTCTTCACTTCGCTCTCACTGTGTTTTGAGAACTCGATGTCATGCTCCCTGAACCTGACATTCTCATCTTTCAGATAGCCGCCGATGTACTCATTGATTCCGGCGCGGGTATTCTTGATTCCTGAAACAACACCATAGACATTCTCATTCCCATAGAAGAGATAAACGTAATCGCTGATGTAATCAAGAAGGGTCAAATCATGCTCTGCCATTATGACCTTCTTTTTCTCTGAAAGCTCCCTGAGGATGACTCCCACCCTCAGCCTTTCTTCAATGTCAAGGTAATTGGTAACTTCATCAAAGTAATAGATGTCAGCGTCTTTCATGTACGCAGTCGCAATCGCAACCTTCTGCAATTCACCGCCGGAGAGCTGTGAAAGTTCCCGCTCAAGGATTCCTTCAATCTTGAATTTTTCAGCGACTTCCTTGACATCAGAGTCTGATACCCTTGCAAGAAGCTCTTTGACCTTGCCCTCGAACACATCCCTAATCCGGTCAATGTTCTGCGGCTTTGAACTCACGCGGAATGTGCTGTTCTTCTTGAAGTATCTTCTTGTCTCAAGAGGGAGTTTGAGAAGCATCTCCTCATCACCGAGCTTTCTGTTGAAAATCGCGAAATTAGGGTCAATCTGCCTGCTTAGAAGCCTGATTGCCGTTGTCTTTCCGATTCCGTTCTTTCCTACAAGTGAAACCGCCCCTTCTTCCGGGAGGGGGAGCCCGTACAACCTGAAGGTGTTTATCCCATACTGGTAAACAGGCTCATCAAGCTCCCTTGCAAGATTGACTATGCTGATGCACTGGACAGGGCATTTTTTCACGCACAGGCCGCACCCTATGCATGTTGCCTCAGATATCACTGGGAATACGCCTTGCTTCTCGACAACTATGCATTCCTCGCCCATCCTGTTTGGCGGGCAAACCTTGATGCATGCATAGCCGCAGCGCTTTTCGATGCAAACGTCCCTGTCTATAACTGCTACTCTAGTTGGCATAAGAATAGGTAATTGCTGACTATATCTATTTAATTAATAGCACAAACGGCCCTCTAACGATAGCAATAAATATCCCGCCATGGCAATTCATATTATGGGAACGAGGGGCTATCAAAGAATAAAGAGCGGGATACCTGGTCTTGACAATCTGATTCAAGGGGGAATAGTGAAAGACGGCACACTTATGATAAGGGGGGACACCGGAACCGGAAAAACTCTCCTCTGCCTTCAGTATCTTTACAAAGGCGCAACTGAATCCAATGAGCCAGGAGTATTCATAAGCTTCGCAGAGTCAAAAGAAGCGATTGTAAGGCATGGAGAAACCTTTGCGTGGGATTTTGAAAAACTAATGGAGCAGAACAAATTCGCAGTGATATGCTATGAGCCCCATGAAGTTGCAAGCATAATGGAAAATGGGGGCGGTACAATCCGTGATACCGTAGAGGATATCGGAGCAAAAAGGCTGGTCATAGACCCGCTCTCTGCATACCGGCTCGCATTTGATGATGAATATCGGGCCTCAGAATCCATCCTGGCCCTCTTCAAGCTTCTAAAGAAGTGGAACATCACAACTATTGTCACATCAGAGTACCCCGTGAATATCCGAAGGCCGACGGGGGACCGGCTCGAATCATTGACAGATGGCATAATAAACCTCTATTATACAAGGAACAAAAGTACCAAGTCCAGGTCCCTTGAAATAATAAAGATGCGGGATACGGCTCATGATGATAATATAAATTCCTTTGTCATCTCAAAATCCGGATTGCAGCTAAAGAAAGGTTAGGGGTAATGAAAGCCCAAACAAGCTCTGAATTTCTCGCCATATTCGCGGTTACGTTAATCATAATATCAGCGGTCGTTCTCATTTCCCAGGAAAGCGTTGGAGACATGAGCAAGGCAAAGGAAATGAATGATGCGAAAAACACAATCTATGACCTTAGCGCAGCCGCAAAAGACGTCTATTCCCAGGGTGAAGGGGCAAGAAAGCAGGTCTATATCAATATGCCGAGCAGCTATGAGCCTTCTGAATCCTATGTTCAGGACAATGCGATAAAGATGAGGGCCCGCGGAACTGATTATATATCGACTGAGGATTTCGATGTTCATGGCTCACTGCCTGGGACAAGCGGGCCTCACTGGGTCTGGGTCATTTCTGAAGGCAACAAGGTCCGGATAGGCAGCGCGATGATTAGCCTGAGCAAGAATTCCGTTTACCTGATAATGAAAGGGAACTCAACAGAGCAAGAGTCGCTTTCTGTGACCAGCCTCTGGGGAGAGCCTATTTCCGTGGATGCTGATGTTACCTGGACACACAGCGATGTCGCAGTAAGCATATCATCAACATCATTTACTCTTAACCCGGGCGAGAGCCAGGATATTGACCTCACATTTACCAGCAACTTCGGCGCGGCCGGGATATTCGGCGGTATGGTTGAGTTCACTGCAATCGACAACGCAACTAACAATGAGACAATCAAGCTTCCATTAACAATTGATATCGCTGGCCCTGGAGGAGGAACCAAACCTCCACTGACTGTCATTCCTGATTTCTGGGTGGAAACGCTGCAGCCTGCTCAAAGCGCAAACAAGACATTCACTGTGTGCACAAATGAGTACACTTCAGTCACTGGCGTGACATTCTCGCCCAGCGGCGGGCCCCCCGGGAGCTGGGTCGGGAACACAGGTTCTCTTGGCCCGATATCAGCAGGGAGCTGCCAGGTGAAGACACTGACCATATCTATTCCAAACATCACCGTGCCTTCCACATATGAAGGCACAATCAATGTCGTTGGCCAGGGCGTTTCAAACGCTGAAGACAACATCTCCCTGTACATAATGGTGGAAGGGGCAAGTTCATCCGGAGATGAATTCGGCATGTGCAACTGCCCCGTGGGTTCTGATTACTATGGCATTCCGCTCTGCAACTGCCAGCTTGCCAACATCTTTGTCCTTAATGGTACTATCTTCGGCGGCCCTGACAGCGGACTGCCCTATAACGGAACGCTCAGGGGAAGCGCCAACTCTGACATAATAGCAGGGACCAACGGCTCGGATATCATCACTACTGGCGTTGGCAATGACAGAATCTGCGGCCATGGGGGAGATGATATCATCTACGGCTCCAACAGCAATGATATCATAGACGGGGGTCCGGGCGATGACGTGATATACGCCGAAGGAAGCAACGACTTGATATGGGGCAAGGAAGGCAATGATATAATCTACGGCGGCCAGGGTGTTGATGAGATAGACGGCGGCAGCGGAAACGATTTGATTTATGGCGACATTGGAAATGACCTCATCTACGGCGGTGAGGGCAACGATGTAATCTACGGCGGAGATGGAGACGATAAAATCTGCGGGAATCTCGGCAGCGACACGCTGATAGGGGAAAAAGGAAAAGACATTCTTGATGGTGGGACCTACAGCGACACGGCTGATGGCGGAATCAATGACGATGACTGCTACCGGATTGAGAACGCAACCAACTGCGAGAACATCTATGCAACTGCCTATGCCGAATGCGGACCAAGCTAGGTGAAGGATTTGAAGGCTCAGGTATCAGCTGAATTTCTTGTTGTCTTTTCGGCTCTCGTTACAATCTTTCTGGTTTTTTTCATGGTTGGCATGGGCCACAATGTCAACCTCGCGCAGATAAGCGATTCCGTTTCCGGCGACACTGACGCGTATGCTTTATCTGTCGCTTTGAATTATGTTCATCTTGCAGGGGACGGCGCGCAATATAACTTCACATCTTCAAGGAACCTCTCCATCTCGGATGTATCTGTTGAATCTGAGAGGGGGCAGGCGCCGCTGCTCAATTCTGATACGAACGCGACCAATGTTTCGGCAGGCGCGATGCTGATAAAAAACAATGACGGGGGGCTTGAGATTGAGCAGTAGGAAGGGTCAGATATGGGCAACTGATTTCACAGCGGGAGTCGTCATACTGAGTTTCATCCTCCTATTCTTCCTCCTCATCTGGAACTCTCTTGCCGTTCGGTGGGATTCTTCCAGTGAGTATCTGCAGATGCATACTGATGCCATCCTCGCTTCTGAGGCTTTGATGTCAACTTCCGGAGAGCCTAAAGGCTGGGAGCTTGGAAACATCACTGATTCTTCAGCGCTTGGTCTTGTGAATGGCCGCAATGAACTAAGCGAGATGAAGATACAGAAACTGGTCTCTGAAAATTCCACATCATATTATCTTGTGAAAGAACGCCTTGGGGTGCAGGGCTACGAGCTTGGGATAAAAATAATGGACATCGAAAGGGAGGATGTTTATTACGAATTCGGAAAATCCTCAGGCGGCCTGGACGACTCAGTGATGTTCGAGCGGATGGGAATCCTGAACAAGACTCCTGTCATTGTCAATGTGGAGGTCTGGAAATGAGGGGCTTTGTAATCACTTTTGATGCGATAGTCGCATTGTCGCTCTTTTTTGTGGCAGTGATACTGATATCATCAGAAGGTCTCCAGCCTTCCACTCCAAGGGGAGTCTATATCAAGCAGCTTACTCTGGATGTTCTCACAGTAATGGAAAAAACAGACAGGTTGGGGATTCTTGTGGACGGGGACGGGTCAGCTGTCCGTGAACTTCTGCAGGCAACTCCGGAACTCGCGTGCATCCAGGTGACTGTCTCTGACAGTGACGGCAATCTTATAGGAACAGTGACAAAATCCGGCTGCGGCCCATATGGAAGGGAGCTGCAGTCAGCATCCATGCCATTTGTGCATGAGGGAAAACCATATCTGGCAAGGGCAGAATCCTGGTATAGGAAGGAATCGACATGAAAGGTTTCGTCATAACGTTGATATCAATTACATTGGTCATGCTGCTTGTGACATTGTCCAGTGTTCTTCATAACAATCATCTGAAAATGGAAAGGGCGCTCTCAGGGCCCCAGCCCCTAATCTACGCGGGCTTCATGTTCGATGCAGTGTCAGTTGGCCTCAATGATATCCTTGGACCGGAAATGGAACTTTATCAAAAAAACGATAGCCTGGGGATTCTTATCCAGGACAGCCTTCCAGGGAAAAACCATTCAGAAGAGCTAACAGATTATGAGGATTTCCTTGAAGGGTACCTTGCTGATTCTGCGAATGTCGTGTTTGATTTGAATTTAACGAACATCAGCCATGAAGTCCTTATCAACAAAAAATACAGTTATGAGAATAATGAGAGCATGGTCTTCACATCAGAGAGTGGCACTGACGCATATTCATATGAAATCAATATCACGGTCCGTGAAATCCGGGAAAACCTTACGCTCTTTGATTTCAATTCCAGCGGAGATTTGAATCTTACCCTGAACTATGTGGATAAGAACGGCTCACTGACCGAGTCTGGAAAACTGTTCTCCAACTCCCTGAACCAGTTTACCGCTGATTATCCGGCTGGAAAAAGCCTTGAGATAGAAATAGGGAAAATAATGGGCAATGATGGCTCGCTGGAAATTACTCCGAATGGCGTTGAAGCCAATGTGAGTTTCTTTGTCCTGCTTCCTCCTATGGAGGAAACCGACCAGGCCGGCTATCAGTACAACACGAGCATGGAATACCTGCAGGGCAGGATAATGATGAACCGGAGCTTGGGCAAATAATTAAAACATAAGGTGAGAAGGGGATTCCATGCTGAAGACAAAAGTAGACGTTCTTGTCAATTTTATAGAAAAACACAAGAGATGCAAATTTTCTGAAATAACAGAGAAGCTCTCAATGGATGAAGAATCTGTCGAGAAAATCATACTGATACTTGAAAAGGCAGGCCTTGCCAGAACCCACTATCCGGCAATCGGAGACCCTTCAGCAGAAATCATATCAAGTGACTGGAAAGAAAAGGCCGCGCCCAAAGCCGGCAAACTCATCGAAGAGTATGAGATTTCAGGCCGCGGAGCACTTATGAAAGCCGGAGTGAAAATATCCGATTCAGAACTTGAGATGAGGCCAGTATACCATATCACGATTCCACGAATCAGTCCATATACAAGAGCGTATTTGCAACATGTGAAAGAAGAAGTTTCCAAGACACTGCCCCTTGAGCAGAGGGAAAAAAGCACAGAGTCTGCGAAAGTCCATTTTGATCTTAGGCACAAGACAATCGCTGAGAAAATAAAGGATGACCTCTCGCCTGATTCGGCAACGCTTGATGCGATTTCAGGAATAGTCATCAATGAGATGTTCGGCCTTGGGGACCTTGAGGCTTTGATTGGCGATAATAAACTTGAAGAGATAATAGTGAATTCAGCAAGCCTGCCGGTATCGGTCTACCACCGGAAATACGGATGGCTGAAGACCAACATCTTCATGGGCAATGACCTTGAGATAGCGAACTTCGCTGAGCAGATAGCAAGGAAGGTCGGCAAGCAGATAAGTACCTTGAACCCTGTTCTGGATGCGCATCTTGGAACCGGGGACCGGGCTAACGCGACCCTCTACCCAATCTCGACCCATGGAAACACAATCACACTCCGTCTGTTTGCGAGGAACCCATGGACAATCACAAAATACCTGAAAGTGAACTGCCTTTCCATGGATATGGGAGCCCTTCTCTGGCAGGCCATGCATTATGAGATGAATGTCCTTATCGCGGGCGGAACTGCAAGCGGAAAGACAAGTACTTTGAACGGGCTTCTGGGCCTTGTCCAGCCATTCCAGAGAATCGTTACTATAGAAGATACGAGGGAATTGGTGCTTCCAACATACCAGTGGAACTGGGTCCCTATGGTCACAAGGAGACCGAACCCAGAAGGTTTTGGTGAAGTCACCATGCTTGACCTTGTCGTGAACTCACTCAGGATGAGGCCTGACAGAATCAGCATGGGAGAAATCAGGAGAAAAGAAGAGGCCGAAGTGCTTTTCGAAGCTATGCACACAGGCCACAGTGTTTACTCAACAATACACGCAGATACTGGGCAGCAGGTTCTGAAAAGGCTGATAGAGCCTCCAATCGAGGTTCCCTCATCTGAAGTGGAAGATATTGACCTCCTTCTTGTCCAGTACAGGGACCGGAGGAAGAACATAAGGAGGACCCTTGAACTTTCCGAAGTCATGCCTGGGATTAAAGGACCGGAACTCAAGCGCATCTACAACTGGAAGCCAAGGAAAGACACATTCCAGCTTGTCAATCCCTTAAGGAGATATCTTGAGCAGATGAACCTGCATACCGGAATGACGGAAAAGGAAGTGCATGCAGACCAGAAGGACAAGGCATCTGTCCTTAAGTGGATGATAAAAAACAATCTTGATGACATAGACGATGTTGGCAGAGTCATGAAATGCTATTATGCAGATGAGGCTGAGATAGTGAAGGCTGCGATGAAAGGGACAAAGCCTTCAAAGGTGCTCTGAATGAAGATTCCTTTCCTTTTGTTTTCTTTTGATTCGATGAGGAAGAACGGCAGGCGTTTCAAGAACCTTGGTGCCTTCCTAGCAAAACTTGTGCCAGGCCTTGGCTCAACGCTCTCGAAAATAGAAGCGGATATAGACCCAGGGTCCTACGCTGTTGGCTCTTTACTCTCATCATTCTTCTACGGCATCTTTTTTTCCGCAGTCGGCGCGCTTTCTCTTACTCTTCGAGGGGCCGACCCACTGGTTCCTGCACTTCTGATTGGGCTGACTTCATGGTTGATGTTTTTCCTGGTGCACATGGTTTACCCCGGGATAGTCATGAAAAAAATCGCGACAAAGGAGAGCAAGGACCTCCTTTTCGCCCTGAGGGAAATCATGATGGACGTCAACAGCGGAGTGCCGCTTTTTGATTCCATGAAAAATGTCGCAGGAGAGAGCTATAGCTATGTCTCGAGCGACTTTGAATGGGTGGTCAAGAGTATCGAAAGCGGAGTGCCACAGCGTATTGCCCTGAAGAACCTTGCGCTAAAGAGCGAGAGCGAATACATGAAGCGCGCGCTCTGGCAGATGGTAAACGCTTTAGAGTCCGGAGCGAGCATGGGAAGCACCCTTCCTGGCATAGTCGAGTCGCTTGAGGCCAATGCCTACAGGGAAATCAAGAATTATTCATCCAACCTGAATTTCCTTATGCTGATATACATGCTTGCCGCGGCAGTTGTCCCTTCTCTTGGAATCACTTTCATGGTCCTTCTCTCGGCTTTCAGTGACCTTGGTGTCACGGTTGAAACTATTCTCATGCTGGTCGGAACATCCGCGGTTATGCAAATCATCATGATAGGGTATATGACGACCACAAGGCCGGAGATTTTTGGTGGATAAATGCAGAAGAAGATATTATCCGACAGGCCCTTCAGGAGGGTTGCAGGCCCCATTCCCAAAGCTGTTATCCAGTTCTTTGAAGGGAAACTCAAATTCGCTGGAAACCGCGAGGATACCCGGGTATGGCTTGGAAAGAGGCTCCTCATTTCCGTCTGCATGGGGCTGATACTCCTTCTCCTCTACCTTATCATATTCAATCCGATGTACACGCCAGTCACATTCTCACTGGCCATAGCTATTTTCCTCTTTGGTTTTGCCCTAAGCACAGGCCTCTACTACCTGAAGCTTTACTTTGACATATCAGAGCGGACCACCAAGGTCGAGAAAGTGCTTCCGGATTTCCTCCTTCTTACAGTCTCGAATCTGAGGGCCGGCATGGCCCCATTTGCCGCATTTGTGCATGCTGCAAGGCCCCAGTTCGGTGATTTGCATGAAGAAGTCAAACTCAGCACTGCCAAGGCGGGCGGAACCGCCTCTCTTGTCGATGCCCTTAATGAAGTAAGCAATTACTTTGATTCCAAAATACTCCGAAGGACCGTCAGCCTCTTTGCCAAAGGCACACGCTCAGGCGGCCAGCTGACCCAGCTGCTCACAGCTAGCGCTGATGAAGTCCGGAGGATTCAGGATTTGAGGGCGGAATTGATAAGTTCAACAAGAACATACACAATCTTCCTGGGGTTCATACTTGTAATCATCATGCCATTCCTTCTTTCAGTCTCCACACAGTTCCTGACAATCTTCCTGCTGCTCGAGTCTGAGACGCCGGAACTGGAAGGCCTTGAGAATATCCCGCAGTTTTCTGGGAATGTCCTCATAAACCCTGACCAGCTGATTACAATAGCATTGTTGACCCTCCTCCTTACAAGCTTCCTGGTTTCCGGACTGGCAGGAATCATAGCAAGGGGCAAGGCCCTCTACGGTATCAAGTACTTCCCGTTCTTTGCCATAGGCTCCATAGTCATGTTCTTTGTCGCTACAATGATGATGGAAAGCATGTTTTCGGCATTCGCCTTCACGTAGCAAGAATTATAAATATGCCAATCAAGTAATTTGCGGTGATTTATTGTCTAAGGGACAAGTTTCAACTGAATATTTGGTAATACTAGCCGTAGTGCTTGTTGTAGCCTTGATAGTTGTTTTCCTTGTAGGCGGATTTGCCGGAATAGGTACCGGTACGGTCGAGACTGCAAGCAAGAACTATTGGGCAGGAGCGTCTCCATTTGCAGTGAAGACTGTGAAAGTGAGTGGGACTGATATGGACCTTGAAGTCCAGAACAGTGACCTCGAGAAACTGACCATAACTGATGTTACGGTTGAGGGTGCGAGCGTCTATTCCACAACCACCAGCTTCAACAGTGGAGAGAGCAAGGTTCTCAATGCGAGCATCGCAACGACATGCGGAGCAGCCGGGGATGCATTCACATACGATGATGTTGTGATAACCTACACTAAGGGAAGCATAACCGACCTCAAGCAGGTTGGAGCAAAACCGTTCGTGGGCAGCTGCTCATAGAGAATTAGTTTTTTTCTTTACCTTCTTTTTCTTTTCCTCGACTTCTACTGGCTGGGCTGTCGTTTCCCTGTTGTATACAAAGACTCCCAGAGTCGCTGCTATATTGGTAAAGAGGATGACTGTGAAAACGATTTCCTGGAAGTTCATTATCATGATTCCGCTTGTCATTGGCAGTGTCGCGACGACCGCGGCTGCCAGTCCTCTTGGCATCATGGTCACGATTGTTCCCTGGTCAGCCAGCGGGATATCCTTGATAATGAGTTTCTGTATGGCATACCTTCCAACAAGGACGAGCGCGACTATCGCGAGCGAGACAGCTATTACCATTGGGGAGAAGTACTCGATTGACATGAGAAGCCCGACATAGACAAAGAAGAATGTCCGCACGAAAAAAGTCACTTCCTCCTGGAAGAGCCGGGTTGTCCTGTTTACCGGGTTCACCCATTCAATCTGGGCGAACTTGCCCAGTTTCTTTGCGTTGCCGAGTATGATTCCGAATACGAAGACCGCGATTCCTCCGCTTCCACCAACTTCCTCGGTAATTGAGAAGAGGCCAAAAAGGAGGGCAAGCATGAGCATGTAAGTGTAAAGATGCATGGAGAAGCGGTTCATCATGAAAATCCAGATGAACGCGGCCACGATTCCAAGAACAATCGCTATTGTGAATGATGAGAGGAACAATCCTGCGACAGTTCCTGCTTCGGGTGTTGAGCCCGCGGTCATGAGCTGTATGAGTATGACCGCAGTGATGATGACCAGCGCGTCAGTCAAAGTCGATTCCACTGTGAGCAGTGATTTGGTTTCTTTCTTGGTGTTGGTTTTCTCAACCAATGAAATGACGACGGCGCCGCTGGAACCTCCGACAACGGCTCCAAGGAGGAGGCCGTGAAGTATGTCCCACCCAAGGGCTATTACTGTGAATCCGCTAACAAATACCATTCCAAGGATAAAGACGAGCAATGTGAAGAGCATGCTCTTGGGTATTGTTTTTGCCATGCCGAATATATCAAACTCGATTCCTCCGTCAAAGAGAAGGAAGATGAGCGCGAGTGCTGCTATGAACGGGAGAATGGAGACTATCACTGACTCTGAGGAGACGTCAAGGAGCCCTAATACCGGCCCTAACAGGAATCCGAAGGCAACGAGGATAATAACATTGGATATCCTTGTCCGGTCAAAAATCTGGTTGGCAAGGAATCCAATAACAATCGTTATGCCTATTATGAGGAACTCTATCGCCATAACGAGGAATACTCCAATAACTCTTTTAAACATCCTAGTAAGCAGGATTTTATAATTAGAGGAAGTAACCTGTTCCATGAAAGTAACTGTTTACACTGCCGACTGGTGCCCGTGGTGCCACAAGGTCGTGGATTTTCTCAAGGAAAATAAAGTCGAGTTTGAGGAGAAGAATGTGGAGAACCGGGAATATGCCCAGGAATCCATGGAAAAAAGCGGCCAGGCTGGAATCCCGGTAACAGTGATTGATGAGGAAGCTGTCGTTGGATTCGACATCGCGAGGCTCAAAGAGCTCCTAAAACTGGAATGATTATGGTATTCTGCATAAATTGCGGGAAATACTTCAATTCAGGAGTCCCCAAGGAAAAGAAGGAAGATGATGTGAAAAAAGTCACCGTCTCATTCTGCTCAGCAGAATGCAGGAAAAATTATTTGTGATTAATATGAAGATATCCACAATCGTTACAATTGTTCTCATATTGCTGGCAGTCGCGCTCAGTGTGATATTCTCTTCGCAGATGCCAGAGCAGATGGCGACACACTGGGGTGCCAATGGCGAGGTTAACGGTTACATGCCCAAGCTCTGGGCCCTGGTTTTAATGCCAGCCCTCATGGCCCTAACGGCCGGACTGATGTATTTCATCCCAAAAATCGACCCGCTGAAGAAGAATATCGAAAAGTTCAGGGGCCACTATGAGAATTTCATAGCGGTGATGAGTGGATTCCTGCTCCTTGTGCACCTGCAGGTCGTGTTATGGAACGCCGGGACTGAGATTGATCCTGGGATTACTGTCTCGCTTGGGCTTGCTGTGCTGATGGTTTACCTTGGCTTCATGATGGGCAAGGCGAAAAGGAACTGGTTCATAGGAATCAGGACCCCATGGACCTTGACCTCTGATGAGGTATGGGACAAGACCCACGCCCTTGGCTCAAAGATGTTCATGGCTGCCGGGGTGATAGTCGCAATCGGCACGTTTCTCCCGCAGTACAGGTTCGTATTTGTCATGCTTCCTATCCTGATAGCGGCCATTGTTCCTGCGGCATACTCTTATTTCGTGTTCAGGGATCTTCGGCCAAAAGCGTAGCATTTCCTTCTTTCTATAAAGTTCAGCCTTGTAAGTTCAGAATAGGTGGTTTCATTGAAGATTTCCGGACTCTTGGCCCTTGGACTAATCGCCCTTATCCTGATTACTGCCGGGCTGCGCTTTTTGAACAATGATTTTTCTTTCTTTCCCTTCTAGTTCTGGTATATGCTTAAGCAGAACGCGGGCCTGCGAGGATTCCAGAGCAGTATCGGAAATATCCTTTCAAGGATTCCTTTGACTCCGAACCAGTGGACAGTCCTCTCATTGCTTGTCGCTGTTTTAGCCGCTGCCATGATTGCATCTAATGAACTAGTCAACGGCCTGCTCCTTTTCGCTTTGGCTGGGGCGCTTGATTTGGTTGACGGCGCAGTCGCGAGGGCAAGGGGAGAGGTCAGCAAACTCGGAGGATTCATAGACGGAGTCGCTGACCGTTTTGTCGAAGCAATATTCCTATTCTCATTCATGTTCTATTCTCTTCCGCAAGTAATCATCGACCCGAAAATCTGGCTCGCATCAGTGATATTCCTCGGAACCTGCATGCCCTCATTCGTGCGCGCGTACGCGGACCATAAAGGCGTCGTTTCGCAGGAGAAGGCCCTTGCGATGGGCGGACTGCTCGAACGGGGCGAGAGGCTGATACTCATACTTGTTGGTCTGGCAGGGGGAATCTTCTATTCAATGGAGGTTTTCGTATATTCTCTTATCCTGGTATCGTCCCTCTCACTTGTGACTATCCTCCAGAGGATTTTTTCTGTTTTGAGGAAGTGACTTTCTTCAGTCAAAAGAGAAGCAGTAGACCCTCACCTTCCCTTTGAACACAATGCCCAATTCGCGGTAGGCGTATTTCTTGCTCTTGAAAATGGTGTAATTGTTTGGCGAGGTTATCGCGATGGATTTCTTTTTCTTGAAATCGATGAAAACATCTGCCCTTGCCGATTTGCCCAAAGGCTCGATTACAACATTCACTTCCCTCGCGTTGAACTTGTATGTCAGTTTGCCGGGGGCTTTTTTGAGTTCAATATATTTTCGCTCCTGCTCCCACTGTCCTTCAGGATAAAGCACGTTCGGGCTGAGCTCTTTTGGCCGAACCCAGATGTCATTTCCTTTCTTGTCTTTGACAATCCCTGAGCCCAAACCCTCATTCTTCTCAAAACCAGTGTATGTCTCCGGGCTCTGGTCTGGCATCACACCCTTGAATTTCTCTTTCTCAACATCTTTGGAAATCCCAAGGAAATGCTGCAAGGCCTTTTCAGTGCTCTCGCAGTTGCCTTCCCCAAAGTGGACATATTCGACAAATCCGTCTGCTATGATGTATTTTGCCGGCCAGTACTGGTTCTCAAAAGCGTTCCATGAATTGAGGCCGCTGTCCAATGCGACAGCGTATTTGATTTTCAGTTTTTTCACTGCCTTCTTCACATTCTCGGCCTTTTTCTCGAAATCGAATTCAGGCGAGTGCACACCTATTATCACCAGGCCTTTTTTTCCGTATTTTTTATGCCACTTGTTCAGGAAAGGGATTGTCCTCTGGCAGTTGGTGCAGGTGTAGGTCCAGAAGTCGAGAAGGATGACCTTGTCCCTCATATCATCTATTTTCATTGGTTTCGAGTTAATCCAAGCCTTAATCCCCTTGAGTTCAGGAGCCTTGATTTTGAACATATGGGGAATCCTCAATAATCATATAAATATTCATGCGCTTTTTTGTTTTATGGTCGCGAAAAACATAATCAACCTGGCCTTGATAATACTTGCAGTCATCCTTTTCCTTGGGGTGTGGAATGCGTGGGGGCCAATCATCCTTTTGGTCAACACCGTGATTGCTTTGATTGCATTGAAAATCCTGGGTTGGCTCGGGATAAAAATCAAAATCAATATCTGGAGCATCCTGATACTCCTCTTCGGAGGAATTCCTGGTCTGCTTATACTGATATTCCTGAGCGTGACCGGAATCGCCTTCAAGGGGAAATAGCTAAGCCACTTTTCGCAGGCTTGCCCTCATCTTCTTCAACAGTGGGGGCTCAGGGCTTCCGGCAGGGCACTGTGATATTCTTCTTCTTTTTGTTTTGGGGACGTATGGACTTTTTGTAACATATTTGAAATAAGCATCGCACATGTTTTCATCCATATGATGCCCCTCGCCCTCAAGTTTCTTCGCGACATCCAACCCTGCTACATAACGTTTCACTGCATAACCTGCGAAATTCGGAGTTTCAAGAATCCATTGGATTAGTTCTTTTTCATTCATCCCAACTATCTCAGCAATCAGCAACAGGCTGCATATTTTTTTCTCATGGTTCAAACCAGCAAACTCAGGATACTTCATCACAGCCTTCTTCACTGCCTCTTCATCACCATAAACAGCAGTAGCCTCCCTTACAACCCTCTCATGATTCAAACCAACAAAAGTCGGACTCTTCATCACAGCCTTCTTCACTGCCTCTTCATCGCTATAAATCTTAGCAGCCTGAGCAACCACTCTCTCATGATCCAAATTAGCAAAAGCAGGATACTTCATAATAGCTTTCTTCACTGCCTCCCTATCACCATAAACAGCAGTAGCCTCCCTTACAACCCTCTCATGATTTAAATTAGCAAAAGTCGGACTCTTCATCACAGCCTTCTTCACTGCCTCCCTATCACCATAAACCTCAGTCGCCTCAGCAACCACTCTCTCATGATTTAAATTAGCAAAAGCAGGAAACTTCATAATAGCTTTCTTCACTGCCTCCCTATCACCATAAACAGCAGTTGCCTCCCTTACAACCCTCTCATGATTTTTACCAGCAAACTGAGGATACTTCATAATAGCTTTCTTCACTGCCTCCCTATCACCATAAACAGCACTTACCTCCCTAACAACCCTCTCATGATCATAACTAGCAAAAGCAGGAAACTTCATCACCGCTCTTTTCACTGCCTCTTCATCACCATAAACAGCAGTTGCCTCCCTGACAACCCTCTCATGATCATAACCAGCAAATGCAGGAAACTTCATCACCGCTCTTTTCACTGCCTCTTCATCACCATAAACCTCAGTCGCCTCAGCAACAACCCTCTCATGATCATAACCAGCAAATTGAGGTTGCTTCATCACAGCCTTCTTCACATCTTCAATATCGTAATCGTAAACATCAGCAATCTTCTGGAAAACAACCAGCAATTCTTCTGCTGTTTTTGTTTTGTGGTGGAAATGTTCGTGCTGGGAAAGGTATTCTGCCTCTTGCCTGGAGTATCCTACCTGCATAAGATTAGAAACTCTACCCAGTTCCATACATTGATTGCAACAGAACTCATATTTAAATATGGGATATGTCTCTCGTGGGGGATACAATATCGTAAAATTAGAAAGCTTAACTAATACAGAATCAGCGCATCCTGTTCCTGGCAAGGATTCCCAAACATCCAACAATCGTAAGCAGGCTGATTCCTGCTACGATTAATGGAACCGGCAAATCCTCTTCTTTTTCTTCAAGCGGCGCAGGTTCATTGAGATTCTCATCAGCGGCATCCTTGGCCCCTACATTGTTCATGCTGAATGGGGCTGCGTCTTCTGCCATAACTGATTCAGGAACTGCCGCGACCACCGGAGCCTCGTTAGAGTCGGCTCCGCTTTCCAATGTCCGGATTTCTGTATCTTCAGAAACTGATGCTCCGGCCATTTGGGTTTCCATGGGCGCAGATGCCGGGCCAAACATGAATACCAATGAAACCAGCAAAGCGAGGATTGATGTGGATAATATGATAAGAACCCGAACTTCTTTAGGGCCGACGACTTCCCTGCCTTTCTTGGTCAATTCGTAATATTTCCATTTGTGGCCATCATCGATTTTCTCTATCAGGCCAACACTTTCAAGAATGGACAGATGCTCTTTGATTCCGGAAACAGACATCCCTTCTTCCTTGGCAATCTCAGTAAGGGTTTTCCTTCTTGCTTTGAGCGACTTGAGGATTTTAACCCTGGTATCAACTGCCAAAGCTTCGAAGCTTTTCCGGTCAAGGACTATCTTATCATCGTCCACAAGTAGAACTAGCATTGAACAATATAAATGATTTCCCAAATGTTTCGGTCATTCCCGAATCAGTGGTTTATCAAGAAGTTTAATCAGAAGTTTAATCCTTTCATCTGCTTCCTTGGAATCAAAGCTTACAATGCGTTCATCCTCAACAAAGGAAGCCTCGCTCGCGTGGTAGATTTTCAAAAACGAAAAATAACAGTCACACAATTTTTCAACATCAGTTGGAGACAAAGATACGACGCCAACATCCTCAAGGAATCTCAATTTGTCAATCGTAGGTGTCGGCATGCCACTCAGAACTTCGACCATCATCCTGCGTTTCCCATGCCGTACAAGTTCCCTTCCGAGCATCACCATCCCAAGCTCAATAGTGGCCTGGACAAATCTCAAAGGCCCTGGCTTAACAGAACGAATCTGCAACCCATCTTCATTGCCATAAAAGGCCCTGCCGCAATCAAGATTAAAGTGGAACACGTCCTGCCCCTTCCACCTTTGTTTCCCGCTAAGCATTACCCTTCTTGCATCTTTCCTTCTTTCCTTTATTGTTTTGACTATTTTTTTCCCGGCTGGAGTGTTCCACTCCTCAAGCATCCTTATTTTGGCAGCTTCAAGTACACCGGCATTTCCAAAAATGGGATATGAATCCATTATCCTTGATGGGTATGGCCTGCGATGGTCTCCATGCACATAATTCATTTCATCAAACTGAACTGATTTTGCTTCTGTTCTGCCTTCTGTCGTAGAATAAGAGTCAGGATCAAGAAGTGCTTTGGCAAGTTCTGAAAGTTCCCTCACCATCAAAGGGTCAATGTTCCTGTGGAACAAAACAATTTCCAATGGTGACATATCGCCTTTCTCAAGACGGCCGTCACTGCCGATTGCGCTTAAACATAATTTGTTTGCAAAAGCCCGGTAGGGGCGGAATTTAGCAACCTTGAATCTGGCCTCCTCATTGAGACCAATCACACGACCCTTGATTGTGCCATGTCCGAATTCATTGTCTGTGAGCTTGAGTTTCCTCATAACAAATCCCTGTTTAAATTCCCTCTACAATTCCGCCTTCAAGCACCCTGACAAGAGTCTCGATTCTGGACTTTGCCTCAGCACTGTCGAATTTCATCTCTGTCCTTCCTTTTACCGCCATCCACTCTGCCATGTGGTATAGCTGGAGGAACCTCAGGTAACAATCAGCTGCCTCACTAATCCCTTCTGGACTGATTGTGGCGACGCCGATGTCTTTTAAGTATTCGAGCTTTTCAACTGTTGGTGTCGGCATTTCAGCAAGGACCATAGTGGCTCCGGAAGCATCTCCCCTTGCCAGCATTGACCGGACGAAAGTCGCCATGTTCTGCTCTATAACTCCCTGAACGTATCTGAGCGGTCCGTGCTTGAATCCGCGGACCTGGACGCAGTCGCCGTTGCCGTCGCTGCAGTCATTGAAGTATGATGTTCCTCTCTCAAGGTCATAATGGGTTATGGGCATTCCCTTCCAGTTCTGGCTGCCCCTTTCCATGACACCTTTGAATGTCTTTTTCCTTTCCCGAAGTTTTTTCAGGAGTCTTTTCCCTTCCTTTCCGTCCAATTCCTGGACAAGAGCTGCCTTTGCTTCTACTTGTATGGCCGGATTCCCGAAAAGGACCAGTGAATCCATCAGCCTGGCTGGAGAAGGGATGCATCTGTTTGAGAATGCGTATGCTATTGAATCTGTCCCAATGAGCTTGATTTCGCTCTCTGACTCACTGAGGAGCGGCTGGCCTCCGACCTCGATTTCCCTGAGCATCATGTCGATTTCCATAACTACTGCAGGATTGAGTTCTTTGTGAATAATCTGAACCTCGAGTTTGGAATCTAAGCCTTTCTCAAGCCTGCCGTCGCTGCCGACTGCTGAGATGCAAATCTGCTCTTCAAGAAGGGGAGTTTTCTCTAATCTTTTCTTTATGGCGGTGGCTGCACGACTGTTCAGCCCAACAACCCTTTCCCTGTTGGAATCCCAGTATCTGAGAGTAGTATTTCTGCCGGGAGTGTTTGCCATGGTATTATATGACAGAACAGGTATATATAGGTATCTGTTTTTCCACTTTCTGTAACAGTTATTTAAAAACCTGTGTATCGGGACCAGTTTTTGCTCTTTTTGGGCAGCAACCTCAAATAGCTTTATAAATTCGAGTATCGTATATTACCTTCACCGTTTTTTTCGGTCTTAGTTTCATTTAACTGAGACTATGTATTGCCTTAGGGCTTGAAATCTATTGCTTATAGGTTTGACTCACGCTTCAAGAGTAATGATTTGTGCAATGTCAATTCCCAAATTTTAAGGAATTGTGCTCTATAATAAAAACTCGTTTAATAAAGCAGGAGATCAATTCCAGTTGATCCTGCTGGAGGATATTGCTATCAGACTTCGATTAAGCCATGCAAGTCAGCTCACTCACTTGGGTGGGCGGCGTAAGGCTGAGTAACACGTAGTCAATCTACCCTGAGGACGCGGAAAACGTCGGGAAACTGACGCTAACCCGCGATAAGCGACCTATGCTGGAATGCTTGGCCGTTTAAATCCTTGATGAATTGGAATCAATGGGCCTTAGGATGAGACTGCGGTGGATTATGGTAGTTGGAGAGGTAATGGCTCACCAAGCCGATAATCCATAGGGGCCATGGGAGTGGTGGCCCCCAGAAGGGAACTGAGACAAGGTCCCTAGCCCTACGGGGTGCAGCAGGCGCGAAACCTCTACAATGCGCGAAAGCGTGATAGGGGAAGTCTGAGTGGCGGCAGCATTGCTGTCGTCTTTTACCAAGTGTAAATAGCTTGGAGAATAAGGGTGTGGGCAAACACACCCTTATCGGTAGGTTTGAACAGTCGATAGGGAGTGGCCTATGACTGGTGGCAGCCGCCGCGGTAACACCAGCGCCTCGAGTGATATCCACGAATACTGGGCCTAAAGCGTCCGTAGCTGGACGGGTAAGTCCACTGTGAAATGTTGAGGCTCAACCTCATCGCTTGCAGTAGATACTGCCTGTCTCGGGAACGGGGGAGGGTCGGAGTACATCTAGGGTAGGGGTAAAATCCGTTGAGCCTAGATGGACTACCAGTGGCGAAGGCGCCGATCCAAAACGTGTCCGACAGTGAGGGACGAAAGCTAGGGGAGCGAACGGGATTAGATACCCCGGTAGTCCTAGCCGTAAATCATGCAGACTGGGGTGTTGCGCATGAGTAATCATGTGCAGTGCTGTAGCGTAGGTCTTAAGTCTGCCGCCTGGGGAGTACGATCGCAAGATTTAAACTTAAAGGAATTGGCGGGGGAGCACCACAAGCCGTGGATGCTACGGTTTAATTGGATACAACGCCGGAAATATCACCAGTGGAGACGGCAGAATGACAGCCAGGCTGAAGGTCTTGCTTGACAAGCCGAGAGGTATTGCATGGCCATCGTCAGCTCGTGGTGTGAACTGTCCTGTTAAGTCAGGCAACGAGCGAGACCCATGCGTTTAGTTACTAATTTCGCCTCCGGGCGAGATGTACTTTAAACGGACTGCCCGTGCTAAATGGGAGGAAGGAGTGGGCGACGGTAGGTCAGTATGGTCCGAAACTACTTGGGCTACACGCGGCATACAGTGGATGGAACAATGGGCTGCGACTTCGAGAGGAGGAGCCAATCCCCGAAATCCATCCGTGGTTCGGATTGAGGGTTGAAACCCACCCTCATGAAGATGGAATGGCTAGTAATCGCGTGTCACTATCGCGCGGTGAATGTGTCCCCGCTCCTTGCACACACCGCCCGTCAAGTCACCCAAATGTTTTTTCGGTGAGGTCCTGGTTATTGCCGGGCTCGAACCGGGAGGACGTGAGGGGGGCTAAGTCGTAACAAGGTATCCGTAGGGGAACCTGCGGATAGATCACCTCCAAATTTCGAAATAACACACTTCGAGATAATTGGAATGCGTGTGCATGAGAAAGAGAATTATTGCCAAATCAACTCTAAATGAAGCGTGAGTCG
>CAWBTT010000002.1:0-541995 GCA_963791815.1 uncultured Microcaldota archaeon | reverse complement strand
TTCTGCAGGCTTCAAGAACTGAATATGTGCCATTGACATTGATATCAAAACTTTTTCCTGGATTCTCCGCACTTGAACGGACATCCGGGTCTGCTGCCAGGTGGAATACTGTTTCTGCTCCTTTGAGTTCCTCGGTCAGGTCGTCTCTGATGTCCTTCTTGACAAATTCTGCTTTGGGATTGACATACTCCTTTTTGCCAGATGATAAGTCGTCAATTACCAAGGACTGAATGCCCTTCTGCAATCAAAGAATCAGTAAGGTGGGAGCCTATGAATCCTGCCCCGCCTGTAACCGCTACTCTCATGAGAATACATTGGATGATTAAACTTAAAAGTCAGGCATTTTCCCGGTTGGCCGGTAAATCCTCTTGAAATATCGTGCCTTTGGAGGCTTGTACGAAATACTTGTGGATATACCTTGCCTCCTTGAAGTTCATGACTCCCATCCTCTGGCCGTTCCTTTTCTGCCTTGCTGAGGGTCAAGGGGCTCGCCTGAATAGTCAATCTGCTCCCATTCCCTGCCTATGATATGGGAGTGGTTGATGTCCAGCTGTTTGAGGTTTTTGAAGTCCATTGAATCTATGAACCGAATTAGGTAGCTTGAGATTTTCTCAGCCTCCTGCTTTGAGACTCCGCGCTCGTGGACTGCCCGGACAAGCTCAAGGGTTGCCCTGGGCATCTCAAAGTAGAGAAGTGTTGTGTTGGGCATTTGTTCAAAGTCTCGGAGAAGATAGCCTGCGAGATTTATTGCCTGGGCCTCAGTGAGTTTCATCTTTGGGGAGCGTTGTTTCACCCGCCCGTCAATAATCTCTGCTGCCCTTCTGCAGGCCATTTTGCTTCAGGGCATCCATAGCAGCAGGGAATGTCCTTGGAACTGAAATTGGGCGGGATTTGGCCCTCTCTGTGGCAATCACGAGCTCGGGTGCTTCATGGAAAACTGGCTCAGCTGGTTCTGTCCTTGTTTTGCTGGTTGTTTGTCGGATTCCCTGCTCACAACCGCTGGTGGGCCGGAATCAGGAGCAGAAGGCTCATTGCTCCTGCAGCCAAGCATTATTGATGTGGCAAGAACTGCCGGAAGAGCCATACGGCGGATGGAATTTGAAAAATTGTTTTTGGCTTTGAGCCGTCTCATGAGTAAATGTGTATAATGATGTTTTTATAAGATAATCGAAAGGCATAAAACCTCTTTTTGAGAAGATTTTCTGGGGGATGAATATGCTTGGCTGGCGCATGCTTAAGCACGGAGACTATTTGCTGGATTTGCCCACACTAAGTGAGCATGAGGAAAAACTTATTCTGGAAGTTCAGGAGCGGTTCAAGGAAGCTGCAGGAAATGGCGGAAATGATTCAGAGAAACTCATATCTGATAGCTATAGCGGCAGCTGCGAAAGAGCAGGGGCTTTTCCTGGATTTGGACCAGCAGGATTATCTTGCAAGAGTCGCGCACATGCATGTGTATGGCTTTGCCTTCTTCGAGCAGCTAATCAAGGATGATGAGATTGAGGAAATAAGCGTCATCGGCCCAAAGAAACCAATCTACGTTTTCCTGCGGAAAAAAGGCTGGAGAAGGGTCAATGCTGTGCTTGAGAATGAGGATGCTGTTGCTGACATGATAAACAGGATGTCAAGATGCTCTGGCAGGCACATCACATTGCAGAACCCAAGGATTGATGCTGTGATGCCTGATGGGTCAAGGCTCCATGGCTCGCTCCCGCCAATTTCAAATGGGGAGATAACAATAAGGAAATTCAGGGAACGGCCATTCTCACCAGCAGAACTGATTGGGAATAGAACAATATCCGCAGAGGAGATGGCTTTCCTTTCAGTGCTCATGCAGTGTGACAGCTCTGTACTGATTGCAGGGAATACTGCAAGCGGAAAGACAAGCACGATGAACGCATTGTTCTCATTTATTCCTGAAAGTGAAAGGATAATTGTCACTGAGGAAACCCCTGAGATAAATGTTCCGCACAGGCACCAGCTCAGGATGGTTGCCAACAGGAACATGGGAGTCTCCCTCAGTGATTTGGTCTATGATTCACTAAGGATGCGCCCGGACCGGATGATAGTTGGTGAAGTCCGGAACAGGGAAGAGGTCGGCGCTTTGTTTGATGTTCTGCTTGCCGGCCAGGCAAGGGGAAGCTACGCGACGTTCCACGCAGGCAGCATAAAGGAAGCCGTTGCCAGGCTGAAAACTTTCGGGGTGCGGGAGATGGACCTTGACACAATTGACTGCATAATTGTGCAGAGAAGGATGCTGCTCTATGATAGAAAGAAGAAAACTAACAGGGAGGTTCGCCAGGTTGTTGAGCTTGGAGATGTGCATGGGAATCTGTTTTTCAGGAATGGAAAACCAAGCATGGAGAACCCCATCTTTGAGAAACTGGCAGATGGGCTAAGCTGCACGAAAAAAGAGCTCCAATCAGAAATCAGGGCAAGGAAAAAACTCATTCTGGAAGCCCCTGATGACTTTGCCGGATTCTATGAACATATCCAGAAGAAACTTTTCGGGGCGAGGTTATGATTTACAGATCTCTCAGAATACTTCCCGAATCTGGATATCCGTACTGGCTCTGAGAAGGAATTGAAAACCCTTGGGGCCAAACCAGGCAAATACATATCCATGGCAATTGTGTTCTCAGCAATTTTCAGCATTTTCCTCTCAGTTGTTTTTGGACTAATCCTCCTGCCCTTATTTTTCGGATTATTAATGGGGCTTTTCATCATCATGCCAAAAATGAGAGTGAAACAAATTGAGGCGGAGATAGAGTCTGAACTGCCAGGTTTCCTAAGAGGGCTGGGCATGATTGTGGAATTGGGGATTCCTTTCAGGAATGCGCTGGCATCTGCAGCGGATGGGCATGCAATCCGGAAGGAGATTGCTGAGGTTGTGAGGCAGTCTGAGAATGGAATGGGCTTCCAGAACGCGCTCTCCATGCTGGGAAACAAATACCGCTCGCTTGAAATCAAGAGGGCAGTCTCCCAGCTGACATTATGCTATGAGAGCGGGAGCAAAGGGCTTGAGATAAAAAAGATAGGAGATGACATGCTGGCCCTGCAGAAGCATAAGCTCAAGGAGTTTTCAGCAAAAAGCGCGTTGATAGGGCTTCTGTTCATCATGAGCAGTGTGGTCATGCCAACTTTCTTCCTGGTGTACGCATCGGCAGGGAGTTTTGCTTTCGGCTCTAGCGTAACAGAGAATGAGATGGCTCTTGTGATGCTCATCATCTTCCCGATGCTGAGCATTTTCGTCCTCCTCCTCTCAAAAGGGATGATGCCCAAGAGCACAATGTCAGAAGAAAGATTCGATTATAAAATTCTCCTGCCTGCTCTGATAATCGTTTTGGGAGGTTTGTTTTTCTCGCAATTGCAGATTCTGTTCCTTGTTGCCGGTGCAGTGGCAGGAGCGTATATCATAGCCAAAACATACCCGCAGGAAAAAAGGAGGGAAAGCATAGATTCCTCGCTTCCAGACGCGATATTCTCAATAGGAGCTCTGCCCAAGTCAGCCAAGCCAGAGGACATATTCAAGACAATCAGAAAGGGAAATTACGGGGCGCTCTCAAAAGAGGCAGAAGTATCGCAAAGGCAGATGGAAATGAATGTCAGAACTGGGATAGTGCTTGATGATTTATGGAAACGGAACAAATCTCAGATGCTGCGGAGGGCATCAGTAATGCTCAGGCAGATGATTGAAACAAATTCTCTTGACAAGATGGGGCTTCTGGCAGATGATATGATAGCAGCGGCTGAAATCCAGAGGGAGAAAGCGAGGATGTTTTCCATGCAGAAATACACTCTCATACTCGGGGCTTTCCTGATGCCATTAATCATGAGGATGATGGTAGGGCTGCTTGATGGAATGGGAGATATCGCAGAGGCTCCAGGGATGGAATTCTCTTCCGGAATCATCAGCAGCTACATCATAATCTATGCTGCGATTGCATCAACTGCCATAAGCAGTTTTGAGGGAAAGAAATCATCTGCGGCAATATACCTCATCATGCTCACGGCGGTTGGGCTCGCGGTATTCCATTTTATATCTTTATGAGCAGAGAAAAAACAGAATGGTTTCAATAACGCAGATAGCCCAGTCCGTTGACATCGGAATTGTAAAGGAGGTAGGGCTACTGCTGAACGACCCGTTCATATATGGGATTGTGCTCGTTCTTCTCGCAGTTGCAGGAACGCGTGAAAAAAAGAAAACAGGCAGGATTCTTTTCTCCCTGGCCCTTGCCGCGCTGATTGGGTTGGCTGCCAAGGAGGCGTTCTCACAGGACCGCCCCTGCGCTGGAGAAGACTGGTGTCCTGGGGGGTATTCCTTCCCAAGCATGCACGCGGTGACAGCTTTCACACTGATGGCTGCTTTCCTGCGGAAAAAAGAATATCCATTGTACCTTCTCTTCGCTTTGTTCGTCAGTTTCACAAGGATAAATATAGGAGTTCATGTGTTCCAGGATATTGTGGCAGCATTGCCAATTGCTTTGATAGCGTATTACATAACATGGATAGTGGTAGGAGATGAAGACTGAGATTGAAAGGCAGATAATGCACTTCCTTGTGGGGCTTGGCACGATAGTCATGCTTTTCACATTCAGCAGGCCTTTCACTGCAGGAGCAGTCTTCTTTGTGCTTCTCTCAGGCACGCTCATGATAAACGCAAGGATACAGAAGCTCAGGATACCTTTTGTAGAGTGGTTTGTTGAGCGTTTTGAACGGAAGGGAGTTTTATTCTCAGGTTTCGGCTCAGCCTGCTACGCGGCAGGGGTTTTGATTCCGCTTGTTTTCCTGAGCGATGTCAACCATATTGCAGCATGCATACTCATTCTCGCAGTTGGAGATGGGCTATCCACGATTGTAGGCAGAGGAGGGAAACATAAGCTCCCGTACAATAAGGAGAAAACCCTGGAAGGGGCCTTGGCGTTCTTCATTGGGGCTCTGCCTTCAGTATTTTTCATAGGGATTCTTGGGATTCCGCTTGCAGTTTTAGCGGCGATAATTGAGACAGTCAATTTCAGGATAGATGATAATCTGACAGTGCCTATAGTCTGCACAATTTTCTTTTTGGTGATTTGATGATTCTATTATTCACTTCGAACAATCAGGCGAGCAAAAACATCGCTGATAAGCTCCTGGAAAATCATGAATTTCGCAAAACAAAGGAAAACGAGTGGGAGCGCAGCGGCATAAAATTGATTGAGACCATGGCCCCCAGCGTGCTTGATGTGCCGACTGATTTTGAGACTGATTTGATAGTTGTCCTCAGCACCCACAAAAGCAAGGCAGGGGGAAAGATGCTTACTGCCCATTTCCCAGGCAACTGGAATGGTGCCAAATTCGGAGGAGAACCAAAGACTCTCAATATCGCTTTTGGAAGCAGGCTGAAGACAATGATAAAAGAGCTTGACGGAGCTAACAGCCAAAAATGGCCTCTGTTCATGGAGGCAGACCATCATGGCCCGACATGCGATGTTCCCATCATGTTCGTTGAAATCGGGAGCACTGAGGAAGAGTGGAATGATTTGAAGGCAGCAGAGGATGTTGCAAGCGCAGTTTCGAAATTCGTGGACAAGGAAGAAGAATATGAAAGCGTGCTTGGAATAGGGGGCGGCCACTATTCAAGGGAATTCACGAAATTGCTTCTTGAAGATGATTTGGCTGTTGGCCATGTGGCGCCAAAATACGCTCTTGATGAATTCGATGAGGCGACATTCATGCAGGCAGTTGAGAAGAATGTTGAGGAAGTGAAAAAAGTCCTGATACTGAAAAAGGAGACTAATAGTTCTCAGAAAAAGAAGGTTGTGGGATTTGCTGAGAAAGCAGGATTGGAGCACGAACTCATCTGAATACCGGAGAATCTGTAACTATTTCTTTCGATATCCGAACATCTTGTCATAAGTCGGATGATCTACAACATATAAGATGAATGCCACAATCTCGATCTGGTTTCCTTCCAATGAATAAAGCATCCGCCAATACCCAGTCAGGCTGATACGAAACAAGTTCGAAACATCCAAATCCTTTGGAATCTGTTTCTTTGGTATTTTATCCCCATAAGTCGGATTTGTTTTTAGAAGTTCAGATTTCTGCTTAATGGATCTCAGTATTTGCATCTCTTCTGAATTTGTCGCCCCTCTTGCTTTCTGCTCACCAACAATCCGATTGAGCTCCTCAAAACTGGCTCTGGCCTGGTCTTTCAGGATTACACGCACTGGCCGATTGTTTTTCACAATTCAAGGCCCCCTTGTTTGAGCTTTTCAAGTTCAGCAGGAGGACGGTATATCCAGAGGATGCCTTTTGTAGTTATGAGGATTTTGCCGCTTTCCTGTAGATAATCCAGCACCTGCACTACTGTGCTGTGCATGACTTTTCTAGGAAGCCTTCTCTTCAGCTCTGCGATTTTGATTATTTCCTTGGCTTCCTTCAGCACATCCTCTATCATAAGGACCGTATTCAGTGTAGGGGAATGCATAACCTGCGCCACTGCTTCTGTCATAAATATACTTATACTATAAAGGAATATAAATATATCTATTTTATATAAGTCCAGGGGTTTTTGATTCGGAAACATTAGCGCATCCATTATGATTAGCTGGCCCAAGTTGGCAGATTTCCCTGGCCCAGGCATCTAAACATTTATAATGTACAAATGAGGATTGTAATCATGGAAAAGAAGGATGTGCCGTTTAATCCAGAGACCCCTGAGATAACCGGAGTTGTTCTTGCAAGGGGCCCTTTAGAGTAGCTACTTTTTAAGCCAGAAATTGACAAAGGCAAGCATAACTATCACTGCCAGGAATCCAAGACCTATTTCAACATTTGAAATCTGGCCCTTCTGGAATCCGGCGCTTCCCCTTGTGATGCTTGGGTCTATTTCCCCTCCAAGCTCATTTTTCGTGCCATTATAGGAAAGCATACGGCTCAGGATTACGTTTTCATATTCAGCTTCCCCCATGAACGAATCAATCACAAGAATGCCAAGAGTGTTCTTGCCAAGGCCGGAATACGTTGAGTTGAACCCGTAGATGTAGCTGTATGAATCATCGGTTTCGGAAAGCGGGATTGGGGTTGTCAGATTGAGGCTCTCGGACCAGCCTTCTGGAATTGTCTTGTTGGAAACTATCTCAGTTAGGTTGAAGCTGTTGTTTGTTGTGTTGAACTCTCTTAGGGTGTAATTCTTTGTCTGGTTCCCGTTCAGGTAAGTCTCAGCATAATAGAGCGGGCTCTGGGACATTATTATCAGGTTGAACTGGTTGTTCCGAAACCACTGCTCATTGAGAATTGGGGAGCGCTGGAAGAAGAGCTTCTGCTTGCCCGCGACAGGGAATGAGGCGTTCAGGTATAGAGTCACATTCTGGGTAACGTTGATGTAGTAGCTTGTGCAGTCCATCCCGGCAAATCCTCTGTCATTGAATATTGTAGTGAATAGCGCTGCTGAGACGATAGAGACATTCAGCAAATCCGTTCCTGAGGAATGCTCCATCTCCTCAAGGATTTCTGATGGCACCTCAATCACGTTGGATGATGTGCGGACAGTCTCATTGACATCATTGAAAATGAATGTGGCGTTGGTATCATAATTCACAAAACTATCATTCTCAAACTCAGCGCAGCTGTCTCCGTCAAAATCGCATCTGTGAGGGTATTGCCCGCTGCCGTAGAACCAGTATTTATCGCAAACAAAATCAGTATAGCCATCCTCATGGAATGCGTTCAGGTGGCCCGCATCTTCCCCCCTTGCGAGTATCAGGCTCAGATTCTCATGGGGATATGTCAGATTGTCCATGAGAAGATTCATGCCTGCAACCTGCACGCTTGCAGATAAGGAAATGTTGCGCGCACTTGAGTTGCCAAAGGTCGCAACCATGGTGCCATTCTGCGCAAATGAGACATTGTAGACATTCTCAAGATTGGTTGCATAATCCCCATTCCAGTCCATGATATTCTCTATGGAAGGCTGCGCAAAGGCAATTGAGAACAAAAGCAAAATAAGAAAAATCCTCATAAGACATCTTCGAGTTTTCCTATTGGAACAAACCTCAGCATGTCATTGGCCCGAAGAATCTCGATTCGGGAGCGCTCTGTTTCACTAAGCGACTGGAGTATCGTCTCAATCTCAGAAGCATCATCAAGGACTACCAATCCCTTCTTCTTGAAGGTCTGGCCAAAGAAGCCGATTTCAAAGTCTTTGGTGATGAATTTGCCGTCTTTGTCTGTAAATGGTGTTCCGCTTTCAATCAGCTTTTCCCTGGCCATTCTTCTAAGAGTGTTTTTCCTTACATCCCCTTCTCCTTTGAGCTGGTAATAGTCCCGGTGAGCTTCGAGCTTGCCTGAGCCAACCAATTTTTTCAGGATTTCCTCGACATTTCCTTCTGTGACATCAGCCCCGTTGGTAAGGTATCTTTTGAGTGAAATCGCAAATTCATGAGGTGTGATTGGTGAGTGGCCAAGCTTCATATCATATCTGATTCTTTTGAAGCTCTCAAGTGCCCTTCCCAAGGGAAGCCTGATTTCCTGCCTGATATATGTTGCGCTCTCGCCAAACCGGACGCCGTACATTGGCTTTCTTGAGAGCCTTGCGCCAAAGTAGATTACAAGAACAAGGCCAATTCCTGGAAGGCCGTAGGTAAGATAGAAGTCAAAGAACCCTTTCTGGTCATTGTTGTAGCGGTAGGGCAAAGTTGTTCCGAATATTTCCATATTGAATATGTTCTCTCCAGGGTCAGGCTTTGCCTGGACAGTGAGCTGCCCACCACTAACATAGAACTTGCTTTTCTCTGAGTTGCCAAGGCCGACCATGACATCAGTGTTGTCAAGCGGTTTCCCATCAACAGTGACATCGAACTGGAATGTAACGCCCCTGCGGTCGACCAACTCTATCTCAAGGTCTTTGACATGGAGAATGCCGCTTGCCACGCGGTGGGTATTGTCAGTAACGTGAATTATGTATTCCCCAGGCTCCTGGTACTGCATGGACTTGATGAAGACATTGTCATCAGTCACTCTCCGGAGGAACTGCTTCTCGATTGTTTTGCCTTCTTTCTGGATTTCCATCTCCGCAGTGCCGTTTGTCTTGTTCAAATCAAAATCAAGCTTTGCCCTCTCCCATGGGAATACTTCGGTCGGGATTGGGGTCAGGTACTGGCTTGTGAACTGGAGCGGGCCAGTGTCAGAAACTCCGTAAAGTTCATTGTCAAGTTCATAGATAAGCCGTACATACTTTGAGCCATCAAGGTTGGCAACTATAGTGTCTTGGCCACTATCAGTAACATTCATGGTCGTGTTTGCCTGCTGGTTCCATGTTTCATAGAGAATGTCATTGAGCAATGTATAGTTCTCGGAATTGATTAGATCATCGAACGGGCCCTGGTAATGAACGACTCGCGCTCTCTGCGCCTCAGTTAAGGAATCGTACCAGGCCTGGCGCTTGATTCCCCTGCTTAGTATGAGGTCAGTGTCGCCAACATAAAGGATTACCCCAGTTGAGCTTCCCTGCTGCAGGTTGAAGAGTGCGTATGATGGAAGAGCTCCGCTTGGGATGACATAGATTGCATCGGCAATTGTTGTCTCCTCTGCCACTGTGAGTTTGTATCCATAATTTTCAAGAACGCGCAAATCATCAACCAAGTCAGGAAGTTTGTCTGCTTGTATAGCCCTGCTGTCATTGATGATTACAACTTCTTTTTTCGGCATGTTGTCAAGGGCAAGCATTGTGATGTTTCCTTCCCCCCTGTAATTGAAAACCGCATAGCCATCATCTGCCGCAGTGCCGACTTCAATAACTGTAAATACCGGCGGAGATTTATCCTGAATCGGGCTTATGTCAACATCGCCCAGGAACATCATCGCAAGCAATCCTACGAGACCCAGGAATAGTATGAATAGGACTAACACCGCCCCTATGATTAATTTTTTAACATTCATATCTCCAACCTTGACGATATAAGAAAGTCCGCATCATTTTTATAGAATGTCCTTATGTCATCCAATTCGAGTGCAAGCATAAGCGGCCTCTCCAAACTAAGGCCCCAGGCAAGAACAGGATACACCCCTGCAAGGGGGATGCTTACTTCTGGCCGGAATATGCCCGCGCCGCCAAGTTCCAACCACTGTTTCTTCTCTTCAAAATAAACCTCAATCTCGAGGCTTGGTTCAGTGTAGGGGAAGAAGCTTGGCCTGAATCTGATTTTCTCAAAGCCGAGCTTGCTGTAGAACTCCTTGAGTATTCCCAGTAAATCAGTGAACTTTGCCTTGTCCCAGGCGATTATTCCCTCGACCTGGTGGAATTCGGCCAGGTGGCTGTAGTCAGTTGCCTCGTTTCTGAAAACCCTTCCGATTGCGAAGAATTTCTTTGGTTTTTTATCTTTCAAGGACGCCAGCGCTCTTGCTGAGAGGCAGGTTGTGTGCGTCCTTAAAACAGACTTCTGCGCCTCTTTCGGATTCCATGAATATTTCCATCCTTCTTCGTGCGCCTTTGCAACCCTTTCGACAAGTTTCTTCTCCGGCAGGGGGCTCTTGTGGTCAAGGTAGAATGTGTCTGCCAGTTCCCTTGCAGGATGGTCCTGCGGCTGGAAGAGCGCATCGAAGTTCCAGAATGAGCTTTCGATTATGCTTCCCTCCATCTCCTGGAAGCCGAGCTCGCTCATGATTGATTTCATGCGCCTTGTGATTTTTGTAATAGGGTGGCTCTTGCCCAAAGGAGCGTCGGCCGATGGCACATTGACATTGAAGCCTCCTGATACTTCCTTCATTTTCAGGAATGTCACTTTTGTTGTTTTCACGGATTTCTTTTCGAGAAGATGCCTTTGGAAAAGTTCATCAAGAGTGACTTTGTCGTCTGTTGTTCCATTTTCCAGAATGCTCTCATATGCAGATTTGAGTTTGGATATTCTTGCTTCGGCCTCTTCCTCGGTTTTTCCTGCGACAAGCGCTCCGCCTTCGATTTTTATCAGGCCTTTTACCTTTGCCCACCGCAGGCCGATGGAACGCTCCTGTGGATTCAGGTCTTTTACTGAAGCTTCATCAAGAGCTTTTTTGAAAACGGAAAACTCTGGGAATTCTGATTTGATGTATCCAACAAATTCTTTTGTAGGAACGCCTGAGAATGATTCGTGCTGCTCTGTTTTTACAGAGCCGGATTCACGCAGGGACTCCACTATCCTTCTGACACTGTCCTCGTTCAGGTTTGTTGCTTTTGCAATTGCTAACAATGTTGTCTCTTTATGTGTTTTCAGAAATTCAAGTACTTTGTCTTCTCCTTTGTACATTACTCTTCGCCTCTTCTTTTCGCCATCATGATATACAGGTATGAACCAATGAGCAGGAGTATCAGGACAACTAACGGGATGCCATTCGGGCTTGAAAGGGTGCTGCTGATTCCCTTTGCTATGTTGCTGAAGAAGTCAGTGACTTCTTTGTCTATGCTGTCTTCCACATCGAATATCAGTGAGAATTTCACGAGGACTATGTCGTTCCAGGAGAGCTGGCTGACATGCGCCGGCAGGCCAAGGTCCTCGGTTCCTGGCTGCGGATTGACATCGAGAAGCTCGCTCTCAGCAGGCATCTTGATGGTAAGATGAACCTCATCCTCAAGAATAATGTTTTTCTCAGTTGTGAGTGTGAATGACAATGCATCCGGATTCAGGGTGTACCTGTGCGTTCTTGGCTTGTACTTTTCCACTGTGAAAAGGCCGGTCCCGGATTTTGCGCTCTCATTCTCAAATGATGGGTATGCGTAGTAGTCAAGGATGAGTTCTCCATGGCAAAGCTCCTGGATTGGATTGCATTTGGTTCTTGGCTGCGGCCTCAGCCGGAAATCACGGATATCAACCAGCGCTGAGTTGACGTGGATTTTCACGTCTTTGAGGCCAGTGTTGTTTGACCAGACGGAAAGGCGGTTGTAAGCTATTCCGCTGTCGTAGACTGAGTTTGAATGGTCACCGAACATGATGATTTTGATGCTCTCATGGACCTTTGCGCTGCCGTCGCTCTCAATATCGCTGATGGATACGTCTACCTGTTCAATAACGAAACTGGCATGCACTGCAGCTACCAGCAGCAAAAGGACGAGCAGCGTCTTCATATTTTTATTTCTCCGTTCAGGTTATATAAAAAGATATAACCCTGCCATTTTTTTAAACCTGAATAACAAAATTCCAACTATGGAACATACCATTTCTACATTGGGGAGCCACTCTGCTTTGGATGTTTGTGAAGGCGCAAAGAAAGAAGGTTTCAAAACCGTTGTCGTTGCTCAGAAGGGCAGGGAAAAGACCTACCTGGGGCCGTATAAGAGCAGGAAACGGGGGGAGCAGGACGTCGGCGTGGTCGATGAGCTTCTTCTTCTGAATAAATTCAATGAGATTACAGAGAAGCAGGATTTCCTTCTTGAGAGGAAATCCGTCTTCGTCCCCAACCGCTCGTTCGCAGTTTATGTCGGATATGAAAGAATTGAGAATGATTTCAGGGTCCCGGTCTTCGGCAATAAATATTTGCTGCGGGCAGAGGAGAGAGACGCGCAGAAGAACCAATACCACCTGATGGACAAGGCAGGGGTAAGGTCGCCAAAGAAGTTCAAGAAGCCAGATGACATTGACAGATTAGTGATAGTCAAGGTGAGCGAGGCAAAAAGAAGCTATGAGAGAGCTTTCTTCCTCGCAAGAAGCCCTGAGGAATATCACATTCGGAGCAAACAGATGATTATGATGGGCAAAATCAAGGAAGATGACCTTGAGAAGGCCACTATCGAGGAATATATAGTCGGCGCCCATTTCAACCTGAATTTCTTCTACTCCCCAATCCATGATGAGGTGGAACTTTTAGGTATTGATACGAGGAGGCAAACAAACATCGACGGATATTTGAGGATGCCGGCAGACGCGCAGCTTGAACTTCTGAAGATGGCACAGCCATCCACTATTGAGGTTGGCCATATCGCGTGCACACTGAGAGAATCATTATTGGAGCAGGTCTTTGAGCTTGGGGACAATTTCGCAAGAGCGGTCAACAAGGAGTACAAAGACGGCATCATCGGGCCTTTTGCCCTGCAGGGGGCCTTTGTCGAGGAAGGAAAAGAGGAATTCGTCTGCTTCGACGTTTCACTTAGGATGCCCGGCTCGCCAGGAACAAGATTCACGCCTTATTCTGAGTACCTCTTCAGAGAGAGCATTAGCTTTGGAAGAAGAATTGCCAAGGAAATAAAACAGGCAGAAAAAGAGAAAAGAATGGAAGAAATTACAACTTAGTAGTAACCGGGTTCGGCCTGGTTGCCCAGAAGGAACGGAGTAAGCATCTTCGTTGCTTTCCTTGGTTTGTCGACGCTGATTGCGAAGATTCCTTCGTTCGCGTCCTTAGAAAGCATGCTCAGTCCTTTGATAGTCACTTTTTCAACTTCAAGCATCTCAGTGATTTTTTCCATTGAGTTGTTTGCCACTTTGATGACAATCGCTGCCGGGTCTGTAGTCTTGAATTTGTTTCGTACAAGAATATCAGTCGCTTTCTTTGGGTCTTTGACTTCCATCGATATCACTGCCCTTCCGCCGATTACATCGACGTGCAATCCTTCGATGTTGACGCTGGATTTGCCCAGGATGTACGATATGTCGGCTAATAAGCCCACTCTGTCCTCTGACACAAGGGTAACTTGTTTCATTTTTTCATCACCTTTTTTAGAGCATCCTCACGAGGTCGCTACTTATCATGCTTAACGCCCTGTATGTTTTGTAATTATCATTGGGGCCGCCTAAGAACGCCTTTGCCTTCGCGCGGCACACTGATTTGACTAATCTGACCTTCTCGTCTCCGGAGAGACCTGGGTCATTTGTCCGAAGCGCTTTCACAAGCTCCCCGGCAGTACTTACCATGAATCCCATGTCTTTTCCAGACATACCCATCTCAAGAGCCGATGCAAGGCCCATAAGCTTTTTCTTACCCCTTCTGGTTTCATTGAACATAACCATCCCCCCACCTAATTACTATTTGAATTAAGTTGTATTTATATGTTTCGCGGAGAAAGTTGTTCAAAACCCCAGGATATATTTAAATATTGTGCGAATTTCCTTAGAAAATGCGTTACAATAGGGAAAATCGTACAATCAAAAACCTCAATTGCGCAAATAAACCAAGATTGTTTTTTTCTTCGGTAAAAGCATTAACTCTGAGGGGATTTTTTGTGCAATAACGATATGTTAAATGTATTTTATAAGTCTATGTATCAACGCCAAAAAGCCCTAAAAGGGTTAGTTTCATGAACAATTCATGCTAGTTGTAATTGCAGATAATATGGAAGAGAGCGTGGTCAAAGCCATTGGAGAGCTTGGAGAGGTACGAAACAAGCCTGAGGATGTGAAGGCTGCCATCGTCGATGCCGATGCTCTGATCGTGAGGAGCGCCACCAAGGTGACTAAGGAACTTATTTCTGACTCAAACTTGAAACTTGTGATAAGGGCCGGGGTCGGCACAGATAATATCGACAAGGAAGCCTGCGCAGAGAAGGGCATCAAAGTGATGAATACCCCTGGAGCTTCCTCGAACGCTGTTGCAGAGCTTGTCCTTGGACTCGCAATCTGCGGACTCCGGAATGTGCAGAAGGCACACCACCAGATGAAGAACCAGCAATGGGAGAAGAAGAAACTTACAGGCAACGAGGTTGGTGGCAAGATTCTTGGCGTAATTGGCTATGGGAGAATTGGCGGATTGCTCGGGAAAAAGGCAAATTCCCTGGGAATGGAAGTGATTGCATCAGACCCTCATCCAAGAGAGGATGGAATTGCGGCTTTCATGAGCAACGACGAAGTTTTCGGAAAGGCGGATGTGATTACCCTTCATGTACCGGCTTTGCCTGGCACTATTAACCTGATAAATAATGAAAATATATCAAAGATGAAAGATGGGGCTTTCATCATCAACACTTCAAGAGGAGAAATCGTTGACGAGGATGCCCTCTATGATGCTTGCAAATCTGGGAAGCTCAAGGGCGCTGCTCTCGATGTTTACCGGCAAGAGCCTTACACTGGAAAGCTCCTTGAATTGGATAATGTCTATCTTACACCGCACCTTGGAGCAGCTACCAGAGAAGCGCAGGCAAGAATAGGGGAAGAGGTAATAGAGGTTCTTAAGAGAGAATTGGCCTAGTCCTCAATTTCGGCCTCTATAGTGTCGGCCTCGACTGAGACATCCTCTGTTTTTTCTAAAAAGTCTTTTGGCATTTTCCCTTTTGGGAATACAACCGTAGTATTGTGCTTGATTGGGAACTGAAGGATTTCTGCAAGCCGGACCAGCTCCTGAGTTGGAATATAATGTTTTGATGATAAATAGGTCAATATCCCTCTGGAGGTTCTGTCCTTCTCCACAGTAAGACGGTGGTTCTGGCGAAGGCCAGTGACCTGGACCCTGACATCAACATATCCCTGTTTCAGTATCTCATCCTTGTTCATGGAATCCGACTCCGTGGAAGAATTGTATGTCATCGCCTTTTTGAATATTCACTTTGGTTGCCCCAACAAGTTCAGAGATGAGGATGCCATCTGTGATAAATGCAAAATCTTTGTTCGTCGTTATTGTGATTGTTGTATCATCTGAAAGAACTTCTGGTGAGAATGCGCGACGGTAAGGGGCAATTGGGACTACGACCATTTTTCGTTCATCAGGAAGGAGCGCATCCCCGCCAGCAGAATATGCATAGGCAGGCGAGCCCATTGAGGTTGAGATTATGATTCCGTCCCCTCTGAATTTGGAGGATTTTCCTGAGTGCGTAACTTCCATTGTGAGTACACGGTAATCTTTTGCATGGACAACAAAATCATTGAGAGCTATAAGTTCTTTCCCGTCAACCTGGGCTTTCAACGTCATGACAGTGAACGGTTCGCTCTGAAGAACGTCGAAGATTTTGTCGTTCCAATCTTCCTTGGTAATCTGGCAGATGTAGCTCTTCAGTGTTCCGATGCCAAGCACTGTCCCTTCAAGCATTCCCTGGTGATGGGCATAGAGAACAGTGCCGTCTCCGCCAATGCATATTGTCGCATCTGCGGCCTCTTCAACAATGTCATGGAGATTGTCTTCGAGGAGTTTTTTGACTTCCTCAGCTAAAGGAGCGGTCCAGTCTTTCTTGGGATTGGTAGTGATTTTGATTTTCATAAGAAGAAATAAAGAATAGAAAAAAAGAAAAACTAACCGAGAACTTCAAGGTCCCTTGAGTACTCTGGCATGGTTGATGCTTCTTCCTCTTCAACCATTGACTGGCCTGCAACTGAAGCGCCGGTAACACCAGTTACGATTGCAACGATTTCCAATTTGCCCTCGTAGTTCTGCATGATTCTGGCTCCCCATTTGACATTGGCTTCTGCGTCCATCTTCTCGGTGATGATTTCACCGGCTTTGATAGCGTCGCCAAGTGTGAGGTCAGCTCCTCCACTGATGTGGATGAGCGCGCCTTTTGCACCTTCGAAGTCAACATCAAGAAGTCTGTTCTTGATAACTCCCTCTGCTGCTCCAGTAACCTTGTCGTTTCCTTTTCCCTCGCCGACTGCGATGAATCCGACTCCTCCGCCTTCCATGATGGAACGAACGTCTGCAAAGTCGATGTTAATCAAAGACGGCTGTGTGATTGTCCAGACAAGACCGCTGATTGCCCTTGAGAGAATCTCATCAGCAACTGCGAATGCTTCTGCCATTGGCAGGTTCGGGACAAGTGAGACAAGCCTGTTGTTGTCGAGGATAATGACTGAGTCGCATCCCCTCTTGAGTGCTTTAATGCCCTCTTCGGCTTTCTTCTTCCTGGCCCTTTCAAGAGCGAACGGGTAGGTAACCATGGCAACTACGATAGCTCCCTGTTCTTTCGCGATTTGCGCGACGATTGGGGCTGCTCCACCACCAGTTCCACCGCCCATACCTGCGCATACGAATACGAGGTGGGCTCCTTCAAGTTCTCTTTCAATCAAAGGCCTGTCGACTTCGGCTGATTTTGCACCGATGTCTGGGTAGCCTCCTGCACCAAGACCCTTGGTGACTGATTTACCGATAAGTACTTTCTTTGCCCTCTCATGGACTATGTTCAAGTGCTGCTTGTCTGTGTTTATAGCGACAAGTTCAGTGCCTTTAACACCTGACTTTATGAGCCTGTTTATTGTGTTGTTTCCGGCTCCACCGACACCTACGGTCACAATCTTAATTGTCTCAGAACTCATCGCATCAGAGCTTGAGTTCTCTTCCTTTGGAGATGCTTCCCCCATTACAGATCTTACTAAATCTTCCATATATGTTCACCTTTAGTCGCAATTTCCCCGTTTCTATGAGAGGATTAATATAAAACGGATTTTTTTGATTTAAAAGAATGTGGTTTTCTGAGGTTAATCTTTGAAACATAAAAAAATCTTAAGAGCAACAAGTTGGGATTTTTCGAGGTAAATCATATAAATGTATTTAGTGAATGCATTTATGCAATTGGGGGAATGAAAAATGGTTCGTGTCATAACAATAATGGACGATGTGTATGATGATTTGAAGAGGCTCAAGTCCTCAAAAGACATGAGTTTCAGTCAGATTCTTAGATATCTCTTAAAGGAAAGAAAGCAGGAGAGCACGATTATTTCTTTGGCAGGAACTATTGAGGATAAAGACATCCATAGAAGAGTAGCCAAACGCATCGGGCGCGGAGAATACAACTGGGTGGATTAGAAATGGAAAAAATCTGCCTGGATTTTGATAAGGCATTGGATTTCCTTATGGGCGACCCTGGAACGATTGAGAAGCTGAAGTATTACGCCGACAGGGAAGAAATCTGCATAACCAGTTTAACGTTGATGCAGCTTCTTGAAACCATCAAGAAGGAAGATGTTATCAGCAACTTCTCAAACAGTATCAGCATCCTCCCATTTGACAAAAGAGCAGCCGGAATCGCGACCAAGCTGAACCGGGAAATCAAGATGAATGGCGAGCTGCCAAAGCCAATGGACAGCATTCTGACAGCGTCGATATGCATTGCCAACGACGCTTTCATATTTACTCGCAGCGCCTGGAAGTTCGAGGGAATCAGAGGATTGAGAAAGGTCTGATTTTTAAAAAAAGAGGGAAATTTATAAAAGAAAAGATAAAGGGATCAGCAGTTGACTCCTCCAGCTGTGACCGAATTGGACCCAAGGTCGTTTATGTCAGCACAGGTCAGGCCCGGCTCGATTGCGGTGTTGCCATTGGTCAGGTCGTTCATGAACATGGCGAAACCCGGGGTGAATTGAGGCCCTAATGAACTGAGTCTCAGGTATGGCACCACCGCCAATCCCGAGTAGTCGTTGTTCTGCACAGTCACATTTTTTGCCGATGATTTGACGAAACCGCCCAATGCCGATTCGTTGCCCAGCGCTACCCCGTAATGCACCGGAACGAGGCTGGGAGCGTACGGAGGCTTGCTCGTCAGAATAGTGTTGTTCTGTATAAGCGCAGTGGCCTCTTCGGTGAAATCCTCGTAAGTTATGGCATCCAATCCGATGATAACGGATAAACCAGGAGCTGGCTCTGGCAATTTGAAGGGCAACGAGAAATCGATAATGTTGTTCTCTATCAGGACATTCCCATCTTTTTCAGGCGTCGTGGAGATTCCTCCGGCGAGTGGCCCACCGGAGTAATATCTCGATAGTTTAATCATGTTTTCAACAATGGTTATCTTTCCATTGATAGGCGCGAAAATCGGATTCTGCGGATTCCCGAGGAAAGGCGCGCCAACGATTACACCGACAGAAGTCGCTTCGACTATCCCGTTGACCGGGTTTGGCTGGCGAGGAGTATGCCCGATTCGGTTGCGTTTGACATCAATGACGGTGTTGGCATTGCTGTAGCCATCCAAGATGATCACTCCGACGAAAAGAGCAGAGTCTAGATGGCAGTCTGTGACCTCTATCCGAGCATCGAGCAGATTCGGAGGGGAATCGCCGAAGCTCCCTACATTAATGCAGGAATAGTTGCCATCCACCATGTCCGCCTTCCCCCTTATCTTGCAGTTCCTCACGATTTTGCTCTTTGCCGGGCTTGCGGGAGTGGCTACCGCGGATGATGCAATCGTATCGATATCGCAGTTGAGCACCTTCAAAAGAGCGCTACCCCTATTGGGCAGTGTGATTGATCCGAATGTGGAGAAATTCTCGGATATCACATGGGTGAATGTGTGGTCTATGGCGAGATTGTTGAATTCCACTTCCTTTCCAGGTGCATAGATATTGAAGATGCCTACGAGTTCAGGCGCGTAGTTCTGGTTGGGCCCCCCGGTCGCATTTAACGATTTCGAGGATGAGCCTTTGACAAGAGCTTTGGTCTTTCCGTGGTCGGACTGTCCGATGATAGTAACTGATTTGTGGACAGTCACATTGGACTGGCCGAACTGGAAATAGGTCGCTTCGGTTTTCATGTTCTTTGAATGCAACCTTACGACGCCCCCTTCATCCACATTATCGACAGCATACTGGACATTGAAGGCATCCTGGGTGCAAGGCTCGTTTGTCTTGGGATGGACATGTGTTAGGTTATCGTTCCCCACAGGCCAGACATTGTAGTTATTCCCCCCTCCGGCCACGGATTCAGGGAACGGTCGGTTAGATAGATTGGCATTCGCGGCCCCGGCCAAACCGGCCGCAGCAGCGCCTGCGCCTGCGACTGCAATTCCAGTGGTCTTGAGGAACTGCCTTCTTGACATTCCAGCATTAACATTTCTCCTGTTTCTTCGTCCATCCATAGAATTCACCTTAACTGTAAAGAAAAAACAGGGAAATTATATATATATATGGAGCGGTGAGGGGGAGGCATGTTCCTTTTTCGCTGCTTGAATAGCCAAAGCTTAAAACAATTTTTGAGATGATGTTATGTATGCTGAGAGCGCTTGTTCTGTATGGCTATGGCATCAATTGCGAAAATGAAAGCAAATACGCTATTGAGAAGAGCGGAGGCCATGCCGAGATTATGCACCTGAACAAGGTGCTTGACAATCCAGAGCTCCTGGACAACTACAATATGCTATTCATACCTGGGGGATTCTCATTTGGGGATGACTTGGGTTCAGGCAAGGTGTTTGCCAACAAGATGAAGTTCAGGCTGAGGGAGCCTTTGGAGAAATTCGTCAAAGAAGGGAAGCTCATCATTAGGAATCTGCAACGGTTTCCAGGTGCTTGTCAAGATGGGGCTTCTTCCAGAACCTGATTTCGAGCAGAAAGTAACCTTGATTGGCAATGACTCAGGAAAATTCGAAGACCGGTGGGTCGTCCTCAAGGCCAACAAGAAGTCCCCCTGTATTTTCACAAAAGGAATTGATTTCATGCTTGTCCCGGTAAGGCATGGAGAAGGCAAGTTCATCCCATTGGATGATAATGCGCTTGAGACTATGAAATCAAAGAATCAGATTGTTTTCCAGTACACTGACAAGGACGGAAATGATGCGAAATACCCGGACAACCCGAATGGCTCGGTCATGGGAATCGCGGGCGTGTGCGACAGTACTGGACGGATTTTCGGCATGATGCCTCACCCTGAGGCTTTCAATATAATTCAGAATTGCCCGTATTGGGTAAGAGGAAAAGTAAGTGAGCCAATGGGGCTCAGAATTTTCAAAAACGCAGTAGAATACGCTAGTCTCTTGAAATGATTACCTTAACAAGAGCGACTGCACCGAAAAGCACTGCCAGAAGCGGGTAGGCTTTTGCCCAGGCCATTCCGCCTAGGAGGTCGTAATTGATTCCAAGGCCAATAAGGCCGAATGCAATCATCAAGTAACCGGGAAGGTGCGCATCCCTAACATTGTGTTTTTTCACAGAGGGGGTGCTCTTTTTGACTGGCTTTCTCTTTGGTTTTTTCTTTGGGGACATTTTATGATCACCAGAGAAAGTTAGAAAAGAAAACTTTATAACCTTGACCAGCAGCTATCCGAGAACAAGATAACCAGTTGCCGGAATGACTAGTAAGGCAAAACTGATGTAGAAAATAGTGTGCGCAAGGTCAAGGAAGCCCTGAGTGAGGAAAATGGAAACTGATTTGCCCGCGTCCATTCTCCCAAAGAACCTCTGGACGAATCCCAGGAGAAGTATCAGTGGAAGCACTGTGAGTATGACAAGATAGAATGAAATGACTCCGGGGGTTTTGAGATATGTCACGATTTTCTGCGCATCCATCATGAAAAGAAGGAGTGCGATAACTCCTATGACTAGCAGTGTGATATCAACCAGGCGTCCGTGCTCAGGATAAAGCTCCTTGGTGAATTCTTCGGATAGCAATTGGAGTGAGCGGGGGGCTTCCCAGAGTATGTATGAGATTATGAGCAGAATTGAGGCTGTGTCAAAGAGCTCAATGCTGATGATGCTGAAGAAGTCCCCTATGATATCATATGCCATGGACTACTCTTGGCTATTTGGTTTTTAATCCTTAGTCATGACGCAGAATGCCGAAGGGGAGGTTGGCAATAGACGGAATCTATTTAAGAGTTTAGAGGAAAAGTAAGGTTGCAATGGAAAAAATAAAGATGGAGATTGCGGGCGAAATTTCACTCTCAGATGACCCAGGGGCGACCATGAGGAAGTGGAGAGAGATATTCAGCATTTCACAAGTAGAACTTGCAAAGCATCTTGGAATCACTGTTTCTACTATCAGCGACTACGAAGGCAACAGGAGGAAATCCCCTGGAACCCATGTAGTGAGAAGATTTGTCATGGCCCTTTTTGATATTGACCAGACAAAGGGCGGGCACATCGCATCCAAGTTCAGGGAGAAGGAGAAGCCAGTCAGCGAATATTTCGAAGTGCATGAGTTTGCAAGGTCGATTTCGCTGAAAGATTTTGTTGAACTGATTGGGGGCAAAGTTCTGACAAACGCAGACATACTTGAGGCTAAGAAAATCTATGGATATACTTTGATAGACAGCATCAAGGTGATTCTTGATATGCCATTCTCATATTTCCAGAACCTTTATGGCAATGTCAACCAGAGGGTTTTCATCTTCACCGGGATTTCAACTGGGAGGAGCCCGTTCGTAGTCGTAAGGGTCAGTCCTTCAAAGCCTTCTGCAATTGTATTGCATAATATTGAGCCGGATAAGGTGGACAAACTGGCCATGAAAATTTCTGACCGGGAGAGAATCCCGATGATTGTGACCAGGATGTCTGTTGAGGACATCAAAGAGTCTTTGAACAGAATCTAATCCTCAGGAGATTGCCTTTTGGAAAGTAGCCCCCACTTTAATCAAGAAGGCTCGCCGGATACTCGCAAAATACCACTTTCGCCTTCAACAGGAACCTGCACATTCACCTCGGAGAATGAGCCAGCGTTTCGGTTGTAATCAAGAGCGCCCACCCTATATTCGTAAGATTCTCCTGACACTACCCCCTCATCCTTGAAACTAAGGCCTGAAACAGAACCAATCCACTTCCATGCACTGTCCACTTTCCTGAAAACCGAGTAGGACTCGATGCCGCTTCCAGAATCAGAGGCTGCTCCCCAGCTAAGTACAACAGAATACGGACTTGCAGCTGCTTTCAGGCTTTTAACCTGTGAGGGTGCGCCCCTGTCCAGATAGATGCGGTCAAAGACGGTTGTGCTTCCGTGGCTGTTCCTGCACTGGTAGTAGATTGTCTTTGCCCCGTCGTTTCCAGTAATCTTGAATGTCTTTGCATCAACAAAATTTTCCCAGGCGCTCCAGTCCAGGCTGCCTTCGCGAAGCCGGCATTCAAACGCGCCGGCAGCACTCAGAGAAAGCTGCATGTTTTCCGAGGATGTGTATTCCTCGCCGTTGTTTATTTGGATGCTCAATGCAGATGGAGAAGTGGGGGGAATTGTCGAGTAGTTAATCTTTGTTGAGACTATGCCCAAATCGCCCCCGCTTTTGTTCCTGCACTCATAATGGACTGTTTTCTCCCCTTCGCCGTCGGTTAGCTTCCAGGTTTTCTTTGTCGAGTATGCCTCCCAGGCACTCCAGCTTTGGCCGTCGTTTGAGAATCTGCATTCCTTGGCAGAATATGCATAAAGTCCAAGAGCCACATCCTGCGAGAAAGTCCAGGCCGCGTGGTTGTTTATGCTTAGCGAAATGTAGGGCGGAGGCTGGGTATCGAGGATTATTGTGTCTTCTGCGATTTCAGATTCGATGCCGTTTGAATCGCGGCACTGGGCATATGCCCTCTTGTTTCCGTCATTGCCCTTGAGAATCCAAGCGGCGCTTCCAGTATAGGGCTCCCAGTTGCTCCATTGTGTTTGGCCTCTTGAGAAACGGCACTCGGTTGCAGTTGCCGAACTCAAGTCCAATGTAACGTTTTTGCTCTCGGTATAATCAGAGCCGCCATTGATACGGACTGTGACCACGGGCTTCTTTTTCATTGTAAATGAAATGTTTTTCGATGTTGAGTGGACGCCATCGCTGCAGGTGAGTGATAATGATTTTTCACCCGTAGAAAGGCTAATCAGGACGCTCTGCGGCTTGTCAGTATGAAGGATGCCAAGTTCCTGCACCGTGTTTCCGATGGTTGCGCTGCACTTAACCGTGTCTGAGGCAGGGTCGCTCACATTGAATGCAAGCTCAACAGAGTTGTAATATGTTTTTCCGGATTCGGGGCTCGAGAGCGATATTGTTGGGTGTGTTGAGTCAAGCTCTATTGATTCTGATACTGTTGATGAGAGTTCTCCTGCAGAGTTGCGGCACTGGTAGAAGACCTGCTTCAGGCCATCCGCGCCATCAAGTGTCCAGGATTTGTCAATTGAGTAACTCTCCCATGGACCCCAAGAAGAACCATCATTTGAGATGCGGCAGTCAGCAGCGTGGCGCGCGAAAAGGGAAAGCTGGACATCTGCTGAGGCAGTTGCGGCCTTGCCATTATTTATGCGGATTTCAAGGTCACGCGGCGAAACATCTTCTGGAGGTGCTGAAACGCAGCCAAGAAGAAAAATCAAAACTATGGATAATGAAAATAAAACTTTTACCGACATAAAAGAAATAACCGGATAAGATATTAAAATGGAGACGGCTAACAGAGCTTCTTCGCGATTTTCTGCAGCAGGTTCACAGGGTCGCTGCTGCTGATGAAAACTGAGCGGAAGAGGCCGGATTTCTTTCTGATTAATATCCCAGGGCCTGGGCCGCGGATGAATTTCAAGACCCACCCATGCGGATTCCTTCTAATCATCATTCCATAGGCAAGGTAGTTTTGCGGAGTGATGATTTCAACCTGCTCAAGGTCGCACTTGTTTATCGAGTATGTGAATGGGCCGTAGAGGCAGCGGATTTCATCATCATAGATTTTGATTCTTATCCATAGGAATGAAACGAGAAGAAGAACAAGGGCGATGACGATGCTGAGTTCAAGAGCTAAGATGAGCGGGTTAACAGAAAAAACAGGCAGAACTACGAGCGCGATAATCAGGGCAATGTGCACCGCAGTCTGCATAAGCGGCAATGAAGATTGCTCCTCGTGGTAATCGTCTTCCCTACCATTCTTGTAGAATTTGACTATTGCCCCATTGAGAAGCCTGCGCAAACGAACCGATTCTGTTGGTTTCTCCACAGCACGAACTTCTGAGCGGCAGGTTGAGCAAAGCAGCCCGTATTGGGTGTAAAGGATGATGGAGTTGGCCGAAGATGCGGTGCATCGGCTGCAGTATCTCTTCTCAGCCTCTGCAGATTTCTGAGTGCTGCAGGTTGAGCAGAGGGGAACCCCGTTCACATAGTAGGGGTCCGTTGTTCTTCTTGAGCAAACAAAGCACTGTAGTCCTTCCTCCTCCATAACTTTCCCTTGTTGTTTGAACTGTTTTAAACGACACCTGCCTCAGTTGCCTGCAGGCCGAATATCACGATAATATATACCGCATAGATAAGCAGGTAGACTGCTCCGCCGAACTTGCCAATCCCGCGGTTGACTGCTGCCGAATAGAAAAGGATTGAATTTGCAACTATTGCAAAGAGCAGCGCCGCGATGAATATGGGGATTTTCACTGATATTGGATTTATCGATGCTGCCACGCCAAGGACAACCGTGATATTGGCCATGTTGCTCCCAACCGCGTTGCCAAGGACAAGGCCGTAGTGCTTTTTCCTAAGGGCTTGGAGCGCTGTGCTAAGTTCAGGAAGCGAAGTGCCCATGGCAATCAGGGTTGCGCCGATGAAACTCTGCGCGAGCCCGAGCGAAACCGCAAGCGTAACGGCCGCGTCAACTGCGAAGGCAGAACTGACTATTACAAGGAATATCCCGATGCCAAAATGCAGGAAAGAATTCAAAGCCTGTTTCTTTGTTATTGGTGTTTTTGAACTTCCGTTGAAACTTTTCTTTCGCTTGAGCACCCACCAGACATAAACTGCGAATAGGATGAGGAGGACTGCGCCCTCCAATATCCCCAATGGGACAGATGAGACCGAGGCGCCAAAGATTATGTAAATCGAGATAAGGGTCGTCAGGAGCAGAACCGCCGCGATGTCCTTGAGGCTGGAGCGGTTGATTTTCATCCCGTAAAGGAATGCCCCGGCGCCCAGTATCACAAGGATGTTCGCAATATTTGAACCGAACACGTTTCCTGCGGATATTGCGCCCTCCCCAGCCAAAGATGATGTGACTGACACTGAGAGCTCTGGAAGGCTGGTTGCAACAGCGACCATGAGGAAGCCGACAGCAACCTGGCTTATGTTGAAGAAACGTGAGAGCCGGACCGAGCTTGTGATGACCATCTCTGAGGCCTTAGAAAGAACGGCAATGGAAAAGAGAAGAATGCCGAGTTCTAAGAGCATCGCTTCACTTCTTCATCCGGATTTCAGGCATGCCAACAATCTCATAAGTTGCTGATGCCACCGTGATTTTCTTGGATTTCTCAATCTTGTTCAGCATGATGTTGCTCAGCTTGTTGTGCAGGGCGCGCCTTGAGCGGGCAGGGGTCATATAACGGACAGCCAGCTGAATCCAGTTGTCAGTGATTTTAACGAAAACTCCGGGCTCGGCGGGTTTTTTCTGCAGGTAGTACTTTTCCTTGAGGTGGGAGAATTCCTTTGTGGACTGTTTGATTATATCCCCGGTTTCGCCCTTCACCGCATCAAGCATGAGTTTTGAGGCCGCTTTCCAATCACTATCATATGTGACCGGTATCGTAATCTCGTCCCAGATGAACTGGTTGTCCTTTGTGTAGTTGTTTACTACAGATGTGAGAATCAGCCCGTTTGGGACTATGTTCAGCCGTCCTGTGGCCTGGTCCCCGTCCACCCATTCGCGGATTTCCATCAGGGTGGTGTACATCAAATCTACATCAATCACATCGCCGAACTCTTTGTTGATTTCAATCCTGTCCCCCACAGTGAACGGCCTTGTGAAGAAAATGATTATGCCCCCTGCAAGGTTCTTGAACAAATCGGAAAGCGCGACTGCTATCCCTGCTGCCATGAGACCGTATGCGACTAGGAGCGCTTCGGGATTCGGTATCCAAATCGTTATAATCGCTATGAAAAGGACGACGATGTATGCGAAGGAGACAGCTTTGCGGAATGAATAGCGAAGCTTGGCATCGTCAAGCTTGTCGGCGACCGCTTTGTCAAGCACTACCTTGAATACGAGGTAGAGAATCGCGAGGGCCATAAGGGTATTGATGGCGCTATCAAGCATCGGGTGCGGGTACTGCTGTGATATGAACCAAGTGGCCCCCGTGATGGCGACCAGAATCAGGAGAAAGAATATCCTTTGAAGCATACCATTCACGACTGCCCTGAGATTTATATCGTTTTCCCTTCAGAACCATTTCTTTCGCTTGAAGAAGATGAGCATAAGTATGCCCAAAATAAGCATTATGATGAGCACCGCCGGGTATCCGAGCGGATGCGAAAGCTCAGGCATGAACTGGAAATTCATACCGTAAAGCCCGGTCACGAAAGTGAGCGGGATGAAGATTGTTCCGATTATGGTGAGAACTTTCATGACCTCATTAAGCCGGTAGCTGATGCTGGAGAGATATATGTCAAGCATTCCTGAGACTATGTCCCTGTATGTCTCGATAGTATCAATCACCTGGATTGTGTGGTCGTATAAATCGCGCAGGTAAATCGCTGTCCCTTTCTTGATGAGCTTGGAGCTTCCACGGCCCTCGCGCTCAAGGCCGCTGACAAGCTCCCTCATTGGCCAGACGGATTTTCGGAGCATCACCATGTCCCTTTTCATGCGGTGAATCTGGTGCAAGGTTTTTGGGGTTGGAGAGCGCACAAGCTCCTCCTCCATGAACTCTATGCGTTCGCCGAGCTGTTCGAGTATTATGAAATAATGGTCAACGGTGCGGTCCAGGATAGAGTATGCAAGGAAGTCAGGGCCAGTTTTCCTCAGTTTGCCCTTGTTGTTGCGGATTTGGTTTCTTATTGAGTCGAATATGTCGCCCTTTTTCTCCTGGATGGATATGACAAATGTTGGTGTGAGTATGATGCTAATCTGTTCAGATGAGATGCGTTTTTTTCTTTTATCGAAATCAAGCATGCGTGTGACTATGTAAAGATAATCCCCATAGTCCTCGACCTTTGGCCGCTGGTCGGTCGCGAGAATGTCTTCAAGAACAAGGGGGTGGATGTTGAATTCCTCGCAGAGCTTCTGGAGCATTGCAGTATCTTTGAGCCCGTCCACATTGACCCAGGTGACGCTTTTCTTCTTTTTCATGTGCTCAAGGAATTCGTCCACGGTTTTGGGCTCAAACTCAGTGAAATCTTTTGGGTCATAGTCAAGGATAGTGATTCTTGAGGGCTCAGTATCATCATCGGTGAGAACTGGGGTTCCTGGCGGGAGCCCTGTTTTGTCAGACCTTTTCCTTGCCATGCATAGGGGGACGTTGTTAAGTTTAAAAACACTATCCGTCACAGTTTTCCTATGCCTGAGAAAAAGACTAAGTTCATTGTAATTGCCGGTTCCATCATGTCCGGCTTGGGAAAAGGCATTGTTTCTTCTTCTATCGCGCGGCTTCTGAAAGCAAGAGGCTACAAGGTAGTGCCAATCAAGTTTGACGGGTACCTGAATGTGGACTGCGGAACCATGAACCCATTCCGCCACGGCGAGGTGTTTGTCCTTGATGACGGAACTGAAGTAGACATGGATTTCGGCACTTATGAGAGATTCCTCAACCAGTCGATAGAAGGAACTTCATCGATTACCGGAGGAAAACTGTTCAAGACAATAATAGAGAAGGAAAGAAAGGGAGATTACCTTGGCAGGGATGTCCAGATTGTACCGCACCTAACTGAAGAAATCAAGAAAAGGATAGCAGTGGCAACCGAGGGGGCTGACATCGGACTGATTGAAATCGGCGGAACAGTTGGAGATTTAGAAAACGGATATTTCATTGAAGCGATGAGGCAGATGAATTTTGAGCAGGACAATATGGCGTTTATTCAGCTAACTTATGTCCCGAGCCTGAGCCCGGGCGAACAGAAGACGAAACCTACACAGCACGCAACAAGGCTGCTCCAAAGCCTTGGAATCCAGCCAGACATTATTGTGTGCAGGGAGCAGGAAAAACTTACGGCAGAATCGAGGAAAAAAATCAGCACTTACTGCAATGTTCCTGAAGAGGCGGTGTTTGATGACCCGATGCTGCAGACTGTTTATGAACTTCCGCTTGTCCTGGAAAAACAGGGCATGTATTCCCAGCTTGCCAAAGTTCTTGGCCTGAAAGACAAGGAAGGAGAACTAAAGGAATGGCAAAAGAGAGTTAACAAGATTGTCAGGCCAAAAGAGAAACCAATCAAAATAGCGATTGTTGGAAAGTACACTGCTGTCAAAGACGCTTATGTGAGTGTAAAGGAAGCCCTTGTGCACAGCGCCGCAGCAGAAAACTGCGGGTTGGAGATAGGCTGGCTTGAGGGAAGCGACCTTGAGAATATGGACAGTGTTGTCCCAACCCTTTCTGAGTATGATGGAATTGTAATTCCAGGCGGATTTGGAACACGGGGAATTGAGGGGAAAATCCGCGCAATCGAGTATGCAAGAAAGAACAGTGTCCCATTTGTCGGGCTGTGCCTTGGAGTGCAGCTCATGGTGATTGAGTATGCAAGGAATGTCTGCGGGTTTGGAAAAGCATATTCAACAGAGTTTGACAAGAAAGCAGAGCACCCAGTGATTGATATACTTCCTGAGCAGCAGCAGATTTCTAAGAAAGGGGGAACCATGAGGCTCGGGGCATATGATTGTGTTGTTAAGGAAAACACGATAGCAGCAAGGGCATATGGGGAAAAGATGATTTCAGAACGGCACAGGCACAGATATGAAGTCAATCCGGAATATGTTGCGCAGCTTGAAGAGAAAGGGCTCGTAATCTCCGGAGTCCACCCAAAGAACAATGTTGTTGAGATTGCAGAATGGAAAGGCGGATTTGGAATTGCTACACAAGCGCATATTGAATTGAAAAGCAGGTTAGATGCCCCCGCGCCAATAATTGTGGAGTTCATTAAAGCATGCAAGAAAAGCGCGACCCGCTAATATTGGCGAAAATTCGGTGGGTTGGTCAATGCGAGCCGCGTTGAGCTCATATTATCATATGTCCAGAACTTATTATAAATGCATGTTTTTTGACAAAATACCACTGAAATAATTATAAAACGGGCAGTGGAAAGGAGAGCATGCAGATTGAAAAGGACCTCAAGGAACTTGGGAATCCGGAAAAGGCAAAGGTGCTCTCGCGGTTTTTCAAAACAGGAACGGGGGAATATGGAGAGGGAGATGTTTTTCTTGGAGTCGTGGTCCCGGAAACCAGAAGGGTTGCGAAGAAGCACAAGGACCTGAAACTAGTTGAATTGCAGAAACTACTGAACAGCAAAATCCATGAGCACAGGCTCGCCGCGCTCCTGGTGCTTGTTGAGAAATACCCCAAAGGAGATGAAAAGGAACAAAAGAGAATCTTTGAGTTCTATTTGCAAAATGCCAGGAAAGTAAACAACTGGGATTTGGTTGACCTCTCTGCCCCAAAGGTTGTCGGGGCCCATTTGCTCAAGAAGAACCGGGCAATTCTGAAAAAATTGGCAAGGTCGAAAAATCTCTGGGAAAGAAGGATAGCGATTGTTTCAACATATGCATTTATCCGAGATGGCGATTTTGCTGACACGTTGAAGATATCTGAGATGCTCCTTAATGATGAACATGATTTAATCCACAAGGCAGTAGGATGGATGCTCAGGGAAGTTGGCAAAAAAGACCAGGATGAGGAAGAAAAGTTCCTCAAAAAACACTTCAAGAAGATGCCGCGCACTATGCTCAGATACGCAATTGAGAAATTCAGCAAGAAGAAAAGAGAATTCTATATGAGTTAGTCAAGAACCGCTATTGCCCTGCATGGCGCCCCGTCAGAATCCCTTATGAAAAGAGGAAGCGCAAAGAGTTTGCAGCGGGTGTTGATTAGTTTTTTCAGGTTCACAAGATTCTCCACGATTGGAATGTTGTTTTTGAAGAAAAGGGTGTGCAATTCATATGGCGGAAAATCGGGCCCCGGTAAATCAAACCCTACCATCTTGATTTTCTTATTCACAAGTGCCTGCGCGGTTTCCTTTGTGATTGCAAGTTTATCCTCATAATATTCCTGCTCAACTTCGTTGCAGGTGCAGAAGAAGACGATATCCCCCTCTTTTACAAGTGAGAGTTTTGGTTTGCATGCATCCAGAATAACGCCGGCTCCGGCAAATGTCTCAAGAGGAAGCCCATCCAGTTTCTTTCCATCTTTCAGCATGTGATATGGGGCATCGATGTGGGTTGCGAAGTGAGAATTGAAAGTGAAACGTTTGACATTCCAGCCAACTGTCTCTAAGGTCTCAGTACGCTCTATTTTGGGTTTTGGGTCGCCTGGATAAACCGAAGTGTTCTCATCTATCCGCACGGAAAGTTCAACAAGTTTCATCTTTTCCCCCGAAAAACAGAATGGGCCCGCCCAGGATCGAACTGGGAATCTTTACCATGTCAAGGTAACGTCTTAACCATTCGACTACGAGCCCAATTAGGGAGTAATCATGTCGCAACAGCATTAAAAGCTTACGATATGCGCTCAAGAACCTCTGCCCCTTTGCGCAGAAGTTCGTGGTCGTTTGTAGCGGCGCCGGCATCAACCATGTTGACCAAATCTGGCCTTGATGTGAGAACATCGAATGCATTGTGGTCAAGTACTGATGCTATGATTGCGCTGCCAGAGTTTTTCCTGCGGAATTCTTCAAGAGCACCAAGAATCTCGGGTAAACAAACCACAAAGAGTTTGGACGTTCTTAGCAATATGATGTCTGCTTCCAAAGATTTTGGATTTTCCATGAATTGCGAATAGGAAACCACATCCGCACCTAGTTCCAACCGCTCGGCCATCTTGGCAAAGAGCCGGCGCTCAGTCTCAAGATATCTGGCTTCAGTCACAGACATGATTCGTTTTCCTTTGAGTGTTGTTCGAAGCAGCTCGTAAGTTTCCTTAAGCTGGCTCACACTGCGAGTTGGCGCAGGTTGTGAACCGAATCTAAGCACAGTCATAGAAAGAATATATTGTGAAAAAAGGTTTAAAAAAGTGGAACTTTGCCAAAGACAATCTTGTTTGTCGTCTCAGTGACATTCTCAAGCCTCTGGTCAACTTCCCTTCGGATTGTAGCCTGCATTTTGTCGAAGTCTCCCCCAGTTATGATATTGACAGAGGCGACTTTAGGCTGGTCAATCGGCTTTCCAATCTGGGAGAGCAGAATGATGTTGATATCCTCTATCTCGGGATATTCTTTTGCTATTGAGGATGCCATTTCAGTTGCAAGGACAGAGTAAATCTTTCCGACATGGTTGACCGGGTTCTTTCCCGCTGCGGCCTCAAGAGTCATGGAACGGAATGGGGTGATTAGACCGTTGACACGGTTGCCCCTCCCAACACTTCCATCGTCGCCCATCTCAGCGCTTGTCCCTGTCAGTGTGATGTAGACAGATTTGTTTTCAATGTCATCTGCAGTGTTCACAAAGACCTGGACTTCCATGTCAGTTATTCCTTTGGCGACCTTCAGAACATCCTCACGGACACGGTCGCGGAATTTGACGTAGCTGTCAATATCAGGAACGTGTTTGGATATGAATGCGCAGGCGACTGTGATTTTGAGTCTGTCTTTTTCCCGAAGACCCATGATTTTAATGTCTGGGCCGACTTCTGGGTGCTGGGCTTTGTATTCTGGAGAGTTGAGGTGTTTTTCAGCAGCAAGAGTAATCTGCTCAAGGTCACTGAGCGGTGCAAAGCCTGTGCCAAAACTAGTGTCATTTGCAAATGGAACCTTTGGACCCCTGAGGAATAATTCCACCAGGTCAGATGAGCCATGCGCTATCCTAGATACGATTTCAACGTCATTACATACCTGAAGGTCAGGAACTGCCTTCTCAAGGTATTTGTGCGCGGTAGTCTGGGCGATATGGTGTACGGGGATTGTTTTTCCTTCGGCTTCGTCTGTTGCACGGCCAGTAAGAAGAACATAGATTGGTTTTGTGAAAACCCCGCCGCCAAACTCTACTTTGGTTCCTCCGCCGCAAATCAGCCCCTTATCAACATTGTGGTGCAGGATTTTGCCAAAGTCATTGATATATGCCTTAGATAGTTCACAGCTTATTTCTTCCATTACGCCGTCTATAAGACTGTCTGGATGGCCAAGGCCCTTTCTTTCAACAAGCTCAACCTCACAATCCTTTACTGGCAGATAGCTGCCTTTCTCAACAATAATATTCCTGTCCATGAAAATCAGTGGAATAAGGTCTGGAGAGGTTGTTTTTATTATTTTATGAAAAGAATATTCCAATCAGAATAAATAAGCCTTATCCCAGGAGTCTCCCTCAGAAGGAGGTTCCCCTATTTTGTAGAATGCCTGCCTGGCAATATTCCTGACAGTGTAACAGGGGTCATGTACTGAGACATAGTGCAGGGAAAGCCGGGCGAGGTAGCCATTAGGGTGATGAAGGTATCGGACTAGTTGCCTGATGGCTTTCTTCCTCTCAAGAACTTTCCTGCTCGATAATTTTTCTATGTGAATGTGAATCTCTTTGTGCATCTGGTCGCCTCGTATTCTTACATTACTTATTGTGTTTAATAATGTTTATAAATGTACTTATTCCTTACAGATATATAAGACGTTTGCTTGAGACTAATAGTTGGCGGTGATGGCATGAAATTTACACGCTCACCAATCATATGTCTTCTTGCTCACGTGGACCATGGAAAAACTACCCTTCTCGACAGTGTGAGGGGGACTGCAGTTGCCAAGAAAGAGGCTGGCGGAATCACTCAGATGATTGGCGCAAGCTATGTCTCGAAAAAATCAATTGACGCAGTTGCAGGTACTCTTGCAGAGAAGATGAACCTGAGAATCAGCATTCCAGGGCTTCTTTTCATAGACACTCCGGGACACGAGGCATTCTCCAACCTTAGAGACAGGGGAGGGAGCCTGGCGGATTTGGTAATCTTACTTGTAGATATAAATCAGGGATTCCAGCCCCAGACAGTTGAAAGTATCAAGATTCTGAAGCAGCACAAGACGCCATTCATCTTAGCTGCGAACAAAATCGACAGGATTAGCGGGTGGAAGAGCCAGAACACCACATCGTTTCTTGAGTCGCTTGCCCAGCAGCCTGAGCACATAAAACAGAGGTTTGACGAAAAACTTTACGAGATTATGGGCAAGATTTCAGAGTATGGATTTGACAGTGAACGCTTTGACCGCGTGGAGGATTTCAGCAAGCAGATTGCCATTATACCGATAAGCGCAAAGACCCGTGAAGGAATGAGCGAACTGCTCGTCCTTATCGGAGGAGTCAGCCAGAAGTTCCTTGGCGACCGGCTTGAAATCGATGAGAATGGGCGCGGCAAGGGAAGCATCATTGAAGTGAAAGATGAGAAAGGGCTTGGCACTACGGTTGATGTTATTGTCTATGACGGCATCTTCAGGAAAAATGATGAGATTGCCTACATGACGTCTGAAGGTGTGAAGAAAACAAGGGTGCGTGGGCTTCTTGAACCCAACCTCGGTGGCAAGGAGAAATTCCTTTATGTTGATGAAGTAGTCGCAGCATCAGGAGTTAAGATTTGCGCGCCTGGGCTTGAAGGCGCGATTCCAGGCTCGCCGCTTGAAGTGATTCATGATTTTGAGAAGGACGCTGCAGGGATTGAACAGCAGTTCAAGCAGGTCATTTTCCATAAAAGCGATGAGCAGGGAGTCATACTAAGGGCAGACAGCCTTGGCTCTGTTGAGGCGCTTCTCCAATTGCTTAAGGGGGCGGGGATTCCGGTCAAGGATGCAGATGTTGGGAATGTCACGAAGAAAGATGTTCTGGCAGCCGGGGCAATTGAAGACAAATACCTGGGAGTCATCCTTGGTTTCAATGTTAATATTCTTGATGAGGCTTGGGAGGAGAGCAGGAACAGCAAGGTACCGATTATCTACAGCAATATTGTTTACAAAGTAATAGAGCAGTACCAGGAATGGGTGCAGAACGAGAAGGATGCCCTGAAGAAGGAATCCTTGGCAAAACTCACCTGCCCCGGACGCTTGAAGGTTCTTGACGGATACATATTCAGAGCATGCAAGCCAGCGATTTTCGGTGTGGATGTTCTTGCAGGGCGGCTGAAGAGAAATTATAGGCTGATGAACCGCGACGGAGAGATTGTCGGCCAGGTCCGTGAAATCCAAAAAGAGAAAGAGAAGGTTAACGAAGCCAGCAAGGGAGACCAGCTCGCAATTTCATGCGATGGAATCCACATTGGAAAGAACGTCAATGTTGGAGATGTGCTCTACACCTGCATGACAAAAGAAGAACTGGGACTCTGGAGCCAGAGGCAGGATATGCTCGATGATGAGGAGAAGGATCTCTATCAGCAGATAAAGAAGATGCTGAACAAACACTTCTGATTTTTATTGTTTTCTTCCACTATTCAACCATGAGACGCTACTTGTACCTGTTCGGGGTGTGCTTAATCCTGCTGTTCGGTTGTACTCTTCCAGCAGAGGTTCCGCAGAATGAAACCGATAGCAGGGAAGAGGGAAAAGGACCAGAGATTTCATTTGAAAGCTATGAAAACATTGGAGTTTCCTTTGACTACCCGGAGGGCGCAAGGATGGCGGAGACCTTGAGCAACTATCCAGCATATGCTGTAATCGCCATCGGGGATAATGTCACCAATAGTTCGCTACTGTTCGTTTTTATGAATATGTCGTCGGTAGGGCACGGGCTTGAAGGGACTTCTGAGGAACTTGCCAAAGATTTCCTTGAAAGCAGCAGCAAACATGATAATATTGGAGTTCTTCACCAGGCGACATCAAAGGGAGAAATCAGCACCTACAAATCACCAGGGGGCTTTTCAGTAGCTGAAATGGAATTTTCCCTGAGAGCAGAGAATTTGGATAAGTCGCAGGCCAGCGCCTCCAAAGATGGATACGCATTGGAAATTTACGATACAGAAAAACAAGCCAGGTACGGAGTCAGAATATTTGCCGATGAGATGGAAACTGCAAAGATGCTGAAGGAAAGGTTTGTCTCGAGTTTCAGATACTCGAATAAAACTGAGGAATCTGCAACCGATGAGCCAGATGAGATTCAAAACGAGACTGTGCAAGTGAACGAGACTTTGGTTTCTGAGGAAGGGGCCTGTATTGATTCTGAGTTGACCATGAATGAAAGCTCCATGGGGTGTGTAGAGGTGGACGGAATCAAATTCATTGACAGGTGCCTGGACAGGAAAACAGCACTGGAATATTATTGTGATGGAAACAATGTAGCGAATAAAACGGTAACTTGTACGGGTGGAAACGAGTGCTACAAGAATGCTTGCCGAATCAAAGGATGCTATGCTGAATATGTGGCATATAGCAGCTACAAGAAAGAAACGGTGAACATAACCGGATACGACATAACAGATAAGTGCAAGAATTCGACACACGTCACAGATTACTACTGTGATAGAGGATATGTCGTGAGTGTCACAAGCAACTGCCCAGAAGGATATCTCTGTTCGGATGGGAAGTGCATGGGAGAGAACAAAACACAAGATGAAGAGAATGTAACTGCCCCAGATTGTTTTGACAGTGATTATGGAATGGCAATAAGGACAAAGGGCAAGATAACTGGGCTTGAAAGCTCATACGAGGATAGCTGCGTGGATGGAAAAACCCTCAAAGAGTATTACTGTGAAAACGACACAATCGAATATGTAATTGAAGATTGTGGAACGGGATTCCGGTGCGAGGATGGTTCGTGCAAATTAGGCGCGCCCGCAGAACATGCAGGATGAAATGTGCAACTACACTGAGATACTAGGAAGCGGAGATGTGCTTTACGTCCAGCTGCTTACAATAGGCTCGATAATAACTTGCATCTGGGCAGCTGCCTGGTTCTACATGCGCGGGGATCTTGAGGAAGAGCTGTGGGCCTTTGCACCGCCAATTGTTTTCTGGACCATTTTCGGGACTTTGGATATTGTAATTACTGCAAGAGGGACTTTTACCGACCCGCTGCGAGAATACAATCCGCTTGCAAGAGAGGTGTTTATCCAGGTTGGTTTTCTGGGGCCGGTTATTGCGAGCGTGCTTTGGATTGCCCTTTGGGTGACGATTGTGTATTTCATCAATAAGATGAAGATTCCGCATGCAGGGCTGTTCTCGCTTGCCATATTCTGGTCGCTTGCGATAGGACATTTCTTTGGGTTCAGCTCCTGGTTTGAGCCGTTCTGCTCATTCAGTGAAAATTATCAGGAGTTCTTCGCGGAGGTACCAAGGATGCTCAAACCCATTCTGCTTGGAATTGTATTTGCGATTTTCCATTATTCAGGATGGAAAAAGGTCAGCTGAAAGGTATTTAACCTTTGCAACCACAATTGATACTGACGAGTTCTGGTGTTATTATGATTATCGGACTTACTGGTGAGAACTGCGCTGGCAAGAGCACAATCGCAGAATATCTGAAGACAAAAAGCTTCTACTATTATTCACTTTCAGATGCGATACGTGAGGAAGTCAGGGCAGAAGGGAAGCAGATTACAAGGGAGAATCTTATCAAAAAAGGCAATGAACTTAGAGAGAAGCACGGGCCAGGCGCGCTCGGAAAACGAATCGCGGAAAAAATCCAGGAAGACAAGAACTATGTTATTGATTCTATTCGGAATCCTGCCGAAGTTGAGGAGTTGAAAAAGCTCGGGCGCTTTTTCTTGTTCTATGTTACTGCGCCTTCAGAAACCAGATTTGAAAGAATCAAATCAAGGCAGAGGGAGGAAGACCCCCAGACATATGATGCTTTTGCCCAGATCGAAAAAATGGAGATGGAGAACACTGACAAGACAAAGCAGAACTTGAAGGGAACATTCGTACTGGCAGACAAAAAACTCACAAATGACGGCAGCTTCAGTGACTTGGATGATAGGATAGATGCTTTGCTCGCAGAACTTTCTGATGAGTTTAGACTAAGCAGACCAAGCTGGGATGAATACTTCATGAAGATTGCGAAGATGGTTGCGACGAGAAGCAACTGCATGAAAAGAAAGGTTGCTGCGATTATCGTCAAAGACAAGAGGATAATTTCAACTGGTTACAATGGAACCCCAAGAGGAACAAAGAACTGCTCTGAAGGTGGATGCCCAAGATGCAATGGTTTCTCAGAATCAGGGAAAAACCTGGAAGAATGCCTTTGCAGCCATGGGGAGGAGAATGCGATTGTCCAGGCATCCTACCACGGAATCAGCATCAAGGACAGCTCAATTTACACTACATTTTCGCCATGCCTATACTGCACAAGGATGATTATCAACGCCGGCATCAAGGAAGTAGTATACAATGTTGATTATGCCATGGCAGAGACACCGATGCAACTTCTGAAAGATGCTGGAGTGAAAGTCCGGCAGTATAAAGTGGAGTGATTGTTTCGGGTTTTTTGTGACACCCATTTATTAAGAGTTTCTTGCCATAAAATAGTAGATGAACGGGCAGAGAGATTACGCGTGGTTACTGGCAGCGATATTTTTGATAGCCCTAATCCTCAAACTATATTTCTCTACCCAGAGCGTCCTGATTCACAATAATGATGCCGGATACTATGTCAAGCACATTGGGGAGATTTTCACTCAGGGGTACCCTCAGGTGAATGATCCGCCAATTGCTTTCTATTACACTGCGGCATTTGTCTCAGTCTTTGAGATGATGCTTGGTTTCAAGGTGGCAATTGCACTTGCGTCTGCTGGGATAGCGTTTCCGGTTTACAAGATTTCCGAATATGTCAGCGGGAACAAGGCAGTGGGATTGCTGGCGGCATTCTTCGCCGCATTCTCACCGACAAACATGTTCATGATGGGAGATTTGCTCAAGAACGAGGTTGGTCTTTTCTTTGCTGCCTGGTTTATTTATTTTCTGATAAGAACCACTGATAAGTTTGAAATCAAGAATGCAGTGCTTACTGTGTTGTTTGCCGGCCTCATGGTTGGAAGCCACTTCTCAACCTCGGGTTACATCGTATTCAGCGTTGCCCCATTCCTGGCATTGTTTCCTGCATTGCACTACTGGAAAGAGAAAAAACTTGAGAAAGAACATTTATTCTGTGTTGGGATGTTCGCAGTGTTGCTTGCCGCAGGACTGGTGATAATCCTGCTCAAAGGTTGGGATGTCTCTTCGGGCGAGGTTGGGGTTGTCGGTCTGTATGGCCATGGGGCTTTGAGCGCATCCCTGATTGATGAGTATTCCATTTTCCTTATTCCCGCGTTCCTTGCAGTTGCAATGCTAAGCAGGAAAAGACAGGCGCTTTTCATCCCTTGGCTCGTAGTTGCGTTTTTACTTTCTCAAACATTGTTTGTCAGGCCAGACTGGGCACCCAGATTTGTTTGGGATACTTATGTTCTGGTCGCCATTCTGGCAGCGCTCGGAGCAGGATACTTCTGGAAAGACCGGACAGCATTCATGGGAGTGTCAATAGTGCTGCTGCTTTTCGTTGCGGCAGGGTTTGTTGGCTCTGCACAAAACACCCACCCAATCATAGAAACTGAGGAATGGCAGGGACTGCTTGAACTTAAGCAGGAGTACCCAGACATCCAATTGGCAATGATAGGTGGGGGTGGCCTGGGATACTGGGTCGATGCAGCAGGGATTGCCCTTTCTCCACAAGGAGAGTTCACTTTGATTTGCGTGAGCGAGCAGAACGAACACAATCAGTGGCTGGAGGGGGGGTGCCAACAGTCGGCTGCAGTTGTGCCCCCATTCCTTGAAGAAGAGGTTGGGGCCACGCGACGAATCGGCAGATTTCTGGTTGTTGAAGTGGATATGCTCCCAGACGATTTCAGGCCCGGATGGAAACCTGAACCTCCTCCTGATTTAAACCCGCCCCCTCAATAGTAATACTAGGCAACGATGAGGAGACCGTCCCAGACTGATCAATGATGACAAGAGTAGCTTCCGAGTTGCCGCAAAGTATATTATAGTTATTAACAATATCATAGCGGGAGGAATTTCTATGAAGCTTGTAATACAGGACGCTCCAGCCCTTAAGTCGGCTATCGATTCTATTGTTTGTCTCGTTGAGGAAGGCCAGTTTGAGCTAAATGCAGAGGGCCTGAACTTCAAGGCTATGGACCCATCTCAGATTTCCATGGTTTCATTCAGGATGCCCAAGGAGGCTTTTGTCGAATACAGTGTTCCTGAGGAAATGAAGCTAGGAATAGACATAAGCCAGCTCTCAAACGTTCTCGCAAGAGGAAAAAGAGGAGAGAAGGCGGAGATTACCACCGAGGAGGGGCGATTGGTTGTCAGGTTCCTTGGGGATAAGCACAAGAGAACGTTCAAGGTCCCATTGATTGAGACCGGGGACAGGGTTCAGAAAGAGCCCAAAATAGAATTCAACAGCTACGCAAATGTCAAGGCAGATGCCTTAAAGGAGACGCTTAAAGATGCTAAACTCATCAGCTCACATGTGAGGCTGCACCTTAGCCCTGAGCAGTTTGTGGTGGATGTCAGAGGGGAAAATGGGGACGTACGGGCCGAATTCGAGAAAGGAAGCCCAGAAGTTCCGGAAATAAGCACCGCTCAGGGAGTGAAGGCAACATTTCCGCTCCAGTACCTCGAAGACATGGTCAAAGCCACTTCCGCAAGCTCACAAGTAAAAATCAACCTGGAAACTGACAGGCCCCTGAAGCTTGAATATGATATTGAGGGCGCACACGTCGTATACTACCTTGCGCCAAGAATTGAGACCGATTAGGCAATCGACGTATTGATACACACATTTATAAACAGTTAGTGGCCTAAGATATATATTCGTAGTAATAAGGTGACCAGCCCTATGAAGAAAACAGAATTCGCAGAATCGCACATTCCAGCTGCTGATGAGAGACTTCAGGAGCTGGAAGCAGGCAAGCACGAGGATTATGAGTTGCCTGAATTCACAAAAGAAGTGCCGATTTCATCCAAGAAAAAGGAAAGCGGCGACAAGGTTACTTTAGAATATGAATGGAAGGATTCTGCTTCTCCGACAATCAAGGTCAAGAAAATAGACTATAGGATGGGGACAGACCTGACTGAACTGTATCGGGTCGCTGCCAGAGATGGAGCAGACAGCATCAGTTTCAGGCACAAGAATGCTACTTATATACTCAGAAAGACTGCAAGGGAGATTGCGCAGGCACTTTACAACGCATATGGAAAAGTAAAGGGCGCACTTGAGAATGTGGTCGGATACCTGAGAACTGTTCTTGGAAATGATTATGTAGTTTCAAGAGTCGACACGGAATCCTGGGCATTTGACAGAAGAATCGCCAGGGGAGATGTTCAGTATGTCGATGTGGATGATTTAGACAAGGAAAATCGTGGGAAGCTAATGGAGATGCTCACTGAAAAGATATCGTCACTCCACTCAAACAACCTTATCATAGGAAGATTTACACTCAACAATATTCTGCTTAATGAAAATGACCTGAAAATCACTGACCTTCGAAGGCTCAGAGTTTCAAGAAAAAGGTCATATGTTATCGAGGAGTTCAAGAGTATACTCCAGTACCTTTTTGCTCTTGGCATTGCCAGTAGAGAAGACATCTATGTTTCTCTTGCACACTACACAGCAGAGAATGAGAAAAGCTGTGAGGAATGGTACAAGGGAAGAACTGGCGACAAACCAACAGAACAGCTTGACCTCATAAGCTGTCTTGAGAATGAGATTTACAGCTAAATCGATTCTGCTTTTGTAGAGCCATTATTTTCCTTATCTCTAGTTAACCTGTAGCTTGAGGCAAAGTCAGAGCCCATGAAATTTTCATCGTGCGTAATGACAAATGTCTGCCGCACTACTTCTGGAACCTTGAACTGCAGCGCAGATGAGAGTAGCTCCACAGCCTGAGAATCCAGATTGTGGGTTGGCTCATCAAGAATAAGCCAGCTGAGTTTTGGCGTCAGAACCATTGCTAGCGCGACCCTGAGGGTCAGCGCTGCGCTTGCCCGCTCCCCGCCGCTTGCAATGCTGTCGAGGTTTTTCCATTCCCCATCATTCACTTCAAAGACATAGTCTTTTTCACTTACATTCAGGCGAAGGGCCCGGTAGTTATGGTAAGGGTAGAAGATGGGCCAGATTTCGTTCATTGCGCCGTTGATTGCATCAGTCATACTGCCCCTGAGAGTGACTTGGGTCTCAAGCAAGGCGTTGCGGTAAATGGCAAGCTCTTCATCAAGAGAGTATAAATCTGCTATTTGTTTTTTGGTTTCTCCAAGTGCAGAAATTTCCTTCCTTACAATCTGGAGAACTTCTGCGGCGGATTTTTTTTCATTCTCCAGAATAGTTTTTGCAGATTTCATGCGTTCGGCTTCGAGACGGGCAGCCTCCGCATTTTCCCTTAGCGCCTCGAATTCCTTTGAATCGAATTTGATGGAGTCTAGTTGTGTTTTTGTTTCCGAGAATTTTTTCCGCGACTCATCAAGCTGCTTCATTTTTTTCAGCATCTCCTCAATCTTACTGATTTCAAGTCTCAGCGCCTCCATTTCCTTGGACACTGCATCCAGGGCACCTTGAGTTGTTTTCTTTTTCTCCTCAAGCGATGTGAGTTCGGTTTTTATCTGAGTTGCAGATGATTCCAAGGCAGCAACATCCTTAGTTTCCGTGTTTGAGATGGTGCTCGATATTGTGGATGCGCGCTGCAGAGCCTGCATAACGCTGGCCTTGTCTTTTTTGCTTTTTTCAAGAAGTGTTGAAAGTTCAGTGATTCGTTTTTCTTTTGCGCAAATCAAAGATGTGCGCTCGTTTTTGATGTGTGAGAGGGAATCTCCGCTAAGGGCAGATGAACAGAGCGGACATTCTGCCATGCCAGGTTTGAGTTTTGCCAATACGTCTGATATTTCAGTAATCTGCTGCTTCAGGGATTGTTGCTCGGATTGATGTGAGAGCAGGGATTGCTCAAGCTCTTTTGATTTTGCCTCAAGAGAATCAAGAGTGCTTTGGCCAAGAATTGAATTGAGTTCGGCTCTGAGTTTTTCGATTCTGATTTTGGATTCCTGAGTAGATTTTATTTCTGCGGCAATGGACCCGGATTTCTTTGAGAGTTCTGCGTTCTGCGAATCAAGAGAACGCAGTGATTCTGATTGTTTATTTCTCTCTTCAACCAGTTTGGAAAGCCTGCCGCGGGTTTCTTCAAACTGTTTTTCATCAACCGGAATGGTTTCTTTCTCAAGAGAATCGAGGTTGGCTGCGAGGCGGATTGATTCCTTCTCCAGCCGCTCAAATGTTTCCTTCTGTTTTTTCATCTTCTCAAAGGATTCTACAAGGCCTGCAGAACGCTTTTGGTTTTCTTCTAGCTTAGCTGCTGTCTCGGCGAGTTTCTTTTCAGAATCAGCAAGTTTCTGTGAATTCTCCTTTTTCTGAGTTTCAAGTTCTGTTAGTTTCTCAGAACTGAAATTCTCTTCCAAGGTTTGTTTTTTTGTCTTGATTCTGCCTGTCACTGTAACCATATTTGCCCGTGCAGTCTCAAAGCGGTCAAGACCAAGGAGGGTATCGATTTCCTGTTTTCTTCTTCTTGGGTCGAGGTTGAGAAAATATTCTATGTTGTTTTGTTCTGAGTAGATTGCCCTGGTGAAGAGATCGTAATCAACAGAAGTCAGATTCTCAACATAGCTGTTAACGGCAGATGTGCCATTTTCCACAAGCTGGCCATCCTTGAAAATTTCGGCCTTTGTGGATGTACTGTTTTTCTTCCTCTCGATTTCGCGTTCCACCAGATATTTTGACCCTTCCCAAGAGAATTCAATGAGTATTTTGGAGCTTGGCTCATTGAGACGCACAAGATTGTCAATCTTCAGTTTTCGCCGCTCAAGTGCCGGGAATGTCCCGAAAAGGGCAAAGCTGATGCCTTCGAGAATGCTGGATTTGCCAGCGCCCATTATGCCCACTAGCAGGTTGGTGCCGCTGCGAAACTCAAGGGCAGTATCAGAATGTGAACGCCAGTTGACAAGGCGAATAGAATTAATCATTGGATTAGTATTCGCAGGAAAGGGATAAAAAAGGTCTACGAAAAGGAATTTTTCAGAGGATATCAACTGCTTCGGGAAAGCTCCCCACAAGACAGAAATAAAAAGGATAACGGAGATTTTTAGGTTATGCCATTCAAGAAAGCCTTAGAGGCAATAATCGACAATGCAGAGATAATCCTGAACCCCTCCCCTGAGAGACTAAGAGGGATGGCTTCAAAAGAAGACCAGATATCTGCCAATGGCAGTATCGTCTATGGGACAAAAATCAAGGGAAGGAGCGCCAAATATACTGAGGTGCTTGAGCAGGGACCTTCGCAAGAGCACATGGAACTAGTAAACAAAATCGTAGAATATCTTAAAGGAAAAAAACTCATTCAGCTGGATAGACAGATGTGCATTACCAAGCCATATCGCTGCAGGGCAATTGTTTCAGCTGAATATGCACATATAGCATACATGTGGGGGACAATGCTCTTCCAGACCATTAAGTCGGAATTTCCTGATTTTGTCACTCTCCAGATACCAGAGTGGCCCCAGACAAAGATTTTGGTTGACCCTGAGAGTGGGATTACGTTTGTCTTGGGATCAGATTACACCGGAGAGATGAAAAAAGCCAACCTCAGAATGGCCATGTACAGGACAAAGCAGGAAGGTGGGCTCGGGCTGCACGCAGGCTCAAAACTCATCAGGGCAGTGGATAATGAAGGGAATCTGAGAGAACGGGGAGTGATATTATTTGGGCTCAGCGCAACGGGCAAGACAACCCTTACATGCCACCACCATTGGTTGGATGCAAAAAAGAGAGAGGGTGTGGCAATCCGACAGGACGATGTCGTATTGATGCAGAATGACACTTACTGCGTCGGAACAGAGAAGAATTTCTATATCAAAACGGATGGCCTGGAGTCTGAGAACCAGCCAGTTCTCTATGAAGCCGCAATGACCCCAAATGTCCTGTTTGAAAATGTCAAACTTCTTCCTGGCGGGGAATTGGATTTTTTTGACACTTCAATAACTACCAATGGGAGGGCAGTCGTACTGCGAAGCGAGATGAGGCATACGGGCATATCCATTGACCTGCCGAAAGTGCATATGGTCCTCTTCATAACCAGGAGGAATACGATTGTGCCCCCAGTTGCCAGGCTATCAAGAGAGATGGGAGCGGCATTCTTCATGCTTGGAGAGTCGATTGGGAGCTCTGCATCAGATGTTGACCCTGGAAAGTCAAGGAGGGTTGTCGGCACCAACCCATTCATAATAGGACCAAAGCATGAGGAAGGAAACAGGTTCTACGATATCCTGAAGGCCAATCCCCACATGGAATGTTATTTGCTCAATACTGGCATGGTCGGAAAGAATGATGGGGACCCCGGAGAGAAGATAACTGTCCACGATTCAGCAACCATAATGAGGGAGATTGCAAGGGGCACTGTGAAATGGGTGAAAAGCAAGCACTGGGATTATGAGGTCCTTGAAAGTTGCCCTGGGATGGATGTCTCCAAGTTCCACCCAAGCGCGCATTACACTGAAGAGAAGTTCAAGGAGATGGTGGAGGAGCTGAGGAAGGAGAGGCGGGATTGGCTCTCGCAGTTCCCGGAGCTTTATCCTGAGATTAAAAATGCCATCTGAACTTTGGATTTTCAGAGCCAGGTAGAGGCCCACAGGAGGCGTCTTTTTGCACGGGCAATTCTGCCCATAGAGATAAAAAAAGAAAAAACAGAATAGTTCTGTGGATGATGATAACGGTGATCACTGAGCTTAGCTCTAAGCCAGTGTCCCATTCATGCGTCAGTGTGTTTGGGACCAGGGGAAACCCGGCCACAGTGAAGGCGATGATTAGTGACGTGCGGTCTGACACATTATGGCAAATAAACAGTTTCCCGATTTCCAATTTTTAGAACCAAGATTAGTTTTTCTTTTTCAATAATATCGGCGATGATGCGTAGCTTGCCTGCCCTGATGCGGTATGCTTTGGAGCCGCTCAACCTCAGTGCAAATTCATATGGCCTTACGCGTATGCGATCAAGAACTGCAAGTGCTCTTTTCTGATTTTCTTTACTGAGTTGCTTGAACTCTTTCTGGGCCGGTTCGACAAATTCAATCTTATACATTCAGAGACCTGTTTCTTTTTTCAGATCTTCCAAAGAGATTGTCTTGCCTTTCTTGTGCTCTTTTCGCCTCTCTTCGATTTCTTTTATGAAATCGGGATTGAGGGAAAGCCTATCCTCTATCAAGTCCTCTATCACATCTGCATAGCTCTCGCTGTCCTGAAGCTTCATCTGGTCCAGTTTATGTTTGAGCTCCTCTGTAATCTTGACAGTTGTATACATAAGTATACTTATGTAACATATGGTTTAAAAATGTTACCAAATCATGGAAATGAAGATGCCGGGCCATTGCACCTGGACCTTAGATGGCAGATAAACGCGGGCCTAATGAGTGCAATCCATGGCCCCCACAAACGAGCGGCCTGACACAATAACAATCGTTTAATTGGTTCCTGCACAGTTTTCTTTTGATGCAGCTTGCAGACATTCAAAAAAGAATTGAGTTGCGCCTGCCTTCTGCCAAGATGCTGGTGCTCACCAATTTTATGACGATAATTATTGCCATCGTCCTGCAGATGGACCCGTCTTCAGTGGTGTGGGCATACTGGCTCGAGAGCATTGTGATAGGAGGGTTCACTGTCCTCACCCTCTGGGCCATGTCTGGAAGGTCGCTATTGCAGAGGGATGCGGCGAATGCAATGTCCGCGTTCGGGATGGGGGCATTCTTCTGTTTTCATTATGGTTTTTTCCATGCAGGTTACGCGATTTTCCTTTACGTGCTTCCCTGGTTCACGCCCGACATGTCCAACTTCCCAGACGTTTTCATCCTAACTGGAATCCTAGTTCTCAGCCACGGATTCTCATTCTTGAAAAACATGCTGCAGACCCCTGAAAGGATGGCCAACACGAAGGAAAACAGGAGCAGGTTCATGAGCGAGCCTTACAACCGGATTATTCCGATGCATATTGCGATAATAGCATCCGGATTCATATTGATGCCTCTTCTTCCAGTTATAGCCATTGCTGGCAGTCTGGAAGGCACGGGTTCCCTGGCGGTGCAGATAATCAAGATGTCTGGGCTGGTGATATTCATGGGGATTAAAACGCTGGCAGACCTCTTCGGGCATGTTTTCAGATATACAAAGAGAAGGTAGATTGAATGGAAAATATCAAATCAACGGCAATTGCGGCTGTTTTTGTTTTTCTGATTGTGATTGCGCTTTCGGTAGCTTATTATCTGAATAGTGAACTCTTTGGGCCTGGAATAGTTGGGGACATCCTGGCGATTGTTGCTTACCCATTCATCATACTGTATTCTTTTCTTTCCCTCGGGGCTGCGATTCTTGTTTGTTTTGATGTCCTGAAATCAAAACGAGGATTGGTTGGCAAGATATTGTGGATTTTATTTGCCATGTTCTTCGGCATCTTTGGTGCGATAGCCTATTACATAACAGTAAAGGGGTTGGGGCTCTCGGACAAGGATGTTGATAAACTCGACAAAATGAGGCCATCAGTATCAATGCCGGTTGTGGGGCTGGTTTTCATCGCCGGCTTTGCATTGCTTTTGGGAGGGATATTCGTTGCCGAGTTAGGATTGGTGCTGCTGGTTTTGGGCACTGTGCTGGTCCTCTTCGCACTTTACCTGTCCAAGAACATAACGCATGCAAATGAAGTGGGATAGGGTTCGGCTGCTGGGTTCGCCTAGGCAACTGCCTTGCAGCGGGGTTCTGCTTGGATTTTAACCCGAACCCCTTTGTTGTGTAGCCGCCTTTGCAACTCTAGCATTTTACGGTATGTTGTGCTGCGGCCACTTACACGCAATAATCCCCCATTAGATATGAACTCAGGATCTATATGGCGCTGCATTCGTGTAAGGATAAGGTCTGGAGAATCAGTATCGCTTTCAAGTTTTAGTTTGCAGGCAAGGAGGTCCAGAAGAGCGCATACTCTGGGATGTTGGCAGGACTGCAGTTTTCCCAGCACATACCCATCATTTTCAAAAAGGTCCGCGACTTTCAGCGCTTTGCATTCGAGCGCCGATTTTAATGCCTCTGCAAATATGTGCTGCCTCACGGTTTTTTCCACACCCGCCCATTTGAGACTGTGCATATAGAGATAATCGCGCGCAAACTCCCTTGCACTAGCAAAATCAGCAAAAACTATTTTTCCCTCAACCACGCGGAGGCTCTCAAGGTATGTTGGAATCAGAGATTTCCTCGGGCCAAGAGCAAGCTCCCGCAGAGCATAGTCCACACGGTCAGCACAAAGGTCCGGAGTTTCACGCTCAAGAAGACTGTGCGATTCTATTGTTGCCACATCCTCAGCGCGGATGTTGTGCCGTGCCAGTATGATTGGGAGCTCTGATTTGAGGAGGTATTCCCGGTGGCGCGCATCCTGCGCTTTCTCATCCATCCAGAGATAATCCGTAACATGCGAAAACGCGGTGTGTGAGATGTCATGAAGAAGGCCCGCAATCTGCTCAGTAATTCCAGCCCCAAGCCTTTTCAGAAGAACCATAACCCCCACTGAATGCTCATATCTGGTAAAACCAGGGGTCGGATGATATTCCTGGGGAATCCCATATTGCTGAACACCTTGCAGACGGACAACGCTAGGGGAGCGCAGTAGTTCTAGAAGTACTGGGTCGCAGACTTCTATTTCACCGTAAACTTGATCCTCCACCCGCATAAGTTTATATCACATCCAACATTTTTAACTAAATAGTATCATACAAAAACATTAATAAACACCATCTTACAACATTTATGTTATGGTAATCGTTCAGTCACAATCAGGGCTTTTTGTCAAGAGGGCAGAAGCAACGGAAGGCAAGGTCAGAGTAACCGGCATAAAACAGGTTTTCAAAAAGCCAGCATACAGCGTTCTCGTAGATGAAGGAAAAGAAAGAACAGTAATGGCAGGGACCCTGAGGCAGGTCACAGCGATGTTAATGCACAAACAGCTTGTCAAGGAAGCTGCTGGAGTAGTTGAGGCAGTGTCCAGGGCAATGTGGGATGATTCGGATTTGTTCAGTCCGGTAAAGGTCGAAGGCGGTGTTTCCGGCAGTCTTTGTGGAACAGATATTGCATGTCTCGTGTCGATAAAAAACGGGATAAATGAAACGACCCAGATTGCAGAGGCTTTTGGGATTAGTCATCTTAAGATTCACGCAAGGCTGATGAGCCTGCGCAGAGATGGTTTGATTTGCCGTGAGGACGGCACTCTGCTGAAATATTTCCTGACTTCGGCTGGGCTTGACATTGTTTCACGAGGGATGGGAGAGGAGCCTTTTGTGCAGACGAGGCAATGGCTTGAAGTAAGAAAAGAACTGGGCCAGTCACAGGTCGATGTTCCTGCAAAACGCTATTAGTGCCCCTTCCAGATAGTCTCTCTGACCTTTTTCTTATAATTTACATATCTGGCCCGCATGAATAAGAGGTCCCCCACACGGTTCAGATAGGTTATTGATATTGGGTTGACTTTTTCCTTTTTTGAAAGTGCGACAACCTCTCGTTCTGCCCTTCTGCAAACTGTGCGGGCAAGGTGAAGCAATGACGCGGTTTTGCTGCCACCAGGAAGAATGAAATTCTTCAGTGGGGGGAGTTCTGCTGCAAGCTTGTCTATCTCATCTTCAAGCTCGCTGATGCGCATTGGGGAGATTGTTTTCTTGTTCTCAGTAGACGCAAGCTCTGCGCCGATAATGAATAGGTCTGATTGTATTCTTTTCATGGATTCTGTAATTTCCGTCATTTCGCTGAATGAAAGTACTGTGCCCAGGAATGCGTTGAGCTCATCCACGCTGCCATATGCCTCTACGGCGAGCTCGTCCTTGGAAACGACTGTGCCGCCAAGTAGCGTTGTGTTTCCTGTGTCCCCGAACTTAGTATATATTTTCATAATCTAAAACATCTAGGGTTTAGTTATAAAAATATTGTGAAGGAATCAGAACCATGGCGACTTTAGACTATCGGCACCACGCACGTGCGAAGCCGTTACAGGCATTGCTCTACAAGGCGGTGAAAGGTTCAGAACCTGCAGTAGAAGGGATCACAAGAACATTCGTAGTAAAACAGATCATTGAAGAGCGGGAAAGAGGTGTTGGATTGGGCCTTAGAGCGCTTGTAAGTTCGGCAGCTTCCAGGCTGGGAACTGAAGGCAACGGCGCTAATTGGACATATACGAGAAGGCACTCGACAGAGGTTGGGTTCTTCTCATATATCATGGCAGCGCAGGCAAAGCGCCACAATGTTTATGATGTCTGCCCAGACCCAAAACTAGTTTACCTGGGAGGCATACTCCACGATATTGGAAAGACGCTTCTCCCAATGTCCTTAATAGTAAAGGAACTTGGAGTCAGCATACTTTTCCTCAAATTGTTTGAAGGAGAAAAAATGAATGATATCGAAAGGAGGGTTTTGCGTGATGAGCACCTTTCTGCAGGAACCAGGTATGTGAGACTTTTCGGCGGAAATGGGGAGATAAAGGTCCTGCTTGACATGGTTGGGCTCCACCACGTAATGTACAATGGGAAAGACACTGTGGTGCCAAGCTACCCGAGCCTTTTGAAGGGAATGGACCTTCCAGCGCAAGCCAACATAGCAAAGGCAGCAGACTTCCTTTCGGCTGTCCAGCCAAGACATTATCGTGAGGATTCTTTCATCCACACCCTCCAAGGGGCACTTGCATACTCACTGGCTGTTGCAGGACTTGAATTGGACCCTGCCGCAGTGGCGTGCTTTATCGCAGGAACGCACGATGTTGAAATGCCTGCTGCGATGGAACTTGCCCAGAAGTTCGTTCATCCGGAAGGCCAGGCAGGCATCTCAGGCTATGACGAAATCCGAAGATATGTGCAGGAGGGGATAGAGCACAACTCAGAATTCCTTGGGCTCGTCTCAAAATGGGACCTTAAAAAGGTCCGTAATTATGAATTGGAGACCGTGACCCTTGCAAGGCAGCATGGGTTCCCGTCCCTACATAATGTTTCCCCAGTTAGTGTGATTGAGAAGAGCGACCTCGCTTAGACGGCGGCAGAAATTTAAAGGTGCTCGGGTTAGTTCTGCTCATGACGATTACTGAGGATTTTTCTGTCCTTGAAAAACATGGTTTTAGGCTACTTCCGTACGTTCTTGCAAAGGATGAGGATGAGGCGGTAAAGGCTGCCAAAAAAATAGGGTACCCAGTTGCTATGAAGATTGTGTCCCCGGAAATAGAACATAAGACTGATTTTGGCGGGGTTAAAATCAACGTTACTAGTGATGAAATTCTGCGCCACACCTATAGAGACATAATGTCCGGGGCCAAAGGAAAGTGCGTGGATGGCATTCTTGTTCAGAAGATGTCGAGAAAGGGAATCGAATTGATAATTGGCGGCAAAAAAGACCCGCAGTTCGGCCATATGCTGGTTCTGGGTTTGGGAGGAATATACGTCGAGATTTTCAAGGACATCAGCGCAAGGATTTGTCCCCTTGAAACTGTAGATATCCAGGAGATGATTTCAGAGCTTAAAGCGCACCCAATAATTGATGGTGCCAGGGGCAGAAAACCAATCAACAAGAAGAAGATTATTGAGCTGGTTCTGAACACTTGCAGGTTTATGCAAAAGGAGGATTTGAAGGAGCTCGATCTGAACCCTGTTGTATGTGACGAGAAAGGGTGCGATATTGTTGATGCGAGGTTCCTCAGGTGATAATATGAAGAAGATACTCCAGAACCTGAACAAGATATTTTATCCGAAATCTGTTGCTATTGTTGGTGCGACGCCAACGACAAATAAGGTCGGAAATGTAATACTGAAGAATTTCATTGATGGTAAATTTCCTGGGAAAGTATATCCAGTCAATCCCAAGTACACGGAGATGTTGGGGATACCTTGTTACTCAAAAATAAGTGATATTCCTGGGAAACTGGACTGTGCGATAATAGCCACTCCAGCAAAGACAGTGATTCCGATAATGGAGGAGTGTGTCAAGAAGAAAACCGGTGGCCTGGTAATTATTACAAGTGGTTTTGAGGAGATTGGGGCAGATGAGCTTGCCAGAAAAATGCACAACATTTCCATCAAGAACAACCTCCCAGTTGTTGGGCCAAACTGTTTGGGAGTCTTTAATCCATACAGCAAGATGGACAGCATATTCCTTCCGATGTATAAGCTTGAGCGGCCGCGCGCAGGAAATATCGCATTCATAACACAAAGTGGGGCAGTTGGCTCTGCGGTCGTTGACCTTGCAGCCCATTATGGGGTTGGTATTTCAAAATTCATATCATATGGGAACGCGACGGTTCTTGATGAGAGCGACTATCTGGAATACTTGGCAGGGGATGATGAGACTGAAATAATATTGATGTATATTGAGGGAGTCAAAGACGGCAGAAAATTCCTCGATTGTATGAAGAAAGTCAACAAAAAGAAGCCAATCATAGTGCTCAAGGGAGGAAAGGGCGCTGGTGGAATGGCTGCTGCCAAATCACACACAGGAAACATAGCTGGAAGCTATACTGCATATCATGCTGCATTCAAACAGGCCAAAGTCATTGAGGCTGAGGGTTTGTATGAGCTCTTCGACATAGTAAAGATGTTCAACCAACCAAAACCCAAGGGAAACCGGGTTGGGATTATTACAAATGGTGGAGGTCTTGGGATTATCACTACCGATTGTGTTGAAAAGGAGGGTTTGAAGCTTGCAGATTTCAGTGAGAAAACCAAGAAGGAGATAAAGAGGATAATGCCCGCATATGGAAGTGTGGGTAATCCGTTGGACCTTGTCGCTGATTCTGGGATTGAGGCATATCAGAAAGCTGTTGATGTTTTGATGAAGGCAGATGAAATTGATATTCTGGTCATCATAGCGCTCATGCAGACGCCTCCAATGGATGAGCGGATCATCCATGTCCTTACAAGAGCATCAGATAACAGAAGTAAACCGATTGCAACAATATCAATAGGCGGCAACTATACAGAAGCATATAGGCAGATTTTGGAGAGTAATGGTGTGCCAAGCTACAACTCCCCAAACGCTGCAATAAAGGCAGTAGAAAGGCTTGTTACTTACTCTGAATATTGTGCCCACCTCAGAAAGAAAGTCTAATTTTGAGCACAGAGAGGGGACGTAATTCCACTATTCAGAGAGTGTTGTTTGTTTTTAATTTTATGTAACTATAGTTACATAGTAAGTATAGTAAGTGATTGTTATGCACGTCTTGTACCTTTACGATATTAAAGCAAAAAACAAGAAAAAATTCAACAGGGTAAAAAGGCGTTTTTACTACCACTTAAACAAACTACCATTGAAAAAAGAATATTGGAGAACTAAATCTGCAATAGCTGTGCCTACAAATCTTGAGACTGTTATGGACAATTTCTTCAAAATGTTTGGCCGCTCTGTTATAGTGTACAAAATAATCGCAGAGTCAATTGAGGCTTTGGATTAGTGGAAGTATGGGGTCTCTCCCTATAGCTTAAGCTCACAAACATAAACATCGAAATCAAGACCGAATTTCTCAAGAACATCCTTATTAACCTTGCCAAAAATTCCAATTCCCTTCTTGCCATTATTGACAATACACGAAATCTCATCTTCAAACAACGGATGTTCTTTCTTCTCTAAACTCAAATCTAATCCCAACTCCCTTGCAAGGGTCTGTAAATGGCCACGGGCATCTGAAAACTTGACTTCCTTATCCATAATCCCAAAAACCAGGTTCCTTTTGGTTTCTTTGGTCTGGACCAATCCAAACTCGTAAAACTTCTGCGGCAGTCCTTTCATCTTATTATTGGAGAAAACATCAAGAATATCTGCTGTCAGGGTAGGCCTAACAACAGTATATTCTACATTGTTAGGGTTAGATATCTCAACAACATCCCCACCATGACCAACAGCTGCCAGTTTTTCCTTATTTGTGAGTATGAAGGTCTTTATCTCACTGAATCCCATTCCCCGCATTATTCTGTCTGCTTCTTCATTCGGATCAATCCGTACGCCGGGGGTGAAGAAATCTGGCAAAGTAAATTCGAAATTATTGTATCCATATGCAATTGCAATATCTTCAATAACATCTATCATGCTTAGGATATCTGCCCGGTATGGCGGCACCGATACTTCTCCTTTCGAGTATGTATATCCCATTTTTGCAAGCAGGTCCTTGGCCATTTTATCAGTGACCTCAAGACCAAGTATCTTGCTGACTTCATTGAGGTCCAGCTTCATTTTTTTCTCAGAAAGATCTGGAGCATGGAATTTCTCTTTTTTGTATTCCATCAGAACTTCATATGGCTGCCCGCCCATATCAGCAAAAGTACACACAAGGATATTGAGAGCTGCCTTGCAAGCGTGCATTGAAGTCCCTGAAACTTCAAGGAACACGTCCTCTGTTTCTTCATCCACCTTTCCCGTTTCTGCAGAGTTGACTATCGGTATAAGGCACATTATCTTGTTATCAGCGTCAGTGAAAACTGGATATCTGTCAAAGTCCTTTATGAGATGCCCATATTGCTTTCCTTTTTTGTGTTCCTCAAGTATCTGCTTAGCAGTCATCTCATTTTCATACCCAAGAGGCACGTATTTGATTTCCTCTGGTTTCATAGTGGTGTATTTGATTGGGAATTTGATTGCATGCAACGGATACACACCAATACCAAACCTTTTCACTCTCCGCCCCAATGTTCCAAGCAATTTTTCCTGGAGAAGAACAACATCGCGGATTCTTTGGTCATCAAATTCAAGTCCCCGCACAACAGCACACACAGTGTGCGGCCTTACCTTGGATACTGACGGGTCTACAACAACCTTGTAGTCTGATTTTTTTACAGAATACTTGGGATGTGTCTTCTGGTAATATGCCCGCAATGCTCTGGCAAGGCCTTCCATAGAGTACCAGTCTGGCCTGTTAGGTGTTAACTCAGCGACGATTTTCTTTGTTTCTGGTTCATATTCGCATGGGGCGCCAAGACTGCTTAATCCCTCTACCATCTCGTCTCTTGGAATGTCAATTAGCTTTTTCATCTCCCTATATTCAAACTCGACAACTACCATAATCTCACGCTGATTTTTCTTTTTCTGCAAGCCTTTTCACAAATTCTGAATGATATTCCTCAGTCAGGCACGCGGTGCAAGAAGGGAGTCCAATCGCCCTCTTCAGTCCATCTACACTAATGTAGTTAAGGCTGTCTGCCCCAAGATGCTCGCGAATTTTCTCAATTGTTTTCTTGTTTGCAATCAGTTCCTTGTATGTTGACATGTCAACCCCATAGAAACAAGGAGCCCGCACAGGGGGACATGTAATCCTCAGGTGGACTTCTTTTGCGCCAGCATTCCTTACAAGCCTAACAATCTCCCTGAGAGTTGTTCCTCGTACAATGCTATCATCCACCAAAACAACTGATTTTCCTTCAATGACTGAGCGTTGTGGATTGAGCTTGAGCTTTACTGCATTGATTCTTTTTTCCTGATCCGGCATGATGAATGTGCGTCCTATGTATCTGTTCTTTATGAGCCCCTCGGCATAAGGAATTCCTGTTTTTTCCGAATATGCGCCAGCAGCGGTTCTGGAGGTGTCTGGAACCGGGACTATCACATCTGCCTTCACCGGGGCCTCTTCTGCAAGAATCTCACCCAACCGCCAGCGGACATCATAAACACTTTTTCCATTGATGATTGAGTCTGGCCGTGAGAAATAAACATATTCAAACATGCAATGTTTCTTGTTTTCCGGAACCAGCTGCTTTCTCTCAACAATCTGGCCCTTATCAACAACAATAAACTCGCCGCCATTCACATCTCCCTTGTACGGTATGCCATTAACATCAAGAGCAACGGATTCGGATGCAAAACAAATGAAATCGTCATTCTCTCCCCAAACAAGGGGGCGGAGCGCAAATCTGTCTCTGAAGACGAACAGCTTTTTCTCTGCAATAACGACATCTGAAAAGGCACCTTCAAAAGTTTCGATTGTTTCCTTGGCAGCCGCTTCAGGGTTCTTGCGCAAATGGAAGACATAAAGAACAGGTTCCGAATCAACAGTGCTTGTGAATTTGTACCCTTCTTTTTCCAGCTTTTCCTTGAGCACGCCGTAGTTGGATATGTGGCCATTGTGCGCGCTTGCCATGTCTTCATACACAGAAGGCTGGACATCGCACTGCCTGCATTCTCCTATTGTGGGGTATCTGGTATGTCCAATTCCAAAATCTCCTTTCACTTCAAGGTCTTCTGGCCTGAAAATCTGGTCAACAAGACCAATCCCTCTTCTGGTCTCAATTCCAGTTTCATTCTGAACTGCAAAACCTGCCGCATCCTGGCCCCGGTGCTGGAGCGCAATCAGCGCCCGGTAAAGGAGCGGAGCAACATCTGCGCCTTTCTTGGAATAGATGGCGACAACTCCACACTCCTCGTGCTTTTCATCAAAATTCGCACTGCTGACTTTCACAACCATACCTCTATTCTGGATAGTTTGTTTTTAATCTTTTTCAGCAATCCTCAATGGTATGGATATTGAAGCGGAGATCGAAAAAATAAAGGCACGAAATCAGCGCGTAGAAGCAGACAAGGCCTGGGAAACCGGCTATTTCCGAAGATTCATCATAACAATAGGCACATATCTCTTCTCATATGTCCTTTTTCTGCTCATCGAGGCACCGAACCCACAGATTGCGGCGTTGGTTCCGGCAATGGGATTCTTGCTTTCCACACTGACAATGCCATTTATCAAGGAAACCTGGCTCAAAACCAGGAAATAGCACTTTTTTAAATTGCTCACGGCAATATTTTTACTACAAATTAGGTGTAATATTTATGAGAAGAGTAGCAATCATAGGGGCCGGAATGACAAAGTTCGGAGAGAATTGGGAGCAGGGCTTCAGAGAGCTTGTTGTTGAAGCCGGAATCAAGGCAATCACAGACGCCGGACTCTCCGGGGACCAGATAGATGCCGGCTATGTCGGAACAATGGCGTCTGGCCGCCTTATCGGACAGGAGCACATCGGCGCTTTAATCGCAGATTATATGGGGTTGAACCCACTCCCAGTAACCCGCGTTGAGGGCGCTTGCGCATCAGGAAGCCTTGCACTTCGCCAGGGGTTCATGTCAGTTGCAAGTGGCATGCATGATATTGTCGTCGTCGGCGGAGTCGAGAAGATGACTGAGCTAGGTGTAAACACTGTTAGCGATATTCTTGGAGGCGCAGGGGACCAGGAATGGGAACTTTTCCTTGGAGCGACATTCCCAGCGCTTTATGCTCTCATGGCAAAAAGGCACATGATTGATTATGGTACAACTGAGGAGATGATGGCCGCGGTCGCAGTCAAGAACCACAAACATGGAGTGCACAACAAATACGCACAATTCCCAAGAGAAATATCGATGGAGCAGGTGCTCGGTTCAAAGATGATTGCAGACCCGCTCAAAATATTCGACTGCTCACCAATTACAGATGGCGCGGCCGGAGTAATTCTGGCGCCTCTGGATGTGGCAGAAAGCTATACGAAAAAACCAATCGAGATAGTGACAACAGCACAAGCAAGTGACTCAATTGCATTGCATTCAAGAGAGACATTGACTGGCTTGAAAGCAACTCAGGTCGCTGCCAAGAAGGCTTTTGAGCGGGCAAACCTGACTCCAAAGGACATAGACCTTGCCGAAGTCCACGACTGCTTTACAATCGCAGAAATCATGGCAATCGAAGATCTTGGTTTCTTTGAGAAAGGAAAAGGGGGTCAGGCAACTTTGGATGGCAAAACCGCCATTGGCAGCGAGATTCCGATAAATACCTCCGGAGGCCTGAAAGCATGTGGCCACCCTGTCGGCGCTACTGGTATCAAACAGGCAGTTGAATGCGTCTGGCAGCTCCGTGGCGAGGCCGAAGGGCGCCAGGTCAAAGACGCGCACACAGCGCTCAGCCACAACGTGGGCGGAAGCGGCGCTACCGCTGTAGTCCACATTTACAAAAACCAATAAAGAGTAGAAAAAGGATGAGAAAGGAAATCAGTTTTTGATTTCCACTAATTGTTTTTTGCCCTCAATCTTCTTTAGCTGCGGCTCCTCGCCCGTGGCACGGGTATAAAGAACACCATGCCAGTCACGGAGCCCGAACTTTTCGTCCAACAGCCGGACCACCTTGTCGGTGTCGAAGGGCATGCAAGAGTAAAGGTCAAAATAGACCTCATTGTCTTCCCCATCATGGTCAAAGAAGTGCAGAGAGCAGTGTGAAGTAGTAATCATCTGCACGAAACTCTGGCCTGGGAAATCTAAGTCTTCGGCGTCTGCCCAGTTCATATCCCCAAGTGGCTTCATGTTGATTTCTTTTAGCAACATGTCCACGAAACGCTTGGCCTCTTCCCGCGGCAACGCCTTGAAAGACGGGTCGATTCTTGCGTTCACAGTTAGGTGTATGTGTTCAAGTTTCATTTTTCATCTTCTTAGCAATTTTTTGCTATGTGCTTAAAAGCATTTCTCCAATCCCAAACCTGGGAGTACGACAAATTTTTTGCAGCTTTTTTAAGAGAGCATCATGTATTTAAGTGTTTCCATCATTTACCGCTCTCCACCATCCCCCCTCCTCGACATATAGCAATGTTTTTATTATCTCTCTAGCCCATGATAATTGCGGGAGTCACTTCTCGTGCGGGAGAACAATGGAGCTAGAGATAATACCAGCAATCCTAGTCAAAAGCAGGGGGGAGCTTCTGCGCCGCATCTCTCTTGTCAAAGAACATGTCAATATAATCCACATCGACATCATGGACAACGAGTTCGTCCCAAACAAGACAATCGGCCTTGAGAGCCTCACCGACCTTCCTGAAGCAAATTATGGATTCCACTGGATGGTCAACAATCCTGAGAAATGGATTGAGGCAACTCCTGGCCCGCACCTCCACCTAGTTCATATAGAAACCGTTTCTTCTTTTGAAAATATCAAATCTACTGTTCAAAAAGCTGGCGGAAGGCTTGGCCTTGCAATGAATCCTGAGACTCCTTTAGAATCGGTCCTTCCACACATCCAAGATGTGGAGGAAATCCTAATCATGACTGTCCGCCCCGGATTCTCAGGCCAGAGCTATATCCAGGAAATGGAGTCAAAAATCAAGAAACTCCGCGAACTTCATCCGAACCTTAACATCGGAGCAGATGGCGGAATCAACAAAAAAACAATCGGCAGGGCCTATGCTGCCGGTGCCAATTATCTTGCTGCTGCTAGCGCCATATTCGCAAACGAGGATATTGGCCAAGCGGTCAAAGAATTGAAAGAATGCGCGCAGTCTGGGTGTCCGAAATGATGAAGAGAACCAACAACATCAAGAAACTCAACCTGATGGCAAACACCATCAGGCAGGACGTAGTCAAAATGCTTCACGAAGCAAAAAGCGGCCACTCGGCAGGCTCAATAGGCCTTGCAGATATCTATGCCGCGTTATACTTCAGCGTGCTTTATCACGACCCGGAAAAACCAGACTGGCAGGAGCGCGACCGGCACGTACTTTCAAACGGCCACGTCTGCCCCGTTCTTTATTCTGCGCTGGCCAACTCCGGTTACTTCCCCAAAGAAGAACTCATGACACTCAGAAAACTTGGCTCCAGGCTCCAAGGCCACCCGCACAAAGGGGCGCTTCCTGGAATTGAGAATTCCTCAGGCCCGCTTGGCCAGGGCCTTTCCCAGGCAGTTGGAATGGCGCTTGTTGCAAAGGCTGAGCGCAAGAAGTGGAGGGTCTACTGCATGGTCTCAGATGGTGAGCAGCAGGAAGGCCAGAGCTGGGAGGCCGCAATGCTCGCAGCTAAACACAAACTCGGCAACCTGACCGTTATCATGGACCGAAACAATATCCAGATAGATGGTTACACTGAGGATGTGATGCCCCTTGAACCGATAGAAGAGAAATATCGGGCATTTGGCTGGCACGTCATTGATGTTGATGGGCACAACATCAAACAGATAATCGATGCGTGCAACGAGAGCAGAGCTGTTTATGAGAGGCCCACAATGATAATCGCACACACGATTCCTGGAAAGGCGGTTTCTTTCATGGAACAGCGCTTTGAATGGCACGGCAAACCTCCAAGCAAGGAGGATATGGATGGGGCTTTGAAAGAGCTGGAAAACGTGCGCAAGCTTATCGAGGAGGAAGAAATATGAAACTCATCAAAGACATTTTCAATCCTGAATTGAAGAAACCCAGTAGAGACGGATTCGGAAAAGCACTCGTTGAGCTTGGGGAAAAAGACGAAAATGTGTGGGCGCTCACAGCAGACGTTTCAGAATCAACCCGAACCCACTGGTTTGCAGAGAAATTCCCAAAAAGATTTGTTCAGGTTGGAGTTGCAGAGCAGAATCTTGCAGGGGTCGCGTCAGGAATCGCGGCAACTGGAAAGAAGGCATTCATATCTGCATATGGCGTATTCTCTCCTGGCCGAAACTGGGACCAGATTCGCGTTGCAATCTGCTACAACAATGTCAATGTCAACATTCACGCATCACACACTGGATTGACTGTGGGCCCAGATGGTGCATCACACCAAGCGCTCGAAGACCTTGCAATCACAAGGTGCCTTCCAAACCTGATTGTCATGTCTCCTGCGGACATGGAGGAAGCGCGCAAAGCAACCATCGCGGCCGCGGCAACCGATACTCCCTGCTACATGAGAACCTCGCGGGAGAAATCTGCGGTCTTCACAACCGAAGAAACCCCATTTGAAATCGGCAAGGCCAACACATACAGAGAAGGAAAGGACGTCGCGATATTCGCCCACGGAGTAATGGTTTACGAATCACTAAAAGCAGCAGAACTTCTCAAAGAAAAGGGGATTGACGCTGCGGTGGTGGACTGCCATACAATCAAGCCGATTGACCGAGAAACAATTCTCAAGCATGCAAAACGGAGTGGACTCATAGTAACTGTGGAAGAGCACCAGATAAACGGCGGTCTTGGAAGCGCTGTTGCAGAAGTCCTTGCTGAAGAGAATGCATGTCCATTGAAGAGGCACGGGGTGTATGATCGCTTCTGCGAATCTGGCTCCTCAAAAGACCTTTTGAAAAAATACTTACTTGATTCAGACGGCATTGCTAAAGTCGTTGAAGAATCAATGAAAATGAAGAAGTGATATTATGAAATTTTTCCTTGACACTGCGGATGTTGAAGAGATAAAGAGGGGAGTAGAGCTCGGAATTTGCGACGGTGTAACAACCAACCCGACCCTTATCATGAAAGCTGGCAGAGACCAGAAAGAAGTAATCACTGAAATCTGCAATCTTGTTGACGGGCCAGTCTCAGTTGAGGGGGTTGGCGAAACGGCCGAAGAGATGATTAAAGAGGGCGAGGAGTTCGCCACCTGGGCACCAAATATCGTGGTGAAAATCCCAATGACTAAAGAGGGCATGAAAGCAGTCCGTCAGCTTGCAATAAAGGGAATCAAAACCAACGTTACTTTGGTATTCTCCCCTTCACAGGCGCTTATTGCAGCAAAGGCCGGGGCAACATATGTCTCCCCATTTGTCGGCAGGCTTGATGACATTTCACAAGATGGCATGGAAATGATTGAGCAGGTTATGAGCATTTACGAGAACTATGGCTATGAGACCGAAGTCATAGTGGCATCAGTAAGGCACCCTAACCATGTAATCGATTCTGCTGAGCTCGGCGCGCACATAGCAACAGTTCCGGCAGCTGTTCTGGAGAAACTCTGGAACCACCCACTCACTGACAAGGGAATCGCGACCTTCAAGGAGCACCACGAAAAACATAAAAAAACCATGCAATAACGTGATATCATGAAAGAAGCGATTCCACTCACTTGGAGAAAGATTCCCGAGCGTTACGGTCTTCTCGGGGTCAAGTGCGAGACCTGCAGTTCGCATTACTTCCCAAAGAGGTCCATCTGCCCAAAATGCAGAAGAAAGGGAAAAATAGTCGGTGTCAAATACTCTGGCAAGGGGACGATATTCTCATTTACCGAAGTGACTGCGCCCCCGCAGGGATTTGAGGATCAGGTCCCATACATACTGGCCATCATTGATCTCGAAGAAGGCGCAAGGCTCACGGCCCAGGTGGTCGATGCCCAAAAAGAAGATGTGAAAATCGGCTCTCATGTTGAGCAGGTCTTTAGGGCAATCCAGAGGAATGACCCGGAAGGGCTTATCCATTACGGGTTCAAGTTCAAGCTGTCCGGCTGATTTCTTCTATATTTTTTCTACGAATTTTATCCACTCGGCATGCTTGCCAAGTTTCTTTTCTTTTGCGTCTTTGAGCGAAAGCCATTTGTAGCCGCTATATCCGCCTGAAGGCTCAGCGTTCTTCTCCTTTGCACTGACTCGGAAAACGTAGCACTGAATCCAATATTTGTTCCTCCTTGAGCCTGCGTTGTGCCTTGCATCAAAAGCAATCTCGCCGACCTGGACACTTACTCCGCTTTGCATCTTGAATGCCTGGGCAATCTGCGACACCGGGTCGCCCCTATCTGTTGAGTAGACCCACGGCAATTCATATCGCTCAACCCCGTGCTGGTCTTTTTTGGTAAGGAACAGGAACCTGCCATTATCTTCAAGCAGGCCGCAGACCAAAGCCTTTGGCCGCACCGGTTTCTCGCGGTATTTTCTTTCGTTACTCATTTGTGTACCTGTTTATTGGTTTTCTATAAATTTAGGCATGTCTCGTCTGGCTTTCTCTCTACGTTTGTTGTGTTCCTCTAAAAACATATCTATTTTTTCGACAAGAATTTGCTTGAGTTCTCCAGTAAGCAGCTTACCGCTTCTGTAATCATCCTCTATCTTCTTGAGTTTCTTATCGTCTGGCTCAAAGATCATCTTCAACCACTGGAACGGAATGTCAATGTCTGGGTTCCCACCCTTTTCTCTGTGTTCTTCTATCGTAGCCTGGCCACCACTAAAAGCATACTTCATTATCTTCTTTTTTATTGTCTTGGGATTATCTGAGAAAAGGATGCTGCTTTCTGGTACTGAAGAGCTCATCTTGCCTCCCTGCAATCCAGGGATGAGTTTGTGGAATGTTGCTGAGGGCAGCACAAATCCAAATTCAGACTTCATTCTAGCAGCGATATCCCGTGTGAAATTTATGTGGGGCAATTGGTCCGCACCCACTGGTACCACCGTGGGCCTGGGCCCTCCGAACACTTCCAATTGTGGGTGTAATATATCTGCCACCTGGGTCAAAGCCGAAACAATCTTTGATGGATTTATGTTTCCATAAATCGCTTTAACCTCATTGAATGTCGTTTTTTTAGAAACAAATTTACTTAGATTCAAGTAATCGTTTTTCCAATTAGTTTGAAAGTAAAAGTGCGTTTTTTCTGGTTTTAATCCAAGGGCAATGTAATTTAGGAGGTACTCTTCTATCGCGGTTTCTCTTGCTTTGTCCAATGGGATATCTCTGGTCAGATATGCTTCCAGGTCTGCAGCTGCAATAAAACACTCCGCGCCCAATTTTTGATAATAAATTATCTGATCTGCCACTAGTTTGTGGCCAAAATGAAAACTGCCCGATGGCATCAGACCAGTCATCATTACGAATCTTTTTTTGTTCTTTATCGCATTTAAAATCGGCCCAAAGTCTTTATGGCCAAAAATACAATTTCTTTTTATGTAAATTGGTGCCTCGGGCATTTCTACAGCCATTTTTGAAAAATCACCAATACCGAAATTCTTGCAAAGACGATCATAATTCTTTACATTAACTTGGCCCCACGGATCAATCGTCTCATTCATATCTATCCCACCGTATTTTCATCCTATTAATTTCTTCGTCACTCAGCGGACTCCAAACATGTTTGAATTCATAGCATTCGTTTATTTCATTCAATAACTCCCTCGAACAAATATAAAAATGGTTGTTTTTTCTGGGTCTTTTAACTTCTACAAGCCTCATCCCAACCACTTTCTCAATATTTTTCAATCTCTCCACCACTTCTTCCCCGACCGCTTCCCTTCTACTAGTCAATCTGACATAAACATTCCCTTGGTATGGCCTAAGATACGCAATGATCTTGTTTAGTCTTTCATTTGGTTTTTTACTCACTGGTACTTTGTAAGAAGCCCCTTTCTTCAAATATTCGATCAAGTTGGCTCTTTTTCTTGGGTGGTTGCTTCCAACTATCCTAGCAAAATTTGCTATGCTTTCTTCTGCTACCACAACTCCATATGCTGCAAACTTGTTTTTTCTGCTAAATGTGTGGATATTGTGTCTTTTACAAAAGTCTAAGAAATCCAAAAATAGTTGTTTCGATGTCGTTGTCATTCGTATCAATTTGCTTCCCTTTCTAATGCTTCCATCAGTATCAACAATTCCCCTCCAGAATAGGTGCTCATGGGGCCCATTCTTTACAATTTTCGGAATTCTTATCTTCTTACTTTTTCTTCCTGCAGGTATCTCGTAAACATGATTCAATATTGAACATAGTAACGTGGATGCGTACCTAAATACCAAATAGTTGTCTTTCTCCTCGACGAAAGCAGTAAGGCCGAATTTTTCCTTTATTAACCCATCAATACTTTTTAGGAACAAAAAAGTATCTTTTTTCCAGCGCTTGTTTTGGTGTCCATCTACTATCTTTATCTCATCGAGACTTTTGGTTATGTGACCGTCTCCGGCAACCACTCCCGCCAGATATGCCCCTGCTGGCCCCAATTCAGAAATTTTATGCGGACACCTAATTTCCTTGCCTTTTGCTACTAAAAATCTTGAATTGGAAAACAATTCCTCGAATATCTCTACAGCCTCCGCATGATTTTTTGCAAGGACCAGACTCACTACGCGAGCATGCCAAATTGTGACATTTCCATTTTGGAGATTGTTCTTAACCCTCCACTTTTCTTTAATTTTTGAAGCATATCGTTTTCCTTTATTTCTTTCATTGTGGGTTACGATGGCTTTTGCGGCATTATCTAGAGTCCTGAATTTTTCCAGTAATCTCCCTAGTATCCTATCTTTGCATCGATTATCGAGATGGTAGTATGTGGTTAGCGGTCTTTTGCTTTTCCGTTGTCGTGACAGGATTCTGAATATATTGATGAAACCATTTGGAGTAGTATCTTTGAATTTACTATCAAAGAGTAGTGGATCCGTTTGTCCATCCACGTGCTTTTTTACGTCTGATGTTTGCACATTTGTTTCTTCCATTTCTATTAATTAAAACATCCACCAAGTTCATTTCCTAGGAAATGCTAACTAGATATAGTTCGTAATATCCCTTCTTTTGTATACGAGCAATGCTATTATGAGCGCAAGGACGACAAAGTACGATAACAAAGGAACCAAGCTCGCCCCTGGGTTGCCCGAGGTAATCAGGACTATCTTGAATATGTTAGTAATGTGGGCAAGGGGCAGCATCTGCTGCATAATCTGGGTATATGCGGGAAGCAAGTCCGGTGAAAATATGATGTTGCCAAGGAACAGCATCGGTATTGCTATTAGCAAAGATGTCTGAATGGCGGCGGATTCCGTTCTTGCATAAAATCCGACGAGAGTTCCAACTGCTGAGAGCACAAGAGCTGATACGGCAGTGGCCACTCCGACCGCGATCAAATCTGCAGGAACCCTGACTGCGAAAACAACGACTCCGATGAGCAGAATCAGCCCGACCTGCCCCAGAGATATCAGGGTCACCGAAATTATCTTGGCAGCAATAGAGTTGGCAAAGGCACCTGGCATCATAAGCAGCCTTACAATGGTTCTTCCGCTCTTTTCCCGAACCAGGCTTATCGATGCAAGGAGGAAACACGAGAACAGAAGAGAAACTGCAATCACCCTGGGGATTATGAAATCAACAAAACTTTCCCGAACATACTGGTTCTCAACCTTTACTGAAAGTGGGGCGGCTATGGTTTCAGGGTCCTTGCCAGTCTGCGCCGCAACTGTGCCCTGCAACGAATCAATTAGTGCCTCAACAGATTCAACCTGGTCCAGAACATCATCCAAAGTATCATCGATTTCATCAGTTGTGGATTCAATCTGCTCAAAGAGCCCCTTTAGTTTTGAAATTGTTTCCTCTGCACCAGTGAATGTATCATTCAATGCGCCCAGGCTCCCAAGCATATCTCCAACAAGCTTGCTTTGGTTAGCTTGTGCCTCTGCGAGCAGACCTGAGTAACCCTCGAGCTCTCCTTGGAATGAATATAATGTTGAATTAAGCGATTCAAGTTCCTGAATCTGTGTGTGGACGTCTTCTGCCTGCTGCGCTGTGGTGTTCCTGAGTGTTTGCAGCGTCGCTATATTGACATCAAGAGCCGCTGCGGTTATGGGGTCTGAAGTTGAGTTCTTAATCAAAGAAAGCGTCGCAATTGAGATATCGAGGGTATCAATCGTGTCATTAATCTCGTCTTCCTGATTTACCAGCCTTGTATGGGTGGTGCCGATGGTCTCAATGGATTCATTAAGAGCGAAACTGGCATTTGCAAGGAAATCCTCGCTTTGGTTGATGAAGCTGCCATTCTGTTCTGTTGTGGCAGCATCCTGCAGTTTTTTGACCTCGTCTTTTGCAGCTCCGATGGAATCTTCAAGTTCATCAATTCCAATATTGCTGATATTCTGCCTGATTGCATCGATGCTTGTCTTTGTGCTTTCCATTTTTGCCTTGCTCTCGTTTATGTCCCCGGTCATTGCTGCTGCCGACTGATTGAGGGAATACAAATCCTGCCAGGCAGCAGAAACATAGCTCTTGGTGATGTTGGTGGATGATGCTTGCACAACAGAGCCCATTGCCGCGAGCACAGCTTCCTGAAGCGCGATATCTGAATTGTCAATGGCTATCCGGACCTCGGAGCCATTTCCAGCTATTAGAGCGCTCTCGAAATCATCTGGAACTATTATCAATGCCCGAAGTTCCCCATTCCTGAAGGCTTCCATAGCACTTGCTTCAGAATCGTAGTTCTCCAGGTTGAAAGCCGGAGATTCATTCAAACCAGAAAACAAGACTGATGAAAATGACGTGCCTGTAGGTCCCACCACACCTATCGGGAGTCCGTGAATCTCAACTGAGCCAAAGGCGCTTCCCATGAAAAGCATGACAAAAACCGGAAATGCTATGACTGCTGCCAGCATGGTGTGATCATGGGCAGTTTCAAGTATCTCTTTCTTGATTGACTGTAGTATTTTCATGATTTACACCGTTGGCTTGACAAGATGTGCGAACACATCCTCCATCTGCTGGAGCTTGTATTTTTTCTTGAGTTGTGCTGCAGTTCCGCTTGCCACAATACGCCCTGCAAACATGATTGCCACCCTGCCGCAGAGCTGCTCTATCTCTTCCATGTAATGAGATGTTATGAGTATCGTCTTCTTCTCGTGTTGGAGTTCTTTTATCAGCTTCCATATCTCTCTTCTGACAACTGGGTCAAGTCCGACTGTAGGTTCATCAAGGAATATTATCTTTGGGTCATGAACCAACGAACAGCCCATGTTCAGCCTTTTTTTCATCCCGCCTGAGAGCGTTGAGGCCAAAGCCTGGCCTTTATTGGTAAGTTTTATCTGAGACAGGAGCTTTTTGATAATCTCTTTTCTTTTGGCACCCCCAATCCCATACTGGGAAGCAAAAAACTCCAGATTCTCCTGCACCGTGAGCGTTTCATAAAAAGAATTCATTTGGGTTACAAATCCAATATCTCGTTTTGCGTCTTTGGCACTGCGCCCCAGTATCATCGCGCTTCCTGACGATGGCTTGAGAAGCCCTGAGAGCATATTGAAAGTGGTCGTTTTCCCAGAGCCGTTGGCGCCCAGAAGTCCGAATGTCTCTCCTTCTTCAACTGAGAAAGAGATTCTGTCGACTATGATTTTCTCATTAATCACTTTCGCAAGTTCCTTGACTTCGAGCGAAGCTGCCATGATTGGTTTCCGACGGGGAGGGATATAAATGTTTGCCGATTAAAAAAATACAGGTGGGACAAATTCACGTTGATTTTAAGCACGCCGAGCAGAGCATACGCAAGGGGTCGAAAACCTTCTATTTCGCATCAAGATTCATGAGCCGCGAGCTGCGCGACTCATTTTATTCTGTATATGCTTTCTGCAGGCACACAGACAATCTCATTGACGACAATGAGGACAACCCAAAACTCCAAAGAACCCTGATAAGGGAGTGGAAACGGCAGTTTCTCGAAACATACCAGAAGGACTACTCAACGAACCCAATACTCAATTCATTTGTCTTCACAATGAAGAAATATTCCATCCCCAAGAGATACCCCCTCGAACTCATCTGCGGGGTGAGCATGGATATCAGAAAAAAGGAGTACGCAACATTTGCAGAACTCAAACAATACTGCTATCGCGTGGCATCTGTGGTTGGGGTAATGCTGACCTATGTCATGGGGGTAGGAGACATCGGAAAGGCAAAGAAATACGCAACCAAACTTGGAATTGCAATGCAATTGACAAACATCCTTCGTGATGTTGGCGAGGATGCCCGGCTTGGCAGGGTGTATTTCCCAAAGGATGAACTTGCCAAGTTTGGCCTGAAAATCCAGGACATACTTTCTCTTAGGAAGACCTCTGGCCTCATGGAGTTCCTCAAGTTCCAGATTGCGCGCGCAAGAAAATACTATAGCGAAGCGATAAACGGGATTGCAATGCTCCATAAGGAAGTCCGCCCGGTCATTTCCCTTGCATTTACTCTTTATCGGGAGATTCTCCATGTAATCGAGGAGAATGGCTACGAAGTCTACGGCAAGCGGGCGTATGTCAACCTTGCCAGGAAACTATTGATTTACATCCGCCTAGTTGTATTCGGAGCACCAGCGTATGCCTCATGACCTAGTGCAATTTGTTCGAGACTATTCAGATATAAAGAAAGAGCAATATTCAGAATCCCTCGCTTCTCTGCAGGCCCAAAGGCTAGAAAAACTTATCGAGTCTGCAAAACAAACCCCCCATTATGGCAGCATGCTCATGGAAATGCCGGCAAAAGAAACAATCCAGAGTCTTGATGCAATTCCCCCAACCGAGAAAAACAGTGTGGTTGCATCGCCATCATCCTTTCTTACATCCCCTCCAGAATCCCTCCGTGCAATCCGAACATCGGGCTCATCCGGAATCCCAGTGGGTGTTTTTGCAGACTCCAGAACTCTGATACACCGGACTGCCTACCGCTTCCTAATAGAATCCACATTTGGCCGCTCTCCATTTGAGCTCGCGGTCCAAGTCCACGACGTCATTTATCCAAAAACGCTCATGTCAAAACTCGGGCTTTATCGGAAAACGTTCCTATCGGTTTTCGATAGTGAGGAGAAGAACCTTGAAACCCTGATGAAATCCAAATCAAAGGTTCTGAGTGGCTACACTTCCACAATTGCTATAATGGCAAAACTCAACGCAGAATCAAAAAACCCAATGAAAATGAACCATGTCTTTTGTTATGGTGAGGTGTTTGGTCCTGAAACCCGCGCACTTATCCAAGATTCATTTTCCTGCCCGGTTTACCAGCTTTATGGAAGCAATGAGTTCGGTCCAATTGCCTACGAATGCCCTGAGGGGGGCAAACTCCATGTCAATTCCGGCGCATTCCTCATAGAACTTGTCGATTCTAAAAACGAAACATCAAATAGCGGGGAGGTGCTGGTCACATCCCTCGTCAATCATGGTATGCCCCTCCTACGTTACCGTATTGGCGACAGAAGCATGTGGGGCAAATGCAGCTGCGGCCGCACATGGCCAGTACTTGATTCCATAGAAGGGCGCAGTGATGACTTCATCATGTTGCCAGGCGGGAAACTCCGCTCCGCCTTCTCCCTCTTTTGCCTCTATGGCATTCCTGGCCTCAAGGAATACCAGATTGTGCAGGAGGATGAGGGCCACTTTGTTTTCAAGCACGTTCCAACTGGAGATGCTCTTCCAAGTTCATCGAAAACTGAAGTTATCAACAAAATCCACCGTGCAATGCTTGGAGCGCCCGTCCATGTCGATTTTGAGCAGGTAGAGTCAGTTCCTCGGGGAACCTCCGGCAAACGCCGCTCAGTAGTCTCAAAAATAGCTAAAGCGCGGGATATCCATGAGTCATGATTCTATAAAATTCCTCAAACATTTCCTTGCACTCAGAAAAGAACAGTGGAATCCAGTTGAAGAATTACAAAATAAGGGGCTGGCACAGCTGCGCGAAGCCGCCAGAAAAACAAAATATTACGGAAGCAAAATTCCTCCACCCGGAAGTTCCTTTGACCTTGCTTCTTTTGCCCCAACAGACAAAAATGATGTAATCTCAAACCCCGAGCAGTTCCTGGCAGTTCCAATGGCCACCCTCAAACCTGCCAAGACCTCAGGTTCGACGGGAAATTATGCTATAGTCTACCTCGACCAAGAAACCCTCATAAAGCGGACAGCATTCCGCATATTCCTTGAATCCGAATTCGGCCGCTCCCCGCATGATCTTGCCATCCAGATTCACGGCTCCTGCCCCAAAGCCTCATTGCCTTCGAGATTCGGACTATACCGCAAAAAGTTCCTTTCTATTTTCGATAGTGATGATGGTAATTTCGAGGCCTTGCGCAAATCTGGCGCAACCGTTTTTGGAAGCTATGCCTCTGCCCTGACAGTTATGGCAGCACACAACAACCGGCTTGAAACCCCGCTTCGGATGAAACTTATGTTCTCATATGGTGAAGTTCTCAATTCCGAGGCACGAAAATTCATAGAGGAATCGTTCTCGTGCAGGGTTTTCCAACTTTATGGCAGCACTGAGTTTGGGCCAATAGCCTTTGAGTGCCCTGAGGAAAGAAAACTCCATGTCAATGCCGGTTCATTCATGGTCGAACTGGTTGATTCCAAAAACCGGCCTTCAAAAAGCGGCGAGGTACTTGTTACCTCGCTTGTAAACCTGGCAATGCCCTTGATAAGATATCGCATCGGGGATTTGGCAACCTGGGGCAAATGCAGCTGCGGCCGCACATGGCCAGTGCTTGATTCAATACAAGGCAGAATTGATGATTATGCCGTTCTTCCAAGCGGAAAAACCCGCTCCGCGTTTTCATTTTTTGGGCCTTATAAAGCCCCCAATCTCAAGGCATATCAGATTGTCCAGGAGAAGCGGGACAAATTCCTCTTCAGGTACGTCTCTTGGCCCCCCGGCCTCTCCAAAGCCTCGAAAGAAGAAATAAAAAGAAGGATAAAAGTGGCCTGCCTTGGTGAAGATGCGGGTGTGGAACTCCAGGAAGTTGAATCGCTTCCCAAAGGGCGCACCGGAAAGCTTCGTCATTTCATCTCCAAAGTGGCAAAAGAGTAGTGCTGTGGCAGATATAAAAACGTTCAATCCGAAGTAATGTGCATGGAACCCCGGCCTCTGCAAGTGCTCCGGCAACTGCAGGCCCTTAGGAGCGAACAATGGGCTGATTCTGAGAAGCTTCATGGTATCCAGCAGCAGCGGCTCCAGACAATACTTGATTGCGCGCGAAAAACTCCTCACTATTCCAAAACCCTTGCAGGTCTAAAGGACGGGGAGATTCTGAGCGACCTTTCCATTGTACCAATCACTGAGAAAGACATGGTCCGCACATCTGAATCTAACTTCATACCCCAAACCCTTGACAAAAACCAGCTGAGAGTTACTCATACCTCTGGCTCATCCGGGCGCCCCGTAGAAGTCTACACCGACCAGGATGCGCTTGATTATCGGATAGCACTCAAGTATTTTGTGGAACTTGAGTTCGGCCTTCCGCCATTTGACTTGTTTGCGGAAGTCTCAATCAGTTCATACAGGCCGCACAGGCTCATCTCCTCCATCGGCCTTTTCCCGAAAATGGTACTTCCCATTGCTGATGGTGAGGATGTCAATTTCCAGCGAATACGCGGCTCCAAAGCGACCCACATGGGATGGTATCCCTCAGTCATGAGCCTTTTTGCGCAGCTAAACAAAGGCAGGAAATTCAAATCTGTATTCTGCGGAGGGGAGATGCTTACAAAAGAATGCAGGAGCCTTGTCAGTGACTCATTTTCCTGCCCAGTATTCAATCAGTATGCTAGCATGGAATTCAGTTCGATTGCCTGGGAATGTCCGGAAGAACATAGTCTTCATGTGAATTCAAGTTCCTGCCTGGTTGAAATCCTTGATTCCAAAAACAAGCCAAAAAAGAGCGGCAACGGGGAGCTGGCAATAACCTCCCTGCACAACAAAGCAATGCCTCTTCTGCGATACCGGCTCGGAGACCGCGCTTCCTGGGGCAAGGAATGCTCATGCGGCAGGGGTCTGCCAGTCCTTGAAAACCTCAGCGGAAGGAACGACGACTTCATAACCCTGCCAAGCGGAAGGAAAATCTCATCATTCTCTTTGAATGTTCTTTATCTTGAAACCAACATCTCAGGGATATGGCACTATCAGATTATCCAGGAGCGTCCGGACCTTTTCCTAATCCGGGTTGTTCCTACTGAAAATGGTTTCAGTGAAGCTGCCAAAAAGGAAATGGCAGTGCGCATAAAACGGGCGTGCATGGGAGAAGACATCCAGATAGAATTCGAAATAACAGATACAATAAAACGCGATAAAAGCGGCAAGCTGAGAAAAATCATTTCAAAGGTGAACTCCTGAAATGTCAAACCTATTCAGCGTCGGCCTTCACATCGCCCGAATGAAACTCAATCAATGGAAGGACGAATCAGAAATAAGAAAAATACAGGAAGAGGAATTCCTCAAGTTAATTTCCTATTCCTCCGAACACGTTCCATACTACCGGAAACTTCTCAAGGGCCTTTCAATCCGCTCCCTTGAAGACCTTGGCAAAATCCCAATCCTGAAAAAATCTGCCCTCAGGGAGAATCCTCTTGCATTTGTTTCAGAATCAAAAGAAAAAACACACAGCAAAGTCACCTCTGGCTCCACAGGAGTTCCAATCAAGATTTTTTTTGACAAATCGGATGCAGAATACCAGCTTGCCCTTGAATATTTTCAGCTCTCTGAATCTGGCGTGATGCCATATCATCGCCAGGCTCAAATAACGTATTATCATCTCAAACCATCCCTTGTTCAGAAAGCCGGATTTTTTCGGAGGCATTATCTTTCGGATGCTTCTTCTGAGGCAGAAAATCTCAGACTGCTCAAAAAACTGAAGCCTGACGTTCTCCACACCGCCCCCTCATTTTTTGTTCCTCTTGCGCATGAAAACCTGCAACAAGAAGAAAAATTCCATGTGGAAAAAGCATTCTCATTCGCAGAGGTCCTTACCCCCAACGCCAGAAAAATAACAGAAAAATCGTTTGGTTGTGACCTTCGCGATTTATACGGGTCAACTGAAACATCCTGGGTTGCGTGGGAATGCGAAGAAGGCAATATGCACCTGAATTCCGATTCAGTTATTGCAGAAATTGTCGATGGAAATTCTGAGCCGCTCAAGAATGGCAAGCAGGGAACGCTCGTCCTCACGCCCCTCTGGAAGAGGACCATGCCATTTATCCGCTATTTCATGAGCGACCGGACTGCCTTGCTTGGAAAGTGCAGCTGCGGCCGCTCAGGGCTCCAAGTAATCGCACCGGTTGCTGGCCGGAGCGATGACTTCATAGTACTTTCAAATGGCAAATTCCGCTCGGCCCTCTTGGTTGAGGAAAGGGTTCGGACGATTCCGCAGATTCTACAGTATCAGGCAGTTCAGGAACAACTTGGGCAGATGTGTCTGAAAGTTGTGCTCTCTGCCCCACTATCACAAGAAGACAAGGCCGCTCTTGCTCAATCAATCAGCAAAGCATATGGCGAAGAGATGCAAATAGAATTTGAGGAACTAGACGCGCTCCCAAGAGGCAAAACCGGAAAAATCCGCACAGTAATCTCCAAGGTAAAGCCAGACCTCCCCTCATGAGAATCTTTAAGAAAGGTCTCTGAGATGAATTATGGGAGGAAATGAGCATAACAATCGAACGCGCCAGAGATGCTGACTGGCCCGCCATTTTACGAGTTCTCGAAACCGCGAACATGCACCACATTCCATCAAAGGAAATGCCGGAGCTTGACCTTTCAAAATGCTTCGTCGCAAAAGATGGCGATAAGGTTGTTGGGGTTGGCGGCTACAAGATGCTTTCAGATGGCCGCGGAAAAACTACTGTACTGGTGGTTGACCCGGCATGCCGTGGCCATGGGATTGGGCATAAGCTCCAGGTAAAGCGTGTGGAGGAAATGGAATCTGCCGGTGCAACTAAGGTAGTGACCAACGCAGACCGCCCAGAATCGATAGCCTGGTACAAAAAACACTTCTGCTATGTTGAGGTCGGAACCTTGAAGAAATTCCATGAGTTCGGAAAAAAGGGGGTTGACCACTGGACAACTCTTGAGATGGACATACCAAAATGGAGGGAGCAACATGGAGCCTGAAAGATATGAATACCTTTATGACCTTGGCTCATCCCACCTGCCAATTAGCAAGAAATTGATAATCAATGTCGCGCTGACCGGGAACGTACACAGCAAAGATGACAACCCTTCACTTCCAGTCACTCCAGACGAAATCGCTCTGGATGTGAAAAAATGCTTTGATGCCGGCGCACGTGTTTTCCATATCCACGCAAGGGAAAGCGATGGCACCTGCACATGGAAAAAGGAAGCATTTGAGGAAATATTCTCCAAGGTGCGAAAGCAGACGCCAGAAGCAATACTCTGCGCCACTACAAGCGGCAGGATTTACAAGGATTTTGAGCAGCGCTCAGAAGTTCTTACTCTGGAGGATGAACTCAAACCAGACTTCGCAAGCCTTACCCTTGGCTCACTGAATTTCCCAAAAAGCGCAAGCGTCAACTCTCCAGAAACAATCATTAAACTGGCCTCGTTCATGAAAGAAAATGGAATCAAGCCGGAACTCGAAGTATTTGAAACCGGGATGATAAACTATGCCATTTATATGAAGAGGAAAGGCCACCTGGACTCGCCAATGTTCTTCAATCTCATACTTGGCAACCTTGGCTCAATGCCTGCCCGGATGGCGGACATTTGCCATATGGTTGGAAGCATTCCCCCAGGGTCTTGCTGGGGCGCAGGCGCTGCAGGAAGATTCCAGCTTCCTACAAACGCGGCCGCTGTTCTTATGGGCGGCCATGTGCGCGTAGGGCTTGAAGACAATATCTATCTTGATTACAACAAATCTGAGCTTGCCACCAATGAGTCACTTGTCCAACGGGTCGTCCGCATAGCCAAAGAGGTTGGCCGGCCGATTGCCTCTCCGGAAGAAGCAAGGCAGATTCTTGGCCTGGGTGTCAAATGACATGTTCCGTTCCCTTTCATTTCTTGCGCAGATGCGACTGAACCAATGGAAATCCCGCGAGGAAATCGAGGCCCTGCAGCAAAAATCCCTTGTCCGGCTTCTTGAGCATGCGCAAAGCAAAATCCCATTCTACAGGAAATGTTCTTCACGAAACCTCGAAGACTTGCCTCTTCTTTCAAAAGAACAGATTATGGAATCTCCCGAGGCGTTTCTATCAATGCCCAAGGAGCAATTATTTTCATTTCCAACATCCGGCTCCAGCGGACAGCCCCTTCCGGTCTACTACTCCGGCATCGAAGGGGCCTACGGAGCCGCGCTAAGCCATTTCCAGTTCATGGAAGCCGGCGCAGCCCCATGGAAAAAGTATGTGGGTTTTACACACCAGACCGCCCCACCATCCCTGTTCCTCACTTTGCTTGGTTTCAGGTGGAAGTACCTATCTGTTTTCGATTCTGAGCAGAAACAGCTGGAGCAACTCAAATCTCTGCGCCCAGACATAATCTCATCATGCCCATCTTTGCTCAGCCTTCTCGCAACCGAGAACAATGAGTATGGCAATCCGGTTTCAATACCCAAAGTGTTCTCCCGCTCAGAGTACCTTTCTCCCAAAGACCGAACCAGTATCCAAGACTCATTCTCATGCAGGGTGCATGATTTCTATGGGACAAATGAGGCTTCCTGGGTTGCGTGGGAATGCGACAATGGCAGCATGCATGTCCATTCAGATTCTGTTATTTTGGAGGTTGTTGATGCCAATGGCAATCCATTGAGCCATGGCAAGGAAGGCGAGATAGCAATCACTCCTCTTTGGAGGACTTCCATGCCGTTTATCCGCTATCTGATTGGCGACCGGGGGGCAATCGGAACGAAATGCAAATGCGGCAGGGGCACACACATACTGAAAAAACTTGTAGGCCGCGCAGATGATTTCATAGTCCTTCCAAGCGGAAGGAAACTCTCGGCCCGTGCAATAAACTTCATGGATGATGTTTACTCACTGAAATGCTATCAGATTGTTCAGAAGACAAAAGGCAAAATACTTTTCCGGTATGTTCCTGCAAAAAACTGCGAGCCGTCAGTTGAGAACACTGTGAAGGACCGCATACTGCGCGGATGCAGGGGGGAGCCTCTTGAGATAGAGTTTGAGGAGACCGATACGATTGAGCGGGGAAGGACCGGTAAAATCCAGACTGTGGTTTCCCTGTTGGGGGGCGAGGAACAATGAGCCTTGTTTCTGCACTTTATCAACTGAAGTCCAAATTCTCTACATCATCATACTACGTTTTCAACGGCTTCTGCTCAAAAAAACCAGTGAGCGTGCTAGTTCTGGGCACCGATGCTCCACTGAGGTTCTACCCAAAGCTTCTTGGTGCCACTGCCATTCCACAGAAAAAAACAATATTGAATTGGAACATTCCGAAACTCATAGCATCATGCAATGCAGATGTTGTGATATGCCACTGCCCCCGTTTCTTGCTTCCCGGCGGTCTTGATTTCCTTACTCTCCCTGAATTTGTTAGCCTGGAACTTCCTATCAATGGCTCATTCGAGGACTATGTTGGCAAGCTTAAGTGCAGCGCCCGTTCTGATGTGAGGGGGGCGAAGAAATCTGGCTTTTCGTGCCAGAAATCCAAGAATCCAGAAGAACTTGATGATTTTTACTACAATCTCCATGTGCCTTCCATGACCTCAAGGCACCAGGAGGATGCGTTTATCTACCCCATTGACTACGTTCGGGAGTTCTTCAAAAACGGATTTCTCCTCACCGCATCGAAAGAAGGTGAGCCTATGATTGCCGCATATCTGATTAAGGACTGCGGAGAATCTCTTTGGGGGAAATTTTTCGGCATCAGAACTGGCGCAGACAAAACCAAGAAAGTCCACGCCATCCCAACGCTTACGCTGGAACTTATTCGTTATGCCTATGAACACAATTACAAGTATGTCAATTTTGGCTTGAGCCTGCCTTATCGCGCAGATTCGGCATTCTTTTTCAAGCAAAAATGGGGCAATCGAATCTGCCTGCCCAACTACAGAATCGGACGCATCTATCTGGCTTTCAAAGACGATGAACACAAAGAACTATTCTGGAAGCATTCGCAACCGATTACTTTGAGCGACGTTAAAAATACTATCCATTCAACAAAGGGGTGCAAATGAACTCTATAATCTCACAGCATCTAGGCCGCTGGGCAACTGCAATCCAGATGAAGCACAACCAATGGAAAAGCCGTGCTGAACTCGAGGAACTGCAAGAGCAAAAGCTGCGCAAGCTTCTTGAATATGCAAAAGCAAACGTCCCCCATTACAGGAAAAAATTCGAAGGCATTACAGTAAGGGACGTTGAAGCTTTGCAACAGCTTCCAATACTTGTGCGTTCCGATGTTCAAAATAGCGGAGATGCTCTTCTTAGCCGGAAATTCGACAAATCCAAACTTCTTCCGCACCCGACAACCGGTTCATCTGGTTTTCCGATATGCCCCTACTACAGTCTTTTGGAAGGCCACTATGGCAACGCGCTTTCATTGCACCAGCAGACTGAGGCTGGTTTTGGGCCCTTCGATCGCCTTGCATATCTGCGCTATGTATGCATCCCCGAAAGATACACGCCGCGTTTTCTTTACAAGGTGAAAACCCTCCCGCTTTATATGAACGAAACAGAAGCGCTTCAAAAGATTAAGGCGCTCAAGGCAAATGTATTGCGCTCTTATGCATCCATACTGACTCTTCTTGCAGCTGCCAACCTGGAAGTTGGTCTTAGTTTTAAGAAACTGTTCTCAGCATCAGAGTATCTTTCTCCCAAGGCCAGAAAACTCATTGAAAAATCATTCTCTGCAAAGGTCCACGATTTCTATGGGGCCAACGAAGTTTCCTGGGTTGCGTGGGAATGCGAAGAAGGCAATATGCATATCCATTCTGATTCTGTTATCTTGGAAATTGTCGATGAATTCGGCCAACCTGCCAAGGAAGGCGCTTTGCTCATAACCTCACTCTGGCGTTATTCTATGCCATTCATTAGATACCGTATCGGGGATACTGCCTCATTTGGCACAAGCTGCAAATGCGGAAGAGGCACCCACATCCTAAAATCGCTGAAAGGCCAGGATAATGATTTCTTTGTTCTCAAAAGCGGCCGTCCCTGGTCCCCAATGTTCCTTGAAAGTGTCCTTTACACAAAAAAAGAAATCGTCCTCTATCAGGCACATCAGGAAGCTCCTGGCGAGCTTACACTCAAAATCGTATCATCTGGTCAGCTGGATTGTGATGGGACTAAGAAAGAACTTCAGGAATGTCTTCCTGAGCCCACTAAAATTGACATCGAACTGGTCGAGACGCTGCCAAAGGGGAGGACTGGGAAGATACAGTCATTCATCTCAAAACTGAAGTCCACAGGCCTCTGAAGCCGATATAAAACCTTTCTATCAACTACTCATCATGCACTTGGGAGTGCTCAAGAACCTAATTTCTCTTCGGAAGGAACAATGGGCGGATACCGAAAAAATCAAAGAGTCACAATACTCCAGGCTCAACTCTATATTGGAAAGCGCAGCTAAGACTGAATATTATAAAAACCTCCCAAAAGACATCGCCTTTCAGGATATCCAACCAACCCCAAAAATGGATGTGCGGTGCAACCGCAGCGCATTTCTAAATCCTGAGTTTTCAGGCAAACGACTACGCAAGGTATCGACATCTGGTTCATCCGGCATTCCAATTACCGTCTCAATGGATCAGAAGTCAAATGAATACCGCAAAGCCCTCCTCCTTTTCATTCAGCTTGAGCATGGCATGTCCCCATTTGACCTGACAGTCAGGATAGATTCCGGGAAAACTCCCTTCAGGCACGTCCAAACATCATTTGCAGGGCTTTATCGGACATTATTATTTCATTCATCTGTTGATGAATCCTCCATCCTTAGGGAACTCAAATCAAGAAAAATAGACCACATGTACATATACCCATCAATCGCGTATTCGCTTGCCAAGGAGAACCTGAAGGAAGAATTCAGAATCAAAGTCAAATCATTCATCTGCGGGGGCGAGGTCCTGAGTGAAGAAAACCGCCGTTTGATTTCAGATTCATTCTCCTGCCCAGTGTTTAACAAATACTCGTGCTGGGAAATGGGGGCCATGGCCTGGGAATGCCCTGAGGAGCATAGCCTTCATGTGGATGCTGGTACCCTGATTGAAATAGTGGATTCGAACAACAACCCTGTCAAATCTGGCATGGGGCGGGTATTGCTAACAAGCCTGCACAACAAGGCAATGCCTCTCTTACGGTACGATGTGGGCGATTACGCATCTTGGGGAAAACCATGCCCCTGCGGCAGGGGGCTTCCAGTTCTGAAAGAAGTCCATGGAAGGACAACCGAGTTCGTTACACTTCCAAGCGGGAAGAGGCGGGCAGCACTAACTATGAATGTCCACAGGATGGGCAGCATAATTGAAGGGACATTGCAGCACCAGCTTGTTCAGGAAGAGCCCGGGCTTTTCATCTTCAAGTATGTTCCGTTCGGAAATGGGCTGAATGCGAGAGAAATGGAAGAGATTCGGAAGAAAGTCCTGGCTGCATGCGAGGGGGAAGATGTCAGGATGGAGTTTGAGGAAGTGGAAGAAATACAACGCGACAAATCCGGCAAACTCAAGCGCGTAATCTCCAAGGTGAAACCTGGTGCTTGATTCGGCATTGCAAATCCTTCAGATGCGACATACTCAATGGAAATCACGTTCTGAACTTGAGGCCATCCAGGAAAAGAAGCTTATTTTTCTGGTTTCTCATGCAATGCAAAATGTTCCCTATTACAAAAAAACACTGAGCAAAATAAAATCTCTTGATGATTTGCAGTTTCTCCCCACAATCAGAAAAAAAGACCTCAGAGAGCCAGACCATTTCATAAGCACCCAGTACAAAAAAGAGTCATTGCTCAGGTTCCGCACATCCGGTTCAACTGGTCTTGCGCTGGAAACCTATGCAACAGCACAAGAACGGGCCTACCGGTTGGCGCTCTACAGACTGAGGTTCATAGAATCAGGTTTCAATCCCCGGGATTTAATGGCGCGCGTTGTGTACAAGCCTTCTGATACAGTCTTCAGCGGAAAACTGGGGCTTTTCCGCACCCATTTTATTTCTCTTTTCCAGGATGAATTGAAAATCCTGGAAGAACTGGCTAAAATCAAACCCCAGGTGGTGCGCTCATACCCGGGCACACTCACAATCCTGGCAAAAGCCAACTTGGATTTTGGCCTGAAAATCCCAAAAGTATTTTCATCAGCAGCAGTCCTCTCAGAAAACGCAAGAAAACTGATTAATCGCTCCTTTGGCGCCGATGTTCGGAATATCTATGGCGCAGTTGAGACTGGGCCCATAGCATTCGAATGCGAAAAAGGAAACCTTCATCTTCACTCTGACTCAATAATTGCCGAAGTTGTTGACGAATCTGGCCAGCGCCTGCCCGATGGAAAACCTGGTTCATTGGTTCTCACTCCACTTTGGCTCCGTGCAATGCCCCTCATAAGATACAATATTGCAGATTTGGTTTCCATGGGGACAAAATGTCCTTGCGGTCGTGGTTCTCATGTGATAAAAACGGTTTCTGGGAGAGTTGACCCGCTGATAATGATGAAAAGCGGAAAACTTGCGACCTCCGTGGCTTTTGACATCTACGTACGGACATTTCCAGGGGTTCTGGCTTTCCAGGCGTTGCAGGAAGAACCTGGCAAGTGCATCCTTTTCATTGTTCCGGGCGATGATTTCAAAAAAGAAACAATTCCCGGATTGAAGTCAAAACTCGAATCCACCTTTCCAGAGCCATTTGAGATAGAGCCCAGAATTGTACATTCGATAAAACCAGGCCCTTCAGGCAAAATCTCCTCATTCATATCCAAACTCAAGCACGAATTTTGAATCTGAGGATGGCCGCAATCTTTCCAAATCCTTTGAGTTTTTCCCCTGCATCTCCTTCAGATGAAACTATGACGACATCTGCTTTTGCACGGTCTGCCTTCTCAGCCAGTTTCTCTGCTTCAGAATCATTTCTAAGATATTCATCGAGAACAAGCAGTTTTCCTATTGCATGGGCCTCTGCTGCCTTTCTTACTTCAACAAGCCCATAGACTGCCATCCCACTGTCTTTGTAAACTTCAGTAAGCATCTCTTCGACGAGGTTCATCTCCTTCTGGAGCCTTTCCTCCCCCATTGTCTTTTCAATGACTCCCCGTTTGAACAATTCATTTACTCCGTTTCTTTCAGCGTAGCTCACACTTTCGAATATTATCCTTTTCAGCAGCTCTGGCTTTTTCTGCTTAATGAAATCCTTCAGATTCTCCTTTGCAAATCCTGGCCCCGCAACAACATACTTTTCCTCATGCCGTTCAATCTCAGAGCTTATCTGCCCAAAATATGATTGCTCGGCCTTCTCATAGTTGTCATCTTTCTTGCTTCCTGAGCTGTGGAATTCCGGGCCATAATCGACTCCAAATGCTCGCAAGGTGGCGGTCAAAGCCTTTTCATCATCCATCACGATTATCCTGAGTTTCGGCCGTTTTGACTCTTTCTCAGCCTGCTGGAGCCTTTTGATTTCGTGGTTCTTCCAGCGTTTGATGATTTTGACCCGGTCGCCTTCACCAACTTCTATCGTGTGGTGCCTGCCCCTCTGGATGTATTCTTCTGGGGTGCCCCATTCGATAGTTCCGAGTATTCTGAGACGATTTGCGTTTTTGGCGAACTCTGCGCGCTCGGTTTTTATCCTGATTGTGACTGGTTTCTTTTCTTCTTTGGTCCCAACTTTGTATGTTCTCATAGTCCTGGATTCGACTAAGTCTCCCTCGGAAATCACCTTCTCAAGGTGCCACATGTCATCGAGGGTTTCGGCCTGGATTTTCATCTCCCCGGTCTTCCTGTCGAAGTGGACAATCCTCATCTTACCATTCCTTTTTTATGACTACGAATCAAGAAAATTCTATATGGCGACCACTATTAAAATGGAAAGCCAGAACATGTGCTTTGGCTGCCTTTCGCTCTGCTGCAGGATATCTGCTGCCGTCACAACCTATGATATTCTTCGTGTTGTGGAAGCGACTGGGAAGCCCGTCAATGAGTTTGTGCAATATTGTCCTGTTGAGAAGAATGCGCTTGGTTTCAAAGCACTTAATGACCGGATGGAATTCTATCTGAAGCGGGAACATGACTCGTGCGTATTCCTGCGAGGGCGCCCCCAAGCAATCTGCACAATAGAGGATTACAAGCCTGGCGTATGCCTGACATACCCATTTTCCCTGAGAAATGGCAAGGTTTCTATTCGCGAGGATGCGCTTTGCCCTCCTCTTAATAAGAGAAAAACAGACTATGAGAAAATGTCTCCCGAGGCCCTTGGCGATTGCCAGTACGAACTGGACGTATACGCTGAAATCATTGAAGACTGGAATGCATTGGCAAAGGGCGATGAAAAGCCAGAGGAGTTCCTTGATTTTTCAGTGAAAGAACTTGATTTGGTCCAAAAACCAATTCTTGGTCTGCATTTGCGCAGGATAAGGGCATCACTTCGTAAGATTCTCAAGCAACGGCCCTAGTTTTTGTTCTATGTTGAACCTGTCGGTGAGTATCGTTCCGTTTACCAGTACTTGGGGCACCATCTGTTTTTGGGTGCTGAGGTTGTGCAGTTCTGCAAACTTTACGTAGGCCTTGCTTCCATTCTGCGTTGCCAATGAATAGTTGATGAAACTGACTTCTGGATACTTTTCCTTCAAATCTCCTATGATTGGATATGAATCCTGGCATGCCGAGCAACCTGGGGAATGGAAGAAGAAGACCCTCCAGGTGCCGTTTTCATCAGTATAATTGAAGTCGAAAAAAGGTTCTTTGGGAAAAACGGTTTCGTTTTTTAGTTTTCCTTCTGTGTCGTTCGCTTGAGGTGGCGGCATTGTTTCCGGCATAATACCGTTTGTATCTGTTTCCGACGCAGTATCATTTTCTTCTGCCTCTACAATTGGCTCGGGCGTTTCTTCGGTGACACAACCTGCAATAACGAGGCATAGAAAAGCCAAAAGTAAAATCTTCATCAGGCAATATCTTCCCAAAGGGAATATATTCTATTCGGAAAAGTGAGTTTCCACAGTTTCATTTTTTTCGTTTGTGCATTTCCCCATCTTTTTTTGGAGAAAATATAAGTACCTCTTTTTTCTGAGTCTTCTTGGGGGATGAAATGAGCAAGCTTGCTCTTTTTCTTTTATTTTTTGTTCTGGTTTCAAACGCAACGTTCGTGCGTCCATGGGAAAACGCATCCTGGGTTGCTTCAAATCCAAACATAGTCTCTGTGGGTATGGAAGTGTGGTGGAATCTTCCTGAATTGCAAAAAACATTAGATTCTGTTCAGCTACCTGAAGAAACTCAAGATGCACCTATCGATGAGAATGTGCTAAAAGCGCACAATGCAAAAAACGCCGCGTTAAAGAATTACTATGAATGCATGGCACTTCCGGAACTTGTCAAGCTCTGGGGCAACCAAGGCACTTCTCCAGTGGCATTATTCCAGTCATTTAATGCCGCAATTAGTTGTATGGAATATGGAAATAATTGGAAACTGACCATCGACCACTCGCTCAATGCCCTCGAGCTAAGCGAGAAGCATGCTGCAAATTCCATTTCAGAATCCAGGTTCTCATTCGACCAGGTCGAATCCATGGGGCTTTGCAATCTTTCTTTTTCTGCACGCCCAGATGGCCTATGTAATTCTGGAAAAACCGCGTTTCTCTCTTATGATTCCAGTCTAAATGAGGGGAATTTTGGCACAATGTCGATATTCCAAAACCATTCTGAAGAACTCTCTAAACAATTACGAAGCCACGGTCCAGACCTTTCTTCGTTTAATCCAGCGTTTGGGCTGCTCTGGGGACCAGGCGGCACCATTCCAGTACATGAAGAGATGAGTAAAGAAAGTCTCGAAGCAATGAAAACTGCCGAGTTACAGTATGGTGTACTGCTCTCTGCCGCGCAAAAGCGCAAACGTCTAACTGAAACAAAGTTTTCAGAATTGAAAAAACAAAAAATCCACTTAATTCGCAGGGCCCCATCATCGAACGAAATTGATTTTACTGGCACTGTAAGCGACTATTTCGTACAATTACAAATTCAAAAGGACCTGGCAGATCAAGACCTTCAAGAGGTTCTAATTGTGCACAGTTCAGTATTCCAGAGCGGATATATGGCCACTGCCATATCCCAGGCAAACAGGACTGCGATAAGATACTCCTATCTAATCTCAGAAACTGATTCGCTTTATAATGCCGCACAACTAACAGTTAATCAGCAAATGGCAGATGCAATATCTGAACTAGCAAAGACGAACCGAGAGAAAAAACTAACTCCAGAAAGCATTGATTTGATTGAGAAAGCAAATACATCGTTTGCCTCAGCTCAAAAATCAACTTTGCTGGGCGTACAATATGAGAAATATTCTGAATCGGAACAGTTTGCCAGAATGGCAAGGTCCCAAAGGTCTTCCGAAAGCGAGATACTGGTAAAGAGCTCCATCTCAAAACTTCAAACACTCATAGCAAATGCAAAAAAAGACGATATTGATGTTACTACCGAAGAGGAAACCCTGTCATTGCTAAATGGGCTACGCGACTATGAAATTGATTCTTATGTCCAGTCTGCAATCTCAAACATTATCTCTAAAGCAAACCTAAAATATGGGAATGACCTGATGCAAAAAAGGTCGGAGTTGATAAAGAAAATTCGTCTGGGGGAATCAACGACCCAGGATCTCTACCTGGAGCTTCAGAATCTAGAGTTTGGGATTGTTGTGGACGGCAACCTCGTATTTCCAGAAGCAATCGGGCATCTAAAGGATCTCAAATTGAACTACGAATATGTGGAAGAAGAGCTAAGTCTCCACCTAGGGGATGTTCTGGGCAATTCCATGGCTGGTTCTGCAACTCCGATTTTTTCTCAAGTTTATCTGGATGTCCCAGCAGAGGTCCTTCTAGATTTTGTAGTTACTAATCCCTTGCAATATGGGGCAAGAAATGTGCAAGTTCCAATCCTGGTTTCTCCTCCATTTCCTTTTTTGCATTCTGATGTTACTTCTGGCAAAGAATCTCTCAGCAGTCTTTATGTTGATGGCAATTATCTTCTTCTTACATTTTCTAACGTCTCTCCATTTGAAAAAAAACGGATTTCAATGAGCAAATCACTTACTCTAGCACATACAAATTCAAAATCTATTCACGCAGCGGCCATTGGAAATGGTGTGGCCCTAGTGAACGAAGTCCTGGAGTTCCAGCTCGATTCACAGGTGCCCCACCTCGAGCTTCTCCAGGACAACGCTAAGGCGACAATAGATGGGGCAAACCCAAACCGTCCCTTAGATTCGGGAAAACATATTCTGAATCTGGAATATTATGTTTCAGACGCATATGTGGAGACAGTATCCAATCTCAATACTTACCCCGTCGGCCCCAAATCCCAAGTCGAGTATGTCATCACCATAACTCCAAAAATCTCCCTTGACACAATCCCGATACTGGTGGAATCTGCAAATAATTCTGGGGTTTCTTCAATGTCTATTTACGCGATAACTGGGGAGAAAATGAGCAAACCAAAGAAACTCTCCGAAAAAGCATACTCTGCAGAAATCTCTGGTCTTGTAGCGAATGTGCCCTCCAAAGTCCATGTCAGCTACCTTATTGAGGATAGCAAGTCTTTTTTTGAATCCGAGGCCCAAATATATCAAAACATCGAACTTGGTCCAACTGCAAAAATGCTTTTTGACCAAGCACAGAACCAAGCTACTAGCGGCAATTATAGCAAAGCAATAGAAATTATCAAACAACTGCAAACAGCCCACAAATCTGAACAAACCTCGTTGAACAGCCTAAGAAAAAAGGCAGCTGAATTATCTAACAAACTTTCCGGAGAAATCTCAGAACTGGATGGCTTACCATCAGATGTTTCAAAATCACCATTTCTAAGTAAATTAGAAGCACGAAAAAGTGAGCTCACTAAACTTTCTAACAATCTTCCGGCTCTTAATCTTAGTCAACGTGTGAGTGCTTTGGGGGCTGTTGATTTCAAGTGGCTCGGAAAAGAACTCAACGCATATACGAAATCTGCATATAAGGACTATAATGATTTGAAGGAACGGTTTTACCTTGCTGGCAACTCGACCACAGCAACTGAATTCCTTTCGTTCGAATCCTCTCTGAACCGCCTTCAGGCCAGTCCACAAGTGGAGTATGCTGTTGCGGCGGTGGCCTCACTTGAAAAGGTTCGCTCTGTGGTTGAGAATCAGGAGAAATTACTTTCTGATGAGAAGTCTGGCCGCAAACTACTAACAGAATCACTCCAAAAACACGCAGATTCTATTCTTGGTACTTACTCCAAACAACTTTCCGCAGCCAAAGGAACAGATTACAGCGGAAGATTTGTCGTGAGTGCTTCCAATGTTGAAAAACAAATCAATGATATTGACAAGTTCATAAGTTCCGATCCACGAATCTTTAACGAGAAACTCTCGAGTCTCAATACTGCTGTGAGAAAAATGGGCGCCATCATCTCATCCTTGGAAAATGAAAGCAGCTCCTCAGCAACATTTATCGAACACCTCATTTCACAGCTTCCGGATTCAGATTCAAAATCCGACTTAAGAAACAAGCTTCTGACAATGAGAAAACTCCATGAATCTGGTGAATATGTGAATTCGCTTCGCGCTGGGGCGGCAATTTCAGATAAACTTAAGCAAACCCAAACAAATGACGAAGGTGGCCTTCTGATTCTAGGCATCAGTGCAATCGCCATACTTGCTGCCTTGGCGTTTTACCTCTTCAAGCCAAAACCCAAACCCAAGCTAAAAAAAGTTCCAAAACTGAATGATTTCTAATCATTCAACCAGGCAGTTTTCGTATATGTCAGCTACCAGCTGGATTCTTACTCCATTGGGCGTCCTTTTGACTGAGATTATATCAACACCCATCTCCCCCAACCTTACTTTTACTCCATTGGACGTCCTCCCAACAGACATCATATCAGAATCCATATCAACAACAAATACATTGAGTTCAGCCATGCTCCATCTTCCGAAGCGATAGAAGAATTCTCCGCCTTTCACTCTGTCGAGATGTTCCAGCTTCCTCATGCCCCCAACAATGGCCAGTTCCCGTTGCTCAATTTGGACTGTGGGTCGCTTCCTCTTGCCAAAGCGCATTTCGAACCAAACCCCGTCTGGGCGGATTTCTCTGACGAGAAGCCCCCTGCTTCTTCCTTCTGACATAAGCGCTATCCCAGCATCTGCCAGAACATCCTGCTTTAATCCGGTTTCTATCGTCAACTGCTCTGTACTTTCATATTTAGTGCTGAAAAGCATCCTTTTGCCAAAAACACATTTGCTGAAATCTGGAGAATCCTTGCAGGAACCAACACGCTCATGCATGGCATCACGAATTGTTGTGCAGGCAGCATCTCTAAGGGGTTTTTCCTGGCCTGTTTGCTGCGGTTGTATCGGCGGCATCTGTTGTTGTGCGCCGCCGCATGAGAGCATTAATCCTGCGCTCAGCACTGCCGCCTTTACGAAACGTGGCATGGTCTGCCTGCGATTTCTTTGTTTCTGCATCTCACTGCCTCACAGTGATTCTGTTATCCATGGTTGAAAAGTTTATCTGCACTCCGCCTGAAACTTCCCTAACTCTGAAATTCCAAATCTCAAGTCCTCGGATGGGCTGGGTATCTCCAGAGACTGTTCCGTCATAGTTCACTCTGAACCTACAACTAACGAGCTCTCTCATTTCTGCAAGGCTGTCTGTTTCTGATTGTGAGTGAACGTAGTGGAAATCGACCCCAGCCTCATCCACTGCAACTGCCTCCACCTTAACAATACTAATTAGTACGAACTCCCCAACGTTCAACGAGAAGACTTCATCTCCTTCATTGAGTATCACACCGAGGTCTCTTTGTTCCCCCGGGAATTCAAGTCCCGAATCAAGGGCTTGCCTAAGGCACACTGCCCTATCAGCTACTGGTCCTCTGCACGATTCCATGGCAGCTTCAACCAAACATTTCTGAATGCCCGCTCTTCTGCGCAGACATGTTTCTCTTGGGTTCTCTTCCTGCGCCTCTGCAGGCCTTGCTGCTGGCGCAGGAGCTGGTTCTGGGGCCTGTGGGGTCTGCCTTGCAGCGCATCCAGTTAGCAATGCTCCTGCCAGAGCCATTCTTCCCAGTAATTTTCGTGAGTGTTGGAGTCTTTTCATGGTTATAATATTATATAGACAGTATTTTTAATCATACGGATACACCTCTGCACACCATATCTTAGCTATTCAACAAAAATAACAACGTTTCGAGGTGAGCTGTGTAAAAATACACAATATTCTTTTAATCAAACTAATTTTTACACCATATTCCTGTGGAAAACATATAAATAAACTCACAGTGATAAACTTATCGGGTGGGGGGTCACAGGCTTTGCCCTGCTAATCTTGCCCGGGGGAGGTAAACATGGGAATGCTTGAAGTTGTAAGGAATTATGGTGAGAATGCTGTTCGCCAGTGTCTTAAAGCGACTGAGCTTTGGGTAGGGGACTATGAACGCAACTAACATTGTAGTTTCACATTTGCAGACTGATGAAGTAGCGTATGTAATTCTTGGCGTTTTGGTAGTGGTGTCGCTCTGGGCCGTCTCAGGCGTTTAGCTTGTGTTTGGCTTGGTGCGATACCAAATCTACTCCTGTCTTTAGAACCATAAGAACAATCAGAAGAATTTGAGCAGCCAGTTCTCCGGTTATGAACGTCATCACAAAACCGCTTGCTATTATCGTTATATGCATCGGCACGATTCGTTGATATGGTTTGATGAATATCGGCCCAATGTCCTCTTCCCAGTTATTGCTTGGCTCTATTTTCTCCTTCTCCTTTAAGCTATGTTCAAAGAACGAGACCCCATGGCTCAGGAGGAAAATCCCTCCAGTGAGAAGGACAAACGGTATCTGGGTCCACTCAAGCATAGTAATTGGCAGGAAACTGAGGAACATCAGGTAAACGAAATGGAACATGCCGTAATGCACTGTGAAGAATCCTGCCCCTGCGAAGTAGCCTATGGCCGGTATCTTGTTTTTCAATCCCACCAGAACCATCGAAAAAACAGCATACATGCCTATGATTACGCTCTCAAACCAGTAGCTCCAGATAACTATCGCAAAATCATACTGCAAGGCTATTGCAAGAAGAATTGCAATCACATTGCTTCCGATAAGTATGATTTCAGAGCGGTCCATAAGAAAAAGTAAGAATGGAAAGGATAAAAATCAGTCGCCAATTCCTTTCGGGCCGACCGTGAACACTGCTTCACCTTCTGGAAGGTTCGGAGAGTCAACAAGCCGTGCAATTCTTTTTTCTCCCTTGCTCTTCCTAACATATATCCTGTATGTCGACATATGTGCGAGTACATTTCCGCCAATCGGGGTAGTAGGGTCTCCGAAAAGAATTCCTGGGTTGTCCATGACCTGGTTGGTCACATATACTGCCAGGTTATATTTCTCTGAGAGCTTCTGAAGAACGTGCACGTGCTTGTTCAATTTCTGCTGCCTTTCACCAAGTGCTCCCCTTCCAAGGTAGTCAGCCCTGAAATGTGATGTCAAAGAGTCAATCACAATCAGCTTGATGTTATGCTCTTTGATTATTTCCTCACATCGCTCAAGAAGAATAATCTGGTGGTCGCTGTTTTCAGAACGTGCAACCTTGATATTCTTCAAAACCTCCTGTGTATCCAGCCCCTGCGATTCTGCAAGCTGCACAATCCTCTCTGGTCTGAATGTCGCTTCAGAATCAATGAAAAGAGTTCCTCCGCCAAGTCCCCCGTCCTCAACAGGTTTCTGCACATTCACAGCAAGCTGAAAACCAAGCTGGCTCTTTCCACTTGAGAATCTTCCGTACATCTCGGTAATAGACATTGTCTCAACTCCTCCGCCGAGAAGTTCATCGAGTGATTTTGAACTGGTTGTAATCTTGCTGATGCTTTTTCTTCTCTCAAAAACCTCATCCGCTCCTTCAAATCCGATATCTATCATTGATTTTGAGGCCTCAATAGCTTTCTTGGCAGCCTCAACTCCCATCCCGGCAGTTTCAGCAACCTCATGTGGATTCGCAGCAGCCAATGCTGAGAACTCACCATACCCAGAAGCCCGGAGTTTTTCAGCAGTTACTTCCCCTACTCCTGGGAGGTCTTCAAGGTCCTTGTAATATTTCTTCTTCTCATCTATCATCTCAATCTACCTGTTATTCGGAAATACTAACAGCTTCAGCTGTCCGATTTTCAATGTATAAAACTCGTTCCCGTTCTTGGAAACATTTTTCCACATACCGCCTACATTTGAATATACTACATTGCCATCCTTATCGCGATCTGCCTGTACAACTCGCATGTCCGGTCTGTTTGTGCCAGCGTTTTGTCCCTTATCTGACTGGATTTCTTCAAATCCTTCATCATCCAGTTTTACTTCGGTTTTTTCCATATCCTCATCCTCCTGAGTACATACTTATGCAAAACTAAGTATATACTTAGGGGTAGGAATCTGGCTGTTTATATAGTTCGAGAGAGTTCATTTCCGCGGATAAAAAATAGAAAAAATTCAAGCAGGTTTAAGCAATCCTGAAGACTGCTCCTGTATGAAACTCGCGGCGCCAGCAACAGCACCTACAATCACGCCACCTATTACTATGCTGATGGCGGCCGCCTGCCATTTTCCTCTGGAATCTGGAGGCTGTGTCTGGGCAATACCGTAGAGTATTCCTCCCAGTATAATCAGGATAAGTGATATTACAGGAGCAATGGCTGAAAGAAAGCCTGCTATGTTCGATGCTACAACTTCTAGTCCTACTGCCATCAAGATAAAATAAGCAGCAAAGGCTTATAAACTTCTCTCAGCCTTTTGCGATTTTACTGACGAAATCAACAAGCCTGCATGAATATCCGTACTCATTATCATACCATGCGGATATCTTCACAAGCTTGCCAAAAGACTTGGTCAGGGCCCCATCAACTATTGAAGAATGCGAATCCCCGACAACATCTGAGGAGACAATCGGTTCCTCAGTATAGCCAAGAATCCCTTTCAATTCATTTTCAGATGCCCTTTTCAATTCAGCGTTAATCTCGTCTGCGGTGGCCTCGGTTTTGAGAAGCAGGGACATATCATTCATAGAGCCATCTGGCACAGGAACCCTGAAAGCGACCCCGTCCATCTTTCCTGCCATTTCTGGAATGACTTCTCCGATTGCTTTAGCCGCGCCAGTTGTTGTCGGTATAATATTGACGGCACCAGCTCTTGCCCTTCGAAGGTCCTTGTGGCTACCATCGATTATCTTTTGATCACTGGTGTATGCGTGGATTGTGCTCAGGAAACCCACCTCAACTCCGAACTTTTCATTTATTACTTTGATGACTGGGGCAAGGCAGTTGGTTGTGCACGATGCTAGTGAAAATACCTTGCATGGTTTTCTCGAATTTGTCATCATTTACTCCCGGGACAATCGTAGCGTCAACCCCCTTTCCAGGAGCGGATATCAAAACCATTTTCGCCCCTGCATTCAAATGCTTTTGCGCATCTTCTCTCGAGCGGAATTTCCCAGTGCTCTCAAGGACAAGGTCAACTTCCAAATCCTTCCACGGAAGTTTCTCTGGGTCTGTTTCCTGAATCCATTTGATTTTGTGCCCATTAACGACGAAGTTGCCGTCCTCTGCTTTGACATCGCCATTGAATTTGCCATAAACAGAATCATATTTGAAAAGGTGGAGGTGTCCATCAACCCCGCTTCTTGTGTTGATTGCTACTACGTCAAAATCCCTTCCCAGAGCTCCAGTTGCAACTGCAGCGCGCAGGAATGACTTCCCTATCCTTCCGAATCCGCTTATCGCTATTTTCATTACAATCTGCCTCACAATTAGACAATACACCTTCTCAGGTAAATTTTTTATATGTAATAGGTGATTTCTCCTCTATGAAAGTAAACCTGAAAAAATTTGGAGCACTTGTCGCAGGAGCGACATTGCTGGCAAGCTCTGCTGCATTTGCTGCAGTGAGCTTTGGAACGACTACTTTGGTTGATAGCAGCGGAAACGCAGTTGCCAAAGTAGCTATGGGCGGAGACGCACACCCATCTGACGGTGTTGCAGCTGCCTTGATTGCAGGAACTATTGCAGCAAACAGCTACAAAAGCGAAACACTTACAGCTTCTGTCTCTGGCTCTGCAACTTGTTCAGGCGATGGGTCAAACGGCTCAGCAGGAACCTGTTCCATTAGCGACGAGAAAGCAAGGTTGGAAATTACCGTGCCAGGCTCAGTTGCTGCAGGAACATGGACTGGTGAGAACCTGATCGGAGACTTCATGAACAGGGAGCTTCTTGACAGGGAAGACAACGTTGCAGGCGACTCCGATGCGGAGTACGAGATGGGTGGTTCAGACACATCAGAGAATGCAAATCCATTCACTGATGGTGCTGGCGGAGACCTTGGAGTATCAGAGACATTCCTCTACAACATTGACGGAGGAGCATTCTCAACATTTGCAGACATGACTCTGACAGACTCAGACTCTGGAAACACTTATGTCGAAATGCAGAATATGTGGCTCGTAGCAGAGAACAGGTTTGATGAAGATCCTGACGATGTAGTCGGTGACCTTGACTTCTTGGCATATACCTTGAAGTTTGACGGACCTGGAGGAGACGAACTCGGTATTCCTGTATGTACTGACTCAGAAGACAATGACTTCACTTACTGCAAATCAGTAGATGGAGACATTGACGATGCAACTGAAACCCACAGACTCAAGGTATACTTCCTTGGTGAAGAGTGGATAATTTCAGAGATGACCGCGCCAGTAGACACACTTCTCAATGAGAACGTACTTGTCAACGGCGGTTCAGTCAAATTGGCAAAAGAGTCAGTTGGTGGTATCCTCAACCAGGGGGAATTCCTTCAGGTTGATGACCTTAAGTTCCAGTTGGACGACCTTGAGGCACACGGTGACACCACAAGCGCTATTATCTCTGTGCTTGATGCCAACGACAATGTTCTTGAGAAGGACAAGGTAGACCCCGGAGACACCAAAGAAATGATGGTCAATGGTAAGGAATACAGATTCCACGTCTACAAAGTAGCACCTGGTTACACCTTCGGAGCTAAGTGGGCTGATGTTGCAATCTTCTCACACGAGATTGAGTGTGAAGATGGACAGGAGCTTGACTCAGATGAGAACACAAACCCCTCATATGAGTGCGCACTTGGATGGAAGAACATGGACGCAGCACCTGACCCAGGAGGCCTTGACGGAGACCCAGAAACACCAGACACTTTGAGAACAATCATTGTCTTCTCAGATGACATTGAGGACATCTCATCATCTGGTGAAGAGGAGCTTGAGCCTGGAGACTACGTAACAATCGTAGAAGAGCCAGCCTCATGGAAACTCTCATACAAGGGACTTGACCTGACTTCTGAGGACAGGTTCAATCTGAAGTTTGAACTTAAAACTTCTGACAAGGACATCTCAGCATCAAAAGGTCCTTACACAAGCTGTTCAGACGACCCTGGAGCTGGGGGCGATGTCTCTGCAACAGGACCAACCACATGCGCAGCAGGTGACCCGGTACAAGCAAAATGTACAATCTACGCACCTTACATCGAAGTTTCTTCAGGTGACACAGGTTCAGTCTTTGAAGTTGCCAGGACTGATGTTGCTGGTGACTTGTCAGATGATGAGTTCTACATCGGACTTTGTTTCGATGCTAGTGGAAATGACTGCAACCCAGATGTATCTATAGGGCCGTTCGAAGCCATTGTTTGTGATGGTAACAATGATGGACTTCTCGATGGCGATGGAATCGGTTCTGCAATTCCATATTCTGGTGGTTTTGCTGGCGGTATTGCGGGGACCGAGTATGACTTTGGTCTGACTGTAGGTACTGTCATGATGAGGACTTCTTCATCAAGCGATGATTACGGTTTCCTCGACTACATAGACACCTCATTCTATCTTGGAGCATCACCGGACAACAAGGACGGTCTTCCAGGAACCGAAGTAAGGTATGAAGACATCGGAGATGGGGATAATTCATTCGCTCCTCCAGAAGGTGGTGCAATCCTTATCCAGGATGGTAATACTGTGTTTTCAGGTCCTTTTGTGACTGATGAGCAGATGGGCGACCTTCTCTACAGTGCTGGTTTCATTGGATTTATTAGTCCTGATGAGCCTGACTTCCACTTTGCTATAGCAGAAAAAGCTGGAACCGGTTCGTCAAACGATTATGTCGACTACTTCATGTTCGGTGTTGATGGAATTGACAGCGGAACACCTGGGGATGCGACATTCGACTTTACATCTGATGATGGAGCAGGATTCGAGGTAACTTCAGACAATGAGGAAATCCTTTACGGACACGCGACTCCGAACCCACCAGATTTCTTTGTGCAGGAGTTCTACTGTACGAGCCCGCTTTGTGCAGGTGATGGTCTCCCAACAGGTCCAGTATCACCTGGAGTTGAGATGGTCGAAGAAGGCTACATCTCCGAGAGGGGTTCAGTCTTTGAGCTCATCGACGACAACACTGTAGAGTTCGACATGGCACACAAACTGGCAAGAGCTCAGTGGTGGCTTGGTCCGAGTGAAACAGCATCTGCAAGCGACTCATCAACAATAGTAACACTTGGTGAGGGAGAGTCAACAACAGTCAGTGGTGTAACCGTAAAGGTTCTCGAAATTACCGAGACCGTTGGTGCATGCAGTGCAGCAGGCGGCGCGGTATCATGCACAGCAGACATGAGCGGAGTCTCAGCAGTCATTATGCCGAACAACGCAGCTTCTGTTGATGCAGTGACCTACACGAGCCCAGGCAACCTTGTTGTGCTTGACTCAGACGCAACCGGGCTGAGCACAGTTGTCTCAGTCGGCGGCGACGCTGTCAACAGCCTCTCAGAGAGCTGGCTTGCAACTTCTCCAGTAGACTGGACTGCTGAAACAAAGGTAGTCAAAGAGCTTGAGCAGGGCAAGATACTTGTCGCTGGTGCTGACAAGGAAAAGACTCTCGAAGCAGCCAAGGACTTTGTCGCACAGCTCCAGATGTCGTAAGTTTTTTTCTTTTTATTTTCTTTTACTTTCTACAAAACGAGACACTGATTCTGCCATTTCTGATGTCCTTTTTGACAACACAACCAACCTCATGAACTCCTGCTCTTGGCCTCTCAAATCACTTGCAAGGAAGCTGTCCCCAGGCGTGGTAAACAGAATTGGAGAGCCTGGATTGTCAATCAGGAAATCTGCAAGTTCTCTTGATTGGGAGATTCCGTTCCTTGGAAGAATGGCCTTGTCAACCCCAATCAAAGCATACCACGAGTGTATCATATTCGGCTCAACACCAATCCCATCATAATAGCATCTTGGAAAAACAACACCTTCGATTCCTGATGCCTGCTCGATGAAATCCCTTGTTCTTCCAATCGAAACCATCTTCATTTTCATCCTGAAATCGTCAAACCCCCTTCGTTTTGAACTGGAATCAAGAATCTCCTGGTAAAGCCTTGCAAGTCCCATCTGGAAAATCACCGGCGCCATTCCAAGGGTCGGCTGATAAAGCCTCGCAAGCCCCTCAATGAAGTCTTCTGTCTCTTTCTGGAATTCAGTGCCTTCTGCAATTCTCATCCACCCAATCCTCGCCCCAGGGGCTGCGATTGTTTTTGATATGGAATAGAAATCAACTGTAGGCCCGAGCCTTCCATGTTCAAGCACCCTGCTTATCGGGTCTATTGGTTCAGAGCCGCTTCTGAAATTCTCATAAATGGTATCAAAAACGAGCCATATCGGATGATTGAACTTACGTTCCTTCTGATTCACTAAATCCAAAACCTGCGCAAAAGACCCGTGGCTAATAGCAACCCCGAGCGGATTGCCCACAGTGGTGATGAAAATTGCCTTTGTATTTGGCTTAATGCTGTCTTTGAGGTGGTTAAGGTCAACCTGTCCGGTTTCCGTAAGCCTGACATTTGCGACCTTTGCCGAGCTGAGCGCCGCCTCTGCGAAATAGATGATGTAGCTCCACTTCGGAATCGCGACCTCATCCCCTTTGTTTATCAGAACAGTGAACAAAGCCCTCGCGACCCCGCTCACTCCAGGACCTATGAAAACATTATCAGTTGGCACCGAATATCCATTCCTTCCGAATTCCGGATTGCCGACTGCCAGAACTTCCCTTAACTCCCCAAGTCCCCTGCTGTCAGTGTATGACCATGCTTTGGGGTCTTTCATCGCCCTCTCCACATGCAGGGGATATCTTGAAAACGGGCCCAGCCCGAACACTGTAGGGTCGCCAAGGCGGGCATCAATTATATCCGGCTTTGCAAGATTCTTGGCCCTCTCAACTGCGCTGTTGACATCAGTTCTTCTCAATGTATAATCAGCCATTCCAAATACTGCCGGATTCAATCTTGTTCCGTTTACTGGACTGCCTCTTCCCATGGACCTCACTTGGAGGAGAATTCGCTCTTACGGTTTTTATTTCTGTTGTTCTCTCTGTTTAATTACGTCAATTGCCTGCCTTACAATCTCGTTCAGAACTTCCTTTGCAAAGCCTTTTTTCACCCTCACCGCGCCGGCTTTTGGATGTCCGCCCCCGCCTTCAACAAAATCGGCCATGCTCCCAACTGTCTTCTTGGCAAGGTCATTTGCGCTCAACCCCTTGGCAACTGCAGCATCATTAAGCCTCATGATTACCGAGCGCTCAGTGTATCCTATGCAAAGCAAAGGACTATCCCCAGTCATGCTCTCAAAAATGCTCGTGGTAATCTTTCCAGCTGGCGGCCACTCGCCTTTTTTCACAACATTCTCAAGAGTGAAAGTCGCAACTGTGAATCCATCCTGTTCAGACTTCTTCACATTCACCCTGGAAGCCGCTTCCTCAATGGATTCCTTTGCCTGAAGCGAAATAGAATTGTAAAGTTCATCCTTATCCATGGCCTTCCTGTAGAACTCCAGGCTGTTTCCAAAAGAAGCATGGGCAGCTAAGAAGTCAAGCACCCTTGCCCTTTCAATGTCTTTCTCCTCGCTCGAAAGTATCAGTGATTTGTCCCCAGCACAAGCGACCTTCGCAAGGCTTGTTGCCTTCTCAATATCCATTCCGCAGGCAGCTGCAACCTCGCAGCCAAGGTACCCTGCAGTGTATTTCGAGCCATCTGCGGTAAAACGGAATGGGGAAACTGCCTGCTCAGGGAGTTTTTCTCCTGGCGGGTGATGGTCAATAATCATGAACTGAATTCCAGCTGCGCGAAGAAGCTCAAGCCCTGCCGATGAAGCATCGTTGGATGCAAAATCAAGAAGTATGATTAGTGGATTGGCTTCCTGCCCTACATTCCCTATATCCCGCAGCGCGTCCCGCACGCTGTATACTGCGGCATTCTGCTGGAATGTTTTGCAGTACATAACATCTGACAATGCAAAAGCTCCGCAGATGCCATCAGCATCTCCATGGAACCTCAGCAATATCGGCCGCCCTGCCTTCCTTGCATAAAGTATCTCTGCTGCCGCGTTTCTGATGTGGGGCCACATCTTGGTAGTAACCTCATCCTTGAAAATCAACGGCCCATCCTTTACCTGTGCAGCGGCCTTTTCCTTTACCTCTTTGATTGTCTGCTCGGCCTCTTCCCCTTCAAGAACAACCACTATCGTAGGCTCTATTCTCTCGCCTTTTACTTCGCCCTGAACCTCAACACAGTTTCCCTGTGAAATATTTTCAGAACTCTGGAAAACTAATTTGTTCTCTCCATCTGCCATTGTGTATTCCCTTTTACCGCCGAAAAAACGTACTCTCCTGATAATTCCTTTCAGAAAATCACCGTAATTATGTCTCCATCTTTTTTCTTGAATCTCTTTCTTATATCAAACCCGCAAACAATCTCAATAATGTCAGGTCCATGAGATGTTCGCAACGGAACAATGACTGCGCAGGAATTTCCTTCAAGCTCGCATGGGTATGCGTAAATATCACCATAACTTCTTTCCTTGCTTCTGAACCCGTTAATCACAATTGCCTCAGTTGCCAGGAGCTGCTCCTTTTTCCAATGTTCTTTGTTTGCCAGTTTGATGTTCAATGTTCCTGGAAAAGGAACAAATCCAAGCTTTTCCTTCATTTGTTTTTTGTACCCATCAAGACTAAGGTAATATTTTCCCTCTCCAATCCCAGTCTCGATAGCACCTGAAATATCAAGCCTTTCTTCAAAAACAGATTTCAAGACCGCAAATTCCTTTGCAATCTTTTCCTGGGATTTTTTCGTGAGTGAAATTCCATCAGCGCTTCTTGCTATCAGCCCATCTTCCTCAAGCGAGAGCAGCCTCCTGGATGCGCTTTGCTGTGACAAGCCAGCTCCTGCTCCAACTTCCGCAGTGGTAAGTTTCACAGGCTTTTTGTGCGCCCCTTGTTTTAGGAGCAAAAAAAGAATCTCGTCCATCTGGATTTAATATCCGCAGCAATCTATAAATATCATGGAGATTTCCTACAAGGAACTCAAATTGCATGTGCCTGGTGATGTCTATCCGCCCGCCGAAGATTCATTCCTCCTTGCAGGTGCAGCATGCGAGGCTGGTGATGTTCTTGAGATTGGCTGCGGCTGCGGAATAGTCTCTCTTTCCTGGGCAGGACAAAATTCTGTTCTTGGCGTGGACATCAATCCATCTGCAGTTGAAACCTCAATTGAGAATGCATCAAGAAACAACCTTGGGGCAGTGTTCCGTGAAAGTGATTTATTCTCAAACGTTTCAGGCAAATTCGATGCCATTCTTTTCAATCCGCCTTACCTTCCAACCAATGATGATGAGAAAATGGATGGAAATATCAACAAAGCATTTGATGGCGGAAAAGACGGGAGGGAAACATTGGAGCGGTTCCTTTCCGAGTTTTCAGGATATCTAAAGGAGAATGGCTCACTCTATCTTGTTCAGAGCAGCCTCAACAACATTGATTCAACAATCGCGAGGCTCAGGCACCTTGGCTTCAGGGTCGAAACGCTCGGAAAGCACGAATTCTTTTTCGAGAAACTTATTCTAATCAAAGCAAGCAGAAGTGTGGTCAGACGCTGTTGACATCTTCATCGCCTTTGCAGGCTAGGAGGTTGTTCATGTCATCATCCCACGTAAAATACTTGTAAAGGGGCATTTAAACAGTATTTGGCCCTGTTAATTACACATAATAAACCTTTTTATAACTTATTATATATTGTTTATAACATGAAAACCCATTTTAACCGTCTTTCCCCAGATACCAAGAGCCGGATGAAGTCCGTTATTGACAACTGGAAAAAAACAGGCAAATCTGCAGTTGTCCTTGCAGAAGGTCTTTCACTTCTTTCCCAGGATGACCGCGAGTCAGCGGCCAGTATCATCAATCACAACGGCACTCCCGCAGCGGCAGTCGCAGCCACATATGGCAAGGGCATCCGGGCAAAACTTGCACTTGAGAAGGATGATGCAAAGTTGCTCCTTGAAGTCGTGAGCGAAATTCGGGAGATTGAGAAGGATGAGACCAAGCTTAGGAACATGATTGACATGGCAGCTGCAATCCTGCTCGATGGGGGACATCCGCCAAATGTCTTTTCAGATCCGGCATATGAAAAACTCATGGAAGTGCTTGTGCAGTTCCATCCTATGGTAGTTCAGAGGAGCTTATTCTAGTTTTTTTAAGTTCCCCGTGCCTAGACATTTAAATCTTTATTTCCTTAATTCCCTCCATGGCTGACAAGTCAGAAGAAATAATGGCCCAAATTATGAGTGTCGGTGTCTCAGAACACGATGCGCTTATTATTGCAGACTGCATAGTGACAAGAAAATCCTGCTCATGGGTAAATACTGACGAAGTTAATGACAAGCTCATCAAGGACCTTACCCACCTTGTCGATAAGAATGGCTATGGAATCAAGATTGCCATTGATGCTGTTCCGACCAGAAGTAAATTCATTTGGGAAGTCAAAGTCCTCTGATTTCTAAATTTTCTCCTTCTATATCTTTGTATGAGACCTTTTGCATGCGATATGGTTCTAATTGAGGAAAATAAAGTACTTCTAATCAAACGCGCAGGCGAGCCTTTCAAAGGGGAATGGGCAATTCCAGGGGGCAGGATTGAAGATGATGAGACTGCCGAGGATTGCCTTAAGCGTGAGATGAAAGAAGAAACCGGCCTGGATGTTGAGGAAATCCGTTTCACTGGGCTGTATACAGACCCTAATCGCGACCCAAGGCAAGTGATTGCCGCTTGCTATCTGGTCAAAAGAACTGGCGGAACTCTGAAAGCAGGGGATGATGCAGCTGAAGCTGCATGGTTCGGCCTGAATGATTTGCCTCCACTTGCTGCTGACCACAAGAAAATCCTTGAAGCTGCTATTCTTTGTCTATGAACGCAAGGTCCCCAAGAGCAACCATGTCTTCTTCTGCTCTTGCCTGGGCAGCTGCTTCCTTTCTTGCTGTTGCTCTCATTCCCTTGTAGTTGTCATAGAGGGTCTTAAGTTCATCCCTGATTGTCTTAAGCTCCACTTCAATTACTTCGATTTCCTTTTCCCCGTCTTCTATGTCCTTCTCGACATATTTGATTTTGCGCCTGGCTCTCTCGACTTCCCGAACTTCTTCGAGTTTCTCGTCGACCTTGCGCATTTTCTTAATTAGCTCCCTTTCCATTGCCGGGGTGTAGGCTGCTGTGGAAATCTTGAACTCAAGAGACCTTTTCATTTTCCTGAAAGGCGCAATCTGCACGTCCCTGGTTTGCTCAAGGAAAGGCTGAAGTGCCTTCTGTTCGTACTTCTTGTACCTGATTCTCCTGTTGAGAGCCTTAATCCTGTCTATGAGGGCGCCCTTCTTCTCCTCTAGCCCGTCAATCTCGGACTTGAGCGTATCCTCAGGGGATTTTGGCTCTTCGACTGGTTTCTCCTGTTCAGTTTCCATGCTATCACTAAAACTCGTGTTTCGAATATTGAAGGAGAACGGTTTATAAAAATATCTCATAGCTCCAGAATCAGCAAAATGTCCCTTCCGCTTCTTCTAGATGTCATTTTTCGCCCTTCCAGGGCATTTTTCATGGTTTTTGCGCCCTTTCCACCAACAACTCCTTTGGCCTCTTTTCCGCCAATTATCCTCGGCGCAATGAAGAGATAAACTCGGCCAACGACCCCCGCATCCAGTGCAGACGCGTTCAGTCCGCTTCCTCCTTCTATAAGTATTTTTTCCATTCCCATTGCGCCAATAGATTTTACGAGTTCTTTGATATCGACCCTGCTTTTGCCAAAAACGAATACTTTTGCGCCTTTTTTCTCAGCTTCCAGGATTTTCGTCTTCGGAGCTTTCTCTGAAACTGCAATCACTGTCCCTTTCCTTACAACTTTTGAGTTTAGTGGGATGCTCAACCTGCCATCGACAATTACCCTAAGCGGATCCTTTGCACCCTTAATCCTGGCAGTTAGCCTGGGATTGTCTTTTTTTACAGTCCCTGCCCCCACCATCACAGCATCGTATTCTGCCCTGAGCCTATGGACATATCTTCTTGATTCAGGGGAACTTATCCATTTTGAGTCGCCAGTTCTTGTGGCGCTTTTCCCGTCCGCGCTCATGGCCATCTTGATTGCACAAAAAGGTTTCCTCTTCAACCGTTCGAGATATCTTTTGTTTATTTTTTCAGCTTTCTTTTGTGCAACCGGCCCCTTCACAGCCACTCCTTGTTTTTTCAGTATATCTATTCCGCACACGAGGGGATTTGGGTCTTTCATTGCGAAAACAACTTTCGTGATTCCGTTTTTCTTAATCACGCCAGTGCAAGGAGGGGTCCGTTTGTTTTTGTGTGAACATGGCTCCAAAGTCACATACAATATTGAGCCCTTTACTTCGTGACCCTTCTTTTTTGCATCTTCAATGGCCTCTATTTCAGCGTGCGGCCTGCCCGGTTTATGGTGGTAGCCCTGCCCGATTATTTTTCCGTTTCGGACAAGCACTGCGCCTACCCTCGGGTTTGGGTATGGATTGGCCTTTTTTGCAAGTCCAAGCGCTTTTTCCATGAAGTCCATCGCGATTACCTTAAAATCCTATAATGTGAAAAATGTCCATGCGCGACATCCTGTTCATCCTATCGATATTGTTCCTTATTATACTTGCTGCAGTCGTCCCAGTGGTGCTGTTTTTGGGTCCCCAGCTTGATTTGGAGCTTGTAATCCCCCAAATCGAAGTTAAGCCGCCACCTGAAGAAAAACCGGTTTCCCCGGTTTACGATGCAGACACGCAAAGATATTTCACTTTGAAAAACAAATCCTGCCAGACTCTTTCCAGTGATTTCCTCATAGTTACAAACGATGTTTCTGACGGCAAACTCCATGATTTGATTCCTGTCACCGAAGCGGAAAAGACTTTTGCTCAGAACCTTGCAGATGAATATGATTTCAATCTGACAACAAAGACTTACCTCCGCGGAGACCAGATGAAAAAAGTTCTCTCATCAAACGGAATCGAACTTACGACAATCTGGAAAAACGGCAGGATTTACACCTGCACCGCAATCTGCCAGATGAGGCTCATGGATGAGAATGATTCAGAAGAATACTATGACAAGCTTTACGAAGTAAGGAACAGCTGCAAGTATCTTGGGAAAACAGAACTGCCATCTTCAGTAGACCTTAACAAGCTCCTCATAATAGACAAGAAAGGCCTTGAGACAATCAATGGCTACCGCTGCGAGAAATTCTGGATATCCGGAAACCAATCATACATAGATTCACTGAACACTTCCCCGCTTGATTCAGACCAGTCCGCTTTGCTCTGGGCACTTGAGCGTCTTGAAGGCCCATTGGAAGAATGCCTGGATGAAAGCACAGGAATAATAGTTGAGAGGGATTTCACTTTGGATTTGACCGACTACTATGATTTGGAATTCGACGCTGGCGGCTACCTCCAGGTTCAACAGACAACTGAGCTCACCTACTTCACAACCACTGTTCCAGAGGAATTTTTAGCCCTTCCTGACAATTAGATTCTATGGAAATAAGGAAGCTCCTTGACGCAATCAAATTTCCGGTTATTTTTCTCATGCTTGTTATGCTTGCCGCATCTCAGTTCCTTCCAGTATTTTCATTCGGAATCTCATTAACTGTGCTTCTGTTTCTTTATGTATTCTATCTTCCAACGGCTATTGTTCTGCTTCTGACAATGTTTGCCCCGCTCTGTTCCGGATATCTAATGTCAAAAGAGAAAGCAGGCCGATTGGCCGCTGGCGCTTCGGGGGCGCTGACAATAGCAATCCCTTCAGTTGCAATCGCATTCTACCAGACGTATCTGATGTCATCGTTTCTCCAGGCAAATCCAACCATATCCGAGCCCTCAGGCGCGCCATTGTGGTTCACTACAATGATGTTTTTTGGCTTCGCAATGCTATTGGCTTTGATAGATTCAACAATCGGCTTCCTGCTGGGGATGCTTGGGAATTACATTTACCATAAAAAGAACTAGTCAGAGCTTGTGGCCCATCTTCTCCTTCTTTGTCTTCAGGTACTTGCTATTGTACTCTGTCGCCTCTACAACTAATGGAATCCTCTCAACAACCTGGATTCCATGCTCTTCCAGGCTCTCAATCTTCCTGGGATTGTTGGTCAGGAGTTTGACATTTGATATCCCAAAGTAGCGTAAAATCTCAGCAGCGACGCCAAAGTCCCGGGCATCATCGCAGAAGCCCAATTCCTCATTCGCCTCGACCGTGTCCATGCCCTTATCCTGGAGGGCATATGCCCTGATTTTGTTCGCAAGTCCGATTCCTCTCCCCTCCTGGTCAAGGTAAATCAGCATCCCGCATTCCTTTTCCTCAAGATATTTCATCGATGCCTCGAGCTGCTGCCGGCAGTCGCATCGCAGTGATGTCAAAGTGTCGCCAGTCAGGCACTGCGAGTGGATTCTTACAGGAACTCCATCGTGCTTATCATGGGCGCACCTTGTAATTGCCAGGTGCTCCTTCCCTTTGTCATCTCTGAATGCGTGGACAATGAATTTTCCAAACCTTGTCGGGAGAAAAGCTTCTGCGACATGTTCCATGTTTATTCCTCCAATGTTTTGATGAGCGCCAATGCCGCTCCAACTGAGCGCTCAGCATATCCCTCGGCGCGTGCGCTTGCGTTTTCCCAGTCAACCTGGTGCCCGATTATTCCAAGGGTCACTGGCTTGTTGAATTCCAATGACAATTCACCAAGCCTCTTTGCAGTGTCCTTTGTAATCACTTCATCATGCGCGGTTTCGCCCTTGACAACAGCGCCGAGCGTGACAATCGCACGAACATTCTTGTCGCAGAGCATCTTCTTAACCACCAAAGGCATGTCATAAACTCCAGGAACATCAGCAATCCTGACTTCGGCACCATTTTTCTCAGCAGTTTCAACTGCCTTTGCCTTCATCTTAGAAGTAATCTCACTGTTGAACTGCGCAACAACAATCCCAATCGTTGTTTTCGATTCGTCTGCAACCGGCCCCTCATCATCCTTGCCCTGCCGAATCCCCAACCCGGCATTCTTGGTAAGTTCCTCAGGGTCAGTTATCAGTTTCACGGTGTTGTACACGTGCTTTCTGATTCTGTTATCGCAAATATCGGCGAATTCCTTTGCGCTCCAGGCCTCATTCTCATGGACAAAAACCTCAATCACGTGCTTGTTTGTCATGAGTTTTGTCTGCTGGATACCCAAGGATGCCTCATGCGCGCATTGGGTATCAATCGGGGCCCCCCCAACCATGCCCAAAGCCATGCAAATGTCGCACCCCCCATCAAGAACCTTCTTGCACTCGACCGGGAGATCCTTCACGCCAGGAACGGTTCTCCTTTCAACCTGTACACCCTGGAATTTCTTCATCTCATCAAGAGCTATCGCTCCCATATTTACTCTTGAAAACGTAGTATCAATGATTCCGATTTTCATTCAAACAGCTCCTTTCCTTCAACAAAAACAAGTCCGTTCCAGTGGGCATATTCCTTCGCCTCTTCCTTGCTTATTGCACGCCCATGCCCAAGCATCTCGCAAAGAACCATTACTCTCTGCTCAGCCCTTTTTCCAAGTTCGAGTGCAAGCTCAGTATGGCCCTTTCTTTTGTCAAGGCCTCGTCCTATCAGGAGGAAGATATGCCCTGGCGAGTAGAATTCTTTTGTGAAATCATCGCTCCTTTGGATTATAATCTCATCAAGTTTCTTGAGGGTAAGTGCCCGGTCATTGTCAGTTATTCCTGTGTAAACCTCGCAATGGTTCACTGGCAAAGAGAATGCCGGTTTGTCCCCATATGCTGTCTTTGTGCAGGTTATGCTCTTCACACTCACATCCGCTTTGTCAAGAATGTCTGTGAAAAACGGCAACCCCAGTTTCTGTGCATCAGAGTCAGGTATCGCCGCGCAAATCAATCCGCCCGCTTCACTCCTTAATATCTCGACCTTTCTTGGGTCAGCGAATTTCGCGCTGAACATCAAATCAGCTTCTCCCTCGCGCTCATCGCCATCATACACTACAATCATGCCGCCTTTTTTCAGCTGCTCTACTGCTTTTTCCAAATTCATAAGAATCAGTGACTAATTTACTCCTTTACTTATTAATAAGTAGCTACTCGATTTTGGGTAGTGCAAATATTCATAACCTTTGGACTGTTTTTCTCTTAATGGATTTTTCTGATAAGCTGGTCCTGATAGTCGCAGCAGTTTCAATAGGAGTCCTGATTTTGGGCCTCATGCTTATACCTGCCCAGCCAGTCATTACTGAAGATAATATTACGGAAAATACAAATTTAACAGAACCTGCCGAGCCTCCAAAAACAGACGTTTGGTCGCTCCTTAGCAGCAAAAATGTGGAAGAGCAGTGCCTCCGGCAGGCCCGTGCCTACGCAACAAAACAGGGGATTCCATCTTTCGCTGTTTCCAGCTGCAGATGTTCTGCAAACGAAACTGCTGATATCAAATCCTACGATTGTACAATCTCTGCAATTGATGGGACGCATAAAGTCGATGCAAAATGTGTGAGGGAAGATGAGCGCTGCATTTTCACTTCCATGGGCGGAGCAATCGTCTACACATTTGATGAATTGGAAAAGATGATTATAGATTAATTCATTTCATCTTTCCAGTCGCGTCTCTTTGTGCTTTTCCGAATTCCTTGAACGCGAGCGCTTCTTCTCCTGTGAAAACAGGTCCGTCAATACAGGTCAGTTTTCCGTCAATTGCACAAGAGCCGCAAACCCCGACCCCGCATTTCATGTATCTTTCAACGCTTACCTGGCATGGAACCTCATGCTTTTTGCAAAGCCTTGCAATCGCTTCCATCATTTTTTCAGGGCCGCAGGCATAGACACAGTCAAATCCCTTTCCAACAAGTTCCTCAACTTCAATCATCACAGTGCCCTTTTTGCCCCGCGTCCCGTCATCCGTTGTGATGAAAACTTCCTTGCAGACTGCAAAGAGCTGTTTTTCCCAGATGATGTCGCTCTCGCTCCTTCCGCCTATCACAGCGTAGGACTCAATATCATTTTCCCTTGCCATTCTGGAAAGGAAATACATCGGCACAACTCCATACCCGCCGCCAATACAGAGTATCTTTTTGCATTTTTCAGGAACCTGGAAAGGGTTGCCAAAAGGGCCGCGGAATGAAATCACATCCCCTTCTTTGAGCTTGCAGATATCTGTTGAGACTTTCCCGACTCCTGCAACCGAGATAGTCAGCGGGTCTGAGTTTCCAATGCTCATCGGCCTCTCACCGACTCCAGGCACCCACACCATAAGGAACTGGCCTGGGAGGGCATCGAGCTTCTTGTCAATCTCAATAGTTTTTACCCTGTAATTCTCCTTGATTATTTTCTTCACTTTGCTTGTGTAAACCGGATTCAAGAGTTCATATCTGTTCATGGGCAGCACCTACAATCTCCTCGAGTTTGGAGTATCCGTTGAGTTCCATCCAGACTTCCATCTCTCGCGCAATGTCGCCGAAAACCTGTTGGCCTCTATAATATACAGCAGTTCCTACTGAAATCCATTTGGCCCCAGCCATCATCATTTCAATCGCATCAACGCCGGCATTCACCCCCCCGGTTCCGATGATTGGGATTTTCACAGAGTCGTAAATATCAAATATGCATCTTATTGCAATCGGCTTAATCGGGGGCCCGCTCAAACCGCCCATTTTGAAACCAAGCACAGGCTTCTTACGGTGAATATCAATTTTCATCCCAGGGCCAAGTGAGTTTCCCATATTGATTGCATCTGCCCCAGCCTCTTGCGCAGCAACTGCGGCTTTCACTTCTCCAGGAACAGAAGGTGACAGTTTGATTATCACCGGCAGACTCGTGTTCTCCTTGAGCGTTCTTGTTATCTCCTCTACTGATTCAGGCGTTCCCTGGCCCACCATTGTTCCATAGCCTGGCGTGTGCGGGCAGGATATTACCGCTTCAAGAGCAGATGCCCCAAGGGATTTCTTTTTCTCCTCGACTTTTTCAGCGAGAGCGGCAAACTCCTTTGCGTCCTTGCCTACAATACTAATGACAAGACCTTCCTTCCTTTTCCATCTGCCGAATTCCTTCAGCCCGGCCTCAATTCCCGGGTTCGGATATCCCATTGCATTGAGAATGCCGCATTCAGTTTCAACGATGTTCGGCCCCTCGTGCCCCTTCCTCGGGTCCAGGGTCATTGATTTTGTAATAACAGCACCACAGCCGTTGTCACAGGCAGCCTCGAGGCTTGCTCCTGTCATTCCAACGACGCCAGAAGCCAGAATAATCGGGCTCTTTATCTTCTTATCAAAAAAGTCAGTATCAAGCATATTTGTAGAATTCCAAACCTGAAATATAAAACCAAGCACCGGACTCGCATTAGATTTATAAACATTGATTTGGATTGAAGGCTTGGTGGGAGAACAATGAAAAACAAATTCATCCTTTTGACAGTAATATTTGGTTTATTGCTGGCTGGATGCACCAGCCAGGAATCATCTGCTCCTTCTACCTCTGCTGATACAACTCAAGGCAGCGGTACGAATGGGACAGACAGTTCGGGTACAGGAACTTCCGACCCATCTGATACAACTTCCACAGATGGAACTTCAGAAACCACGCCCGATACTTCGGAAACCGAAGACTCCAGCACAACTGATTCCAGCGGAGATGATTTCAGCGGCCTTGATTACGGAGCTGCGATGGCGCTTGGCCTTCCCGGCGAATGTGACATCATAACCGACTCTGAAGGGCAGACCTTCCAAGTAAAGGTCTACTTTGACGGAGCTGGAAATGCGCGCTCTGAAATGCCGATGGATGAGGAGGAGACTGGCTGTGACAAATTCATTGTCATCCAGAAAACAGGCAAAATCTACATCGGCTGCGACAGCAGCAAATATCCGCCTGGAACCGATTGTGACTGGATGATGATGGAATCCGACGCAGAAGCAGGCACCTCCAGCATGGAGAGTGAAATTGAATTCGGCGAAGGTTCCTTCGACACAGACTATTCGGATGTTCCGGCATCAAAAATCTCATGCAAGCCATGGATTCTGGACTCTTCAAAATTCCAGGCATCTGGCAAGGCGTGTACAATTTCAGATTTGATGCAGGGGTACTCTTAGGCTCATGGCGGGGAAACCACCATTCCACCCACCCATCCCTCCTTCTGGTTTTTGGTGGTAACCCCCCTCTTTTTTTCATAAAATCCAACGAGCATTTATATTCTAGTCAAAGCCCATGAGCGCTTCTTTAAATTCTTTTATTTAGTAAGGGGATAGAGGTGAAATTGATGTTTGATGACATCATTAAATCAGCCAAGGAGAGCACGTCTCCTGAAGTTGAAAATTCAACAATCCGAATTTCTGTTGTTGGCGTTGGTGGAGCAGGTTGCAATTGCGTGAACCGAATTTACCAGAATGGGATCAAGAGTGCCAAAACTATTGCTGTAAACACTGATGGAAAGCATCTGAACATGATAGGCGCCCATGATAAAATCCTTATAGGGAAAACCATCACAAGGGGCCTTGGAGCAGGCGGAGACGCCTCAGTTGCAAAGAAATGCGCTGAAGTGGACCATGACCTCCTCCGAAAAAGAATCGGTGAAAATGAGCTTATTTTCCTTTGTGCTGGTATGGGAGGAGGAACCGGCGGCGGAGCATCTGCCCCTATTGCGAGAATAGCAAAGGAGCAGGGCGCCATAGTAGTCGCAATGGTCACATACCCATTCGCACTTGAGCGTGTTCGTATCAAGAAGGCCCAGCAGTCATTGAACGAACTTGTAGAGGTCTGCGACACGGTCGTTGTGATAGACAACAACCGCCTGGCATCATACGCACCAAACCTGCCAATCAACAAAGCGTTCGAACTCGCTGACTCAATCACAACAAGGGCTGTAGTTGGAATATCAGACACAATCATGTTCCCCAGCCTTATCAACGTTGATTATGCTGATGTGAAATCAGTTATGGCCGGCGGAGGCCTGTCTATGATTTCACTTGGAAAAGGAACTGGTCATGACAAAGTTAAGAACGTCATCAAAGACACCCTCGAGCATCCGCTTTTGGATGTTGATTATGAAGGCGCAAGGGGATGCCTGATACATCTGGAGGGCGGCCCTGACCTGACACTTGGCGATGCAATAAAAGCAGGAGAGGGCCTTACAGCCAGTTTTGATGATGCTTCAAACATCAAGATGGGCGCAAGAATCAACCCCCAACTCACTGACGCAATCAGCATGACCGCGATAATTACTGGTGTAAAGTCTCCATATATACTTGGAAAGGCTGAGGAAACCGAATCATCTGGAGATTTGGAATTCCTCTAAAGAAGGGTGAATAATCATGTTCGTATCGTTTAACCTACTGACATTCCTATTCTGGCTTTTTGTTTCTTCATTTGTTCCGGGAGCAGTGCTCTCTTTCGCTCTTTTGCGCAAGAATGAGTTCTCATTCCTTGAGAAACTGCTCATTGGTTTCGCGCTTGGTTTCATACTGCTTCCTTTGATACCGTTCCTGCTTTACTTCATCGCGGGGGTCAATTTCAGTTATGAAATAGCATTGCTCTCCATAGCGCTTCTCTACGTGGTTGCGATAGCTTTCTTTGTGAAGAACAAGGCATACGAAGGCCTGAAAATGCCAGAGTCACTGAACCTGAACGAGGTGATTACTTCAAAAAAATTCATCATCTCTCTGGTTCTTGTCCTGATAATAGTCTCATCCTACATGGTCAGGATAGGTTCATACGGTCCGATTTTCCAGGAGCTTGACCCATACTATTACACATACCCTGCCCAGCAGCTTCTTGTCGATGGCTACAACATGTTCGATGACCAGACTTCCTGGTATCCTGAACTTGAAGTGAACCACAGGATTATCCCGGCGATATCATATCTTGAAGCGACCTGGTTCTCGCTCTACACTGGCGGAGGGGAATACGACAATATGCTCCTCTCAGTTCTTGCGGGAATGTATCCGCCAATTGCCGCGGCACTAGCAGTTTTCTTCATCTACCTCTTTGTTTCAGTAGCAAGCAAACGAGAATGGGGGTTGGTTGCAGCCGGCGTAGCAGCCTTTGTGCCAGTATTTGTCTACAAACTGGCAGCAGGTGAGATGGAAGTCCAGCCATACGCGTTCTTCTCGCTTTTCTTCCTTTACGCAATGTACGCGCTTTCACTGAAAACAAGGGATTTGAAGTTCTCAGTCCTTGCAGGTATCGGTTTTGCGGCAGTAGCACTTGGGAGCTCATCACAGCTTCTTGCATTGGCATCCATCATGATTTTCATGGTGCTTCAGGCTCTTGCAGCATTCCTCAAGAAGGAGGATTCAGAGGAATTAGAGTTCCTGCTCAAATCCAATGCCATCATATTTGTCCTTGGCCCCCTGCTTGGAAGCGCGATTCTCAAGGATATCTTCTCCGACGGATTCCCGCATCTGACTATAGTGGTGCCATTCCTTTTCGCTCTAGTAGCTGTAGGGGCGCTTTACCTTCTCAAGACAAAAATCCCGAACAAGCAGAAGGCCCTTGCAATTCTTGGCGCAGCAGCGGTTCTTGGAATTCTTGTCATTGCATTTACTCCAGTCGGAGACTATGTGAAGGGAATCGGAAAGAGTGGCTTCGGCCTCTCTGAATACAGGCAGCCTCTTGACAGAACAATCGCAGAGCAGGGAGTTGCTCCAACAGCATTTGGCTCTCAGATTGGTTTCATTGCAGACACGTATGTTGAGACGAACCGGCCGGCAGTTGTAAGTTCCATACTCTGGCCAATAGTAATAATTTTCAACGTCCTTTCTCCATCTCTTGGAGACACGATTGCCAATACTGTGGGCTCTCTGATATCGCTCATCCTATTGCCATTTTCGGTTGTTGTCAACCTGGTATTCTCGCTTGTTGTCGGTTTGCTGAATATGGTTCTAGGGACAACAGTCAACTATGTCGAGAAGGCCAACAGCTTCATGCTGCTATGGATTTTCCTTTTCTGGGCAGCTTTGTCCTATTCGATTTACCAGTATGCAAAGAAAGGCGAGGACAACATGTCCCTCCTCTTCCTTGCGATTATCATGCCGCCGCTCCTGGTTGGTATAATCAAGGCAAAATACACAATCTACTCCGGTGTGCTCCTCGCAGTCGCGATTGGTTTCACCCTCGGAGTCGGAAAGAACCTCCTTGATACCTATTACAAAGGCAAAGGAAAGCAGGCCCTCTACTTTATCGCGGCTCTGCTGATAGTTTTCCAGTTCGTTTACAACGGATTCTCAGTTGCCCTGATAGCAGGCTCTGTTGTTCCGCTTTACCAGAACGACCCGATGGCACTTGCGCCAAAGTTCCAGGCAGTCTGCGATTCAACAAGCGATGCAACGGTCTGTGCAGCCGCAGCCGACCCAATGGGCTATGCAGCACAAGGAACAAACTATCAGTATAATCAGAAACTCTGCCTTCTTTCAATGTATTCGGATTATTCATACTTAGCGACGGGCGCCCCAGAATTGGAGCGCACAGCCGCGTTCTTCAGGTGCCAGAGGCTTTCCAGTTATTGGGTCGACTCAATGGAATGGCTCAAGGAAAACACTGCCAATGGCTCAAGGGTAATTTCATGGTGGGATTATGGCCACTGGATTAACTACTTCGGAGATCGGAATTCCGTTCTCAGGAACGAGCACCGCTCACATGAGATGATTGGCGCTGTCGCTGATGGATACCTGGACGCGACACCTGCTGAGCTTGCCGCTTACATGAAATCTCATGAAACCCAGTACGCATTATTCGATGTAGAACTAATTGCAGGCGGGGGACAGCTTGGAGGCAAATACGGCGCGCTCAACTATCTTTCATGCGCATGGAACAATGAGACAAATGTTTCATTCGCCCCAGGCCAGTCTAAATGCGAGGCAGACCACCTTTGGGAAGTTATATTTGTATCCCAGACTCCATGTTCAATCTCCTCGCTCTCAAACAAGAGCGGCCTGACTGCCTACAAGATTTACGAAGGCGGAGTCTACCGGACATTCTACCGCCCAGAGTGTGTAAGCCCGACTGACCAGAACACTGCAGCATACTGCCAGAGTGTGGTTAAGGCAGAACCTGTATACTGTGTCGGCGAGGTAACCCTTGCGAACGGCCAGCCAACTACCGCTACATATTACTTGAACGAAACATATCCGAATGGGGATTTGAAACTCAACAAGGCAAACCTCCAGTTCCCCTACAGCCTTCCAATAACAACCCATATGGGCCCTGTGACATCAGTGACATTGCTTTACACTGAGGATGCCCTTTGGCTTGAGAATGGGGTAATTAAATCCGGCTATGAGGACCGCAAGGGCAAGTTCTACGACTCTGCCCTTTATCGCGGTGTGTTCCTGAACAACATCCCAGGTTTCTCTCAGGTCTATTCAACTTCGGATGGGGCTGTGAAGATATACAAAGTGGCTGAGTAAGATGTATTCCAAGAAAATCGAGAATGAACTGAAGAAAAAGAAAATCGACGTTGGCGATACAGTCACTGTCCGCACAGAAGGCCATATCTATGAGGGCCTTCTCATGCCAAGGCCTGAATTCGGCGATTCTGAAGTGCTTGTAGTCAAGCTCGGAAGCGGCTACAATGTCGGGATTAAACCAGAGTCAATCGAACTAATCGCAACAACCAGCGCAAGGCAGGTGCCTGAACCTGAAATGGAAAAAAGGAAGAAGGGCGACATCGCAATCCTTGGCTGCGGAGGAACAATCGCATCAAGGGTGGAATACAAGACCGGGGCAGTATACCCCTCAATAACTCCGAAAGAACTCCGCCAGACTTTTCCAGCACTTGAGAAATGGCCAATCCATTCCAAACAGGTATTCTCCCTTTTCTCAGAGGATATGAACGCCAATCACTGGAAACATATTTCAGATGAGATTGAAGATGAAATCAAGGCGGGTTCAAACGGCGTCGTCGTGATGCACGGAACCGACACCATGACATATACTTCATCAGCAGTCAGTTTCATGCTTCAGAATCTTCCGGTTCCAGTTATTTTCGTTGGTTCGCAGAGAAGTTCAGACCGTCCATCGAGCGAGAACAAGATGAACCTTGTCAATGCCGTTTATACAGCAACGCAGGACCTTGGGGAGGTTGCGGTTTGCATGCACGCATCAACCAACGATGGCTACTGCCACATCCATCGCGGAACAAGGGTCCGGAAAATGCACACATCCAGAAGGGACGCATTCCATTCAATCAACTCAAAACCACTTTTCAAAGTGGACCACCGAACTGAAATATTCGAGCAGATGGGAGAGCCAAAGCCAAGGAACAAGGGCGAACTAATTTCGAAAAAGAGAATAAATGACAACGTTGCTCTGATTTATTCACACCCAAACATCAAGCCCGAACTTATCTCCAAGCTTGATGATTATGATGGGGTGGTGCTTGCAGGGACGGGCCTTGGACACCTTCCGACCGGGGCATTTGAAGGCAAGGGGGTCAAGAGCATTTTCAAGCCAATTGCGGAACTTATCGAGTCTGGCATCCCAGTAGTGATGAGCAGCCAGTGCATCAGCGGAAGAATCTGCATGAGGGTATATTCAACAGGCCGGCTTCTCAAAGACGCCGGGGTAATCGGCGATGATGCTGACTGGACTCCGGAAGTTGCATATACAAAACTGTGCTGGGCACTTGGCCAGACAAAGAAGATGCACGAACTCAAGGAGCTTATGGAAACCAATATCGCAGGTGAAATAAGCCCAAGGTCTGTACTGGAGGGGAATCTATGAAAATCGGAATAGAAATCCACCAGCGTTTAGATTGCAGCAAGCTTTTCTGTGAATGCGGCTCAGAATTAGTTGAAGGAAAGCCCGCATTGACCATAAGAAGAAGGCTCCACCCGGTTCTCAGCGAACTAGGGGAGACTGATGAGGCATCCAGAGTCGAATTCGCAAAAAGAAAAATCTTTGAATATCAGGTATTCTCGGAGAACAACTGCCTTGTTGAGATGGATGAGGAGCCTCCAAGAAACATGAACCTCGCCGCACTGAAAATCGCGCTTGAGATTTCAAAACAACTAAACGCAATCCCTGTTGATGAAGTGCAGGTGATGCGGAAGATAGTTATAGATGGCAGCAACACATCTGGCTTCCAGAGAACCTCCATAGTTTCACTAAATGGCCATATTGACACTTCTAAAGGCCCGGTCACAATTCCAAGCATAGCAATTGAGGAAGAGAGCGCAGGAATAATCTCACAGACTGATGAAAAGGCGATTTATCGTCTTGACCGTCTTGGAATCCCTCTTGTTGAAATAACTACAAATCCGGATATCAAGGACGGGGAACACCTTGCAGAAACTGCAAAGCAAATCGGAATGATACTGCGCGCAACCGGAAAGGTCGCACGCGGCCTTGGAACCATCAGGCAGGATGTCAACATCTCAACTGAAGGCGGAGCCCGGGTTGAACTGAAAGGCGCCCAGGATTTGAAGATGCTGCCAACACTTGTTGAGTACGAATCCCAGAGGCAGCTTGAACTTGTGAAAATCGTGCATGAACTTCGCAAAAGCAAATCATACCCGCTTCTGGAGTCATTTACCGATGTCACATCCGTTTTCAAAGAGACTACTGCTAAACTGATACGAAAAGGGATTGATTCAGGTTCATCTGTAATCGGCCAGTCTATGGAAGGCTTTGCCGGAATTTTAGGAAGAGAAATCCAGAAAGGAAAGCGTTTTGGGACTGAACTTAGCAACTATGCCAAAATGGCTGGAGTGAAGGGAATAATCCACTCAGATGAGGACCTTTCCAAATACGGGATAACAGAAACCGAGATAAAGCACCTGAAGAAGAAACTGGGGAGCTGCTTCATGATGGTGGTCGCTCCAGAAGAGCAGGCCAGGGCAGCTCTTGGCCATGCAGTCACCCGTGCCAACATAGACAGTGTTCCTGAGGAAACAAGGAGAGCAAACCAGGACGGCACGTCGAGCTACATGAGGCCTCTTCCAGGAAAGGCCCGGCTTTACCCTGAAACAGATGTCCCTCCAATTCCAATTACCAAAGAACTTCTCGAATCCGCGGCAGTAGGCGAATCCCTTGATGAGAAAACAAAGAAGCTTGAGAAGATGCTCAACAAGGAACTTGCACAAAAGATGCTGAAATCCAGACATCTTCACATTTTTGAGAGACTGGTTGGGGGTGGGGCAGAGCCAAAACTTGTTGCAACTACAATAGAGAACACAATAGTTTCGCTGCGCAGGGAAGGGGTCCAGTTCCAGAATATCGAGGAGGCCCTGGCAGGGCTTTTCGAGGAATTCTCCAAAGGGACATTTGTCAAGGCAGCTATCCCAGAAGTCCTGAAAGGCATGACAAAAGGGGCCAGCGCCGAGTCAGTGATAAAAGTCTACAGGCTGCAGAAACTAAGCGGGGAAGACCTCGAAAAGTTGGTGGAGGATGAAGGATACGACCTCAAGCGAATCATGGCAAAGCACCGCCTTCAGGTAGACCCGCAGGATGTTGCCGAATTAATCAAGAAAAAGAAGAAATGAGATTATGGATAGCCCCTGCAGTTTCTGTCCGGCGAGTTGTTGCAAGACCTACACAATAACCACGACCTCTTTTGACATTTTGAGGATAAGCAGGCGCTCCGGGTTTTCTCCTGAATCATTTGCGCGTTTTCATCCAGTAAAACTTCTTTCCTTTGACGCTGATACTGTTATTGATTTCAAAGATGGCAGCGGTTTTCTTGGAATAAAATCACACCCCTGCTTTTTCATTGGCAGTGACAATCTCTGCCAGGTGCACAAATACGCTCCGCTCTCCTGCAGAAGATATCCATACACTGTGAAGGGCAAGATGAATGCCCGGTTCTGCCCATTGCCATCAAACATCCTTTTCCGGCTGAAGAAGCCTGATATCGGGGCCGAGCAGATAGTCCATGAGCTGCGCGAATACAAGAAAATAGTGAAAGGATGGAACAAAAAACCAGGTGAGAAAAAAGACTGCCTGAAATACCTTCTTGAGAAATCTGTCCTCTGATTTCTTCTTAATTCCTATCCTTCAGGTTATTGCCATGCTTACAATCGCCTTTCTTGGAGACATAATGCTGGGCCGGATGGTCGGCAAATCTCTTGAGGAAAACGGCCCCGAATACCCCTGGGGAGATACTCTTGGCCAGTTGAAAAAAGCAGATCTTCGGATTGCGAATCTTGAGTGTCTCATATCTGAAAAAGGGGAGCCGTGGCCAAACAAATTCTACAATTTCAGGGCCCCTCCCTCTGCGTTAAAATCTCTGGAAATTGCCGGAATTGACTGCGTCTCTCTTGCGAACAACCATGCAATGGACTTTGGATTCGATGCAATGTCAGACATGTTCAAACGCCTTGATTCTGCGGGCATACGCCATGCAGGGGCTGGCAATAACCTCAAAGAAGCAATGGAGCCTGCGGTGCTTGATTCCAAGGGCCTGAAAATTTCCCTAGTCTCAGCAACTGACAATAGTCCATCCTGGACTGCCGGTTCCGAAAGCTCTGGAGTATTCAATGTCCCACTTTGGAGTCCGCACCTTCCAGACCGTATCATAAATTCAGTTTTCAAATGGCCCGAGACTTCCGCCAAACTCTCATCAGCAATCTCAAATGCAAGGAAGCAATCAGACCTGGTGGTTTTTTCAGCGCATACAGGGCCGAACAACGTAGAAAAACCATCGACAATACTCCAGCACTTTGCCTATGAAGCAATGAAAGGGGCGGATGTTTTCCATGGCCACAGCGCCCACTGTTTCCAGGGCATCTCCATAAACAAGGGAAAGCCAATCCTTTTTGATGCCGGGGACTTTGTGGATGATTACCCTCACAATTCCATATATCACAATGAGTGGGGGTTCATTTATTTCATTGATTTTGAAGGCACGGCTATGCAGGGGCTCAGGCTTGTTCCAGTTGAAATCTCAGACTGCCAAGTGAACCTGGCAAAAGGAAAAACTGCAGAAAAGATATTCGGGCGCATGATGCGCCTCTCAAAAGAAATGGGGACAAAAACAAAAGTAAAAGGCAATGAACTTCTCATTCTGCCTTAGGTTCTTCAGGTGGCTTTGCCGGTTCTTCTTGAGGGGGCTCTGATTCAGGCATCTTCCCAACCTGCTCTTCCTTTGGAACAACAGCGAACGTTGCAACCTTCTCTCCATCCTTCAGCCTGATGATGCGCACGCCCTGGGTATTCCTTCCAATCACTGAAATCCCCCTTACATATGTGCGGATTGCCTGGCCTGCAGAACTCATCACGATTACTTCGTCATCATCATCAACAGCGACTATCCCGATAACATTGCCGTTCCTGCCCTCTGTCTTGATGTTGATGACTCCTGAGCCGCCTCTGGACTGCAACCGATATTCATCAATCGAAGTCCTCTTTCCGAAACCATTTTCAGTAATCGTCAGAATGGCTGGCTTCCTGCAAACAGCTGAGCCAACAACCTGGTCATCCGCGCTTTTGAGCCGGACACCAATCACTCCCTGGCCGGTTCTGCCGATTTCCCTTGCATCGACTTCTTTGAACCTGATTGCCTGGCCCTTCCTGGTTGCAAGAATCATCTCCTGCTTTCCATCGGTTTTCCGAACCTCGACCAGGCCATCGCCTTCCTTCAGGGTAATCGCTATGATTCCGCCCCTTCGGACGTTCTTGAAGTTCTCAAGCGCGGTTCTCTTGATGATTCCTTTCCTGGTGGTCATGACAAGGAACTCTCCAGTGTCAAACTTTTCCACGCTGATGCAGGAAGTCACCTTCTCCTCTTTCAGTTGCAGCAGGCTTACAAGGGTCTTTCCTGTCGCATACCTCCCAGTCTCAGGAATCCTGTATGCTTTGAGCCAGAATACTCTCCCCTTGTCAGTGAACAGCATGAGGTAGTTGTGGTTTCTCGTAATAATGACATCCTCAACAAAGTCCTCTTCCTTTGTGCCGGTTCCGATTATCCCCTTTCCGCCCCGATGCTGCGCGCGGTATTCCTCAAGACCAACACGCTTCACATATCCGCGCTTGGTTATCGCAATGACCACTTCGTCATTCGGAATCAGGTCCTCGAATTCAAAGTCATCTTCAGCATCAACAATCTCAGTACGCCTCTCATCGCCGTACTTCTCCTTGACTTCAAGGAGTTCATCCTTGATAATCTGAAGGACCCTGCCAACATCTGCAAGAATTTCCCTGAGTTCTGCAATCTTCTTGGCCAATTCCTGGTATTCATTCTCAATCTTCTCACGTTCAAGTGCGATAAGTTTTGAGAGTTTCATATCCAGAATCGCGTTTGCCTGCTTTTCGCTGAGTTCATATTTCTCCATTAAGCCTGCCCTTGCGGCCGTGATATCTTTTGAACTTTTCAAGAAGTTGACTATCGGGTCAATGTTCTCAAGGGCAATTCGCAATCCCTCAAGGATATGCGCCCTTGCCTCAGCTTCTTTCAATTCGAACTGGCACCTCTTTGTTACAATCTCCTTTCTGAATTCAATGAACTCATTAAGCATGTCTTTGAGGCCGAGCACCTTTGGCTCTTTGCCGACAATCGAAAGGTTGTTGATTCCGAAAGTTCCCTGCAATGTTGTATGAACATAAAGCTGGTTGATTATGACATCATAGTCATGGCCCTTCTTGATATCAAGCACAATCTCCATTCCCTGCTTGTCAGAGCGGTCATGCACCCCTGAGATTCCCTCAATCTTCTTGTTTTTCACAGCATTGACAATAGAATCAATAAGGTTCGTCTTGTTCAGCTGGTATGGTATCTCAGTAATAAGGATTGCCTTGCGTTTCTCATCCTTATCTGCCCTTCCACGAATCTTTACACTGCCCTTCCCTGTTTTGTATGCTCGGACTATTCCTCCCCTTCCTACTATGATTCCGCCAGTCGGGAAGTCCGGTCCCTTTACAATATCGAGCAGGGCATCCTCATCAGCACCGTCAATAAGAGCAATTGCCCCATCAACTATTTCAGTCAGGTTGTGAGGTGGAATATTCGTTGCCATTCCAACTGCGATACCTGAAGACCCGTTGATTAGGAGATTGGGTATTTTTGATGGCAGATATAATGGCTCCTTCAATGAACCATCGAAGTTGTCTCCCCAAGAAACTGTTTCCTTTTCCAAATCTGTGAGAACGTCAGCCGCCATCTTGGACATCCGAACTTCGGTGTACCTCATCGCAGCAGGATTATCGCCGTCAATCGATCCCATGTTTCCCTGGCCGTCAACAAGCATGTATCTTAGCGAGAAACTTTGAGCCATCCTGACCAAAGCATCATAGATTGCCATGTCTCCATGCGGGTGGTACTTACCAAGAGTCTCACCGACAACACGGGCACTCTTCTTGTATGGCTTTCCATACGTGTTTCCAAGTTCATGCATTGCGTAGAGTATCCTTCTGTGGACCGGTTTCAAACCATCCCGGACGTCTGGTATTGCACGTCCGATAATCACTGACATTGCATAGTCGAGGTAACTTTCCTTCATGTCCTTCTCGATTGTCCTTGGCACTATTGTCTCGCTCATGTTAAACATCCAGATTTTTTACATAGACAGCGTTCTGCTCTATGAATTGCCTTCTTGGCTCAACCGCATCTCCCATCAGCACGCTGAAGAGTTCATCAGCGAGCATCGCGTCTCCTATTGTGACCTTTTGTAATGTTCTTGTTTCTGGGTCCAGCGTGGTGTCCCAAAGCTGGCTAGGGTTCATTTCTCCAAGACCTTTGTAGCGCGAAATATTCGCGTTCTGGCCGATTTCAGCTACTAGCTGCTCAAGCTCTGCGTCATTGTAGGCATATTTGATGTTCTTCCCCTTTGCGACACGATAAAGCGGCGGCTGTGCAATGTAGAGATAGCCTTTCTCAATAATCGGCTTGAAATACCTGTAGAACAGGGTCAGTATCAAAGTCCTGATATGCGAACCATCAACATCAGCGTCTGTCATGATGATTATCTTGTGGTATCTTGCCTTGCTCAAGTCGAAATCATCCTTGAAACCGGCTCCGATTGAAAGCACGATGTTCTTGATTTCCTCGCTTGTGAAAACCTTGTGCATCGGAGCCTTCTCAACATTCAGGATTTTTCCCTTCAAAGGAAGAATCGCCTGGAATGTCCTGTCCCTTGCCTGCTTGGAACTTCCGCCTGCAGAGTCTCCCTCAACCAGGTAAAGTTCAGCCTTCTCAGGGTCCTGCTCGCTGCAGTCAGCGAGTTTTCCTGGGAGCAGACTGCTCTCAAAGACTGTTTTCCTCCTAATCAGGTCCTTGGCCTTTTGCGCAGCCTCACGAGCTTCCATTGAGTTGATGATTTTTGCAGAAATGTTCTTCGCATCGTCCGGGTGCTCCTCAAGGTATGTCTTGAGCATGTCAAATACTAATTTGTCAACTGCTCCGCGCACTTCGCTGTTTCCAAGCTTGGTTTTTGTCTGACCCTCAAATTGGGGCTCAGCAACCCTTGCGCTGATTACCGCAGTCAGACCTTCAATAACATCATCACCAGTCAGTTTCCGGTCTTCCTTGAGTATCTTATTGGAGCGCACATAGTCGTTAATCACTCTTGTAAGAGCTGTCCTGAAACCAGTCACATGCGTTCCGCCCTCAATCGTCTTGATATTGTTGACAAAAGAGTAAAGCATCTCATTGTAGCTGTCAGTGTACTGCAACGCAACTTCAATTTCAACATGTTCGGATTTCTTTTCGAAAAAGTATGCTGGGTGGAGCTTGTTCCTTGCCTTATTCAGGTGCTCGACAAACTCCTTGATTCCACCCTCAAAGAAGAAGCTGTCCTCCTTCCCGCGTTTCTCATCTGTGATTATGATTCTGAGCCCCTTGTTAAGGTACGCGAGTTCCATGAACCTTTCCTTCAGGTACTCATAGTCGAAATCAGTAGTGCTGAATATATCAGAATCCGGTTTGAACTTCACAATCGTTCCACGATTTTCAGTATCTCCAACGATTTTGAATTCTGTTGCGAGTTTTCCCCTTGAAAATCCAATGGTGTGCTTCTTGCCATCACGGTGGACCTCAAGGTTCATCCATTCGGAAAGAGCATTCACAACGCTCATACCGACACCATGAAGCCCTCCGGAAACTTTGTAGGCCTTTTTCGAGAATTTTCCTCCAGCGTGCAATGAGCTTGCCACAACCTCAAGGGCAGATTTGCCCGAGACGTGCTGGTCTGCTGGAATTCCCCTTCCGTTATCCGTAATCGTGACCGAGTCGTCCTTGTGCAGGGTCACTGTGATTTTGTTGCAGTGGCCTGCCAACGCCTCATCTATGCTGTTGTCAGTGATTTCGTAAATGAGGTGGTGGAGGCCCCTTTTGCTGGTGTCTCCGATGTACATTCCCGGTCTTCTTCGTACTCCCTCAAGTCCTTCCAGAACCTGGATTTCCTTTGCTGTATAACCTGTTTCTTCAGCCATGTAAATACCACTAATCAGGTGTCCTAATCTACGTCGATAATTCGGTCCCCTTTTTAACAGTAAAATATAAGTAAAAAGACTTTAAATGGCTATCTGTTTCAGCTGCTTTCCAGAAGCTTCATCTTGCCCTTCCAAAGGTCAATTGTCTCGTTGAATTTGTCCCTTGTCACGACGATGAAAGACTCTGTGGAGCGGTTTTTCATATAAACAAGGACATCCTTGCCTCCAATCGAAACAAAGCTCTGAGGCTCGTGCTGGCCCAGTTTTTTTGCCAGGGACTTCATATATGTCCTGAGCTTAAGCATGAGCGCCTTGTTCACGGTTCCGCTTCCTTCGGCAAATTCGGAGGTTTCAATCCGGTCTCCCCGTATCACCACAGCGCCCTTGAGCAGCCCTTTGAGAAGCATTTCATGGATGATCCTGTCAGCTGAAAGCTTCCTCTTTTTTCAGCCCGTCATGCTCAAGCACAATGCCTTCTCCGCCAAGCTCTTTGTGGTACCTGTTTAGCGCCCAAATCCTGAGCGAGCCAGGTACAGTTACGAGTGATGATGCGAAGACCTCATTCTGCTCCTCGAGTATCTTGCTTATGTTGTCCTTCCATTTTGGCCAGTTCTCATCGGCAAGCTTCTTCCTCTGCTTCAGGCTGGATACTGCGCTTTCAACTGCATTGAGGTGATTGTCAATTTTGGTCTTTGTCTGAGCAGTAACGTTCTTTGTCAGAGTCTCTATATTCTGTCCTTTGAGTGAAGTTAGGACATCATATTCCTTGGAGACATCAAAGTCCTCCTGTGTGAACTGCTCAACAAGCATCTCAAGCTCCTTCATCTTTTCTTTGAGCTTTGCTGCCTTTGCCAGGTACATGTCCCGCTCCTGGCGGATGACCATGCCGTATGCCCTTTCAAGTATCGTTACCTTGCTCAGATTTTCTACTGCAAAGTAAGCCATGACAACTCCTATGAGGCACAGTCCAAGCCCAAGTGTTCCGAAAGAACTCTTCAGGAGGAAGTCTATTGACTCCAAGAGCCCCGGAGGTGTTGTGGGCTGGACAGCTTGGAATGATGTTATGTAGAAACCAACTGCCAGGAAAATGACCGCGACAATAGCATCGCTCTTGTATCTTACTGCGGTTCTTCCGAAAGCCTTCCTGAAACCTGCTGTGAATGATGAACCTGCTGCCCTTTCACTAACCATTGTGATTGCGAGGACCAGGAGGTTGTAGATGAAGAAAATGACTGCTATTGTTACTCCCAATGCGATTCCAAGAGCCATGTAGTAGTTCTTTAGAAGCCCGTACATGACTCCATAAATGGTATTTGTTGGAATAAGGCCGCTCAGGTCTGCATTCTTGATTGTGACGCTTGGTGTCCTCATGGCCGCAAGAAGGGTTGGGGGGCCTACCGTTGAGGTAAACTCATACTCGAACAGATAGCCCTTTTCAGAATGCCTAGGCGAGTTCCATTTTATGAGTACCCAGCCGTTCTCCTCCTCTGCCAAAAGGTCCTGGATGGATGAAATCTGGCCTGTCTGTGAAACAACGCTCTGGGGAACCATATCCGTTATTCCCACACCAAGTATCTCCTTTCCAAGCTCATCGTCATCCTCTTCCAATGGGGTCGTTGTGACAATCACCCTGTAATGGTAATAGTCGGGTGTTGTCTCATAATTGCCAATTTTCTGCGCCGCATCAACAACATAGTCAATTCCATATTCTGAAGGGTTACAAAGGAGGAGCCTTGGGTGGGTATAGAGCGGGTTTGCGTTGATACTTGAAACTCTCCCAACCATGCTCCTTGTCTTATCAAGGAAGGTGTTCCTCTCTTCATTAGTTGTGTTGCGCAGATTGAGGACCATCCGTCTTGCATCAAGTATGAGCGAGCGAATTTCATTGTTGTCCTGAACGTATGAAATCATTGACCCTGCCAAAACATCCTCGTAATTGGCTGCAATATCTTTACAACTGACAGATGTTGAGCAAAGTCTGCTGCATGTTGTGACGTCAGAACATACCACGTTCAGAAGGCCAATGTTCTTGCTGCAAGCCGAGTCTGACTGGAACCTTGATTTTGAGAACTCATCCAAACTTTGGTCTGCAAGAAGAAGGTCGACATCTGTAAGATTGGGGTCTATTGAGGTATATGTGGCATTGGTGTAGGTCGTTACAGTGACCATCCTTTGCACACTCACTCCGGCATCTGTTTTTGTCACCGGATTGAAAGTGAAAATAGTGTAATCGTCTATGCCGTCACTGTCAAAGTCTTTGCTCACGTTACTGAGCAGCGTTTCAGTTTTGTCGCTGGTATAAACCCTGTCCTCTATACAGCCGAAGCCAAGCAGAAATATTACTAATAGTATATATGCCCTGCGCATGTGAAACATTTATTAGGCTTCTTTTAAAACCTTACCTCATGGAGCTTCTTTCTGATGTGCTAACAGTCATAAAACCCTCCCGGCAGGAGGTCGCCACTGAGATGCAGAACGTAAAAAGTCTCATGGAGCACATAAGGAAGAAGGCGCCAGCGGCCTGTGATGTGGTGCTTACTGGTTCCATGGCAAAAAAGACTTTCCTTCGGGATGGGAGGGACATTGACGTCTTCGTTCTCTTTGACCTTGCCACCCCAAAAAACAAGCTGGAGCCAGCGATAAAGAAAATCATGGACAAGGCATTCCCTGGCACCGGATATCAGGTCAGTTACGCCGAGCATCCATATGTCCGTTTCCATTACAACGGCCGTAAGGTCGATTTGGTTCCTGCATACAAGATTTCTAAATCTTCAGAGCGGCTCAGCGCAGTTGACCGCTCAGTACTTCACACCAAGTTTGTCCGCAATTCAATGAAGGTTCGGCAGACTGACGAAGTCCTGCTCCTAAAGCAGTTCCTCAAATCCAACGAGCTCTACGGCGCTGAAATAAAAATCAAGGGATTCTCAGGCTACCTTTGCGAACTCCTGATAATCAAATACGGGTCCTTCAGGAGGCTGGTCCGCGAGGTATCGAAATGGCAGGATGTTTTCATAGACATCAGGAAACACCATTCTCCGCGCGAGCGGCTCTCTGCCAAGAAACATTTTGCGAGCAAGTTCATAGTGGTTGACCCTACCGACAAAAATCGGAATGTGTCAGCTGCCGTTTCACTGGCCAACTACAAGCGGTTCATCTCAATTTGTAAAAAATTCCTGAAAAAACCGTCAAAGAATTTCTTCTTCAGGGTTCCGGAAACATTTGAAGAGAAGGTGGAAAAAGCATCCAAAGGAAAGAAACTCTTAATGGTTTCAATGCCGCGGCCGGAAGTCGTGGATGACGTTTTGTGGGGCCAACTCCACAAGCTTGGCAAACAAATCCAAGACAGTGTGGCAGATTTCGGGCCAAAACAAATCCTTTATGATGAGCGCCGTCATGTTGTGCGGATAGCAATCATTCTGAAAACCGACAAGCTCCCATCGAAGATGCTGATAATGGGGCCGCCAATCAAGATGACAAAGCATGTCAAGAAATTCCGCAAATCCCACAGCAAAGCCAAATTCGTAAAGAAGAAGGGGAAACTATATGCTGAAGTCAAAAGGCCGCTAACCAAAGCCGAAAGCGCGCTGATGCAGTTCTTCAGGAAGTTTTCAAAGACTAATTCTCACCTTGCATATCCTGAGGAAATGTTAGTAATTGAAAAGTCCTAACAATACATTTTTAAACACTTTTAAGCACCATATTATAATGAAACTGGCACAAAAATCGTCTAGAATGCTTACTGGAAAAAAACCTAAAAAAACTTCTAAAGTCAAAGCCTTTGCATGTGCTGCTCTGCTTTCAGCCGGACTTGTCTTGACTGGCTGTGAAAATGAGAGGCATTGCTACAACCGAGACATAGTGGTTACGGTGCAACCTCCCGAAGAGCAGCCTCCGGAGGAGCAGCCACAAGTTGACCCATGCGAGAATACTGTCGCTTCTTTGGATTGTACAACCCCTAGAATTTCTATTACTCTAAAAGCCGATGAATCTATTCAAGTAGGCGACAACCTTATTGTTTTTACTCCAGGACCTGCTGGCTCTGACACAGCAGTGATGCAGGTCATGGGAACTGATTGTGAGGAAAGCGGTTCCTCAGAAGTCAACATCGGCGATTCTTATCCGATAACCTCAAGCATAGGGGCAGAGGATGGCTACATGCAGGTATTATCTGTAAATTCAGATTCTGTAGAAATCGAAGCTTCCCTTCCACTCGTTGTGGCAGGCGATATTAATGCAGGTGAGTCCCTGATGGTCCCAGTGGACTTCCCAACACAGGTCTCCATAAGGCTAGATGACATCTCAATATATCCAACAAACGAGCCGCCATCTGCACTGCTTTCGATAATTTCAGACGATATCGTTGTGGGATATATGGATCTGCCAGAAGGAACAGCCAAGGCTCCGAGTATATTCGAGAACCTAATCACTGTTGGAGCGCCGGTGGTTTCGCCCGGCTATACTTTTGGGGCTATAAGGGTGGAATTAGAGCTCTTCTATTGCGGACCCCTTTAGACTTCTATCCTGTCCCCTGGTTTTGGCGCAACAGCGTCATAGCCGAAGTTCTCGGTGAGTTCATCACAGAATCCCTGCGTATTGTCTCCATGAACCAGAACTATCTTTTCAGGGTTTGCGTGCTTGATGAAATTGAGTATGTCTGCTCTTCCTGCATGTGCTGACAAATCAAGATATTCAACAGGCAAATCAACATCTAGTTCCTGCCCATCCCGCACTATGTATCCCTTATTCTGCAGATACCAACCATTCGTTTCCTCAACACAGTATCCAGTGAATATTATCTTCGATTGGCTGCTAGTGTGGTAAAGGTAATTCAGCATAGGGCCTCCATTCAACATTCCTGCTGTTGAAATGATTACCGAAGGCTCCCTTGTCGCGGCCTTCTTATCTGGTATCCCATCGACAATGTTAACGCTCCGTACGGCCCTGTTTAAAGCCTTGGCATCCCGGAGGAACCTTGGATATTTCAAGTAAATCTTGGTGATATCCTTACCCATCCCATCAACATAAACCGGGATGTCTTTTATGTAATTGCGGACCAGGGCAATCAATTCCTGTGTCCTTCCAACTGCAAATGCAGGGAACATAGCGTTCCCGCCGTTGTCGATTGTCTCTTTGATGTGATCAATTATCACTCTCTCAGTTCCTGAGCGGACTGGGTGCTCCCTGTTTGCATAAGTAGTTTCAATTATGAGCGTGTCAACATCCTCAACATATTTGGCTCCCTTGTGCATGAAAGTATCTTCGCACTTGAAATCTCCTGAATAGAGCAATCGCTTTCCCTTGTATTTGATATCAACCATCGCAGCCCCGCTTATATGGCCCGCATCATGAAAAGTGAATTCAGTTTCCCCATTCTGCACTGGCCTTCTGTATTCCACGGGCGAAAAATGCTTGAGGGCTTTTTTGTAATGCTGAAGTCTGTAAGGGAGGCCATCTCCCATGATTTTCATCGAGTCTTTCCAAAGAAGTTCGCAGATATCCCTAGTTGGCGCAGTTCCATACCATTTGATATTCCCATGTTGGTAATGCGCGGGCACGCATCCGCTGTGGTCAAGGTGCGCGTGCGAGAGAATTACATAATCCGGATTTGGTGCTTTCATAGGGAATTTCGGAATTCCTTCCTTGTCAAAAATCTTTATGCCATAATCTAGCATTATTTTCTTATCTGTTTGAAGTAGGAAGGCGCTTCTTCCGACTTCACCAGAGGCTCCCAAACAGTCGATGTGCATGGCAAAACCTCTCATAGAATGTTTTAATATGGTTGCCTGTTTATTGCAATCATGGACAAGCATAAGTCTATTGCCATTCCACTGGTTGTGCTGGCGATATTATACGTCATGTCAATCCTATTTTTCCATTATGTGGAGGGATGGTCATATCTTGATGCGGCTTACTTTACAACGTCCACAATCTCAACTGTAGGGTATGGAGACATAGTGCCCCAATCCGATTATGGGAAGATGGGCAGTATAGCGCTGATATTCACTGGCGTTGGGCTTGCCTTCTATGTAATTACCCATCTTGGTTTCATCAGGGAAAGGAACGTCGATCCTGCTGTCAGGAAGCGCCTTGAGATGCTAAAAAGTTTCACAATGGCATCAACTGGGATGAAGCCCAAAGACCTGAAGAGGCTTAAAAAGAAAATAATGAACAGGGAGAGACATTGATTTACTCTCATAAATTTTTCCGAAATCCATTCACAAAAGCCGAGCAGCAGAAAATCCGCCGAGCCGCATTTGCAATTGTCGGTTTGGGGGGCACAGGAGGGTTCATCTTCGAGAATCTTCTTCGCTCAGGTGCTGAGAACCTTATTCTTTATGAGGATGATTCGGTTGAGCTATCCAATTTCAATCGCCAGGTTCTTGCTACTGAAAAGTTCATTGACAAACCAAAGGCTGATTCTGCAGCAGCGCGCGCCAAAGAGATAAACCCATATGCGAAACTGAAATTTGCAGGAAGGTTTACTTCCGAATCAAAACTAGGAACAGTAAAAATCCTCATTGATGGCTCTGACAATGTGAAAACAAAACTTATGATTGCCAAAGCAGCAAGAAAAAAGAAAATTCCATTCGTCTTCTGCTCTGCCAGCGACTATCGGGGCATTGTGAGCGTTTTCAACCGCTACCGTTTTGAGAAAGCATTCCAGATTGATGAAAATCTGGATTACAATGTATGCGCAAGCGTTCTTTGCCCTGCGGTGGCAATCTCAGGCTCTTTGGCAGCATCGCAAGCAATCAACAATGTTCTGGGAAAGCCATGCATCCTGGCGCCTGAAGCCCTGTTTTTTGATTTGAGCAAGAAAAAAACATTCTGGAGGGCTGAACTCGGATGAAATACTTCGTTGTTGAGCCTTGCAAGACATCTGCCGGTTTTGAAATCAAACTCGAAGAGCCTCTTGACCTTGCCAAAGCCAGGATAGTATTTGCAAAACTTGGCACTGTTGTGGCAGGAAGCCCTGTTGTCCTCCTAGTGAAAGTGGATGATTATACAATAAGTGTCTATGGAAGCGGAAGGATGATGGTGAAAAGCGAGAGGAAAATGAAGCAGGTGGAGATAGAATCCCTCGCCAAGAAGATTGTTGGTGAACTGGAGGTATTAGGATGAAAATAGATTTCCACGTCCACACAAAATATTCATCAGATTCAATCATCGAGCCGAAAAACCTTGCGAAAAAGTCCCTTTCCCTTGGCATCATCCCGGCAATCTCAGACCATAGCAGCATTTCATCGCACAGGGAAATGAAACAGCTGACGGCATCCTTCATCCCGGCAGAGGAAATAGCAACTGACCGGGGCGACCTGATTTTTCTTTACGCAGGAGACCTAATCAAAAAAGGGACACCGTTTGCAGAAGCGCTGGACCAAATCCGCGAGCAGGGCGGCCTTGCCTATCTTCCGCACATGTATGACAAGACCAGGCATGGGGCAATCCCAACAAAAGAGGAAACCAAAAAATTGGACATAATAGAAGTTTTCAATCCGCGCTGCCTTGATTCCAAGTACAACTCAATGGCGAAAATGTTTGCCAAAAAACACAATCTTCTTCAGGCAGCCGGAAGCGACAGCCACTTCCTTTTCGAATTCGGCAAGACCTACACTGAAATGCCTGACTTTGATTTGGAAAATCCGAAGGCACTCCTCCGCTCCCTGAAAAAAGCGAAACTGGTAACCAGTCCGGCTCCATTCTATGTCCGCGGGACAACATCACTCGTTAAACTAACCAAGAAACTAGTAAAGAAATAAGCTCGGAGAACGCATTTTAAACTGCTGCATCCCAATTATTTTTGAATGGAAATTACAGAAAACATCCGAAGGATAAAAGACAATCTCTTCCTTATTCCTGAAGAGCGCTTCGATAAACTAACCAAAGACACAGACTACGCAACTTCCTCCCCTAACGAAACCTATTTAATCCTAAAACATGAGTTCGTTGCTGATGGCGGGTGAATTTCCAGGAGTTGAAATTGCGGTAATTATCGTTACTGCCTCAATTGTTCTGGCAGGCATACTGATAGGCCTGGGAAAAGCGCTTAGTTACAAGCGCATCGAAAGCTTCGGAGTCGAAGAACTTATCCAGTCTATTATCAACGCAGCCATCATAGGTTCGTTCGCTGCAATCACTGATTTGGTCGGAGTTGTCAGTTCAACAATCGTCACACCAACATGTTCTGAAGGGACCGTCATCGAGCAGCTCCTTTGCAATCTTGAATTCCTGAATGCCGGAATGTATGACATGTTCCAGGAGCTTGTCCAGATTCTCAATCTATTGGGATATTACCAGACAATCTCGCTTGATTTCGGAGCATTCGCAATCGCCCCATTCGCCAACCTCTCAGCAGTATCAACAGTTCTTTCAACTCAGCTTCTTTCAATGAACATGATAATCATACTTGTTGGCCTGAACATACAGGTTGCCGAGTTCATAGGGTCAAACGCTCTTGGCCTCCTTTTCCCAGTTGGCCTTGTCTTAAGGACAGTATTCGCGACCAGGAAAGTCGGAGGTTTCCTTATCGCGCTCGCAATAGGGTTGTATCTTTTCTACCCGACATTCGTCCTCATATTCCCAGACCCGCAGGCAGACATTGATTACTCAGCAGAACTGATGGCAAACTTCAGCAGCAATACATTCTACCAGACAATGCCTGTCGTTGAACTGAATGATAATTACGCAATTGCCGGAAAGCTTGATTTGATGAGCGGCAAATGTTTCGATTCCAATCTTTCCAACTCCACGCTGTGCAACCAGACCCTGATAGATCAAGGATTCCGAATCAACGTATCCAACACCACGAACGTTACTATCTGGGACACTGTCATACCGCCAAACATGTCAACTGACTTCAGCGGCGATTTGACCATGATAAGCCAGAGCAACAGCAACGCGATGTCAAAAGCGCTTCTCTATTCAGTTATAGCGCCGATTTTCTCACTCATAGTCACGATAGTATTTGTCAAGGAACTTGCTTCCCTCCTTGGAAGCGAAATCGGGCTCAAGACCATAGCCTCAATTTAAATATGAGAATGAAGTAGGTGATATTTATGATAATGAACCGAGCCGTAACTATGGTTGTCCTTGTTGGCGGTATTGTTGCAATTATTCTTTCGCTTGTCTACCAGAACCCTATTTTCCCGCTAATCTCAGGAGCGTTCTTTTCACTGAGCCTTCTCCTTTGGAAATATGGGTACCTCTTCATTCCGGCAATCACAAGAGCAACGAACATAGTTGAAATGCGGGGGGGATATGAAGTTCCGCCTACGCGCGACCACATTATCAGGAAAACCGATGCAGGCTACACCGCAGCAAAGTTCCTTGAGGTCAAATTCTATGAGAGTTCAATGGAAAAGGACACTGGCGAAAAAAGAACAATGTTCGAGTCATTTGAGAAGGCAATAAGTTCGCTCAAATACATAGTCAAAATCAGTCTCATGATAAGCACTCTTGACCTTTCAAAACACATCGACGAAATCAAAACAAAAAGAAGCACAGTTGAGGCAAAAAAGGCAAAGGGCGCAAAAGTCGAGGCCAACGAAACACTTCGTATGGACAGGGAACTTGCCTACTGGAACAGGCTCCTGGACAGAATCACTCAGGGCGAGAGACCGGTCGAAGTCATAGCCTTCGCATCAACAACTGCGCAGGGGCTCACAAGGGATGAGGCTCTTAGCAGGGTTTCCAGGCAGGCAAAGGAACTCAAGACAATCCTTTCAAGTTCGCTTGGATGTGAGGTTAGGGAGCTGAAAGATTTGGACATGCTCAAATGCTTTGAATGGGACTATTTCTTCCCCACAACCAGAGAAGAAATAAAGGACCAACTGTTCTGAAATATTTATATATAAAGGTTGCGACATAGTTCTGAATATCTAACGGGGTATCCGGAGTGAAGGTGGGAATTTGAAGTCGTCATATATGCTTTCGAAAGAGCTTGCTCGAAATATGATTCTCGTACACCCTCCAGAGCCAAGAAAGGACCTTCTTCTTTCACCTCCTACTGAGGGAGTCTATATTGGAAAGACCCGCTATCTAAGCACCCCAGTGTTCTGGGACCCGAAAAAACTTATCAATCCCCATATAGCGATTCTTGGTATCACTGGTTCAGGTAAATCATACACAGTCAAAACATTCCTGACCCGTGCCTCATTGATATGGAACACCAACGCGGTCATATTGGATTGGGTTGGGGAGTACCGTGAGTGGGTTCGCCAGGCAGGGGGAAAGATTATCGACCTTTCTGAGGAGCGCCTCAACATACTTGATTTGGTCGGTCTGCCCAAAAGAAGCAGAATCCGCCACATCATATCCGCACTTGACATCCTGGTAGACCTGAAAAGCTTCCCAAACGAGAGGGATGAGATTGAGCAGGCACTTGAAGACATATATTTTGAGAAGGTCAAACCGTCAATGTCAGAAGTCAACAAAGCACTCAAAAACAGGAAGCGCAAACTTTCAAAGAAGGAACTGAAAACAAAGCTTCGTCATATTGACCATAAGGGATGCACCAAGGCAACGCTTGTAGATGTCGTCAGGGTTCTGGAAAAACGCGGGCGCAAGAAAGCGGCAAGGCTGCTCAAAAGATTCACTGTTGAGGGGACTGACTTCTTTGCCGGGCACTCAACACTCGATGTCAAGGCACTCACAAGCAGCGGACTTGTCTGCATTGATTTGCACAACCTTCCGACTGAGGAGATGCGCAGCCTGGCAGGCCTGACAATTCTCCAGTACATAAAGGAAATCATGCGTGCTGAGGGGATGGAAAAGGACCACAAAAAAGTCAAGCTTTTCGTTGTCCTGGATGAGGCCTGGAAAATCGCGCAGGATGAACGGAGCGACGTCATCACAATCGTGCGTGAAGGGCGAAAGTACAATTTCTCCCTAGTGATAGCTACGCAGAACCCGACAGATATGCATAAGACGATATTCAGCAATATCGGAACAGTCATGGTCCTTAGGCTGGTCCTTCGGGAGTTCCGTGACTATGTACGAAACTCAATAGGATATTCAAATTTCATCGATGACCAGATATCCAAGTTCGGTGTCGGTGATGCCGCAGTTAACATGATATTTGCAGAACGCCAGTCAAAAGTGATGACGTTCCTTATGAATAAAATAGATGGGGAGGAACCACTCCTGCTCTATAAGATTAAGGGTGGTGAAATGAACGTTGAAATTGAAAGGGAACAGTTTGTTAGAATGCTTTACGAGCTTGGCCTCAACGAGAGCCAGCTTAATCTGATAAGAAACGAGTTCGAAAAGGGAGATGGACTGCTCGAAGGAGAGCAGCTGGTTGCCATACTTGAGAAATTCGGCTACTCAAAACCATCCATAATCTCTTTCCTAAGGCAGCTTGGGATTGATGAGAAGAACCTGATTAAGGTGTTCTCCCTTGTTAGGATGAGAAAAGCCACCAAGGGAGTTGTCCATTTGGTAATGGAGGATTGAAATGGCTGAGGAAAAAATCACAGTAACCTGCAAACAGAAGAAAAACCTCAAAGGCTTAGCCGCGCTTATGAGCGGGCTTGGCTTTACTAAAATCGCGTACACTAAGGGGGGCCTCACAATTGAGAAGACCAAAGGCTCTGACCTGCGAGGAATCCCATATCTTGAATACCGGGTCGAGTTTGGCCCAGGAGCCATCAACTTCGTTTACAGCGCATCTGCGAAAAAGAACCGGATGGCAAGGCTCATGAACCTCATGCCAACATTCCTGAACATTCTCCAGGTCGCTGAGGATTATTATGAGATTCAGCCTACGCAGGTATTCTCAGACATCAATTCCGTATTCTCAGAAGTCTCAAAGATACTTGACCGGGACGCAATTGAGTTCTCAACACAGCTTTCAGAACTTCAGGAAAAATACTCAAGCCTTGAGAAGAAATACGAGGACCTTGTACGCTCGAGCGAAGCGAACACAAGAATCCTCTTAGAATGCGAGCGGAAAAGGGATGAGCAGACAAAGAAACTGGCACAGCTCAGCGGGATGAGCGATGATTTGCTCAAAGAATCTCTCTATGAATGGGTGAAGGTTCACGGCGGCTCAATAGACATCCGTGAGTTTTCAAAAGCCAACTCTGTTGCAATCAGCAGGGCAGAGGAAGGATTGGAGATGCTCATTCGCGAAGGATATATCCGGAGGCGTGTCTAAATGCCCAGGAAGAAAAAGGCAAAGGTTGCAAAGAAAAAAGTCGTATCTGAAGAAACTCAGGAAGTTGAAATCAAGGAATACTTCTTTGCCTTTGAAATCCTTAAGCAATATCCTTATACCCGCTCTTACATAGTCAAAGCACCAATGAAAAAATCATTCAAGGATACCATTTCAGAACTTTTCGTAGGTCGGATATAAATGAAAGTAGTTCTCGTAGGAAACGGAGCAAGAGAGCATGTCATAGCCGAAAGGCTGGCAGAGGATTGCGAGTTATACGCAGTGATGTCAAAGAAAAACCCGGCTATAGCCCAGCTCTCCAAAGAATACTGGATTTGTGATATTGAGAATCCAAACGAAGTGAAGTCAGTTCTTGAAGGAAAGGATTTTGACCTTGGTTTCTCAAGCCCTGATGCGACGCTGGAAGCAGGAGTCAGTGATGTTCTTTCTGAGTGTGGAATGCTGGTCGCATCACCATCAAAGGCAGCATCAAGGGTTGAGTGGGATAAATCATACATGCGTTCTCTTCATGAGAATCACCAGGTCGGCGGGCGTCCTCTTCATGAGATAGCAACTGACGCTGAAACTGCCGAGATGCTGATTAAGGAATATGGTCAGGTTGCAATCAAGCCCCTAGGCTTAACCGGGGGAAAAGGGGTCAAGGTCAGCGGCGACCACTTTGTCAACATTGAGGAGAAAATCGCATATGCGGATTCTCTTATCAAGAAGGATGGCAGCGTTCTTATCGAGGAAAAACTTGTTGGCGAGGAATTCACACTCCAGGCATTTTGCGATGGCTCTAGGATTGCGCTCATGCCTCCTGTGCAGGACCACAAGAGGGCATATGAAGGTGACAGCGGGCCGAACACAGGCGGAATGGGTAGCTACACCACAGGGAACATCCTTCCATTTTTGACTGAATCAGATATTGCGGATGCCAAGGCAATCATACAGGACACTGCGCGCGCTCTGAAAAAAGATGGCTCACCATTCAAAGGAATCCTTTACGGCCAGTTCATGGCAACCAAAGAATCTGTAAAACTAATAGAGTTCAACGCCAGGTTTGGGGACCCGGAAGCAATGAACGTTCTTTCCCTGCTTGAAGGCTCCCTGACTGATGTTTTCCTTTCAATGGCAGAGGGACAGATGCAGCCGCCGAAGTTTTCCGAAGACTGCACTGTCGTGAAATATCTTGTTCCTGAGGGCTACCCAAAAGACCCGAAAAAGGATCAGGAGGTTGACATTAACAGCGCAGAGCTTGAGAAGACCGGCGCCAAAATCTATTACGCCTCAGTCTATGAGGAATCCGGCCGCATCCTGACAACCTCTTCACGTGCATTTGGAATAATGGGCAGAGCAGCAACTCTTGAGGAAGCTGAAAAAACCGCTGAAGCAGCCTGCACACACATAACAGGCCCGCTTTGGCACAGGAAAGATATTGGTACAGCAAAGCTGGTAGAGCGCAGGTGTGAGCACATGCGCACCCTTCGCGGGATTTGATGCGCAGAATTTTTCTTCTCCTTCTTTTTCTTTCATTATCATTTGCCATCTTTGGGCAGTCCAAACTTACAATCGAGAGAACATGGACAATAAATGATGGTGGCGGTCCGATTGATTTCAAAGGGGCCCTCGCAGTCAATGGCAGCAACCAGGACATCATCTCCTTTGAGATTTCGCCTGGGGCAGAAACACTGACTGATGAATCCGGCACACTCTGGATACGTTACCGCGGACCAATCAACCAGTCTGAACTTGTGGTCACTGGGAAGGCCACTGTAGAAGTCGATTTCATGCCAAATATCACTTATGATTCCAAGCTCCCCCAAGGGCAGGTAAAACCCTCAGAGCTTACTGGCTATGATTATGCGATTTCCTCACAGGCACTATCACTTGCAGAGTCAAATTCATCCCTGACGACTATCGTCAAACTGGTCAATTGGGTGAATGGCGCTGTCAAATATGACGATTCATACTGGGACAAAGTAAAGAACGCATCAGAAGTTTTCAGTGAAAAGAGGGGGGTCTGCGTCCAGTACACGCACCTCCTGATTTCCATGGCCCGTTCCCTTGGTTTCGAGACCCGCTATGTCAGCGGATACGTATATGTTGATGGGTGGCAGCCGCATGCATGGGCAGAAATCGAAATCCCTGGAAACGGCTGGATTTCAGCTGACGCCACATTGGGCCAGGTCGGAGACCTTGACAGCACCCACCTGGCAATCAGTTCAGGGGGTGACCAGCTCTCAACATCCGATGTTCTTCTTTCTCAGAACACTAACTCCACACTCACTGTTGATGATAAATTGACAAAGCACAGTATTGGGAATGATTCCGACCATATCAATATGACAATGTCCTTTGAGCCAGAATCCTACCTCGTCTCAGTAAATATCACAAACACAGAAGAGCGCTATGCCTTTGGCGCGTATTCGTTTTCAGTTCCTGAAGAATATGGCTCCAGCGGCACCTCGGTCGTTATCCTTGAACCAAACGGAAATCAGCTCCGGTATCATGGCCTGAACTATTCGCTTTTCAATAATTCCCATACATACAGCATACCAGTTTCAATACATTTCAATGACCTTGTGGAGGAAAAGAACGTGCAGGCTAAAGGAAATTCATCATGCATCCCAACTGCCCTGCTCCTGCTCATCCTCCTGACGGCGTTTTGGGGTAATATCCGATGAAAGTCCATGTGGTCGGGGCAGGTCCCGCAGGCTCAATAGCAGCACTCAGTGCGCTACGTTCAGGCCACGAAGTAGTGATGTCAGAGGAGCATGCTGGCGCTGGTATACCTGAGAACTGCTCCGGGCTTTTTTCAAAGGACGGATTTGAGTCGCTGTCTTCGTTTTTTGATTATCGGAAATCCGTAATCAATACTATCAAAGGCGCAGATATCTATTTTGCCGGAACTAAACTGAAAGTCCGGCGCGAAGAGCCTGTTGGTTTTGTCTGCAGCCGCTCAATCCTTGATTCAATTCTCGCAACAAACGCAGAATCCGAAGGGGCTGCAATAAACTATGGGCAGAGGATTGGAAAGAACTATCTTTCAGAAACCGTCATAGGAGCTGACGGCCCAACGTCCTCAGTTGCAATGAATTTCAACATGGGCAGAATCCGGCAATATGCAGCAACCCTCCAGGCAACGGTTCCTCTCCATAATGAGAATCCGCACATCGTTGAAGTTTTCCTCTCATCAGAAATGTTCCCTGGCCTTTTTGGCTGGGTTATACCTCAAAATGAAGAAACTGCCGAGATTGGCGTTGGAGTCTCAATGCCTGGAAATCCTCTTGCTTCCTGGGAAAGACTGCTAAAGATGAAAAACATCCCATGGACAAAGCCGCGGGGATGGTCGATTCCTCTTGATGCAAGGCCAAAGACCGCGCTCAGAAAAGGAAAGCGGAAAATACTGTTAGTGGGCGATGCTGCCGGCCAGGTCAAGGCAACTACCGGAGGCGGGGTCATCTTCGGCGGAAACTGCGCTGCATTGGCAGGAAAATACGCGGCAAACCCGCAGAGGTATGAACTTGAGTGGCGCCTTCGTTATGGAACCGACCTTGCAATCCACAGGGCAATTAGCAATCATCTTTCATCACTTAGCGAAGAAGGCCTTCGCGCATTGGGCGGAAAACTCAACCGCATGAGATGCGGTCAGTTCCTTTCCAACCATGGACATATGGATAAACCCACAAAAATGGTGGGCCCAGGCCTGATTACGCATGTTCTAAAGAATATCGCAGGAGTTTCTTGATTATGAAGGTGGAAAAATACATACTTGATGAGCTTGACAAAAAGAAGGGTCTTCTCTTTGCACTCATAGACCCGCTTGATTACAGTTCACTTGAGGATGCGGTCAAAACCGCGAGCAACGCTGATGAGGGAGGCGCAGATGTCATACTGATTGGTGGAAGCACCGGAGTCCAGGGTGAGGTTCTGGATACGGTTACAAAAGAGATTAAGCAGGCAGTCTCAAGTCCAGTGGTTCTTTTCCCAGGAAATATCGGCACACTCACAAAACACGCCGACGCAGTCTATTTCATGTCAATGCTGAATTCAAGAAACACCTACTGGATAAGCGAGGCGCAGATGCTGGCTGCTCCGACATTGAAACACTATGATATTGAGCCGCTTCCGGTTGCCTATGTCGTGGTTGAGCCTGGCGGAACAGTTGGCTGGGTAGGGGATGCGAAAAGAATCCCGAGAACCAAGCCCCAGATAGCAGCCGCATTTGGAATGGCTGCCCAGTACATGGGATTCCGTTTCTTCATAACTGATGCTGGAAGCAACCCCGAGTCAGGGCACATTCCCCTAGACATGGTGAAGACCGTGAAATCCGCAATTGATATTCCATACATAGCAGCCGGCGGAATCCGAACTCCAGCGCAGGCAAAATCAGTAATCAAGGCAGGGGCTGACATTATCCAGGTCGGAACTGCCTTTGAGAAGGAAGGCTCTGTCAAGAAAATCCAGGACATGGTGAAAGCCGTTCGCGAGGGTGCGAAAAGATGAACACAGCATTCATAGAGTTCCTGGCCAAATCCGGAGCCGTGAAATTCGGCGAATTCGTGCTCAAAAGCGGGAGAGAATCTCCATATTTCATAAGTACTGGAGTATTGGCAGACGGAATGCTCACATATGAACTTGGCAGGTATTACGCTGCGAAAATCAAGGAGCAGTTCGGCGATAATTTCGATGCGGTTTACGGTCCGGCATACAAGGGAATCCCTCTGGCAGTTGCAACATGCATCGCCCTCCAGAAAGAATATGGCATGAACAAGCCGTGGATTTTTGATCGGAAAGAGAGGAAGCTCCATGGAGACCGAGGTGCATTCGTCGGCGGAAATGTCGATGATGGGGCAAGGGTAATCCTGGTCGATGATGTTATGACGACTGGTGGCACCAAAGTGGAGGCAATTGAGAAAATCAAGTCCTCACTGAACGCGAAGCTTATCGGAGTGATAATCGCAGTCGACCGTGTTGAGAAGGTGACTTCCAAAACAGCAGTTGAGGAGTTCACTGAGCAAACCGGGATACCAGTCCACTCAATTGAGAACATCAAGAATATTTTCGAGCACCTGAAGGCAACCCCTGTTGATGGGAAAACCTATGTCAGCGAGAACACGTACAACAAATACCTCGAATACATGAAAAAATATGGGGCTTAGAAGAGGTCTATAAACCCATCATCTATTTCTGACACATCTAGAGCAGTGCATTTTGCACTGGTTTCCAGAAGTCCAGCAATACTTGGTTCTGTCCTCCCTTCATCCCCTGAAATCAGCTCTTTAATGTAGGTTCCTGCCTCTGCCTTTATGATGATTGTTGCGCGGTTTCCTTTGTGCTTTACTACTTCAACTACCTTCAGCTTTCTGTTCCTGACTAGGTCCGCTCTCCTGTGCGATACTCTAGTCGGGGTTCTTTGGGCAATCATTACTCCTGCAAGCGAATGGATTTTTTCAATATCCTGGATTTCAAGTTCTTTCCCAAACTCAGTCTCTGCGGCGTATGTCTTGTCAAAATGCGACTCAGTAACAACCTCGACAAATCCCCTTTTCACGAATTTCAGTCCCTTTACCGAGACCTCCTCGGATTCGGCGATTTTTTTCGCAGCATCTTCCAAATCAATCTCTCGTATTTTAGGGTTTTTCAGCATGATTACGAAAATCCTTCCAGCGCTGTTGGTCGCATCCACATCCTCCCGTCCTGATGCGTGCAGAACATAATCATCTGATTGTGCTAGTTCCTTCAAAGGGCCCCCAATCTTCTCCTCAACAGAAACATAGTATTTGCCTTTTCCATTGCATTCGTTGCATCCTTTTCCCTGGCAAGCCCTGCAGCGCCACCTGCTTTGGGATAGCCCTGATGCGTGCTTCAGGTACCTTCCGAATATGAATAAGTCATTCCTAAGGAGGGAGACATTTCCATCAGAATAATTGAATATGACTCTCACATCCCCATCATTCTGATATTTGGCCACTTCTGAGAGCCTGCCCTTTACCATCCTGTTAAGCCGATTCTTTATGCTTTCAGAATTGCCAAGTTTTACATCCCAGGCCTTCTCTTCCCGAGCCAGCCAGTCCTTGGGGATTTTTGTTGATATGCAGAATGTTTTTCCATCCTTGAGAAGCTGTGCTGCCTGTTTTATCATATCCTCTGTAAGGAGGGCTTTCCCCTCGCAAATCTCACACTCGCCCTCTTCGAAAAAACCACTGTTTGCACTGTTGCATACTTGGCAGAGTTTCATTGAAATCCCTGTAAAATCAGAAGAGCTCCCTGTGCGGTTCTGAGGGGAGCGAGTTCTTGATTCTGTATCCTTCGATTATCAGAGCGGCTCTCTTTATTTTGTCATCCATCCCGGATGTTCCTCGCGCTCCGACCGCTTCCTCAACATAAAGACCGAAATCAGCGAGCGTTCCACTTCCATTGCTGCTCATGATTTTCAGAATTTCCACGACCACCTTTTTTCCTTTCGGGTCGCTTCCCCATATGCTCAGGCCAAGTGCTACCTGGTTGATGAAATGGGCCTTGTCATTGTCGCTCATTTCTTTCCAGACTTTGAGAATCTTCTTCTTATTCGGTTCATCGAGAAGGTCAAGTGATACCATTAGCTTCTCACCCATTCACGTATACTGAGTCGTCTTCCACCGGTTGCTGAGAGTTCAAACCTCTCCCCCAGGTTGATTGCGGCTTCAATTGCCTCATCGGTCATGTGCTTGTTAATCTCGCCCATTCCGGTTGCTTCGACACGCCTGAAAACCAATTCCCCAATCTCGCTTTCACTTCTTCTGGGAGTGCTCTCACGCATCATCTCCCTTCCTCTGGCCTCAATAGCCGCAGTCTCATACCGTCTTATGGTTTCCATTGAGAAACTTGGTCCTGCTGTGAACACTTCATCAAGAAATTGGTTGAATCTTTCTCTAAGACCTTCTTTTCTTTTCCTTGCGGCCGTGCGTACCATACTTATTCTATCTGGAGTGTTCTTTTTAATAATTCAGGGGAATGCGAGTTCTATTCTATCATAAACATTACTATATGCTGATTATAACTATGGCGCGTGTGATGGTCTCAGAAAAACGAGTCAAGACTCTCCTGCTTCCCACCGTGGCGCATACTATACTCGTCGTAGCCGAGTTCCTTCATGATTTTCATGACCGCAGGAAGCAGCTGATGGTCAATGTAATAATCAGTATCATAATCCTTGGCCATTTCTAAAGGCTCGGCCTTTTCAGAAATGGTTTTTCCTGCTTTTCCAATGACATAGGAAATCACACTCCCTTTTTCGACAGGAATTCCTGCCCTTAGCATCTTTTTCGCAGCAGAAATCTCAGGACTCTTGATTTCATAGTTTTTCGGACTCTTCTTAATCTGCGTGCTGATTGCGAGCCGTTCAAGAGGGACCTTCCCTGTTTGCAGCTCCTTAATCATATCCCGCACAATCTTGGCGGCCTTTTCCTTGCTGCCCTCTTTTAGTATTGCCTCAAGAACCTTCAATTGGGTATCCTTGGCAACAGATGACCAATCCCTTCGGACCAGCTCAAAGCCACGAATCTTGATTCTCCCATCCTCGCCAATAAGGGCATATTTCTTTTTTGCGCCCCGTTCTCCGCCGCCTTTCTTGCTCACGAAAACCCCACGAGGATAGAAACCTTCCAATTCAAGTTCCATCTTTTCAGGGAGGCTCGCGTTCACTTCATCCATGAAATCAATAACGCTCTGCCTCTGCTTGTAAATCAGGAAAACAGAATCAGTATCAGCATAAAGCACCTGGAAACCTTTTTTCTCAGCCCTTTCAATTGTTTCTGAAATATGTTTTCTTCCCCAGGCAGTTACACTTTCAGCGCATGGCCTTGAATACCACCTTGACCTTGCATATCCAAGATACCCATAGAATGAATTGGCCAGAATCTTGAGGGCCTGGCTCCTTGCGCTCATCCGTACATACTCATCGCTTGATTTGTCAAGTTTTTTGAGATTTCCCTTGATTTTCGTCCTCATATCAACAAGATAATCAAGGACACCAGGAACAAGCCCAACCTCTTTTTGGGTGAACTTAGCCCCTGTTGGTGAAACATGCCCTTCCCCTTCCTCAACCAGGGTTTCAGGGTCAATATTGTATGAGATAATGATTGAGGGATACAATCCCCTAAAGTCCAGAACAGCTACATTGTCATATATCCCAGGCTCAGGAAGTTTCACAAAAGCTCCCTGTATTGGGGCGTTGGTTCTTTCGAAGATTTTATCTCCGCTTGGTCTTGGCGGGATGAGCATATTCCTTTTTGATGCGTTGAACATGAGCAGACTCTCGACCAGTTGGCCGCTGGTTGCCATTGTCGTCTGGAAAAGGGGCATTTTAGCGACCCCTGATATTTCAACTTCAATTGGAAGGAACCTTTCTCCAAGCTCTTCTGTCAGTTCTGAATCGACCAGAGAGTATTTGCTTAGGTGATCTATCTCTCCTTTATCCCAAAGCTGCCAGATTTCATCTTTTTTGACATCTTCTTTCTCCTTCCCAAGAACTTCCTGGGCAATGTCATTGAGCCTGAATTTCTGCGCTTTGATGATTCCAATGAAACCGAACATCCTCATTATCGGGTAAAGGTCAACATGGACACGGTTCTTGACTTCCATGCCCTTTATCAGACCCCTTTTCAGGGCGCGGATTCCGGCCCCAAACCTTCCGATTTCCAGCCTGGTGTGCAGCACATTGGCTCTTTCCTGCAGGTACGGGAGGTCGAACTGGGCTGAGTTGTAGCCAAAGAGCACATCCGGGTCTTCTTCTTTGATAATTTCACAGAATTTCTCAATTATCTCTTTCTCGGTTTTCAAAGTCTGGACAAATTCGTTTTTTGATTCCTTAAATGACAATACGCCCTTCTTCTCACCGGCATAACTTATCATGATTATCGGGTCCTTGCTTTCTCTTGGAACTCCTGCCGGGTTGTAGGTTTCAATATCAAATGCCATGGTTTTCAGGACTGGGGGCTTTGCCGGTGTCTCAATTTTCACAATCTTCTTGATTATCCTTTCCTCACGTTCATATGTGACTATATCGAACGGAGAAATCTGCATATCATAGAGGAATCTTCTTGCAAAGGGGATGCTGTACTCATAGCACTTGAAAGGCACCCTCTGCCTGATTATCGGAACGTCTGCAGGAATCTTGCAATAAACCTTGATTAGCTTCTTTTTCTCAAGCCCAATCTGTTTCTCAATCTCTTCCACTTTCAATGGTGAAGTAAGCTCTCCGCTTACTCTTGGGGCCTCTATGTCCATGAACTGGTCAATCTTGTCCAATGGCCCATCTACAAGGAAATATGGGTCGTGCTGGAGGTAGAGCCTTACAGTTTTCTTTCCCTTGAGGAGTAGTGAAACATATGTCTTGCCATTCCTAACAGTGTAACTGGCGTCAATGAAATGGGCCTTTTTCCTGACCATATTCTAGTTTCGAAAGCAAAGAATAAGAAGGATTCATTATGCTCTGGCTGTCTTTGCCGCTTCTTCTGCAGCCTGATGCTCTGCTTCGGCCTGTATCTCTTGCATTATCTCATCCTGAGTGCCAATCCGTACTTTAGTTGGAACCTTTCCATTTGGGAGTGGTTTGCATTTCTTGACTTCAATCTCCCGAGTCACGTAGAATCCCTGACCATTAATCGAATCCGTAACCATGGCCTTTTCTATGGGGTCAACAGATCTGGAATCCTGCCTCGCCATCCTATAAAGAGTATCCATGGCGGTTTCAGAGCTGACATTATTGCTCTTAATTGCGCAGGAGGCCTCAATCCACTTGTTTGTCTTGAACCGTAGATGCCTTGCAAGGTAGTATGCAGCCACAAGTGTCGGCAGAACAGCCACAAATGCCCCGCGTGTAATGTACGCTCCTATCGCAGCAAGTGCAATTACTCCTGTGAATGTGGCTCCGCTAATCAGTTTCTTGTGTAGTTTTCTCTTGTTATATGCCCTTTGGGCAAGGCCTTCTTGCAAGTCCTCAGGTAAGTTCACTGCCTGGCCTGGTTCCCTGTATCTGTCTTGAGTCTCAATCCTTCCGCACTCGAGTACACCTAGAATCTGGGCGCAGCTGCCCTTTTTCATTATATGTTCTGTCTGTTCTCGGGTCATGGTGCGAACAGGGTCCATTGGCCTTTCAACTAGGCCTATGCGATATTTGGGTTTGTTGGGGCGGGATTCCTTTCGGTTGAACATTGCCTCTTTGGATTCAGGGTTATTCAGTTTCTCCATTCCCATCTCTACCTACCCGTTTCAATAACTGTCGTAATAAGTAGATATATACGATAATAATTATAAACAGTGGTAAAATAAGATAAAATTAAAGAAAAAGATTATTTCCTAAGAGAGACTTCTTTGTTGATAAGCTCTCTCAGAACGTCCTCGTGGATGAATCTCCTTCCGCCAATCTTGACATGTGGGATTCTTCCTCTGTCCAGGCGCCTTTCGAATGCATTCCTCTTGATTCTGATGGTTGATTTATGCAATTCCCGAATTGCCTGGCTGACTGAGTAGTAGTTTGAGCTGATGTGGGTCAAAGACTCAATCGCGTCTCTGGGTACGAGCCTTCTTGTCCCGAACTTGACTGATGGAATTGAGCCCTTCTCAATCCTGCCAATGAATGCCCTGAAGTTTATTTTCGGGTTTGATTTTCTGTATTGCTCGTATGCCTCTTTGACGGTGTGGAACTCTCCCTTTGTGCTGACAATGTCATCAAGCACGCTTCTTGGGATGTATCTCTTTCTGCCCACCTTTACGAATGGAATAGTGCCTCGCTCGATTCTTCCTCCAAATGCCCTGAAGGATATGAAAACTCCGTTATTCTTGAGATAATCGTAAGCAGAACGTACTGAGTAGAGTTCGTGTTTGCCCTCTAATTCATCCTCTGAAGCCTTCTGACGGTAGAGGTTCTGGGCGACCTTGAACACACTGGATATGGACGTGGACAAACCCTTTTCGGTTTTCTCCCTGTCCTTCCGTATCTCTCCGACGTCAATGGACTTGAATCTGTCCACAAAGTCGTCATCTATATCGGTTTCGATAATAATCTTCTTTCCTCGAGGCATGGCATTCACCTAAATATTATAATTTATGAATATGTATGTTTATCATACATACTATAAAACACACAGTTTATAAACATAATGTTTGTGCTCTCAACCCTCCATTCCGCTCGATTTTGAGCGAATTACCAAATAAACTGCCAAAATCACAACAATTACCCCAACGAGAATGACCCAAAGTGGTATTCCCTGTCCATCTTCAACTGTTTCTTGTGGATTTGTCTGGTTTTGTGTGACGTTAGTTTCGGTTGTACCTGTCAATGTGGAAAATTTCCCATCGACAGTAGCTTTGTTCCCTGCCTTGTCCTTGGCTTCAATCCTGAACTGGATGATGCTGTTGGAAGGCAACTCAGGGAATTCTGCCGCAAAACTATTAAAACCTGTCGTAAACACCAGAGCGTTATTCCATGGTGTTGTAGCATCGGCAGGCTCTAGCCTGTAGTTGACCTTGAGCGTCTGTATATCGAGCCCTGATGGATAATCTCCAGGGTCGCTGATTGGAATGTTTAGTTTTGGTCTCATTCCAGTTGTTTCAGATGCAATTGAGCCAAATAGCGGGGCGTGGATGTCAAGTACAAGATCCACACTCGGCGTCTTGGTGGCGTCGATGGTCCCACTTTTCTCTATTCCCTTGTAGCTTACCTTGTAATCGATAATATCATTATATGAGCGGTTGTTCTCGAAATGCCCATTTGTAAGCACAAATGATGAGTTTAGTATGTTCAAAGTCGCAGGCAAAGGCTCTCCATAATCATCAGTCACATCAAGTGATATTTTGTACCATGGGAAAATCACCGCAAACTCAACATCCTCATCAACATCCAGCGTTCCGGCCTGGCTGGCAATCTGGTAGCTTGCGAAATAGTCATATGTGCCTTTCTTGTAGACATACTTCACATACCCATACTGGTTTGTCTTGCCGCTGTTGTTGCCAATTGTTACAGAAGCGTTCTCAATAGGCGCATTCAGCTGGTCCCTGACATAAAACTTAACTGCATAGATATCCAGTTTAATGTCGACAATGGGCCCGTGGATATTGGCCTCAACCTCTGTCTTGTTGCTGCTTCCGCCAGCAGATGCTCCAATGTCTATGTCACAGTCAATGTCCCTGGTAGTGGTTCCCTGATTGAGTATCTTGAAATGCACAAGTCCCTGCGCATCTGATTTTCTGGGCTCAGTTGTGAAATACTGCTCTCCAAACAAGGTTCCACGGTCGAATTTTATCCAAACATCTGCATTTTGCACGGGTTTCAGGTTGCCGTCCAAAACCCTCACATCGAATTCGTCTGTGTATCCGACACAATCTGCAAAGGCAAATTGTGACAAAAGAAGCAACAATATCGCATAGCGGAAGTTCATGGCCTATAATTTACCCCAATCTATAAAAAATCATCTCCTTGGAACCTCGTTGAGTCCTCTCCCCAGATTTCCATTCTTTGGATGCCATATTTCGCGGGCCTCGCCAACAGTGAAAATTGAGCCAGTGACAAGGATTAGGTCTTTTGGCTTTGCAAGAGAAAGCGCAGCGCGCACTGCTTCCTTTACATCATATGCAACGGTGCATTTTTCACAGTATTTCGCAATAATCTGTGCAACTCCATCTGCTTCTGCTGCCCTGTCCATGACTTTGTGCTCCGTGACAACTGTGATTTGTGCAATCCCAGCGAGCTCGGCAGCCATTTTCTCAATACTTTTGTCATTTGAGACTCCAAAAACAAGAATCAGATTAACAAATTCCAAATCATTCTCAACCGTTTCCCTAAGCCTCGCCGCTGCAACAGCATCCTTTGCGCAGTCCAGAACCACCATTGGATTTTTCTGCACAATCTCAAGCCTGCCAGGCCACTCAACATTCCCAATCCCCTTTCTGATTGCCTCTTCAGGCATTTTCAATGCAAGAGCAGCACCAACTGCACATGCGGCATTCTCAAGCTGATGGAGCCCAAGAAGCGGGGTGAAAAGTTCGTAATCATTTCCATTTGCAGAAACCACAAATTTCTGGCCATCCATGCCTGTGCTGATTCTCTTTACCTTGATTTCATTTCCAACCCTGGAAATATTGCAGTTTTTCTCCTTGCAGGTTTTTTCAAATACGGCAAGAGCCTCACCAGTTGCAGCTGTGATGAGCGTTCTGTCCTTCCTGATAATCCCTGCCTTTTCACCAGCTATCTTGACCACTGTATCCCCAAGAATCCTGGTGTGCTCAAGGGAAATGTTTGTTATTACGCAAATCTCTGGTTCAGTAATATTGGTAGCATCAAGCCGTCCCCCAAGCCCGACTTCCATTACAGCGTAATCAACTTCCTCTTCCTTGAAACAAAGCATCGCGGCAACTGCTACCACTTCGAAAAAGGTGGGGTGCTCAAAGCCTTCTGAATCCTTAATCTCATCAATTACATTCTCTATCTTCCTGATGAGCCTGTTCATTCTCCCCTCAGTTATCTCCTTTCCATCAATCCTGATTCTTTCTGTCAGGCTGGAAAGATGGGGGCTGATGAAAGTTCCTACTTTCAATCCGGATTCTTTCAGGATTGATGAAATCATGGCGGCGCTTGAGCCTTTTCCGCTGGTGCCGCCCACAAGCACCACCTTGTAACTATTTTGGGGGTTTTCAAGTGCCTTTGCAAGGCGCTCTACCCTCTCAAGGCCGAGCTTTGCGCCGCTGTTTCGCAGTGAATATAAGTAGTCTTTCATCGAAAAACACTGCATTTTAAATCGCTACCATTTAATTTAACATTATCTAAGAGGTGCTTGTTCAAATGAAAATGTTTGGTTTAGATATAGGTAGCAGGCAGATTGCTTTCTTCTTGCTTTTTTCAGCACTTGCACTCCTGCTTTTCCAGTTTAATTTCGCGCAAATCATTGGTGTGGAACCATCACCAAGCTTCACGTTCTTCCAGTTCATCGGCCCGATTGCCGGTGGGATACTGGGTCCGATTGGCGGTGTTGCGGCAATCCTCGCAGTGTCAGTTTCCAACTTTATTCTTACTGGCCAGATGCTTGAGATTCCAGTCATTGTGAGTTTCTTCACAATGGCATTCGCAGCGCTTTATTTCGCTACAAAGAACAAGCTTGCGGCTATTGTTGGTCCAATTGCAATGGTGCTTTTCTGGCTGCATCCTGAAGGAAACATTGCCTGGATATACTCGCTCTTTTGGGTCATCCCGGTGCTTGCTTCATTCTATAAGAAGAACCTGTTTGCCAGGAGTTTGGGTTCAACCTTCACTGCGCACGCAATCGGCTCAGTTGCATACCTTTACGCATTCAATATTCCGGCTGAGGTATGGTTTGGACTGATACCAATCGTCGCTTTCGAAAGGCTTCTTTTCGCTGCGGGTATAAGCGTATCATTCATTGCAGTAACTACTGCGCTGAAATACGTTTCTGCAAGAATCGACCTTTCATTCCTCAACCTTGAGGAAAAGTACTCTCTTATGAGAGCCTAATTTTTTCCTATTCTTTTTACGAATTAGTCAGCGTGGTCTGCCGGGATTTTAGAAGTTCCCTAATCAGTGTTCCCGTATCCATGAATTTTGACATTGGCAGTTTCAGTTTTGTTGAAACATAATTCAATGTCGCCCTGTAGGATTCGAATTCCTTTGGCTTCTGCATAAGCGCGTGGCGGACATTCTCCCTGACATTGAAAACTCCAAGAGGCACATATCCTTCATACGCTTCCCTAAGGACAAGCACTCCTGCCTGCTTTTTCATCTTTTCAAGTGCCTCGAGAGCGGCAAATTTGCAGCTGTAATAGCATCCACCAACAGAAGAGTACTCCTTCTTTCCCTTGGTGTACTCATGGTCAGCGAAAATCATCTCTTCCTTGCCAAGTACATGTATGAATGCCTCAATCCACTCATACTGCCATGGGGTTGGCGTGAGGATTACAGCGTAATAGTTGTTCAGGCTGGAAAACTCGTAGACCATGTAATTCTGTACAGTGTCAAAGTATTTTACTTTCTCAAAAAGCCCGTTCGCCAGAATCGTGTCAACCGCGGTTATCGACCATCTTGTCGGAACAAGCCTCCTATTCTTGCCAAGGCCCATTGTCCCTGTTGAGAATGCCTTCTGAATCTGGGAGAATCCCACCCCCTCATCATACATGTCAAAAACTGCGCCTCCAGCCTTCCAGTCAGTGTCATAATACGCTTTCTCAAGATGCTGGTCCCAGCGCACATTCCCAATATCAAACTTCTCAAGATTGGCGCTTGGGCCGAAAGGCTGGTGTTCCTCATTGAAGCTAACTCCTCTTGGCTTGTGCCTGAACTGGACCTCGCTCTCAACTGATTTTGACGCGAGTGAAATCTCCTGGATTTTCCGGACCAGGGAATTATCAACATCCTTTATTCCGACCTCTTTCTTTCCTCTGACAAGGTCAAGCCTGAACTTGATGATATCCTCCTGCCCGTATTTTCTTGGTATCCAGGACTCTGGAGTGTCCATCACAATCGTGTCGCCATGGGATGGGGTCAGCATCGGGCCGACAGCCACCTTAGGGTAGCCATAGCTTCCAATAAACACAGAAGGCGGGGAGCTGCCATCCAGTTTTTCATCTACCTCTATGCTTTTCCATTTCATAGTGCCTGAGGTGATTTTCTTAAGGTATGCTCCCTTGCCCATTCCCATAGGGAAGACTTCTCACTGGAGCTTTATAATTCGTTTTGAGGGGTCATTTCCGCTAGGTCCTTTTGATGTCATCCTTGACTCTTTTGACTTCAAAAGCACCCTGGACTGGCTTATCGAAAACAAGATATCTTGTAGCTTCATCCCCGTTCTTTATCCAGACATCCGGAGCCTGTGTTTCTACGTTCTCGGCAACTGCGAGGAGATATCTTGACTTGTGCTCTGGGAATCTCTGCATAAGACGAACTCTCTGCTCAGGGTCGCTCGGAAGTTTTACGATTGGAGCCTCATTCTCTTCTCTTTTTTGCTGGAGTTCAAGCTGCATTTTCCTGAACTTGCTCTCACCATTATCCTCACTGTGGATCGTTATCGCGCCATCTTCATAGCTTGTTTTTCTTGCTCCCTGCCATGGGAATTCAAGCGCCATGTACCATCTTCCTCGCAGTGAAATGAGGGGGGAGTGGTTTTCCTTATCCACGTAGCCGGTTGCTATTACCATTAGTGAACGGAGCGTATCTGCATCCATCCCACTGATTTTATCAGGCATTGGGTAGAGGTATCTTGTTCGCTCGCCATCTGCATAAACAGTCATGATGTCAACCACTTCTGCATTATATGGCTCAACAATCCCTCTATGCCCTTTTGGAATCAGTGGCGCACAAGGTTCGCCGTATTTGCCAAGATGGCAAGTATCCCCTCCGGAGAACAGTATGTACCCGTTGATTGCTTTGCTCCAGAGGCTGACGGAGTCTCCACTGCGGTCAGCCATCCTGGCTTTTTTCATGTTGAATACAATCTCTCTCCAAACTGCCATGTTCTCAGGTTCAAGTACATAGTATTCATCACCATCTATGTCTGCTATTGGAACCTCTGAGCAGTCCTTCATGATTTTCAAATTGTAAGGATTCTTTGTGTATGGCGCAGGCACAGGATGCAGCAGCACTGGTCGGTTCTGCGGAATAAGTCCATCTGCGATTTCCTTTTCCTCATCTCTTACTTTGAGGATTATTTTGTTGGACCACTCTACTTCATCGTATTCAGGGGTATCTACACCTATCTTTCCAAGGAACTCATAGTTTGTAGCTGCGTGTGGCCAGACGTTAATGACATTGCCAACTCTCGCCACAATCTTGGCCCCTGCAAATTCCATGTCCATTATGAAATATGATTTTCCTGCGATTCTTACTTTGTCTTCATCTTTAAGTGCCATCTTTACCATTTCTGCCCCTTTCTCGTCTTCTTCAGGAACTGGGAGAATGTATCTTCTCTGCCTGTTCGGCAAAGCCTGCTCGCAGATTGCTATTTCATCGTTAGTAAGGCGGTATGTTGTGTGTTCATCCTCCCAGAGGATTCCAAGTTCCACCTCGACAAGAATCTCTTCTTCTGTCTCATCAGACTGCGCGGCCTCTTCCTGAGCGCGCTTTTCTTCTTCTGCCTTCTTCGCTTCTTCTGCTGCAATTCTCTGCTTTTCCTTGGCTTCTGCCTCTGCAGCTTTTCTTTTAGCCTCTTTCTTGGCCTTCTCCTCTGCTTCCATCTTTTTTTGTTTCTCTTTCAATACTCTAAGTAGTTCAATTCTCTTTGCTTCTGCTTCTTGTTTCTCCTCTTCCTCGAGCTCTATCAGTTGTCTCTCCACCTCGAGGTTTTCAAGGTCTTTGAGGCTTCTACTTACCGAACTGTCACCATTTACGGCTTCTCCTCCCCCCTCTTCATCAAATTCTGCCAGCCGCCTCTCCAATTCAAGATCCCCAAGCTCTTTCAGTGACCTGTTCACTGAGGTGTCGTCGTCCCCAGAACTCTCAGATGCTCCTGGCATCAGTGAGAATAAAGGCTGGTCCTCAGGAACCTCACCTGTCATTGGAGGCCTTGTGGAGCGCCTGAGTTCTTGTGGCGATTTGAGTTCATCATCATCAGCCACACCGATTATGTCTGAATCACTAATGCTAATATGGCTCTTTGTGTCTTCCCCTCTCAATTCTTCAGGAGACTTAAGTTCAGCTGTAGCCAAATCGTCATCATTCCACTCCGGCGGAGCGGGGGACGGTGTCATTCTCTTCGGCGTAGTAACAACATCGCTTGGAACAATTTCGAAAGATTCGACACTATCAACGTCAAAAGCAGGCAATCTTTTTGGTGGAATGGCATCTCTGTGTGTTGGCCTCTCCACCTTATGGGTTAGCGCATCATCTGAAACCGGAAGCCTGAACATGCCAGGGGCCACAAGTTCAATGTCCTCTTTCTCTGGGGGAATTGTTCTCCTCTGGGTCACTGCATCCTGGACAGATTCACCATCTCCCATCTTCACCAGCTTCAATCTTTCTGAAGCAGGTGGTTTGAGGGTTCTTCTGACCAAAGGTATCGGTTCCTCCTCAAGAGGTTCCTTTGCCCTTGATTTTCTAAGTGGAAAACTAGCAAGCACATTCCCTACCAATAGGGGATGTCTGCGAATATTAGGTAAAGAGTCTCTCCAGGGTCTGGCCATTACTTTTTCACGAGATTAATAAGCCGTAAACAATTTATAAATGTTTGTATAAATGGTATTTTGTAAGTAATGCTCCGCATGAATGATTTTTATTTCTTTTTGCTCATCCTATTGTTCCTTATTATCCGCGACCGTAGTCTACCGGTTATGATTCGAGGTTGCCAATCTCGCGGACCGGGTTCGATTCCCGGCGGTCGCATTTTTGCTTTCCAAACGCTTATTTTGAGAAAAAACAACTATAGTATGAGCTTCCTCAGTTCCATGAATTCTTCGCTGCCAGAATCCTCAAGAAGCTGGAAAAGAATCATTTCAGTCGACGTGATGAAAACTCCGGATTGCTTCATCCTTTCAATCCCCAAGTATTTGTTCTCCTCCTTTCTTGAGCAGATTGCATCGGCAACCGCATGAACTTCAATCCCTTTTTTCAAAGCATCAAGAGCGGTCTTGAGCACGCAGATGTGCGACTCCAATCCAAAGAGAACAATCTGTTTTGGCCCGAGCCCTTTGATTCTTTCAGTAAATGAATCACAGCCGAAACATCCAAAACTGGTCTTTTCAATCACATGTGTGTTTTCAGGAATCTTAATCTTCTCAGACGTATGCCCAAGTCCCCTGGGATATTGCTCAGTGACAACAAGCGGAATCCCCAATCTTTTCGATGTTTCAACAAGCACGTTAGCGTTTGCCATGGTCCTTCCAATATTGCTCATCGCAGGTTCGAACTTCTTCTGGATGTCTACCATGACAAAAACAGTCCCCTCTTTTTCCAATATCCCTAGTTTGTCCATCTCCATCTATCCAGAACAAAGGAAAAAAACATGATGCTTCGTCTTTTGTCTGAGCATCTTCCGATACTTTTTAAACATATGTCAACACATGGCTTTCATGTCCTCGCTAGTGGATGAAATGTTGGAAAGCTTAGAGATACGTAAGGTCAACGCCCTCCTCCCCCACGAACAGACGATTTCTCAAAATATCAAAAGGCTGAAGGAGGCAATGCTGAATATCGGCCAAGTCGTTGACCCGATTATTGTGGATAAGAAAACCGGGCTTGTGATTGACGGTAATCACCGCCAGAAAGTCCTTGAAATAATCGAGTGTCCATATGCGGCAGTCCAGACAGTCGACTATATGCGAGATGACATAACTGTTGATACCTGGTATCCATCGGTCTGCCTCAAGCCAGAAGATATATTCAAACTTGATTCGATTAAGCATGAACCAGTTGACCATGATGCTGGAATGCAGGCACTTGCTGATTTGAAGTCCCCATTCATGATAAGCAGCAACGGCAAGTGCGAGCTTTTGAACCCCGGCAACTACAAAATTAAAGAAATGGTTGAGGAGCAGAACTACATTCTCTCCCTTCTTGAGAAAAAGGATGTCGCATACATCTCACAGCAGGAGGTCGGGACGCACAAGTGCGATGGACATTCAGTTCTTTTCCGGCGCTCATACACAAAGCCTGAAATCATCAAGACGGCGCAGGAACATTCGCCCCTCCCGCCAAAATCCACAAGGCATCTTGTACCTGGGCGTATCATACGGCTGAATATGAGAATAGGATGGCTTCACCGCTCTTCAGAAGATGCTAGGGTGGAAATGGAGCGCATGCTCAGCCACCGTGTCTATGCTGGTAATGTAAGAAAATACTACGAACCCGTTACAGTCATTTACTGATCAAACGGGTCGAAGATTACATTGCCGATTGCGCTTTCACGGTCAACAGGAGTAGAATTCATGGCCTTCAATATGTCGTCAGGCCTGAAACCAACAATCATTCTGCCATTGACCTCTGTTACCGGAACTCCGGCCTGGCCTGATTTTTTGACCATCTCAATAGCTTTCTGCCTGTCTTTGCTGACATCAACATCATCAAATTCAATATTCTGCTCTTTCAGGAACGTCTTGACCATTGTGCAGTATGGGCATGTCTGTGTAGAGTAGACAATGATTTTTTTTGCTGTTTCGTTTTCATCTGTCAATTCAATCACCTGTGCATTAATCATGCACAATCGGTTTTAAAAAAACATTCAAGCAATGCAATTTCAATTGCAGTTATGCACAGGTGCTTTTATGGTTGATCTTTCATGCATGGACCTTTCGATTGAGGATATGCTTCAGTGTTCTTTCGGCCTTTCCAAACTGGAGCTTTCAGTTCTGCTTGCACTTCTTAAGAAAAAGAACTGGGTGAGCACAAACGGATTGGCAGTGACGCTAAAGAAAGACCGGAGCGTCGTACAGAGGGGAATAAGCTCCCTGATGGAAAAGGGCTTGGCTGAACGTGAGCAGTCAAACAAAGACCGCGGTGGCTATGAGTATGTATATCGGGCTAAAGACAAGGAAGCGATAAAGGGCCTTATTCTGGGAAACGCCCAGGCCTTTTGTACAATGGTAAAAGAAACTGTGCAGGGCTGGTGAGAGCCATTATTAATCATTTTTCTTCTTATTCTGTTTCAGGTGTGAATATGGGCATATTACTTTCTCCAGGTCCAGTACCTCTACTAGACGAAATAGCAAAGGCGCAATGCAAGGATATGATTACCCACAGAAGCAAGGCAATGTCCGAACTTTATGGCGATTTGGTCTCAAGAGTGAAGAAGTATATGAACGCCGATGAGGCCTACATTATAACGGGCTCAGGGGCTTTGGGCCTTGAGACCTTGATTCTCAATCTCTGCGAAAAAAACGATGCGGTAGTGTGCTTCCCGAACGGTGATTTCGGAAGCAAGCAGGTCCTCACAGTCAAAGTCCATTCCAATGCGATTGAGAATACTATCGAGGATGGAAAAGGCTGGAATCTGGAGAGAACAAAGGATGCGATAGATTCAAGCGAAGCAAATGTTCTGGCAATTGTTTACAATGAGACCAGCCTTGGCGTCCGAAACGAAGTCAAAGAGATTTGCAACTATGCCAAATCCAAAGGGATGCTTACAATTGTGGATGGAATCTCAGCATGGCCAGGCACTCCTCTTGACATGAAGGAATTCGGAATAGATGCTTTTGTCGCAGGAAGCCAGAAATGCCCTGCAGCGCCTCCAGGGATGGCCATTCTTGGCCTGAGCAAAGAGGCTGTAGACAAGTTCTCATCCCGCGATTATGTTCCAAGCTATTATATGGACCTTCGAAGGCACAAGAAACGCTTTGACAAGGACCAACAGACTCCGAACACGCCTGGAGTTACCCTATTTTGGGCTCTTCAGAAGGCATTTGATGTCATTGATGAGAAAGGCGGAATGGAAGGGTGCGTGAAACGGCATGCAGATGCTGCTGCGCACGTTCGAAAACGCCTTGGAGGTATGGGCCTTAATATCATTGCCGAGCCGGGATATGAATCAAATACAGTGACTGGTTTCGTCTGCCCAGAAGGGATTTCGGCCAAGGATGTCAAATCAAGGCTTGAGAGCGAATATGGCATAAAAATAGTCGGTGCAAGGGGCAAATTCAAAGAGAGTGGGCTCAGAATAGCCCACATGGGGAATTTCGATATTCAGAATATTGATGCAGCTTTGGATGCAATTGAGAAAATACTTAAATAGATTAACTTGGATATAAAACGGGCGCTGAGGTCTAAAAATGCAGGATGCACAACTCAACATCAATAAGCTTGTTTCGTTAACTTTCGACGAGAATCCAGAGGTACGCAAAGAGGCTGCCAGGTCACTTGCAAGGCATGGGGACCCAGCTGCTCTGTTTGCCCTTGTGGAGCTTAGCTATGATAAAGACCCCTCAGTCCGAGAAACGGCGATGAGCCTCCTTGATAAGGCAAAGAAGGAAGAGCCGGAAGTCATGTCATTTGCCAAGATATTCTCAACCAAACCATCCAAGAAATCAGAGGAGAAAAAGAACGTTCCTGCAGATTCAAAGGAAAAGGTCCTTGCCCCTATAACCCAACTTTTTGAGAAACGCCTTGGAAAAGAGAGGGCTGATCTCGTAAAAGAGAAGATGATGCCCCAGATAGAGAAGATGTATCTGAAAAGCAAAGCTTCTGGCAAGAAGGATGGGGAAAGAAAGGTTATGCAGGAGTTCCTTACCAACTACCTCGAAGTAATATCTGACCTTGAGCAGGTTGGAGGTGGCCAGGCAGACGCGCTTGTGGAGACTACGGTCCATGAGGAGACCTCTGAGGATGCCAGCCACGAAGTAAGCGATGTGGAAGTAGCAGGAGATGCTCTCTCAGGTGAGATAGGCGAGGTTGGCCTCTCAACCGATGTCGAGCAGATTTCAGCTGAAGTGAGCGGCCTTGAGCATGTCGAGCAGGAGGAAATCAAGGAAGAGGAGGATATGCGCGCCCTTCCAGACACGTTCTTCAAGAAGGCCTATGAAGTGATGATGCTTTCGGGTGGTGACGACAAAATCATGAACATTGAGAAGAAGACCATGATTGAGCGGGCCAAGAAGGAAATCACACTGGCATTCAATTTAGCGAAGAAAAAATTCAAGGAGACCAAGATCACAAATATCACAAACCTGCGCGACGGGATGCGCAATGTCAATACGGACCCGCTTATTGTGAAGCTGGTCGAAAATATGGAATATCAGAGGACCAAGACAAAGAAAGACACATTCACAAGGGTAGTTGTTGGCGATGATGAGGAGAATGAGGGAGTCCTCTATCTCTTTGATGAGCGCGGCACCTCGGTGCAGCCAGGCCAGAAAATCCAAGTGCAGAAGGCCCTTGCCAAGACATTCAAGTTTTCGGGTGAGACTGCGCTCACCCTCGGCAAAAAGAGCAATGTTTATATTGTTTTGTAAGTGTTATACTTACACGATTTTGGTGACATAATGGACCTTACTAAGTATGAACTTGCGCGGATAATCGGTGCACGGGCACTCCAGCTTTCTATGGGAGCGCCTCCTTTGATTAAAGTCAAGGGAGAAAGAATGACATTCATCCAGGTTGCAGAAGGAGAGCTTGACAAGGCAGTTATGCCTCTTTCAGTTGTCCACTAGTTCGACCTGATACCCTTCTCCTAGGTTTTTGAGCATTATTCTTTTTTCAGCATCTACCCACTGGTATTCCTTTGAGCCAGTTGATGTGCTGAGTTCGACAACATAGGCAGTCCTGTTCATGTACTCCTCCGTTCTCATAACTCTCAGACTATTATCTGCTATATGGCTTTCCATATCTCCAAGCTTCATGTACATCGAGTTATTCCATTTCCAGGCATCATGAAGCGCGAGCATCCATGGCTTGAAAAGAAGGAATGATGGGTCTTTGAATGTCGCGTTTGAGCCGGTGTCGTCAACCCCCCACTCATCAACGCAGATATTGGTATTGTTGACGCTCTCATCAATGAATATCCTTGTGCAGTTGCTTTCCTTGATTACTACATATGTGATATTGATTGACTGGTTATTGTTCATAATGTAGGAGTAAACATATTCATCTCCGTGCTGAATCTGCAGCTTCGTGTTCTTTTGAATTGGTTCTTCCTTGAAAAAAACTTTCGGTTCCTCAAAATTTGTGTTGAATGTTAGGCCTGAGATTAGCATCATCAGTGCCAAAACTACAATAGTCATCAATGTGACATTCTTCACGCTTATTTCGAACACATGAATCCTCTCAATACCATTTATGGCAAATGCTGAACTTAAAGCTTACTGCTTTCTTGCAATCTGCCCGTATTTGGCATATGGCTTGCTGGTCTTGCTATCAAGCTGCTCAAAGACAACCTGCGAGATTCTCATTCCAGCGTGCAGTTTTACTGGGAACGGCGCGAGGTTGACGATTTCAAGAACCTGGTGGTTGCTGCTTCCTGGATGGACCAGAGCGCTTGTGATATGGATGACTAAACCCATCCTTGCATACCTGCTTCTTCCCTCCAGGTTTCCCATGATGTTTCCAGGCAGTGTTATCTTCTCCTTTGTTTTGGCAAGGCACATCTGCCCTGGCTTCAGAATTGTGCTGTCTGCTTTCTTCATTGTGAAAGCTTTCTGGAATGGAACTTTGCTCAGGTCGACTGTTTTTTTCTTTAATTCTGGTTTGAAGAAATGCCATTCATTACTGAGAGTAAGGTCAACACTCGCAGGTCCAATCTGGTCGTCCTTCAAGGGTGAGATTTTCATTGTCCCTTTTTTCAGAAGCTTCCTGATGTCGTTATCTGAGAGAATCATGCAATTATACTTCCAAGTGTCCTTATATTTCTACTGTTGCTGCTACCACTTTTTTTAAAAAACCTACACTATATACATATTACTGAAACGGGTGGTAAAATGAAAAGAAAACAGCTTAACTACAAGGCTGCTGTTGCAGCATCAGCAATCGGAGCGATTTTTGCGTTGAAGGGATGCAACTCCCCTGAAAAAAAGAGCAACCCAAGGCCTATGCCATCAACTCCTTTAATCAGCAAACCTGCAAGGGATGATGGAAGCTGCGAGGTTGAAAAAGGCGAAGCAGACCCAAGGTCTCCTACCTTTGATCCAGAAGGTTGCGGCTATTGCGGGGATGGCGAAAAACAATATCACGAGTCAATAGATAATTGTCCAGTTGATTTTCATTGCGGGAACTCTGTTCTGGACAAAAAAGAAACATACGCAAAATGGAATGTTGATGGCAATGCTTTTTCTTTAGGCGTTACTGAAATAACTGAAGAATGCGATCCAAGCTCTCCAGTTCCAAGCTGTGAATCTAATCAGGTATGTCGGAATAATTGTACTTGCGGATCAAACCTCAATGTTTGTTCATCAGCTGCAGTTGCAGCAGCATCAAAAATTCTTGCTAACATTCATGGCAAACTTAAATCGTCCATTGATAGTCTTGCGATAGCCTCAGGAGTAAAACCAGGTCAGTCTTTTTCCGTTGTCGTAACGCTAAGATTGGATAGCTCTGGCGAAATTACGTTTATGCATGCAACTACCAGATGTGATCGTGGGGAATGCCCCAGGGAAATCAATGTCTTGGATATGGCGTCCATTAACTTTGATGGGATGCGCATTGATCCAGGACAATTTCCAACATACCAACCCTGCATGTTGCTTCTCCATTCCCAAAAATGGTACTAGCAACTAAATAATCTATGCCGGAAATTTCTTTCATTATGCAGATTGATGAGCTTACAGAACAGATGCGGAGGAATGAGGACTCCATAAGAGCAGTAGCAAAAGACTTGTCAGAAGAAGTTTGCAAAGTTGTCGTTTCTCCTTTGAACCTATCAGTCTCTGCAGTTGACGGCGGCCTCCTCTACCATCGTATGCACGGACTTGACATTGCAGTTGCAAGGGCAGTCGCGGTCAATTTCAAATATGTTGATGGCAAGCCTGCTGAGCACGAATACCATCCATCAAGGTCGCCAGAGCCTTCAGTTGAAATCAAAACTTCTCTTGATGAACATGAAGCCAATGTCTTCCGCTCACTAGTTCGGCTGAAGCATGAAATCCAGTGCGCAAATAATGCAGTTGAAAAATTCAAACCAGACCTCTTGCTCCTTGACGGCTCTCTCCTTCCCGTTCCTTCAGACATTCCAGCAAAAAGCAGCCAGCTCCGTTCAATGTATGATGATTTGCTTGAATCCTACAGAAAACTTTATTCTCATGATTGCCTCTTCTGCGGAGTGATAAAGGATTCAAGGGCGCGAAGGCTTTCTCCGGATTGTTCTGACAGCGTGCTATGCAATCATCTTCTTTCCGAAGGTGAAAGAACAAATGAATTTTCTTATTTTGAGAAACCTCCATCTGACAAGGACCTTGGAATTCTTGGCGCAGATGTCAAAGTCACTTATATCAAACCCTCAGCAAACGACATTCCCCTTCGAGTTGAAATCCTTGGGGATGTTGAAAAAGCATCATCCAATGTTTTAGGCCTTTCAGCAATCAGCAAGCATTTTGCGTATCCTGCTGCCCTGGTGGAAGCGGATATGTGCGCGGCATTGGACCCAGTAGAGCTCGAATCAGTTGAAAGACAACTTCAGATAAAAGCAGGTATAATGCCGTTGAGGCGCAATAGCAGGCCATTCAGGTAATTTTTTAACCAATTCTAACCACATGTCTAATGGGTGAGGGGCAGGTAGCTCACGCTTGCAAAAGTGAGGAAGTTCTGCCCTCCGCGAGGATACACCGGCTTTAAGGGCCGAAGGAACGGTACAGAAACGATACCCAAGGGGCTGAAACGAGCGTTCCTTTATCCGATGACGGAGCAAGGCCTTGTGCCGCTTAGTCAAATGCTACCTGAACACAGAAGGCAGACTATGCCCTTCACCCATCATATGATTAGAGTTGTACTCAGCGACGCTCATCGAATATATCTTCATATACGTCGACATCGGCCTGGGTTTCATCCTTTGTCAATTTAGGCTCCAGTTCTATGTTGAAAGACCTCCCTTCAGGAACTTGTCCCTCGACTTTATTGTCTTTGGTACTGGATTCCTCCTTCTGGATGGTCTTGACTGCCATGGCCTCACCATTAGCACACTCAGGTGCAGGAACGATTCCCATATCCATCCCAACAACTTCATTTCTGAGGTTTATCGACAAGCGCATGAGCGAAAGGACCATTCCACGGTTCTCTTCAGATATGATTGGCTGACCCACTTCATTCTCGGTTGTATCCATCGAGAGCTGCTCGCTCTGCAGGGATGTTATCAGGTTGGTTATGTCCAATGCGACCTGGTTCACCTCACCGATGACTTTTTTCCTCCATTCCATTACTTCTCCGTGGAGGTTGGTAAGATTGTTTTCATGAACGCCTTCGCATTTCGCCTCTAGGTTTCTCAAGTAGTTCTTCTCGAATAGGCTGTAACGCTTGAGTTCCATCTTAGCATCGCTCTCTCGCTGCATAACCTTCATAAGATCACCCTGAAGGTCATTCAAACGTTTACCCAAGTCTTCATTATATCTTTCCACAAGCATGGTGTTTGGCTTGTTCTCAACGAGCGGTGACTTTCGGCCCGCTTTGAAACATCCTGCCATAGACAGGCAAATCAGAGTTGCAGCAACTGTTGTTTTAGCACGCATAGTATCTACCCCTTATACATATTGGTTAACTATTTATAACCAAACAATTATAAGGGGGCTGTCTCCCCCAAAGGGGCTACATCTGAGAGAAAAATTACATTCCCACGCTGCCTGGAAGTCCGCCGCCCTTCATCATCTTCTCCATTTTCTTCCTGAAGCCGCGGTTCTTCTTGAACATTCCCATCATCTTCTCCATCTTCTCGAACTGAGATAAGAATTCCCGAACTTCCTTGTCCGTGCATCCTGAACCCTTTGCAATCCTCTCAATCCTTCCAGGGGTTTTCTTAATTAGTGAAGCGTCTTTTTTCTCAGCTTTTGACATTGAGTTAATCATTGATTCGAATTTTTTGAGCTTCTCCTCGCTCTGCTGGACCATCTCTTTTGGAACGTCGGCAGCACCGAGCATTGAGAAAACATTTCCCAAAGGCCCAAGCTTTTTGGCAGCCTTCAACTGCTCATAGAATGATTCAATTGTAAGTTCCTCAGTCTGGATTTTCGAAACATCTGTTTCCTTTGAGATTTCTTTTATTTTTTCCATCAGGGCCCCAATATCAGGAACTCCAAGGAGCTTGCCTACGAATTTCTCTGAGTTGTAAATCTCAAAATCCCCAACTTTTTCTCCAACACCAATAAATGCGATTTTTGATTCAGAAGCGCCGACCGAACTGAGGGCCCCGCCTCCTTTTCCAGAGCCGTCCATCTTGGTCACTATCACTCCTGACAAAGGAACTGCTCCATTGAACTCTTCAGCCTGCTTTCCAGCAACCTGGCCAATATCAGCGCTCATGACAAGATAATTTTCATCTGGTTTGAGTTCGTCTGCAACTCCCTGAAGTTCATCAACAAGGGCCCCATCAAAAGCGTTTCGTCCGGCAGAGTCGACTATAATCACATCTTCCTTTGCTTTGGAAAGCGCATCCTTGACAATCTTTGATGGGTTCTTTTCCTCCTTTATTGTATAGTATGCTGCGCCAACCTGTTTTGATAACTGCTCAAGCTGCTCCTGCGCAGCTGGCCTGTCAGTATCCGCAGCGACCAAACCAACACTGAGCCCCTTGCTCTTGTAGAAATGCGCAAGCTTGGCACAGCTCGTTGTTTTACCAGAGCCGTAAAGTCCGCAGATAAGTATCTTGTGCTTATCCAGCCTTGGCTGGTAAGTTTCTCCCATCAGAGCAACCAATTCCTCATACACTATCTTGGTTACGTGTTCCTTGAGCGAGAGAGCCTCCATTTTTTCTGATTTAAGGGCTCTTTCCTCAATCTTTTTTGAGAGCTGCAAAACGAGTTTAACATTAACATCAGATGAAATCAAAACGCGCTGCAAATCCTTTATCAATGCCTTTACGTCTGCCTTATCAACGTAAGGCCTGTTAGTAAGCTTTGACAATGCCTGGCGCAGTTTTTTTCCTAAATCCATTTTCAACTCACTTGTGAACTTGTCTATATGCTCTTTTATTGCTTTCTCACCAGCTGATGAAGGTCCCAAATCTTATGTCTGCCTTCTCGAACACAATCTGCGCTCGCCCGAATCCTTAGAATCGCACATTTTGAGAATTCATTGGACTGGATCGATGCTGAAGGGAAAAAAGAAAAAAAGGCTAGAATTCGAATTCCAGCATCGCCCGCGTATCAGAGAAGAGCAGCATCTCTCGGTTGAATATCGCAATGGTGTGCACACTTATCGCCGGGAGTCCTTCCCCAGGCATGACCTTCACGCCAGCGCCTAATGTGCCAGCATCCATGTTGGTGACCCAGCCTCCGCTGAGCGACAGGTTCAGCCTCCTCTTTATCGCCTCTAGCACAAGCACTCCGTACAATGGACGCTGACCCCCATCTAATATATGTTCGAAACCGACTATCGCGGCCCCGAAAGGCAGGCCGAGACCAACATCTCCGCCAACCGCGAACTCTTGTACGGCGAAGTGCCTGGAATTATGACCATAGAGGTCCACCCACACAGGTCCTGCTATAGGTATGTTAAGGTTCAGCTTTGCCTTCTCCACATTGAACTGGCCGGGCGTTGTGAGAGAGCCTGCGAAGCCCACGCTTCCTGCGAGTTTCATGCGCAGGGGTAGCGGAATCTCAGAGCCGATTATCGCCAGCGCACGGAAATCCTTCTGCTTATGGTCATATGCCGTGCCCATCTTCATGGATATTGGCGGCCTTTCCATAGGCCTTTCTTCAGCCTGTGCTTTCATAGGGCCGCAAACTAGCAGCGCTCCAGCCAGCGCTAGTGCGAGCTTTGCTTTCTTTGCCTTGCTTTTCACTGCTTCCACGCATCTATTGAATCTCTTTGGTTTGTTGTTTTTTAATGTCACATATACCACCTAATTATAACTGCACATGTGCGGTATATAACAACAAGTGTCCCTATAGGGGACAACTATACAAAGACTTATATGTAACGGCGTGGTGAGACTACCATGAACATCCGCGATCTCACTAAAATCGGGCTCACAGATGGCGAGATTAAGGTATATGGCGCCTTGCTGGAGCTTGGCGAGACCACGAGGACGAAGCTGGCCAAGAAATCTGGGATTTCACCCTCGAAGATCTACGATGTCGCTAACAGGCTGGTGGAGAAGGGCTTGGTTTCGGTTGTGAAGAAACAAGGCGCGCTCCACTTCAGTGCAGCGAGTCCGGAGATGCTGAAGGTTTTCATAGAAAAAAAAGAGGAAGAGCTGAAGATGGAGAATGCTCTCGTTGACTCAATGCTTCCGGCTCTGCTCGCGCGCTATGGAGAGACAAAGGAAAAACTGGACGTCGAAGTCTTCTATGGCTGGGATGGCATGAAGACTGTATTCTGGGACATAGCAAAATCCCTGAAAAAGGGAGATAGCAACTACGTGTTCGGAGCCAGCATGGGTTTGGATTCGAAACAGGCAGATATTTTTTTCTCCAAGTATTATCGAGAGATGGAGAAAAAGGGCTACAGTACCCATATCATATTCAACGAGAACGTGCGTGGCCACACTGCCAGGACAGGATATTTCCACACACGCAAGCAGCATAAGGTGAGATATCTATATCAGGACACATTCACTGAGCTAAATTTCTACAAGGGCACTGTGCTGTTTGTTATGCTGCTCAAGAAGCCAATCGTGATAAGGGTGAGGAACAAGGAAGCTGCCGACTCCTTCAAGAAGTTCTTTGCTACCCTGTGGAAGCAGTCCAGGGCTTAAGCGAATTACCGGTAGGGCCAGGCGAGGATGATGGCCATGACGATGTGGCGAGGCTTGAGATTCTCAGGTCTGCTACCTTCTATTGTCCGATAGGCCATCTTCGCTACGTTTTTAAACATTTGGCCATGAAAATAGATTCTACTAATTAGTCTAGAGAGAAAAATCTCCTAGACAGAATATTCAACTTTTGAGGTGTAAAAATGAGCAAACAAGTAAGTGGAGAACAAATGGTTGTTCTACCGGAAGGATCCCAGAGGGTTCTGGGAAGGGACGCTATGCGGATTAACATCGCAATCGGCTATGCAGTGGCCAACATCGTGAAGACTACGCTTGGACCCAAAGGAATGGACAAAATGCTTGTTTCCGACCTTGGAGACATCGTAATCACAAATGACGGAGCCACCATTCTCGAGGAGATGAACGTGGATCACCCGGCTGCAAAGCTGATGGTGGAAATAGCAAAGACACAGGATAAGGAAGTCGGCGACGGAACAACAACATCAGTTGTTATCGCAGGAAACCTTCTCCGGAAAGCAGGGGAACTTCTTGACCAGGGCATTCACCCGACAGTGATTATCAAGGGGTATGAACTGGCATCAATCAGGGCAGAGGAAGTTCTTACTTCAGTGTCAGAGCCAGTCAAACCAGATGACAAAGTAATATTGCAGAAAATCGGCCTTATCGCAATGGGTTCCAAAGGAATCGGAACTGACGCAGAAAAGGAAAAGATTGCAACAATCATTTCAGACGCTGTAATGATGGTTTCTGAGGAATCAGAGGGCAAATACACAGTTGACCTTGACCTCATAAAAATCGAGAAAAAGGCAGGCGGACATGTAATGGATACTCAGCTTGTCAAGGGCGTTGTAATCGATAAGGAAGTAGTTCACAGCGGAATGCCTAAGAAAGTGGCAGATGCAAAACTTCTTCTCCTAGATTCAGCACTTGAGATTGAGAAGACTGAGACAGACGCTAAAATAGAAATCACATCGCCTGACAAGATGACTGCGTTCCTTGAGCAGGAAGAGAAGATGATGAAGGACATGGTCGAAAAGATTGCAGCAACTGGCGCGAACGTGGTGTTCTGCCAGAAGGGCATCGACGACCTTGTTCAGCACTTCCTTGCAAAGAAGGGAATCATGGCAGTTCGAAGAGTCAAGAAGAGCGACATGGAAAAGATTTCAAGGGCAACAAAGGCCGCAGTCGCATCAAGCTTGGATGACCTCAAGGATTCTGACCTTGGAAATGCAGGAAGCATTGAAGAGAGGAAGGTTGGAGGTGAGGCAATGGTTTTCGTTGAGAAATGTGTTGATCCTAAATCAGTCACTATCTTTGTCCGCGGAGGGACAGACCACGTTGTTTCAGAAGTTGAGCGCGCGGTAGTTGACGCTAGAGGTGCAGTCGCAAGCGCCCTCGAAGACGGAAGATATGTCGTCGGCGGAGGAAGTGTTGAGATGGAAATCAACCGCGAACTCAACAAGTACGCAGTTGAAATCGGAGGCAGAGAGCAGCTCGCAATCCAGGCTTTCGCTGATGCACTTGAAAGTATTCCAAAGGCACTAGCAGAGAACGCTGGTATGGATGTCATCGACACAATCGTAACCCTGAAGAACAAGCACCAGGGAGATGACGGAAAGACCTACGGAGTCAACGTGCTCGCTGGTGAAGTCTCAGACCTTGCAAAGCTTGGCATTTACGAACCTGCAAAGGTGAAAAGCCAGGCGATGTCATCAGCAACCGAGACTGCTAGACTTGTCCTTAGGATTGATGATATCATCAGTTCCCGAGGCGGCGGAGGCGGAATGCCACCTGGCGGAATGCCTCCAGGGGGTATGCCACCAATGGACATGTAGTTTTTTCTTTTTTCTCTTCTATTTCTATTTTATGAATCGGCTATGCATCATCGTCTCTGGCACTGTTCAGGGCGTTTTTTTCCGAGCAAATACCCTCAGCGTAGCAACTAAACTAGGTTTGAGTGGATTCGTAAGAAATCTTCCAAATGGCTCAGTTGAGATAATAGCTGAAGGAGAAAAAGAGCTTCTTGAGAAACTGCTTGAATGGTCTTCCCACGGTCCTGCTGGTGCACAGGTAACAAAAACAGAAATAAAATGGGAAGAAAACAAAAGTGAGTTTCGGGATTTCAGGGTAAGATACTAGTATCTCTCGTTTTTTCCGGTTCCCCTTCTTTTTGGTGAAGAGTGTGCCCTGCCCACCTTGATTTTCCTAAGCCTGCTAATAGTTCCCTCAAGCTCCTCAATCTTCAGAGCATCATCATACTGGGTTCTTGCTTCTGTTGGGATGTTCATGAATCCCTTCTCTTCAAAGCAGAGCTGGTTTCCAGAGTCATCCAACATAGAACTCAAAAGATATACCATAGCAGAGACCTTGATGTTGGCGTCTTTGGGCAGTTTCACAAAAGTCTCGCCACCGCTTTTTCCGACTGAGTTCATAAGGTCCTGAAGTTCTTCGATTTCTTGTGGTCCGAATTCCTTTTCTTTAAGCCATTCAATTGCCGATTCTCTAAACAAATATCCGTCCAAAGATTCCACCTCATGTTTCTATTGTAACTATCTTTTTTTATTTGCAGTCCTCTCAAGCGCGTTTGTGACGAGCCGGACTCCCATTGCGGTTGCCCCCTTGCCCAAATAGGCATGGTCCCACCGAACCAGTTCCACTGAGGCAATATCAAGGTGCACCCACCTGCTATCTCCTACAAATTCTTTTAGGAATGCTGCTGCTGTTATTGAGCCAGCCTCTGGAGTCTCAGAAATGTTCTTCAAATCCGCAATCCCAGATTTCATCATCTCGCCGTATTCTGGCCAGAGCGGAAGTCTCCAAACCCTTTCATGAGTCTCTACTCCGGAGTCATCAAGGAGCTTGGCAAGTTTGTCATCATCTGTAAACATTCCAATCGCGTGCCTTCCAAGGCTGACCACCATGGCACCGGTAAGTGTTGCCATGTCAATTATGAATTCCGGCTTCTCCTCCTCGGCATAGCTTAGCGCGTCTGCCAGTATCAGTCTTCCCTCAGCATCAGTGTTCAAGACTTCAATCGTCTTGCCATTATATGCCCGGATGATATCTCCTGGTCTTTGCGCATATCCTCCAGGCGCATTTTCAGCAAGAGGCATCAGGCCAAGCAATCGAATTGGGAGTTTCAGCTCTGTTACTGCCTTGAAAATCCCGAGCACGTTCATTGCCCCGCTTTTATCATATTTCATCTCATGCATATTTTTTGAGGGCTTGAGGCTGATTCCGCCGCTGTCAAATGTTATCCCCTTTCCAACGATACAGTAGAGGGGATACTTCTTTCCTTTGTTATATTCAAGCTTGATTAGGGCAGGCGGCTGGGCACTTCCCTGAGCAACTGCGAGTATGCACCACATTCCCATTTTTTCCAGTGCTTTTTCATCATATGCAGTAGCTGCAAAACCGTTTTTCTTCGCAAGTTTTTTCGCTTCCTTTGCAATCATCAAGGGGGTTGCGATATTGGCCGGAGTTTCATCGAGCCTTCTTGAATAGTTCTGCGCATTAGCGTAAATCTCGCCTTTTTTCACGCCTGCTGAGACGTTTTTGTTTGCAACCAGGTGCATAAGCGAAACAGAGAAATCATCCTCCTTCTCTTTCAGTTCGTCAAATGCATATGCTGCAAGCAAAGCACCTTCGGTAACAACCTGTGCTGCTTTTTCATCAGCATCAGGAAGATAAACTGAGAATTCCTTTTCCCTAAGTTTTCCTGCGTATTTCACGCAAAGGCCCCCGGCCTTTCTGAAATTGTCCGGCCGGAAATCCTCTTTCTTGCCAAGCCCGATTGCCAGGACATGCCTTTTCCCATTGTCAAAACAATATGTCTGCCCCTGCTTTCCTTCAAAATTTGTTTTATGCGGAACAAGCTCTTTCGGAGGCTTCTTGCCTTCGTGAACAAAACAGCAAACAAGATGTCCTGTAATGATTTTTTTGTAGTCTGCCTTCATAGAACCAGATACTCTCTTCAGATTAAAAAACCCCGCTCTATCGCGCAGTCTGGATGTGGTACATCTGCTCTATTTCATGGCTGGTTGTTATCTCATTTGCTCCTTTATCGTCCCGCATCCTGACAATGCGCGGGAATCTCAACGCGTATCCCTTGCCCTTTCCGCCAGCAGTGTGCATCGGGGAGACTGTTATCTCGTCAAAAGCAACCTCAATAACATATTTTGGCTCAACCCAGAAATCGACTTCAATATTGTAATCCAGATTCTTTGGGGGTTTCTTTGTCTTGATTTTCTCCAGCATCTTTCCAATGTTCACCATTTCCTCTTCAGTGAACCCTGTGGCCACCTTGGCAACAGTCTCAAGCATGCCAGTATCAGAATTGTAAACAGCCATAAGGACCCCACCGAAGTCAAACTCCGCCCTTGCCCCATGGCCAAGGTAGTAACCTACAATGACACCGTCAATTGTATCCACTGTTTTTCCATATGATTTCTTGAGCTTAATCCAGGCGAATTTCCTTTTTCCTGCAGTGTATGGCGAATTCAAATCCTTTGCCATTATTCCTTCAAGCCCCTTTGATATTGAACTCTTGAACATCTTCTCAAGCGTTTTTGAACTGGCCACAACCCTGCTTTTAGATGGCTTCAGTATCTTGTTCTTGAAGAGTTTCTTGACGATATTTCTCCTTTCCTTGTATGGCTCATTGGTCAAATCCTTTCCGTCCAAGTAAAGGATGTCAAAGACGAAAACGTTGAGAGGGAATTCCTTGGATGCTTCTGCAATCCCATGCTTTCTTCTTCTGTGCATGGTCTGCTGGAATGAGAAATATCTCTTCTTTTTGGTGTTGTATGCAAGGGCCTCCCCTTCGAAAATCATCTCATCGTTTTTCAGGTTCCGAACTGCCTCTACAACATCCGGGAACATATGGGTCATCCTCTCCAGCTTCCTTGAGTAGAGTTCGACTTTGTCCCCTTTCTTGTGGCATTGGAGCCTGAAGCCATCATATTTCATCTCAACTCCGCACTTGCCGATTTTCTCTATAATGGCATTTGGGGTGCTGAGCCTCTCGGCGAGTGCCGGCATCAAAGGCTTGAATGGCTGCACATGAAATTTTTTGATGCTCTCTGGTTTCTCATAGAAAATTTTTGCAACAAGCCCCATATCAGCACATACATTGTATGCGCGCTCAACTTCCTCTCTAAGGGACTTATTACCTGTTCTTGAAACAGACAATGAGTCGAGAATGGTCGGATCCCCGACCCCAAGCCTTAGTTTCCCAAGAACGAATCTAACAAGAAACCTGGCCTCAACCGGAGAAGCGTTGTTCAGCAGCTCGGTCAAGTACTTGATTTTCTGCTCCTGGCTTCCCTGCCCAGATGAAGTGGAAATCTTCATCATGACATCATAGACATATGTGATGTCCATGTCGCTTGTAAGAAGCGCAGTCTGCTTTCTTTTTTCAAGGAGTTTCTCTGCAGTGTCACCAAGGTCCCCGCTTTTCTTGTAATCTGACTCGACCTTTGTTTTTGAATAGCCTGATGATGCTGCGATTGCTTCAATTGCGAATTTCTCCCCAAGCCCCAGGTCAACGTCCATATATGGCGGGAGCATTATCCCCTGGATGAAATAGGCGAGTTTGTCAATTTCTTGCGTTCCAGTCTTGTTGAAAAGCCCGGCGAGGATATCTGTCATCTCAAGCCTGCCGCTGCGCTTCTCAAGCTTGTCAAAGACCTCTGCCACATCCGCAAATAGAAGCATGGGTTTCAATTCGATAATATATTTTAAGCTGTTATCGGCTCATTTACATTTAAAAATACTTCAGGACACATTAATTCCAACTCATTTAGGGGCAGTACTATGAATGAAAAAAAATTACTGATAGCGTTACTCAGAGACCCAGACATTGATTCGAAGCACACTGGCGCGGACATGCTGATTGAGATGCTTCAATCTGGCCTGAGCAGGGATGTATTGGATTCTCTTGATGCTGTACTTGGGAAGGATGTATGGAAAACCCAGAAAGACAACGAGATTCGTGATAAGCTGCAAACAATAGCACTCCTCGTCGATATAGCTATAATCCAGAATCCAAGGCCCTATGAAAGGAGGCCAATGCGAAGCCCCCAAGTGAAACGTCCTGACCACCCCTCTGGAAGCTGGGGCAGAGAAGCTGCCCGCATCAAGAGATAGCTATTTAGCGAAATCGCGAGCCATCCTCTGAGCCTCATCATCTGTGAACTGCTTGGGCGGGTGTTTCATCAGCCAGGCGCTTGGGCCTACCAAAGGTCCCTTCATTTTCTTATCCAAAGCAATCCTGCAGTATCGAATAGCATCTATTACTATGCCTGCCGAGTTGGCCTTATCGTCAACTTCCAATCTCACTTCCATATTGTAAGGGACGTTTGCCCACATCCGGCCTTCTATCCTCATGAACATCAGCTTGGTGTTCCCAAGGAATGGGATGAAATCTGAAGGGCCGACGTAAATCTGCTCATCCGGCAGCCTCTGCCGAAGCTGGGACTGAACAGACTCTGTTTTAGAAATCTTCTTTGAGTGCAGTCTCTCCTGCTCCTTCATTGAGAGGAAATCAGTGTTTCCACCGACGTTAATCTGATATGTTTTGGCTATCTTGGTTCCCCGGTTGTCACAGAGGTTTGCCATTGTCCGGTGGACTATTGTCGCGCCAACCTGGCCCTTGATGTCATCTCCAATGATTGGGATTCCAGCATCCTCGAATTTCTTTGCCCACTCCGGGTCAGAGGCTATGAATGAAGGCATACAGTTGACGAATGCGATATTGGCATCTAGGCATGTTTGGGCCCAGAATTTGGTAGCTTTGTCAGAGCCAACTGGAAGATAAGAAACAAGAATCTCGACATTCTTCTCCTTCAGTTCTGCAATTATCTTCTCTTTCAGTTCTTCAACCGGCTTATCAGGCACTGGCGTAACGACCTTCTCCACATAGCTGCCAACTCCGTCGAGCTGCGGTGACTGCAATACTACGATATCGCCCATGGTTGAGAGGGACTCTACCCACTTCACCTTGTTCGGCTCGGCATAAACAGCGTCATTGAGCGGCTTGCCTACCTTCTTTGAATCAACGTCAAAAGCAGCGACAAAGTCCAAATCATGGATGGAGTATCCTCCAACCTCAGGGCTCATAACCCCGATAACCTGCTGCTCAGGATTCTTCTTGTAGTATTCAATGCCCTGAACAAGGCCAGCAAAACAATTTCCAACTCCGACGACAGCGCATCTTATTTTTCCCATTGATGTCACCTTTGACTATTTAACAAACATTAAATAGTATCAAATTATTAAATATAGTATTTCTTCAAAAAAAATCTATTCTGTCTTATTGAGCCTGGCAAAACAGCCTTCTTTCAGATAAAGTCTATTAATGTCCTCACAGTTCTCTGCCCCTGCCGAAAATGCCCCCTCAACACACATTCCTTTTTTTCCGACCCATATGGAATTGCATAAAGAAAGATCCTTCTTGGATACGGCCGCATTAATCGTGCATGTTTCAACCACATTCATATCCAGAGCGAAATGTAATGGGAATGCATAATGCAATAAACACAACTCAGGAACAACTAACGCAGGAACATCAATCATGATGGGGGCAAACTCTGTCAAAATAAGTAAACCCAACAATGCTATCAATGAAAATGAAACTCTGGTATCTTTTTTACGGTATTCATAGATGAAAATTAGCAGAATGGACAGAATGAATGCCTTTATTGCTAGTAATTCAATGAGGAGAAAGACTAAGACCATCCCTATTACCAAAAGCAACAAAACAGCGGTAGCAGCACCTTCGAACTGTCCCTTCAAATACCCCATGAAAATTCCTTTTTTCCATCCCATTTAAACCTTCCGAGAGTCAAATGTATCTTTATAAACACACCCATACCAATTTATTGATGCCAGAAGGCTATGTTCTCCCTCTGCTTTGTTGCGGAAGTGGCGAATGAAGGAGGCCAACTTTTATGTATTACGAAAAAACTATTGAGGACCGTATCAGGGTATCACCATCAATGTTTGGAAGCGTTCTTGAGGACGCTGTGCAGATGATACTGCGTGAGCGTTATGAAGGACGCATATACAAGGAACTGGGAATTGTGCTTTCAGTGGACAGCCCCAAGGTTATTTCTGACGGTGTAGTTATCCCGGGCGATGGCAGTGCATATTATACAGTTGAATTCAAGGCACTGACTTTCCTGCCAGCTGTGAATGAGGTTTACAGCGCGGACATAAAGGAAATCGTCGAGTTTGGCGCATTCGCCTCAATCGGCCCGTTCCAGGGTCTTCTCCACGTTTCACAGATTGACCGGGAGAAATTCTATTATGACAAGAAATCAAAGAGCCTGACTTCAAAGGCACTCAAGAGGGCACTCAAGAAGGGCGATGATGCTATTGTCAAGGTTTCAACAGTCAGCATGAAGTCAACCTCATCAGACACCAAGATTGGTCTTACTATGAGGCCAGATGGGCTTGGAAAGCCTGACTGGATAATTGAGAAGAAAGTTCCAAGAAAGCCTAAGAGGGGCGGAAAGGGTGGAAAGAGATGACGTTTGACATTGTTGGTGCTGAGGAATACTCCAAGAGGCAGAGCGGCCTTTCAAGGCGATATTCTGTCTTTCTCGTTGTAATTGACCCGGAACGCTCCGAAATAGCGAATATTATCGGAGTAAAGGTTCCTGGAACCTACTATGCGGTCAAGCCCAAATGAATTTATTTTTTTCCTTCTAATTTCCCTTTGGGGGATGAATGCGAGCTTACTTGTCATTTGTTTTAGTACTGTTTTCTCTGATGCTGCTATTTTCAATTCTGCAGTTTGGCAGCTACTCTGATGGAAGAGCAGTGCTGAATGAGAGGGCATATCTGATTTCTATGAATTCCAAGGAGGCCACTCTGGAATCTCTCAGGCAAGGAGCCCTCAAAGGATTCGACCTATACGACTCAACACACAGGCTGGAAAATTGCATCCACTGCCCTCCGTGCCATCCAGAGCTCTGTGAACCCCTTAAATGCCAGAAGTGTTTTCGTGAGAGCGAAGCGATGGAATCTGCAAAACAGTCGGCACTCCTTCGGTTGAATCTCCTCAGATTCCATACTTTTGATGGTGATTTTTCCATATCTATTGGGAGTGTGAACATCCAGACATTTTCAAGGGGAGAAATAGCCTCACGCAACGGCTTTGCTCTGGATTCAATACGAGTAAACAATGACATTAAAATTGGAGTTTCATCTGATAAATTTGGCCTGGATGGTTCCGTTAAAATCCCTGAGGGTTTGATTATCTATGCCAGTCACAATTGAGTTTCTTGTTTCATTTGCAGCTACTATTGCACTTGTTTTCATCCTGAGCGCTGCATTGACAGCACAACACGATGAAGTTATTGATTCAATGAAAAATAGGCAGGAAATATCAAAAGCCAAAGATACTGCAAGGGCAGTTGAGAGTTGGCTGAACAATGGCCGAATTTCCCAATTGGATTTCCAGGAAGAGAACATAACATTCCGTATTGAAGAGCGGCTAATCATTGCCTGCAATGACAAATTTATCGAGGTTGAGGGGGTTTTCGTAAATGACTGGGCAGAACCAATATAAGGGCATATTTTCTCTGGATGCGATGATGAGCATCATCCCGCTTATCATGATATTTGTCTTCCTCATGCAGTCAATGTCTCTGGTTGCATATTCGGAGCAGGACCGTTCACTTGGCAAGGACGTTTTCGACCGTTTGGTCTCAGTTGCTGATTACACTGTAAAATCCGGCCTGGCAAAGCATGAAGGAAATGTCCGCTACCCAAACTGGCTTGAGGATAAAATTGACCAGAACTATGTGGAGAATACAAGGAAAAAAGCCGGATTTTCAAAACTTGAAATATCGTTTATGGAACCTGAAAAAGAAACATGCATCTACAGATTAGTAGTCACCGGCCCTCAGAAAAAACTCTCAAAAATTTATTTCTGCGGTGAATAAAATGCAAACTCTTGAAGCAATGATTTCCCTGGTTTTTTTCATATGGGCAGCAACGCTGGCAGTATCATCCTACGATGTTTCAGAGCGGGATGATTCCCTTTACAATCTCCACCTTGCAGGTGATGTGTGGCGTGTTCTTTATCTTCAGGGCGAACTAAGGAACATAACAGATGTCAACTCCATAGAGCCTTCTCTTGAGGAAATAACTCAAAAGACAGGGCTCTGCATTTTTGTGGATGGCATCAGTGCAACTAGCTGCCGCGGCGGGGATATGGGCCACGAAATAACCGCTTCTTTACCAAGAACCATTCTTTCGAACGGCATTCCAAAGCAGGTTACCCTCTCAGTCGGCAAATGACAACGTCTCCTGTCGTATAATCAATAATAAAAAGGTTGTTCGGCATACCACTACAAACGTGGTACTATGATTGAGGCATCAACTAGAAGCGAGCTTGTTTCATATCCAATTCGAGACATTGTGCAGGCTGCAAAGAAATACGAGAAAGCTGGAACAGACATGATTTACCTTAATATCGGTGATCCTGGTTACCATGGCATCAAACCGCCGCAGCACATTCTTGATGCTGTTGCTGAGGCGACCAAGGGCAATTATCAGGGGTATGCGCCATCTGAAGGCGACCCAGAGCTCCGAGAGACTGTTGCAAAATATGAGGGTGTCGCTCCAGACGATGTATTCATTTCAGCAGGCCTCAGCGAGGGAATCGATTTCCTTTTCCAGGCGCTCCTTGACCCTGGACGAAACTTCATCCTGCCAGTTCCGACATATCCGCTCTACCTTACCAAGGAAAGGATAAGCTATGGAACCGTCGAGTTCTATGACTGTGATGAACAGAATGAGCCTGACCTTGATGATATGAGGAAAAGCATCAATGATTACACCAAGGGAATAGTTGTAATCAACCCGAACAACCCGACAGGCGCAGTCTATTCAAGAAAAACCCTTGAGGGGATTAGGGACATCGCAGGGGAATACAAACTCCCGATAATTGCTGATGATGTTTATGACCAGATGGTTTTCGACGGTGAAATAACACCGCTCCGAAAAATATCAAAGGACGTTCCATTAGTCTCAGGAAACAGCATGTCAAAGAACTACCTTTACTGCGGAGCGCGCTGCGCGTACATGGCATTCTTCGGCGAGGGCTGGGACAATGTAAAGGAAACAATCCAGCGGCTCTGCAACCAGAGGCTTTCAGTCAACTGGGAGATGCAGCGGGCATATATCGCAGCAATCAAAGGTTCGAATGACCACATCACATCATTCAATGCGGAACTTCTGAAAAGGCGCGATTTGCTTGTTAAACGGGTCAATGAGATTGAAGGCTTGTCAGTTGCTCCTCCTAAAGGCGCATTCTATGCATTCATAGGTGTCGAGGGCCCATGGAAAAGCGACAAAGAATTCGTCTATGAACTGCTCAAAACTGGCGTAGTCGTCGTCCCTGGTTCAGGTTTCATGCCAAGGAACACCGACAAGAAATATTTCAGGATGGTGCTTCTTCCGCCACCTGCGAAAATCGATGAGGCATTCAACAGGATAGAGGCGTTCATGAAGAAATAATCATTTCTTCTTTTTCGCCTTTTCCTTCTTTTCTTTCAGCCTCTCTTTCAATGAAGGTTTCTTAGGCGCTGGTTTAGACTCTTTTTTATGTGCCGGTTTTGCAGCCGGTGTTTTAGAAACTGGCTTAGAAACCGGTTTCAAAACTGGTGGAAGAGCTGGTGTTTTCAGAACTGGTGGCGGAGGTGGCCCATCGCCGTTTTCCTCCTCGACATCATCAGAAACTCTAAACTTGGGCTCTGATGAAACTGAGGCTGCCGGCTTGGAAGATACTACATCATCAGGAATCTCAACCCTTCCCAGTTTGCGCTTGCTCAATTCATTCTTCACAATATCCTTGAAGATTGGTTCCCAATCTTCCCAAGCCTGTCCAAAGTCGATATCTCCCTGCTCATTTTCCATTTTCACAAGGTGTCGCGTTGCTGCTGTGTTTACCTTGAGCACGAAGTCCAATTCAAGCATGAGTTTATCATCAAGTCTTTGGCTTGTCTTGAAAATCTGATCGTACATCTTTCCTTTCCAGAATGCCTGGAGTATGTACTGCTCTGGAGAAATTCCAGTTTCCTCACTTCTCCTTCCAAGTGCCGGCGGTATGAAAGCGATGTCCAGTTCCTTCTGGAGTTTTTTGATGTCGACATTTTCAAAGTCCCACATCGTAGCCTCTGGGTTTCTGATGAACTTGGCTTCCCAGGTGCATGTGTCGATGCTGTCCCCTCTCCTGAAACGGAATACCTCGACGAATTTCTTCTCATCAATATCAGTTTCATATTCGAAACCAAGTACCCTGTAGATGCGTCCTTTTCTACCAAACCTGATTTTTTTCAGGAAAGAGTATCTGTCTGTTGCATACATGCTTGCTGCTGGCAGCCCGAAAACAAGTTCAAGCCTATCCTGCACATCCCGAAGTGATTCTGCGTGCAGGTTATAGAGCAGGAAGACACCTGGCTGTGTGTTCAGCAGGTTGATGATACCCTGAACAGCAACACGTGAACGAACTTCGTTGATTATCAACGCAGCATCACCCATACGCAGAAGGGCGTTTGCCATTGTAACTAGGTCAAGCTCCTTTGTTGTGCCTGCCTCGGCCTCTGAACTTTGCACCCTCGCAGCGCCGATGTGGAATCCTCTTTTTCTGAATGCGCGGACAGGGATTTCCTCGATATCCTGGATAGGTATAATCCTCCTCCTGGTACCAATTGATGTGATTTTGGCAGCTGTGAATGATGTCTTTCCGACACCTTTCAGTCCAAGAACAGCCTCAGAACATCCCAGTGTTACCATAACATCGTCGTAACCGGCGAAGAACGGGGTGAATGAGCGGAAGTTCAGGTACTGCGCGTATGTAAATGGCTGCTCCTTCATGATACGCAAAGCGCCTTGGAGTTCTCCGAAAGTGGCAGGCGGCCTCTGAAGGTGGCATCTCATTGAATGCCTTTTCAAAACAACATCCACAATCGGGCTGTTCTCATCGAATTTCCTCGTTCCTTTAAGGACCTGTACGATGTTCTTGAAGCACCTTTCCAGAAGGTCTCTGTTATACCGATAAAGCGTGTGACAGAGGCCGTATTTTGAATGCTCAATGTAAACTGGAGAGTTTTCGCTGTCTATGTAAATATCAGTGACATGTTCTTTGTCAAGTGCCAGGTTCTCTATGTGGGCGCCCATGCCCACGACCCATGCAGCAGACTCTCGTCCCATTCCCATCGCTTCTGTAGGTGAGATTGAGATTCCGTCTAACATCCCCCTGTCAATGAAATGCTGCCTGTATTCCCTTGTTTTAATGTTCATGACGATGTCCCAGTCCACATTGGTGAACTGTTCTTTGAACTGCTCATTGATGTGTGTTTTGAGTATGGCAGTAAGCTCAGGTCGGAGATTTTCTACCCTTTTGTTCTCTTGAACATACAGGTAAGCCTCAGCATTGGGAATCTCGTAAATCTGCACAGTTATACCGAAAGGAAGATCATATCGCGCTTCGGGGTCATCCACTTTCTTTGCTCCAGGCGGAATATCCAAGACAAGTGATGGAACGAAGTAAAGTGTTCTAAGGTTGACTAAGCGCAGGAATGCAGCGCGCAAATCTCCGGTTTCTTTGACGAGGTTGTAAAGTGCGGTTGACTTGTATCTTTTGAGAATGCCAGCGACCCAGCCCTTAAACACCCTGTGGCCCTGGAAGTAAAGTGATTTTTCAGGCTCAGGCTCATCGTAATCCTCAAGCTGCTGTGAGGCCAGCAGAGGATTCAGGAAAACATATTCATAGAATCTTTTCAGAACCTTTCTTCTTTTCACGTGGGCAGGGTCCTGCGTAAGGCCGTATATGTCGTCTTTGAGCAGGATTGTTTCCAGCTGCCTGATAAAAGCGGCATACTGCATAAGAATAGAAGTCTTCTTCTCATCAAGTTCGACGACAATCTCTTCTTCGTACCTTATCGTTTTTATCGGGGACTCTGTTGTCGAGATGTCCTTCAGGTGAAGATTAAGAAATTCTGGTGATGCGAACTCATATGGGCATTTGGCCAGGTCAACAATTGCACGGGTGCCTTCGAGGTAGAGGTTGCACATGGCATGACTACCCAATTAGATTTTATAATTATTCTGTATTGCCTTCTATCTCGAGAGAATCAATTTCAATAGGAACTTCCCTTTTTCTGGGGATTGCCCTTAGTTTTACCTTGACATTGGGGTTCTGCGGCGATATTGTCACCTTGCTCTGCCTGTACCCTGATTTTCTGATAATCAGAGTGTGCTCCCCGTTTTCAAGATTAAGGATAAGAGGCGCTCTTGTACTGCCAACTTTCTCTCCTACCCTGCGGCCTTTTCCCTCACGGTAGACAGTGGCATTTCCAGGAGTTGTCTCAATTGTCGCCCTGAACTTGGTTGCAACCGGCTCCTGCCTGACCTTTTCCGGTCTCTTGCCTTCAATCTCCCTCTCGACATATTCCCTTGCCTGCTCATAATAAGGAGTGACGACTGGGCTTATCCTATCCCAGTAATAGTATCCAAATCCAGCAGCAGCGGACAACGCTGTGATAATTACAACTTTTCCGAACCATCTGCCCCCTCTCTCGGCATCTTCTGTTTCTGGAGATTCATCAAATGTGGGGCCGGTAAAATCACCCATGTTCTGTGCGAAAGCAGGTTCATTTGCATGAACCGGGCCAACTGAGGCTCTTTTCGAGGCCTCAGGTATAATAGCGACCCCAAGCTCCTCTGCCGGGATTATATCAATATTCTGTAACACGGGCCTTGCGACCTTGAACTCATCAACCGCGTTGGCAAGAAGAAGGTCTCCAAGCGATTTTGATTGCCTGCTTCCCATTGTTATTGCCTCTTTCAGTTCTCTCATAGTCTGGAACCTTTTCCTCGGATCCTTTTCAATTGCCTTGAGTACTATTTCCTCTACATATCCAGGAATATCACTATCAAGCCTCCTTGGCCTTATTGGGGTTTCTTTTCTGATTTTCTCAAGAAGATCAAGCACGTTCTCTCCTTTGAAAGGAACCTCTCCGGTAAGAAGCTCGTACATGATTACCCCGACGGCGTAAATATCTGCCCGGTGGTCATATGCATCCTTTTTTCCGAGTGTCTGCTCAGGAGCCATGTACTTGAATGTCCCCATGATGGTGTCTGTCCTGGTCAAATCGTCATTTCCATCATCAAGGTTTTTTGCAAGTCCAAAGTCAAGGATTTTCACCCTGTCCCGCCCATCCCCGTTTTGGACAATGAATATGTTTCCAGGTTTCAAATCCCTGTGGATGATGCTTGCCTTGTGCGCTGCGTGCAAACCACCGCAAAGCTGTGCCATCATCGGCCTTACCCTTTTCCAAGGAAGCTTCTTGCCTTCAATTGAACGTATGAGCCTAAGCAGGTCGCTTCCCTCGAGGCATTCCATGACACAGAATAATTTGTCCTTGTACAATCCGTGATCATAAATCTCTACAATGTTCGGGTGTTTGACAGTAATCGTTGCCTTAACCTCCCTGAAAAATCTTGCTATAGTATCCTCGCTGCTCATAGACTGGTGCAGAACCTTGACCGCAACATCCTTTCCTGACTCCCTGTCTTTTGCAAGGTATACGCTGCCCATTCCCCCCTCTCCAAGCACGTCTACAATTTGGTATCTTTGTTTGATTACCGCACCTATCAGGGGATCTTCCTTCTTCTGCACTGAAGCTATATTGGCGGCCTTTGTCGCCCTATTTTCATTGGGCCGCCTCATGTTGTTCATATTGTACTTTAATGTTTCAAAGTATTTATAAGCTATAGCTTTCTATCGCATCATTCCTTTTTCTCCGACTCGATGACCTTTTCGACAATCGTGGCGTAAGCAGGCCTTGTCAGCAGGTATCCAAGCAGCGCTCCAAGTATTGTCGATTCGGCAAAACCGATAATCTCAACAAGCCCTGAGAAAAGAAGCGGGACCATCGCAAATATCGCGACAGTCGCGTTTGTCTTGATGATTCCGAATGCCAAATCAATCTTTTCAGCAGTCTTCCTATTGTCTTTCTTCAAGAGTTCATCCGTAATAACTATCTGGGCATCCACACCAACACCGACAGCTGCGATGATACCAGCCATTGCGGCAAGGTCGATTGTGAATGAACCAAGTATTGAAATCAGGATTACAAGCTCTGCCATACTGATGAGCATGATGGGCGCAGTTGCCTTAAGATTCCTGTATCTTATTCCGATAAGGGCTGAAATGGCAATCAATGACGTTATTATCGCAATCAGGCTGAGCCTGAGGAACTCACTTCCAAGCGATGCCGGAACAGTGGTTCTTGAACCAAGTGAAATCTGGACCGGGAGCGAACCTCCTTTGAGTATCGACTCCATGCTTTTCACACGGTCCCTTGCCTCAAGGGCCTTTTCCTGCGGGCTGGTTGCAGTAACTCCGCCGGTAACTGTGTAAGTGTAACTCTGTATTCCGCTTGTTACTCCGCTGTTCAGGAGCGGCGCGCTGAGCAATCCTCCAGCTTCAAATCTCTGCAGTATCAAAACCCCGGTTCTTGTCCTTGAGAACTCCGCGTACATTTCACTATCATCGCGTTCATCAAGCACAAATCCCATCTGGGCAATTGATGTCTTGGATGTGTTTGACATGTTCTTTGAGACTATTGCCTTTGTTCCATTGGAAGTCAAATTCGCAGGGAGGTCCTCGATTACGTAGACTTCTATGTCTCCTTCTTCAAGGGATAACGCATCCCTCATGGACCTGAGCGATTCCTTTTCTCCTGAATCTGAAAGTATGTATCCTTTGAAAGCACTCCTTTCGTAGAAGACGACTGCTTCAACAGGACGGTCAAGGAACATGTAAACCGGGAAATCATTCTTCCCCTTGGCAGATGATGCGAATTGCGCAGCTCCCGTATTATCAACAGAAAATTGGACTCCCCAGTCAGCTCCGCTTTGCAGATATTGCGGCGGAACCGCGTTGATTGACTGCGAGAAAATGTGCTCTCCGTTCAAAGCTTCTTTTCCATCGATTACGCCCTGGAAAACACCCTGTTTGGACAAAGTATCCTCAACAATAGCTATTGTCGCCTCATCATCACTTGGAAGCTCAACGTTTACCTGGCTGTCTCCTATTGCACGCACTTTGACCTGCGTCAGGCCGAAAACACTGACTCTCTTCTTTATTGTTTGAACAAGCTCTGCCATGGTGTCCTGGTCAACCGCTTCATCAAGCGTGACTGGGATTCTTGTTCCTCCGCTGAAATCAATACCGAAAGTTACTCCGTTCAAGGTTATGTTGGCAGCTGCCAAAAGCACAAGGAAAACAAGCGCAGCTATCTTGATGTGCGATTCTTTCCAGAAAAGTCCAATCGAGCCAAAAACAATCACTGCCAGAATTATCAGCAGTCCTCCAACTGTCGCTGGATTAAGTGCGATTCCGGCAAGGAATATAGCGAACAGGAAAAGCAGTGCTAGGAATTTGCTGTCTTTGTAGAAGTCCATCAGTCATCCCTCTTGAGTTTGTAGTGCAGAACAAGCACCGCGTTTATTCCCCACGTGGCGAACATGTCGCCTATCAGGCCAGCAAGAGCAACGCCTGCAATCTCGAAGTATGTCGGTATGTGGGTCATTACCGAAAGCAGGAAAAGGGAGGTGAATGCTATGATACCAGTCACACTCATCGTGAGCCCGGTTTTCATAGCATCAAATGCGTTCTCCCTTGGGTTTCCTTTTCTTTTGAGTATTCTTGTTGTAAGCAGGATATCTGTATCAAGAGAATATCCGATAAGCATGAGAAGGGCCGCGAACGATGCCAAAGTAAGCGGTATTCCAAAGAGGCCCATTGCTCCAAGCGCAATTACAATGTCTGCCAAAGCTCCAGTCAAAACCGCAACACTCGGCGGAATCGAACGGAAGAAGAAAAATACAAGTATGACGCTCAGGATTGCCGAGAATATCACAGTGTCAATAACCGTGCCGATAAACTTTGCTGAAAGAACCGGGCTCACAGTCTGAACTGAAATTGAACTGTATGCAATATGTTTGTCTATAGGAGTCGAAATAGAATCCTGATAATTTGAGTATACTTTTGCATATGCTTCAGAGAACGTCTTCTCAAGCTCATTGGTGCTGTTTGTTGTTACGGTTCCCATTTCTGCAATATCGAATATCTCGTCTGCGATGCCATCAAGCTCTGCTTTCTTGGTGTTGAATTCCTGAAGGTACGAGCCATCATTGTATGAAAGCACCTCGAGTTGCGAAACTGTTGGGAAAAGATTGTTAAATTCATCTTTCAGTTCCTCAGCCTCGACAATATTGTCGCTTTGCGGAACCTCGATTTCGGCCTTGTAGCCAACAGAGGTCTCAAACACACTCACAGTGGCCTCAAGCCCTTCCTGCTGGAGCTTGGCTGCAAGCTCTTCTGCGTCCACTGATTCATTCAGTGAAAGTGTGACCATCGTCCCTCCCTGGAAATCCACGCCCATTTTGATTGATGGAATAAACAGTAGCGCTATGGCCATCAGTATTAGAGGGGGTATGGACAACAACCTGTAATCTCCCTTATAGATATTCGGCAGCATAAGAATCAACAAAAGTTACTGATAGGTATACAATAATCAATATAAAACCATGGACTTGGGGGGAATCGCACCCCCGGCCTCTCCGATGCGAACGGAGCGCTCTGCTGCTGAGCTACAAGCCCTAAGAATAATCAGAATTGCTGTTATGGCGAACAGTTAATAAGTTTCAGCCATTTTTTTCCAAAACACGTTTTCAGTTGTACGCACTAAAACACACAATATTTTATAAAGGGTTCTTACACAAGTATATATGTACAGAAACAGGTGAAATTTTTGGGTGAGAGCAAGCCATCTAGGCAAGAGAGTACTGATTCTTCAAAATCACCCAGGTTGAAATACTCCTATCCCAAGACTATTAGGTTCAATTTCACCGACATGTCCCGTGGAATTGCGCGCAGATACCTTGGTCCGGAGTACAAAGGCGCCCCGGAACCTCTTATCCCAGACATCTCAGAGAAACCTGAGCTGTGGAAACTCCTTACCGTGGTCGTTCAGCATGGGGAGCCTGGAAAGTATGTTCATCCAGAGATGCCTGGAAGGGAATACAGCAAGGAAGACATTGAGTATGTTCTCATGGTCCTGATAGCCGCAGAGAAGAGAATTCTTCATTTCAATGGTCCGGTTGCCGGGGAGATGGAAGTTCCACTTATAGAGAGGCTGAAGGAAAACCGTCCGTTCCGGAATGCTGTCGAAGAAGGTGACCTTTCCAAAGAACTTTCAATAGGTCTGCACGAACTTGATATTGGAAAACGATCAGCCCAGCTTTCAGACCGCCAGCCAAAACTTGGTCTGGAAGTGGTAAGAAGCTGCGCAGTAGAAGATGTCTCGCTTTGCTCTGCAATTGCAAGGCAGCATATCAAAGGGGACATGGAAGACTACACGCAAGAGGTTGAGGTTGGCAAGCGGCTTATTGACCTGACAATAAGAGGCAAAACAATTTCATCATCATCAATATTCACATTCGCAATGAGCATGCTCAAAGAAATCCGCTGGATAGCGTCGAAGGCAGAAGAAACAGGAAGTATTGACCAGGCATTCGCTGATTTCAAGGCAGCTCAAAATGTCGCTCTGCGGGCTGATTTGCTCAGTTCCATGGATTCTGAATCTATCGTCGATGCAAAGGACAGCTATATCAACACCAGGATGACTGCTTTGACTTCCAATATGGAAGAGCTTGACGCAGCATTTATAGTTGCGGACGAACTGAGACTGCTTGAGCAACATCTTGGGCAGAGTATGGAATCAGGAGTGCCAAAAGCAGAGTGGGAAGCCAGCGCCCTCAAAGACATGTACAATGCAATCCATCTTGCCGAAGAATACAAAAAATTCAAGCGCAGCACTGGAAAAAAGGTCATTATTTCTCAGATAGAGAACATTTTTGTTCGCAGGATGGTTCAGATAGTATTGCAAAACCCGACAGCGCAAGTCACCGACCTTTCACTTGCACTTGAAGTCATTTGCGAGGCAAAGGCTGAGCAAAAAAGAAGGGAAGCGGAAAAAAGAAAAGAAGCTGAGAAGAGGAAAGAACCAAAATTCGAAATCCCTACAATGTATGATCATAATCTTGAGCAGGCGCTTGAGGAAATTCTTCCACAGGGAGATGATGAACGCACAAGACTCATCCGGGAAGCTGCAAGGTCAATTGAATTCAATGTGCGCAATCAGGTCCCGTTCCTCGTTGTTCAGCCAATTTACCGCAACGCGGTAGCGGCCCTGAGGAGCGATTATTCGCCTGAGGGCACGCTGAGGATGGCAACAGACCTTGTCGACATGGCAATGGGAAACAAGCCAATCGACCCGAAGATAAAGTCAGATGTTTCGAACCGCATGGGCCAAGAGGATTTTGAGACTTCACTAGCCTCTCTCAATCCTGCGCAGGGGGCCCTGCTTCGTAGCCAATACCCAAATTCAACCCCTTCACTTGAAACACTTGAGAACATATTGATGCTGATGGGCGATTCCACGGCCATACTGAGAAATCAGATGATTGGCGCATGGAAGCCCAGCGGAGAATCCCGCCAGCGGATTGCCGGGACCTATTCCAATAGCACAGGCACTATAAACTCTTTTGAAGATTCGGAAATTCCTGAAGATCAAATTGCTGATTCCTCTGGATATGAGTTCAATTTCGAGCGCTCAACAGGAAGAATAACGTTGAGAAGGGGATGGGAAAATCTCCAGCTGAGGGAACTTGACGGGATTCAGATTGCGCCCGAAGCACCATCTCTCGTATTCCCGCTTCCAAACCTTGGAATCAATCCAGACCTTGAGGAAGCGCTAAACAACAGCTTCCCGCGCGAACTCGATGGCGTAGAAAGCCAGAGGAATATCCAGGTTAGGATGGTCGCAAGAATTATTGTTCTTTATGCAGGCCTCAACTCTGAAAATGAGAAAGCGGCAAATGGCCTTGCAGAACTGATTGAGAAACGCACAGGCACCATCTTCAGCAGTAAAGTGCCTCCAATATACCAGGATGCCGTCGCCGCAATTCAAAAAGACTATTCTATCGAGCGCGTAATAGCACTTTCTGTTGCTCTTGTAAATGATTGTGGAGAACCAATCACAACTCCAACCCCTTCGATTCTGCCGCCAGCTCCAGTGCAGGCTCCGGAGGGACCCAAATCAAACGAAGAAATCTTCAATGAACTTATGATACATGAGAAGGAACTAATCGCGAAAGTCATTGGTGTTGAAAACTGCACAACTGACACTCTTGGTGAATTCCTTTCAATGGAGGCAGGGATCCGTGAGTTCAGAATGAGGAACCTGATTTCATCAATGTGGACCCAGGGGAACTTTGCAACTGATATCGGCAGGATGCGCAGTGCAAAGGATTCAATCTACAGGACATGTGAAATTGATGAGCCGACCGAGGAGCAGAAGCTCCTTTCCATTTCTGATGTTTCAGTACTTACAGAAAGCCAGAGAGCTTTGGTAGCAACTTTCTCCAACGTCCCGCTCTCAGATGTTACGAGGGAGCATATCTTTACGTTCGGCCTGTGGCTGCGCGGAGACCGAACTGAACTCCAGACCTATTGGGAAAACAATTACCCAAGTGTTGAAGAGGTCACGCGCCTTATGATGGGCCTTTCCATGCACAAGCAGGCATATACTAAGGAAGAGCTCACACTAGTCAGGAGAATCCGTGGAAAAACAGAGGAAGAAAAACTCACCCCTGAGGATTTCAAAATTGACAATTACACTGCTTATCAGCATGGGCTGAGGGCCTTCAGCAAATATTGGTTCGGTACTTCCAATCAAGAGAAAGCGAACTTCTGGAGGCGTGGAATGACAAACCTCATGAACGCAGCTGAGCTCTCGCATCGGGTGAGGTATTCTGGAGACCTTTCGCTCAACGCTTCAGAACGGCGCCTTCTTTCAATAGCATCCGGAAAGGAACCATCCGAACTGACTGGGGACGATGTTACTGCGGTTGACGGTGCGTTCAAGAGTAAGACCTACACTGATGATCGCGATAAAAAGTTCTACTATCCGCAGCTTCTTATACTGGCAAGGCACGGGGAGTCAATGAAGCTCAGGAGCCTTTACTTTGCAGCGCAGCGCCAGAGCGAATTCAACACTCTTGCAGAGTTCCTTGGCTGCACAATGCCAGAGCCTCGTACAGTAATACATACTAATAATGGAATGACCGTTCCGAAAATCCGCAAGGGCAAACATTACAAATCAAATGACGACTGCTTCTCAAGTGCGACTGTGCATACTTTGGCAGGCGAGGTGAAACTCCACGCTGTTTTCGACGGCATGGGAGGCCACGCTTCAGGGGATGTAGCAAGCAATATCGCAAGAACGGTGTTCGAGATATATGCGGCCGCAGGATGGCTGAGGTCTCCCGAGGATATTCGCAGGGCTCTCATACTAGCTGATATTGTGATTGCGACAGAGGCAATCTCAAGGAAGGTGGTGAACGATGATAGCCAGGAGTCCCAGTGTGACATGGGAACAACTGCGACAATAACAATGCAAAAAGGGAAGGAGTTCTACGCTGTGCATTGCGGCGACAGTCCTGCAAAGATACTGCGGAATGGGCAGACATTCCACGATACTGTTGAACATAATTTCGCATTTGAACTAACCCAGCTTGGCCAGCAGTTTGATCCTGCTCTGGTTCCAAACAACATCGTAGTCTCAGCACTTGGCGCTACCACTAAATATATTTCAATCAATAATGGAACAAACTCCAAACACACGCCAGTCATTCTTCAGGAAGGCGACATAATCATGGTCGCCTCAGATGGGATAACGGACGTGGTTGATGATTCTGAGATACACTATACTATAGATACATGTTTAGGCGATTTGGACGAAGTTCGCAGGCAGCTGATTGCTCTTGCCGAGGGCCGTGACGGGCCTGGTCCGTTCCAGTGCATTGTTCCGGGTTCTCCGCTTGAAATAACCGGAAAAGGCTCAGATGACAAAACCATTATCATGGAGCGTGTAGGGGGGCCTAAACAATGAACCACGTTAGTGAACATATCGAAACATTTAAATATACTATCCCACACATTTATACATTAACACACTATGTACTATTAACATCGAGGTGATGAGTTTGGCTGAAGTAACTAAAGATAGAGGAATGAAAACACTTGAAAAACACGTTAAACCAAGGCTCGCAGAGCTTTTGGGCGGAAAAGTAGGGACAGTTCTATATGAAGGACTTAGTATTGTCGAAGCTGGTGCAAAGGCCGGCAGAGTTGCTCTCGAAACAAAACTTAACGAGAGAATTGATAATGTTTCTAACGAAGCTTCAGCCGCTTCAGGTGCTGCCAGAAGTGCTGAAAGTGCTGCAGGAAAAGCAGCAACAAGCGCTGCAGCAGCAGAGCAAAAAGCAGAAGCAGCATCTACTTCAGCAGCAGAAGTTGAAGCAAAAGCATCAGCAATGGCTGATGATGTTGCAAGAGTAACCGGCGATGCAAGCGCAGCAAAAACATCAGCAGGAGAGGCAAAAGCCGCAGCAGAAAATGCGTCTGCAGGTGTTGCTGAGATCACTGATGCTCTGACAATCACTTTGAAAGCAACTAACGGAAGCGAGGAGAGGGAAACATTCACAGGAAAGAAAACAGTCGAGCTTGTACTCGGAAAGCTTGCGAAATTAAGCACCTCGGTCGCAGGTTTCCTTGACAGACTCGCAAAATCAGAAAGAAAGCAGGAAGAACTTGAAGCTGCAGTTAACCAGCTTCGTTCGGACACTGAAGGAGCACTCGAACTTTACATGGGCGTTCTTCAGATGAACGGCCTTCTTCCTTCACAGGATGATAATACGGAGGGTGGACAATAATGAGCGGAGATAACAATAAACTTCAAGCGATGATGGCACAGCTTCAGGGTGCACTCAAACAGGGCACACCAAAGAAACCAAAAGTAACTGCTGAGCCACAAGTAGAAGAACCAATAAAGAGGGGAGTGGGCCCAGACCCAGGAAACATCGTTGGAATTGATGATGTTGAAACAAGGGAGGGGACAGTTTCTGAAATTGCTGAGCTTGCAGAGCAGGCCGCGCAGAGAACTGGTCAGCAGAAAGTCGCATCCCCTGAAGACGTTACAGGACCTCTTGAAGATGACCCAGAACTTGCAGAACTGCTTGCATCAGTTGATTCAGGTTCAGCAGACCTTGATGGCAATGCAGAAGTCGAAGCTCTTGTTGAAGAGCCTGCAGACTCATCAGAAGATGTAACTCAGGAAGCAGGAGTTGGAACCCCTGTTGAGGCAGACCCGACTGGAGACGTTGAGAAAGCTATCGAAGCGGCACTTGCAGAGCCTGAGGAGGAACCCGCTGAAGCTGCGACTCCTGAAGAAGAACAGCTACCTAGTTTCACTTATGATGATTTTAGCACGAATGAACTTTTCGCTTTTGCTAAGAAAACAATAAAGAAACTCGGCGTATCTAAATTTGAAGATTTGCAGACTGCTGACCCTGCCTTATATGAGGCATTAATCCAGAGAAGGCAGGCCAAAGCAGAAGCAGCAGCCGCTAAAGCCGCAGAACCAGCACCTTCGAGCGCAGTCAAAGCTCCTGAAACTAAGGCAGATGCACCTGAGCCGGAAATGAAGGCAGAAGAAGTCCCCCAGAGGGAAACCGCAGCATCAGTCAGCGCAGTCGCAGCCCAGGTTATGGAGCAGGTGAATGCGGCAGTCGACGCGAAGCTTGAACCACTCAGAGCGCAGCTTGCAGAGCTGAAATCTTCAGTTGATTCAGCAGTTGCAGATGTTAGTGAAAGAATGGGAAGACTTGCAGAATCCACTGTTGGAATGGACACATTCAATTCATTCTTCATGGATGACTTTGCTCCTGTCCTTGAGGCAGTTGAGAAAGTAGATGCAATGGAAGGCCAGGTTAATCGTATTGAAGAGGACCTCAAAGGAGTCAACGCGGAACTTTCAGGCGATGAAGGAACTGTTGTGAAACTCGCAAATGAACTTGATGCTCTTAGAACCAAAGTCGCGAACGAAACAGTAAGTTCAGAAATGTGGAACCAGTTCCTTGAGGAAGAATATCTTCCGGTTGCTGAACTCAGAGACCAGATTGAGGAACTCAACCTTCCAGGACTTGCAAAAGCATGGCAGGAACTCTCAGTCAAATGGGAAGAGCTCGTTGGCACTGATGCTGAACGTATTCCAGGAATGGTTCATGCGCACAGGGAAGCTTCAGTTGTTGTTGCAGTAGAAATACTTAGAAACACAACCGAGGATAATTTCCACAGGCTTCAGGATTTCGTAAGCGATTACGGACAGGCTTGGGTGAAGGATGTTATGTCATACCTTGCAGAAAACCCCGAAGTGATTCGGGACAAGGTTGCTCTTGCAAAGTACAATGTAATATATGATCACATGGCAGCAAGCGCAAAACTCCAGAGCTACAAGCCAAAGGTTGATACTGAAGTGCAGAGAGTTATTGGCTTTGCACAGCAGCTTACAGGTGATTCATGATGGCGGGAAAGAAACTATCAGCAAAAGAACGTCTTGCAAAGCTTCAGGCCAAGCAGGGCGAGAGAGGGCAAGAATTCGCAGGAGGAAAGAAACTCCCAACTCCAGAGCCTCCACAGAAGGCTTCTGAAGAAAAACCAAGCGTCTTCGAAAGGCCTCCGGTTCAGCCCGTAGTGGAAGAGCCTGAGCGAGATGCGACACAGGGTCTTGACCTTAATGATTCAGCAGTAATGGATCTTCAGGATGATATTCCGGAAGTACCTTCATCAAGAGGAGCGCCTTCTACAAGAGTTGACTCGTCCCCGCCAGTAGTGGCAGAGCCAGAGGAGGCAGAGAAACCGTTTGAAATGCCTTCGGTTGCAGAGGAAACTGAATCAGTTTCAGAACCACCTTCACTTGAAGAACTCGTGCCACCAGCAGATCTTGGTCTCGTTGGAGACTCAGGCAGGGAAGATGAGACAAAACCAGAAGTCAAAAGGCCATCAAAACCACCGGCAAGGACGCTTCTTTCAGCAGACCTTGAAGATCCGGTTGCTGATGAACTTGCAAGTGCAATGGAAAGCGCAGCAGAGGCTTCCGAAGCAGTTGAAGAGCCTGAGGGTACGAAGTATCATGTTCGTGCAAGTGCAATCGGTGATCCGACCCCACTTGTTTCAGGCATTGTCGTGAACTATGTCACAGCTTCTGCAAGCAGCAAAATGTTCATGGTAAAAGGTTCCTCAGAAGCACAGACGCATCAACTTGCTCCAGGGGATGAGAAATCATTCGAGATTGAAACTCCAGATGGACTAGTCAAGATTACAATGCAGAACAAAGAGGGTGAAGTAACAGCATATGTCGTTGGTGGCAAGACTCAGGCCGGAGCCCTCGCAGCAAAGGCAGGAAAACTAGGATTGTTCCTTGCGAACGTAAGGTATTACCTTCCTGAACTCACCATGGCCACTTTGTTTACCGCAGCAACAACAGCAGTTCTTTGGACACAGCAGTTCGTTTCAGATACACTGCAGAACTTCCACAAGCCAGCTGTAATCGCATACGGCGTATTCCAGCTTGCTTTGACAACATGGGCGGTTATTGAACAGAAGAAAAATAGGAAAGCAGCAGAAGCTCAGGAGGCGCTAAAGCAGTAGGGGTGTTTATGATGGTTGAACCAAAAACAAAAGTTGAAAAGAAAGACAAGCCAAATGCGACTGAAAAGTCAAGAAGGCTCGGATGGAGATTTGGTGCGGCAGCTACAATCGCAACAGCAGCACTTGTAGCAGCAATGGTATTCCAAAGATGCGGCGGAGAGCCCCAGGTCGAAGGTCCTGTTACTACTTGTCCTCCTGCAGTTACATGTCCGGCAGTGCCGGTCAAGGGAGACAACAACTGTGAACTTGAGAAAGGAGAGCACGATATGTGGTCAGAGAACTGGGACCCAGAGAGCTGCGGATACTGCGGAGACAGGATGCAGCAGGAATGGGAAACGCTCCAGACATGTCCGGTTGACTTTGCATGCGGCGATGGAGAAGTCCAGAGACGCGCAAAGACCTATGGTGCCATTGTAAAGACAGTCGAAGGGGAGAATACTACTTACCACCTTGGCACAGTTGACATTTCAGAATCATGCCGCGAAGGTGCGGACAACTACTGTGAATCAGACTGTCCCACAAAGAGCGCAGGCCGCATTGGTCCAAGAGCTGGGAGGAGAGGCACTCATGCAGCACCAGTAGTAACTACATCAAGACCTCCAATGGCAGGAGGAGCATGCGACTCATCTGTTACTGGGGGGGCAACCTCACTGTATTCCAGGGTCATCCGGCAGGTAAGCTCATCATCAGGTTCAATTAGGAATGCCCTCAATGCAGGGCAGGCACCGGTTTCTGTTTCAGTAAGGGTCAGAATCAGCGAATCTGGTGTGCCTACTGTTGTTGGAGCATCAGCAACATGCGGCGGCTCAGCATGCAGTGGCACTGCAAATATAGTGAATCTTGCTGGTATCAACGTGGGAGGAATTTCAGTATCAAACGGAGGCGCCACCTGTACCATGTCAATACCTGTTACTCTCAGGTAATTATCTTTTATTTTACATTTTCTTCTTTTTATCGACACATTTATAAATAGTTCCCACAAATTTATATGTATTAAAACATATGTTTGAGTGGGTATAATGGGAGGAAAAAAAATTTCACCGGCGGAGAGACTGGCTCGTCTGAAGCAGATGCAGGGCCAGAGAGGAACTAATTTTTCATCGAGCAAGCCTCCGGCAGAGCCAATACAAACCCCTGTGGAAGAGCCTAAAACGCCTGTAAAAACGGAAAAAGCTAAACCACCGCCACTACCCCCACCACGTAAGAAAAGCCCCCCAGCCGACCAGCCTCCGCAGCCTGAGCTTGTGGAAGTACTTGAAAACATGCAAACGCCAGACCTCCTCAAGTTCATCCAGGAAGTCTGCCGCAGTGAAAAAATTACTACTCACGAAGAACTTGCAGGAAAGCATCCGAGCATGGCACTCTTAGCAATGAAGCGGGGAGTTTTGAATCAGCTATTTACTGAGCCTCAAGTTGCAAGACCCCGGGATGATGCAACAAGAAATCTCAATCCGAATGGAGGACCAAAGAAACCTTCGCTCCCACCTCTCGCATCAATCTCTGAAAAGGCAAGGCAGGATGATGAGAAGGTTACTGCGCCAGACTCTATTGCCTATGATCCGACAAGAGCAGTGCAATCTGGCGCAGTTGTGCCTGAAGTGGCAAACGCAGTTTCAGATGAACTGGCTTCATTGACTCAGTTCATGGCAGAACTCATTGATAACGACGAAATATCATCAAAGGAGAAATATGCCAAAGCCGATGCAAGATACGAAATCGAGTACAAGGCATTCATGGATAAGCACGGAGATGGTGCAAAAGCAGTTCTTGCATCTGCAAAAAAGAAAAACAAAACCAAAGAAGTGCTTGAGCCCGATGAGTTATTTGTGCTCAAACTTATGGACCTTCAGAAACTTGTCCTACAATTCCATAAAATTTCCAAGAGCGAATCCGAAGCACGCCAACTCCAGGTGCAGCAGGCAAAAAAACCATCTATTCATACGACTGGACCAATCTCATTCGGTTCGGATGCAATTGATGTGGTGGACGGTTCGGAGCCAGTGATTTTGGAAGAACCGAAGCCTTCGGAAGAAATCGTAGTTCTTACGCAGGAGAAGCGTACAACATCGCCACCACCACCAACACTTCCACAGGAGGGTGGATGGTTTGGCAGAACATTCAAGAACCCAACTGTATGGGCTTTCATTTCAATCAGTGCCTACAGCGCTGCCATGCACCTAACTGGCGCATGGGATACAATCTGCCAGGGCGTTGGAAGAATCTGGCAGAGCATACCTTATCTTCCAGATGTCCAATTGCCGACACATGTTGACAAAGCAATCTGGTACGGTGTCCTTGCACTTGGGCTCGGAGTCACAGAACTTGTTCGGAGAAAAGCAGTGAAGAAAGAAGTTCTTAGGCTTGAGAGGCGTTCAATGCTTGGAAAGAAAGCACAGGAGAATTACAGTTATGTTGCGCAGAAACTTGCATCAGTAAGGCTGACAACAAACGACCTTAGCATGCAGCTTATCCAGCTACGAGCAATGATGGTTGCCGATGAGAATCTTTTCGATGCAGTTGACAGACTTTATCGCGATGAAGTAATCTGGAATGACATCATGAAAGAATCCAGATTGGATGAAGCTGTCCGCAACGAGTTCTCAACAATCAGGAACCAGGCAGAAAGTGAAATCATCAAGAAGAGACTTGCTGCTATAGTCCCATTCATCCAGAACAACGAGCACAGAAAGATGAAGCTGAAAGAGCTTTATCTGACAGACCAGCTCTTCCAAAGGAAAACCCAGGAAGTATTTGAACAGGCACCCGGAGGGGGCTATGTGAACAGAGACCTTCGCGAAAGGCTCACAACACTCAAGTATGACAATCCAATACCAAAGGAATACCAGAGGGAATTCCTCAGGCTTCTTGAAGAGGATTACAGGATAATCCAGACTGACAGTGATATTCACAGGTGAATGTTATGAATACAAAAAAGACACAATTCAAAAGAGGCGCTCTGAACAAAATCAAAAACCACAAAGCGGCCTGGTTTACCGGAACACTCGCAGCTGCAGGAATTGCAGTTTTCATTTTCGCAAAGAGTTGCGGCGGTCCAGTTACGGAAGGTCCAATGCCAATCACTCCAATCAGAGGAGACCGCATCTGTGAGCAGGTTGAGGCATACCCCTACCAGCTCAAGGCAGATGGCACCGTGCAGAGAGACAGCGAAAACCAACCAGTAAGCAACCCATACTATTCAAAGGAAGACTGCCACCGCGGAGACAATATCTGCGACAATAATGCAGATGCAGTCCGCGACCCTGAAGGCAATACTCTCACCCTGATGAGTGCTTTTGTCGATGGAACGGCCATTCCAAGCCCTCTTGAAAATGATGATTCGCCTGACTGTGTAATGCAAAGAGTTAGGGATAATCCGTGCGCTGAAATCGCAGAAGACCGGAGCAATGTAATCTCAAGAGATACGAGAGAAAGAGTAACAGAAGAGACTGACCTTGGCTTGAGGCAGAGGACACGCGGTGAGGTTGAAGCAATGCACGCGGATGTCACTGCAGTTGAACTGGGAGACAACTACTTTGTAGTTGAGAACAATTATTCAGAATCCTGTGGTGGAAACCTTCCATTATGTACTCCAGAGAGCACAGAAGCCTGTTCATGCCCAAATATCCAGGACTGTGTTCCTGACCACTGCGGCAATGGTACAGTTGAAAGAAATCAGGGCGAGCAGTGCGACACTGGAAGCGTAGCCGGAAGAAGGGCATGCACCGGAGGAACGCGGTGTGCGGGGAACTGCCAGTGCGTGGAAAGAAGAAGACGCCCAGCACCTATCATCACTACGCCAGAACCAATCTGTGGAAACGGTAGGGTGGACACGGGTGAAGATTGTGACCCGAGAGAATCTACAACCTCATGCGCTTCAGGCGAGCGCTGCAACAGCAGCTGCGAGTGTGAAGAGCAGGCAGCTCCGGTATCCGGACAGTGCCCCGGGAACAGCGTTCCAGGAACCACCTCGCTTATCTCAAGGATTACTTCGCAGGTTACAAGCGCATCAGGAACGTTAAGGGCTGCTCTGAACGCAGAACAGGCTCCGGTTACGGTAAGTGTTCGTGTGAACATCAGCCCATCCGGAGTTCCTTCTGTTGTTGGAGCATCAGCAACATGCGCCGGCTCGCCGTGCAGAGGAAGCGCAAATATAGTGAATATCGCTGGAATCAATGTTTCTGGCATTCAAACCGGTTCGCCCTCAAGGCAATGCTACATCATTGTACCAGTTCAGTTAAGGTGATAATACACAATGCAATCCATAAAAAAACCAAAAAGGGAGCTTGGACTTAAGTTCTTTGCAGGCGCGCTTGCAGTAAGCGCAGCAATCGCTTTCTCGGCCACATGGAAGAACAGACGCGAACCCATAACAGAAACTGCCAGGGACTGCCCTTCTCTTACGGCTTGTGATTTGCCGCCTGTCAAAGGAGACAGCAAATGTGAATTGCCACATGGCGAAAATGATCCATTATCCAAGAATTTCGACCCACAGAGCTGCGGTTATTGTGGAGACGGAGTCCGGCAGGTGAAAGCGGAAACCGGTGCAGCACCTTACATGGATGCAGACACACTGCTTTGGATGCAGAATGTGACTGAAAGACCGACCGAGACGCCTGAATCCTGCCCCGTGGAGTTCCACTGCGGCAACAACAGACTTGACATCGGAAAGATATATGGTGCGGTCATAGAAGAAGACGGGGCATTCTCATTTGGTACAATAACAATCAATGAATCATGCAGAACCGAATCCAAGAATCTTTGTGTTCCCGACTGCAGGGTGAGAAGGCACAAAAGAAGCGAGAGGCAACCTGAGGAGACTCCGGTTCCAAGATGGGGCTCAGTGCTTACCTGCCCTTCACAGATTGCTACAGAATCAACAAGGGACATAATTAGCGCGAGGTCACTTGGGGGAGGGAGCGTCCTTGGGAGAATAGCCGGAACGATTAGGGAGAAATCCGTTCCGCTTAGGACTTCACTTGCAGTTGATCCGGCTGATGATTTGAAGGTCATCGTATCAATGAAAGTAAGCCCATCTGGAGTAATTAGCCTCACCGGTCTCAGTACCACCTGCAATAACAGCCCATGCGGAACCCACGAGGCTGTTTTGGGAGCGCTTGGCCTTTCTCTTGGCGGACTGAGCGTAGGGGCTCCAGGTAGGGAATGTTACTGGACCGTTGCGATGAGGGTTCCCTAACCATTTTATTTTATCGCAGGGGGATATTGCTCATGAACATCATCTTTGACATTGATGACACTCTTTTTCCCTCCAGCGACTTTTCCGCACTTGCACGGCGTAATGCCCTCAATGCAATGATTGACCTGGGGCTTGACTATTCCTACCCAGAACTTAATGATAAACTCAATTCCATAATCCAAACAAAGGGCTCCAATTACGGGAAGCATTTTGACGACCTTTGCCAATCTCTCGGCGTAAAAGATTCCTCACGCTATGTTGCTGCAGCTGTTGCTGCATATCATGATACAAAAACGTCCATAGCGCCTTTTCCAAAAGTCGCGCTTACTCTTCTAAAACTCAGAGAGAATGGCCACAGGCTCTATGTGGCCACAAACGGAACATCTGTCAAGCAGTGGGACAAACTTATCCGGCTGGGCCTTGAGCTTTATTTTGACGAAGTATTTGTCTCGCAAACTCTTGGCATGGAAAAGTGCAAGGAGTTTTACGATAAAATAACCGAAGCTCTTGGCTGCGATGCCAATGATTGCATGATGGTCGGGGACCGGGAAGATGCTGATATAATTCCGGCAAAAGAAGCAGGCATACTTACTGTCCGTGTGCTTCAGGGCAAATACAAGCATGAGCCCTCAACAGCGGATTACACTCTCGAGGAGACTGGTGATGTTTTCGGTATTGTGCAACGCTTATAAAACCATCAATTCTAATAATTTCTCATGAGGATTATTGTATTCGGAATAATATTATTGACTTTGATTTTTGCAGGTTGTACTGGTGGCAGAAGTTCTGCCGGATGCGCTACCAACTCTGATTGCGGCTCATGGCAGTTCTGCAACAGCAGCTCGCAAAGCTGCGCCACTTCGGAAGGATACTGTGACTCGGATGCACAGTGCACTTCAAGGGACGCACTTACCGAGTGTGATACTGATAGCAGCCATCGCTGTGTTTACCAGACGAATCGGTGCAGGACAAATGCTAACTGTGATACCTGGCAGGTCTGCGACGCATCACAGACATGCAGGGCAGCCCCTGGATACTGTGATTCGGATTCAATTTGCGACCCGAACTTTGAATACTGCAACCCAACTACCCACCAGTGCGGACCAGCACCAGGGTACTGCACAGAGGATACTGACTGTGAATCCTGGGAAAAGTGCGATGTCCTGAGCAGTGTTTGCTACACTCTAGAAGGCAAATGTGACTTGGATGGCGACTGCGAAAGCTGGCAGCTCTGTAATCTCAAGACTCACACTTGCGAGGCAAAGGAAGGCTTCTGCATCAACGAAGGCGACTGTGAGAAATGGGCACGCTGTGACGAATCATCCAAAAAATGCGTGGCAGCACAAGGTTTCTGCGGCGGAGACAATGAATGCAACTCCTGGGAATTCTGCGACTCAAAGACTCACATCTGCAACGCCCAGAAAGGGCGCTGCGGCTCTGATTCTGACTGCGGCTCATGGCAGGTCTGTACGAGCGGACATGAGTGCAACGCGAAGCTGGGCTACTGTGATGACGACTCAGACTGTGTGAGCGGAGAGGTCTGCAACCAGAAAACACACCTTTGCCAGTGATTTTTTTTCTTTTATTTCCCTTCGGGGGACACATATCGAAAGCCTTTTAATGTGTTTTAGTTAATGTATTTACATGAAATCACTAACTTTTTCTTCTCCGACACGGCAACCGCTGCCTGGCAGATTTTCTTCGGTAAAAAGAACCGTTGCCGGTACAATTGCAGGATTGTCATTCCTTTTTGCGCCTATTGCGCAGCGCGCCTTGGCACAGCCAGCTCCCAAGGGGCAGACTAAGCCTTCAATAATAGTTTCGGGCAAACCCGTGCAGATTGAAAATATCTCCGCGAATATGTTCTCTTCGAGCGGCCCAGAACCTGCTATTGTAACGGTACAGGGACCTCTTGAACTCTCAGTGAACGTTTATCCAATTCTGAAGGCATGGAAATTTGCCAATAAGGAGTCATTGGTGATTGATATCTCCTATATGCTTGATGGCAAGAAGTATTTGGTCAAGGGGAAAGTTGATAAGTTGGATGAAAAAGCACATGGGATTGAAATCAAGAAAGGTCATACTATAGGTACAGTCGTTGAAATAAGACTTGCAATCCCAGACGGGGCCCATCAAGTTAGCCTTCTTGATGATGCAATAATACATGTGGAGGAAAATATGCCTTCTGTTGACCTCGATGGGAAAACTGTTTATGATGAGCCAATCGGAGTTGTATCATCTGATGATACCTTTCTTGATATCGTCCCTCTGGTTCAACCAAAGCCTAAAAAACCAGAGAAAAAAGCAGCTCCGCCTGAAAAGAAGCCTGAGAAAAAGATTGGTGCCGAAGAGGCTCCAGCACCAAAGCCAGAACTGATAATCAAGACCGAACCAGCAGAAAAACCAAAACAAGCAATCCCATCAAGGCTAATCGACCTAAAAGGAAAAAGATTCAACCTTGTTGGCCTGAACACAGGAGATGTCAATGAGATAGGACTTCTCGCGACCCCTCTTGTTTCAGACATGCTGGCAGTGGCAGTAGGTTCAAATCTCAGCTCCCATGGAAGGGAACTGGTCTTGGACCATTTCAACCAGACAATGAGGACATTTTCTGCTAATCTCGAAGCAGGCCTTGGATTCTCTAAAGGAAAGCACAACGCTTTCTTAGTTGTTTTCGGGGGAGTTAGGAAAACCGATGGCATGCTCACCCTTTCAGATGGAAGAACTGATCCATTGCGTCTTCTTGAAGCAGAATACGGAGCTCGTGCAGGCTATGATTACGATGGCATTCTTGGAGTTACTGTCCATGGAAGCAACAACCCGTTCAACCCTGCAAAGCTTGAACTCTACGCTAGCCTTCCATACTGGTATCTTGATGAGAATTTCCCGACACTCACTGCAGATGCCAGATTGCTTAATCTTCTTCGTGAAAAGGTTGTTCAGGACATAGTTGGCAAGACATCGCTCGATGTTGCGGATGTCCAATCCAGACTGACACTTTCAATTCCAGTTGCCCGCCTTGGCCCAATAGTCCCAGCGGTTCTTGGAGGGCTTGACCTTAGCACAGCAGACGGCCTCAAAGTTTCAGGCCATGTTGGGGGCGCGCTGGGAGCTGACATTCTTGACACAGTCAAACTCGAAGCAGGGGCTGCCTATGGGTTTGATGGCCGTTTGATGATTATCCTAAATGGAAGGCTCCTGCACTGATTACTCCTCAGAAGTAATCATGGGCGTTCCTGTTTTCGTAGGTCTTGGATTAGTCTGCACAGGCCGAAGCCTGACTGTAACTCTTTTTGCAGAACCAGGCGTAACTTCCTGGCTTTCGTCTCGGAATCCTCTTCTTCTGAAAGTAAGAGTCGTTGGATCATCGCTCTCCTCAAGATTGAGCGAGCACTCTTTTGATCTGCCAGTGTTGCACATCTCATCCCTGCCAATGTATACACTCACGCCGCTGACATTCGATCTTACTGTGATTTCGTGAGAAACTACCTCATCCACAACCGTGTCCACAACTCCGCTGTCAGGCTGTGGGGGAGCTACCAGCGCAGGTTCAGTAAGAGGCTCATGTGCCCTTGTCTGCTGAGCTTCCTGAGTAGCAACTTTTGCTGACTGCGCGGCCCTAGCAGCTTCATCAGAACTTTTTTGGTATGCCAATCCGAAAATTCCACCGGCCGCCATTACAACTGTAGCTGCAGCTCCGATTGCCACCCATTTGTTCCAACTGCTTTTCTTTGGCGGCTGGTAGAGTGGGCCTCTCTGCCTGGCAATCTGAGTTCCTTTGTATGGATTATCTGACTGATGGTCCACAGTACTTGTCTGAGCTGTCCGCGCAGAATCAAGAACATCATCCGCAACAATTATTGAAGGTAATTCGTCGCTTGTGCGCGACTTTCTTTCACCATCTTCCGTGTCAGGGCCCCCATTGAGTTTTTTAAGTGCGGCACGAAGTTCCCTTGCCGACTGATATCTATTTGCTGCATTTTTTTCAAGGCACTTTAGCAGTAATTTTTCTGCTTCTGGAGGAATTCCTGCCATGAACTCGGTTGGCGGCATTGGCGGGGTTTCCCAAATCTGATTTCTGAATTCAGTCCAGTAATTATTCATGTAAATTTCATACTCTGCAGAATCCGCAAAGTCTCCCCGTTCCTTATCTGGACAGAACATGAAAGGTGTCTGCCCGGTGAGGAGTTCATACATGATTATTCCAAGAGCGTATATGTCACTGCGGTGGTCAACCTCAAGGCAGAAGAGCTGTTCCGGGGACATGTAATCCGGAGTGCCTCCAGCAGCATCGCCCTTTTTGGTAACTCCCTCTTCTTTTTCAGCGACGATTTTTGCAAGGCCAAAATCAAGCACCTTCACCCGCTGCTCGCCCTCCAAATTCTTCACGACAAAGATATTGGCTGGTTTCATATCTCGGTGAACAATCGGCTTGGCCTCACCATCCTCCTGGTATTCATGAGCCGCAATAAGGGCAGAACATGTCTGGAGCATAAGTTGCCGAACCTGCTCCCATTGGAGTTCCCCGGCCTTGAATCTGATATGTTCCAAATCACTTCCATCAAGGAAATCCATGATGAAGAAAGGCCTTCCATCAGCAGTTTCGTCAAAGTCAGTTATCCTGACAATGTTCTCATGATCCAGCTTAGAAACAAGCTGAACCTCTGTAATGAATCGGTCATACATCTCTTTTTTCAGCCTTTTAACTTTTTCCGGGTCAGATTCCTCGCTGTACCCAGCATTGAAAGTGATGATTTTCATTGCCACTTTCTTTTCTATTACTCTTTTGCCGGTCTTGTTTGTGACTATATGTGTTGCCTCGAAAACCTCTCCCATCCCGCCTTTTCCAATGCGGTTTCCAATAAGATAAAAATCATTTACTGTCTTTGAAATAAGGCCATCATCAATGGTCTGCTTGCCAGGAGGATTCTGAATAGTGTCAACCTGGGGGGCGCCCAAACCTATGGCTGTCCCGATGCGAGCCTGTCCCCTTTCTGCCTTTAGGGTGTCTGCTCTAGAGATGCCACTGGTCTTTTTGGCTTTTTGCATGTTGTACTTTATGTTCGAAAGTATTTAAAAAGAAACCTATTGGGCGTTTGTTCTGAGGTATTGTCTATCTGACCGACACTTTTATAAACTGTTTCAGTTAATGTCATTTCATGAAATATTCAAAACTTCATACGGCTGAGAGCCAGGGCCGTAAACCTCCCACCGAAAAGCCACTCTGGACCCGGAGACTGGCAAAGTTTGCCACATCTGTAGCACTGGCCACTTCACTTGCATTTTCCCCAATGGCAGAAGGGATTGCAAGGGCTGAAGAGCCTTCAAAAGAGGTAAGTGCGGCATCAACCCACAGAGTCATAGGAACCACAGCAGAACTCACTGACGGAACAACATCCCCTAGCGTTTTTATACTCAGCAGACAGGCAAGGCAGCTACCTGTTGTCGAATTGGATGGCCCTGCAAGGCTTACACTTCGTTTTTATCCAGTCCTTAATCGAAGCAGGTTTGATGAGAGCCCTGAAATTTCAAGACCAATATCTTATACTATTGCAGAAGTTGGGGGGGAAACAATTCCGCACGATTATCCTGGAGTATTCAGGGTATCAAATTTCACAAGCCCGAACATCGCAGGTTCCACACTTGTTGTTGGGACTCCTGTTGAGATGACAATCATTCTTAGAAGTGGAAGCTACAGGGTCGGTATAACAGCCCCCAATGGTTTCCTTGAGATTGTAAACGTTCAGCAAACAGAAGCTCCGCGCCCGACTCCAGGGCCTGCAACGCAGCCTGTTCCAAGGCCAGTGCAGCCTGAACAGACTGAAGAGCCTGAGCAGACTGAGGAGCCGGAAGCGCCGCGCCCTAACTATAGGCCGGTGGTTGAGTTTACTGGGGAAAGAACCGGTATTCATGAACTTGGACCTCTTGCAAACTCAGGCGATATGAACAACGTCCTTGTAACTGGAGACATTCCTCTTGGAGAAAACCTCTCAATAGTCGTTGGGGGAGCGTTTATTTCCAACGGGCTTACTATGGAGCAGCCTGATGCAACCACATCTTTGAGGAGCTTCTCAGGGAGGCTTGGCGCAGGAATCAGGTACCGCCATGGAAGGCACAGCGCATACGCGCTAGCGCTTGGAGGCTACCGCGCAGTTCAGACTGATGTCGAATCTCCAGTGGATGCGAGAACATTTGAAGAAACACTCCACGCTTTCGAATACGCAGGAGCGCTTGGCTATTCGTTTGACAGGTGGTTCTCACTTACAGTTGAAGGGGGCAATGACCCCTTCAACCCGCTTTCAGCAAGGGTTTACGGAGCACTTCCATATGGTTGGGTAAGAAATGCCTATCCATGGGCAGAGCTCGACCTTCGGTGGCTCCATGCAATGAGGCCTCTTGAGGAGGAGGGCGTAGTGGGCGCAGCTAACCTTGACGATAACGTTTTCCACGGAAGATTGTTATTCGGAGTTCCGCTTTTCAGGCTTGGTCCAGTGGTCCCGTCGGCAATAGTTGCAGGGGACCTGAACGCATCTTCAGGCGGATTCCACAGTGCTGATTTCCAGCTTGGAGGGATGCTTGGACTTGACTTCCTTGAGGACCGGCTCCGGATTGAGGCAGGGGGAGCAGTATCGCCATTGACAGTGACCCCGCTGTTCATGCTTCGAGCAAGCTACAGCCAGTAACTTTTAACCTTTTTTCTTCGAATTATTCTTATGAATGTCAGGTTCGGCCCTGCAGGGGTCCCCATACAATGTGATGGCTCCAGCACCCACGAGGGAGTCAAATGCTGCTCAGAGCTTGGCCTTTCCGCAATGGAGATGGAATTTGTCCATGGGGTGCGCATGAAGGACGAGAGCGCATCAGAAATCCAAAAAACAGCAAAAGAGCTTGATATACTTCTTTCATCACACGCCCCGTATTACGTGAACCTATGCACCTCTGAAGAGCAGAAAATCACGAACAGCAAAAGGCACATATTCGATTCAGCACGAATAACTGCACTTGCAGGGGGAACGATAACTGTTTTCCACCCAGGGTTCTACCAGAAACTTTCTCATAAGGAAGCGTATTCAAGGGCCAAGGAAAGGCTTCAGGAAATAGAAGAAAAACTCAAAGCAAACAATATCAAAATCCGCCTCGGAGCTGAAACTGTCGGAAAACCCACTGCCTTCGGCGGCCTTGATGAAAACATCCGCCTTTCACAGGAACTCGAAATGGTGGAGCCTGTGATTGATTTTGCCCATCTTGTAGCAAGGGGGGACATGAAGCTTGCCAATGCTGATGATTACGCGAATCTCTTCAAAAAACTTGAAAATGAGCTTGGCGATTATGTGAACCATTTCCACTCACATTTCTCAGAGATAGAATACAGCGAAAAGGGAGAGCGCAACCACCTTGTCCTTGGGACAAAGGACGAGCCGCCCTACAAGCCGCTGATGCAGGTTCTTGCTGAAAACGGATATTCCGGAACCATTATTTGTGAAAGCCCGCAGATTGATATAGACGCTCTGAAAATGAAGGCTGAATATGAAAGGTGCATCCATGCTGCTGATTGAATCCCTTGAAAATGCCGCGGAATATCTTCGGAAAAAAACCGACCGAAGAATCAAGCTTGAAGCGCAATACCGCAGGCTTTATGATCGGGATATCAAGCGTGAAATCTCAGTGATAAACCGGGAGATTGCAAAAAAGAAATCAGAAGTAACTGGTGAACTCCTTCTCAATCTTGAGGAATTCCGCTATCTTGACAAATATTTCCCAGAGCTTCTGCAGGCATTCATGGAAGATGAGAATGTGGGAAAAACAATATCCAAAAAGGCCTGGATGCTCAGAGAGTTGAAAGTCGGACCAAAGGAGGCCGCGCAAAGGTTGCAGTTCCTCTCACACAAAAGAGCTCAATTGAAAGATGCGAAAAGGTTCCTGAAAAAATGGGTCGGTTCAGTCGATTCAAGGGCATTCTGCGCAACTTTTCCTGCCCTTAAAGGACATCTTGAAGAAGATTTGGAAAAGGATGAGGTTGCACGCATAATCGATGATGCCGATGCCAAATTAAGGCGCGAAGGCTGGATACTTTTAGTTACGGATTCTCTGATTAGGATTCCAATTGCCAAATTCTCAAACAAGTTTGTCAAATACAAATACCGTGAGATGGATGCCAAAGCAAAGATGAATCGTGCCAGGGGCAAAGGAACGGTTTCCGAGGCTGCAGCACTTCGGGAATATAAGAAAGTTTCCAGAAGGAAATCTCATTATGAGAACCTGCTAATCCAAATTCTCCTTGCAAATCCACCATACTTGCGAGCGCTCAAAAAGAAAAAGAACTGGCTCTCAAGGAAAAAGGGCGGCGTGGTTGAAAAAATCGCAGAACTAGTAACCCCGCACCAGGTCAAGGAAAGGGCATGGCTCAATGAAATGAACAAGAAGCTTGCAATAGAAGAGCCCGAGGAGCCGAAGAAACCTGAAAAGAAAACAGTGAAGAAGAAAAAACCTGCAAAGAAAACCAAGAAGAAAAAATAATGTCCCAATCTGTTTTTGAGGTTATTAAACCTCATTTATATATCTGAGCAAAGTTCTATTGTGGAGTTGAAAACAATGCATTCCAAAATAATATTGCTCTCATTATTGGCTCTTTTCGTTTCCGGTTGCACGCAGACAAACCCGGGCGATTCATATCAAGCAGGAAATTCATCTATGGCAGAAGCCGCTTCTGACTGGAAAGAAACAGAATTCAAGGATGTGGCCAGCGGCGAGACATTCAAGATAAGCGACTTCAAGGGGCAAAAGGTCCTTATCGAGACGTTCGCAGTGTGGTGTCCGACCTGCCTTGCACAGCAGAAGGAACTCAAGAAAGTGAATTCTACAATTCATATCTCTCTTGATGTAGACCCTAATGAGGATGAATCTGCAGTGAAAGACCATGCAAGCAAAAACGATTTGAACTGGCGCTTCGTTGTTTCCCCATCCGGCGCAACGCAGCTTCTGATAGACGAATTCGGAGTGTCGATAGTGAACGCACCCGGAGCCCCGGTAATACTCGTATGCGAGGATCAGTCGACAAGGTATCTTCGGAGCGGCTTGAAAAGAGCAGATGAATTAGAATCTGAAATCGCCAAGGGATGCTGAAGATGGTCCTTGATTCTCTTCTTGATTTTTTTTCCTCATTCGTTCTGGGCGTCCTCACGCCGCTTACCGCTTTATGCGTTCTTCCGCTCTACCCTGCATTCATTGCATACCTGAGCGGAAAAGTCTCGCAAGGGAAAGGCTCCCCGCTCAAATTTGGTTTGATTGTGACATCTGGAGTCATTTCCTTCATGTTCCTTATGGGTCTGATATTCACAACGTTTCTCCAGACTTCCCTAACAAATGTTATCGGCATAATCTCCCCAATAGCATTCTCGATACTTGCGATAGTTAGCATTCTCATGATTGTTGGCTATGATTTCAGCCTGGTGCAGTTTCGTGCGCCAACAAGCAAAAACCCATATCTGAGCGCGTTCGCATTCGGCTTCTTCTTCGGCGCGATTGTAGTCCCTTGCAATCCCGCATTGATTGCAGCCTTCTTTGCCAAAAGCGTACTCTCAATGGGATTCTATATCGGAGTCGGGAATTTCATCTTCTTTGGCCTTGGCATGGCATTCCCGCTTCTCGTTCTATCGGTGATTTCACAATCAGCATCAACAAACATCTTCAAGTTCCTTGGTAAACACAAGAGGATAATCAACATCTGCGCAGGCATAATAATGCTGGCAGTTTCGCTATACTACCTGCTATTCGTATTCAGGATTCTGGGCGATATGATATGAAGCGGGCATTTGTTTGTGATATGATGGCCCTCCTGCTCTTCCGATGCGCTGGGTAATATGAGATTGCACTCTGCATCAAATAAAAACATTACATCCAAAGTTTTTTCATGGCAGAAGCACTTCACCACCAGCACACAAGAAAAAGGGTATATCAGAACCTGGAGCCATACCCTCATGATGACCGGCTCAAGAACATTGTTGACCGGCTAATCTACTTTGTCGCTTTATTCGGTGTGGTAATGACAATTCCTCAGATAGTGAATATCTGGGTTGACCATGATGCATCCGGTGTCTCTCCATTGTCCTGGGGCGCTTACTCAATCGGTGCCGTTGTCTGGTGCATCTACGGGATTCTTCACAAAGAGAAACCCCTGATAATGATATACGGGGTCTACGTTGTGATGGACCTGCTTATTGTTGCTGGGACTCTAATTTACGGATAGTATCATCCATTTTCCTTTTTTGGGCATCGCTTGCCGCAGGGTCATCCTTGATGAAAAGCGTGTAGAAGTTGCGCAGAAGCTGCTTTGTTTTCTTCTCATCAAGACTGCGCGCCTTTCTCATATGTTCCTCAGCGCGCGGGTTGTCCATGAAAAGGTAAGAAATTGAAATAAAGAAATGTGAAGCAGCATCATTCTCATCAAGTGCAATCGCCTTTCTGAAATCCTCAAGCGCATTCTCCATCTCAAAAATTTCGAGGTGTGCAATCCCCATCATCCTGAAGTATTCTGGTTTTTTGCTGATTTCAACTGCCTGCCAAAAGAATTCCTGGGCTACATCATAGTTCTTCTGCTTGAGCGCTATGATTCCTTTGAGGAAAAATTTCCTTTCTTTGTCTTCCATTCTGTCCAGAGCAGTGAAGGCCTCCTTGTGTTTCCCCTGATTGATTAATGCCTGGACATCGTCTGTAGCCATGCAAAACTCTCTTAGCCTATCCTTTTAAACAGTTTTATCTAATATGTTAATTAGTGGAAATATGGGACCTGTTTTAAGAGAAAGGGAAACCGAAACAAGAACGCTTCTTCCTGCGATAACCAGAACCATTCACAACCCTATAGATTCACTTGGCAGGACAGCAGAACATATGCGCACCAGTCCAGAAGGAGCATACAGAACCTCACATCAGGCTGATTTTGCGCTCCGAGTGGCTGTAAATATAGAATCCCTTGGCCTTGAGGCAAATCCCCTGCCAAGAAGGTTCGCAAAACTTCTTGAAACTCTCTAGCTATTCCATCTCAATTGTTCCTGGTGGTTTGTTGGTAATGTCGTAGACCACTCTGCCGACCGACGGAATCTCGTTAGTTATCCTTGTTGAAATCTTTTCCAGAACATCAAACGGAATCTGCGAGAAATTCGCTGTCATGCCATCCAAACTTCGTACAGCACGGACAATTACAGTGTACTGGTATGAGCGCTCATCCCCGCGCACTCCTACTGTCTTTGAAGGGAGCATTGCGGCAAAATACTGCCATGGCTTTTCCATCCTCCCTTGCGATGCGGCCTTCTCAAGCTCATTCTCAACAATGTCGCAGGCATCCTGAACAATTATGACTTTCTCTTCGGTAACCTCCCCAACAATCCTAACTCCAAGGCCAGGTCCTGGGAAAGGCTGCCTTTGGTGGATGCTTTGCGGAAGCCCAAGTTTTTTGCCAACCTCACGAACTTCATGCTTGTAAAGTTCGCGCAAAGGTTCGCACAATTCCAAATCCATATTTTCAGGAAGGCCCCCAACATTATGGTGGCTTTTTATCGTGTCTCTGCCCATTCCGCCGCTTTCAATCCAATCAGGGGCAATGGTTCCCTGGATAAGGAATTTTACATCATGGCCTTTGGCTTCCTCCTCGAAAATCCGGACAAACGCCTCGCCGATTATTTTTCTTTTCTCCTCCGGCTCGCTCACTCCTTTGAGGGCGTCAATGAAACGTTTCCTGCCATCAACAATATTGAGATTTATGCCAAGTTGGTCTGAGACTTCCTTTACCTTCTCGGTCTCGTTCTTCCTCATGAGTCCATTGTTGACATAGACAATGTGGAGCTGGTCAGGTATGGCCTTGGCAGCCAAAGTGGCAGCGACAAAAGAGTCCACGCCGCCAGAAACTGCGGTAATGGCCTTCTCATTCCCAATTTTCTTCTTTATGTCTTCAACAGACTGTTCGATGAATTTTTCCGCGTTGAACATTTCAAACACCACTTATCTCGTATGTCTCGGGAATTCCGAATATTCCAGAGACTTCCTGTAATATGAAAATCATGAGCACCAATCTTGGAATCAGCATGATAACAACAATTGCGATTACTGGAAGCAGGGGAAGCTTATGCGCAGCCTCGTATGCTTTGGCACTCACATATATTACGAAGTACGCAGTAAGAGCTATCAATCCCAATGCCCCGAAATATTGCAGGCAGGGAAGCGGGGCAAGAAGGCTAAGCGCCGATGCCATTGCAAGTGCAAAAGTCACAATCGATGATAGGTAAAGGTGCTGGCTGAAATCCGCCTTGCCCTTAATCAGTTTCAGTATCTTGTAGGTTATTCCCTCAAACACAAGCCCATACAATATGCTGAATGGAGCGAGGAAAATAAACTGAAAAAGTATGAATGGCATGAGCGGCTCAATGTTGAAGTTCGCCTGCCCGATATCAACCACCTCGGACATGGTGTTGTATGCATATGTTCCGAAAAGTGCTGCCTCAACAGTGCTTAGCACTGAAAGGGCCGATGTAAGCAGCGCAGCTGCTGTGAATATGATTATTGCAGTTTTCAAATTCGCATTGGGCAGCTCTGCATTAAGAACATCTTCGACTTTTTTATAATCGAACAATGATTTTGAGCTTTCCCAGACTCCCTCTAAGTTACTCATGGATTGATTATTGAAAGGGCATTTTAAATAAATTTGGAGTCCAGTTTTTACCCATGCGGATTGTTGCTGATTTACATGTGCACAGCAAGTATGCTCGGGCGACCAGCCAGCAGAACGACGTGCCCGGCCTTTGCGAGGGGGCCAAGGTAAAAGGTATCGATGTCATGGCAACTGGTGATTTCACCCACCCGGCCTATTTTGAAGAACTAAAATCAATCCTGAAAGAGGGGAACGGCGGCCTATACGACTACAAGGGAATCAAATTCATACTCTCAACTGAAATCAGCCTGATATATTCGGGCACCCCGAAAGTGCGCAAGATGCACCATGTTGTGCTTGCCCCTTCTCTTGAGATTGCATCTCAAATAAACGACCAGTTATCAAAACGCGGCAACCTTGCCTCTGATGGCAGGCCGATAATAGGCATGTCAAGCGCTGCCCTTGCCGATGACCTTTTTTCAATTTCAAAAGACATCATGATTATACCTGCCCATGTATGGACTCCGTGGTTTGCAATGTTTGGCTCAAAATCCGGTGTTGACACTGTTGAGGAGGCATTTGAAGAACATGCAAAACATATCTATGCGCTTGAGACTGGTCTTTCCAGTGACCCTGCAATGAACTGGATGATTAGTTCGCTTGACAAATATACTCTTGTTTCAAACAGCGACGCACACAGCCTTGGGAAACTCGGCAGGGAGGCCAATGTTTTCGAGCTTGACAAACTGACATATAAAACACTAACAGAAGCAATCAAAACAAGGAAAGGGTTTGTCAAAACCTATGAGTTCTATCCTGAGGAGGGCAAATATCATTTTGATGGCCACAGGAATTGCAATGTTCTCCTGAGCCCATGGGAGGCAAAGGCCAGAAACAACATCTGCCCAGAGTGCAGGAAACCCCTGACAATCGGGGTGCTCCACCGGGTCGCTGACCTTGCTGACCGCAAGCAGGGCTTCAAGCCTGAGAACGCGGTTCCTTTTGATTACATAGTGCCACTCTCGACAGTAATCTCAAAAACAATCAAGAAAGGCGAAAACACAAACGCTGTCAATGAAGCGTACTGGAAAATTATCAAGTATTTTGGTAACGAGTTTGCCGTTTTCGAAGCAACCAACGACCAGCTTCGCCTAGCAACCACTTCTGAAATAGCAGAGTCAATAATACGCGTAAAAGAAGGCAGGATAAAATGGGTTCCAGGATATGATGGCGTATTCGGAGACCTGATTTTGGATGATACTACCAGCAAAAATGTCGTTGACAAAAAACAGACGAGCCTTGAGGATTATTAGACAGCTACTGCAGTATCTCTAAGTTCCATTGAGAATGCGTATTCCCTTGCGTGAAGGGTGAGTTGCTTAAGGCCCTCAACAGGTTCAGCACCAGCCATTCTTGCCTGAGCAAGATGCTGGTCCATATGAGAGTAGTAATATTCGTTGTAATGAAGAGAAAGCCTTGCATATCTTTCAAGCTCTGCTGGCGTCAGTTGCTTTGAGAATGCTTCAATAATCGCTTCTGTTGAAAACCAAGGGGCTGCAGTGAGCCTTGCGGCCTCGATTTTCATATAATTCAAATAGTCAAAATCCATGGCCATCCCCTTATGCGCATAGCCGCGCGGGATGATGATTGCCCTGTCAGGGTCTTCTGTTCTGAGTTTGTGGATAAATCCTGCCAGTCTCTTGTCCCTGTCCATGCAAATTTCGATTGAGCCCCTTATCAATTCAGCCTCAGCAATTACAGATTCATCAAATGAATCTGTGTGTCTTACTATTCTTGAAAGCTGCTGTTGTTTCCACATTATCCACTGTGTGCTTGCGCCCAATGGTTCGATAACACATTCAATTGTACTGGGGGCCTCACGATTAATCTCCAGAATCTTGTCCATGAATCCCCAGTCAAACCAGTCCATGGAATCTTCATCCATTTTCATTCCATGATTGAATGTTGCATCTAGTTTCAACTTGAGCCTGTGCTCAAGGTTGGACATTATCTGGGAAACTTCGCTGTTGCTAAGATTCTCGCAGTTGATAGAAGTATTGTATTCATGAACCACAACGGCTCTTTTTCCTCCCCTAACTACGTGTTTCTCCACAAAAGGGTCAACAAGACCCTTGTAGAATTCTTTGTCTGGCGGCACTTTCAGACCTCCATTGCGGCCTCCGTGCGCACCGAACACTAACAGTAGCGGGGTTCTTTTCATAAAATGATATTAATGGCAACTATTTAAATGGTTTTTGATGGCTACTTGCGTTTATTCTTCGACACCAGGCTCGTCAGTATGGGAATGGCGTAGAATGCCGCGGCCAGGCCTGCAACTGCCCCGGTAATGAGCCTCACGGCGTTGGTACTCTCGTACAAGAATGGCAGAATTCCGATTTCAGAGACTATCTGCACCCCCCCATCAATTCCTATCGGGACAAGGGCCAATATCAGGAATATCGAGGGCGGCACATCATCCTCAAGCTTTCTTGCAAGGGGATACATGAGTCCGCCAATCAGCATGGCAGCATAAAGCCCGATATCTCTAGAACAAACCGGCATTTTCATTCCCTTAAATCCGTCGTAAATCACTCCCACGGCGGTTCGGTCTGCAGAAGAAGTGACGAAATTTCCACCTTGAGGGGTACAATCTGCTACCCAGTATCCCTCACCGTCGCTGAAAATACATAGTGAGCGGGAAAGCTTCTGATGGCAGGTTACAGAGAAAGCGGCATATGCTGCGTTCATGTCATTATCAAAAGCAAGAAAAGGAACGGCAAGAATCGAACTCGTAAGAATCAGGAAAAAAGCCAAATACCCAAGATAAACTGCCTGTATCCTTTCCATTCTTTTTACGAATAGGAGAAAGGTTTTTTAATTACATTCCCGAATAGAAACCCTAAGGTGATCTGAATGAGCACAAAGCTTTCAAGACTCTATGGTATGGACATATTTACTGACTCCGGCAAATTCATCGGAAATGCTCAGGACTTCATTGTTGACCTCGAAAGCGGGGAGGTTTCAAGAATTCTCATCGAGCCATTGCCCCAGGGCAAGGACGATGCTAGAAAAGCCCTGCGCGAAAAAAGTATCCTCTACAAGAACGTGAAATCTGTCGAAGACGTAATTGTCGTTTCAAAAGGACCAGTTGGCACTCAGTAAAAGGGATAATCATGGGAACGCTCGTAAACGTTCTTCTTTTCATCGCCGCTGCGGCAATTGGAGTTGGCATTGCTTTCTTCCTAATCCCAGAACTGCTTCCATGGCTTGATGAGCAGACTAGGATAATCATAGCTGTTGTGCTCACGCTATTTTCCTTTGTGGCACTATACTTCATGTCCAAGGGACACGGCGGCAGCTAACCATTTCTCAATCTTTTTCTTTACATTATCATTAGGGATTACCAATACCATTCCTTCATTCGGCTGGCCATATACTATCAAATCATTCTTGCCAGCGCTTTTTATGAAAGCAAGAGCAGTCAAATCTTCTTCTCCGTCAATTAGCACTGCCCCCCCGGTTTCAATCAAATTGCCTGCATTTTTGATTATCTCATCTGAGAGGGTTCCTGGAGGGTTGGACATCCTTAATGGATTGGGGTAATTACGTTCCAGTATTTTCACAAACCCGGGGTCAAGCTCATGTCTCATATATCTATGGTCAAAAACAGCCAGATGGGGCCTCATGCCCATGGCAAGGAGCCCGAGAGTGCAAACATCTCCTATAGAAATAATCCTCATGCTGGAGGAGAGCTTTCTTATCTTTCTGAAGTCGATATGCAGCTCCCCAAGAGGATGTTTGAGCTCTTTCCTTACCTTTTCCGGAATTATCATTGTCTGGTAATAAAATAGTGAAAATAAAAAAGGTTAGAGGTTTTCAACAACAATCGAGATGTTTGAAACCAAAGCGCTGTTGGAATGGTTGTGCAGTCTAATTCTCTTGCCATCTGCTGGAACACCATATACGACCTCGCTGATTCCTTCTGGCAGATAAAGTGAAGGCACAACCGAAGCACTGTCAGAGCCACAGTCAATATTAACTTCGATTCCTCCAGTCACTGCGCCATTATTAGTGACTGTGTATCCGCCAACACTGACAGAATATCCGCTGTAGAGTAGATAGCCGTAAGTTGCGCTGTTAGTGACTCCTGTGCAGGCTGGAGTAATTACTCCACCGTCAGGACCAGGTCCAGCATCAGAAATTCCGCCGTCAACACCACCATCCGAACCGCTTGATGGTATGTCCTCGACGACCAGGTTAACATTGGCAACTGTAGCGCCGCTCGAGACGTTTGTAATGCTAACCCGTTTGCCATCTTCTGGGATATCCAGAACTTGAATAGTTCCTGCAAGAACAAGAACATCTGATCTTACAGTTTCGCTTCCACACATAATATCTACTGTTATGTCTCCGGTTACAGCGTCATAACTATCGTAGTAGAACAAATAGCCGCCAGTATCATGGCCAGGACTGGAATAAATTGGGACTCCGTAGTCTGCGTCATTGTATACTCCAGAGCATGGAGTATAAGTTCCTGAATCAACATCAGCGTCTAAGTCAGGTCCGCCATCCAAGTCAGTGCCTGAGTCAGTATCTGCATCAACATCCGCATCCAAATCCGGACCGCCGTCAAGGTCTGTTCCTGAGTCAGTATCTGCATCAACATCCGCATCCAAATCCGGACCGCCGTCAAGGTCTGTTCCTGAGTCAGTATCTGCATCAACATCAGCGTCTAAGTCAGGTCCGCCGTCAAGGTCTGTTCCTGAGTCAGTATCTGCATCAACATCCGCATCCAAATCCGGACCGCCGTCAAGGTCTGTTCCTGAGTCAGTATCAACATCCGCATCCAGGTCAGGTCCAGAATCAGTATTCATGCCACCATCTGCAGAATTCCCGCCATCTCCTTCTACTTGCTCATTGCCCGGTGGGATTGGTATGTATGTCTCGTTATGGTCTCCGCATGAAAGGCCTATGATAAGGGCTGTTGCCGCTGTGCTTGCCAAGAACCATTTCTTGAATTTGCTGTGCGGGCTTCTAGTCTTCTGAGCAGAACCTCGATCTTCTTCTCTCTCTTTTTTTCCTAGTTTTCTTGTTTCTTCCATTATCCCACCATTGTTAATATTATTGTATATACGTGTTTTAACAAAAAGCATTTTTAAACATTAGGATAAACAGGACTTTAGAGAATAAAATGGGAAAATAAGAAAAAATCAGAGTACTTCAACAATGATTGTTATGTTCGAAACCATCGTGCTGTTGCTGATGTTGTTCAATCTGAGTCTCAGACCATCTGCCGGGACGTCATAAACAACTTCATTGGTTGCTCCTGAAGGCAGGAACAATGATGATGCAACTGAAGCACTGTCAGAGCCGCAGTCAATATTAACTTCGATTCCTCCAGTAACTGCACCGTTGTTAGTAATGACATATCCTCCGACTGTAACATCATATCCCGCATATAATAGATGTCCATAAACGGAGCCTACTCCTGAACCTGAACATACAGCGCCAGAATCTGTTCCTGAATCAACATCAGCGTCTAAGTCAGGTCCGCCATCCAAGTCAGTGCCTGAGTCAGTATCTGCATCAACATCCGCATCCAAATCCGGACCGCCGTCCAGGTCTGTTCCTGAATCAACATCAGCGTCTAAGTCAGGTCCGCCATCCAAGTCAGTGCCTGAGTCAGTATCAACATCCGCATCCAAATCCGGACCACTATCGAGGTCAGGGCCACTATCAAGATTAGGTCCAGCATCCATATCAGCATCACTGTCCACATCTGCATCCACATCAGTGTCAGTGCCTGCGTCTGTCTGCTCCTGGTTGTCGTTTGGTACTGGATAGTAGACGTCCTCAGTAGAAGAACAATTCGGTCCTGCAATTGCCATCAAAGTGGCGGCAGTACTTGCCAAGAACCATTTCTTGAATATTCCTGCTTTCTTGGTAGGTCTAGCCATTCCTCTTTCTTCTGCTTCTCCCTTGTCTGCTGTCTTTTTATCTGGTTTCCTGGTTTCTTCCATTATCCCACCATTGTTAATATTTCTGTATAAATGTGTTTTGACTAAAAAAGTTTAAAAAAAGATATCATAATCAAAGAGTCTCGACAGCCACGTTCATATTGGCCACTGTTGCACCATCACTCAGGTTTGTGAGCCTGATTTTCTTACCATCAACAGTAATGTTGACCTGAGCTTCGGGCCCGGCCTCATTGCAATAAACTCCCTGGTCAATGATTGCATGATTGGCTGCGCATTCAATATCAACAGTGATTCCATTTCCATTCTGGCCCATGTTTATGATGTCATAGCCGCCGACAGGTTTTGGTGTGCTTACATAGAATGCCTCACCACTGACAGTCTCATTGAAAACTCCTGGGCACACTGTTCCAGAACCTCCTGCTCCGCCGTTGCCTCCAGTTCCACCAGTACCAGCTTCACCGCCAACTCCTCCAAAGCCTGCCTCGCCGCCGACTCCGCCTTCACCGGCATGAGCAGCTTCTCCGCCATTTCCGGCCTGGTTTCCGACTCCGCCGTTGCCAGCTGAACCTGCGAATCCACCCATTCCAGCATGTCCGCCGTTTCCTCCGACTCCGCCTACTCCAGCGCTTCCTCCGGCTGGTGTTGTTTCATTAGGAACCTCAAGACCACGAACAAGAAGACTGCATCCTGCTACTGCTGCGATGCTTTCAACAAGAACTGCTGCCGCAATTGCTCTTGCGGCCTGCTTCCCATTACCCCGTTTCATGATTTTTCTATTCATCATATTTTACCACAAATAGTAATAAGTGAAAATGTGTTTAAAAATCTATTGCTTTGTTAGAGAATTCGGTGCCCTGCCTCATTACCGACAATTACAATGTCGAATTTCGTAAATATCCCATTCTCAATTACTCCTGGGATTGTTTTTAGCCAATGCTCAGTCTCTTTTGGGTCATCAATCTTCATTTCACAGTCTATGATGAAACTGCCGTTGTCGCTTATTACCGGTCCCAGCTTTGCCCTTGCCATTCTAATCACTGGTTTGCAGTCGTTCAGTTGCTTCATGACTAGCGGAGCGGCAAAAGGCAGTACCTCTAGGTTGACCTCGCCCTCAAGCTTGCCTTCGAGCACTTTGCTCTCGTCTGCAATTACAATGAATTTCTTGGCGTTATATGCGATTATTTTCTCTCTTGTGAGCGCACCTCCTCCGCCTTTTAGGAGGGCTGTTTTAGTGACCTTGTCAGCCCCGTCAACTGCCAGGTCTATGGTTTCAATAGCATCAGTCTCTGTCACGAATATGCCATTCTCGATTGCGAGCATCCTTGAATCAAATGAGGTGGTGACGCAGCTTACTTTCAGTCCTGAGCGTACTTTCTCTCCAAGGAGCCTGATGAACTCTCTTACGGTGCTTCCGCTTCCAAGCCCTATGCACATTCCGTCCTTTACATATTCCAGTGCCGCTTTTGCGGCATTGACCTTTGCGTTTGCCATGCTAATCCGCCGTGTTGAAGGACACTCCCCTTCCGTCGTCTTCTCTAAGCACTTCGAGTACATTGCCATCCCGGTCTGCAAGGGAAAGCTCTGTGAAATCATCTCCTACTCTGAGCGTGATAATTCTGGGCCTGTTGTCGAGCATGACGCTCATGCTGTATATCTTCTGCCTCTGGTTGTAGGCATATTGGATTTGAGCGTTGTCAAATAAGTCCTCTATCTTTGTGAATCTGCCAAGCTGAGAGTCCCTCAGACGTCTGGATTCTCCAGGTTCCCTCTCCAAAGGAGCTGAAAGCTGAGTGAATGCGGTTTGATAAAGCTGCATAATCTGCCTGCTTCTTGTTGCCTGGCCTACTCTTTCCCGCACCTCCTGCCTTACTGGCCTCATCTGGGCCAATGATGGCCTTTGTTCTGGTGGCCGCATTGCTTCTCCAGCTAGCATTTCTTCAGGTGTCCTTCGTGATTCTGCCATTCGTAATCTACCTCAGTTAAATAATCTTTTCATAAATTTATAAACATGAGCGAAATTCTTTGTCTTGAAAACAGCTACCTTAAGGAATGCGATTCTGCTGTATTGTCAGCGCAGGGGGCTGAAATAGTCTTGGACCGGACCGTTTTCTATCCAAGAGGTGGAGGGCAGCCAGCAGATACCGGCAGACTCATCACCGAGGACAATCGCGAAGTCAAGGTTACCGATGTAATGAAAAAAGACGGCAATATCGTTCATATTGTTGATTCAGACGCAATCAAGGCCGGAGACAAGGTAAAATGCATTATAGACTGGGAGCGGAGGCACATGCTGATGCGCATGCATACTGCTGCCCATGTTCTTGCAGGGACCATGCACACAAAGCTCGGGGCCCAAATCACCGGGAACCAGCTTGAAGTTGAAAAAACAAGATTTGATTTTAACCTTCCAGAGTTTGACCGGGAGAAATTTGACAAAATAGTTGAAGATGCGAACGAGGCTCTGCAAAAGGACGTAGAACTGAAGATATATTCCATGCCACGTGAGGAAGCGATGAAGCTTCCTGGGATGGTCAAGCTCGCAGGGGCCCTGCCCCCCTCAATAACTGAGCTCAGAATTGTCGAAATTCCGGGGATTGATACGCAGGCCGACGGTGGAACTCACGTGAAAAACCTCAAAGAAGTCGGAAAAATCCAAATTCTCAAGCTTGACAACAAGGGAAAGGACAACCGTAGGATTTATTTTACTTTAATCCAATAATAGGATAGGTGTTCATATGAACAAATCGAAGATGGTGGGATTTCTATTCGTTCTGCTTGGAGCGCTTGTAATCGTGGGTTCTGCGTATGTCATAATAGCATATGCCAGTGCGATGTTCGGCGCAATAGTCGACTTTGTAACAACCAACGACTTTGCAAAACTCCAGCAGTGCGGTGTGACTCCCCCGGCACAGTTCAATAAACTGAAAAACGAATTGACTACAGTGGTTTTGCCGTCTCTTTATATCGGGCTTCCGCTCCTACTGATTATTCTCTCATTCCTGATGTTCCTTGCAGGATTCTATTACCACAAGGGAAGGCATGAGGAAGAGCTCAGAAGAGTAGAGGAAATGGAGCGTGAGATGGTTCATAGGGTCGTGAAGAAGATGCAGAAAGGCCCCCAACCAGTTACTCGGCGCTCTATGCCTGAAGATGACGAAGAAGAGCCTGAGGAAGAACCTGAGCCTGAAGATGAATTGGAGGAAGATTCTGAAGAGGAACTTCCAAGAAGGACTCGCAAGAAAAAGAAATAATTTTTCTTTTTTCTCTTTACCTATGCAGTTATAAAAACTTGCAATAGGATATATAGTTGCTCTGAATCTCTTCAGAGTATTTTATAGCGGGGTAGGGAAGCTTGGAGTTCCCGCTGGATTTCTAATGTATAATTCATTAGGAAGGCGAAGCTCATAACCCAGAGATCGGTGGTTCAAATATCTCTTGTTCCACACTGTGGACATGAGTTGGAATTCCACTCCCCGCTATAATTTTTTCTGCAATTTTTCCATTTCTTGGATTGGAAAATCCTATTCTACTGTTCCACATCTCGAGCTTTTTCTTCCCAGCTACCATTATCCTTATTTTTCCTTTGTCCATACGATTAATCCGAGGCTCAAGGCCCATAGATTTAATTGAGAAAACAATTTGTTTCTGCATGGGAGATGGACAAACCTTCATCTCTATCCTCGGGTAGAGTGTGCCATTATTATCGAACACAGTTATGCATCCATCGGTATCCATGTAACCTCTAAGGACGAACCTTGCCAATCGTTTTTCCATGAATTTTTTTGGGATGCATGCTCTTCTCCACTTCGGCGAGGTTGTCATACCACAATCCAGCAGGCTTTGGACGACTTTCCTTTTTCTGATAATCAAGTCGAGAGTTTTTTCTCCTTTTCTATAATATCGATTTGGGCATTCTCCAAAAACCTCTCTAAAAAGAGTTGATACATAATCTGCATATACTCTGTCCTTTTCAGAGTTAAGTGTAACCTTTACTCTATATTGTTTTCCTGGCCTATCATTCCTTTGGTAGATGCTTACCGAGCCATCACCTAAGAGAATCCCAATTAATTCTGCCAGCTTCTCTTCCATATAAAATGAACGTTTTCCGCCTTAATATGTGGTCAGGCAGTTCTTTTCCGCAGAAATTTTATACAAGATACTCGAAGGTAAATGCCCCAAGCAGTGCGAGCAGTACATACCTGAAAACCCTTCCCAGTATGCATGCTGAGAGGAAGTTTATCCAGTGTATTTTCAATCCCCCGGCAATTATTCCTGCAATATCAAACAATGGATTTGGTATGAATGAGAGCACGAATATCCCGGCAACGTCATATTTCTTGACAATCTCCTCAATCTTTTTCGTTTCCTTGATATGGTGGTTCAGCGCGGTCCTGGCTCCGTTGCCTGCAAGAAAGCCGGTTATCTCTCCAAGGCCTGAGCCAATCCCTGCAACTATTCCAAGAAGAACCGGGTCTAGGGAAGCTGACATTGCTATTATGGCGGCAAAAGCAGGGGATGGAAGTATAATCGTAGCAGAGCCAAGCAAAGCAATCAGGAACGCGCCCACATAGCCATACACGCTCAACTCACTGATTTGGTCTGAAAAAAGAAGTATCACTGCCACTATGATAATGGAAAAAACGAGCTGTGCAAGTCCTTCAAGCTTATTCATTGCACATAAAATGGAAATAAAGTAATTAGAGGGTTTCTACTAATATGTTCAGGTTGGCAACTGTTGCACTGTTTGAAACATTCTTCAACCTGATTTTTTTCCCATCAGCCGGTACTGTTACAACTATTTCAGAACCACCTTTGGGGAGGAAAACCCCACTCTTAATCGAAGAGCTGTTTGATCCGCAGTCAACATCAACCTCTACACCGCCACTTACTGCACCAGTGTTTGTAATGCTGTACCCGCCGATGACGACTGGGCTTCCAACGTATGCTGGCTGGCCGTAAGATGAGTTATTTGTTACTCCTGGGCAAACTGTGCCGGAATCTGGTCCAGTGTCAACTCCTAAATCTGGCCAAGCGTCAGCTACAGCGTCTGGTTTGTTGAAATCAGCAAAAAGTTGATCAGAACCTTTGTCAGGAACCTTGCTGTCAATTTCCATATCTGGTACTGCCATGTCAGGGCCCTGATCAGGTACAATTTTGCTATCTATTCTCGAGTCTGGACCTTTATCAAGATCAACAACTACTGTATCTTCCCTAGTATCGGCTGCACCATCAACGACTGGAATGCCACCCGTGTTCATAGTGCATCCTGCAACTGAAATCGCCAATACTGCTGCTCCTGCCTTCAGTCTGTCGACCAAAGGTTTTCCTTGAGAAAGCCTACCACCAGCTTCCGTTCTGCCTCGTTTGAATCGTGTTCTCATATTCCTCTACCCGTTTATTTTTTTACAGATTCTCGACCATGATTGTCATGTTCGCGACAGTTGCACCGCTTGAGATGTTTCTAAGAGTGATTCTTCTTCCATCTATGGGTCTGTCAATCACAGTGTCTGCTCCTCCTTCTTCAACATAAACATCGCTCTCAATAGAGGAGCTATCATCAACACATCCGATGTTCATGAGTATGCCTGAACCGGACTCTCCCATGTTTTCAAAACTGTATCCGCCAACGTTTATTGGAGTTCCAGTATAAACTGGGGTTCCGCTAACTGTCTCTTCGAATGTCCCTGAACAAACGATTGGGCCCGCATCTGCATCTCCTGCATCCACATCAGCATCCATGCCTCCGTCCAAATCAGTATCGGCATCAGGTCCGCCATCCAGGTCAGTATCTGCATCAGCATCCATACCACCATCCAGGTCAGTATCAGCGTCTGCATCAGGCCCACCATCCATGTCGGTGTCACCATCTACATCAGTATCAGCGTCTAAGTCTGGACCACCATCATGGTCTGTATCAGTGTCCGTGTCAGCGTCTAAATCAGGCCCACCATCATGGTCCGCGTCAGTATCAATATCAGCATCCATGTCAGTATCAGCATCGCTTGGTCCTGCATCCTCAACTCTAAGCCCGCTTGTCTCCAGGCCGCAATTGGTTGGCGCTGCCGCCATTCCGACAAGAAGCACAACTGAGGCAACTTTCTTCATGATTCTCTCGCTAAGGGGCGCCTTTGTAGTAATATCTCTTTTAGTGGTTGGTTTTCCTTCCTCTTTCTGTGAAACCTGGGTAACCGTCATGGCTATTATTAGAACATTTAACCTTTTTAAGTGTTTGGTTATGGAAAAACAAGGCAGTCAAGTTGTAAAAATGTGATTCACGGAGGGGGAAACAAAAAATGGACTCAGGGGGACTCGCACCCCCGGCCCCTCGCGTGCAAGGCGAGTGCTCTGCTACTGAGCTATGAGCCCAATCGACATTAGTCAATTAGTTTAATCTTAGAAAAGAATGTGGGAAAAGATTTTAGAATGCTTAGGAGCAGCCGCCCCATCCGCAGGAGTAGCACATTTTGCAGCCTTCCTGGAAAACCAGTCCGCCGCCGCATGAAGGGCAGATTCCCTTCCTGATTTTTTCAGCCTCAGAGACTTCGTTTATTTTTTCTCCCTCGGCTATAATGTCATCCCCTTGGATGATACCACTACCATGAGCGTTCAATCCTTTTGAAGAAAGTGCAATAGTTTCCTGTTCCATGGTCATCCCACAATCCGTTCGTATCGAACTCTTAAAAACCAAAGTTTTTCCCCCGAAAAGACAGGTACACAAATGTTGACAAACACTCATTTCCAGGCAGGCATTTTTGTCATATGCTCCTCGACAAATTCAACAGCATCTTCGCGTGATGAGTTATTCATTTTCATATAAAAAGCAATCATCCCGGAGCACACATCCTCCCTGCTTTTGAGCTTCCCATTTTCATCAGTACAGTGCACGCTTTTCTTCATTTCCGGCCCCGAAATCCTCTTTCTTTTCCATCGGCATTCCGCAGCTTTCACAAACATTCCCCATTCATCTCACAAGGGCAAGTAATCATTTTATGCATTCCTTTAAAATGATTATGAATATATATTCATTATGGTCCGACCAAGAAAACGAAGATACGTCTTTGCTGAGCCTGATGTGACATACTTCAAGCCAAGGGGAGTCTGCCTTCGTGAACTTGAGGAAGTTGAACTTGCTGTTGATGAGTTTGAGGCGGTGAGGCTGAAGGATTCAGAAGGGCTGGAGCAGAAGGAGGTCGCCAAGAGGATGGGAATCTCCCAGCCCTCCCTTCACCGTCTGCTCGTATCAGCCAGAAAGAAAATAGCAGAGGCTCTTGTCAATGGAAAAGCAATCAAGATTCATGGCGGAACATATTCGATAAAAAGGTGAAAACTATGCCGAATGGAGATGGAACTGGTCCCAGATGGGCAGGAAGAGGATGGCAGTGCAGAAGAGGGATGGGACGCGGTATGCGCGGTTGCATACCTGCCGAAGGTTCAGATCTTGACTCTCTCAAGACCTATTCAGAATCACTAAGTCGCGAGATGGAAACAGTAAAAAGACGAATTTCTGAACTTGAAAAATAAATGCCGAGAGGGGAACTTGAATCCCCGACCTCTCGATTTCTCAGTTGAGTGAAAATATCATCGGTCTTTTGGACCTCATAACTCATCGGATTGTATCCGAAGACTTTTGTCCTCCGGAAGTTTTACCTATGAGTCGAGCACTCTAACCAGCTGAGCTACCTCGGCATGACTTTAGAAGTTATTTAATTTACTTACATTTAAATTCCATACTGGCGGGTTGATGAGCGAGCAATACTTCTCTACTTTGAAAAAAGAGCTTCAAAATGTCTACTCTATAGCAACAGAAGCACGCAAAAAAGGGTTCGACCCAGAGGAGGAAGTAGAGGTAAAAATAGCAGAGGACGTCGCTGCCCGTGTTGAAGGTATTGTCGGCCCACCTGGAATTACCGAAATCATCAGGTCTATGGAAGAAGGGGGCATGCCAAGAGAAGATATTGCATTTGAAGTTGCAAGAAGACTCGCAGCCGGTGATGTCATAAAAGGAACCAAGGAGCAGCTTATTGAGCAGGCTGTCCGAACTGGTTTGGGAATACTTACAGAAGGTGTGCTTGTTGCCCCAACAGAAGGAATAGCAAGGGTAAGAATCAAGACCAATCCTGATGGCAGTGATTATGTCGCTGTTTATTATGCCGGCCCAATCAGAAGCGCTGGCGGAACTGCAGCAGCACTCAGCCTTGTCCTTGCAGATATAGCAAGGCGCACCTGCGGAGTCGGGGATTACCGAGCAACAGACACGCAGATACTCCGATTTGGTGAGGAGGTTTTAGTCTATGAGAACCGCTGTGTTCACCTGCAATACCTTCCACCAGAAGAGCACCTGAAGATAATAACCTCACACCTTCCGATTTGCATAGATGGCGACCCGACAGAAGAAATTGAAGTTTCAGCATACAGGAATGTTCCTGGCATTGAGACCAACAGAGTTCGCGGAGGTGTTCCGCTTGTCCTTTGCGAAGGTGTCGCATTGAAAGCAGCCAAAGTTTTGAAATACACAAAGAAGCTGAACCTGAAATGGGATTGGCTTGAAAAGATAATCAAAATCAAGAAAAAGGCTGACAAGATTGAGGTCAAGCCGGACCCGACATACCTTGAAGGTTTGGTTGCAGGAAGGCCTGTGTTTGCCCACCCATCAAGAAAAGGAGGATTCCGGCTAAGGTATGGAAGATGCAAGCACAACGGGCTGATGGGAAAAACAATCCATCCCGCGACCATGACACTCCTGGACAATTTCCTTGCCTATGGAACGCATATGAAAATCGAGCGTCCTGGAAAAGGATGCGTTGTAACTGCATTGGAAACACTTGAACCTCCTGCAGTTAAGCTGAAGGATGGCCGTGTCATGAAAGTGCGCACGCTTAGAGAGGCACACCAGATAAAGAACGAAGTTGAGGAAGTGCTTTTCCTTGGCGACATGCTCTGCCCATTCGGTGATTTTCTCAAATCAAACCATCCATTGATTCCAGGAGGGTATTGCGAGGAATGGTGGTCTTTAGAACTCAAGGACAACAAACCTCCTGAAAATAAAGATGCCAAATCACTTTTTGAATTCTCAAAGATGCACGGAGTTCCTTTGCATCCAGATTGGACATTCCACTGGAGCGACATAAATTCAGAGCAGCTCAACGAACTGGTCCAATGGCTGAGGCAGGGAACTCTGCACATGGAAGAAGATAAAATACGGGAGTTTGTCCTGCCGCAGTCAGATGCCAAAAGAGTGCTTGAAGAAATGATTGTGGAGCACCGCATGCATGAAGAGAATACCATACTTGCATCTGATGAGGCCTACATATTGCTCTCATCATTGGGCGCTCTGAAAGATGGCAAAACCGATTTCTCATCGTTTGAGAAAATCTGGAATCCTGAAAAGGAGCCGCTTGATGTTGTCAATGAACTTTCCCGAATAACAATCCGCTCCAAGGCACCGACATATATAGGAGCTAAGATGGGCCGCCCTGAAAAAGCGAAGGAGCGGAAGATGGATGGCTCTCCCCACGTGCTTTTTCCAACCGGCTCATTCAAGAACCGCAGCATCAGCAAGCAGTACCGGACCCTGAAAAGCGTTGAAGGGGAAAAAACAGTCAACATACAACTTACCAGGTTCCGCTGCTCCAACTGCAACATATTAACATTCTACAAAAAATGCCACGTTTGCAATTTTCCAGCATCGCTTGAGCGCCTTTATTCCGACTCTGGCTTGATAGTCAAGGGCGAACCACCGGCAGATCGCCGCACACTAGTTTCAGACCGGCGCCCAATCAACATCGTGGAACTCTATGACAATGTAAAGGAAAAGCTTGGAGGGACCTTTCCTGAAGTCAAGGGAGTGAAAGGCCTTTCAAACGCGCTTCGGATTCCTGAGCGTCTTGAGAAGGGCTTCCTCCGCTCCAAACATGATGTTTATGTTTTCCGTGACGGGACGAGCCGCTTTGACTCAACGGACGTTGTCCTTACTCACTTTACACCCGCTGAAATCGGAACCCCTCTTGAAAAAATAAAGGCACTTGGCTATGACCATGATTACCTTGGCAACCCTCTTGAAAGTGAAGAGCAGATAATCCCGCTCAAGCACCAGGATGTCATATTGGCGAGCACTGGCGCTGATTATTTTGTCCGTGTAACCCAGTTCCTTGATGAGATGCTTGTCAACTTGTATGGGATGAAAGCATTCTACAATGTGAAGACTCCTCAGGATTTGATTGGACATTTAGCCGTCGGTCTTTCCCCACATACAAGTGCTGGGGCCCTTTGCAGGATAATAGGTTTCACTGACGCGCATGTCGGCTATGGCCACCCGTATTTCCATACGGCAAAAAGGCGCAACTGCGACGGTGATGAGGACACATTGCTCCTCCTTATGGATTGTCTTCTGAATTTCTCAAGGCAGTTTTTGGATACGAAAAGGGGAGGGACAATGGACGCGCCCCTAGTTCTTTCAATTGAAATCAATCCAAAGGAGGTTGATGATGAGGCACACAACATGGAATTCGTCTCATCATACCCTCTTGAATTCTATGAGGCCGCTGCAAAATGCTCTTCCCTTAGCGCAGTGAAAATCAAAACAGTGAAGGATGTTCTTGGAACTCCTGAGCAGTATGAGCTTCCAATTACCCATGCAGGAGGGACGATTGATGTAGGGAACACAAGGACAGCATATGTCGAGTTGCAGTCAATACCTGACAAGATAGAAATCCAGTTTGGCTTGCAGGAGCGGGTCCGGGCAGTTGACAGCGCTGATGCTGCCGAGCGTTTGATTCTTTCACATTTCATCCCTGATTTGTATGGAAATCTGCGCTCATACTCACGGCAGACATTCAGGTGCGTATCCTGCAACACTATTTACCGCAGGCCGCCTTTGGCAGGCAAATGCTCAAAATGCGGAGGCAACCTTCTTCTAACAATCAACAAAGGGGGAATTATGAAATACCTCCAGATATCCAGGGACATAGTTGCCAAGTATCATCTGCCGGTTTACCTGAGCCAAAGGCTGGAACTCGTAGAAAAAGAAATCAAAAGCATCTTTGAGGATGACAAAGTCAAGCAGATGGGCCTTTCCGATTTCCTTTAATCGAGATAAACTGGACAATGATGAAAACTGCAAAATATAAGAGCGCACTGATTATGGCTAGGGGTTCAATCTCTATCAATTCTAAAAAATAAGTGGGCTGAGAGATTCCCAGTATCATTCCAGTGATAAGCCCTCCGTATTTTCCACTGTCAAATATTCCTCTTTTTCGTACTATCCAATCTAAAAACGCAGGAACTGGGAGCAGGTAATAGTAATCATAACCAAGAAGTAGGGGGAAAATGAGTGGGAGAACCAATCCAATTGCCCATCCACTGCATCTTGCACAGATGTACCTGCCGCGAAAAGAAAAGCACCTGCCCTTCCGCTCACTGAAGGTGTGGTGGGATAAAAGAAAATCTAGGATGTCGTCATCCTTGGTCGACTGCATAGTTGAGCACTTGCGCCATAGTGTCATTGAAGTTCTTTTTATCCTGATCATAGAAGTACCATGGTATTAGTGCCAGCAACAGTGTGAAAATTAAAAGCACACACGCCGTTCCAATTGCCACTCCCGTTGCGCCATGTTTCGCAATCATGGTTATCTCTAAGTCTTTGTCCTTTTTTGAAAATGATATCGTGCCCTCAGAATCAGTCCAGGTGGTGGTTTTCTTAACAACAATCATGTTGCCCTGCAAGGTTGCATCAGAACTTACCAATGTCCTGGTTTTTTCTAGTATCATCTTTTTTGTTTTTTCTTCGTTTTTGATATTTTTTATTAAGAATAATCTAGATTCCATAGACAGTTATTGCTTAACATCATTTAAGAAATTTGCTTCGCACCAAATCTGTCCAACAAATACGCTTATTGTCGACATATACAAGACTAATTGTCCCATTTTTAATTCTTCTCTTCCATCTATCCCCGGTGATGATTCATGGATATGAAAAAAATAATGGATGCTGCAATGATTCCTGCAGTAATCCTGAGCGTGATTGGGGTCGCATCCGCCATTATCGGCGCGATTCCATTCCTGAATGTGCTATTGTGCCTTTTGGGCCTTCCGCTTCTGATTGTAAATATTGCAGTCCTTGGCTGGGCCGGATTCCGGGGAGTTAAGAACTATGGGCTCGACCTCGTAGGGGGCGCGCTCGCAGGCGCTCTTGCAGGCCTTATCAGCGCAGTAATCGGCGGAGTCGTCGGTTTGGTCCTGAACCTGCTTGGCATGGGAGCCAATGTCGCAGCTAGCGGCATGGGCGGCGGCGACCTCGGTGGTGCTGCAATCGGCGGCGCAGTCGGAATAGTCGGCGGAATAATCGGCCTTGTTGTCGGTGTTGTCTTCGGAACAATCTTCGGAGCGATACTCGGAGCAATCGGCGCGTTCGTAGCTGGAATGAACAAGAAAAACTAAACCACGTTCCCAGCAAGCTCCCCAACTGGGAGCTTAAATTTCTCTTTTTTTATATTCTTTATATATCTGTAGTTTTCAGGATTCTGAGCCTGGTTTGAGGGTTTTTGTCAACAGCATGGCCTGCCAGGGCACTCCCCGACACCATTGCATATATAAATATTATATTTGATTTCTTTCGCATGCGACAATACCATGCTATATTTGTAGTAATCTTGATTTTGGCTTTTGGCAGTGTTTCCTTTGCCAAGAACTGCGGAGGAGCGACCATCTGCAATTGCAGTGACTATGTGAACGAGTCATATGTCATGACTGAAGATTTGAAGAACAGCACCGGGGGTGCTCTATGTCCTGGACCAGGACTCTCTGTGGCATCTGGGGTCACGCTCGATTGCGACGGATATTCAATCATCGGAGATGGCTCAGGGGCACTGGATTACGGTATTGATGATAGCAGCTTCGGCTCACCAGTAATCAAAAACTGCAATGTGCTTGGATTCGAGCGCGGAATATACCTGGGTTTTGGCGCTGCAACGATTCTTGTGAACAATGAAGTGCATGACAATTATGGATATGGTATTTACACGTGGTTCCCCGCGGGTCCTGTAATAAACGACACTCATCTTTTCAACAATTCTATTGATTATGATCATTATATCGGCAGCTCGGATGGACCCTTGACTGTCAACAATATGACATTCGACAGGAACCTGGGCGACATGACAGATGAGACGTCTATATCTTTCTACCAGCCAGCCGGAGCGTTCGTTGATAACGCTGTGAGTATTGATCATGCTTCTTCAGCTGGGAATCCGTCTGGATATGCTGCTTTTGGAGGAAGGTATCTGAACTTCAGTCCTGGATGGAGCTCTCAATACTACTTTAATTCAATCAACTGGACCTGGGATGGAGGCGAGGACGATTCCGGTGGCGTGGAGCTTTGGAGGAAGAACCTCTCAGACAGTACTTGGTACCTGGTATCGGCTGCTGGAGATGAGACAAATAATATCCTGAGCCTGACGAATCATAACGACACTTCAGGCGATACGTTCATATATGGGCTTTTCAAACCAGTAGGAGCAACACCTTTGACCGGATGCCAGGAGATAAACGCGTCTGGCGATTACACATGGAACAACCCTCCAACGTCTGCTGGCATAGCATTCTCAACAATAACACCTGTGAATGAAGTAGGTTTCTCTAAAGCCTGCATCGTGATAACAGCCAATAACGTGAAGCTCACATGCAACGAGGCTCCTAGCAGTTCTTTGATTAATGGGATAGTTTCTGGAGGCTACCCGACAGGAGTTTTCATCTACGCGCCCAGTGTGCAGAACCTGGAACTTAACAACTGCGACATCGAAGGCCGTGTCGGCGGTGTTGTTGCAGTGGCACGCGCAGGGGCCAGCTCACCTTTGCCAGGCAACATAGTGATAGACGGCTCTGATGCTGATTATGCAGGTGCAATGGCAAACAGTCCAAGTGCATACACTTTCGTGGATGTGCAAGGTCTGACCATTACCGACTCAAATGTAGATGGTGGCGATATCACAAGGATGGGATTCGACCTCGTCCGCGTTGTTGGGGCTAACCTGACCAACCTAAGCATAAGCGGAGTCAACAATCCCACTTCAAATTTGAAATCAAGCGTTCAGCCAGCGCTTGGAGAAACAGATTACGGAGGTCTTCGTATCTACGGTTCGAGCGATGTGCAGGTGTCAACCAGCAACTTCTATGACAACTGGAAGGACGTGACTTACAGGGGCACTGAACTTGACCTGTTGCAGACAGTGTTCAAGCAGAGCGCCGTGGCATCTTCAGAAGATTCATTGTTGGATATCACAACTACCTCATCAGTGAATTTCGCTCTTGATGGCGATAAACTAACCAGTTCTGATGTAAGGATGGCCCTTAGGCCTGTCGGCAACAAATCTGTCCTTATTGAAAAGACTAATCCTGCCAGCTCATCGATAGTGCTCGATACAATAATATACCACTGGGAAGATGCAGTAGACGAGCCCGACCCTGCAAACTGGTTCGACCAGTACCGGGTTTTTTCGGATTTCACTGATGAGAAACTTGGGGCCACAGTTGATGATCAGGCCCGCACCGCAATAGTGTCCAGCCATACAGTGACTGAAAACAAAGAATACCTTGGTCTATTTGCAGAGATAACTGAATGTACTGACATCGCATTTCCAGGAACTTATTACATAGACGCACAACTTCCTGGCACACAGTCTGGCAAGGATTATTGTCTTGGTGTGACTGCGGATGATGTCACTATTAATTCATTATCAGAGGCTGGTACCTGGATTCTTGGAAGCGGTATTGGAACCGCGATTCTTGTCTCAGGAACTACAGACACCACAGTAATCGGCAAGGGCAGCAAGATAAGCGGCTATGAGACGGGTATCGAGTTTGAGTCTGCAAAGGGCGCAAGAGTAGACCCGATATTCTTCTGCAACAACACAATAGGTGTCCTTGTCAACAACTCCAACGACAGCATCATTGACGATGTTGTCGCGTGCAACAACACCCAGTACGGTATCTATGTCTTGGATTCAGACAACACAACAGTCCTCAATTCAAGGACCTACAACAACTCTGTTGATTTGAGAGTGGAGAACAACCTGGGAAGCGCAGTGACACTGAACGTAACATCACTGGTATTCGACAACCCATCAGGCAACCTGCAGAACTACACAGATGTTTACTTATCTGATTCAGTAGCAGCGTCAACAGCATATGAAATAAACTGGAGCGCACTTCCGGCAGCGCTGGACGCTGGCGTTCTCAGTATGGGGAACAAATACATCGACATTTCAGGAACAGGCTCGATAGACACAATCCGGTGGCACTGGCTGGATACTGAATCCATCTTCCAGGGCTATGATGAGACATTGCTTGATGTATGGGAGTACACATCCTCATGGGCAGCATTGAGCGCGACCCTGGACTCTGTGAACAACTTCCTCAGCGTCTCAGGCCTCAGCCCATCAAGCCAGTACGGAATTCTGCACAACGGGACAAGCCTTGGAGCACCTGCCACATTGTATGGGGCAAATGTCACCAACATGACCCACATCGGAAGATTCGTCGGAACAGCAGCAGGCAACCTCTCAACAGAGGGAGGAAACGTTTCCGGAGTCAATATCTCATCGACGCAGCTCACTGAAAGATGGGCGGCCTTCTTCGGAAACGTCGTAGGGAACATCTTCCTCAACGACCTCTCAGGCACTAATGTCTATTCCTGGAGCTGGAACCCAGCGAGCGGAGGAGCAGTTTGTATTTCCACAAACTCTTCAATCAATGCATTCACAGCATATCCTGCTTTGGGTTCTGAGATAGACTCTGCATGGGGCTTCAACCCATTGTCAACTGATTCAGGAACAAGGACATTCAATGCCACAAACTGCAGTCTTTCAATTGGCCCGACCACTATAAACAATGCCAGCGTGGCTGACACAGGGGCAGTCGGAGGATTCCAGACCTGCGCGATAAAGAGCGCGGTTCCATCGCCAGTGAAGGATGAGGTCCTCTTCTGCAGCCAGATACTCGCAGCAGGCACATTCTACAATGGGGGAACAGGCAACTACGAAATCATGGCTCCGACCAATGTGAGCGGCACGGAAACCTATTACTTCTATGCCAACCTGGACTGAACAGTAAAATATTTTTTTTCTCTTTTTAACACTTTAAGCTCACCGCCTGTCGTATATATTATAAATATTATGTGACCAAGTCTCTCATGCGTTCTCAGTTTCTTGTTTTAGCGATAATATTGGGTATTTTGGGTCTTTCGGGCATTTCCTATGCCATCGACGTATCTTCCTGCCAGGCGATAAGTTCCCCTGGCAGCTACCAGTTGACAACCAGCCTTAGCGGAGCCCCTCTCAATGTGGGGGGCAGGCCGACATGCATCCATATCAACTCGGACGATGTCACATTCGAATGCAGCACATATACGCTTTCGAACAATGGGACCTCGGGCACTGCGGGCATCTACGTCAGCAGCCAAGACAATGTGACCATCAAGAACTGTGTCTCGGGCATCTCCTCATATGAGCACGGTGTCTATGGATATTATAGCTCCAACCTTACCATCCAGACGGTTGTAGTGCGAAACAGTTCAGATGGAAGCATCGCACTCATCAATAGCGATGATGTCAACATCACCAACAGCATCTTGAGGGACAACAAATATGGTCTCTACTCCTTAGGCTCAGGGAACGTGAACATTTCAGGGACAACTTTCTACAATAACCTGTTGGGCGGTGGGATGAATTATGACATAAGGTTCATCAGCTCATCTGGCGATTCGCTGTACCTTGACGAGGTGACCTTAAGGAACCCATCTGGGACTACGGAGAACCAGAGCAAGCTCTCAGCGAGCTATACCTCAGATGCCTCCGAGGACTTTGGCATCATTTGGGCCTCAAACCCCTCTGGATTCCCCACCAACCGCACCACATTCGCTAACAAATATACGGAGTTCGAGAATCTGACTGCAGGAGTCAATTTCAGCGATATCACATACCACTGGGACCAATCAGAGGTGACTGTGGATGACAACGAGTCCACCTTTGAGCTCTGGAAACATGAGGGAAGCTGGGCAGACACCAGCGCCACCTTGGACACCAGTGGCAACACGCTCACCCTCTCAGACCATGTCATCGGGAGCACATATGCCATTTTCCAAGAATACACTCCACCTCCTGTGACACAATTCAATGTCTCATCATGTCAGGAGATAAACTCATCAGGCACATACACGCTGAACGCGAATCTCGAGGGCGCTCCGAATTCAGCCGCCTGCATCTACATAGACACGTCGGATGTGGTTCTGGATTGTGATGGGCACAACATCACGAACAATGGAACTGGTGGGACCACCTCAGCCATCTATGTCAGTGCCGGCGTTGGCCCAGATAACAATATCACAATCAGGAACTGCCCAAGCCTATCTGGATACACGCATGGCGCTTGGCTCTTGCAATCCAACGGCACAACAATCACCAACTGCACTGCCCATAACAACACAAATGGTTTCCTCGTGCAGTCCTCGGATGCGAAGAATAATGACCTCATTGGCAACGAGGCCTTCAACAATACGAATGGTATCCTGATTTTAGCGAGTACTAGTAGGAATAGGTTCACGGATAACGATGTCCATGACAACAGCCAATACGGATTCTATTTCGATGGTTCGGTCCTAGTCCCAAGGTTCAACAACTTCAGCGATAACCGGATTTACAATAATGATTATGGATTTTATTTGTATAATGGGGACGACAACATATTCACCAACAACACAATCACCAACCATAGTAGTGGCGGATTCTATTTTGTTTTCTCAAGTTCGAATAGCTTCATCAACAACACTGTGCATAATTGCAGCAGCGATGGTTTCCTGCAAAGCACATTATCCTCCAGCAATGTATTCTCTGGAAATAATATCTCCGAATGTAACAATGGGATGAGTCTATCACAATCGACCTCCTCCAGTGTTGATGGGGGGATAATCAAGGGATGCTCAGTCGGCCTATCTCTTAACCAGGCCAACAACACTGTAGTGACAGGGCTCCACCTGTACAACAACAGCATTGCATCCATATCCGCATCTGCAATATTAAGCCAGAACCATTTCATCAATCTAACCAATGTCATTCTCGATAACCCGAACGGAACTCTAACAAATTACACGAATCTCTCATTGGCAGACGTTATTGATGCAAACTCTTCCTACCATATGTCCTGGACTGGGTCCCCGGTCCTTCTGCCTCAACAAATGGTATCATTTGAGCAGATGTTCGTGAACATCAGCAATAAATCCAGCACTCCTAGTTACATCGATTCCATAACCTGGCACTGGACCCAAGAGCAGGCGAACAGCGCCGGCTTTGGGGCAAGGGAATTCAGCTTCGAACTATGGAAATACAACACATCCAATAATTGGACGTTGCTGAACGACACTCCAGACATCACCGGCAACGAGCTGAGCCTGACAAGCCATAATCCAGCTAGCATCTACGGTATACTGGCCACGAATTACCAGCCTCTAAACAACTGCACTGCGATAACTGAGGCAGGCACCTACAACCTATCAGCCCACATCAGCGGTGCCCCGATAAATGCTACGCCAATCCCTGGTGATGCGTGCATAAAGATAAACGCATCTGATGTACACTTCGACTGCAACGGATACACCATCTCAGGCGGGTACTCGGCTGAGGTGGGCATCGCCCTTGCCGGAGACACAGGCAATGTGCTAAACAACATCACCATAGAGAACTGCCCAGACATAGGGACGTTCCAGACCGGATTATACGCGAGGTATGTCGAGAACAGCACCTTCAATAACATCACTGTCAGGGACTCGACATTCTCGGGAGTCTATCTTTGGAACTCGGACAATAACACGATAAGCGGCAGCACCTCATATAATAGCGGGCAGATTGGTTTCACAGCATCCACAGGTTCTGATGGGAACAGCTTCATCGGCAATACTGCCTACAACAATACACAATCTGGTTTCTATGTTGATACACATTCCCAAGGCAACCGCTTCATCGGGAACACGGCCAGGGACAGCAGCTACGGTATCCAGGTCATCAGTGCGAATAATACCAACATCACAGGTAATCACCTTTACAACGCTTCTGAGGCTGAGCTTTTCATTGAGGGAGCATCCACTTCCACATATACTATATATGTAGACGGACTTATCATTGACAATCCATCTGCAGGATATGTGAACTATACGAATCTCTCACTCACAGATGCGATTGCTCCGGACACCAATTACACAATCAAATGGACCACAAATTCCACAACATTGCCTCCAGGCTATGCCACTTTTGCAGGAAAGTTCGTGGACATCAGCAATGGCACATCCGGAGTCTCTATTGATGATATCGCCTGGCACTGGAAAGACGCCGAGAGCGGCGGCACAAGGGAATACGCTCTCGAACTCTGGAAATACAATGCATTGGGTGGATGGCAGGTCATGAACTACAGCGCGGATGCTGGCAACAACACACTGAGTCTCTCTAACCTCATTCCAGCCAGCACCTATGCGATACTGAACGACACCCAACCAAGGTGCGGCGAGACAATCAATACAGATACCACTCTCATCAGGAACCTCAGAAACAGCACGAGGGGCGAAATCTGTCCTGAGTGGGGCCTTATCATGGGCGCGGACAACATCACTCTCGATTGTGCAGTTTACAACATGACCGGTGATGGAGCCAGGGACAAATCCAGCGCCCTTGTCATTGTTGATGTGGATAACACCACAGTCAAGAACTGCAACATACAGGGATTCGGAGACGCGCAAGGGGCCTCTCCATACTACTACGGCACGGTGCACATCAGAGGTGCCCAGAACACTACGCTTGATAATCTCACCATAAATACGACCGAGAACTCTGTTCAGGCCATCTACATATACGGTTCTGGGATGGGGGCCCTCATCAACAACTCCTATGTCCGTTCGTTCTCGGATTTTGCTGTCGAACTATACAGCGGAGGTTACAACCTCTTCGAGAATTCTGAATTTATCCGGAGCAGCGGTCGTACTGTCATAGCACTGACCGGCTCAGACTACAATGTCTTTGAAAATGTCACTGCCACTTCTCCAAACGAGTATGTAGTCAGCCTTAACCAGTATTCCGGGAACCATGCCATTTACAACCTCTTTAACAACTCGAGGTTCATCACCACATCGCAGGCATTCAATATAGAGTCGCCATACAATACAATAGAGAACAGCTATGTCGAAGGCCAGGGTTATTATGCTGATAGCGGTGCCATTAAAATAGGCGGTTCCGGTGACTACACAACACTGCGCAACAACACCATAAACATGTCCCGGACATCATGCAGTTGTTCTGCAGTCTTTGCCATAGCCGCTGACTATGTGATTATAGAGGAAAACACCATACACACGGCCGTCAATTCTGCTAGCCAAGGCAGCCAATCCGCACTCCACTTGGTCCAGTGCACGGGAGCGAACATCTCCAATAACGAGTTCACAGGAGTCCCGCCCGGATTCTGGGTCTCCACCAGTGTGGTCACCCCACTGAAAACAGATTACAACCATTCATTCACAAATAACACTGCAAATGGCATTCCTGCATATTATTTCGGTCCTGAGGATGCCACAACTCTCTCAAACACTGACAATGTCAGCCAGCTCTGGATTGCCCAGGATGGTTTTGTGGCCGACAACATCACAATCGACAACAGCAAGTCCGTCCGTGTCTGTTCATTCACCGAGGATGCGCTCATCAAGAACCTCACGGTCAACGAGACCACTGGGTCCCTGGAGTCCTTCTATACAGAAGTCGGTGTCTTCAACCTCACCATGCGGGACAGCACCTTCCTTGATAGTGGAGCGCAGAAGACCATGTTCTACATGGTGAGGACCGATAATTCGACTTTTGACAATATCAACGTGTCGACAACCACCAACTTCATATCCGGAGTCAGGCTCTATGGTGACTGTGAGAACAACAGGTTCTATAACAGCGACATCACCGCACAGCAGAACGCACTGCATCTGAGCAACGACCCCTCAAGCAGGCAGCCGCGCTACAACCTCTTCGAGAACGACACCATACGCTCCACTGGCACCACCTCAGTATATTTATACAGCGGAGATTACAACGGATTCACCAATGTTAGCATCTCAGGAAATTCAGGAGTTAGGGTCCAGAGCACTGCTCTCAACAATACATTCAAGGATATGAACATCACCACCTCATCGACAAGCTTCCTCGTAGCTGACACATCATCCACAGGCACGATCATAGAAGATTCCTACCTCTACCTGCTCACAGGAGGAAACTTCATCTACACCCTCGGCTCCGAGGCCCCTGGAACTATTGTGCGCAACAACACCCTCCTCCGGGGCAGTTGTGATTGGGCAGCACCACTCAAGATAGGTGGTGACAACAGCGCTGCACTTTACAACAACATAACATGCCTCTCTGGAAACGCCCAGACACTTGACTTTGTCACCGGCTCGAATGTGAACATAACTGGGAACCGGTTCATGGGCCCCACATCTGAGAAGTTATATGTCAGGTCGGCAGTCACTTCAGCCACATTCCAGGACAACTACTTCGGCTCTTCGAACAGTTCCAATTCAGGATCCTATGCCTTCAGCACGGATGCGGGGGCCACAACCAGCAACATCACATTCATCAACAACACGTTCGTGGACCCGTCAATGGACCTCAACGGTTTCCATTTCGATATGAGCGACACGACGTTCTTCGCTGATGATGGCACTACAAAAATACTCTACCCATCACTGAGCTTCAACGGAAGCTCAAGCTTCCTGCTGAAAGGTTCCAACTTCTATGTGTTGGACAACATCACAGCAGTAGACTCTGCATCAGCAGCACTCGACCAAGCATTCAACAGCACAGCCAACATCACAATGTATGATGTGAACTGCTCTGACTTCAGCATCAACTACAATTCATCCTTTGTGACAAATCCCGGAGTGATGCACAATTCAACTGTGGTTGCAGATGAAACCTTCATCGGCGGCAGCTGCAATGGCGGAGTGTGTACTAACATTGCATGTTCAGGCAGCACACTATCATTCACAGCACCGAGCTGGTCCAGTTTCATGACCAACAACGGCACCGCGCCCGCACCTGCTAACATTCCACCAGTTCTAGAGAACGTTACCCTGAGCAGCACCCTGGGAACCAACCTGACCACAGAGAATCTCACGGCCTACTGGGATGTCTATGACGCTGATGTCGATTCAGTCTACAACATCACTAACTGGCTTCTCAATTCATCCCCTGTGAACGAGTTGAATATGCCATTCGAAAGAATAAACGATTCAGATGTGAACAATGCGTTGGATTACTCAGGCAACGCGAGGCACGCTACAGAAGCCGGCTCTCCACAGTATCTTGCCTTAGGAGGATATGGGGGAAGCGGTGTATACAATTACACCACAGGCAAATACGTATATGTGGATTCCTTCCCGGCAATGAGCGACGGGACAATTACCTTGTGGGTCAATTTCGATGATTCAACAGACACCAGTCAGGGCATGCTCGGAAATGCTGACCTTGGGTCTGGCGGCTACCTTTTGGGCTTCAACAGCGCCAGCACATTGAGCTGGAACATCTGGACCGGTTACGGCTGGAACAATGCCGATTCAAGCGTAGACCCACTGACAGGGCAATGGTATCATGTTGCAGCCACTTGGGGTTCGAACGGCATGAAGATATATGTTAATGGAAGCCAGAAAGGTAGCAACGCAGCGACACTGGGAACTTCTTCTGGGCAGCTTAGAATTGGCAACTACAATTTCGCTGGCTTCGATTTCAATGGAAGGACCGACTCTGTCCAGTTCTGGGACAGGGAACTATCACCAGAGCAGATTCTTGCCTTGTACAACAATCAGACCGACCTGATTGTCAGCAACGAGACAACTGTCGGGGATGTATGGCAGGCCTGTGTGACACCGAACGATGGTTATCAGGATGGAGCCACAAACTGCAGCAACACACTTGCAGTACTTGGTGCGCCAGTGAATGTCTCATATGACATCTCATCTTGCCAGGAGATTTCCTTAAATGGGACATACACATTGACCTCGGACTTGACAGGCAACCTGAGCAACGGTGCCTGCCTGAAGATTACAGGCGATGACATTAGTATAGACTGCGACGGCCACTCCATCACTGATGATGGCGAGGCATATGCCCTTTGGGCAGAATCTGCGGACAATGTCACCTTGCTCAACTGCGACATCAGCAACTACAGCAGCGGTGTCTACCTATACAATGTAAGCAACTCTGCAATCACCAATGTCAACTCATCAGACAGCACCAACGGCTTCAAAATCGAAAGGAGCAGCAACGTGAAGGTGACTAGCAGCAATTCCAAACAGAGTACAAGGTCTGGCATGAGCATCAGCAAATCCAGCAAGATTAGGGTCGACCCATCATTCTACTGCGATTCGCAGTATGGTGTCGTGGTCAACGAGTCCAATGACACTTTGATTGAAGATTCCATTGCATGCAACAACACCCAGTATGGTATCTATGTCTTGGATTCAGACAACACAACAGTATTGAATTCAAGAACATACAACAACGCCCAGGACTTCCAAGTTGACAACAACCTTGGTTCATCAGTGGCACTGAATATCAGCTCACTGGTGTTCGACAGGCCTGCAGGAGACATGAGCGACTACACTGACATGTCTCTCTTGGATTCAGTATCTGCTGGAGGCAGCTTCTCCATGAACTGGAGCAGCGGCACAGCATTGCCAGCCAACTACACAAGCTTTGAAAACAAGTTTGTGGACCTAACAGGCTCTGAATCTATAGGAACAATAACATGGACCTGGACAGCAGGAGAGTCTGCTGCCTATAATGAGAGTGCCTTTGAACTCCAAAAGTACAATGGAACCTGGAATGACACAGGGGCAACGCTCAATGAAGGAGCCAATACTCTCACATTGACCAGCCACACTCCTGGCAGCATCTACGGAATCATGTCAAACGCAACTCCATTGAACGTTACAACTGCCAACGTCAGCCTCTATGGTGCCAACGTCACAAATGTCACGCACCACGGAAGATTCAACGCAAGCGCAGCAGGAAACCTTTCAACAGAAGGAGGAAACGTGAGCGGAGTCAACATCAGCTCAACCCAATTGACTGAAAGATGGGCAGCATTCTACGGTGATGTTGTAGGAAATATTTTCCTTAATGATGTAACAGGGACCAATGTGTACTCTTGGAGTTGGGCACCTGCTTCTGGAGGAGTTGTTTGTTTGTCAACTGATTCAGCACTGACAGACCCAACAACGGTCTCAGGAGCTCTTGGAACTGACATAGACATTGCATGGAGTTTGACTTCTAGTGCAACCGATTCAGGAAACAAGACTTTCAACAGCACAAACTGCACTATTGGAATCGGGACTGAAACTATCAGCAACGCAAGCTATGCAGACACAGGCTCTGCAGGAGGATTCATGACCTGCGCACTGAAATCAGCAACCACGCCTACAAAACCAGACATGCTCTTCTGCAGCTCGATAATCTCAGGGGGGACATTGTGGAACGGGGCTACAGGAGACTATGAAGTGATGGTGCCAACACCAGAAGCATCAGGCACCAACGAAACATATTACTTCTATGCCAACCTGAACTGATTTTTTTCTTTTTACTTTTTTATCGCAAATACTCTCTTATGGACGTTTTAGTGACATCTAACTGCAGATAATCTTTTTTTACCACTTTTCTTATATAATATATATTACTACGGACTTTTTCACTTATATTTGACTTTATAAATTTTACATTCCTATTACCCCCATGCGTCCTTCAAGTATAATAGCAATAATTTTGGTGTTTTTACTTATATCTGGGCTTTCTCTCGTTGTTATCGGCCTTTCAGAGCCTCCCATAATAAAGGAGGTATCTGCTCCTGTGAAAATGCTTGTGTATGGGGACGAAAAACCCGCATTGCCGCAAGACTCTGGGCCTAGGACGCAGCCTGAGATGCAACCAGAATCTGAAGAAGGGACGCAGCCTGAAAGAGAATCTGGCTCAGAACATGAACTCACATTTGTCACGAATCCTGAACCTGAAGACACTGGTGAACTGGAAGAGCCTTTGGTCGATGAGCCTGAGGAAATTGAGACTGAATTCGTTATCACCGGAGCACCTGACAAAGACCTCAAGATAATCGACAAAAATGGAAAGAACATTGACAAGGAGCTTACATCAGAACAAGGCAATATCAAAGTCGTTCCGAAAAAAGGACCTCTCAAGAAAATCATGTTCAAGAATTTCGAATTAGATGATTCCACTCTTAGGATTGACGATGTTCCAGAAAACATCCCAGCACCTGGAAACATGTCCTGGGTATCTGTTTACGCAATCGACCCATCAGACCTTGATTTCACCTCAGCACTAGTAACTGTTGTTGCAAGCGGCAACTCACTTTACAAGTGCGCTGCCTGGAATTTCGACTCAAGGACATGCACGGATGGAAACTGGAAGCTCCTTAGGACCGACCTTGTCCCTGGGGAGGATTATACATTTACAATCACCCCTGATGATCCTGCTTTCGGAGAGGCAAACCTTGCAATCATCAACGTCCAGTCCTACCCTGAGCTGGGAGGCAACTGGACAGTCGATTTCACAACATTCGGAAAAGCTCCTCTTACGATAACAGCGACAAACGGCACCACCTGGGATGACCTTGATGAGACTGGAGACCTGCGTTTCCTCGAGATGAAATGCGGCAACACAACGCTGAGCCCTCTGTGGAAGGACAACCAGAAGGAAGTTTTTGTCCCGAATTTCCAGTGCGATGAGACTGCGAGCATAACGAGCAAGGTCCTGACCGCGGCCAGTCACACCCTCGAGTTCACCTTCGGCGCTGATGTGGAATACGCTTACAATGATGTCTCTGTAAGCAGCTGTCAGGAGATAACCTCATCAGGCACATATGTCCAGACGACCGATCTGGTTGGCACCACTACAGCCATTCCTGAAATCCAGAACAATTTCATGACCTGCATCAAGATAAGTTCCTCCGATGTGGTCTATGACTGCAATGGGTATAGCATATCAAACACAACCAAGCTCGGAAATGCGCTCGGTATAGCAACTTCCGGAGCATTCACGAATGTGACCATCAAGAACTGCCCGGCCATAAATCATCTGGGCCAGGGCATCAACCTGTACCAGACAAACGATAGCCAAATCATCAACGTCACAGTGTACGATACTTATACGGGAATCCGCATGCAGCAGGACAGCGGAAATACCTTCATCAACAATACTGTTTATTCATGCAGCAACGGTTTCTTCTTCCTGCTGACCAGCAACAACACACTCATCAACAATACTGTCCATGATTGCACCAACGCAGGCTTCTACATGGAAAGCTCATACGGCGGAGAGAACCTGACAAGCAACCTCGCCTACCGCAACATGCTCGGGATAGAGGTCCTGAGCGGGGCCGTCTTATCCCCCACCCTGAGGTTCACGAACAATACTGTGCATTCCAACCAGTACGGTTTCTATGCAGTGAACCCGCGCGGGACCGGCGGCAACGATGGCCTCCAGGTCGACGGGCTGGTTTCTTTCAACAATTCAAATACCGAAATGCGCATCCTGGCCCTGGCCGGTTACGCGCAGGCTGATTTGAACATGTCAGGGGTCCTAATAAAGAATCCCCAGGGGACGATGGAGAACCATACTCTCATCTCCTTCACAGACAGCTCTGAGAATAGCGCACTAAACGGTTATGATATCCGATGGGCGCCCCAGCCAGGGGGTCTCCTTCCAACAGACAAGTCAAGCTTCGGAGGCAAATTCATCAACATCACAACTGACGGATCCTTTACTCTCAACGACAATATCACCAGCATGAGCTGGCACTGGACCGACAATGAATCGGCAGGCCACAACGAATCCACATTCCAGCTCTGGAAGCACAATGGCACCTGGAGCCAGGTGAGCGCCACCCTGGACACCGGCGCCGACACCCTTCTGGTGACCAGCCTTGATCCAGCAAGCATCTACGGAATCCTGGAGGGGTCTGCTTCAAACGGAACCGGAGGCACTACGGTGTCTTCCTGCCAGGAGATAACTGCCCCAGGATTCTACGCCCTGGAAGCCGACCTAACAGGAGCTCCGTTCAGCGTCGATGGGGGATACTCAGCCTGCATCATAATCAATGCCTCCAATGTCACGCTTGACTGCGCAGGCTACAACATCTCCAACAACGGCACATCCAATGCCATCGGTATCTTCTCCAATGTCACAGACAACTTAGATGTGAGGAACTGCCATGTGCAGGATTACATGAACGGCATGTACTTGATAGCTGTCTCCAACAGCCATTTCGAGAACAACACAGCATACAACAACAGCAACATAGGCTTCTACATGCATTCAGGCGTCGTCGACAGTGAATACAATTCATTCATAAACAACACAGCAGAGCTCAACGATATAAGGGGCTTCCTGCTCTCTGATTCCAACCACCTCACAGTGGAGAACAACACAATCTCAGGCAGCGGCTCAGGCATGGAATTGAGCAGCACATCCTACTGCAACGTGAGTGGCAATGACATATCAGATATAGTATCCTTGGGATTGTATCTGCATTCATCTTCCATCGGCAACACATTCACAGGAAACAGCTTCCATGCATCAGGCACAGGTGTCCTTGTAGATTCATCAACATTCAACACATTCACAGCAGACAGGATTTATGGCAATGGCATTGGGTTCAGACCTGTCAACAGCGACCCCATATCCATGGCCGTGAACTTCACCGAGGTCCTCTTCCTTCCATCCTCAGGCGCTCTTGAGAACTACACCGTTCTGTCTTTGGATGATGCTGTAGCTCAGGGCCAGTGGTATGACATCAACTGGACAAGCAACCAGGCATCTCTGCCTTCAAATCTAACCAGCTTCAACCAGAAGTACGTTGAGATAACACCTCAGAACGGCTCTCCAGTCCTTGAGAGTGTTACCTGGCACTGGAATTCCAGTGAGGCCTCAGGCTACAACGAGTCGAACCTGCAGCTCTGGAAATACAGCAGCTCCTGGAACAACGCCAATGCGGCCCTCAACATCACGGGCCGTACCCTCAAATTGACGAACCACAACCCAGCCAGCACCTACGGAATATTCGAGAACAATGAGACCTTCAATCCACTGTCGACCTGTTCAGAGATATCTAGTTCAGGCAACTACCGGCTCACTAACGACCTAACAGGAGCTCCGTTCAGCGTCGATGGGGGATACTCAGCCTGCATCATAATCAACGCCTCCAATGTCACGCTTGACTGCGCAGGCTACAACATCTCCAACAACGGCACATCCAATTCCATCGGTATCTTCTCCAATGTCACAGACAACTTAGATGTGAGGAACTGCCATGTGCAGGATTACATGAACGGCATGTACTTGATAGCTGTCTCCAACAGCCATTTCGAGAACAACACAGCATACAACAACAGCAACATAGGCTTCTACATGCATTCAGGCGTCGTCGACAGTGAATACAATTCATTCATAAACAACACAGCAGAGCTCAACGATATAAGGGGCTTCCTGCTCTCTGATTCCAACCACCTCACAGTGGAGAACAACACAATCTCAGGCAGCGGCTCAGGCATGGAATTGAGCAGCACATCCTACTGCAACGTGAGTGGCAATGACATATCAGATATAGTATCCTTGGGATTGTATCTGCATTCATCTTCCATCGGCAACACATTCACAGGAAACAGCTTCCATGCATCAGGCACAGGTGTCCTTGTAGATTCATCAACATTCAACACATTCACAGCAGACAGGATTTATGGCAATGGCATTGGGTTCAGACCTGTCAACAGCGACCCCATATCCATGGCCGTGAACTTCACCGAGGTCCTCTTCCTTCCATCCTCAGGCGCTCTTGAGAACTACACCGTTCTGTCTTTGGATGATGCTGTAGCTCAGGGCCAGTGGTATGACATCAACTGGACAAGCAACCAGGCATCTCTGCCTTCAAATCTAACCAGCTTCAACCAGAAGTACGTTGAGATAACACCTCAGAACGGCTCTCCAGTCCTTGAGAGTGTTACCTGGCACTGGAATTCCAGTGAGGCCTCAGGCTACAACGAGTCGAACCTGCAGCTCTGGAAATACAGCAGCTCCTGGAACAACGCCAATGCGGCCCTCAACATCACGGGCCGTACCCTCAAATTGACGAACCACAACCCAGCCAGCACCTACGGAATATTCGAGAACAATGAGACCTTCAATCCACTGTCGACCTGTTCAGAGATATCTAGTTCAGGCAACTACCGGCTCACTAACGACCTAACAGGAGCTCCGTTCAGCGTCGATGGGGGATACTCAGCCTGCATCATAATCAACGCCTCCAATGTCACGCTTGACTGCGCAGGCTACAACATCTCCAACAACGGCACATCCAATTCCATCGGTATCTTCTCCAATGTCACAGACAACTTAGATGTGAGGAACTGCCATGTGCAGGATTACATGAACGGCATGTACTTGATAGCTGTCTCCAACAGCCATTTCGAGAACAACACAGCATACAACAACAGCAACATAGGCTTCTACATGCATTCAGGCGTCGTCGACAGTGAATACAATTCATTCATAAACAACACAGCAGAGCTCAACGATATAAGGGGCTTCCTGCTCTCTGATTCCAACCACCTCACAGTGGAGAACAACACAATCTCAGGCAGCGGCTCAGGCATGGAATTGAGCAGCACATCCTACTGCAACGTGAGTGGCAATGACATATCAGATATAGTATCCTTGGGATTGTATCTGCATTCATCTTCCATCGGCAACACATTCACAGGAAACAGCTTCCATGCATCAGGCACAGGTGTCCTTGTAGATTCATCAACATTCAACACATTCACAGCAGACAGGATTTATGGCAATGGCATTGGGTTCAGACCTGTCAACAGCGACCCCATATCCATGGCCGTGAACTTCACCGAGGTCCTCTTCCTTCCATCCTCAGGCGCTCTTGAGAACTACACCGTTCTGTCTTTGGATGATGCTGTAGCTCAGGGCCAGTGGTATGACATCAACTGGACAAGCAACCAGGCATCTCTGCCTTCAAATCTAACCAGCTTCAACCAGAAGTACGTTGAGATAACACCTCAGAACGGCTCTCCAGTCCTTGAGAGTGTTACCTGGCACTGGGACCAGCAGGAGGTCATCGATGGCAATTACACTGAATCAGCATTCGAACTCTGGAAGGATGGTGGTACTTGGAGCCAAGAGAGCGCCACGCTGGACACCAATGCCAACACGCTAACTTTGGGCAATCTCAATCCTGCCAGCACCTACGGCATCCTTCAGTACAATGTAACCCCGCCGACAGCGATAACGGTCTGCCAGGAAATCAACTCCCCAGGCAACTACATCCTTTCAAATAACCTTGTGGGCGCCCCAGTATCTCAAGGTGTGAACAACGTATGTCTCCTGATATCCTCAAGTGATGTCAACCTGAACTGCGACGGATACAACATAACAGACACTGGCACTTCCGTCTCCTATGGTATTACTGTGAACGGCACCAGCCTGAAGAACTACAGCAATATCAGCATCAGCAACTGCGGTCTCATATCAGACTATTCCCGCTCAGGAATCCAGGCCTACTACATGGTTGATGGTATAATCTCCAACACAGCAGCATCCAATAACAGCCGCTTCGGAATTTACCTCTACCAAAGCAATTCGGTCACACTTGAAAACAATGAAGTATACGATAATGCCATGGGGTATTACGTCTTAGAATCTCCCTATGTGAATATTTTCGACAGCAGAGTATTCAACAACACCGAGCACGGGATGCGCATCAGGCGCGGCAGCAACATGGCCAACATCATAAATAACTCAGTCTACGGTAATAGCTGGACAGGGATGTACGTTGATGACTTGAACGACAACCTGATTGCGAACAATACGGTATATGACAATTCCCAGGACGGCATCTATGTATTAGTGGCCGACAGCAACATGCTGGACAACAATACTGTATATGGCAATGGATGGAACGGCATTGTTCTGCTAGGGTCCGACAGCAACATGCTGGACAACAATACTGTATATGGCAATGGATGGAACGGCATTGCTCTGGTTACCAATGGACCAGTGGGCTCCAACCACCTTCTGACGAACAACACCCTCCATACCAATACCCAGAGCGGTCTCTATATCAGTGACGATAACACCACATGCACCGAGAATGTCATACACAGCAATGGAGTCGGCATCGCACTCTTCCGCGGCAATAGCATGTTTGGCAGTGGAAATCCCGACAACAGCTCGCTTATTCGGAATGCCCTTTACAACAACACCTTCGACATCTTTGTGTCCAACCAGGAGGGCAATGACTTCAGCTACACTATTGATTCAAATCTTTTCCTGAACCCCTCAGGCACCACAGAGAACTCCACTGTCCTGAGCATGGTCGACACAATGAACGGGTTCTCGCAGTACTCCATGGAATGGACAGCACAGCCCGCGGCTCTTCCAGCAGACCATGTCAGTTTCGAGAATTCTTATCTGAACATCACCCATCAATCAGGAGCAGTCCGTATAGATAACGTATCATTCTTATGGGATGAGCAGGATGTCATCGACGGCAACTACACTGAGACCCAATTCGAGCTTTGGAAACACAACACATCGCACAACTGGACCAACACCGGGGCCGCAATCGACACTAGCGCAAACTCGCTCACGCTCATCGACATGTTCCCAACAAGCACATATTCCATAATGGAGAGTACTTCCAACGCGACATTCCTCGATGGCTGCCAGAACATCACCTCCCCAGGCAACTATGCAATGAACGCAGACCTTGAGGGCGCCCCAATCACATATGTGGCAGCGGAGATTTGTGTTTTCATCCAATCGTCGGATGTTTCCCTTGACTGCGATGGATTCAGCATCGCTAACAACGGCACCGCAGGATTCACAATTGGCATCTACCTATCAGACGACCTCGACAACATCAATGTCATGAACTGCGATATCTCTGACTATTCCCGGGGTATAGATGTAGGTGTTAACGTGAACAACACATATATCCGTGACAACACCATCCACAATAACTCTGATACAGGAATCTCTTTAGGAACATCAAACAACTACTATGCTATAATCGAGAACAATGTAGTATACAACAACACTGATGGCATTGACCTCGGCTCAGCGAAGTACTCCAACCTGACAGCTAACCACGGCCATCACAATGACATCAGTTTCAAGAACACGGGGGCAGTCTCAACGGGTAACATCCTTTTCAACAACACGGCCAATGATGATGCCACCGCAGGATTCTATTTCGTGAATCCACAAAACCAGCAACTGATAAACAACATTGCCTACAACTGCGGCGACGGTTTCTATGTCTCAACCCTGAACATCACCCTCACGAACAACACAGCCTACAACAACAGCGGCGACGGTATCAGCCTAGATGGAAATTACAATTCCGCTTTCCTGAACAACACGGTATATGACAACGACTTCGGTATCTATGCAGTAAACTCGGTTGGCAATGATATCTTGGGCAACCAGGTGCACAACCACAGCCAGACAGGTATCAGACTCTCAGGCAGCAACAATACCCTAGTATCATTGAACAATGTCAGTAGCGCAGGCACGGGGATTCTGGTTGACCTGGATTCTCTCTACAACAATGTCACTTGGAATACGGTGGATGACAACGCGATTGGTATCGGCATCCCGGGCAGTAACTATTCGATTGTCGCGAACAACAACGTAGCCAACAACTCACTATGGGGATTCGTCCTTGGCAACAGCCACCACTCAGTAGTGGATGATAATGTCGCCCTCGACAACAACATATCATTCTATGTCTCCAATTCGTCACAGAACAATTTCACCGACAACGAGGCATCATACAGCCTTGATTATGGGTTCTACGTCACTCTAGGTTCAAGCGCCAACAATTTCATCTTCAATGATGTACATCACAGCACAAATGGTGGGTTCCACATCTCCCTCCTCTCCAATGACAATCTGTTGCAGGACAATAGCGTATACAATAATGATGAGGGAATCAAACTTGATTCATCCAACACCAACGCCCTCATCAACAACACGGCCCACAGCAACGTGAAAGGAATCGGCATCGTTTCAGGAGCTGATGACACGAATCTTGTCGACAATAGTTTCTACAATAATGAATACGATTTCTATCTCTCAACCACTTCATCCACATACAACATGAGCAACAGTCTCTTCAAGCCCCCATCAGGTGTCCTGGACGAATATACCAACCTGAGCATCGATGATAGTACCGGCCTTGAGGACTATTATATCAACTATTCATCCAGCCCCGCTCCAGTTCCGAGCGGTCGCAAAAGTTTCGCTCAGAAATTCATCGAGATAACCAATGGGACAGGAACAACAGTCTCAATAGACTCAATAGTCTGGCATTGGACAGAGCAGGAAGTCATAGATGGCAGCTATAAAGAATCCCAGTTCGAACTCTGGAAACACAACGGAAGCTGGAGCGACACTGGTGCAGCCCTTGATGCTTCAGCCAATACCTTGAGCCTCAGCAACCACAACCCAAGCAGCGTATATGGAATCCTTGAGAGCAACGAATCCAACTGTATGCTGATTGAGTCTCCTGGCGAGTACGCGCTTAAAACTGATATCTCAGGCGCTCCGATAGGTGCCCCAGAGGTTTCCTACGTCAACTACGCATGCATCAAAATCGCATCATCCGATGTTGTCTTTGACTGCAATGGCTCCAGCATAATAAACGACGGCACATCTCCAGCGGCAGGTATCCTGGTCAACGGCTCCACATCCGTGAACTACACAAACATCACAATAAAGAACTGCCCGAACGTTTCGAGCTACAACCGCGGCATCTACATATTCCGCTCATCAGAAGCAGAAATCAGGAATACGACTTCACAAAACAACAGCAACGCCGGCTATTACTTATATGACAGCTCTTATGTCAATCTCACAGACAACTTCGCATATGACAATGTGAACTACGGCTTCTGGAGCTACTACGGCTCTTACAACAATTACATCGACAATACGGCATCGGACAGTGACAACTACTATGGTTTCTATGTCGAGGCCACATCCACTGCCATTCCATGCCAGAACAACACATTCATTGGCAACACCGCAGCCAACAGCGGCCGCGACGGTTTCAATATGCGGGGTATCTCAGGCTTCACCCCCAACAATGTCAACAACACATTCATCAACAACAGTGCCATATTCAACGGTCTGGACGCCTCAGGATACAGCGGCTTCTACTTTGATAATTCAGGCCATAGCCTAATCGAGAACAATACTGCCAACCTCAACTCTGGGCATGGATTCAGGCTCAACGCCAAATTCAATGATGTCATCAACAACACCGCATACGACAATAACTATGATGGATTCGATGTGGGCTCTGAGAATAATTACGTCAGCAACACGGCATACAACAACAGGCATGGATTCAACATTGACTCTGATGCGGACAGTAACCTTACCAACAACACCGCATTCAACAACACCGTGAACGGTTTCAGGGTTGCCGAAGACGACGGAAACAGGCTCGTCAACAATACCGCATACGCTAACCACGAGCGCGGATTCTTCATTACATTCGCATCAGCCACTCTCATCAACAATACGGCCTATGACAATGACTTCGAAGGATTCATCCTCTTGGGTTATGGCTACGACAGCAACCTTATCGCGAATGAGGCATACAACAACTCCAGGCACGGTTTCCACCTCTTTGACAATTCAAATGGCAATAATCTCACTGATAACTTCGCGCATGACAACAACTGGACCGGCTTCTCTGTCGAGGCTAGCGATGATAACCTCTTCGAGGGCAACCAGGCCTACAACAACTCGTGGTATGGTTTCTATGTATGGGCAGATTCCCAGGGTACGACAATCAGAAATGGCCAGGCCTTGGGCAACTCGAAGGGTGTATATGTGCGTGACAGTGACTATACCAACCTGTACAATCTCGAGGCAGAAGGAAATGCGGGCAATGGTTATGAGATATACAACTCTTCACACAGTACAGTCACCGAGTGCAGAGCAAACAACAATACAAACATCGGCTTCGGTATAGATCGCCTTACCAACATCACACTCACCAACATCACTTCCTTCAATAACAGCTACGCCCTGATACTCATCGACGCGAACACCAGCCTTGACAATGGCCACTTCTATGACAGCCGTCTCTATGACATGGACGTATATGCCTATAACGGCCCCGTGAGTGTCTTCCTCTCTGATGTGAAATTTGACAATCCAGCTGGCGGCTTCCAAAACTACACCACCCTAACAATTGAGGACAATATGACAATCAATGATTACGTTCGGATGAGGTGGACATCCAACTCATCAACCCTTCCTTCAGGCTATACGAGCTTCGCCAACAAGTATTTGGAGATAGTCAACGAATCAGTCAACCTCTCGTTGGACTATGTTACCTGGACTTGGGATCAGCAGGAGGTCAGTGATGACTACAATGAGGCCTACTTCGAACTATGGAAGGATGATGGCTCATGGAGCCCTGTCAGCGCAACGCTCGACACCAACGCTAACTCATTGATTGTTCCGGGCCTGAACCCAGCATCTGACTATGCTATCCTTGAGGGATCTGGTTTCTACAACCTCACCGACTGCGCCCTCATCTCTTCGCCTGGTCATTATACGATGCAGGCTGATCTTGTGGGCGCCCCTGTGGACACATCGCCTATCTTCGGCAGTGCCAAGGCATGCATCCTTATTGATTCATCTAATGTCAGTCTCAACTGCAACGGCTACAACATAACCAACAACGGAACCTTTGCGTATGGTATACTGCTGAACGACTCGGTCACCAACGTCACTGTGAGCGACTGCCCGAACATAGCCAACTATGAGACTGGCCTCTATGCCTATCAGGCAAACGACAGCCTCTTCGATGGTGTCGCGGCCTTCAATTCATCGGCGCATGGAATCTTCCTCTACAAAAGCCACAACAACAATATGACCTACTGCAATGTGGAGACCATTACTGCGGGAGTCGATGCACTTCTGCTTAGCGGCAGTGACAGCAACCGCCTGATTGGCAACACTGTCACTTCCGGCACCTCTTCAATCAATGCCATCCACATAGCGGGCTTATCGAGCCACAACACACTCATCGATAACACGGTGTATGGCAGCGAGAACGGATTCAGCCTAACCACGGGAGACAACAATGCCCTCATCAACAACACTGCCCGTGACAATGAGTGGGGTCTCTTCATCATAGAATCTGATGATGTCAATGTGACAAACCTACACCTCTACAACAACAGCTACGAGGACTTCCGTGCACAGACGACATCAACGCCCATCTCACTCTTCATAACCAACATGACTTTGGACAATGACGCGGGAGGATTCGTGAACCACACTAGTCTTGACATATACGACATCTTTGGGACCAATGACCAATACGCTCTCAACTGGACCACCAATCCCTATACTCTTCCAACCGGATATGTCAGCTTTGCACAGAAGTATGTAGACATCACAAACTATTCAGTCGCTCCATCTATAGACTCAATAGCATTCAGATGGGAAGATGCTGAGCTGGGCTCGATATATAACGAGTCTAAATTTGAGTTGTGGAGCTACAATGCCGAGGACCTTTGGACTCTAAGGAACGACACCCCAAGCCTAGCAAATGTGCTAACATTATCTAATCATAATCCAGGCAGCACTTATGCCATATTACAAGATAACCGCTCATTCGACATCAGTTCATGCACTGTGATTGACATTAGTGGAGAATATCAGCTCTTAGCAAACCTAAGCGGAGCACCAAACACAGTCATTGGAGGAACTGCATGTATGGTGATAGATTCACCAGATGTAATACTGGACTGTGATGGACACTCCATCAGCCATGATGGCAGCGCAGGCACTTACGGTGTCTATGTCAATGAGTCCCTTGACAATGTCACAGTCAAGAACTGTGAGGTATCCGGCTACGGATACGGCGCTCTATCCAGGATGTCCGATTCCCACTGGGACACCAATACCTTCAATGGAAATGCCTACGGCCTCTATCTCTGGGGCTCATCAAATACGATGACCACCAGCGGGGTAACCTACTACAATAACTCCATCTATGACCTTGACCTCTACACCAGTGCAGCATCTAACTTCAGTATCCTTAACAGTTACTTCTTGCCTCCATCAGGCGTGCAGGAGAATCTCACTTATCTGACCTTCACAGATTACATGGGCAGCAGCCAGAGGTATGCCCTCAAGTGGAGTCCTCAGTCGCACACCCTGCCCATCAACCAGATAAGCTTCGACCAGAAGTTCATCAACATGACTGCATTGCAGGGCTCCCCAGTCATAGACAGCATATTCTTCCTCTGGGATCAGGCTGATGTGGATGCGGGAGGCTACAACGAATCAGCATTCCGTGTGTGGAAGCACAACGTTAATTGGACTGAGCTCTCAGGTACACTTGATGAGTTCGGGGACTACATCCTCATCTCCAACATGCCAGTCGGTTCACAATATGCAATATTGCAATACAACAAGTCACCTCTGACAGAATGTACTGTGATTGATGCACCTGAGACCTACAAACTTGGAGCAAACCTTACAGGAGCACCAAACTCAGTAATTGGAGGCAGCGCCTGTATGGTCATTGATTCATCAGATGTCACACTGGACTGTGATGGACACTCAATCAGCCACGATGGCAGCTCAGGTACATTCGGTGTCTATGTCAACGAGTCACTCACCAATGTCACAGTCAAGAACTGCGAAGTATACAACTACGCATATGGGGGCATCTCAAGACTTTCTGACAGCCACTGGGGAGCCAACACATTCAACGGAAACACCTACGGCCTCTACTTCCTGGGCTCAGGAAACCAGATGACTACTGGAGGTCCGACTTTCTTCTACAACAACTCACTCTACGACCTTGACATCTCCACAATCGGAGGAACAGGCTCCAACTTCAGCCTGCTCAATACATTCTTCCTGCCTGACTCAGGTGCAGTGGAGAACTACACTCAAGTGACATTCAGCCACACAATGCCAGGCAACCAGAGGTACGCGCTTTCATGGAGTCCGCAGTCGCATACACTGCCAATTAATCAGATTAGTTTCGCACAGACATTCCTCAACATGACTGCATTGCAGGGGGGACCTTCTCTGGACTACATCTACTTCCTCTATGAGCAGGGTGATGTGGACACAGGAGGCTACAATGAATCTGCCTTTGGAGTCTGGAAGCATGATGGCTCATGGAGTGAGCTCTCAAGCACACTTGACACAGTGGGCGATTACCTCTTGGTCTCCAACATGCCAGTCGGTTCACAATATGCAATATTGCAATACAACAAGTCACCTCTGACAGAATGTACTGTGATTGATGCACCTGAGACCTACAAACTTGGAGCAAACCTTACAGGAGCACCAAACTCAGTAATTGGAGGCAGCGCCTGTATGGTCATTGATTCATCAGATGTCACACTGGACTGTGATGGACACTCAATCAGCCACGATGGCAGCTCAGGTACATTCGGTGTCTATGTCAACGAGTCACTCACCAATGTCACAGTCAAGAACTGCGAAGTATACAACTACGCATATGGGGGCATCTCAAGACTTTCTGACAGCCACTGGGGAGCCAACACATTCAACGGAAACACCTACGGCCTCTACTTCCTGGGCTCAGGAAACCAGATGACTACTGGAGGTCCGACTTTCTTCTACAACAACTCACTCTACGACCTTGACATCTCCACAATCGGAGGAACAGGCTCCAACTTCAGCCTGCTCAATACATTCTTCCTGCCTGACTCAGGTGCAGTGGAGAACTACACTCAAGTGACATTCAGCCACACAATGCCAGGCAACCAGAGGTACGCGCTTTCATGGAGTCCGCAGTCGCATACACTGCCAATTAATCAGATTAGTTTCGCACAGACATTCCTCAACATGACTGCATTGCAGGGGGGACCTTCTCTGGACTACATCTACTTCCTCTATGAGCAGGGTGATGTGGACACAGGAGGCTACAATGAATCTGCCTTTGGAGTCTGGAAGCATGATGGCTCATGGAGTGAGCTCTCAAGCACACTTGACACAGTGGGCGATTACCTCTTGGTCTCCAACATGCCAGTCGGTTCACAATATGCAATATTGCAATACAACAAGTCACCTCTGACAGAATGTACTGTGATTGATGCACCTGAGACCTACAAACTTGGAGCAAACCTTACAGGAGCACCAAACTCAGTAATTGGAGGCAGCGCCTGTATGGTCATTGATTCATCAGATGTCACACTGGACTGTGATGGACACTCAATCAGCCACGATGGCAGCTCAGGTACATTCGGTGTCTATGTCAACGAGTCACTCACCAATGTCACAGTCAAGAACTGCGAAGTATACAACTACGCATATGGGGGCATCTCAAGACTTTCTGACAGCCACTGGGGAGCCAACACATTCAACGGAAACACCTACGGCCTCTACTTCCTGGGCTCAGGAAACCAGATGACTACTGGAGGTCCGACTTTCTTCTACAACAACTCACTCTACGACCTTGACATCTCCACAATCGGAGGAACAGGCTCCAACTTCAGCCTGCTCAATACATTCTTCCTGCCTGACTCAGGTGCAGTGGAGAACTACACTCAAGTGACATTCAGCCACACAATGCCAGGCAACCAGAGGTACGCGCTTTCATGGAGTCCGCAGTCGCATACACTGCCAATTAATCAGATTAGTTTCGCACAGACATTCCTCAACATGACTGCATTGCAGGGGGGACCTTCTCTGGACTACATCTACTTCCTCTATGAGCAGGGTGATGTGGACACAGGAGGCTACAATGAATCTGCCTTTGGAGTCTGGAAGCATGATGGCTCATGGAGTGAGCTCTCAAGCACACTTGACACAGTGGGCGATTACCTCTTGGTCTCCAACATGCCAGTCGGTTCACAGTACGGTATCCTTCAATATAGTCCCGAAGAGCCTTCATACAACATATCTTCTTGTCAGGAAATCACAAGCAATGGCACCTACACACTGACAGCCGACCTGACAGGCAACCTGAGCAACGGAGCCTGCCTGAAGATTACAGGAGATGATATCACAATCGACTGCGACGGCCACTCCATCACTGATGATGGTGCGGCATATGCAATCTGGGCCGATTCGGTGGACAATGCTACTCTGCTTAACTGTGTCATCAGCAACTACAGCAGCGGTGTGTACCTCTACAATGTGAGCAACTCACATCTTGCCAACATCAATTCAAGTGACAGCGGATATGCATTCTACATAGACAGCAGTAGCGGAGTCAAGATAACTGACAGCAAAGCTCTGCACTCCAGCATGATGGGCATATATGCCAAGAAATCGAGCGGCGTCCACATAGACCCATCCTGGTTCTGCGGAGCCGGCTATGGTGTATTCGTTGACGAATCCAACGATACGCTCATTGAAGATTCCATTGCATGCAACAACACCCAGTATGGTATCTATGTCTTGGATTCAGACAACACAACAGTATTGAATTCAAGAACATACAACAACGCCCAGGACTTCCAAGTTGACAACAACCTTGGTTCATCAGTGGCACTGAATATCAGCTCACTGGTGTTCGACAGGCCTGCAGGAGACATGAGCGACTACACTGACATGTCTCTCTTGGATTCAGTATCTGCTGGAGGCAGCTTCTCCATGAACTGGAGCAGCGGCACAGCATTGCCAGCCAACTACACAAGCTTTGAAAACAAGTTTGTGGACCTAACAGGCTCTGAATCTATAGGAACAATAACATGGACCTGGACAGCAGGAGAGTCTGCTGCCTATAATGAGAGTGCCTTTGAACTCCAAAAGTACAATGGAACCTGGAATGACACAGGGGCAACGCTCAATGAAGGAGCCAATACTCTCACATTGACCAGCCACACTCCTGGCAGCATCTACGGAATCATGTCAAACGCAACTCCATTGAACGTTACAACTGCCAACGTCAGCCTCTATGGTGCCAACGTCACAAATGTCACGCACCACGGAAGATTCAACGCAAGCGCAGCAGGAAACCTTTCAACAGAAGGAGGAAACGTGAGCGGAGTCAACATCAGCTCAACCCAATTGACTGAAAGATGGGCAGCATTCTACGGTGATGTTGTAGGAAATATTTTCCTTAATGATGTAACAGGGACCAATGTGTACTCTTGGAGTTGGGCACCTGCTTCTGGAGGAGTTGTTTGTTTGTCAACTGATTCAGCACTGACAGACCCAACAACGGTCTCAGGAGCTCTTGGAACTGACATAGACATTGCATGGAGTTTGACTTCTAGTGCAACCGATTCAGGAAACAAGACTTTCAACAGCACAAACTGCACTATTGGAATCGGGACTGAAACTATCAGCAACGCAAGCTATGCAGACACAGGCTCTGCAGGAGGATTCATGACCTGCGCACTGAAATCAGCAACCACGCCTACAAAACCAGACATGCTCTTCTGCAGCTCGATAATCTCAGGGGGGACATTGTGGAACGGGGCTACAGGAGATTATGAAGTGATGGTGCCAACACCAGAAGCATCAGGCACCAACGAAACATATTACTTCTATGCCAACCTGAACTGATTTTTTCTTTTTTTATATTATTTATCCAATAAGAATCAGTCTTTCTCTGGCACAAACCTGGCTCTTCTTCCTTCTATTTCATAGTGCCCTTTTGAGAAAGAGTCCACTACTTTTGCATATGCTGAGTGCTCCACCTTCAGAATTTTTGCGGCTGTTTCCTCTGCGCCTTTGCAATCGGAAATATCAACAGCTTCCTGATAAAGAATTGGTCCGCTGTCCAATCCAGAGTCAACAAAATGGATTGTCACTCCTGAGATTTTCGCCCCATGGTCAAATGCCTGTTTCTGGGCATCAACTCCTGGGAATGAGGGCAGGAGCGCCGGATGGATATTGATTACCCTGTAGGATTCCAGAAGTTCTTTTCCTTTGATTAGAAGCATATAGCCTGCAAGGACAACAAGCCCAACTCCATAGGAATCAAGCTTTTCCTTGATTGCCAAATCCATTTCCTCGCGCTTAGGATAATCATCTTTATTGAAAATTTCAACCGGGATTCCATTCTCTTTGGCAGTATCTATCGCGGGAGCCTCAGGATTGTTTGTAACCAATACCTTTATCTCGGCATTGCATCTGCCTGCCTTGATTTCTTCGAGTATAGATTTGAAGTTGCTTCCGCGCCCTGATGCGAAAACTGCAACTGATACTTTTCCCATGAAAAACCTGTGTTCGGAAGTTATTTAATTATCATTTGCAATTGGTTTTCATGACCAGGTCCAGCATCGCAGTCCCAGATGTGCAAGATGCCGTACCAGTAGATGATCTCATCGCGAATCTGAAGCGTGATATAGAAATAGATTGCAGGATGCTTCTCCAAAGAGCACAGGTAATACAGGGAGCATCCAGCAGTGGTGGATTCAGGTTCAGGCATTGGGAAGGCAAAGTGACTGAAATTCGGAAGGCGCAGATTACAACCTACAATATTGAAAAGTTGAAAGAATTGCGTCATCAGTGCACTGTAATATCAATGGAATTAGAAGAATTCAGCAAGAGCCTATCTTAGGGACGGGTTGCACATTGCGCGTTCAACCAAGGGCATGTCGTTGCCGTTCACATAGTTGGATTTCTGGACCCCTTGGATTATGTCGGTTCGAATCACTTCATCATGCGATTTGCTTGAAAGCTCAATGAATATGTCGTCCAGAGAGTCCAATGCACATGCTCTAAGGAAAGCAGCATCCTCTAAAAGAGCCATACCGCCCATCCCCCGGATATCATCAAACATCCCTGGCATCATCTTCTCAATCTCGAATTTACGGTCTAACATAGCCCTGAAAGCGATGTCCGGACTCGAGTATGCTGCCTCAAGAAGATATGCAATCAGTTCTTTTGCCCCTTTTGAAAGGGGAATCTCACCATTTGCCTTCTTCTCCTCAATGTGCGAAGTCTCATGAGCAAGAACAGAGTCAAGCTGGAGGTTTACTGCCATCCGGACGAAGTCCTGCGGAGTATCACACTGAGCTGCGATTCCTTCAAGCTTGCTGATACTTTCGCGCACGCTTAATACGAAAAGGAACATGCTTGCAGGGACTTCGTCAGGATCAAAATCAACCTTTGAAACCCACTGCCCAAGGCTATCTTTATCTCTTAGCATAAGCGCGCGCTCAAAACGGTCATTATCGTCCTTGCCATCATTGAACATGAGGTCGAGGATTTCAACTAATCTTGATGCTGTGCTTGTTACGTTTACTGTGAGCCTGCTTCCGATTCCATCAATTGCCTCGTAGTATCTTCCGCAGAATGTTGCTGAGCCTCCGGATTCGCCAAGAAGGAAATATACTGGGGTGTTGCTGACAGTCCCGGAATGCATAACAAGGCCGACGCTTGATGGCCTGTTGAAATCCGTGTGAATGCCGTTCTGGAGGAATATCTCCTGGATTTTTCTAATCATGAGCATACGGTCATCATGAGTAATATTGCCGCGTTTGTCGAGTTTTCTGAGTTCCTCTGTGATTGGCTCCTTGAGTTTGGGGCTTGCCATATCAAGGGCTTTCATGAAATTGACTGCGCCATCTCCAGGGTGGGCAAACGCCTTTGCAACCCGCAAGTCATTGAGTCTCGTGTGTCCAACAAATCTGCGCAGCTGCCTGAATCTGAAATTTCTTCGCTCAAGGAAAGGCCTGCAATAGTCCTTAACCTGCCTAAGTGTAACGCTCACATGAATAATAAGAAAGGAAAGGCTTAAAAGAGTGGTATAAGGTCGCTTATAATGGCATACTTTTTCTAACCGATGATAACATGCCTTCTGTAGCCACCTCAAGAATCTCCTCAAATGGTTTTCTCTCTGTTCTTTTTCCTCCTGATCCGCGTTCTTCGAATGCGTTTGAAAGTTTCATGATTGATTCCTTTGCAACTTCAAAGTCCGGAAATTTAGGTATGGGGGGCATCTGTGTCCTAGTGCTGGTTCTGGCTGCTCTGTATACTGGCCTTTGCATTGTTTCGCCTCTACTAAACTGGTCGCTGTTGAATTCGAACAAGAGGTTTATATATTTTACCTGATAACAATATTGTTGGATATGGTCGACTGTGTATGATAAGCATAATCATTCCAACGCTGAATGAAGAAGAGCATATTGGGAATGTTCTAACGAATCTGAAAGCGCAGCTCTCCAAGGAGGATGAGGTAATCATAGTTGACAGCCACAGCAATGACCGTACTGTTGAAATCGCAAAAAACCATGGGGCCAAGGTGCTTACAAGGCCAAAGAACGGAAATGGGCTTGCAAAAACAGAGGGGGCAAAAAACGCGAGCAACGAAATTGTCGTTTTCATCGACGCTGACACTGAAGTCTCTCCTGATTTTGTTGAAAGAATCAAAATGCATTTCAGCGACCCTGAACTTCTTTTCCTTGGAGGAATGAACTTCTATTCCTCTGATTCAAGGGCATGGAAACTGATTTATGATGCTTATTCAAAGAGCATATTCTACCTCGGAAAGGCAAACCACGCAGTTACGAAGGAGTGCTATGTCCCGCCAAATAACTCTGCTTTCAGGAGGAACGTTTTTCTCAACGCGGGCGGATACCGCTCAGTAGTATGTGAAGATGCTGACCTGATGAGGAGGCTCCCGAGAAGCAAACGAATCAAGTATGATAAAGACCTGATTCTCACTCTTTCTGACCGCAGATTCAAGAGCCACGGGTTTTTCAGAACGGTTGGCTTCTGGACCTGGGGCAACCTGTTACTTCTCTTTGGTGGAAAAGTAGGCTCTGAAGAATACAAGAAAGGATACTGATTACTCGACTTTCCATCTTGTCCCGTCAGGCTTATCCTCTATGATTATGCCGATTTCCTTGAGTTTATCCCTAATCATGTCTCCCTTTGCATAATCTTTGTTCTTCCTCGCATCCTCGCGCATCTTGATTAACGAGTCAAGGATTTCCTCAGGGGAGTTTCCCTCTGCTCCAAGTTCTTTTGCAAGAGCTTCAAGAGAATCCTTCTTCGATGAAATTCCTGATTTCACTTCCTCGATTCCCAAAATCCAAAGCATTTCCTCAAGTGATTTTTCCACTTTCTCAAGCTGCGGATTGTCAGGATTCTTCAGGTGTGAATTGGCAAGGCGAAGCAAAGAGAACAATGATGCGAGGGCGCGGGGGGTGTTGAAGTCATTTTCCATCTCAGAATAGAATGACTTAATCAGTTCGTCGCTCTTCTCTCTGAAGCCCTCATCCTTTCCAGAGCCTTCCTTTGAGAGAATTTCCCTGATAAGGCCGATTGAATTGAATATCCTTTCAACGGATTCCTCCATTGACTGGATTTTATCAGGGTCATAATCAAGCGGGCTCCTGTAATGGGCCTGCAAATAGAACAATCTCAATGCGTTTGGGCTTGAAATTGCTAGTGCCTGTTTGATTGTTGTGAAGTTACCCAAAGACTTGCTCATCTTCTCCCCGCTTACGGTAAGGAATCCTGTATGCATCCAGCAATTGCAGAACTTCTCTTTGGTTGCAGCCTCGCTCTGGGCAATCTCATTCTCATGGTGGGGGAATATCAAATCACGGGCTCCTCCGTGGATGTCAAGGGTCCTGCCAGCATATTTCCTTGCCATTGCAGAGCACTCGATGTGCCAGCCTGGCCTGCCCCTTCCCCATGGACTGTCAAACTCTATTATCCCGTCTTTGGTTTTTTTCCAAAGCGCAAAATCAGCAGGGTCTTTCTTGCTCTCATCCACAACAAATCTCGAGCCTGCCTTTATCTGCTCAAGGTTCTGGCCGGAGAGCTTTCCATAGTTTTCAAATGCCGAAATATCGAAATATACTCCGGAATCCGTCTCATATGCGCCCCCATTCTTCATGATATCCTGGACAAGTGAAATGATTTCAGGAATATGTTCAGTGACTTTGGGGTAGACATCGGCTGGAAGTATGTGCAGCTTGGTGAAAAGCCCTATTGCCTCATCATGGTTCTGTTCAGTGAGTTTCTTTGGGTCAGCGCCGGTTTCCTTGCACCTTTTGATTATCTTATCATCAACATCCGTGATGTTCTGGATGTGATAGACGGAGTAGCCTTTTTTTATCAGATATCTCTTGATTACGTCGAAAGAAACGTATGTTCTGGCATGGCCAATGTGCGCATTGTCATAGGGCGTCAGGCCGCAGACATACATCAGGATTTTCTTATCCTCAATCGGGCTGAAGCCATCTAGGGTCTTTGTGAGTGAATTAAACAGTTGCATCAGACGATTGTGCTCCCGAAAAATATTTATAAAGATATCATACGACATTACGGCAGACCACATTCATGGTTGAAAAGAGGTTTAACATTATGGCTGGAGAAAAGATGGCAGAAAAGAAAATGGAAGAACCAGCGAAAACAGAGGCCCGGGCCGGAGACAAGGATTACAGACTCTGGGCAGCAATCTGTTACGTGCTTCCTGTACTTGGAGGAATTATCGTCCTTCTTACTGACAAGAAGAATGACAAAAAGCTGGTATTTCACGCATGGCAGTCTCTTATCGCGGGCATAGTGCTTTGGTTAGTTACCATGGTGCTTAGCTTTGTGCTTATAGGATGCATTGTCGGCCCTCTCGGATACCTCGTGATGCTCTTCTGGGCATACAAGATGTACACCGGTGAGGAAGTGCTAGTACCGACCATTTCGGAGTACGCTAAAAAACAAGTAAAATAATTTTCCGCTTTTGCGGATTTTTTTCATTTCTTATTCTTTTGATTTATACCAGACAAACCTTGGGCGGATTTCTGAACAGGCTTTCCAGAAGCTTCACAAGATTTGCAATATCTAACAATTCTAAGAATTTGCTCAGTCAAGTGTCAAGCCAACTTCAGCGAGTTTCTCCTTTGCAGCCTCGGCAACTGGCTGATATTCAACAATACTTCTCCTTGCTATGAAAAGAAGCTGGTCTATAAGTGTCACAGTATCCATTGAGCTAAGTTCCTTTATCGCCTTGACGACTTTCTCAGGGCAAAAAGTGTAGAATGGCCTTTTGTTCGGGTCGCGGCTCTGATGCCACCACCGTCCATATCTGGTATGGCTGCCAAGCATGAGCGCATCAAACCCGTCCTTCTTCTCATCCTGCATATGCGCGAGGGCGTTTGCGCAATGGATTGCGACTATCTCTCTTGGACATGCCATTCTGGTGCCTTGCACCCCCTCTTCCATGGGGTCTTTTTTTGTGACAATCGAATTGAATGGATTAGTATGCTTTCGTAATTTCTGCATAATCATGTTTGTAATAAAAAGACTTAAAAATCACTCGGAGAAACAATTCTTGTATCCGATATATTGACCCTTTTGCAGACTCAGGAACTGATACAATCCATAATTATTTACACACAATAACATATTTAAATTGTTATAATTAATATATTTATGGGTAGAAAAATATGAATTCATCAAGAAAAACACTTGGAAAAGGTAAATTTTACAAAAAAAATCCGAATCTATATGCTCGCCCTCTTTATGTTGACAGGGATTCACACAGAAGACGTGTTGTCAAGTTTCTCGAGTCAAGTGGAAAAAGAAGGGTAGCACATGGACTTCAAGAATTACAAGATGGAAGATTACCCAAATTATTTGGTATGGAAGATTTGCAAAAAAAGGCCATAGGAAGAATTTCAGATGAAACAAAACTGCTTGAGCGGATTCTTATTGGAAGTTATACTGAAGGATTTAGTGGACACGATTACTTCGGATACATGACTGGTGTTGGGAGGGATATTCTGGAGGTGCTGTCTGGAAGAGTAGAAAAAATCCAGGATCAGCACGCCCTGGCAATAGTGGCGATTTTTTCCGATGATGCTGCCGATCGGCAAGCTGCATTGAATCTCATCAGAGACCCAGAATGTCTGGTAGCCGTTGCAGTGGATTCTCACTATCCAGATACAAGTTCGGAAGCGCTTGGCATAGTTTCCAAAGACGAAACCATGCTTACTAAATTCATTATATACGAAGCTGGAGAGAGAGGGATGCCATATCTTGATGGTTTATCTAGGGAAAACCTGGAGCAGATTGGGCTCGGGGCAGAAGGATTGCCTGGGGAGAGGGCAACTCAAATTTTAAGTGACAGTCCAGCATCACTAAGAAAGATTGCAAATTCCCGAATAGGCCGCTATAGCCAAAGAACTGTTATTTACGACAGGATGAATCTGGCGATGGATTTGCTCTTAGATATTGGGGGAGAAAATAACTTGCATTTCATAATCAATTCATATGGCTACCCGACTTTAGGTAGGAGTAAATCAGCAATAAAAAAACTTGCAGAAAATGTGGCTTGCCTGGAAGATCGGAAATCTCTGTACCTTGTCCTGGCTTTTTCAGGAGATGAAGCTGCAAAAAGAAGTGCAGCAGAAAGGCTATCTGAGTTGAACCTTTCGAATGAGCCGAAAGATGCTCTGAAGTTTATTGTGGGCCATTATAAGCATTTAAATTACCGAACCATCAGGGCAGCTGCGATACGCCAACTATCTCAGGTAGTAGGAGACCTTGAAGATAATGGATGTTTGAGGGTCGTCGCCTCACTTTCCGAGAATGAGGGGTCTAGACGGGTTGCAAGGGATAAATTGGGAACAATTGGCACAGCGCTGGCCATTGTTTTATACCCAAATTTATACTAATAATTTTGAGATGTTTGAATTCACTCTGAAAACCAATCAGAACAGGACACTCCTTCGTAAACCCAAAGGATTCTTCTGCTCTCTTGGTCGATTCTTCGGACAAGTTCTGGATTGATGTTGTTTATTGAATATATGTCTTCAAGGCCATACCACACTGAACATATAATGTCATGGTTAATTCTGACAGCACGGAAAAGTGAGTTTACAACTTCTTCACGGTCCAAATCTCCGATGTCTTCATCCTCGCCTATGGCCACCACAGCAAGAACCGCATTCTCAGCAATATCTGGATTCAGAGTCATCCCGAACATTCTTTCGAGTAGATCTACAATCCTTCCAATATGCCGAAGGCCATTTTCAGACAGGCCAATATCCCGCAACCTCCCTACGGCTTCATTCGTGGTCTCCTCATAACTGCAATCAACAACCATTTCAATAACATCTAAACTTCTCTCAGTATACCTTTGATTTCTTTCACCAAGAATTCCAATCGCATGTGTGCATCCAGCTGATATCTCCCATAATTCGCTATTAGCGTTTCTCTCGAAGAACCCGAATAACAAATCCAAGTCTTCTGGACTCAGTTCGCTATCAAGCGCGGCATTGACCAGAGAACCCTTAGCCTTGATTCTTGATTCCCGGCCGGCTTCAGCATCTTCAGCAAGTGTTATCCATTCCAGCAGTGCCTGCCTTGTGCTTGGCTCTCTTTGGACTACTATGGCTGCGCTGCTTTCTCTCCGGTAGTTCTGATCATGCGTCCCGCAAGAGGCAAGCAGCCCTGCGCCAGCAGCGCACACCGCCAAAGTAGAGGCCATCCTTTTCCATCTTGCCCATGGCTTGTTCTCAGGAGTTGGTTTTTTCCTATCTGAAATCTGTCTAGTTTGTGAATGTTTCATGGAGAAGAATTTGTTTCATAAGCTTTATAAGTAGTCTTATTTCTCCTTTTTCTACAACAAAATGATGTTCTTGTCTCCTACTAGGAGGATAAATAAAAGCGGGCCCGGAGGGATTTGAACCCTCGACCTGCGGATTTCCATTTCTAGGAAAACAGGTTAGTCAGTTACTTTCCCTAAAACTAAGAGTCCGTCGCTTTTGGCGGATGATTTATCCTCTACCAAGCTGAGCTACGGGCCCACGCATTTTGCATTTGTTGGCATTCCTTTTAAATCCTAACCGCTGGTGACGTTCTGAATCGCGTACTCGCTGCCGTCGGTAGTCACCCTCAGAGTCCCGTTTACATATGTCTGAAGCGATTCAATACCGTACTGCTCCATCAGCCTTTCGAATGGCTCCCTTGAGCCTCCGTTCTCAGCCGAATCATCAGAGCTGCCAGTCACAATCACATAGTCAGGCTCTGCTGCCAGAAGGAACAATCCAATATCCCTGGTTCCCTCGCCAGTGCCATAGTAAGGGGCCATCATGATGTCTGTTTTTATCTCAGACTTCTTCTCATTGGTAAGCTTCTGAACAGCTCCCTTCTGAATTCCGGAAAGAAGCAGCGCGCTTACATTGCCCTCAGTTATTTTCATAACAACAGCGTCATTGTTGGAATCGTCAAATCTTTCAATTGGGGGATTAAGAATCTCGATTTTCAATCCACCAAGCTCTTTGCTAAAGCCATCCTCAACAAGGCTCGTCATTTTCGCCTTGCCTGAAATTCTGTTTGTAATCTGGATATACTTCTGGTCTCCGAAGGATTCTCCGCTCCACCAGAACTGCTCAACTGCAAAGTTCTCAATTACTGTTTCAAGACCGCCATAGTTCCTTGGGTCTGGGTTGGTTGATATGAGGACTTCAATGTCATCGACTGACCTGGAGTTCAGGAAGTCAACAACAACATTGGCCTTCTCCTTTGGGCCAGCGTCGATAAGGATGTCAAGCTCCCCTTTCTTTATGAGAATTGAATTACCATGGTTGAAATCATCACCAACATCTATGAAGAAAATTCCCGTTGGCTCCCCTTCCTCAACCACAAAGTCAATCACGGTCGGATCCCCAGTATCATTCTCTTCGGGTTCATCCTCCGGGATGACAACATCCTCGGTAGTCTGATTCTGCTGGTCCTCGATTATGATTGTGACTGGCGGAGGCTCGGTGACATTCTCATCCGGAGTAACATTAGTCTCTGGAGGCCTCTCCTCCACACATCCAAATATCAGAAGCAGGGCCAGAAGCCCGATTAAAATCCTCATAGGGTCAACCATCCTTATTCATATTTAATACTTACAATTATCCATATTCAGAGATTTTAAAATGGTTGCATATACCAATTTCCGCAGAAATGAACCATCTCCGTCCTTAAAAAATCCATTTTCGACAAAATTTGTATGGGGGATGAGATGGGCAAAAGATTTAATCTGATAGAATTACATGATGAGACAGATATACATCCGAGATCTTGGATTTGCTTTAGCGGAGAAAAACTTTCCAAGCAAATCGCCAAACTCGAAGCCACCACCTTAAAAAAATTAGATATATCTCGAGAATCTTTAAGCAAGAAGATTGCAAAGGAACTTGGTTGTTCTAACCATGTAATAAAAAGAGCCCTAAAGAAGAAGAAGTTTGTACCTATTCCGGTAATCGTCGCTTTATTACATTATGCTGAAAAAAACCACCAAATCCAACAAATCAATTCAAATATCGATTTTATCAAAGTAAACAGCGCATCCGCCAAACCAGTAAAAGCGTGCAAGGTTCTTTCGTCACAATTATCTAGCATACTTGGAGCATTTATGGCAGATGGATCAATGCATGCAACTGTCATTTTTTCCTCAAAAAAAGCTACAGATCTCAACGTATTGGAAAAACGACTCCACCGCATGAAAATAAATTATGTGAAGAAATTTTCAAAAAGCAGAAAAGAGCATTACGTTGATATCTCAATAAACCGAAACAACTGTTCTTCCATTAGAAACTTCATGATATCTTTTTCAAAACAGTTTAACATCCAGACACACACAACCATAGAACTAATGGATTTTTATAAAGAAAATGTTGAGGTTTTCAATTCTTGGATCTTTAATCAGTTTAAGATACATCCAACAAACTTTTCCCAAAGAGGCAATGCATGGAGGTCTTTCTTCTGTAATAAGATTTTTTCAAGATATCTGGTTAAGTTTTTTGGCGTAATCCCAGGGCCCAAATCCCACACAGCATTTGAGCCTAAGATAATAAAATCCTCGACATTCAGATTGCGGAGAGATTTTGCTAAAGGCGTCATGATGTTTGATGGATGTTTGAGCTTAGAGGGCATCATGAGCATAGAACTTTCAAGTAAATCTCTTATCTCATCTTTGAAGAACATATTTGCAGAAGATGGAATCGTAATTTGTGCGATTAGGACTAATCATGTAATAAGGACTAAGCGAAGTAATAACATCAATAAGCTTACTTCCTATTTTGAAAAAGGAACACCTAAACACGAACGAATTCGGATGATAAAGGGAGAGAGGGGCATTGAAAAAAAGCTTGATAGTAACTCGCCTAACTCATTGATAAAGATTCTAAAGACAATAAAAAAAGTAAAAACTTGTGATATAAGGTTCCTTACGAAGAAATTTGGGGGCATAGTGCCCTCCACCATCATGCCCTACTTAAGGATACTCCAAAAACACAGTTTAATCAGATTGCAATCCAGGGCAACTCTCTTATGTACTGAACATGTTGATGAGAAAATTTATATAAAAATAAATAAACCGATTAGAGATGCATTATTTGCAAAACTGAAAATCAAATTTAAAGAACACCAAAAAGTGGCCCGATATTTGGGTGTAAGCAAGAAAACATTCTCTCTATGGAAGTTAGGAAAAAACAGAATCCCCCTTCTGATGCTGATGAAAATGACAAGTGCTGCTGAGATGACCAAGGAAGAGGTATTAAGTGATATAGAATCTACTGACCGGCTGATTTGTAGTTCTGTTTAATCATATTCCAACTTTCCCCCTTCAAAAACCCATTACATACATTTTGGATTTCATTTATATGGGTGCGTATCTGTTCGCCAGTATTCCTATAACGGATAGTGACACTGTCATCTTCTAACGTTTGGTGGTCGATGGTGGTGGCAATTACGATGCCTATCTCATCTGCGCGGGCGTATCTTTTTCCAATGCTTCCGCTTTCACTGTACTGAGCGTCCAACCCGGCTTTCCTGAGCATCTTCACGACTTCCTTTGCTTTTTCAGGATGCCCATCCTTTCTCAGTAGGGGGAACACTGCAACATGGTATGGCGCTATTTCAGGAGGGAAGTCAAACCATTCCCAGTTCTTCTCTTCAGTTTTGTCCCTGTAGCAGTGCTCCAGCATGCAGAGGAAAAGCCGATCAACACCAAGCGACAATTCAACTACGTGGGGAACCAGCCTCTTCTTCTCAGCTTCAATAAAGACCGAGAAGTCCTTGCCGCTTTGCTTGGCGTGCGCGCCAAGGTCAAAATCCGTCCGGTATGCGTTTCCGAATGTTTCCAAAGTACCATATGAAGTGTCAATCTCCATGTCAATATTTCTCTCTGAGTAGTGCGGAGTCTCATTTTCATCAAGGAGCCGCAGTGCCATCTTCTCTTCGTTAACACCAAGTTTTTTGTAGAACTCCCAGGCAAGAACAAGGAAGTATGCCATAGGTTCATTGGAGGCCACCTTTTTCTCAACCATCTCCCTGGCGCTCATTTCCTCAAGCTTGTCATTGACCTTTATCTTCATCTTGTAATCTGCAACAGAATCAAAGCCAGTATATTTGTCATCTGCCGGGTTGAAGAAATACTCGAGCTCCATCTGGGTGAATTCCCTCATTCTCGAGAGTCCCTTTCTTGGGGAAATCTCGTTCCTGAAGCTCCTCCCAACCTGGCCAACGCCAATCGGCAGTTTTGCCCCATGGTTCCTGACAATCCTTGGGAATGCTGTGAATATCCCCTGGGCAGTCTCAGGTCTGCAATATGCAGTTGCCCTGCCGCCACCTATCCCTGTTTTGAACATCAGGTTGAACATGAACGCCTTTCCCAGTTCGCCCTCGCAGCTTGGGCATGTGATTTTTTTCTCCTCAATTATCTTATCCAAGCTTTCAAGTTTTCCATCCCATCGTTCGCCATGGAACTTGTAGTGTTTCTCCTCAACAAGAGTGTCTGCCCGGATTGCACTGTTGCATTTTTTGCACTCAGTTACCGGGTCTGCGAAGCTGGATACGTGCCCTGATGCGATGAGGACCGCCTCAGGCGTAACCAATGAAGTCTCAATCTCATGGAAGCCTTCGTTCTTGAGGAACATGTGCTTCCACATGTTCTCTATCTTCCTTTTGATGAGAACTCCGGTTGGCCCATAATCATAGAAACCGCTTACGCTTCCATATGGCTCATTGCTTGGAAAGAAAAACGACCTTGTTAGTGCTAATTCAACTATTCTCTCGTGAAGTTGCATAACATTCCACTTAGTATAAGCGGTTTTAAATCATTTTGGCAAGAAATCCAGATATGGATGCGTCTCCCGATGTATTGCGGAAGACTCCCGACATGATATCTGCTCTCCAGGCAGTTGAGGCAGCTTCGCAAATGCTGCTGCGTGCCTCTGATATGCTGAAGGGCGGGGATTATTCAGGGTCTCTTGAGCAGTCACGTGGGGCGTTGCGAGTGGCCGCGTCAGCACTGCTTTACAAGGATGGCATAATCGCCCAGACCTTTGAGGCAACCACTGAACATATTGAGAAGTCATACCCGAAAACATTTCCCCTGAAGGACTGGCATAAAATAGAAAAAACAGTTACTGGGGATGGGCCCGGGCTTCTTAATTTGCTCATCCGCGCTTCCGGAAAACAGGCCGGAATACCTGAGGCAAGGCATGCCCTCAATATCGCAACCATCTTCCTGAACAATGTCAAACAAATGGTGTCTATATGAAAATAGTTTATTTGCTCGCATTTGCAATCCTGCTATTCGGATGCACGGAAGTGACTGACCGGTCCAATGAGACCAATACCTCAAACATTACTAACATAACAAACGTTTCCAACCAAACCGTTGCTCCTGCAAAATGGGTCAGGTACAACGCGAGCGGCTTCAGTTTTGAATATCCAACCAACATGGATGTGCAGAATTCAACTGGAATATTCACAGGCGACCATCAGATAAATGGCCAGACTGGGGAAATGTTAATCGTGGTCTATTACAATACTGTAAAGGCATATGGGGAAAACCGCGACAAGACATTCCAGGAAAACCCTTCTGTGACAGCATCCGAGCTTCTGGAAGAGGATATGGAAGACGACCCTGCGCAAATCCTTGATGATGCCAAATCAACCGGCGAAATCTCGACATTCTCACTCTCACGAGATGCATACGCATCAGAAGTTCCGATATCAACCACGTTCTCAGGCTCAACCTCAAAGTTCAAGGGATATGCAATTAGCATATATGTGCCTGAGCGCTCTCTGCACATGAAGGTAAGAGTGCTTGCAAGGGATTCATCAAAGGCAAATGATATTCGGGACAGGTTCATCTCGTCCTTCAGGATTGGGTCTTAAAACGATATACGCCCCATCATTTTCAGGTTATACTCATGGATGTTGATAAAGACGCATTAAGAGGGCAATTCGCTTCCGAATGGGAGAAGCACTACAAAATCAAAGTACTTTCAGAGCGAGGATTCTCAAGAAGAAAATGCAAGGCATGCTCGAGAATGTTCTGGAGCAAGGAGGAGAGGGACCAATGCGGAGACTCATCCTGCATCGGCTACCAGTTCATTGGCACCACCCCTGTCAAGAAAAAACTTGACTATGTCGAGACCTGGAAAACAATCGAGAAATACTTCACAAAGAACGGCCATGGCTATGTCAAGCCCTACCCAACTGTCGCAAGGTGGAGGGATGACTTATACTTCACAATTGCATCCATCAATGACTTCCAGCCATATGTAGTCAATGGCGAACTTGAGCCGCAGCACAATCCATTAATCGTTCCGCAGCCGTGCATCCGATTCTCAGACCTTAGCAATGTCGGGGTAAGCGGAAGGCACTACACCAACTTTGTCATGATTGGGCAGCACGCCTTCAATACTGACAAGACCGGCCTTTTCTATTGGAAAGAGGAAGCACTTACTCACGATTTGAACTACCTGAAGGCTCTTGGGATTCCGGAAGAGGAAATCATTTTCCAGGAAGATGTCTGGGCAGGCGGAGGAAACTTTGGCCCTTCAATCGAGTACTTTGTTCGCGGGCTTGAACTAGGCAACTGCGTATTCATGCAGTATGAGGCAACGTCTCAAGGGCACAAGGAACTTCCAACAAAAGTAATTGATATGGGAGCCGGCCTGAGCAGGCTCGCGTGGATAACTTCAGGAGAGCCCACAAGCTATGAGGTCGTCTTTGGCCCTGTAATAAAAGGGATGAAGAAGCGCACCGGGATTAACGTTGACAAGGACCTGTTCCTTAAATTCGCAAAGATTTCAGGAAGCCTGAATGAGGATGAGGTTCCTGACCTTGAGAAAGAAAAGGAGCGAATCGCAGGAATGCTTGGAATCAGCAAAAAAGAGCTTTTCGAGACTCTTGAGCCTTTGCAGGCATTGTATGCTTCAGCAGACCATCTGAAAACCTTATTATTCACAGTGACTGACGGGATGCTCCCGAGCAACTCAGGCGGAGGCTACAACCTGAGGATGGTATTGAGGAGGGTATTCGGTTTCTCAGAGCGCTACAACTATGACATTGATTATGCAAAGGTCATTGAAGCCCACGCAAAACATCTTGATTACATTTTTCCCCATCTCGAGAGCGGGGTCCAGACAACAATCGATGTCATTGATGAGGAGCAGAAACGCTACCAGACAACCAAGGGCAAGGCAAGGAACGTTATTGCCAACATAGTCAAGAAGGCAGGAAGCAACAAGGGACATACTATCAGTCCGCAAGACCTTGTTACCCTGTACAAGAGTGATGGAATTCCTCCAGAATCCATAATCGAAGTGGCGGCTGAGAATGGCGTTGATGTCAAGATGCCGGGGAACTTCTATGATCTTGTAAAAGCAGGAGAAGGCAATGACGCTGCGCCAAGCAAAGCGCCATCAGTGAAAATACTTTATACTGACATCTCAAAAATTCCGAAGACTGAAGGATTGTACTATTCCCGGGATGAGAAATTCAAGGCAAAGGTCCTTGATATTGTCAAAGGCAAATATGTTGTTCTTGATAAGAGCGCATTCTATCCGGAAAGCGGGGGACAGGTTTCTGACACTGGAACTCTCAATGGGGTGAAGATGCGGCATGCCACACGCCAGGCAGGTGTAATACTGCACGAGGTCTCTGACCCCAAGAAGTTCAAGAAAGGGGATAAGGTTGAGGGCGCAGTTGATTTGGAGAGGAGAAAAACGATTGCCAGACACCACACAGCGGCGCATATTCTCAACGCGGCGTGCAGGGACGTCCTTGGCCCACATATCTGGCAGGGCGGCTCAAACAAGGATGAGCATAAGGCTCATCTTGATGTTACTCATTACAAAAGAATTTCGCCAGAAGAACTGGCGAAGATTGAGCTTCGGGTCAATGAATACATCCTGAAGAACCTTCCAGTCAAGACTGAGGTTCTGCCAAGGAACTTTGCAGAAGATAAGTATGGTTTCACTTTGTACCAGGGCGGGGCTGTTCCTGGAAAAGAACTGCGCATTGTCAGCATCGGGGATATTGATGTTGAGGCATGTGGAGGAACCCACACAATGCTCGATTCAACCGGTGAAATAGGCTGCTTCAAGATACTCAAAAGAGAGGGTGTCCACGACGGGGTTGAAAGGATAACCTACAAGTGCGGCATTCCTGCAATAGAGTATATGCAAGAAAAAGAGCAGCTGCTCCGCGAGGCCGCCGGAGTTCTGAGCGTTCAGGAATCCGAGCTTGTGAAAACAGCAGAGCGCTTCTTCAATGAATGGAAAGACCAGAAGAAGAGGCTCTCAAGCGTGAGCGAGCTCTTGGTTGCAGAAGAGGCAAAAGAGTTAATCCAGAACAAGGAACCAGTCATGAAAATCCTTGACCTGGAACCTGATGTTATGCGCAAGCTTGGGGCTAAAGTTGCTGAGAGCGACCATGCGGCAGTCTGCCTGGTAAACAAATCCGGAAACATAATCTGCGCCGCAGGCAAAGAATCCAAATATACTGCAAAGGGGCTTCTTGAGAAAGTCCTTGCAGAGCTTGGCGGCTCAGGCGGGGGCGGAGCCCAGATTGCCCAGGGGAAAGTAAAGAAAGTAGAAATAGTGAAACTATAGAAGGCCTGGCTTCTTCAGATACTCGAACTTCTTCGGGTTCTCAAGGAATTCCTGCAGTATGTCTTCTGAGTCTATTTTGTACATTCCACAGAGTTCTTTAGCGCTGATTCTTGAGTTTTTGTTTACAAGGTATGCAGGATTCTGCACAAGCTCATGGTCTTTTGTATAGTAGTAGGCAGCACCCTTGTTGTCCTTTACCTCTTCGTATTCTGATTCAAATTTCTCATAGACAAGGTTTGCCATGACAAGTGGCGTATCTCCGTTGTTTATTGAAATGTGGCCAAAATCCGGCGGCATCAGAACAATCTCATTTTCCTTCGCATCAACAACAATGACATCTACAGTGCCATTGCTGTTTCTTTTCTGCAGGATGAAAACCGCGCTTCCTTTGAGCACCTGGTAAATCTCAGGATAACTTTTGCCATCCTCGCTTGGAGGGTGGTAGTGGCCATATGTTTTTGCGCATTCGCCTCCAAGGTTTTCCGGAAGAATGACTGTTATGTCATACCTTATTTCATCCTTCTTGTAGACGTTTCTGTACATGTAATAGACGTCCCGGTCCCCCTGAACATCATCCTTCAGGACACTTCTCAACTGAGCCAGCGTTCTGGTGCTTTTGGTGTGCTGGTTTTCATTTACAAAAAGAACGTTGTCAACTAGCTCGATTTTGATAGGTTTCTCATAAAGAACGCTCTTCATCTTCCACCACTCCCTTCATTTTTCCAAATTCGGACTGTGTCGCGTGAGGCTTTTTCACCAAAAGCTTCTGCTTGCTGAATTTATCCAGCAAAAGTCCGAGAAAGATTATGAACTCGGTTTTTTTAATACCCAAAGATTCGAATTCCTTCTCCGCTTTTCTTATTGATTTCAATGAGGAAACAAACATTGAGCCTTCAATCGTGTTTCCCCCATTCCACTGTCCAATCTCATTTGTCAGGATTTGCCGGATTATGCCGAGTTTGGCACGAAGCCGTCTGGTCTTTGCGCATTTGCCTTCGACGCCGCAATCCATCTCCTTGAGTGTATGTACAATAAGTTCCCACTCTGCGTCGTCGAGGCTATCGCTGATAGACTCTGACGGGCTCATTTCTTATACCATGATAAGCAATGTTATTAAACATATAGAAAATATAGCCCCGACCGGATTCGAACCGGTGTCGGCGGGACCAGAACCCGCCATCCTTGACCATTGTCATACACCCTAGTACAAAAGTTCCAAAGGTGCACTAGACGACGGGGCTATAAATGAGAATATCTTATTGTGGATAAAGGCAATTAAACGTTATGCTTCACCACAACAATCTTCATTCCTTCTTTAAGCTCGAAATCACTGCTCGGGAAAAGGAATTTGCCCTCCTGATAGACTGAGATTATTGTGAAATTCCCCTTATCTTCAACCTCCTGCACAGTCTTGTTCTTCATTCCACCATTGACATCCTTCTCAATCATCTCAATGTTTGAGTCAGTTGGGTCAAGCATAAGTGAAATCAGAGGATTTTGGACCATGTTGGCAAGCTCCCTTGCGAGCGTCAATTCAGGGACCAAAGGCTCTACCCCAAGCCTTTCCATCAGGCTCGAGTATTTCATCTCAGATGCCCTTGAGATGACCTTCTTGGCGTTCATGTGCTTTGCGTAAACTGCAACAAGGAAGTTGGTTTCTTCGCTTCCAGTAACAGCAAAAACGTAATCTGCTTCTCCAACTTTAAGTTCCTCAAGAAGCTCTGGATCTGTTGCGTCTCCGCATATGACATTTGCGTTTGAATCAGCCGCTATCAGGTCGCAGACTTCCCGGTCTATGTCAACAATCGTGCCATTTATCTTTTTTCCAAGGGACCTGACAAGTGCGCGCCCCACCTTTCCGCCGCCAAAAACTATTACCTTCATATTATCGCCTCATGAGATGGTTGATAAGAGCCAAGCTCGGGAATATCTCTATCCTACCCAGATACATTAACAATATTAAAAATGCCTTTCCCATGGCTCCGATTTCAGGAACATCAATGGTTGAAAGCCCAACATTTCCAAGAGCAGATGCCACCATGAACAGTGAGTCTTCCAGATTGTAATCTGCGATTATGAACACTCCTGATGCGAAGAGGAACAATGCCACATATGTGAAAACGAAAGTCGCGCTCTCCACTATCACATGCCCGTTTATCGCAGAGCCGTTGATTTTAACGACCTGAACCGAACCAGATGGCAGGAACGCCTTCTTGATTTGGTTGATGATTGATTTCACAATGACCAGTATTCTCCAGAGTTTTATTCCTCCTGTGGTCGAACCAACCATACCGCCGGACAACATGAGCAGTATCAGGAGGTAAAATGGGAAGTCGTGCAGAACTGACAAATCCCCAATTGCAAAACCGCCGCACGCAATAGCGGATATTGTATTTAGCACAGTGTTGTAGAATTCTTCTCCGCCCACGTATGTGATGAGCAGTATCGCGGTGATTGTTATGATTACATAAAGCAGGAACTCTTCTTCAAAAATTGATTTCTTGGAATTTCCTTCCCATATATTCCTGTAGAAAATGAAGCTTGTTGCCCCCGCGAACATCAGGATTGCCAGGGCAAACTTCTGTATGTCCGTAAATTCGAAATTGTCAAACGGGAAGAAACCTCCGTTTGAAATTCCGGCGAATGTAAGGTTTACTGCCTCAAAAAGATTCATGCCAAGGAAGATGAGCAGTATTATCCCGGCTATTGTAAGGAAAGAGTATGTCTTGAATATTATCCCAACTGTCTCCCCTATCCCGACCTCTGTCATTGCCCTTCCCTCGGCCTTCAGGAACTTCATGGCTTCTTTTCCCTTGACAACTGCGAGTATGAGCACTACGATTCCAAGTCCTCCAACCCACTGTGTAATGCTCCTGAAAAGAATCATGGTGCTTGGAAGGTTGCTTACGGTTTGCAGGGATGACAACCCTGTTGATGTCCAGCCAGACATGCTCTCAAAGAACGCGTCAACCAGCGGAACACCGTAATAGACATATGGTATTGTTGAAATCGTCGGGACCAGAATCCAGACTACTGAAGTCAAAGTGAGTATCTGCCCTAAGGTCAGACTCTCAACCTCCCTTCTCATCTCTTTGATATCCATGAGAATGGAATAGTTGAATGGAGTGTCGGGGTTGAGCAGGGATTTGACAAAATTCGTTAAATCGTCAATCGCGGCCCTAAGGATATGTGGCATGGCCGGAAAAGCAAGAAGGAGCATTGTCAGGCCGATTGGCGCCCACGCTCCGTCGCCTACGAAAAGACTGTATATGATTGGGATAAGCATTGGAAGCGAAGCATAGAACATAACAGCTGTCAGCTTCCTCAGGAACTCGGCCATTGCTCTTAGTTCGAATGAAACACTTTTATCTCTTGAGGGTCCTGCGGCTTCCCTTTCTCATATGGGGGCTCATCCTTCCATTTCCCTTGCTAAGGACTCCGTCTCCTGCAAGCGGGTTTAGTTTTTTTGCCAGCATTGCTGTAATGCTGAGAAGCTCATCCTTTGTCAGTTTGGCTCTTTGTTCAGGCGTGGCTTCCAGATAAGCAACTGCGAGTCTTTCTTCAGCTTTTTTCATCAAAGAATCAGGAACATCCTTTTTGCCATTTGCAATTTTCACAAGAGCAGAAATCTGGCCCGCATCAGCAAGAGCCTTCACTATCCGCATTCCGATGCCTTCTGGAATATCCTTTGTGCCAAGGACACTTGCGAGCCACTCTTCCTTTCCCGCACTAGCAAGAATATCTACTGCAAGCATTTGGTAATGGAGGTTGATTCCATCAGCCCCGAAAATCTCAAGAGAATCAGTTATTCTTCCATTCTCTGCCGCCGCTTTAACAGCCACTGGAAGCAAGTCAAGCATTCTGTATTGTGAACCGATATCTCCTTCAAGCCTGATTTGTTCTAGGAGTTTTGAAACATTTCCACTTTCTGCTTTCTCTGCTGCTGATAATTCGTTATGGTTCATCATCCCATCTCCATAACTATATAGGAATAAGCACTTTTAAAGGCCAATGTCAACTACCCAAAATTCTCCAGCCAACTTTTCGCAGCCTTCTTTGCAGTCATGGAGGCAGATTGTCGCATCTGCTTTCACTGCATCCCCATCACACTCGCCGCTGCCAGCATCAATTCCGGTCGGGACATCAATCGCTACCTTGAACCCCTTCATCTGGTTGATTCTCCTGCAGGCTTCTTTGATTTCCCCGCGGAGGGCGCCAGTTGCCCCAATTCCGAGCATGGCATCCACAACAATATCAGCATCATCCAGGATTCCAAATCTCAGGCCGGCATCCTTTGCCCGCTCAAGGTTTTTTCTTGCAGCATCGGTTTTGGGTTCTTTGACAATCACAATCGTAACATCATTTTTCTCATTCAGGTATCTTGCTGCAACAAGCCCGTCTCCTCCGTTGTTGCCAGGGCCAATGAACAGCAGGATTCTCTTGCCATTGCCAAGGCGCCTCTCAATCTCTTCGGTGCAGCCCTTTCCAGCCCTTTCCATAAGCGCATCTATATTCACTCCGCTGGCAAAAGCCTTCTCTTCCAACTGCCTCATCTCTTCGCCACTAATCATGTATTGAATCCTCCGGCCATTTTTTTATTGCTTCAGGCTTCAAGAAAAATGAAAAATTCCTAACCTGATAAGTAATATATATAAACATTAGATGGCTCTATTCCGCATGCGAGCCTTCTACGCCATATCAGTAATACTATTGCTTTTGGGATTTTCCGGTCTTTCCCATGCCGCTGCTCCGATTGCGGAGAACCTCACCATAACAGGATGGCAGGATACGGATAACCTTACCCTGTCCTGGGATTCCTATGACGCTGATGCTGACGATGTGGTCAACATCACCAACTGGGAAGTCAATGGCGATTCCTACACGTTGCTGAACATGCCATTTGAAGGCGGCACGAACGGTACCTATGCCAAGGACTATTCAGGCAATGGCTATGATGTCCAGAGTGTCTCAGGAACCGTTCTTTGGGAAGAGGATGGTGGATATGATGGCTTCGGGGCCATGAACAACTCATGGTACAGCAACTCATACTACAACCTGGGCGGAGATGCGACCCTTGACCAGAGTGGCACTTCGGACGTCAGTTTCGAGATGTGGCTCAAGCCGATGTATCCCGGCTCCAACGATTACGTCGGAGGATTCACTGCCCTCAGCTGGTCTCGTGGTTACGGCTTCTATTATTCTTCATCTAGCGAGGTCTGTTTCCACATCAACAGCTACAGTTCCAACAAGGCGTGCGCTCCGATAAGCGAAGAAATATGGCATCACCTCGTAGGCACATACAACGGTTCTGAGATTGCCCTTTATGTCAACGGCAGCAAATATTCCAATGACAGCTTTACTGGTACGATAGGCGTAGCTTATCCTTTCAACGACTTCTGTCTGGGCAGCGACTGTACCGATTCTTCAGAATCCTACAGCATCATAGATAACGTCAGAGTATATAGCAATGCACTGACAGCAGAGCAGGTTTCACTTCTTTACTCTGATGACTTGAAAACAATCCACTCCAGCGAGACAACAGACGGCCAGAACTGGAGCGGATGCGTAACTCCGAACGACATGAGCCAGGACGGAGCTATGAACTGCACTGAGAATGTCACAATCGGTGTGGAGCACTCAGTAGCATTCACAAACATCAGCAGCTGCCAAGAAATCAGCAGCAGCGGAGATTACATACTCAATTCGAACCTTTCAGGAGCCAACATAACAACTGGCAGCGGCTTAAGCTGCATCAAGATTTCGGCTCCTGATGTGAGGCTCGTCTGCGACAACTATTCGATAACCAATAATGGCACAGGCGGCACAACCTATGGTATCATCGTCGACAACATCAACAATACGATAATCAGCAACTGCAGCGCCATATCTGGCTACAGCAAAGGCCTCTTCGTCCTGGGTGCGCATGACACATCGATAGTCAGTTCGAGGCTCTTCAACAACAGCCGGGACTTCGAAATCAATAACACGCTCTCCGGGACAGCGCGTCTGAAGATAAGCGATCTTATGTTCGACAACCCCTCCGGAGCGGGAGGGAATGATACGACCATTCTGCTGAGCCATGACCTCTCCGCAGGCGACGCATACTATATTAACTGGTCTGCTCTCCCGGCTGCAGTCCCTTCCGCCGAGCTGCAGAGCTTCGAGAACAAGCATATCAAGATAACCAACATGACCTCCAACATCACTATAGATGAGCTCATCTGGACATGGACCGACGCAGAGGTGGCTGGCCATAATGAGCTGGCCCTGAGCGTCTGGGAATATTCCGATAGCTGGTCCAACACCGGCATACTACCTGACTCCTACAATAATCGCCTCAAACTCAACAACATCACAATCTCGAGCGTATACAGTATCCTTGAGAACACCACCGGAGCGGTCATCGGCTCCTCTCTCACCATCGAGGGCCCAGGCACCTATCTCCTTGATGGCAACCTCACAGGCGTCAATGTGAGCGCATCCCCTCTGGGCGGCTCAGCTTGCATCAAGATTAATGTCTCCAACGTGACCCTGGATTGCCAGGGCTACTCACTTTACCATTCCACGGACCTGAACACATATGGCATACTTGCTATTGGTAAATCTGACAACCCTATCCAAAACGTGACGATAAAGAACTGTGATGTGCATGGCTATGACAATGCCATCGCCTTCAAGAATGTGGAATACAGTTTGGTTTCTGACAACAACGCCACGGATATGGGAGTTGGTGTCCTGGTTGCTGGCGACCTTGTGAACACAAACGAGCAGAATCTGATTACCAGGAACAGGGTAGTACGCGCAAGCGGCGGCACAGGCTTCATGTCCACCGCAGGGCGGAACAACACCTACTCCGAGAACTACGTATCCACATTCTATGGCTTCCGCAACTTAGCCCAGTTCGACAAGGTCCTCAACAATACCATCACCTTCAGCGGCACAGGCTACGGCATCCTTGTTGGTCCCTCATATGAGGCCTTGATTGCGAACAACACAATCGATAATTTTGCCTATGGCATCTATGCGGACTGCTCAGCCTGCCTCTGCACCTATGATATCATAGACAACGATATTCAGAACATGGCCGTGTCAGGGATAGAGATGCTCTCGGCCAGCCACAACGAGGTTCGCGGCAACACCATAAACAACGCGGGCACAAACGGCATCCTGCTGCATGAAGATGGCGCATTCAACAACCAGTTCGATAACAATACCATCAATGGCACCACCTACGGCATCAGGCTATTCAACAAAACAGGTGACACCACCAACTGGGTGCGCTACAACAACATAAGCAATGCCTCTAACACAGGCATCCTCCTGGATGATGGTACAGAATATGTGCGCAGGACTGTGGTCCAGGGCAATATCGTTGAAGATAGCGGTAACGGCATCAAGGTCGACGGCGCTGACCGGACGACCTTGGCAGACAACATAGTTCATGCCACAACCGGCTCAGGAATCTGGGTATCTGGAGCAATTGACACCACCCTCTCAAGAGACAGGATGTTCGACAACGCAAACGACCTCAAGGTCGAGATGCCTCCTGGCGTTTCTGAGGACCTCAACATGACCAATGTCATATTTGACAGACCAACTGGGGACTACACAGACTTCACAAACCTTTCTATGGACGATACAGTTTCTGCGAGTTCAAGCTATGCCATCGAATGGACTACAACGCCCTCATCGCCTCCAAGCACTGTTTTCAAGAACGCCAATGTCAACATCACTCCCCTGAGCGGAACAGTGACAATAGAGTCCGTCAGATGGGAATGGTCAGACTCATATGTTCCACCATACAACGAATCAACAGTCGAACTCTGGAAGTACAATGGCTCATGGAGCAATACCTCTGCTGCGCGCGATTTCGTGGGCAACACTCTTACATTGACAAGCTATACCCCTAATAGCACTTACACAATCCTGGCAGAGAAGGGCCCATCTGTGATAACTAGCTGCCAGGACATCACCGAAGGTGGTGATTATGTTCTTGGAGCGGACCTCACAGGCACAGCCGGACTGGCCTGTCTGAACATCACTGCTGGCAATGTCACAATCGACTGCATGGGATACTCACTCAGCGGCTCTGACACCGGCTACGGCTTCTTCCTGGACGGGGTCAGCGATGTCACATTAGAGAACTGCGAGGTGGACAGCTACGAGAGGGGCCTCTACCTATCAGGGGCATCCGGATGCAGTTTCACCAACATGACCTCGACTGACAGCGACAATCCATTCTATGTGGAGGATAGCGAAGATGCCAAATTCACTGGCTGCAATATCAGGAGAGGGGGGGAGAGCGGCACCACCATCACGCACTCCAGGAGAGTACATATAGACCCGACCTACTCCTGTGGAAGCGAGATAGGCTATCTGGTCAACCAGTCCAACGACACAATAATCGAAGGAATAGCATGCAACAACACCCAGTACGGTATCTATGTCCTGGACTCCCTCAACACAACAATCAACCATTCGAAGACCTACAACAACAGCATGGACCTCAAGGTAGAGAACAACCTTGTTCCTGATGTGAACATCACCATCGTCAATCTGACATTTGATAATCCAGCAGGAGACCTGAGCAATTTCACAGTCATAGACATGAACGATACTGTCACAGGCCTGACATGGTATACCATGAACTGGAGCCCTGTCACATCACATCCTGGCAATATGACCTCCTTCAGCCAGAAGCTCATCAACATAACCGCAGGCACTCTGGGAGTCAAGCTCAACAACATCTCCTTCAGGTGGGATGATAGCGAATCCGCTGCAATCAATGAGACGCAGCTTGAATTGTGGAAGTACAACGGCACTGACTGGAGCAACACTCACGCCTCCAGAAACACTGGTGCGAATATCCTAAACCTTGAGGATCACAATCCCTCAAGCCTCTACGGCATCTTCCTGCCAAGCACATTTATTTCAGTATGTACCACCATCCTGGCATCCAACAATTATGTCTGGGTGACCGATACTCTACAAGGCGCTCCCATCACAAGGGATGCTGACCACCTTGGTGGCAAGACCTGCATTCAGGTAAACGCAACAAATGTTACTCTGGACTGTCAAGGATACAACATATCCAACAACGGCACGGCAGGCTCCACGAGCGCAATCTATATCACGCCCTCTTCGAGCGATATCACGATAAAGAACTGCCCGGACCTCTCAGACTACACCTACGGCCTGTACGTCCTGGGGGCCGACAATGTCACGCTGAGCAACGCAACTGCATTCAACAACAGCCATGGCTTCTACCTGCTCAACAGCTCTGGCAGCAACATCAGCGGCACTGCCTCCAACAGCAACACAGGATATGGCTATTACCTTGAGACAAGCCCCTCATGCTCCATCGAAGGAAGCAGCACATCCGGCAACCTCCGTGGCATCTACCTGGATGGTTCGGTTAATTGCGACATCCTGAGCAACCCCATCAACACGCCCTCATCGCATGGAATCTTCATAGATGGGGGAAGCAACGGGGCTCTTATCTGGGGCAACAATGTGCTCTCCTCAGGCGGTAACGCCATCTACCTATCCGGCTCGTTCGAGAGCGATGTTTTGAACAACACGATAACGGGATCAAACGCAGGCATCCGCTTGGAGTCAAACTCTGACCAGAACCAGATTGTGAGCAACACAATCGCAGGCACCACGACCACGGCTATCGCCATCCTGAACCAGGATAGTGGGGACAACGATGTCTTCTTCAATAACATAAGCGGCGCTGCCCAGGGAATAGTGGTGGACGAGGCCGCTCTCACACACCTCCAGGAGAACAATATCACCCAATGCAGCCTCGCGGCCATCGCGCTCGATACGGCACCGACCACCTCCATCATATATGACCACCTCTACAACAACACCAAGGATATGGTGGTGGCATTCACACCGACCGGCCCGATACCCAGCATGAGCTATACTCTCCAGAATGTCATATTCGACAACCCTGCTGGCAACTACACCGCGTTCACCAACCTGTCCATAGATGATGATATGGAGAACAACACCAGATTCCATATCAATTGGTCCGATGTTCCTCCTGGTGCTCCTTACACACCTTTCGAGAACAAGTTCCTGAACCTCACGCCTGAACTGGGCAATGTGACGATAGAAAACATCACATGGCACTGGACCGACTTCGAATCGTCTGCATATGATGAAAGCAGTTTCGAGTTCTGGTTGTGGGACGGCCTGGACTGGACCTATGAAATTCCAACTGGCCTCGACACGACCAAGAACACTATCACAGGCTACTGGAATATTGCGAGTACATACGGCATCCTAGATAGTGGCCTCAAGAGATGTCAGTACATCAACACCTCTGGCATACACAATCTTACTGCCAATGCCTACAGTGCGCCTTTCGATGTGTCCAACGTCGCGGGGGTGAATACAACATGCATAAAGATAGAGAGCTCCGATGTTGTCTTTGACTGCAACGGGTTCAACATCACCAACGTGGGCGTCCTGGATGCGAGCGGCATCGTCATTTATGGTGATGAAAACACCGATTACACGAACATCACAATTCAGAACTGCCCATACATCCAGAACTATGAGGTGGGTGTGGCCATACACCAATCTGCCCAAGATGTTCTGGATAATGTAGATGTATACAATTCAACGACTCCAAGCGGCTTATCAGGTTATGGCGTATATATCTACAACTCGAGTATTTGTAACATTACAAACAGTGCAATGTTCACATCAGGAGATGACGGACTGAGGATAGAAGATGGCACAGCAATCAGGGTGGAGGGCAACCAGCTTAGCCTGAATGGCAGGCATGGAATGTTCTCAACTTCTGGCTCTGACCTTACAGTTGTAGACAACGCCGGGTCGCTAAATGACGGCTCTGGATTCCTCATCAGGACGAACTACTCAAACATCTCAAACAACATCGCAGCATCGAACCAGGTAAATGGTTTCTCGCTGGAGTCCTTATTCGCCAATGCGAGCAACAACACCGCGACCGGCAATGACATCAACGGCTTCTATATCGAGAGCGGATTCAGCAGCATCTGGAACAACACCGCCAGCACAAACACTCGGGATGGGTTCAATCTTGATTTGGGTTCTTCTAATCTGTGGGACAATGTCGCCTATGGGAACGATGAGGATGGGATGCAGTTGGAGAATTCCATCGCAGTCGAGATAAACGACACGCACCTGTACGGGAATGCCATTGATTTCAATGTCAAAAACTACACCGAATTCGATGTTTATAATATGACATTTGACAATCCCGCCGGGAACTTCTTGAACTATACTTCTATGAATATCATAGATTCATCCTACTCGGGGGACTACCACTTTGACTGGTCCCTTGGCCCAGGCCCGTTGCCATCATCATACAGCAGCTACCTGAACAAATACGTTGAAATAACCAACATGACTCCCTCAAGCGGAATTACCAGGGTGGATTGGACCTGGAGCGCGGCCGAAGAAGCGGCAGAAGGGGGGCCTGAGGCCCTCTACAAATGGGATGGCTCATGGACAAATGTCTCCGGCACTTTCTATCCTGCTGAAAACAGATTTGAAATAATCAATTTCTATCCTGAATCAACATATGCCTTTGTTTACAATCATTCGTTAATAGAGACGTCCATCTATGGATGCGAACTGATTAATTCGAATCCGGAACTTATACGCTTGATGCCAGTTTCGCTGCAATCCAGATATTCTTGGAACAATATGGCGCCCATCAGGCACCGTTTGGATATATCAGTGCAGTGAATCCCTTCGGAAGTGAATTTGACCTTGACTACGCGTGCATCCTCATCAATGTGTCTGATGTAAAGTTCGATTGTAATAGCACCAACACGATTGGGACAAGCGGGCCTATTCCTGATGGCACTGCAGCTATCGCGGTGACTCCCAATTCCCACAATGTTGAGATACACAACTGTCCCAACATAACTGGCGATTTCGATTACGGTGTCTACGCATTAGGCATGGAGAATCTCACAGTAGATAACGTGACTACCTATGATGTCGGAAGGGGCTTCTTCTCATCAAGAGAACGCTCCAGCGGCACTAGTAACAGCTGCCTCAACCAGACTTTCATCAACAGCGAGGCCATTCTGTCCGGATATGGGATGGGTGCTTATGAGCCTGGGGCCGGCTTCCACATCCAAGGATGCCAGGGCAGCCAGATTATTGATAGCAAAGCGTATGGAGGCGAGGATTCGAGTCGTGTGGCCTATGGGGTAATACTTGAAGAACCGGATGATTACACCATCTCAAATGTAACTCTGTACAGCAACATAAAGGATTTGCATATGGATTCTGGTGATGTCACTGGATTGGGTCGGATGGAAGGCGTGAACATCACAGACCTGAATCTCCTGCCCGACTCCGGGGCGAAGACCGATTACACTCAGCTTGATATTTCCGAGGACCATGCGCCAGGAGTCGCGGCCAAGTATTCTGTCAGCTGGACTATGAGCCCGGTTTACTTAAATCCATGGCTCAAGAGCTTCGAGAACAAGAAGGTGGAAATCGAATATGGTCCATTTGTGACAGGAGGCAGCACCACCCACGCTATTGATTCTGTGACATGGCATTACACCCAGGCCGAGGTTGACGGCGAACCTTACAACGAGTCCCTGCTGGATGTTTACAACTTCACCGCATCCTCGCTCGGATTGCTCTCAACTGATGGGGATGCGGCTCTGAACACTGGTGCGAACACACTGACCCTAACCAACCTACAGCCAAGTGAATGGTTTGGCGTAATAGAAGAACCAATAGTCATTACTGACTGCCAAAACATAACTGCTTCTGGGAGGTATGTGCTGAACAGCAGCCTGATTGGGGTTCAGTCTGGCAGCGGCATCTGCCTGGACATCCAGGCCGACGGTGTCGTGATATACTTCGATGATTATGAGATGTCTTCAGGGACTGGTACAGGAATAGACATCACCGGACAGACAGATGTCAAGCTTGCAGGGGCGACGTTCGGTCCATCTGCCCGCACCAAAATATTCGGCTATGACATCGGTGTCGCGGTCGACTCAGCAGATGATGTGGACATAGACCCGATATACTTCTGCGACAACACCATCGGTGTGCTTGTGAACAATTCCAACAATGTCAATCTGACTGATGTGGTGGCGTGCAACAACACCCAGTACGGTATTTACATTGTGGATTCTGACAACGTGATGATAAACACGAGCAGGACCTACAACAACGGAATGGACCTTCGGGTTGAAAATAACCTTGGCAGCCCAGTTGACCTTGATATAATATCATTGATATTCGACAGGCCCGCTGGTGATTACACCCGCATGACTGACCTTGCCCTCAGTGATTCTGTCGCTGCGGGAGATGCTTTCACCATCAACTGGACAGCGAACACTGCCACTTTGCCAGATGGATTCACAAGGTTCGAGAACAAGTTTGTCGACATCTCTGGTGATGGGCCTTTGGACACAGTGACATTGACATGGACGGATGCTGAATCCTCCCTTGGCTATGATGAGGCCAATCTCCAACTCTATGAATGGGATGGTGCGAACTGGACGCTTCTTGATGGCACTGCAGATGCAGGCAACAACCTGCTGAGCGTCTCCAGCCTGAATCCAGCTAGCGACTACGGTATACTGCATAATGGCAGTAGAAGCGGAACCATTGACCTCTATGGCGCCAATGTCACAAATGTCACGCACCATGGAAGGTACAACGGCACATCAGCAGGAAACATCTCAACTGAAGGAGGAAACGTTTCTGGAATCAACATCAGTTCGACCCAATTGACTGAAAGATGGGCAGCATTCTATGGTGATGTCGTAGGTAACATCTTCCTCAACGACCTCTCAGGGACCAATGTTTATTCTTGGAGCTGGGCACCTGGTGCTGGGGGAGTCGTATGTCTGTCAACCAACTCCTCATTTGCAAACCCCACAACAGTAATCGGGGCCCTTGGAGCTGATATAGACACTGCATGGAATTTGACTTCCAGTGCAACCGATTCAGGAAACAGGACTTTCAACAGCACCAACTGCAGCATTGGAATTGGAACAGCGACAGTCCACAACGCAAGCTATGTTGATACAGGTTCTGCAGGAGGTTTCGCAACATGCGCTCTGAAATCCGAGGTAGCACCAACCAAGCCGCAAATGCTCTTCTGTACGTCAATAATCTCAGGGGGGACTTTGTGGAACGGGGCTGCAGGAGATTATGAAGTGATGGTGCCAACACCCGAGGCATCAGGCACCAATGAAACGTATTACTTCTATGCCAACCTGAACTGATTTTTTCTTTTTTTCCTTCATCCTACTTAGATTCATCTATCTTTCTCTGCAGGAGTTTTGAGCCCCCCATAAGGGGATATTTTTAATGGTTTTGTATTATATGATAATAGGTGTTGGATTATGGTGCTTATAAAAAGACGAGTTGAAAAGAAAGAGAAGAAGAAGCTCAATCTGAAGGGCAAGAAGATGGCCGCAGAGGGGCTTATCTGCGCTGCTGCGCTAGCTTCGGGATGTGGCGCTCCTGTGAAGGTGAGTGATGCTGGCCCTGATTCGGAGATGGACGCCGATGCCCCCAGGGATGTTGGCCCTGATTCTGACCAGAGATCGGACTCGGCAATTGACTCGGATATACGCCCAGATGTTGAGTTTGATGTGGAGCTGGATTCCTGCCCAGACCTGGAATTGGCCTGCCCCACATGGACAGAGCAAAATGGGGATCTCACAATCAACATGGGGGCTTCGGCTGTCGTGGGAGGGGTAAGGATAACCGCGCTTCGGAATGAACGTGATGTTGGAATCGTTGAACTCCATTGCGACAGCACAGATGAGCCTTATGGCGAAATGAGGCTACCTCTAATGTCTTTCGAGAGGATGTTCGTGGACACTGCCACGGTCGAGTTGGTTTGTGGGGGCATAATTGGGGGGAGGAGACTTTCCTTAGTAGCAGATGTGCAGACACCCTGCCGCTGATTTTTTTCCTTACTCTTTATCGAAACTGCCTCTCATCAAAAAAAGCAGTTCTTGTTACATACCATTAAATAGTGGGAAAGTTCCAATTATTGTGTTAAATGGTGAAAATGATGGTAAGCGGAAGGGATTTACTTCATGGAAATGTTCTTGCGAAACAAACCCCCAGTCCAACCAGGAAACACTAGCTGCTCATTTTTCAGCAAATCATTGCTCCAGTTTCTTTTCAAAAATAAAATGAGGTGTAAACTATGAACTGTCAATTGAAAGTAGGAAGGGATTTACTTCATCCCCCCAAAGAATGTGAAGCGGAAATTGCTTGTTGAAGGATTGCAGAAATCCGGGCTCACCACCAGAATTAGCGTTGAGTGTCCCTCGAAATTTTATTATGGGATAAGCGCATCAAGGTACTCTGAGCCGCTTGATCAGTTCGACGTCCCAATACTGCTCTCAAAATTAAAATCTCTAGGGCTGGATGCTGAACTTTTGATTTTTGTGGCAGGCAGATACGCACAGCTCAATGGAAGGTCAAGGGAAGAGTTGTCTTTTTCTGAAGAGCAAAAAATCAGAATGCTCAATCAAACGAGTTCCATTTTTAATCTTCCAATCACTGTTTTTGGAACTACGGAACTTTGGTACTCTCAAGAGTACTGGGCAGAAGTCGACCGCCTGAAAAGCGTTGACGGGATAATCGACAAAACAAGATCCGGGCCACCTTTTTCTACAGTCTTTGATTCATTTGAATATGAGATTGGCCAGGTGTTCCCATCAAAGCTCAAATCTGCCCTAGCTGGAATTCCAGCACCCCAACTATATCGTCTTTTTGAAGTTGCAGAGGCCTCATATCTAAGAAAATATCGTGGTGTTGATGCAAAGATAGGGCCAGGGGCAGAGCAGCAGTATGATAGTTTTATTGGCGATTTTATGGACATTGTTCAACTTCAGCAGCCAGTTGATTTTAGGAATCGACCAAAATGCACCAAGCCAATAACTCCATACATTGGAAAAGAAGGGGAGAAACGAATCTTTATTTCTGATACCAAACAAGAACTGAACAAAAATATGAGCAATCTGGCACAACGGACAAGCGGTTTTCCGATTATCTGCAATGGCTTAATGAACTGCTTTGTTCGAATGTCCATTCTAGCAGTTGAAGCAGCCGCACTCAATGATTCGATACCAGTGAATCTTGGGAACCGACAGGTTTCGAATGGGGCAGATGTTCTTGAGAGTTATGAAAAAATCGGAACAGATAGACTATCAAGATTTGCCCCGGTGGTTTCCGAATGTCTTTGGGCATATCTAATCCGCCCATTGCAAGCAGAATTGAAGAAAGGGGGTGTAGTCATATGATAGGCGTATTGGGTGGCATGGGCCCGGAAAGCACGGCATACACATACGGGAAAATGATTAGCTACTGCCAGAAAAAATACGGCGCTAAACTTGACAGCGAGTTTCCGCCAATCCTAATCTATAGCATGCCTGTTCCTGATGTGGTCGAGAATCTCGACAATGACCTGGAAGTGCTTGACTATCTGAAGTCTGGAATCAAAAGGCTGGAGAATGCCGGCGCGGACTTCTTCATCATCCCTTGCAATTCAATGCAGGGGTTTGTTCCAGAGCTTCGGAAGGATTTCAATGTTCTCTCAATTGTAGAAGAGACACTGAAGGCAGCCAAAAAAACAAATATCCAAAACTGGGGCATTCTTGCAACAGAAGTGACTATTGGCAAAGGTTACTTCCAAAAAGCATTTGACGAAGCCGGGTTATGCATAAGCGAACCAGAGTCAAAAGAACAGGTATTATTGACCCTGGCAATCAGGCAAATCCTCTGCGGAGAAAAAGAAGAACCAAAGAAACTGCTTGTCGAAGTTGCAGATTCTTTGAAGGAGAAAGGCGCAGAGGGAATACTCCTGGCCTGCACTGACTTGCCGATAGTAATCTCTGATGAGATTTCTGGCCTGCTGACTATTGATACTGCGGATGTTATTGCCAAGGCGGCTATTGACTATTTTAAAAGCACAATTTACCAAAGAGGGAAAACATGAAGCTAACTCCAAAAGGAATGCGTGACATTCCACCTGCAGACATGATGCTCCGCGAGGAAACCATGGATAAAATAAGGGACATATTCCGCAGCTACGGTTACAGGCCGCTCGACACTCCTGCGATGGAGTACTTGACAACCCTCCAGGCAAAGGCGGGTGATGAAGTATCCAAGCAGATTTTCGTGATTGAGGGGGGAGAATACGGGCTTCGTTTTGATTTGACAGTCCCACTTGCCAGGTTCGCATCTGCAACAGATGAGCCAAAACCATTCAAGAGATACGCTATTGACAATGTTTGGAGGAGGGAAGAGCCTCAAAGAGGAAGATTCAGGGAATTTTACCAGGCAGATGTTGATATTGTTGGAAGCAGCTCAATGCGCTGCGAAGCAGAATTGCTCTCACTTGCAAGGGATGTGTGCAGTGCTTTTGGGTTTGACAAACCAAGAATCATGCTGAACAACAGGAAAATCTTGGATGGGATTGCCAAGAAGATTGGGGTCTCTGAAGAAGAGAAAGCAGGCGTTTTCCGTGTACTTGACAAGCTGGACAAGATTGGTGAAGACGAAGTTGAGAAACTGCTACGTGAAATCCTTGGAGGCAAGACCGATGAATTCCTCTCAATAATCCGCTCAGGCGCTGACAATGAGAAGAGGATTGAACTCGCTGCAAAGTATTCGGAAGATGGAGCAAGTGAACTAAAGCAAATCCTTGATTTGTGCGATTTTGAAGTCGAGGTAGATTTGTTCCTTGTGCGAGGCCTTGGCTATTACACTGGCCCGGTATTCGAAGTTAAACTCAGTGATGATATTGGCACTGTTCTTGCAGGCGGAAGGTATGACAACCTGCTTGGAGTTTATGGCAAGGATGATCCGGCAGTTGGAATCTCAGTAGGTATTGAAAGGCTGATTACTTTGCTCCTTGAGCGGAATAAGGCCTCTAAGAAAACAAATACCAAAGTTTTCGTTGCGGCTGTCAAGAGCGAATTCTATTCCAATGCAATGGAGGTTTCCAAGAAACTCAGGGAGTCCGGCATTTCCTGCGAGACTGACCTGAATGAGAGGAACCTCAGAAAACAATTTGACAATGTCAATGCGCTATCAATCCCATATGTCATTGTGCTTGGGCAAAAGGAAATTGAGAGCGGCGAACTCACTCTCCGCGATATGACATCTGGCAATGAGGAAAAGATGCCGCTTGAGAAAATCATCGAGAAGATTTCATGCTGAAAATTCCTCTTTTTCATCTGAAGGATAAGCAGGCATTTGCAAAGTCAGGTGGCATACCCCGTTTGCTTGGCAATCCAGTTGAAGTCGGCAAGGACCTGAAGGATGAAGGCTCCAAACTCATCCATATCATTGATGAAGATGCCATGAAGGGCATGACAAAGAACCTTGATGTCTACGGCGCTCTTACCTATTTCATCAATGTGCAGGTTGAATGCACACCAAAAGAAGCGATTGTCAGGAAATTACTCTCACTTCGCTGCAGGGTGGTTCTTCCACCAGATTCTGACATTTCCGGTTATGAGGAAAAAAACCTGCTAGTTGCAAAACTGCCTGAAGGATACAAAGGCAAAGCAGAAGGGTTCAAGGATGTTATTGTCCAGAATGAAAAAGATGCAAAACGCATGATTGGATTGAAAAAACGGGTAATGCTTATCGGCGAAGATAGCAAAACCAAAACCCTCTGGGGACTAATAACTCCATTATCTTTATAAATACATTAATACACTATTTATAACATGACCAAGTTCCTCTTAATCCCGCCCAACCTCAGAGAGCTCCAGCGTCCCTGGTTTCCAAAGGATGCTTATCCAAAGGTAGAGAGGATTATCCGTTTCGGAGGGCGCGTCTGGGATATGGGGAATGGCCAGGCCCAGGTTATGGAATGGATGAGCGGTGGAGCCGGAACAGTTATGGGGAGTCTTGCAGGTGGGCAGACGCTTGTATCATTCAAAGAACTTTCAAAAGATGAGTATCATCAGGTAACTGACAAGGAAAAATCCAAACAAGTACTCACGATCCTTTATCAATTTCTTGCTGAACGCGGTGTTCGGCTCAAAGGAGGTGGCTGGGAGAGTGAAAGACCAAAACTCATGAACCATGAGATTCTGTTCCAGATGTTCAATACTCTCGAATTGCTTCCTAAGAGTCATTTTGGCCATCGGCATTTCAAAGAACTCCAGCTTGGCGGATGGGGCGGCGGAGCGGCAAAATGCTCTGCGTACGAAGACCCAGAAGTCATGGTTTTTGATTTCGCAACAACCGGTCCAGCAAGGAATCTCTACGCATTATTGCTTCACGAGATTGGTCATTCGTTTGCAGCGAATCTTCCAAAAAAATATGTTGAGGCAATTGACAATGCCAGGAAAAAACTTATCGAGCTTGATGCTGCGTATGGTGTGGATTACCTTTATGGCGAGGATTCGCGCAAGAACTACTACTTGTTTTCAACAGATGAATTCATTGCAGAGACATATATGATGTATATAACTCAAGGGGCATTTACTCAGGATGGAAGAGAATACCTTGCTGATATATGGAGCGAAGCCAGCCCCGATATGCTCTCACGCCATCACAATTTCCTTGGGTCAATCGACCCGCAGGCAAGAAGGATATGGAACGCGGTCTGGAGCTTGTACAGGAAATGCTTCGAGGGAACAGAATACGTCTAGCCCCTTGCCTTTCTGATTCCCAAAGTCCTTTTCTTCAAAGCGCCCTTGACCGCCTTTTTCAAAGCCTCAGCCTTCTTCTTGCTGGCAGCTGTTCTCTTTGGAGGTGCTTTTTTCGATGCCTTTGGTGGCTCAGCAGGTTTTGGTGCTGGCGTTGACTTCGGGCTCTCATCACTGAATATCTGGAATCCCATACTGTCCATCTGCGCAGGATAAATTCTTGTTGAGTGTTCAACACCTTTCATTTTCAGAACTTCCACTGACCTGGCACGCTCACCCTTATCCTCATTGTATCTGTAATAGATGTTAATCCAGCCGTCGGTGTAGTTCTCGATTCCGAAATTAGTGTAAGGAAGTCTTGCGATTGATTCATGAGCCTGATCTTGGGCCACAATGATTGTTGTGACTCCCCATTTCCTGATGTTGTCAATCAGTTTGAGGAATCCCTTTTTCCTCTCTTCATCGCCTGGGAAGAAGAGTGCTATCGGCATAACCGAATCAATAACGACTCTCTTGATTCCAGTTGTCTGGATGATTTCCTGGATTGCGCTGTACTGGTTGAGTATCTGGTCAACCTCGTAAATCGGATAGTCCAATATGATGAGTTTTCTTTCCCTCTCTTCCTGTGGCAAGTCCCACTTGTATCCGCTCATGTGGAAGAAGAAGTCTCTCTTGCTCTCCTCGATTGATATGTACAAACCAGGCTCAGGAGTATCGAGCAGGAACTGGAGTGCCATCGTGCTTTTTCCTGAACCGGTCGGTCCGCTGACAGTGACTATTGAACCCTCAAGGAAACCTCCCCCGAGAATCTTATCGAGTCCGGGGATGCCGCTATTTATCAGCTTCATTTTTTTCACCAAGTATCTTCTTGCCCATATCAGCCCTCATTTTAAGGTTTTTCTCAATTTGGGCTTTTTCTTCGGGCCTTGCAAGTTTGGTAAGTATATATCTTTTGTATTCAGCAGTTGTTGCTGACATCACACCAAGCAATTCATGCGCCTGGTTTAATGGGAGCTTGATGTCATCAGGTCTTACAATCTCAACTGTGAAAGGGCTGTGGGCCATGCAGATTGCGCCAAGGGTAAGGAAGTTCTTTGTGAGTATTTTTACTGTGATGGAACTCGACCAGTTCTTCCCCTCTCCATTATCTATGGGCTCATCAATTTCCCCAAGTGCGAAAACCACTCCTTCCTTTTGGATAAGGCCATTAATGAATCCGGTGCCCAATTCCTGCACAAGGTCCTTGCTCTTAGCGTGAATGTCAAAATACAGCAGTGCAAGGACTCCGCCATCCTTGACAGTGTCCTTAGTTAATTTCTCTACATCATTCATGATACTACTTCTGCGAAATAAACTTTATAAACAAGGCTAAGGTGTGATTAAAGAATCCTTATAAAGTATATTATATAATAAAAGTCCTGAAAGGTGGTATTTTATTGTATTCAAAAGCAAGCGACCTTTTTTAATTTCATTTAATCATTTTTCCAAAACGAGGTAACTAAGATGAAAGGCAATAGGCCAATGGGCGGTAAAAGAGCAAGATTCCTTAAGAAGTCAAAAGAGAGCGTTCACGAGGCACTGAAGAGCAGAGACATGCTTCTTTCCAGTGTCACCAAGTCAATCGAAGATTTGGATAAGACAATCAATCTCCTTGGAGAGCGTCTTGAAGACTGGTACGGAGTTTACTTCCCTGAACTCAAGTTCGAAGATAAAATCAAATTCTCAGCTGCAATTCTTACAATTGACCGGGAAAATCTTGACATGAAAGAACTGGCATCAGAACTCGGCCAGAAGAAGGCCGATGAAATCAAGAGCAAAGCAGATTCAACCTTGGGAGCTAAACTTTCTGAGGATGACCTTGCAGAATGCCACTCACTTGCCCAGTCAATTATCCAGCTTGGAAAGCTCAGGATGAGGCAGGAAGCATATCAGCAGAAAATTGCAATGGAACTTGTTCCAAACATGAGCGAAGTCGGCGGTCCAGAAGTTGCTGCCAAGTTAGTCGCCCACGTTGGTTCGCTCCAGAAACTCGCAATGCTTCCAGCAAGCGCGTTCCAGGTTATGGGGGCTGAAAAGGCTTTGTTCAAGCACCTGAAGAACAGGAAAATCCCTCCGCCAAAACACGGAATAATATTCCAGCATTCGAAGATATCTTCATCTCCAAAGAAAGTCCGCGGCAAAATCGCAAGAGCGCTTGCAAACAAGCTCTGCCTTGCTGCAAAGGCTGATGCATTCACCAAGGGTAACATCGGCGCGAAACTGAAAAGCGACTTTGAGAAGAGATATGATGTCATAATGGAGGAGTACAAGAGAAGCAAGAAGAAAATCTCCGAGTGAGAAAGAATGATTAGCGTAAGAATTGTCGCTCCCCCAGAGATGGACGAAGCCAAGACCTTTATCCGCAGCATTTTCCCTAATGCCATGGTTAGTATAAGTGAGGAAGACACCGTGCTAATTGCTGAGAATGATGCTGAGCAGATTGTGGGTTTTGCCCACATCGTCGATGAGGGCGACAAGATTATTTTCCAGGGTCTTGGGGTTGTCGCTTCAATGCGTGGCCGGGGTATCGGGACCTTGCTTATCGAACATGTCCTCGAGCTTTTCGAGGATGCTGATCGGCCGATATATCTTAAAGTAAAGGTTATGAACCCTGCAGTGGATTTATATGCAAGATACGGATTCTTTATTAAGAAATTCGGAACAACACATGTGCTTGTAAAAAGGCCAAATACTTAGTTTATGAGATAAAAGCCCGGGGGAATGGGCTAATCTGGTATGCTGCCAGCTTTGGGAGCTGGTGATCTGAGTTCAAATCTCAGTTCCCCCATTTTTTCCTGAAAAAAGTAAAATTCTGTTAAAAATCGACAAATCATTTATATATTTATCGTGAAAAATACCTCTATGGCAACCAACTCCCGCAAGACTTCCAGGTCCAGAGTTCTCACTGGAACAAAAAAGAAACCAAAGAAAAAAACCTCCCCAAAACCGAAACTGAAATCCCATAAGAAAGCTCCTGACCGTCACAGCTTTGGCCATCTGGCCAAGATTCTGACAAGTGGAGACCGGCTTTCAATGCTTAAGGCAGTTGACCGTTTGCAGGGAAAGGCCAGGATTCTCGTCGAGCTTGCATGCTTTTCGAGTTTCCAGTATGTACGGCTGGCTTCAATCTCCCACCTCGTCTATGATACTGACGCGCTTGTTGAGATTGCAAAATTCTGCCAGTATGCAGACACACGCGCAGCTGCTCTTGATGACCTTTCAATGAGCAACCCAGCACTTGTTGATGTTGCATGCTCATCACTTTTCAAGGATACGCGCTCAGATGCGGTTTCTTTGATGTCTGATATGGGTACTGTCGCAGAAGTGGCATCACGCTCGCCCCACAAGGATTCAAGGGACGCTGCGATGGGAAGGATTATCGATGACCGTGCAGCGCTCAAGAGAGTTGCAGAAGAATCGTCATACCGCTCTATCAGGCTCCAGGCAGTCAAGAACCTTTCATCAGAGCCAGAGGCCCTTTCATCACTTGTGATTTCAGCGCGGCACATAGATGTCAAGAAAGCAGCTGCATCAAATCTTGCCTCCTTTGTTGAGGAGGTTGATGATGTTGACGCTTTGATTGAGGTCGCAAAATTCTCACCGAACGAGGATGCGCGATATCTTGCAATTGGAAGATTGTCAGAGCAGCCCTGGGCGCTCCGCACAGTTGTTTATGAGTCCAAGTTCCGGGACGCGAAATCAACTGCACTCATGCTTCTTTCAGACATCGTCTATGAGCTTGATGACCCTGACATGCTTACTGAAGTTGCGATGCTCTCTCCATATGAAGACTGCAGGTCAGTCGCAGTAGAGAGATTGGTTGGCCAGAGCTCAGCTTTGCTCTCAGTTGCCAACAAGTCTAAGTTCAAGGACGCTCGTGAGCAGGCAATTGACAAGCTGAAGGGTGATGTCGAATCCCTCAAATCTGTCTCAAGGCTCTCCAAATACCAGGACACAAGAAAGAAGGCGCACCAGCTTGTTTCAGACCCGGAGAATTTCGCGAGCGAGCTCACCAGGATTCTCGGTTAAATTTTTTATTTTATCTCTTCATTTACAGATACTTATGCCATCTCATGATAAAAGCCAAATAGCTCGTAGCGAAAGAGTTACACGGCCTGCCATCCGTCGTGTGGCAAGGCACACTCCGATTACGAAGTCTCCATTGCCTTTGGTGGACCGGTGCAATGGTGAAACTACTGAGGCTCCCCGAACGTGCAAAGTAAGAAAAGCACGAACCGATGGCACATATCATATCAAGCCAGACCCGGGAGTGCTTATTGATTACATCGGCCCTGGCCCATCCACTGAAAAAACAATCCCCAAGCAACTCGAAAGGCAAATAAGGAACCTTGCTTCTCCTTCAGTCAAGGTTAGGGCTAAGGCCGTACTGGAGATTACTTCAGTTCCTTTTGGCACAGACACTGCGCGTGACATTCTAAGCATGCTTCCTGAGGGCAACAATCCGTATGCCAATAAGGTACGTACCCATTGCATAAACATCCTTAGGAACGGGAGCTAGTCAGCTAAACCTGATGTGCCTGATAAGTAGAAGCCCCCGGCGAGATTTGAACTCGTGACCTGCTCCTTGCTCGCTTTTTTTGGAATAAGTTTTTGGTTAAGCTTTTTTCCAAAAAGCTTACGAGAGAGCCGCTCTACCACTGAGCTACGGAGGCGTTGTTAGGGAGAATTAAGATAAATGAATTTTAAACGGTTCTTGCGTCCATGAAGACCTGATTCTTCCCCTTCTTCTTCGCGGTTTTCAGGTTCTGGTCAGATACATCGAAAGCCCGATCATAGATTGCACTGTTCACTGAATCTCCGTGGACCGCTTCCAAAACTTTTTCTGCGACGGCACCGACATCAGCAACACCGACGCTTCCAGTCACTTTCTGCCCACAAACCTCAATCTCTGCAATGCTTTTCCGGATTCTCTCTGCTATCTGCATGGCGCGTTCTTCAGATACATCCTTCAAAATAACGGCGAATTCCTCGCCGCCCCATCTTGCGACCCGGTCACTTGCACGGACTGAGCTGTTAATCTTATCAGCTGCCCTGCGCAGGGCAACGTTGCCTGCCTCATAGCCTATGCTATCATTGATTTTTTTGAAATCGTCGAGGTCAATAAGTATGAGGTGGAGGTTGGAAATCTTCTTGTCCCTGAGCTGCATGATTCCCTGCTGGAAGTCGACCTGGAAATCTGCGTATTTGGTAAGAACGGTAATTGCATCGAATTTGTGAGTTAGCTGGAAAGAAATCTGAGCTGCCGCGGCGACAATAGTTTTCGCGCTCCAGTATGCCCTTGCAAGTCCTTGCAGCCTAGTTCCTTTGCATGCCAAATCTCCCTCGAAGACGACTATTCCAGAAGGGTGCACCGGGTCACGGTAATAGAATGGCATCACTGCCAAAGAACCCTTCTTCAATCCATTTGCATATCTGTAAATATCGCACCTGTCACTGTCCATGTCAAGATTCTCAAAAACTATCCGAACATGCAAATCATAATCAATTATGAGAGGCTTTCGATGCTCAAGCGTTCCATCAAGCACCTGCGTTATCATGCTATGTTTTTCAATTGCGCCAGGAGACTCATCGAGTTTCAGCTCCCCATCTACTCTGTGGACCGTGAGCCTGTGTTCAAGCAGACCAATGCTCTGCCCGGAATTGTTCTTAGGGACAAGATATATGGTACAAAGATTAGCATCTTCAAATTCTCCCATAAGACTAGAAACATAATCTCCTATTGTGGGAAAGTCCTCACTGACCATCCTTGCTATTCTATGGACAGTTCTTGCAGCGCAGAAGTCTGGCTCAAGGTCTCTTTTGAGTTCCGGCACATTATGGAGCACAATCTGTTCACACGATTCAGGGCTAATGCTCCTATCTACAAGTGGACATCCTTTGATTCTTGCCTTTCTGCCACGCAATTTTTTTTGTGGCCTAAGACCTGATAATCTCTCTCGCCTCATTAACGTGCCTCAGTCATCCCTATTTTCATTACACACACGCTACTTATAAAGCTTACTCAAAAATCCACGATAGTACACTTTCACTGTTTTTTATAAAGGACATTGTGAATAATCTCAAAATTTCGCTCTGATTATTGTTTATTCAAACAGAAAAATGAGTGCGATCGCCGGGATTTGAACCCGGATCATAAGCTTGGAAGGCTTAGGTCCTAACCAGATTAGACTACAATCGCGTTTGCTTGTGGCAGATGCCACAGTTCATTATATGTCCGATATCTCTTTAAATGTCTCCAGTTTTGGGGCATACAATGGGTTCGCAAACACGTTCTACTTTCATGCCTGCAGCAACAACTCTAAATCTTGAGCTGGCATCTTTTCTGTGATGAGCGGCATGGTCTGTGTAATGGCTATATTGTGGAAGTCTCGTGAGAAGACACCGAAATTCAAACCAGGTCCATTGTACATCAACCCACTTATCCCCCTTTCGATATTGAGAATCGCGTCTCTCATCTCCTGCATGCTATTGAACCTCATGTCAGGGTCCTTGGCCATCGCCTTTGCCACAATCTCATCCGCTCCCTTTGGAATACCTGCTTCGGGCGCAACCCAGCTTGGCGGAGGAGGCTCATGGTTCCTTATCTGGTAGAGAATCTGAATCGTTCTTTCGCCAGTGAATGGGTATTGGCCGCAGAGTGTCGTGTACATCACTACGCCCAGTGAGTATATGTCTCCCCTTAAATCTGTTGGCATCCCCCTGATTTGTTCCGGAGGGAGCAGCGCAGGCGTGCCGTATATCATTCCAGGGGCATGCTTATCGCCGAACCGGGTAAAAAACGAGAGGTCAAAATCAAAGACCTTGATGGTTCCATCCACCGTGAGGAATATGTTCTCAGGTTTAACGTCCTTGTGCACTATCCCTTTGCTATGCATTGCGCCAAGGCCCTCGCAGGATTCTGACAATATGTGTCTTGCAGAGGCCCATGGGGCAGTCCCAACCCTCTCAAGGTACATCCGCAAATCAAGCCCCACCATAAGTTCCATAACGACGTATGCCTTCTCGCCCACAATCCCCGAATCTTTAAGGGTGACAAGGTTCTTGTGGTTGACTTCTTTGAGGGCCTCAATTTCACTTGTAATCCTCTTCCTGCTGGTTTTCCTGGCGCTTTTTTCTCTTATTTTTACAACTACTTCGGAGTTGTCTGTCAGGTCTTTGGCAAGGTATACTGTTCCCATGCCTCCCCTGCCTATCACTCCAGCAAGCTCGTATCGGTCATTTATTTTTCCAAAAGTCTTATCTGGGATTGGAGATGTGTTTTTTTTCGGGTTTTTGCCCGGTAATGTCACTAGTCGCATATATCTTACTATGATAGAAAATGTTTATTAATGTTGTTTATTTATGTGTTTATTAGTGATGGTAATCCCGAAACAGGCTGGGGAGTGTGTCTAGGCGGACCTAGAAGACTGAGGCCAAATCGCTGAGGAACGCCTTTGGGTCTTGCGCTTTCACAAATGCGCTTGCCAAGAGAACACCCTCAGCACCAAGCTCAAGCGATTTCTTAACATCGCTCTTGTTGCTGACTCCAGCACCGCAGAGCGCAAGAACCTTATCATTTACTTCTTTCACTGCTTTTACGGAGTTGGTTACAATCTCCGGCTGAGCATCAGAAACACTTACGCCACTGCCAATAAGTTCCGGCGGCTCAACAGCAATCATTGTTGGGACAAAATGCGCAATTTCAGAAACTTCTGAAGTTGTTGCTGCGCAAACCAGGCTCTCAAGTCCGTTCTGATGAAGCAAGTCAATTGTTTTTTTTACTCTCTCCATCGAATCCAATCTTTTTTCGGAGTGGTTGAGTAGCGAACCTTTTACTCCAATTGCTTTCAGCATCGCAGCAGGAACCGAGCCAGTATGCGCGCCGGGCTCAACATCATCAGTGTGCTGTGCAAATACATTTGAATATCTTTCAGCAGCCTCATGCATGTAGGAAGCTGGCGGAGCAACTATTATCCTAACTCCGGTTTCTGCGACGACCTCACCTGCTATGTCGGTGAAAAGAAGCGCCTTCTCAAAACTGGCCTGGTATGTTTTAAGGTTCAGAACTATCATAAGTTTAATAAAATGAAATCAGGTTTAATAGGTTTTGCTAAATGCCAAGGTCGCATAATCCGGTAGTGCGGCGGAAACTTTTGAAGTTGTCGAATCTCGAACCGGATGTGAGATAACCGCTCCCTTTGGGATTGCAGGTTCAAATCCTGCCCTTGGCGATATTTTTCAAATATCGATAGTCTGGAAACTTTGTTTCCAGCCATGGCGTTTTTTTCTTGCTAAGTTTCGCCATACTCTTCCAATAATATTTAAAACCCGTCGACTTACTATTAGTAAGCTTTATTCTTGTTCAATTGGTGATATTTATGGGTATTAGACCTGCAAGAACATTTAGAGACCCGGACAAAGTAGCCTGGACACGCTTCTCCAGGAGCAAGCCTAGAAAGAGTTATATCCGAGCAATGCCTCACGCCGACCTCCACCAGTTTAGGATGGGTGCAATGAAGGACGATTTCGACACAGTTATCCACCTCGTCAGCAATCAGGCAATCATTATCCGGGACAATGCAATCGAGAGTGCCAGGCAGAGCACCAACAAATGCCTCGAAGCGCACATTGGAGGAGCGTACTACTATGTAGTCCGTGTTTATCCTCACCACGTCATCAGGGAAAACAAGATGATTTCAGGTGCTGGTGCAGACCGTCTCCAGAAGGGTATGAGGGCTTCCTTTGGCAGGCCTACAGACAGGGCAGCCAGGCTCTCAAAAGGCACACAGCTCTTCACTCTCTATACATACAAGGCAAATATTCCACATGCGAAGATGGCCTTTACCAAGGCACAACGCAAGCTCTCAGGCAACTATTCATTCGTTGTTGAGGGCAAATAACTTTTTTTCAATATTGTTACTTTGTGTTAGCTTGTGGTTATAGCTTTATAAACTTATCCTTACATTATTTACTATATTCTACGGCAGGGAGGGTGAATAATTTGGATTCAGATAAAATCACGGTTGATGAACCGCTCATAAGTACTGACGTCGACAGTCTCATTAGAACTATCGCCGACAGAAGGAAAATTTCTCTTAACGAATTGCGCAAATTGTGCGATATTGACAAGAAGAATCTTGACAAATGGATTGCTGTTCTTGAGGATGAAGGATACATCTCAATCGAGTATGGCATCCGAGGAACTTTCATCAATTGGAGTGGAGACACTGCAGATGAAGTCGAATATGTGAGGGAGGAGCCTCAGACAGTCCCATACGAGAGGTATGAGGAATATAAGCCTGTCAATGAGGAACCTGAACCAGAGGAAGAGCCAGAAGCGCCTTCTTCAGAATCAGAAAACAAGGAAGAAGAGCCTGAAGAAAACGTATTCTCAACTGAGCTTCCATTGGATGAGGAAGAATCTCCTATCGAACAGTCAACTGAACCAGAAGAGCCTGAGGAGCCAGAAGAGCCTGACCCAGAAGAGCTTCTTGACCAGTACCTGGCAAAGAAGAGGGATGGCGAGGAGCCGTCAGTGGAAGAACTCAAGTCAAAAATACTAACTAGTCTTGAAGATGAAGTCAAGGAACTTGACGAGCAGGAATCAGAAGAAGAACCAGAATCAGAGGAAACAGAAAACAAAGAGCTTGATTTCAGCAAGCTTGAGGATGTTACTTCTGATGCCGAGCCTGTTATGGAAGAGCCTGAAGAGGTTGAAGAACCAGAAGAAATGCCGCGTGTGACTCTGAGACCGACAATCCGGGAGGAGAGCGTCGCATCTTCTGACATTCGCGCTCTTATGAGTTCCTATATGCAGGAAATCAACCAGGAGAAGTCAGTTATCCAGATGCTCCAAAAGGAAAAGGAAAATCTTTACCGTGACAAGTTTACCTCTCTTGAAGGAAGGATGCAGGCAGACCTTGTCGCACTTACAGAAAGGATTATCGAGAAACAGACAAAACTTGCAGAGCTCAGGGAACACGTTCTTGAGCTTCCAGACAAGGTCGAAGAGGTCTCAAGAGTCCAGGCGCAGATGGATAGGCTCAAAGAAGAGAGCGAATCAGCACTTGCAAGGACCAGGGACAAAGCAGAAACATTCATATCAGGCGTTGAGGCATCCAAGGAGGATGTTCGCGACAAGATAGCAGAACTCAATAACTCTGTTGAAGCACAATCAAGCAAGATAGGAGAACTTGAGGAAATCAACCAGTCGCTTGAGGAACGTTCATCAAAACTCAAAGAATCAATGGAGGGTGCAAGAGAACAGGTCGTTGAACTCAACAGCATGGTGGCATCACTTGCAGGAGACCTATCAAGAGTGGAGGAAGCAAGAGAGGAGATTGAGACCATGAAGGACTCACTCAAAGACACTGTTGCATCACACGGAGATGAGCTCGATTCTCTTCAGGGAGAGCTCGAGGATATCGCTAAAGTAGAGTCCTGGGTCGCAGAATATGTCCGAGACTATGAAACAAAGATTGGCGATCTCGAGAGCTACATTTCCAACAGTGATGTGGAGCTTGCAGAACTCAAAGAATCCGCAGAATCTCTTTACATGAAGAAATATCTTGGCGAGCTTGAGAATCTCACTGACGCTTATGAGAGCGGCCTTGAGGATGCAATCTCAACTGAAACGGAAATTGACGAGAAAATCACATCATCAAAGTCCAGAATCACTGATCTTGTGAAGGAGAGCAAGGAGATGATGCGCAAGCTTCACGGAGATGTTTCCAAGTCTGAGGATTACGATACTGTCCTGACAAAGGTCAAGAGAAAGACTGCAAGGGCAGCCGCTGTGGTCAAGGAGAAGAAGAGGGAGCGTGAAAAGCTCTCAGACGACTCCAAGAAAGCAAGGAAGACCCGGCGAACGTCGGCTACCAAAAAGGCAAGTGCCAAAGTAAAGGCGAAGAAAAAGACCAAGTCAAAAAAGAGGAAATAAAAACTTTCTTTTCATTTTATATCTCATGAAATGGCTATTCATGCTTATTTTCGGGGTAATGTTGTTTGCCGGATGTCTCGGTGGACCTGATTGTTCAGGGGGCCCGGTATGTGGAGCGGATGGGAAAACCTATCCAAACAAATGTCTTGCAAGTGATGCTGGAGTTGATGTAGCATCAACAGGCTCTTGCGCGGCAGTCTGTGATGATTCTGATGCTAAGGACATCTTTAGCGGAGGGGGAGTAATCTCAGGCGGTAAAACCTTCACCGATGTCTGCAAGGACAGGACAGCTGTCAAGGAATATTTCTGCGAGGGCAATGAGGCTAAATACTCAGAGATTCCATGTCCTGCCGGCTATGTTTGCGATGCTGGCAAGTGTGTAGAATCTCCGTGTACCGACTCTGACCAGGGCAGCAAGCCAAATGAGAAGGGCACAACAACTTCAGGTTCAGACAGCAGCACTGATGCATGCAAAGACAGTGACACTGTTACTGAATATTACTGCGATGATGCTACTATCAAATCAAAGAGCATGGACTGCGTTTCAGGCTACGAGTGCAAGGCTGGCGCATGTACTGAGGCAACTTGTTCTGATTCCGATGGCGGCGAAGACAAGCTGGTTGCTGGTACCGTTACAAAAGGGGGCATTTCACAACCAGACAAATGTTCTGGGACTACAAATGTGATTGAATATTACTGCTCAAGCAACGATGTAAAGAGCAAAACCATCGCCTGCGGAACAGGATACAAATGCGTAAGCGGCGCCTGCGTTGATGTGCCTAAATGCGTTGATTCAGACAATGGAAAGGACAAGTTCGAGAAAGGAACAGTAACAACCCCAAGCCAAACCTATGTTGATGACTGCTACAGCTCGACCCAGGTTCTTGAATACTACTGCGATGGCGAGGACGTTGAAAATGAAAAAATCACCTGCGGCTCTGGTTATGAGTGCAAGCTTGGAAAATGCGATGAGCTTGAGTGCGACAAGGAGGTCGACAATTTCGACAACCGGGACATCCGCTACGAGATTGAGGATTATAGTTCAGAAACCCTCTTGATGTATGTGGGCGACATAGTCGAGCTTGAAGATGACCTTATCCTCAGGCTTTACTCGGTCAGCGGAAATGAGTCTGTCTGGAGGCTTTATCTCGACTATGAGGACTTCCAGGACAATGACATGGAATGTTCGGACACAATCGATGAAGGCAATACTGAGAATGATATGTGCGGGGAGAACACCGGTGACATCGAGGTAGTCACAGTGGATGACACTGACGACTATGTCGAAGTCAACCTGGACGACTTCTTCGTGACTCAGTATTACGATGAAGAGGGTTCACTTGCCGACTGGACAGACAAATCTTCATGTCCTGACGATGAGGTAGTCTATGCGGAGTACGACTCTTATTTCTACCCCTACATGGATACTGACTCATCCGGACTCAACCTCGATGGCAGGACATTCAAGCTCTTCAACAAATCAGCAGAGCTGATATCCATTGACGTTAGCGGTGAGAATATAGAGTTCGAATTTGATGGGGACGACTTTGACCTAGATGATGGAGACAGCTTCGAGTATGAGGATGTAGACTACGAGATTAGGCTCTACTTCAATGAAGTCGGACTCAACAGAATATTAGTACAACTAGACTAAAGTCTAGTTTGTTTTTCTTCTTTACTTCTTGCATCATCCACTATTGCCAGCCATGAATCTCCTATTTTCATAAAGTAGTTGCCGAATGTCTTGCTGAGTGAGATTTTCATCGGCCTATATTTCCTTTTGCTCTCAACATTGACCAATGTCTCTCGTTCTACCTTAATCATCCCAACTCTCTTCAGCCTGGGAAGGACACGGTTGTAGAATGTCGCCTTTGAGATTCCGTTTGTTTTTACATATTCTGCAATCTGCTCGCCACTTAGCTTTGTCTTCTCGGTGAGCAGTCCTAGGAACCCATGGGCTGTCTCATAGTACTTGGGCTGGTATTTCTTTGAGAATACGAAATTAGTAACCTCATCCAAAGCCCAGACATTCCTTGTTATGGATTCGTTCTGGTCCTGGAACTTCCGTAGTTCTGGGCTGTCGTGGCGTGGGAGATAAATAGATTCAGATGATGGGACCCCCCTTGAGGCAATCCCTTTCTTCTCTTCCATGAAAGGTAAAAACCAGTGAAAAAATAAATTACTTCCTTAATCTCCGAACATGCTGACTCCAGCAGCAACTGAGTTCTCCTCTTCGTCGATTTTCTTCTTGACCCTCAGAGAGACCTCTTCATTGCAGGGTTTGGCGACGTCTTTCAGTTTCTCGTCTGCTGCTTTCAGGAACTCCTCAGACGCTGAAACATGGATGTAAACCATATCCTTATCTTCACCGACTGCAGCGCCGTCTTTCATCTTGTAGCCAGCTCTTGCAAAACTGCCTTCAGAATAGGGGTCAGCCTCAAGAATCTTGGTTAGTTCTGCCTTTTTTGTTGCTTCGCACTCATAGATTCTGTCCATCAATCCTCATCCTCTTGCGTGCTAACTTTGATTGCACTCTTCATCATGATTATCATTGCAGTGTAAACAAGGGGGTATATGAAAAATATTGATGCAATCTGCAGGAAGGGGAGGAAATTCATCAGCCACACAACGGCGAAGAGAATATACAGTGCTACGAAATACACGTGCTTTCTCCTGAAGAAGTCCAAGGACTGCTTCATTGAACTGAATATTCCTGTCCCGAAAGCTCCTGCCAGAACAAATGAAGGCGTGAAGAGCATATGTATCACGAACGTCATGAATAGTCCATATGCGATTATGAGCATGTCCATGTACTCATATGGCTCAAGAGCGTAGAAGTAAAGTGCTATGAAAGGTCCCACCAGTAGAAGCCAGAGAAGCTCCCGTATGAGCATTATTCCGAACATTGTCGGAGCCCGGTCAACGGCATAAGAATAGAACTGCGTGAGACTCATCTTCTTATTCTTGCTGGCATCATGATATGCCATCGCGACCGCGGCGTTTATCCCGTTTCCAAAGAAAACGAGCAGTAGTCCTATGACGCCCAAGACCGCGATGCTTGGGATTGATTCCAGGCTGATTTCCTGTCCAAATGCTGAGAGGAACAGGAAATATATCAGGAACAATCCTAATGCTGCGAATGCGAAAAGCAGCAGCATGAACACAAACAGTAACGAACTCCAGACAAACAAGAAGGGTTGTTTTGAGCAAACATTAAATGATTTTTTCAGGCTCTCCATCGACCTCTCACCTTTAAACCTTCACGGAGGTAAATTATTTAAATTCCCCTATCAACTTCATATCTGGAGGCCTTGTTATGAGAAAAGTACCAAGATGCATGAGCACGCAGCATCCTGACAACGTTTCGACCCCGTTTTTCTCGGATTCAGATGTTCTTGCCGGCGAGTCGGAAGTAAAAGAGGCATATTTCGTATTTTCACAGCTCGGTTGCACTGAGCAGATGTGGGACAGCGAAGGAAAGGCGGTTGACAATCAGGTGGTTGAGAAGCTCCTTTCCAAGTATCATGAATTCTTCTCAAAGAAGCCGCTTGGGGATGAGTTCTATCTTACTTATCGTGTTCCCAATCCCTCTGTCGAGAAGGACCAGGGCAAAATTCTTCTCGAGACTCTTCACAGCATCCCGCGTGCTTATGATGTTGCAAAAGCAGCCGGATTTGAATGCGCTCCGATATTCGAGGTAATTCTGCCAATGTGCACCTCCTCGCTTGAACTTGAGAGGGTGAAAAATTATTACGAGCAGATTATCATCGGGAAAAAAGAGACAAAACTCGGAAAAGAGCAGATTTCAGTCAAGGACTGGGTCGGCGATTTCCTTCCCGAGACAATCAATGTGATACCTCTGTTCGAGGATATGAAATCCCTGACTACTTGTGATGGCATAGTCAAGGAATATATTGAAGGCAAGGATTTGGAATATCAGAGGGTATTCCTCGCCCGGAGCGACCCTGCCCTAAACTACGGCTCAACAAGCGCTGTCCTTCTCTCTAAAATAGCCTTGCAGAGGCTTCAGAATGTTGAAGAGGATACAGGAGTCCCGATACTTCCAATCCTTGGTGTCGGAGGCTCTCCAATGAGGGGGAATTTCGCGCCTGACAAAGTAAACAACTGCGGAGAGGAATACCCAAGCGTTCAGACATTTTCCGTGCAGTCATCGTTCAAGTATGATCACCCATTCAGGGATGTTGCTAACGCGATTGACATGATAAACCATCGCCACAGAAGACCTGCACTTGATATTGACGAAGCTGTTGCAGTGAAACTCATAAACAAGATGAAAATCGTCTATCAAAAGCAGATTTCAGAGATGGCGGACCTCGTCAACTCAATATCCCCGTTTATTCCTGGGAGGCGCGCAAGGAAACTTCACATAGGCCTTTTCGGCTACTCCCGTTCAATGAAAGGCATTAAGTTGCCCCGGGCAATCAAGTTTTGCGGAGCGTTCTACTCAATCGGAATTCCTCCAGAGCTTCTTGGCCTGTCTGCTCTCAATGAGAAGGAATTCGACAAACTGCATGACCTTTATGTCAAGGTTGATGAGGATTTGCTGGACTCGGCAAAATACCTGAGCAAGACAAACCTAGGCAGGATGCCAAAGAATGTGCGCGAGGGCGTTTCAAAGGTTCTTGAATGGATTGACTATGAGGTCGATTCAGAGTACGCTGATATCGCTACTGGAGTCTATGACAATTTCAAGGCAGGGAAGCATACCTTCCTGGTAGAGGGGATCCGCTCAGCAGCCTGGAAGCGAAACTTCCTTGGCTAGATGGGCATTAAAAACCCTAGAACCCTTTGATTAACTATCATGCTGCTTGAGACTGGCATCTTACTGATATTCGTAGCGTTTCTCCTTGAGTATATGGACTCAACTTTGGGAATGGGCTATGGAACGACTTTGACCCCAGTCCTTCTTCTAATGGGATTCGAGCCATTACAGATAATTCCGGCTGCGCTGCTAAGCCAGCTGACAGCCGGTTTTCTGGCAGCAGGAATGCACCATTCCGTTGGAAATGTCGACTTCAAAAGGCATCCGTATCACCTTAAAATCGCACTTTTCCTGGGAATTCTAAGCGCATTGGGGGCTATCTTTGCCGTCGTGGCGGTCCTGAACCTGCCACCATTCTACGTCAAGCTTTACATAGGAATTATCGTCGCTGCAATGGGAATAATAATCATCTGGAAAAGGAATCACCAAACCTCATTTTCATGGAAAAAAATCGCCGGCCTTGGGGTACTTGCCTCATTCAACAAGGGGATTTCCGGGGGCGGTTATGGCCCTCTGGTAGTTACTGGGCAGATGTTTTCCGGGATAGGAGGCAAAAGCGCAGTAGCCATCGCTTCCCTGGCAGAAGGACTAACCTGCCTGGTTGCTATCAGTTTTTACCTCATTTCAGGAGTAGCAATAGATTGGTCGCTGGCGCCGTTCCTGGTAGTTGGTGCAGTTTTCTCAGCTCCCATGTCCGCGCACACACTGAAAAGGATTAAGGAGAAGCGGCTCACGCTGTTTATAGGGGCAGCCACCATAACCCTCGGTATTGTGACTCTAATAAACGCCCTCGGGCTTCTTTCTTAAATTCTACGCAATGGATTGAATAACATGGACAGCATTGAAATCCACAAAAAGCTCAGAGGAAAAATTTTCATCGGAGCAAAGGCAGAGATCAAAAACGCTGAGGATTTGTCCACCCTTTATACTCCTGGAGTCGCAGACCCGTGCAGGGAAATTGCCAAGGACAAGTCTCTTGCATATGATTACACTTTCAAATGGAACACTGTTGCTATTGTGACTGATGGGACAAGGGTCCTTGGCCTTGGAGATATAGGTCCGGAAGCTGCCCTCCCTGTAATGGAAGGGAAGGCTCTCATCATGCAGCAATTTGCAGGGATTGACGCGTTCCCCATATGCCTGGATACCAAAGACGAGGATGAAATAGTGCTCATTGTGAAAGCTTTGGCCGCGACATTCGGGGCAATCAACCTCGAAGATATTGAAACCCCAAAAGTATTCAATATTGAGAGGCGCCTCACAGAAGAGCTTGAAATACCTGTTTTCCATGATGATCAGCACGGAACTGCCATGGTCACTTTGGCAGCCCTTTACAATTCCCTTAAAGTGGTTGGAAAAAATCAGGATGTTAAAATCGGGATAGTCGGAGCAGGGAGCGCAGGCTACGCAATTGCCAAACTGCTCAAGGCAGCAGGATTCAGCAACCTCGTAGTTTTCGACAGCCGTGGCGCGCTTCATCCTGGAAGGGAAAACCTGAACGAACAGAAGATGCTTCTTGCAGAGTTAAACAAAGGCTACAGCGGAACAATCAATGAGTTCTCTGGGGCAGATGTAATCATTTCAGCTGCCAAACCCGGCTCGCTTCCTCATGAAACAATCAAGAACATGAGCAAGCCAAACATTGTTTTCGCCCTCTCAAACCCAGTTTCAGAAATCTCAATTGAAGAAGCAAAAGAGCTTGGGATTGATGTTTTCGGAACCGGAAGAAGCGACTACCCAAACCAGGTGAACAACTCGCTTTGCTTCCCAGGCTTTCTAAGGGCACTTCTGGATTTGAGGGTAAAAAAAATCACTGATGAGATGAAAATCGCAGCTGCAAAGGCGATAGCCGAGACTGTTGAAAATCCGACCAAGGACAACATTGTCCCTGACACGTTTGACAAAAAAGTCGCAGAAAACATATTCAAAGAGGTTGAGAAAGTTGTTAAATCCCAGTGAAATAAAGCGGATGCTTCTGCCTTCCACAGCAGAAGATTATCTATCAGAACAATTGGAAAAAGCAGAGCCCATCCTGACTTTGAGAAATATCGCTATTGCTGGTATTCTTCTGCTTGTTGCAGATGCCCTGAGCCTTTTCATAGTGCAGAATCTTAACCCGGCCGAGTTTCCCCCTGGGGTTGCATATGAGGATCTTATCGTGCAATTCGTTGACTATGCGCTTTTCTTCTATGTAAGTGCATATCTGCTTTACCTTGTTGCCAAGGTTCTTGGAGGAAAAGGCAAGTTCCAAGAGCAGATGCATCTTCAGAGTGTGGTGGCCATTGCAATCGCATTGATACAGGCCCTTCTGATTGTGCTTTCTTCATTCTATATCCCTGAGGATTTGATGCTTCTAACCCTGTTTAGCCTTCCATTGCTCTTTGCAGGGCTTTACTCAATCTACATGGATTACAAAATCATCAAGGTAGCCCACAAGCATGATAAGAAGAAAGCCGCACTGTCAATAGTCGGATTCTGGATTGTGCTAATCGCAGTCATCTTTATCCTTTATGCAGGGGTATACCTGCTCACTGGACAGTCTTGATTTTTTTCTTTATCTCTTCATCAACATGGGCCGGCCCTTTGGCAGTTGCGATGATTTTTTCCAAATCATCCTTCTCCATAATGCCCTTCTCAAGAATCAAATCCTTCAATCCCACTCCTTTTTCGTAAGCTTCAGTTACAAGCACGGAAACTTCCTTGTATCCAAGGTATGGGTTCAATGCTGTTGCATAGCCAAATGTTTTGTTGAAGTTTTTTGCTGCACTCTCAACATCCACCTTTGTTCCGTCAATGCATTCCCGGAACATCCTAGTGCAGTTAGCAAGCAATTCCTCGCTCTGAAGGATGTTGTGGGTTGCCAAAGGCGCCATGAAGTTCAGTTCCAGCTGGCCTGACTGCGCTGCGAGCAGCACTGCCTGGTCGTTTGCGGTTACCTGGAATGCAATCATATTCACTGCCTCAGGCACTGAAGGGTTTATTTTTCCAGGCATGATTGATGAGCCTGGCTCAACTTCTGGGAGTATTATCTCTGCGATTCCTGCCTTTGGACCTGAAGAATATAATCTCAAATCATTTGCTATCCTGTTCAGTGTGCACGCGTATCTTTTCAGAGCTGATGAGAATGTGACCATGTCATTCATGTTCTCTGTCATGTCAAATGCATTCTCAGCCATCCTGACATCAACATCTGCTCTCAGTTTCTCAATAATCGTTTTCCTGAAATCCGGGTGTGCAGTTATTCCGCTTCCAGTAGCGGTTCCGCCAACTCCCAAATCCCTGATTCCATCTGCAGTTCTTTCCATCTCAGAAATATCCTTTTCGACTGCTTTTGCGTATGATGCGAAGGTCTGTCCGTATGTCATAGGAACAGCGTCCTGAAGATGGGTTCTGCCTATTTTCATTACATCCTTGTACTCATCGGCTTTTTTCTTGAGGGACTTCCGGAATTCCTTTGCCTGTTCAATTACAGGAGAAGAAAGCTTCAAAGAAGCGATTCGCATTGCAGATGGAATGACATTATTCGAGCTTTGGGCCATGTTGACATGGTTGTTGGGGTGAACAATCCTGTACTCCCCTTTCTTTCCCCCAAGCAGTTCCTCTGCCCGATTTGCAATGACCTCATTGACATTCATGTGCAGTGGCGTGCCTGCTCCTGCCTGGAAAGCATCGAGGACAAATTCATTGTCCAGTTTTCCTTCGAGGATTTCATCTGCAGCATCTGCAATTGCTTTGGCCTCTTTCTCTCCGAGCCTGCCCAATTCTGTGTTGGCTAAAGCTGCGCATTTCTTAATTAGGGCAACTGCCCTAACGAATTCCATATGCACAAGCTGTCCGCTCAGCTGAAAATTCTCCTTTGCCCTTGCAGTAAAGGAGCCGTAATACGAATCGTCCGGAACCTCTACTTTTCCAATGAAATCTTCTTCTTCTCTCATCTTCTCGCCTTGACTGCAAGCAGCCCGACAAGGCCTACAATGATTGCTGATGTTGTGCAGCAGGGAAGTGGCTTTTTCGCTGATGTTGTGCCCTCGTCTTCTGTCTCATTTGCAGTATCACTATCTGATGTGTCAGCAGGATAGGATGGCGGCGTGCTTGTTGTTGTGGAACCAGTTGTGGTGGAGCCACTTGTTGTAGTTGTTGAGTTTGAATCATTTGAAGTTGATGGTGTTGTTGGTGGCGGAGTGCTTGGTGCTGAGGTAGTATTTGTAGTATTGGCCGGATTCTGTACTGGGGGTGTGCTGGGAGAACCAGTGCAGCTGTCGCAAGCGCCAAGGGTAATCGTTATTGTCTTGGTGGCATACCCTCCGTAGCTTGCACTTACGTTCCATGTGTCACCGCAGCCTTCGAACTCAAATTCCCCATCAGAATCAGCCAATCCGCTTGTTTTCTGTTTCCAGGGGCTGATGTCCTCGACTTTGACATATGCATCCTCGACAGGGTCATCATCAGCGCTGTCAGTTACAGTGACTACTGTGATTTCATCAGTCCCGTCGCATGTGTTCTCAGTGTCTATATCGAAATTCATAAGCGTTGCCGCGAACGCTGTTCCCAAAACCAACATCAATACAAGCAAATACTTCATCTTATCACTCTCACACAAAGCAGCGTAAACATGATTATCCCAAGCGGACATGCTGCCGTTTCACCCTCCTCGCCATCTACCGGGGTTTCATTGGCTGGAGGTGTCTGATTCACAGGGGGGCTTACATTTGCCGGCGGTGTGACGTTCGCAGGTGGGGTAGTATTTACTGGAGGCGGAGCCACTGGTTCAGTATCGTTTTCAGTGTCATTGTAAAGTTCTGGGACGGGGTCCGGTTCAGGCGGAGGCTCCTCAAAACATTTCTCATAAGCAAACTCTATCTCTCTGCTCTGGTAGCCGCTTTTGTCAACCCTTAGTATGAAAAGACCTGTCAGGAAGTTGATTGTTCCGGGTACTGTCATTGTCACAGTTCCGTCGCTCCCTGTTTTTCCAGGATTTGGCAAAGGCTGGTAGCCGTAGTCAGTGTAGAATAGCACTGTTGAAGCACCTTCAATCTCATCATCATCTTCAGAGACATCAACAGTAAGGTCCTTTGTGTCGCAGTCGATAGTTATCCCAACATCAAGTGTCGGAAGGCTAGCACTGCCAGTGTCATGAATATCAAAAAAGGCCGGCTTTACAGTGAATGCCGAGGCCGCCGCTGCCAAAAGCAGGAGGAACATGAAAGCTCTCATGCTTTCTATTCAGGAAGTAATTCTTTTTATTGTTTAAGGCACCTGCCCTGTTTGCACTCGTCTTCGCAGATGACTTCGCTGACTACAAGTTCATCATCCTTGCAGTAGTATTCCCTCAGCCTTTCCTCGCTTGTGCACTTGTCGATGTATTCAGCCTTAACCAGCCCATCTATTGTGACAGAGCCTGCCTGGTAGATGTTATTTCCGCCGTCAGTTTCGCTGCATTTCTTCTTGCCGCGAAGGCATTCGCCGTCAGTGCAGTGGAAGTTGTCCGGACAGTCTGAAAGAACGCCTTTTGCCTCTCCGTCCTTGCAGTAGTATTCCTTTACCTGGTCTCCCTCGCAAACATCCACAAACTTGTTGCCAAAGGCATAAACCGTTCCCTTGGTATGAATCTCATTGCCTCCGTCGCTGTCAGAGCAGGTTATGTTCTCCCCCTCAGCCCCTTCAACGGTACATATCCCATTGTAAGCAATGGATACTCCGGCACATTTGGCGCCGCATTCATTCTGATATGTTCTTTTGTCGCTTCCGCAGACTGGTAAATATTCCATTGTGCAGACACATTCGGTCTTATTTTCCTGAACCGTCTCATTTGAGACTACCGTCGTGTTGTTGGCTGTCTCGTTGGCCTCCTGGGCAGCGCTTATACATCCTAATAGCATCAGTGGCAGTAAAAGCAAGAGAATTCTCATGAATTGATTTTTCCTCTGAAGAATTTAAATGCTTAGGTCGGGGGGTGTATTCAAACACCATTTCCACGGAAATGAGGTGCTTCTTCTTATATCCAAATGGGGCCTTTGATATCTTTCCATGTACCGGCGGGACGCCGGAAAGTCAAGCCTGTGTTGAAGAGCGACGCTCTTCGACAGCTAGAGGGTCAAACTCTCTGGATCTGAGAAGATGCCTCTACCTTCAAGGGCAAGCATTTTCAGTGAAGCAGGAAGTCCACGCCTCTAGGTGTGAGCAGTCCACAAATCATAAGCAGGGCAAGGAATCCGGCGCAAAGCTCTGGCGCCTCTCCATTGTCCTCTGTAGCAGTGTAGTTACTATCATTGCTCAGGTTGGTCATATTGGCGGTGTTGGTGACATTCGGGACCGTCGTATTGATTATCGGCGGCGGGGTTACTGGAGGCGGTTTGGTTTCATTCTTTGGCGCTGGTGTTGGGGGCTGAGGAACAGTCGCATTTGACCAGCACCGGTTTATGTCAAAATGGATTTCCTTGCTCCTAAATTCGCTCTTCTGGATGACCAGGGCAAAGAAGCCTCTCATGAGTTTGACATTTCCGGGCAGTTTATGCAGTACAAAACCGTCCTTATCGCTTTCGACAGATGAAATCAAAGGCTGTGCAAAATCAATATACTTGAGGTATGTGTTCGCACCTTCTACAGGGTCTATATTCTCATCCATAACATAAGCACGGACGGCTGCCGCAGTACAGTCCACACTGATTGAGTATGTGAATTCATCCTTGGACAGTGTTCCAAAATCCCGCTGTTCATATATTGTCGGAGCTATAGTTTCTGCAAAAACAAGAGGGGCAAGTAGCAGTAAAAAAATCCAGCGCATCATTTCACTGTTGCAAACTGCGCAAGAAGCGCCTCGAGCTGGATGCGCTCGTTTGCCCCCTGAACAAGCCTGAAGTTGTATTCTCCGAGGATTTCAATAAGTTTGATTCTCTTCTGTTCATCAACTTCAAGAGCCGGAATTTCCCTATAAATCTGAAGAAGGATATCCTCACCGCTAAGCCCATATGAGATTATCAATTTGTCCAGGTTTTCCCTAGCTCCCTTGAAATCTCCGCTCATCGACTGCTCTACCATGGCTTTGACTTCCTTTGGCATTGCCCTCGAACTTATCTTGTGGACCAAATCCTCGCTGATTTTGCTCGAGTGCATCGCACATCCCTGCAGGACATTCATAGCCCGCCGCATATCTCCTTCTGAGACGTAGAAAATAGCATGCAATGCCTTATCATCAACCTTCAGGTTCTCTGCCTTGGCCACACCCTCAAGAGTCTTCTTCATCTCCTCTTCTTGGAGGGGCAGGAATCTGAAAACAGCGCATCTGCTCTGGATTGGCTCAATAATCCGCGATGAATAGTTTGCTGAGATTATGAATCGTGTGACTGCTGAATTGGATTCCATTGTTCTTCGCAGGGCCTGCTGAGCATCAGAAGTCAAAGCGTCTCCCTCGTCTAGGAAAATCAGCTTGAATGGTGCCTCATTCATAGACACACTCCGGGCAAAATCCTTTATCCTGCCTCGAACTACATCAATTCCCCTCTCATCACTCGCGTTCAGTTCAAGGAAATTGCCTGCAATTGAATCCTTGTAAAGTTCCTTTGCAAGTGCAAGAGAGCAGGTAGTCTTGCCAACTCCAGGTGGCCCGGCAAAAAGCATATTCGGCATGTTCTTCTTCTCTACGAACGCTTTGAGACTGGTGACTGTTTCGCTCTGGCCGGCGACCTCATCCAAGGTCTTTGGCCTGTATTTCTCTGTCCAGGGTAAAATATCGGCTTTTTCCATCAATGTAAGTTCTTGACCAATATTAATAAATTTTAGCCGAGAGAAATGACGAAAGTGATACTATGGACCGTGTAACTACAGGAATTACAGGACTGGATGACATGCTCAACGGGGGAATACCAGCCGGAAGGCACGTAGCCCTTTACGGAGGCCCTGGTTCGGGTAAGACATCATTCTGCTATGAATTCCTTTACCGCGGCGCAAAAGCCGGAGAACCAGGACTTTACATCTCACTCGAAGAAACAACCGAGGACATTATTGAGAATATGAAAAGCACATTCCCAATGCTTACTGATGCACCTCAACTGATTGCAGATAAACAGCTTGAGATTGTCAAACCAGACAAGCTTGACCTTGAGGAAGTAGCCAACATACTCGAGGATCGGATAACTTCGAGCGGAATCAAGAGAGCCGTAATTGATTCAGCGACTATGATTAGGATGTCATTTGCAACTGAAATCGAGTATAGGCAGACGCTTTTCGAGTTCCTTTCCCTGCTTAGAAACCTTGATGTGACCTCAATCACAACTGTCGAGGCAACCAGCGCAAGAAGAGAGGAGATGAAATTTGACATTGAGCATTTCGTCATGGACGGAATCATCAACCTCTACAACCTTGACCGTGAAGATCGGCGTGTTCGGGCTCTTGAAATCTTCAAAATGAGAGGTACTGACCACTCACGTGACCTGGTGCCTTTCAAAGTAACTCCGCAGGGCTTCAAAGTCTATGTCGGAGAAAAAGTCTTCTGACTTTTTTCCTTTTTTTACTCTGAAATAATCAGCGTGGAGTTCCTTTCGCACACTCCAATGTTTGCCTCGATAGTACTTCGTTCATCAGTGCTGATTGTTTCGCCTGATGCGAGAGCATTTCTGAAGTGCCGTGCGCAGTCTGCCCATCTTTGCTGATCATAAGCTTCCTGGGCAGCCCGCAATTCATCATTGTATGAACCTCTTGCCTGTGCTGCCTGATATCTCGTAGGATTAAGCTGCGCAGCTCTTGCCAGGTGGGTTCTTGCTTCAGTTACATTCCCATCCTGCTCAAGAAGAGTTCCGAGGTTGTGGTGCACGTAAGCATCATTGTTGTAGATTGCAATTGCCCTTCTGTACGAACGAATGGCCTCGCTTCTGTTTCCCTGCTGCATCTGGTAATCTCCCATTTCAGCATGGTACATGTACCTTGCCTGCTCATAGGTGAGCCTGTGGACTACAGTATAAGCTCCGCTTGCAGTATTCCCAAGAGTTGTGCTCTGAAGGTCGATTATCATGTCGCTTCCGCCAACTGTGGCATATGGGATCATGTGGAACAAGTCCTGTGAATCCCCGTTGAAGTGCACAATCAATGCCCCTCCTGGGATTGAGCGGTTATGAAGAATTGGTATAACAACGCCTGCAAGGTCAGTACAATCTCCGCCCTGCACGATGGTTTCTGATGCTGTCCTTGGCGCTCTTCCTTGTGAGGCATCCACCCTGAGCCCTCCGGTTGCACCTCTGTTAAGAGCTCCATGGAGCTGGCCAACCATTGATGCACTATCGCCAGTTAATGATGATGCGACTTCGCTCATCCTCTCATTCATATCATAAGGGTCAGTGGCACGTGCGCTTTCAGCCGGCCTTACCAATGTGATTTCACCGACCTCAACAACATCCTGCTTTGTCATCTGTGAAGGGTGAGCAGTGCCCCTGATATTTTCATGCATTGGTGAACATGCGGCGCTTCCTCCTGCGCCAAGTAATGCGGCGGTACTGAGTACCACTGCGCTTCTTTTAACTTTTGAAAATAACTGTTTCCCCTTCATATTGTAATAAGTGATACAAAGTGTTTTAAAAACCTATTCCGATAGAAATGTGCTCTTAAAAGCCTTTCGCGGCTTATGAGTAATATTCTTCTATCGTTAGAGGTACAGTACATGTACGATCATAAAAAAGTAGAACGGGAAGTGCTTGATTTCTGGAAAAAGAACGACGTCTATGTCAAGGCGAAAAAAAACAATGATGGCAAGGAGACCTTTTACTTCTGTGACGGTCCTCCATATGCCACAGGCCAGATTCACCCAGGAACGGGCTGGAACAAGACCCTGAAAGATGCGGTCTGCAGATACCAGAGGATTACTGGCCACGACGTTCGGGTTCAGGCAGGTTATGATACTCACGGACTTCCAATTGAAGTAAAGGTCGAGCAGCAGCTGAAATTCAAGAACAAAGGGGACATTGAGACATATGGAATAGGAAAATTCGTTGCCAAGTGCAAAGAATTTGCCACCAAGTATGTCGGCATTATGGGAGACCAGTTCCTTTCCCTCGGGGTTTGGATGGACTTTGACACCCCATACATCACCTATCATGATTCATACATCAACTCATCCTGGAAAACATTGAAGATGGCCCATGAGAAGGGCCTGATGCACGAGGGATTCTATGTGCTTCCCTACTGCTATCGGTGTGAGACCACAATGGCCAACTATGAACTTGAGTATGATGAGGAGACAGACCCGAGCATTTATGTGAAATACAAAATCAAAGACAAGGATAATGAGTACCTAATCATCTGGACAACGACTCCCTGGACTTTGGCAGCAAACATGGCAGTCATGGTTCATCCGACCTATTCCTATGTCAAAGCACAGGTGGGCGATGAGGTCTGGATTGTCGCAAAGGAAAGGCTTGACCATGTCCTTGAGATTTCTGAGAGAAGCGGAACTGTTCTTGAGGAACTTCCCGGAAGGAAACTCAAGGATGTTGAGTATGAGCATCCGTTCCAGGACAAGATTCACAAACATTATGATCGAAAGGTTGTTCTCAGTGACGAGTATGTTACTCTTGAGGAGGGTACTGGGCTTGTGCACACAGCACCTGGCCATGGGCCTGAGGACTTCATAGTTGGTAAGAGATTTGGAATCGAGGCGTTCTGTCCTGTTGATGAGAAGGGCAATTATACTGATGATGCGGGCGAACTTGCAGGAAAGAATGTCCGCGAAGCAAATCCCGAAGTAATTGAGATACTGCGAAACAACGGAAGCCTGATTCATGAGGAGAGGATTCAGCACCGCTACCCACACTGCTGGCGCTGCAAGACCCCATTGATTTTCCTTACAACCAACCAGTGGTTCATTTCAATTTCAAAAATCAAGGACCAGATGCTCAACGAAATTGACAAGACGGACTGGCACCCAAGCTTTGCAAAGGACAGGTTCAAGGAGTTCGTAACAAACGCTCCTGACTGGTGTGTCTCTCGGCAGAGGTACTGGGGAATTCCGCTTCCAATCTGGAAATGCTCTGAGTGCAGCGAGATTAAGGTAATCGGTTCCAAGGATGAGATTCCTAAAATAAAGGAGCTTCACAGGCCATACATTGACGAGATTGAGCTTGACTGCGCGTGCGGAAAGAAGATGAGGCGCATACCTGATGTGCTTGATGTCTGGTTTGACTCAGGAAATGCCATCTGGGCATCCTTGAGTGAGGAGGAATCAAAGAAATATGGCGAAAGCGCGGATTTGATTCTTGAAGGTCAGGACCAGATAAGAGGATGGTTCTATTCGCTCCTAGGTTCAGGTGTTGTGCGCTCAGGAAACTGCCCGTACAAGAAACTGCTTATGCACGGATTCTTTGTGGATGAGCATGGGGAGAAAATGAGCAAGTCAGTTGGCAACTTCATTCCTCTTGAGCAGATTCTGGAGAGGTATGGGGCAGACAGTTTCAGGCTCTGGAGCATTACCAACACTGTCTGGGATGAACTCAAATTCAGCTGGGATGAGATGAAGAAGGCGACTTCAGATATTAATATCACATGCAACATGGTCACTTTCCTTGAGAGGTTCTATCCTGAGAAAAAGATAGAGGAAGTTGAACTTGAGCCTTTGGACAAATGGATGCTGAGCAGGATGCATTCCACCCTCAAACAGTTCAGAGCATCCTTCAATGGGTATGAATTGAACAAGGCAGCAAAGGCACTCCGCCATTTTATCATCGAAGATGTCAGCCGCTTCTACATGAAAATCGCAAAGGACAGAATTTCACGCAAAGCAAATGCGGAAGCTGCGTTGTATGTCATTTACCATGTAATGCTTGAAGCTCTCAAGATGCTCAGCTGCATCTGCCCAATGGTCTCAGAGCACCTTTACCAGAAATTCTACCGCAAGTTCGAGGGCAATGAATCTCTCTTCCTTATGAAATTGGAAGCTGAGGATGAGGGCGAAATAAATGTTCTTTATGAGAACCAGGTCGAAACACTCAAAGAGATAGTTTCAACTGCGATGCTTGTCCGGCAGGGGGCTGGATTAAAGGTCAGATGGCCTATCCGAACATTGTATGTGGAGACAAAATCACGTGAAGTTGGTGATGCTGTCAAGGAATTCACGCCAACGATACTTTCCCTTACAAACTGCAAAGGTCTTGAGATTGTTGAGGAGAAGCCCGAAGGCGAGATGTCAAACCAGGAATTTGAGAAGGGCACTGTTCACATGGACCGGAAGATTGATGAGGAGCTTTATGAAGAAGGGATGTTCAACGAGGTCAAACGCCGTGTTCAGATGATGCGCAAGGCCGCGAACCTAGTCGAATCCGACAAGGTTAAGCTCACAATTGATACTGAAGCTGAGACCAAGGGAATCATCAAGAAGAATGAAGATAAATTGAAGGAAGATGTCAACGCAGTTTCAGTTGAGTATGGGCCGACAGATGAGCCGCAGGAATACAAGATTGATGGCAGGCTGGTGAAGCTTTCACTGAAGAAAGCGTAAGCCTTTTTAACCTGTGATGAAGAGATGCTTAACTATGAAGGGTCAAGCCGCGATTGAATATCTGATGACCTATGGCTGGGCGATTTTAGCACTCCTTATTGTAAGTGCCGTTCTTTTGACAAGCGGAATCCTTTCTCCAAGCTATCTTGTTTCTGAAGAATGCTCATTCGGGAATAATCTTCCCTGCAATTTTGCTATTTACAATCCCGGAAGTTCTACCCGTCTTGAGATGAATATTTTCAACGGCTACCCCTACAAAATAATGATTAAGGAAATCCACATTCAGACCACTGATGGCATCCAGTCATTCTCAGGATTTGATACCAATGTTGAGATACTAAGCGGCGCAAACCATGTCTATTCGGCTGATTTGAGCGGACCTGAAGTTCCTGATGGTAGCGCAAAAAGGTTTGTGGGCAACTTAACCTACGTATCCTGCGCCCCTGAAATCGGCCCGACATGCAGTACATCCGAACATGTAATTAGCGGAAGGGTAGTCGGAAGGATTATTCCACAGTAACTTTCAGTTCCCCTTCCTGGTTTTCCACAGTCTTTATCTTGCTTATTTTCCCAAGTTCTGAAATCAGTTCCTCATCCATCTTCTTGGGTGTTATGACCGTGACTTTCTCAAGCTCCGCGTTCTGTGCCATCTTGTTGTTTGACTTGTGCTGTCGAAGCTGGCTCACAATCTCATTTAGGACTACAACCTTTTCCACTTCTCCAGTGTATTCCTCGCCAGCCTCTGGCCATTTGGCCTGGTGGACACTGCCTTCTTCATAAAGATGGTAAATCTCATCAGAAAGGTGCGGCGTTATTGGCGCAAGAAGTTTTACTGAATCTAAGAGGACCTTGTTGAGAACGTACAATGCAGCTTGCTTGCTGGGTTCGTCATTGTAAACCCGGTGCTTGACATACTCAAGGTAATAGTCGCAGAATTCATTCCAGAAGAACTTCTGGATTTTTCCAATTGCGTGGTGGTATTCGTATTTCTCCATCGCCTCGGTGGATTCTCGGATTATGGTGTTCAATCTGCCGATAATCCACTTGTCTATAGTTGTTAACTCGGCAGGCTCTGCCTTGCCAAGCGTTTCCACGAACTTGGCAGAGTTCCATACCTTGCTGATGAAGCTTTTGGAGTATCTGATATCTTCAAAGCTAAATGGCCTGTCCTTTGCCATTGCCCCGCTCAAAGCTGCCCACTGCCTGATGGCATCTACCGGGTATTCTTTCATAAGCTCTGCCGGGGATATGATATTTCCAAGGCTTTTGCTCATCTTTTTGCCGTCTGTTGCGAGAACGTTTCCATTGAGCAAAACTGTGTCAAACGGTTTTTCCTTTGTTAATGCCACTCCGCTTCTGAAGATTGTGTAGAATGCCCAGGTTCTGACTATTTCAACTCCCTGGGGCCTTAACGAAATGGGGTAGAACTTCTTCATCTTCTCCTGGTCTGGCCAGCCTGAGATGATTAATGGGGTGATGCTTGAATCCACCCAGCAATCGCACGTGCTTGTTTCTGCTATCATATCTTTTGCGCACTTGCATTTCCTTCCTTTTGCCTTCTCAGGGTAGAATGGCATCTCATCTTCTTCTACAGCGGCCGTTTCTCCGCATTCACAGTAATAGAACGGCAACGGGGTTCCGAAAACCCTCTGCCTTGAAATTACCCAGTCCCACTCTGCTCCTTCAACCCAGTCAATAAGGTAGTTGATTCCGAATTCAGGAATCCACTGGATTTGATGGGCCATTTCCTTGACTGCCTTTCCAGTTGTCTTGATGTCTGCAAACCATTGCAGTGAGGGGATGAGTTCGACTGGTCTTTTGCACCGGTCATGAACCTTGACTGTTTGCTGCAAATCTTCATCCTTGACTACTTTGTCTCCGAGAATCTCTATGATTTTCTTTTTTGCTTCTGGGATTTTCAGTCCGTCAAGCTCCCCAGCGTTCATCATTTTTCCGTATTTGTCAATCGCTTCGTAAAGGGGAAGTTTGTATCTGTGCATCCAGACAACATCCATCTTATCTCCGAATGTGCAGACCATGACAAGGCCTGAGCCAAACTCTTTGTCAACTTCTTTGTCTGAGAGTGCCGGGACTTCTTTTCCAAGCGGGGTCTTGATTTTCTTGCCTTCTAAATTTTTGTATCGTTCATCCTCAGGATTGTAAAGAACTGCCTGGCATGCTGGCAAAAGTTCTGGCCTTGTAGTTGCTATGATTAGTTCCCCTTCTGGGCCTTCGAACTTGATATGGTATAATTTGCCCTGTTTTTCCTCGTCGTCAAGCTCTGCCTTGGCAACTGCCGAGACACATCTTGGGCACCAGTAAACAGGATATTTGTCACGATAGACCAGTTTGTCCCCGTACATTTTCGTTAGTGAAATCTGGACTTTTTTGTGATACTCAGGATCCATTGTGCGGTATTCATAGCGCCAGTCAGCGCTGAATCCCATTTCGTTCATCTGGTTTTTCATCCTGGCTAATCATGTCTTTTGTCCATTCAACGCATTTTTCCCTGAACTCAGCTGGCGGAAGCCTTCCATGTTTCTTTTCTACCTTTACCTCAGTTGGAAACCCTTGGGTGTCCCACCCTTGCGGATAGTAGACGTTGAAACCTTTCATCCTCTTGTATCTTGCTGCGAAATCAAAGAAACTGTATGAGAGCACATGCCCCATGTGGAGTTCTCCGCTTGTGAATGGCGGCGGAGTGTCTATGGAGTAGATTTCTTTTGAGTTATCCTCTTCGTCAAACTGGTAAGTTCCTTTCTCCTCCCAGTGCTTTTGCCATTTCTCCTCAATAGTTCTGTCGTATCGTTTTTGCAGCATGAAAAAAACCTCCTAAAAAATAAGGATTATCCAACCTGCCGTCTTGAAGGCACTACCCCATGGTTCCCATGTTAAGCATACTGCCAGCCATGATTGTGGCGGATTCCATCTCCTGTAAATTGTTCAATATCCTGGCCGCTCGCGAGCCTTTTGCAGGAGTCTGTCGGCTCTTGCTTCGCTCCCTGCTGAAGCGACCAACCTTCGGTATGCTTCGGTTCTTTTTATCTCATCATCTGCAATTCCTTTCTCTGCATGCTGTTGATGCTGTTTAACTGCTCTCTCATGAACTCCTGAATTGCGAACATCATTGGCTGCATGACACCAGCAGTCCCCAACTGGAGCTGCGCTGTCGGTGTTTGTTGCTGGTCATCTGATGTCAGTCCACTTAAGAATCTCAGCCATTGTCTCTGCGTGGTATCCTTCCCTGGCCATCGCATTGGCAAGGTCCTGCCTGCACTGGTCTTAGTACACGCACGTGAGATAGTTGTCGTAATCTTCGCGTGAAAGTCTTGCTGAGGTGGCTGTCTGTGCTTCTGGCGTTTCCTCCCTTGCCACTATCCTGCTTACTGTTCCAGCTGTGAATCGTCTTGCTTCGGAAGCATCCTCCCCCCGTCCTTCCTGCATTGCAGTGAATGCGCTATCTTGGCCAACATTCCTTGCAGCTTCCAAGTATCTTTGTTCTGCTGTTAGGTAGGAAGCACTTGGATCAACAAGGCCCAATTGGTTTGCTCTTGTGGTAAAACCAGTCTCATCGCCAGATGCTACAAGTCCAAGAAGCTGGTTTGGTGCAGCCCGTCTCTGGCGTTCTAAATCGTTTGCTTCTATCCTTGGAGTGCTGTCAGGAATCGGATTGTATTGGAAAAGTGGTACTGTTCCTTGTGAAGCAACAACATTTTGAATTGCTGCTTGTTGGAAATCTGCTGAAACATCGTCTCCAAGAGTCCTTCCCATTGGTTGTGCTTGTGCCATAAGTAGAAATTGATAAGAAAAGTTAAAAAAGTGGTTATGCCCGTCTACTTGCAATAGGTAGGCTTGCTCTTCTGTTTGGTTCTGCCACAACTGCTGGGTCTCCACTTACTGTTGTCCCGATACTGTGAAATCCCATACATGAGATATTCGCCGTTGCCAAGGTGGCTTGTAACTTGTCCTTGCTGGTTTACTGGAAGGATATACCCGTTTGTGAGTTCAACTTCCTGATCTCCCTGGCGAATAGTGCTTCTTTGAAGGACAATTTTAACCCTACTAAGTGACTGGTTTGTTACTCTTTGCACAAGTGCTGCGAAATCATTTATTGCGGCACCTATGGGTCTAGGTAATGTAGCAGCCGATACACCAACCCTTCTCACTCGTCTTGGTTCGCTTAGAGTTACAAGTACGCTAACTGTTTCGGAACAGTTACTACATTCTATAAGTCTGCCCGTTCGCATCGCTTGGCTGGTGTTCTCGCCTTTGGTATCTCCTTGCAGTTTCCTGGTCAAGAGAATTCAAAGTTCTGTCAAGCTGAACGACTGTAAGTTGCTGTCCACCCACTTCTCTCCTTCTGGCATGAGCAGTTCTTGGAACAAGCAGTGTGCCCACGCATGAAGTAGCTACCATACCGGCTAAAAGCCCTCCGCCGCCCACTTTGAAGAACTCCCTCCTATTGAGTTCCCTGGGCTTTTCGGAACGCACACCGGGTTTATTATGACGCATTTCTCTCATTTCAACCCCTCCCCTCAGTATATATTAGGTACGGTAATGCTTAAAAAGAGAGCTTTTTCACATTTATTTACGAAATTCGTGGTTTTTAACACAATTAGAATTCTCCCCGTTGCATGAAACTGTAGCAAAAAGACATTATAAAGCTGTCCCATACTGTTTCAGGTTGCCAACTATGGGTTCCCTAGTTTTTGCATGAGCGCACCGCGTGCATCTTCCCTGCTTTTGCCCTCGGCAACGATGACTACCGGTCTTGCAACCAGTTCCCTATTGCTTGGGTTAAAACTTATCCCTGCAACCAGCTGGCCCCAAGGACCATTACCAATTGGCCTGCTCTTGCTGTCCAACGGAATCCCAAATACTGTGGTGGGCATGCCAATTGTTTCAGCTGCCATGTTTATGTCGTGAATATCTCCTGCGCCAAGCTTCCTTAGCAAGGCAGCAAAGTCATTCATCTTCACATCCCTCACACCAACATAACCTTTTATTGTCGGGTTGGGGTCAAGTTTCTCGTCGAAAGTGGCAACAACATGGTGCTCTCCCTTTTCAATAGCATAAGAGATACTGAGTTTGCTCCAACTGCTCTTACCACTGGCAAAACCAAACGGTACATTCTTGATAACTAGGTGGCGCATGAAAAGTGTCTCATCCCTTTGCTCTCTTTCCTCATGCCTTTTGGTTGCCTGATCAAGATTTGAAAGAGAAGCATTCGGAATGACAAACGAAACCTTTGTTCCTGCAATATCTACTGTTTTCTCTCTGAAAAGGCTTGTCAGCCTTGCTTTGGTATGAGATACCTCCGTATGCCTCATGCCCCAGTAGTCAGGCACAACTGCGTGATTTGCGCTGCCGCATCCAAGGATTGCAACAAGACAACCAGCAACAGCAAGCTTTCTGAACGGACGTAAAAGAGTATTAGCAGGTTTTTGAATTTGTTTCATAGTTTATGTTAATATATGGAAATGATTATAAAAAACTAGGAAAGTTCAAGCTTCCAGCCATCGCGGGCAGCCGTTGTCTTCACACCGGAACCCTCCTCTATCCTCTGCGCTTCCTTTTGCGGGCCTGCGCGGAGCATTTTCATGCCCAGGTGGGTTATCACGGCCTGCTTGGGCTTGGCCTTTTTCAAAACTTGAATCACTTCATTGGCAGTAAGATGGCCTGCGTACTTGTCTTCTTCTGGTTTTATCACATTGATAATCAGGCAGTCGCATCCTGCAAACTTCTCCCCCAAATCTTCCATATACTCAGTATCTGATATATGTCCAATCACTTTGCCGTCGATAAACAGCTTGAATCCAAAAGTGCTCGAATCCTCATGCTTCATCCTGATAATTTCAATTTCAAACTCTCCCTTAGCCGATTTGAATTTCTTCTTCTCTCCAAATTTGGCTTCGTAAACCTCGCCAATACGTGAGATGTGCCAATCGCTCAGCCCTTTTTCTGAAAGAACATTGCTGCTGGCAATCAGGATTCCCTTCTTCTTCAGGCAGTATCCTGTCATTGCCTCAGAGAGCACCTGCGCATCAGAAACATGGTCGGTATGATTGTGAGTGACAACAATGCAATCAAGTTTCAGCGGGTCCTGCTTATTTTTAATTGAATTAAGAAGCGCACCAGGCCCGGGGTCAAGGTGGATGTTCGCTGACTTTGAGTTTATCCGTATTCCGCCAGTTGCGCGGATTTGTTTAATCAGGTTAATTCTTCCGCCACCTGTGCCTAGGAATACTATCTCCATGAGAATAATAGAAGAACAAAGTCTATTTGTAGCTTTTGATTTTCTTGCAGAACATACATTCCTCCTCAGAAGAAGGGTCGCCGCATTCCTTGCAAGTTGATATATCGCTGCTTTTGTATTTGGCCCGCAGAGCATCTTCCATCTCCAGGAAGCTGTTCAGTATCTTGAACTTTGTGCCAGGATATTTTTGCTCAGACTGGTTCAGCATATTGCGGACATGCCCTCTGAATGCAAATGGGGCATATGGGCAGTCCATGTTGTCAAGCTCAATTCCCTTGACCATGCAGTAAATCGCAATCTCACGCTCAGGAGTTCTCAAAAAAGGCCTTATCCTCCGGACAAATCTATCAGTTTTCACAAACGGGTCAATGTAGCGGGCGAGCCTCGCAGGTTCGTTCCTCATGATGTTCATCATCACTGTCTGCGCAACATCATCAAGGTTGTGCCCTGTTGCCAGAGTATCTGCCTTGCACTCTCTGGCCCCTTTGTTCAACAAATATCTTCTCAGAACGCCGCAGTGGCTGCATGGCAAATCTTCCTTGTGGTTCTCAACAATATAATCAAGGGTTTTTCCAGCAGCATCCTCAAAATCATAAACGATATGTTCAATTTCGAGTTTTTCACATTCCCGTTTTGCAGTCTTCAATGTCTTTTCCCTATACCCTTTGATTCCCTCATTAATCGTTATCGCGACCATCTCAAATGGCAAGTCCTTTTGAAGTGCAGAAAGTGAATGCAAAAGAGCGCAGCTGTCCTTGCCGCCTGAAATTCCTACGGCAATTTTGTCTCCTTTTTTTATCAGGGAAAACTCCCGCACAGTTTTTCTGAATCTCTTGTCAAACATTTTCAGAAAATGCTGCTCGCAGAGGTGCTTCCTTCCGTAGGGGAGAAAAATTATCGCACGATTTCCGCAGATGCAGTCAGCCACCGAAAACTACCTTTATGATTTCAACTTTGTCGTTTTCGCCAACGCTTTCAGTCTCAGGGGTTATTTTTCCATTGACCTTGATGACGACTTCTTCGCGCATCACTTTCAATTCTTTGAGAAGTTCATCAACAGTTCCGGAAAAATCAACCTCCCTCTCTTGATTGTCAAAAACAAGTTCCATGCTCATGCCCTGTTTCTAGATGAGATTTCAGTGAGCGCATCCTGCGCTGCCATCTCAACTCCAGTTAGCCTTACGATAGTTCCTATGTCAGTAGTTTCCTCTTTCATCCCGCTGATAACCTTAATGACTGATACTGGATCTCTTTTTGCAATCTCTGCAAGCACTGAAGCAGAATAAATCGCGACTGAGTTGTCATCACTTCCAATATTATCAGCCATTGTCCTGGTCAATTTTTCTGTGAAGCCGTTAGGGTAAAACTCCATTGTTTTTTTGCGAAGGGTTGCGTATATCAGGGCAGTGCTCATGCTCCGGACAACCTGGCATTCGTTTTCAACTCCTTCAAGCAGGCCCTGCAAATCATCCATCTGCCCAAGCGCATAAACAGCGCTCCAGCGAACCTGCCTGCTCTCATCTGCAAGAGCGCCAAGCAGCATTGCCTTGGCCTCTCTCCTTTCAATATAGCCTTTCTCATGAGTTTTTACAACGTCGATAATGGTGCCAAGTTTTTCAATAATGCTGCCATTCATGATTTTTTTTGCAAAGCATTCGGTTATGGTAATATTTCCTGTAAAAGGGGAGCGCATACCAACCTGTGGCATATGATGTAGTTTCCCGCTTTTGAGTACCATAACCACATATTGATGCGTAAGATAAAAAAGCCTTCTTGATTACTTTAGAATTATGAAGATTAGTGCGCTTTGGGCAAGGGAAATCCTAGATTCAAGAGGCAACCCGACTGTTGAGGTCGATGTTTTCTGCGAAGCCGCATTCGGAAGCGCAGCAGCACCAAGCGGCGCATCCACAGGAATCCACGAGGCAGTCGAGCTTCGTGACGGCGACCACAGATACCTTGGAAAAGGTGTTCTCAAGGCAGTTAGCAATGTTAACAACATCATAGGTCCGGCGTTGGTTGGACAGGAGCTTGACCAGGAATCAATTGACGCCAAACTTAGGGAGCTCGACGGCACAAAGGACAAGAGCAATCTCGGAGCGAACGCAATAGTTGCAACATCAATGGCAGTAATGCGTGCCAAGGCAGCATCAGAAGGGAAAATGCTCCACGAACTTCTTGGCGGAAAAACCCTTCCGCATGCAATGTTCAACATAGTCAACGGGGGAAAGCACGCAGGCAATGACCTTGCAATTCAGGAATTCATGGTTGTTCCTGAGGCTCCTGAGTTCCGAGAACGCCTTAGGATGGCAAGCGAGATTTATCACACTCTTGGAAAGATGCTTGTCAAGAAATACGGCGCAGCTGCAAAGAACGTCGGTGATGAAGGTGGTTTCGCACCATCAATAGGAAACACTTATGAGGCTCTTGATGCGATTTCAGGTGCTGTTGAGGAAGCCGGTTATCAAAGTTCCTGCGGCTTTGCCCTTGACTGCGCAGCATCATCATTCTGGAAAAACGGAAACTATGAGATTGACGGCAAGGAGCTTAACGAGCATGACCTTGTTGATTACTATGGGGACCTTGTCAAGACATACCCGATAATCAGTATAGAAGACCCATTCTATGAGGAGAGTTACGAGGCCTTCGCCATTCTCAACAAGGAACTGAAAGATGTCCAGGTTGTTGGTGATGATTTGGTCGTTACCAATGTTGAGCGCCTTAAGCAGGCAATTGAGCAGGAATCCATCAGCGCCCTTCTTTTGAAAATCAACCAGATTGGGACTGTAAGCGAAGCAATGGACGCGGTCAAGCTCTGCAGGCAGAACCACCTCAACATAATAGTAAGCCACCGCTCAGGAGAAACTGAGGATTCGTTCATAGCTGATTTTGCAGTTGGCATTGAATCCGGGCAGATAAAGACCGGCGCCCCTGCAAGAGGAGAGAGAACATCCAAGTACAACCAGCTTCTTAGGCTGGAAGAGCGGATTGCACTGACTGAAGCCTAAGCATTTCTAACCATGAAAGAACACTGATTTATTAAATCCTACGCCTCAAATAGGCTATGGGTAGAGTTAACATGAAACAGCTAGTCAAGCCAGTTCGAATTCCAGAAATTAAGAAACCTAATCATATTGCCAAACAGGCTCCATTGCTTGATGATGGCCGTGTTGTTATGGCAAAGACTGCCAAGCAGAAAGAAGCTCCCGCTCAGAAGAAGACCGAGCAAAAAAAGAAGAAAAAGCTCGGCGCAAGGCAGCTTTTCACAGCACTTACTTTTGTGATGATGATTACCGCTCTTATGTCACAGGCCTCAGTATTGATTGGCTGTGCTAAAACCGCGGTGGAAACACTGCAAAAATCAATTCCCACAGTCACTATCGATAGTTCTACGACTGTTGATGAAACGCTGAATAATGACTCTTATGGCGGCGGCATGGCCCCGCTTCCAACCAAGCCTGATGCAGCTGTAAAATCTGTTCCAGAAACCAAATCCAATGATGAGTGGAGAAACAACGAATCCTTCAGGTAATGTTGCTCTTGAGAGAAAGGTTAAAATTTTCTCTCTGTAAAACTATTACTGGATGTTGAGAGAAAAACCGGCCTTTTCAGCCGGGAGAGGGGGTCACATTGAGTGAAGCCTAGAATCCTTATTACTAATTCTTTCAGTGAAAACATGGGGGACCTAGCGATACTCCAGACGATGGTAGATCAGCTCACTCCTCTTTCAAAGGAACTAACCATCCACTGCTCTCATCCAGAAATTTCATCATCAGTAGCTGCTCCGGCAATCTGCCGAAACTGGGCACTTCCCGTCTATGAGAGCTACCCTAATTATTCTATCTCCCAGGTTTTCTCAGGCATGAAATCCATGTATTCACTCATGCTCTCAATGCTTATGAAGAAAAACATGACCGATTCACATCATGCAGATGACTTTTTGAAAAGTGACGTAGTAATCAGCGCTGGTGGAGGATTCATCAGTTCTGACTATGGCTACCTCCGCCCTTATTTTGACATTCTGCTTGCCAAACTTGCAGGGAAAAAAGTCGTAATCTACGCGCAGTCAATAGGCCCCTTCAGGGGAATAATAGACAAAACCGTCTCCTCATTCATGCTCCGCATGGTTGATTTGATTACCCTCCGGGAAAAGAAATCCAAGAAAGTTTTGCACGAACTTGGAATCAAGAAAGTTTACGTTACAGCAGACGCCGCATTCGCGTTTCCTCCGCCTCCAAAAACAAGGAGAATAAGGAAAGTAATTCTCTGCCCAAGAAGGACAACCAATCATTATTCCGATTCTGAGGAAAACTACATCTCATTTCTAAGCGAGCTTGCAAAAGCGCTTCTTAGGAGGGGCTGGAAAGTGACTGTTTTGCCAACAGCAAAGGAGGATTTGGGCTTCCATGCGCTTCTTGACATGCCCGAAGAAGTTGAATTCATCGACCGGGTACTTTCACCAGAACTCACAGCAAGGGTGATTGCCCGCTCCGAATTCCTTGTTTCATCAAGAATGCACCCCGTGATACTCGGCAGCCTGACAGGCACCCCGTTCTTTTCAATGGGCTGGGAGTTCAAGCTTGATGAGCTTTCACGTTCACTGGGCGCAGGTTCAATCCCAGCGCACAAGCTTGACCAGAGAGCCCGGAACTTCATACTAAAGGAAATTGATGCAAGGGAAAATCTGAGCGAGGATATCCAGGTAAATGTGCTGAACCAGAGAAAAAAAGCGATTGTGAATCCTGAAATCCTTGCGGCATATCTTGCCGTATGGGGATTTGAGCGCTGAATTGCAAGGATTAAAAAGATACCTCTAATAACACATATACGATAAAAGTGACCTAAATGGCAGAGAGCAAATCCAATCCTACTGACGCCAAGACATATTACCAGATGGGCAATGACTATTATGAGAAGGGTGACTACGACAGGGGAATCGAGAATTATAACATGGCAATTCTTCTGAACCCAGTGTTCTCAGAGGCTTACTTCAACCGTGCATTATCCTATTACCAACTCAAGAATTTTGACAAGTCCATTGCAGATTATACAAAATCAATGGAGCTTGACCCCCAGAACCCAATCATATACAATAACAGGGGAGATGCGTTCTACAGGAAGCAGGACTTCCAGAGCGCGGTGAAAGACTATGATAAGGCAATCAGCCTGAACCCCAACTATCTCAAAGCATTCTACAACCGAGGTTTGTCTTACGCTTCCATTGAGGAATATGAAAAGGCAGTCGAGGACTTCTCGAAAGTTATCAAACTGAAAGAGGATTTCGCAGAGGCCTACCATCTCAGGGGCCTTGCGCACGAGTATGCGGGGACAATCGGAAATGCAATTGCTGATTATGAAAAAGCCCTGGAGCTCAACCCTGAACTGACCGAGGCAAAAACACACTTGGAAAGCGCAAGGGCAAAGAAAGACCAGGGTGGAAAAGAAGGTGGCAAGGAAGGAGGAACAGCCGACATCAAGATGCTCACAAAACCGAACATGAAGTTCGTGGATGTTGCGGGCATGAAGAAGATGAAGGAAGAAATCCGAGAAGCAGTAGTCTACCCGATGAGGAATCCTGACCTTGCAAGAAAATACGGCAAACTTGGAGGCGGCGGTATCCTGATGTATGGTCCTCCTGGTTGCGGAAAGACATTCATTGTAAAGGCCGCCGCCGGCGAATGCGGAGCCGGATTCATTAACGCTAAACTATCAGACCTTTTGGACATGTATGTAGGAAACACAGAGAAAAATATCCATAAGGTATTCGAGCTTGCACGTAAAAACACCCCATGCATTCTATTTTTCGACGAAGTCGATGCTATCGGAGGAAGGAGAGACCAGGGTGAAGGCCAGCAGTACATGAAAATGGCTGTCAACCAGATGCTTTACGAGATAGATGGTGTTGAAGCTAACAACCAGAACGTACTTATCATCGCAGCAACAAACGCTCCATGGGATGTTGATCCTGCCCTCAGGCGTTCCGGTCGTTTCGGCAAAACGCTCTACGTTCCTGAACCAGACTATGCCTCGCGTGTGGCTATCATGAAGATGCACTCAAAGAAGAGACCTCTTGCCAAATTTATCCCGTTCAATATCCTTGGAATAGCAACAATGGGTTATGCATCTGCAGACCACAAGGCAATAGTTGATGAAGCTGCAACAATCCCCTGGAGGGAAGCCTTCAAGGGAATAGAGAAGAAGATTGAATCTCTTGTCAAAGGCGGTATGGAGTCTGAGCAGGCTGCTGAACTTGCCAAGAAGCAGGTCCGGCAGAGGTCGCTTACTCTTGGTGATTTCGTAGCCTCAATAGCAAAGAAACGTTCATCACTTCCACCTTGGTATGAGCAGGCCAAAAAGCAAATCGGTAAACAGGAGGAAGTCACTGTCATTGATGGAAAAGAACACAAGAAAGTTACTGACAGCAAGATGGGTGCTGGAGAAAAGGAAGCCTTCAAGGACCTTCTTGGAACAATCAACTCAAGAAATCAGGTCTGGACAAAGGTATTCCTCTCATTTATCAAGAATGTCGTCCTAATCATCCTCAGAATAATGGTATTCGTCACAGAGGGTGGCCGGCTGGTATGAGCCTGGTTGTCAAAGGCGGAAAGGCCTTTGTTGGCGGAAAGTTTCAAGAAGCAGATATTCTAATTGTTGATGGCAAAATCTCCCAGTTAGGCGCAAACCTAAATGGGGACGAAGTTGTGGATGCCAAAGGCATGTTTGTTCTTCCTGGTTTAATCGACCCACACGTTCATCTTCGTGAGCCTGGGGCAACCCAGAAAGAGGATTTTGTAACTGGCAGCCAGGCGGCGATTGCTGGAGGATTCACAACAGTAATCGACATGCCGAACAATCCGATTGCAACGACTACCAAAGAGCGTTATGAGGAGAAAATCAAGCTTGCCAAGGAAAAAGCAATCTGTGACATCGAATTTTTCTTCGGCGGAACTGATGACAATTTTGATGAAGTTCTGAAAACAGACCCAAAATTCCTGAAACTATATCTTGGAAAGACAACTGGGGAGTTGCTCCTAAAGAATCCTGATTCAGTGCGCAAGCACTTTGAGAACTTTCCGAAAGATAGGCCAATTACTCTCCATGCATGCCATCACTCTCAGGATGAGGATGAGAACTTGAGGATAACTTATGAGATGCAGGAGCGCTCGATTGCCTTGGCAGTCATGAGCGGGAGAAGAATCCACATTGCACACGCCTCAACAAAGAAAGAGCTCACACTTCCGTACAAATACCCAAATGTGACTTCTGAAGTTGCTCCACACCATCTTTTCCTTTCAGACCGTGACATCGAAAGGCTGGGTGCGATGCAGTATGTCTATCCGCCTCTTCGCAGTGAGCAGAAGAGACTTATGCTCCTTAGCGCAGCTACACTGGCTGACTGTATAGCAACAGACCATGCCCCCCATACTATCGAAGAGAAAGAGGATGGGGCAGCAGGGTTCCCTGGATTGGAAACCAGCCTCGCGCTCATGTTCAACGCATGCGAGCATGGTTTCCTTGATAAAATCTGGGTTGTCCAGAGGATGTCTGAGAACCCGGCCAAACTTTTCAATCTTGAAGGCAAGGGCAAACTAGAGCCCGGCTACACTGGGGATGTCACTATAGTCGACCACAAGAAGGAATGGAAAGTTGATGCCAGGATGATGCACTCAAAATGCAAGTGGTCGCCCTACGAGGGAATGACATTAAAAGGAAAAGTGCATACCGTCATCAAAGACGGCAGGCTTGTTTTCGAAGAATATAACTTAATATAAAAAAATTAAGAGACCTTGCTGATTCTCACACTTGCAGTATTGTCAACGAACTCAGAACTGATTCTCAGCCTCATCCATCCGCCAGCGTTTGATTTGTTGGCAAGTGTTCCAGGGTTAACCACAGGGTACCTGATGATTTCAACAACAGGCGTGGTTGGCCCTTGGGGCGTATCCATCGTCATGGATATTTCGGCGGCCCGCCCCACTTGACTCACATTTAACGCTATCGTGTTCGGAGGTATGTATACGTCCGTTACAACTGAAGTATTCGTTCCAAGGCTGCCGACTGAATTTGCCAGCGAGGCAATCCTTGAGACTGAAAGCTCTGCCTGGTATGCTGCAATCTGCTGGTTTGCCTCATTCGCCTTGAAATAGACAAGGACAAGGAGCGGAATGAAGATGAGCAAAACCAGCGCTACAATGACCAGGAGTTCGGTGCTTACTTGTCCCTTCATATTATCATCCCAATTTGTGGTATATTACGGTAATATCCAATTAAGCTTATAAATACCCAGTTCCAGACTTGCCGCCATAGCTTGTGGCCCTTGACTTTGGTTTCTTCTGATCCTTCCTCTTTCGGAGCACCCGATCAAGCTCAACTGAAAGCTCATCAACAGTTTCTTTGAGGTCTGACCTTTCACCTTTCATGGATACTGGACCATGGTCAGTGTCAAAGGAAAGGTTTACTGTGAATGTTGATTTGTCCTGCTTCACGTGCACTGTGGGCCGCCTGATGTTGAAGCTTCCTTTGAATTTGTCAAGAACATGGCCAAGCTTGTTCCTGATGTGGTCATAGTGGTGCATACTGTCCTCAGAGAGGCCAGAAATCTGGATTTCGGTTTTCTCCTCGCTCATCTTCTGGATTTGCTTGAAGATGTCAAGAGCAGACAAAACCCCGACTGCCTTGTTTCCTGAAGTTATTATGACTGATGAGACTTGCTTTTCTATCATCCTTTTTACTGCATCGTCAATGCTGTGCGCCTCCTCAACCGTTGTAACATCAGGTCTCAGGAAACTGCGAATCGGCATGTTGTCAAGATCCAACTTCTCAGACAGTCTCACATCCTTACGGCCCCCGCCAAGGTTTGACTTGCCGGTCCATGCGCCGATATCAAAGGTCGAGACGACTCCAATTGGCTTGCTTTTTCTTATGACTACCATTCTGTGCGCATTTTTTTCCTTGAGCGCCGTTTTCAGGCTGGCTACGCTCTCATCCTCTGAAATCAGGTATACTGGGCTGTTCATTAGTTCCGACACTTTGCCAGAAGGGACCATTTTTTCGCTGCGCATTTTCTTTAGTGATTCAACACGTGTCGTGATGCCAATAGGTGTTCCATCCTCAGCGATAACTGGCAATGCCTTGAAATGGCCAAGAAGGAATGCGTTTATGCAATCAGAAAGGCTTAAGCTCTCATTCATAACCGGAGGCCTGACAATTGCTCCCTCGCATTTTGTGTTCTTCGGATCTCTTCTGCCTGAACTCACACTCCGATGGTCAATCATGCCCTGGTATTTTCCATTCTTGGTGATTAGCACTGCTGGCTCAGTATCAAGCTGCGCAAGAGCCTTTGAAAGCGGCTCAGAACTTTCCAGAATAACGGTTTTCTTTATCTCCATAACTATCACTTTCACAAGTCGATATAGCTATATAAAATGGAATAGTTATTATAAAGAAATATGGCGACCCAGATGCAGCTAACGTCATTCGCGCACGTAGAGTCAATGGTCTCTAAGCCGACGTGGAAAGACATACTTCTGGAACTGATTTCGTCCAATCGGGTCGACCCATGGAATATTGATTTGGTGATTCTTTCCGATGCTTTCATCAGCAAGGTTCGGGAGATGGAGGAGATGGATTTTGCCATCCAGGCAAATGTAATTCTGGCAGCTTCCATATTGCTAAAATACAAGAGCGATTATCTGCGATTCCTAAGCTATCAGAGCGAACTTGATGAGTTTCCAGCAGCTGAAGAAGAGCCAGAGCCAATAGGTGAACTGCCCCAGCTCGAGATGTCCGCGAGGATACCTCCAAGACGGCAGATTACAATGGATGAACTGGTTGGGGAGATGGAGAAAATTATCAAGTATGACGATGCGGCCGAGCGAGTTCGCGTCCCAAGAGGGGCAATCGTCGACACTATAGACCTTGAACTCAGTGAGCATGACCTTGAGAATGACCTTGGTCGGATTATCGACTCAGTGAAAAAACACACAGACTCCGATGGCTGGTCATTATTTTCAAAAGTCGTAAAGGAATATGATGTTCGGAAGACCGTTTACACTCTTCTTTGTTTATTGTACCTTGTCCAGCAGGATAAAATTGACCTTAAGCAGGACAAAATCTACGGAGAAATATTCATTCACTTAAATGCTGAAAAAAGAGAGTAAGAAAAAAAATTACGAAATCATAGTGCCGCTTCTTTTTGGCTTCGGTTTTGACTTTACAATCTTCACATTCTTTGGTGTGAGGAGGATTGTCTCTGCCGAGAGCAAAGCAATGTCGCCGTTGATTTTGCCTGTGTGCATCTTCAGTTTTGAGATGATGCTTTTCAGTCTGTTTGGCTGTTTTGAAAGTGGCTTGACATTCAATATGATGATGTTTTTCTCACCAAGCTCCTGCGATGCCAGTTCACCGTCACCCTCGTTTCTCAAGTCGACCCTTTTCACATAGAAATCTGCAGGAGGACTAACTACGTCTCCTTCTGACTGCATGAGTTCTTCAAGATCAGGAACATCTTCACCGGCTTCTTCGTTTTTTCCCATTAGTTTGTCGAACAGTCCCATCAATTTCACCTTTTACGGAGTATTCTTTGACATAATGCAGTTATCTTTTAAATATCTTTAGCCCCTCGATAGCCTCCTGCCAGTTGCTTTTTAAACATTCACATCCTTCATTGAAAAGTCAAATTTTGAGGTGAACTAATGATAGATGCAGTTACAATGGCTCTTGGAGCAGGCGTAATTACCCTGCTTTACGCTGCATATCTGGCCTTCCGCGTAGTACGTTCGTCTGCAGGAAGCAAAGAGATGCGCGCAATATCAGGAGCAATTCAGGAGGGGGCAAATGCCTTTTTGATGAGGCAATACAAAACCCTTATCCCAATCGTTCTTGTTATGCTGGTCTTAATCGGCGTTGGAGTGAACTGGCCAACTGGAATAGCATTCCTTATTGGTGTAGTTTCATCGGCCTTAGCCGGCTATATCGGCATGCAAGTCTCTGTAAGAGCAAATGTGAGGGTGGCTGAGGCAGCCAAGAAAGGTATCAAACCAGCACTCGGAATCGCGTTCAAGGGCGGAGCAGTCACGGGGATGGCGCTTGCAGGCCTTGGGCTTCTGGGCGTGGGAATACTATATTCTTACCTTGGTGATCTTGCCCCACTTATCGGATATGGATTCGGAGCTTCTCTGATTTCCCTGTTTGCCCGTGTCGGCGGCGGTATTTATACCAAGGCAGCTGATGTTGGAGCAGACTTAGTCGGAAAGGTCGAAGCTGGAATACCAGAGGATGACCCAAGGAACCCAGCCGTCATCGCAGACAACGTTGGAGACAACGTGGGTGACTGCGCTGGAATGGCTGCGGATGTATTCGAATCATTTGTAGTTACTGTAATAGCTGCAATGCTTATCGGAATGACATTTGCAACATCTGATATGCTTATCCAGATTCCTTTGGCAATTGCTGCAATCGGAGTGATTTCGGGAATAATCGGCTCACTTTTCGTAGGGATTGGAAACACCAAGAAAATAATGTCTTACTTCTACGTCGGCATCTTAATCAGTTCAATGGTCATGCTTGCTGGAAGTTACTTCTATCTCCAGGACCTTCAAAACCTGCCGATACCGGCTAACAACCTGTTCGTGTCAATTATAATGGGTGTTGTTGTTACGCTGCTGCTCTTCCTTATCACAGAGTGGTACACTGCAACTGAACACTCACCAGTCAGGAATGTTGCAAACGCGGCCAAAACCGGTCCGGCAACAGTCATTATCCAAGGTCTTGCAATTGGTATGGAAGCGACCGTGCTGCCAGTATTGATAATCGTGACGGCAATTGTGCTTTCATTCATGTCAGCAGGTCTCTATGGTGTCGGTTTGGCTGCGGCTGCGATGCTTTCCCTTTCAGGAATCATCATAGCAATTGATGCATACGGACCAATTACTGACAATGCAGGTGGAATTGCCGAGATGGCAAAGCTGCCTTCAAGCGTTAGGAAAATTACCGACGCACTTGATTCTGTCGGAAACACGACCAAAGCAACAACAAAAGGATTCGCAATTGGCGGCGCAGCGCTTGGGGCTCTTGCTCTTTTCGTTGCGTTTGCAGAGGCGGCAAACCTGACGACAGTCAACCTTCTGGATACTCCAGTGGTTGTTGGTTTGTTCATCGGAGGTCTTCTCCCGTTCGTTTTCTCTGCCCTTCTTATGACGGCAGTTGGACGCGCGGCATTTGAGATTGTCGAGGAAGTGCGCAGGCAGTTCAGGGAAATCAAGGGTCTCATGGCCGGAACAGCAAAGGCAGACTATGCCAAGTGTGTTGATATTTCAACCGCAACAGCCTTGAGAGAGCTTGCTCTTCCAGGGGCAATGGCAGTTGCTGTACCTTTGATTGTAGGTTTCCTCTTTGGAGCAGCTGCTCTGGCAGGATTGCTTGCAGGTGTCATCGCAGGTGGGCTTATGCTCGCTCTGACAATGACAACAGCAGGAGCTACCTGGGATAACGCCAAGAAGTATATCGAAGATGGCCACCTGGGAGGAAAAGGTTCTGATGCCCACAAGGCAGCTGTTGTCGGTGACACTGTTGGAGATCCTTTGAAGGACACTGCAGGTCCTGCATTGAACGCCTTGATTAAGGTCGTGAACACGGTTTCACTTGTGTTTGCGGCAGTGATAGTAGCCAACTCAGTTGGCATTCTCTAATTTTTTTCTTCTCTATTTTTCTTCTAAAAATTCAGCAACCTGGTAGTGCCTGTTCTGGATTGCAAGTTCGTGCGGAGTGCTCTTCATATCGTCAATTGCTCTAGTAGTAGCATTCATATTGATGAGTGCAATGACACATTCGAAAAATCCGTTTGCAGCTGCCCAATGGAGTGCCGTTCTGCCAGAAACACTTTCTTTTGCCTCAAGATTAGCTCCACTTTCTCCAAGGAATATGACCATTTCTGTTTTCCGCCTCACTGCAGCCATTACCAATGGTGGCCACTCCAGGTTCTCGCCATTAATATCTGCCCCCTCACTGAGTAGCGCTTTGGCCCTTTTCATATCCCCATCAGCAGCTGCTTCTGTGAGCTTCAAAGTAAGATATGTTTTTGACTCTGAATCCATTGGCTTCCTTTTCAACAACGGATTGATGTTTATTGTTACTTTATCGCCTCGCCTTTCCTTGCTCTGGTCTTTTGCTAATCTTCGTGTCATGGTTTGGAATCTTCTGACCTGGCAGTATAAAACTGCTAGCGTCCCCCAGGTGGGAAAAAGAAAAAAATTACCACATGACTCTGTCTTCAAATTCAGAAACGTCCTTTCCTACAACTGGCTTGTCCTTTGATTTATCTGTTGCCTCTGGTTTCTCAGCTGGTTTTGGGACACTGCCAGTATGCAAATTTCCAGAGAGCAGTCTGAACGTAAACAATGCGTTTCCGCTTAGTGGTACCTCTGCGCCGGTTTGTTTTTTCAACGGCTCTGCCAAGGGTTCCTTGCTTTTCAGACCTCTATCTGGTCCTTTATCCTCCAATTTACGGGCAACCGCACTCCTCATGCGAATCCCTCCTTAAAACTAGACTTTCCGTATGTACTATTCTTGTTACTGGATTTCATACCACCCTGTCATATTGTTACACCTCATAACATTTTTGGTGACACTAATGCTGCGCTGAAAATTTATAAAAGAATGTTACAAAAAAGGGGAAAAATTATTTCCTCTCGCCGTAGGCTTCAAGGAATCTCTCATACTCCTGTAGCAGCTGCTGTGTAATCGAAGGCCTCCTACCTTGGAGTATCCTGACCATCATCTCTGTGCTGACCGGGTCTTTCTTTCCTGCTATGCTGCCACGCAAAGCTTCCATCTTTGCAGCCTGGCAGATTGAGGCAATGTCAGCACCGCTGAATCCTGGGCTCATTGCCGCTAGCAGTTTCAAATCCACATTTTGGGCAAACTTGCCAAGATGAATCTTGAATATTTCAGCCCTTCCAGCCTCTTCTGGAGGTGGAATGTAGAATATCTTGTCAAACCTACCCGGCCTCAAGATAGCAGCGTCCATAAGTTTTGGCTTATTTGTTGCCGCAATTACAACCACTCCGCCCTTTCCTTTGATGCCGTCCATCTCGGTCAGGAACTGGCCAATAATTTCAGATGAGCCGCCCATTCCCCTTGCTGGGGCAAAGGTTTCCATCTCATCAACAAATATGATTGCTGGTGTATTTTCCCTTGCTCTGTTGAACGTTTCCTTAACCACTCCAACAGCCCTGCTGAATCCTTTTTTCATAATCTCAGCGCCGCTCAGTGACTGGAACGATGCCTTCAGTTCAGATGCGGCAGCCCGGACAATCAAAGTCTTACCAGTACCTGGGGGGCCGAAGAGAAGAATACCTTTGCTCGGGCTCACGCCAAACTCTTTCATCTTCTTCTCATGAAGAAGTGGAAGTTGAATAGCTTCAAGAAGCGCGGTTTTGACCCGATCAAGACCGGCAACATCCTCCCACCTGACCGTTCTTTTCTTCTCGCTCTCCTCCTTCCCTGATTTCTCAGCACCCGTTCTCCTCTCGAAGTCAAGCCTGAACTGCTCGTAAATGTCAAGCTGCGCTAAGCTTGTGCTTGGTTTCACATTGGCTATTATCCTTTTGAAATGTGCCATTGTAAGGGGCATAACAACTCCTTTCTTGCTTGCCTCAACGGCGGCGAGTCCCTTTGCCTCAGTGACTATGTTCTTGATATCAGCACCTGAGAATCTCTCAGTTTTCTTAACTAGCATCTCATAGTCCAAATCCTCTGCCAATGGAAGGTTGCGAAGGTGGACCTGGAATATTTTGAGTCTTGCTTTTGGGTCTGGAAGATGCATGTAAATGATTTTATCCAATCTTCCAGGACGCAGAAGCGCCCGGTCAAGCTGATTGGGCAGGTTTGTTGCTCCAACAACCATTACCGTTGCCTTGCTCTTGGATGCACCGTCTATCTGCTGCAGCAGTTCGCTGAGCACCCTGGGCCCAACTTCATCAAGGCTCTCAGAGCTTCTTTTCTTAGCCACTCCGTCAATCTCATCAAAGAACAGGACTGTTGGTGCATTCTTCCTTGCATTGTCGAATATTTCAGCGACATTCTTCTCACTCTCACCATACCATTGTGAGAGAATCTGCGAACATTTTACCTCTATGAAATTGTATTTCAATTCTTTTGCAAGAGCCCTCATGAGCATTGTCTTACCAGTACCTGGGGGGCCGAAGAGAAGAATTCCGGCAGGCGGCTTGATGCCATAAGTGTATGCAATCTCCTTCTTCTCAAGCGGAAGCATAATCGCATCGCTCAGCTCCTGCTTAACATCATCATATCCTCCGACATCGGCCATGCCTTTCTCAGAGCCGCCGAGCGACATGTCTGACATACCGAACTTTCCATATGCTTTCATCTTGTCTTTCCTGTCAATTTCAGACTCCCTGCTGATGCTGATGCCAAAGTGCTCAATTATTCCAAGCCCGGCAATTGCGAAAGCGATTCCCCCAAAGAACTCAATCTGGAATCTGGAGCCGTAGATGCCTGAAATGATGAAGTAAGTTAACACTGGGATGAGAAGCGCGAGCGATGAAAGTAGCTGAGACCTCTTTTTTATCCTGCTTGGCAGGTATCCAAGCAAATACAAAGCAGCTCCCCAGCCAATCAGCTGGAGTATGAGGGAATCGGAACCAGCCATTATCATGACATTTCCGGCGAGCCAGCCAAGTGATTCTCCAATCCTGGCAAAGTTGTCAAAACTGAGGAAATCACCAAGGCTTCCCATAACTCCCCCAACCATTTCTCCAATCCCGACCGGGTCCTTGGTGAACATAAGTTCGCTCTTGCCTGAACCATAACTCTCAAGATTGATTGGCATGTACGCAGTGTTCTGCGTAATCCACATTGATGAGAGCAAAAGAATCATGAATACTGATGGCAGGGAAACCATCACGCTCTTTTTTGACCCGAAATACAACGAGCCAATTGCCATCCCGAGAATGGTCACCCATCCTATCAGTGGGAATCCGCTGAAGGCAAAAGGAGCAAGAATAAGAATCTCAACAACAGCGACTATTTTCCAGTTTTCAAAGGCTTCGAAGAGCACAATCGCCAGTATCAGCAAATAGAACCATCCTAGGACTGATGACTGGAATATGATGGCAAAGAAACCTAACAAAGCCCCAAGTATGAGTCCTGCCGGTGGAAGTCTTGCAGCAACCAGTCCGCACGCTAGTGCTAGTATTGGCACGAGGTAGATTGGGTAGAATGGTATCGTTGCTAAGAGGAAAAATGCGCCAAGGAAAACCAGGACGGCGCTCCAAATCGTTTCGCTTTTCTGGACTGTGGAAAGCATAACAGCCACTTTCTGGGCTGCTAGGCTCTGCTGTGCTGCCATGCATTGGCTTTCTCTGGCTTGTTTTTTTAACTTATCCTCAGCAACCGCCGGTGCTTCCTCCATCCTTATATGAGAGAAGTTCTGCCCTGCCCATAAGAACTGCCTGGTATGCCTCCTCCCGCTTTCCGTCCTTGACAATTTGGATTCCATCCAAATCCCGGCCATGGTCCTCAAGCAGTTTGCCAAGCTCGTGGGCTACTTCCTCGCCTTCCTTGGTGAGCTTTCCGCCCCTCTCGCTCTTTGCTAGGGTGCATGCCCTGGCCACCAGGCGCTGTGCCAATCCGGCCAGCTTGTCCTTGCTCAGCCTCGGCACCCTGTCCTGTTCCGGCTTGCCGCTAAGGGCCCCTGAAGTCATTCCACATGGGAGGCAGTCGCCTCCGCCCATACCTATTCTCATGTTTTTCATTTATCATCACCTTTTTGATTGTCCTGACATTCCGTCAAAGAAATGATTATCGGTTTTTTTCTGCTATTGGGAAGATATGTTTAGGCCTAGCGGCCAAAAGAAGTTTTCATTTTTGTATCGCATGTTCGGTGTTTGTTGAATTTCATCCTAATCAAACACGAAAAGGCACAACTGAAATATATAAAGAGCTGTCACGAAATCCTGATATCTGGCTCTATTTTTCTCCAGTCCATGTTCATATACTGCCAAAGTTGCTTGACTGTGGAATCGTAGACAAGGTTGTTTTTCGATGCGACTTCCTTGGGCCGGTCAATCTCAATCAATGGGAACCTTCTCATCCAGTCTATCTCGTCCCTCCAGGGATTCCTCTCAATTACGTAGATGCGGTTGCGTTCAAGTTTAACCTTCTCGCACCATTCAATCACTTGGTCAATTTCCTGCTGCGTTACCATGTTTTTCTCTTCTCAAGGCTCCTTTTTATTTCCTTTGCAGAGAGAAAACACCATGGTCGATTTATCCTGGAACTCAAAGGAGATGCGCTATCTAAGAGCATTATCCGTCCTGGCTTTGGTTGCCTTTGCCTTCCTGGTCGAGCCATTCAATCTTTCCATTACTCAGACACATGTTGATTTTTTTGAAGAACCAGGCAATGCTGTGAAAGTGGTTCTAATAACAGACACGCAGGATGCCTATAATCATCCAGATTTCTTCTCAGAGGCCATCAAGAAGACCAATGGGCTGGATGCGGACTTGGTTCTCCTTGGGGGCGACATTACTGAGTTTGGCAATGAATATGCGATGATTGGCGAGCTTGGCAATCTGTCTGCGAAAAATGGGGTTTACGCAGTGCTTGGGAATCATGATTATTATTGTAAAAAACAACCTGGGTGCGAAGAAAACGTTGAGGCAAAACTTGAGAGTATGGGAATCACGGTTCTTCGCAATGAAAACGAAATTCTTGAAATCAAAGGTAGGAAAATTGCCCTGATGGGCCTTGATGAGTATTGGGAGATGCGTCACAATTATTCCTTAGCATCCGCTGGAATTGACCAATCAATGGAAAAAATTATTCTTGTGCATAACCAGTTGGCAGTTCAAGGTATCGAGCTAGACGGCAAAAATATTGTGATGTCTGGCCATACCCATTGCGGCCTAATTGGTGTGCCTTTTGTAACTGACTTTCTATTCAAACTCACCCAAGCATCCAATACTCTTGGGGGGTATTCTGAAGTTGATGAAAATAACAGCCTCTATGTGAGCTGCGGTCTGACTCCTGGAGGGGTCCGGCTTTTCACAAGGCCTGAAATCAGTGTAATATATTTAGAATAAAAAATCAGAGAGCTTTTTTGTAAAGCTCCTCGACTTTTGCCCAGTTTATCAGGTTGAAGTACGCATCAACGAACTCCGGCCTCCTGTTTTGGTAATTGAGATAGTAACTATGTTCCCAGACGTCAACGCAGAGAATTGGCGTCATTCCCATGCTTAATGGAGTGACATGGTTTGGCGTGCTGAAAACTTCAAGCTTTCCATTCTTGACTGCAAGCCATGCCCAGCCGGAAGCGAACTGTGTCTTTGCCGCGTTGCCGTATTTCTCTTTGAACGCTTCAAAGCTTCCAAAGTCCCTTTTGATTGCCTCTGCCAATTCGCCTGTTGGCTCGCCGCCACAGTCCTTTCCCATGGTTTCCCAGTAAAGAAGGTGGTTCGCGTGGCCCCCGCCATTGTTTCTTACGGCTCCTCTTATTTCCTCAGGAACCAAATCCAAGTCCTTCAGCAAATCATCAAGGCTCTTCTCAAAAAGCTCAGGGTGCTTTTCAAGAGCAGCATTCAACTTGTTGACATACCCCTGGTGATGCTTATCGTGGTGAATCTCAACTGTCTTCGCGTCCATGTAAGGCTCCAGAGCGTTATATTCATACGGTAATTTTCCTAATTCGTGTGCCATAGTTTTCACCTTAAAAAGTTAGGTGCGCCTAACTTATCACATAAACAATAAATATCTATCTCTTCACGATTTGGACGATATCCCCATCCTTCAGGGGGTGCTTAAGCCCCACACGCTGTCCGGGGTGCTTCACACTTTTTCCCCAAACCAAGGCGAAACGGAAATTCTTCTTCAAATCTCTGTGGAGTTTTTCACAGACTCCTGCTATTGTGATTCCGTTGCGAACGACCAAAGCCTCCTCAAGGTCGGCTTCCTCTCCTCTTCGTTTTGTGTAGATGTTGATTAGATCCAGTTTCTGGTAAATCTTTTCCCGAAGTTTCTTGATGCTCTCCTCATCATCTGCTGATATGTGCAGGTATTCAGAAGGCAATTTCTCTTTGGCCAGGTCGCACTTGGTCAGGATTTCAAATGAAGGAATGTATGCCCGGTTTCCTTCAAGATGGTCAATGAACTGGTCCACTGTGATATCCTTTCTAAGAACGACATTGGCATTGAAAATCCGATATTCGCTCAGGGCAGCCAGGATTTCATTGTTGCTGATTTTTGTGAGCTTCACAGTCGAATTTATTGTAACTCCGCCTTTGGCGTGTTTTGCTATTGAAACATTGGGGGGCTCCTGGTTGCATCTGATTCCAAAACCATAGAGTTCGCTCTCAATGATTCTTTTTTGTTTTATATTTGTTGCTTCAATAAGCACCAGTATCAAATCAGCGTTCCGGGCAACCGCGATGATCTCCCGTCCTCTGCCTTTCCCATCCTTTGCCCCTTCAATAATTCCAGGCAAATCAAGAACCTGGATTTTTGCATCCCTATACCTCATGATTCCTGGAATGCATTTTAGTGTTGTGAAGGCATAAGCGGCTGTTATGGATTTCGCGTCAGTCAGCTTGTTCAATAAGGTTGATTTTCCGACACTTGGAAGGCCGATAAGAACGACAGTCGCGTCCCCGCTTTTCCTAACATCAAAGCCGCCTCCGCCCCCAGAACTTTTTGGGGTTGTGAGCTCTCTTCTGAGTTTAGCCAGTTTTGCCTTGAGGATTCCAAGATGGTACTCAGTGGCCTTGTTGACCTGGGTACGGGCCATCTCTTCCTCTATCTCTTTGATTCTTTCCTGAATTCCCATCTATACCAGTCGTTCCTACTATCATCTATGAATAATTAAGAAACCAAACCATCTGAGGGCTCATCATAATAAGACACACATCAACATTTATATCTATTTTGGACCATTAAATGTAACATGTCAAAGTTGAGAGGCGGTAGCGGCAAGCCTAAGGGCAACATCAAGGATGCCATAAAAGGAGTACTTCCTGAAAGCATGAAGCCGCAGCCAGACCAGAATCTTCCCCCTCATCTTATGAAGACAGAACCGCCTGAAAGTTTCGTAGACAGTGACGGAGACACGCAGCTAAAAGCAGTCAAGGGAGGCGCTCAAGTCGCACGTGTTCAGCGAAGCCCGCATGGTGTCCAAAGCGGGCTCAGCGATGAATTCCGGAAACTTGGCTATGAGATTGTAAGGAAACTGGGCCAAGGCGGTATGGGGGAGGTCTTCGAGGCCAAATACATGGGCAACCCTGAAACGCTGGGCCTTCCTCAGGATGGAAAAGTGGCAATCAAGCTGCTCTCGGATATCGTTATGAGCAGTGATGATGTAAAGACGAGATTCTTCAGGGAAGCTGAATATTCAAGAAACATCAAGCATCCCAACGTCGTGAAGGTCTATGAGAGCGGCGAGATAAGCGGAAGGCCGTTCCTTGTGATGGAATATTTGAAGGGAACAGACCTTCACAGCATAATTGCCTACAAGGCCAGAGCCAACAATGTCATCTCAATCGGGCGTGCGTTGCGCATTGTGCGTGATGCATGCTCTGCACTGATGGAGGCACATTCAAAAGGCATAATACACCGGGACATCAAACCGGAAAACATATTCATTGTGAAAGAGGGTGGAGAAGAGAAGGTCAAGCTGATTGACCTTGGACTTGCCAAATTGGCTGACCTGGAAGAGTTGGTTGGACCGAAGCTAACCAAGACGGGGCATTTCTCAGGAACGCCATTTTACATGGCGCCCGAGATGATTCCATCAGGCAGGGAAAGAGCGGTTTTCAACCACCGGATTGACATCTACTCAATGGGAGTTACACTATACGAGATGCTCTGCGGCAGCCTGCCATTTGAGGCGCAAAATCATGTAGCATTAATCTACAATCTCAAAACCCAGCAGCCACAATCCCCGCAAGAGAGGAGGCCAGCCTTGAAAATCCCAGATGAAATAAACGCGCTTGTCATGAAGTGCATTCAGAAGGACCCGGCAAAGCGTTACCAGAGCATGGAAGAACTTATCGATGCTATAGACTCATGCGGGATAGTCCCTGAGGAAGACAAGCTTCTTGATGGGCTCAAGTCTCCTTCCTTGCAGAAGCCGAAGATGAATCTTAGGCCTTTGAGGTGGATCCTTCCACTCTTCATTGCATCTGCCCTTTCAGCAGGGGGCGTTGCATATTACAAGCTAAGCAAACCGCACATGCCAGTCCAGGCTCCTGCGACCCAGGAAGCAAGCGGCCAGGTATACAATGCCAAGATTGTGACTGACATACCTGGAGTCGAAGTGGTCATGGAGGAAAAGCTTGAGAGCGGAACAGTGGTTCCGCGGCCTCTTGGAAAGACGCCGCTGGAAGTGCCTCTTGAGGGGGAGCAGACTCTCTACCTGAAACTGGATGGCTATGCAAGAACATATGTCAAAGTGTCTCCAGCCAATCCATCACTGAGACATACAATGGTCAAGAGAGACTAGCTTTTGAAGTATTTCTCCAAAACGTCCATTGCCATTTCTCTGTTCATCTTGTACAATTCATCGATGTGCCTTGCTGCCGCATTCGTATTATGCATTGCCATGAAGTAGGTGAACATCATCTTCTCGAGTTTATCGCTGGATACTCTTTTCTCCATATGCTTGAGAATCTCGAGACCTTTGGCATATTCTTTCAGCTCGAAATGGGCACTTCCGACAACCATAGCGCACGAGAGCATATCCTGATAATCCGTTGCCTTGTTGAATGCTCTGTGACCTTCAATCGCCGCCTGACGATAATCTCCAGACCAGTATGCGGATTCAGCAAGGAAAAACCTGGCAACGATTTCATCAGGGAATATTTCTGAGAATTCCTTCGAGAGATTATGTGCGTTTTGATAGTCTTTGTTCTTCAAGTAGATTGTTATCTGGGATATGTACCCGTTCTTTCCGAGTTGCATGTGAGAGAAAGAAACGATGTTATTATAATGATTATTTTCGTAGCATCTTTTATGAGCGGAATGCGGCAGATGACTGGTCCCAGCATTGATCAATTCTCTGTGCAGACACAGTCAGAGCCTCAGCTTGCGACGGTAGTTCGGCATGGTCATGATGCCTGCCGTGCGGTTTCCGATGATACTTTAAGGAGAGGTGCTGAGAGGCAAAGAAGCAGTCCGAGCGCAAGTCGCGACCGCTCCGGTCTGGCCGAAGCGCTCAGTGCCATCAACACAGCTCTGGCCCGTGCGGTCGCAGGGCCGACCAGGGTGGAATCTGACCGGGAACGGCACAGGCCATCAGCAGGCCATGAGAGCACAGCCACAGAGAGAGATAGGCAACGCCCATCAGCAGGCCATGAGAGCACGACATCGACTGAAGAGCGGAGCAGGCCTTCGGCTGGTCATGAGCGGACAGAGTCTGACTGAGATAAACAATCATCTTCTACCACAATATTTATAGGCATTGCCATCCATTACTATTATCGTGAAAAAGCTCCAGAGAGAAAAATGCCAAAGAGATGTGCTCAAAAATACCAGCCAAAGGCAGGTTCAAGAGATGGGCAGTCCTCGCCGCGACAGTTATCGCATGCACATTCTCCGGCTGCAAGAGCCCTCAACCTGCAATCGCAACTTCAGAGTCCAAGGTTAGGTGCTACGATTATCAGGATAAAATCTTAGAGTTCACACAGAAGAATTTCTAAGAATCGGCAGGGAATTGCCGCTTTCTTTCTCCAAACTTGGCATCGAAGGAAACAATGAGCCGCTAGCTTATTTCTGCACACATTCTGGCCATCTTTTTTGGGTCAGCAGACGAGCATCTTTTTATCAGGAGAATTTCGCTCGAGGGCGGCCGTCTCTCTATAAGCAAGGTGCTTGATGCGAGGCATGTTGACCCTGATGAATATTCTGTTGAAGGCACAAAGATAATCAGCGCTGATGTCTGGAGGAATCCGGATGAGAACTATGAGAACATCACAGTTGCCACCTTGTCCAACAGTGGTCTTTTCCAAGCAGCAAACTATTCCCTTCTGGGACTTGCCCGTAACGATACGGACCGTGTCATATTCGACCTTCGGAGGAAGCTTAAGCGCAGCAACCGCTGGCCAGAGGGGAATGTGGAGAGGGCAAGTCTCAGGGTCCTTGACTCAAAGACTTTCGTTGCCATGCCGCTTGGCCAGAAGGGGACTGGAGATGTGACAAGTTTCTACTATGTCTCTTTATCAGCCAAAGCTGGTGAGCCCTTCATGTCAGGGTTCGTGGACACAGATACTATGCATCTTGAGAGGACCAATGAAGGGCTCAAGAATATCTTCGAGATAACCGCCCCAATACGCTATGACCGTGACCTAGGCGGGTGGGTTGTAAACCTTATGGGGGAGAAGGCTGATGGCTCAGCAATCCCGATGTTTCCGATTGTAACGCCTTCTAAACGTTAACCGGTTAGCTTCTCAAAGGATGTGCTGTTTTCCGAAGCGCGTAATGATAATAAGTAGTCTCCAGCACGGAAGAACTCCACATCAGAAGTATTTATCAAAACCCTTTTTGACAAAACAGAAACAGTTGACTGATAGGGAAACGGCCCCCATGTTAGGGAATTCCACACATGTACGTACTTGCCATCAACAGATTTTGTTTCGCCACTGTGAAACCTTACCGTTTCATTATCATCATTTATGTTCGAATAAATCTGATCACAAAAATCTCCAATGCATTCATGATTCTTAACATACCAGCTCTTGTTCTTAGTTTGGATTGTTGTTGTATTGTCCCCTTCGAAAAGCGTCTTGAATTGCTCTTCAAATCCCATCTCGATGCTCTCATTGGTCAACTGGGTCACCACCCACTCGGCACCGTTTATATCAGCTGTTATCCGCTCATTATTCTCCACAAGCAAACCATCATAGAAGCAACCGAAGCATGTCATCGGGACTGGATGGCTGAACTCCAATCTGATATCATTGTCACCAGCTCCGCCCTTGCCCTCCAATGAGCCACCGGCAGGCATCGTGCCGATTACCTTGACTGATGGTTCGTCTTTGGTATCATTGAACCAGAACAGAATTGTATTGTCGTTCCTGAACAGGCTTATCTGCTCTTGCCCAAGGTCATAAAAATACCCATCCAGGTAGATGACGATTCTCTTGAGACAGCCACCCTCCTTCTCGAAAGCGACCTTCCATTTGTCATCATTTTCATAGCTTGAGCCATCTTGGAGTTGTGAGAGCGGATATTTCTTTCCCAGAATAGCTGTTTCTGTTGCGCTGCAGTTCTTGATTTCCCTGGAGTAGATAGCGTCGAAGAGGACAGTCTGGTTCTTATTTATCATTGGATGTAGCCAGACCGATTCCTCATCATCCAGGAACATCAGGTGGCTGTTGTTCAGCTTGATGAAAGCATCGCTGTGAAGTCCGACTTCTAGGAATTCGTCAGTATAGTTCTCGATTGGGAATATCCATTTCCCTCCTTTTTCATAAGCAGATATCTCAACAACTGACAAGCTGGAATTTCCTTTTACAGAAATAAGCTCCATTTCTGGAAGACGTTCTGAAATATCCATGTTTTCAGCCAATTCGTCCTTAGTAACCTGTTCCGGGGCACTAATGCATCCGAGCAAGAGTAACATCCCTAAAATAATCATAATCAAGTTCTCATTCATTCTATCACCATGTATTCTTTTTTCTGAAATAACCTCTCTCCGAGATTTAAGGTCCCCCCAACTTCTATCCCATCATTGTAGAATGATAAATTTACCCACTGAGCGCCGAAACACCACGGTAGGCCGATATCATGGATGGTGATTTTGTATTCCTGTCCATTTTCAGATGTCCAATTATGGATTTGGGTTTTGTTGGCAGATTCACCATCAATTTCGAGTCTCTTTATCCTTAGCTCGTCCACTATATCATCAGATTTGTTTGCTATGTAGATTACTGCATAATCACTCCCGTTGTTATATTCCATCTTGTAAAATATCAAATCATGTTTGAATCTGTCCGTAAACACATATCCTGCTTTTTCTGTCGTGGACTGATTTTCAGAATCTGACTCTTTTTCTGATATTGCTAGCTCACTACATTCTGGACACTCTGATATACTTATTCTCCAAAGTTGGGATATCGTGGCTATTGCAAAGCATGTTGCAAAAAGGACCATCACAAGCATTCTTTCCATACATTGGCTGTTTTTTTCTTTCTTTAAAATGAAACTTTCAGAATACGCCCTAGAAAATATCTTTATAAAGTAGAGAAAGTTAAATCGACGTATGCGGTTTTTTACCTGGCTGTTGTTTTTGGCCTTCTTTGCCAGCTTTTGCTCTGCCGCATATGTATATGGTGACATCTACCAGGAGAACCTGCAAAAACTCAACAAGACGGTCGTTAGGGTTGATGGGGATTTCTCCTACCAGCTCGTAACTGAGAAGGCCAACTATTCTATTTTCCTTCCTGAAGGTGAGTATGTAATATCTGCCAGTTCCAATGAGGGCGGTATCCACAACTTGGTTCAGGAAACCATTATTGTTGGTCCACAGGATCAGAAGCTTGACCTTGTACTGAAGAAGGCCAACAACGACATCTTGCTCTATGTCGGGATTCTGGTACTGCTTGCTGCTGCTTTCATTTGGTCAAACCATTACTGGAGAGCGAAGAAATCAAAACCCCAAGAAGAGCAGAAACCTGGTAAATACATATTGGATGAAGACGCTGGGCAGGTATTGAAAATACTTGATTCATTCGAAGGCAGGGCAACTCAGAAGGAACTTCGCGAGGCATTGAAATTCTCTGACTCCAAACTCAGCCTGATTTTGACTGAGCTTGAGAATGTGGGGAAAATCAAAAAATTCAAGCGCGGAATAACCAATGTCGTGCGGAAACTAGAATAACTACTCCCCTTCAAATTCTTTGATGAAGAATGCCTGTATCTTCTCGCAAAGATAAACTGCTCGTCTCGCATCTGTCTTACTTAGAATGCCGTCTTCATATTCAGCAGGAGTCTTCAATTGTATCAACTGTAAAAAATCCCTACAAATCTGCGCCTTGGTTTTTTCGTCAGATGCTTTTGTTTCTTTTAGTAAAACAATTGCTTCTCCATGACTTTGGGATGATGATTTTTTCCCTAGCTTGTAAACCGTGAATGCATCAGTCCATGAAATCGCACAATGCACTGCCAATATCACTGCAGTATTATAGCGCCCCCGCTCAAATTCGCTTCTCATCCCTTCGTAGTCTTCTTCCGCCTTTTTCTGAAACCCCTTAAATTTCTCTCTTGAAACATGCTTTGTCCGTGTCATCAAACAACCTTTATTCCATTGGCTATCGCCTGCCGAAGCCATTTGGGGGTGTTTCTTTCTACGTCTTTCTCACAATATAAATGTGGAGACAGTACATTTCCGTACTTCTCAAGGATTGTCACTCCTCTTGCATGGATCAATTCTCTGACATATTCTGTATCATAGTCGTTTTCGATAACAAATAATACGTCAATGTCACTATCTGGTTTGGAAGTTCCTTCTGCAACAGACCCTATGATGTAAACTCTCACTATGAGGGGATAATCGTTCTTCGTATTTTTTTTGTTTTTCTCTCTACCAAGATAAACCATAGCATTGTAGAATGAAACTTCATGTTCTATGATCTCCTTTAATGATTCAAGTGGGGTTGCTTCAGACGCAGTCAGGAATGCCTTTACATGTGAATAAGCAAAAGAATCCTTGTTCAATTCCCACACGAGTGCGGTTCCAACTGTTTTTCCCTTTATGATATTGAGGTCAAGAAGCTGCTTCATCGCCTTGTTAACTGCAGTATGACTCACACCGAAAATCCTTGACAGCTCCCTTTCGCTGACTGGTTCCTGGTCCTTGAACAAAAACCTGAGAATCTTTCTTTTTAATGTGGAGCCGAAGACTGCCTTGGCTATCGGCTCATCTGAAATGCGCATGATTAGATTACGTATTGTAAACTATTAAAAGTTTACGATTGGCAACTTTCAGTTTACATCACTCTATTCTCTTCAGTCCCTTCCACCAAGAATTCGAGTCCTGCTTTTTCACTTGTGACATCAGCTTCTTCGCGCTTTTTGTCTGCAGCCTGCTTTCAATGCTTTTCAGCCAGCTTTCAGCACCTTTATGGCCGATGTCAACGTATTCCTTTGCCTGGAATGCACATTCAAGGTAATCGGCGTCCTTGAGTATAATCTTCTCTTCTTTGCTCAAATCATCAAGAATAGAAAGGATTGATTTGCCAAGTTCTTTGGGCATTCCATTTATCTGCTCTTGCTCGACCTTGTCCTCAAATTCCTTCATGCTGATGTATCTCTGCGTAATCTTGTTCATGTCCCCAAGGCGGGCCTCGTGCATATCATGGAAAACTGCCGCGGTGCAGAGTTTTCTTGCGGTTTCTTCCGGATGCCCTTCCATCCTGGCAAGCAGGAATGATACTATGGCAGTTCTGAAACAATGGTCAGCAACGCTCTCAGGATGCTTGACCTTCTCGGCCCACCATCCGCTGCGCGCTGTCCTTTTCAGCATCCCAGCTTCGAAAATATATTTTGCTATTTCTTCCATGAAATTAACCTCTGAATCAGTTCTTTCTCATCCTTGGCAATGATTACAAAGCCATGCTCTTTAATCATGAATTCCTGTTTTTGTGATGCCATCTGCGCTGCTGCCTGCGCAAGTTCTGAAGTGCCATAATCATAAGGTCCAATCGAAGGTCCATCATAGTCTGCCAGTTTCTCATCATCATGGAAATGAAGGATGATGTTCGCATCCGGCAGCTTCTCATAAATCCTGGCATGCATCCTTGCCTCTGATGATGGCACTGCCCCGCTGTAAACAACTTCCTGATCTGCCCGGAGCACGCAAGAGACATCATCCTCTCCAAGTGCGCTCATCCTGGCCCCTGATTTTTTTATCAGGAATCCGTTCCAGTGCTTCATGCTCATATTGCCCTCGTTCTGCTCAGGGCTAAGGAAATCGCTGAGCCTGGAATCCAATGCGAGGAATTTCCGAACCGCGCTTTCCGGAAGTTTTTGCTCAATCTTCTTGAGCTTGAATTTCACTCCTTGGTATTCTTCCATAAATCATCAATGCTCCTGAAAACTCCGTGTTCATTGATCCATGCTGTGATGTTTTTCGCAGGCGTCACATCAAAAGCTGGATTAAGGGCCTTTGTGCCATCCGGATACATTCTGGTTCCTGCAACTTCAAGTATCTCCTTCTCATCCCGAGCCTCTATTTTAATCTCATCTCCGCTTTCAATGGAACCATCAAAGGTCGACATGGGCGCAAGCACATAGAATGGGATTTCATGCTCTTTTGCCAGAACTGAAAGGGGATATGTTCCAATCTTGTTTGCCGTATCTCCGTTTTTTGCAATCCGGTCAGCTCCGACCATGACCATCTCAACAGTTCCGCGTTTCATCAGGCAGCCAGCAGCACTGTCGCAGATTACCTTGTGCTTTATTTTGGCTTTGCCAAGTTCCCAGGCAGTCAGCGCCCCCTGGAACCTTGGCCTTGTTTCATCAGCATAAACAAAAATCTCTTTCTCCTGTTTGTGCGCCTCTTCAATTGCGCCAAGTGCGGTTCCGGCAGAACTTGTCGCAATTCCGCCTGCGTTGCAATGTGTAAGTATTGTTGTCTGCTCACCAATCAGGGAAGACCCATGTTTGGCTATGGCCTCGCATTTCCTCTCATTCCTGCCCGCCCACTGCGCAGCCGCCTGAAAACCGACCATGCCGTTTCTGAGCCTATCAAGCACAAAATCAATTCCATGCGAAAGGTCCACAGCAGTTGGCCTGGTTTTTCTGAGCAATTCCGCAGCCTCCTGCGGATTATCTGCAAGGGCAACGCCATAGGCTGCTGCAACCCCTATGGCAGGCGCTCCACGCACTTTCATTTCTCGTATCGCCGTTGCCACTTCCTCAGCAGTATTGCACATAATCCATTCCTCTTTGTGCGGAAGAAGGCTTTGATCAAGTATCTTCAGGCCTTCTCCTGTGAATTCGACTGACCTCATAATCGCTTGTATTCTCGAAGATATTTTAATTCTTCTTTGCAGATTAAGTTCCAATGGTCAGCAAGGCAAAAGCCGCTCTTAGAGAAAAAACCCTTGAGATGCGTGATTCTTTGACCCAGGCCGACCTTTCAGAAAAAAGCAGGGCAATCATGGAAACCCTTTTCTCAAGACCAAGATTCAAGGAAGCCAAAGTTGTTGCCTTCTACATCCCCAAAGGCTCGGAAGTCGATGCCAAAATGATGATTAGCGAATCAATCAAGGCTGGGAAGGAAGTCGTTGTCCCTGTGACCAACCATAAGATAACATTCTACAAGTTCAATTCCTTTGATGATTTGAAAAAAGGCAAATATGGGATTCTTGAGCCAAAAACCCTTGAGGAGCCATCCAAGTATCCGGACTTGGTGGTGATTCCAGGGGCCTGCTTTGGCCTTTGCATGCACAGGATTGGATATGGCAAGGGTTACTATGATGACTATTTGGGAAAGTCTTTCGCATACCGAATTGGCCTTTGCTTTGATTTCCAGGTCGTGGAGAAACTTCCGACCCATGAGAATGACCAGCGCATGGACGAAATCATCACAGAGAAAAGGATAATAATCTAGTGTCTGAAATAACCAAGGTGATCAGAATGAGTGACCTAAAAAGAAGCCTCAAATGCTCAAGCTGCGGCAATGAAGCCTCTGTATTTGTCAGCGGTGGACTTGAACTAAGAGAAGTGCTTATTGCGGGCAAATGCCCATCATGCGGAACAGCGATGCAGGTGAACTACACAGTCATAGAAAAGGAAGTTCGGGCAGAACAGGCCGCAACTGAGGAATCCTCAGAACCAAGCACTCCGAACCTTGATGATTCATTGTTCAGTTCAGATGTCCCAAGCGATACTTTGAAGGACATCATGGAAGACTGAAGTTCGCAACTGACTCAAAAATATAGTCTGGTTTTATTTCTTTTATCTCATCTTTTTTGCTTACTCCGCTGAGAACCAGTGCTGATTTTATCCCGCAGTTATGCGCGAACATTATGTCAGTATCCAGCCGATCGCCCACCATGAGCATTTCCTCCTTGCTAAGTCCATGGTCCTTCATTATCAAGTCGCACGCATATGTGCTGGGTTTGCCAAGAACGACCGCTTTTTTTCCTGATGCGGCTTCAACTGCTGCAAGGATTGAGCCCGCGCCAGGCCGCATCCCATCCTCTGTTGGGAACGTGACATCCTGATTCGAGGCTATCAACAGGGCGCCGTTATTGAGTTCCTTCAGTGCTCCCGCAAGCTTCTCATAAGTGAGCGTCCTGTCAAGTCCAACAACAACCAAATCAGCGCCCTCACCGACAGTTTCAATCCCATGGGTTGAGAACTCATCGAATATCCCCTGCTCACCCACCACATACGCCTTTTTGCCAGGGTGGTTCTGGCTAATGTACTTTGCAAGGAAATATGATGTGCAGTATGTATCATCGACCGTTGTCGTGATTTCCATTGATGAGAGTTTTTCAACAACCCCTGCCCTTGTTCTTGTTGCAGCATTGGTGAGCATGAGTGTTTTCATTCCTTTTGCATGCAATTCGTCAAGTTTTTCCTGTGCTCCTGCAATAGCTGTCTTTCCTAAGTAGAGGGTGCCGTCTAAGTCGAATATCACTGCCTTTATCATGTTTTTTATACTGCTCGCTTCTCTTATAATCCTTATGCGAGTCGCAGTTCTCTTTTCAGGAGGAAAAGACAGTGTCTTCTCGGCATTCTGGGCAATCGCCCAGGGTTTTGAGCCGGTTCTTGTCACTGTCAAGCCTCCTGAATACTCGATGATGTTCCATCATCCAAACGTTGAACTTACTGCCAGGCAGGCAGAAGCACTTGGGCTGGAACATGTCTTTGTCGAGACTACCGAAGAGAACTGGAGCGAGAAACTAATCGAAACGTTCAAGCAGCTTGGCGCCAAAGGCATTGTCGCGGGGGCAATTGCAAGCGAATACCAAAGACGGAGGATAGACCGGATAGGCGAGTCGCTCGGCATTCCGACATATGCCCCGCTTTGGCACAAGGGCAATGAGCTGATGAATGAAATGCTTGATTATATGGAAATAGTAGTCACAGCAGTTTCAGCAGAAGGCCTTGGCCCCGAGTTCCTTGGAGAGCCCTTGAAGAAAATAGTTGATGCCAAAAAACCAGGAATCCACCCATTCCTGGAAGGCGGCGAAGGGGAGACATTCGTTACCAATGCCCCATTTTTCAAGAACAGAATAGAGATTAAGAAATGGGAAAAATCCTGGGATGGGGTTCGGGGCGTAGCCGATAATCGAAGGAGCGGCCTAATACTATGTCTGATACCGCATCTCGCATAAGGATATCCCGTTTTTCTGACTGATAATGTTATAAATTTAAAACGACAAGTCGGTGCATGAGATTTATCGCTGTTTTATTAGTCCTCTTGGCATTTGCAGGGATTTCATTCGCTTTGACCGTCAACAGTTGTGGATATCTATCGATTTCTGGAGAATCCTATCTCGTGTCTCAGAACCTTTCTGGGGAATTCAACGATTCCAACTCAGGACGCAAGACTTGCCTGGCAATCAATGCCTCGAACATCATCCTCGATTGCGGTGGCTATACTCTCTCATCCATCCTGAATCTCAGCAATACTGGTATCCTCATCTACCATGTGGACAATGTCACAGTCAGGAACTGCAGGGTGACAGGATACGACGAGGGCATATCTGCATACAACAGCACAAACAGCAATATTTCATCAAATCATGTCTACGATAACACCCCTACTGGGGTTGGAATCTATATGACCCGAATTCCAATGGGAGCTATATTTTCAATAATACTGCACACACGACTGGCGGCGGCTTCAATGTCAATTCTCACCACAACACCCTGCTTTCCAATACGGCATATAACTTCTCTGGAGGTACCACGAGCATAGCCTTCCGCATCGCAGGGAATGAGAATAACCTGATTGGCAACACTGCAAATTACACAGAGACAGCACTTTCAAGAGGCTTCAATGTAATTGGAAATGACAATAATCTCACAGATAACACTGCCGCCTGTGTCCTGAATGACAGGACGTCCGGCTTCTACATTTCTGGCGACAACAATAGGATAGAAGGGAACACGATCCAGAACAACACAAATGGTATTTACCTCTCTGGCGCTGACAACAACTTCATCTCCGAAAATGAACTTGTGAATGATTATGGGTATGGGATACGGATTATCTCAGGTTCTGATAACAACAACATAATCTCAAATGGGGTCTCTCCATTCGGAACCCCAACCAGCGGCATCGGCATCTCAGTCACAGATTCGGAAAACAATACGATAACAAGGAACAATGTCTCGACCGACGGTGTGGGATTAGCAAACTATGGGATAGAGCTGGTTGAGAATCGCAAATCAAATGTCTCCTTGAACAAGGTGAATACTGGCGGTGCAAACAGTAGCCGAGACAACTATGGCATCTATCTCCACTCAGGCACCGCTTCGGCTGAGACCCACTCAAACTTAATCCAAGGAAACAACATCACCACCTACGGCACTGATGCCACAAACGGCAATAACCATGGGATTTTCCTCTATGCAGAGACGATCAATTCAAAAATCCACAATAATACCCTCAGGGGCAATACAATCTCCACAGATGCCGTTGCCCGCAGCAACTTCGGAATCTACTTCAGGGCCCTGAGCACAAACACTCAAATCCGGGACAATAACGTTTCAGATAATAATATCAGCACCAATGGGACAATCTCCAATTACGGGACATACCTCTATTCTCAGGGAACTTCGGCTCTTGTTGCATCCAACAATGTCAGTGGCGATCGGATTGACGCAAATGGGAGAAATTCTGGAACAGGGACAAATTATGGGGTCTATCTGTATGCCGTCGGTACGGCCTCTAACCTGCACAATGAGATATCCAGAAATTCGATTTCCACCAATTCTGCAGGGACAAGCAACATGGGCGTTTATCTATACTCCAATAACGGTAATGTCAGCGGCAACAAGATTACAAAAAATAACATCAGCACCAATGGAACTTCAAGCAGCTATGGCATGTACCCGCGTGCCATAGGAACAGCGCAGTCATCATGGAGAGTCAAATCACTGGAAACTCAATCAATTTGCACTGCCGTATGACTCGGTCAGCCATCCGAGGGTTTATCTTTCACTCTTCAACCGATGGAGAGGTGAGTGGGAATAAACTATCAGGCAACCAGATATCCACCAAAGGCGCTACGGCCAGCAATTATGGTGTCTATTCCAGATCAAACAATGCCACTAGCGGCAATACCTCCTCAAACACGTTCTCAGACAACAACATTACTACAAACGGCACAGGGACCAACTATGCCATGCACATCCTATATTCTCCGGCCAACAACATCACCAACAATAACATCACTACTGATGGCTCAAGCGGCAACAACTATGGGATGCATGTCCATAGCGCCAATGACACGAACATCGATGGCAATAGGGTAAGTACAGGCGGAGGCTCCACCTTCAATATAGGAGTGCGTCTTCTCTCATCTAGCCATTGTGTTGTTTCGGACAATAACATCACAACTGGCGGCACTTCGAGCAATTATGGAATCCAAATCCAAACTACAAATGACAACTCTGTGATAAAAAACAAAATAATCACCGGCGGCACTTCGACAAATTTCGGTATCTACCTGATTGGGAATGGTGATGTCAATGTCTCAGGGAACAATGTGAGTTCCGGTGGCACCATGCAGGCCAACTACGGCATATATGCACATACCACAAACAATAGCAATATCGAAGACAACAATGCCACGACCTCCTCAACCACTTACCACAATTACGGATTCCTGACCTTCTCTGCCAACAACAACAATTTCACCAACAATAAGGCCGAAGGTGCAACTACTGGATTCTTCATCTGGTCGAATTCGGATGGCAACACCTTGAAGGACAATACTGCCCATGACAGCAGCGGCAATGGCAGCGGCACCTTGGATGGCTTCGGCCTGTATATCCTAGACTCGAACCTCACAACAGTGCAGGGCATGCACCTCTATGGCAATGAGCAGGATTTCAAGATAAACGGTACAGGCATAATCGTCAACCTGACGAACGCGATTTTTGACAATCCTCTCGGGAACATGGCGAACTTCACCAATCTCTCACTCTATGATACTGTATCCTCCTCATACATACTTGACCATGCCACTGAGCCTGCTCCGACACCAACCGGAGAGTTCTTCAATGGCAAATTCGTAGACATGACCAACCTTACAACCGGAGTCTCAATAGACGCTATAACCTGGCACTGGCTGCAATCCGAGGTCGGAAGTTTTGACGAGTCGCTTCTTGCTCTCTACAAGTACAATGGGACAGACTGGCTGCTGCAGAACGACAATCCAGATACCGGAGCCAATACGCTTTCGCTTAACAATCTCAATTCTTTCAGTGTGTTCGGTATCCTACACAATGCCACAACCGTTGCCGTCCCATCGAATTTCTCGATTGACAAGACTGATGTGACACTCCTGCCTCTCAGTCCAGGCGGGTTGGCATCATTCGATATCGAAATAGAGAACCTTGGAACCGCACCGATATCCCCAGTTGTTATCGATGTTCTTCCAGCAGGCTTAACATTCTCATCTGCTTCAATAAATCCAAACTCGGTTGTGGGCCAGACCCTGACCTGGAACTCGATTTCCATTCTTCCATCATCAACTACTACGATTACAGTAAATGCAATGGCTGATTCTGGCATTGTGAATGCTTCGACAATGTTTGCGAACCTCACAAATTTCGTCAACGTAACAGAGAACAGCACCACTCACAACGACACGGCCAACGTTTCTCTCACATATGCAAATGTTTCCGTTTCCAAGACTGCCGACAATTCGACTACCGGCCTTGTCAAATTCAATATCACAGTTCTCAACACCGGAAATGTTACGTTGGACATTGTAGGTTCTGACATCCTTTCCGATTTCCTTTCATTTAGCAATGCAGTACCATTTCCGACTTCTGTGTTCGGTAAAAATGTTACATGGGATAATGCAGGTTCTTTGGCTCCCGGAGCTAACATTACGATTTATCTAAATGCATCTGTTGGCTTGAGCGGCGAACATGGGAATAATGTCTCCGTAACCGCAACGCCTCCAAACGGGGCAGATGTCATCACAAACGATTCCATAGCACTCAATGCGACATCTCCAGTGTCTCCGCCGGATGACGATGATTCTTCATCGGAACCTCAGATGCCTCTAGAACTGACAGTGACTGCAACGTGCGAAGGGACCATAGTCACAGTAACTAGCGATGGCGACCCTGTGAGTTCGGCACGCGTTTTTGTGGATGAACTTAACCTGCTCAGAGTTTGCGACGGGCCTCCAACCTTCACATGCTATGAGCCTGGGACACGGATACTTGCATCGATTTTCGATGGAACAACGAATGCAAGTGGCCAGGTTTCATTCAATGAATGCAGTTCATATTACCGCCTGAATGCAAGGAAAAGCGGTTTTGATTCCGTGGTTGAAACGACCTCGATAGCATGTGCTCTTTGTGCTTCTCGTGAGGATTGTACCTCAGATGCTCAATGCAGTGATGATGAACGCTGTTATTTGGGGACAAGCGAGGGCCATCAGGATGGTAACCGCATTGGTCCAAAATCTCTTTACCAAGTTGCACCGCTTCTTGCAAATTGCATTGATGATCAGGTAAGTGAAGAAGTAGACTCAGATAGCTTCAGTTGCCCGGCATCAGACATACCAGAAAATGTCTACATCCCGGGATTGGAAAGAGGTTCTGCGCAATTTACCGGACTCTTCGCACTTGGGCCAGAAACTTGCGGTTCATTCTTAGGCTATGATTATTGTCCAATCTGTTCTGATGCATGCATCCACGAATCAGACTGCCGTGGCCAATACTCATGTATTCATGATCCATCCCACTTCGTCAACACTACAATCCTTAACGGACTATGTGGGCTTTCTGCTCCTTCATCTTGCAATGATGATTCTGACTGCAGCAGGAAAGATGAATTTTGTCTTGCTAACCAATGTGAGCAGATAGAATGTACAAACAACGACCAATGCCATGATGGAAGCTACTGTGAGGAAGTGTATGGTCTTTGTGTTGAGGGTTGTGAACTAGGTAATGCAGACGGGGTCTGCGGCAACGGCAAATACTGCCAAATACCTCCAGGCACCCTTCGATATGAAATCCTAGAGTGCGTTGAATATGACTGTCCTCCAGGACAGTATCTGTTAGATGCCGGAGGGGAGTCCCCGCAATGTGTTGATGGGTGCCAGAAGAAGGCAGACTGTCTGTCCTACGAATACTGTGAGCTGTATGAAACCTCTGACGTAGGCTACTGTGTTGATCATTGCGGCCCAATCTCTGGTGAAGATCCATTATTCCCAATACCAGAATGGAAATGTGACCCAAACAATATGAGGGAATCCTGCGGCTGTGATGCGGACCAATTCTGCAGTGCAACAGACCATCTCTGCTATTCTATTGGTGATGCATGCACAGTAGATTCAGACTGCCAGCCTCCGAACAACTCAGTGTGTGAGGAAGAGCCAATAGAAAGCGGGGAATCCAGATGTATCATATACGAACTCGTTCCGCCTGTTGGTCCGCTTGGGGCTAATGAACCAAACCAAACTTATATGAGTTATAGGAACGGTCAGTTGTGTGAAGGATGCGTTGTGGATTTCACAGGGGGCACAGATACAACAACCTGCACATCAATTCTTGGCCAATGCAATGTCACAACCGACAGCAGTGGAGATGACATAACTGCAACTTTGTATTCTAAAGAAAACAATGTAGTCGTGCAAACAGAAACAACTGAGGTAGTTACTCCTGAAGAAGAGGCCTACTATGATGCATGGGGCGAAATTTCCAGGGCATGCGGTCCATCGATAATTCTTCTTTTCCTGCTTGGTCTGATGGTAATGTTTGCAAGAAAGGGTCGTGAAGGTAAAAAATGAGAATTATTTTGAGATGTTGCGGCGTCGCAGAAGCCGAAACCTAGCCGACCTTATTAATGCAGTCCTGCTTTGTCAGTTTCACATCATCGTCAGAGACCTTGTCGCAGATTGTGATGTCTCCAAGTGCGTCTGCGACCGTGACATAGCAGAGGTCCCTGTTGAACTCAGAATCAAGGTCCGCGCAAGGACTGGCGTCTTCCAATATAATCGCCACCTCCTCAAGACATACTTCGTAGGCGGTCGTGGAATTCATCAATTCAAATACCTTTTTGCACGTGTTGGCATCCTTCTCTGCAATTGCCTTGTCCTGGTAGCAGCTGCTCTGGCAGATGTTCATTATGCTCCCGCTGAGACCGTCGCATTCCGAGAGGCAGGATTGGATGTTGAACGTGCCGCCGCTTCCCTGTTGTCCCTGCGTATCCTGGGCCGGCTCTGCACCTGGTGAAGTGCTCTCCGTATTTCCGGCGCATCCTGCAAGCAGGATAAAGAGCGCCAATAGTATTATGCCGCGCATAAAATTACCTTGATGCGTAGTTGCACTGGTAGGTCTCTTCCATCCAGCCGCCGAAACAATCTCCGCCAGATGACTCATCAGCGCATTCGGAGCCCTGGATGCACCACATGCACCCGGAGCCGCTAAGGCAGTCAGCGCAGTTCCAGTCTCCTCGCAAGATTTTCCTCCCTCTCGAGCCTTGGCACGCCTGTACATCTCTGCCCAGTCCCCTGGATTGCATGAACTGACGCCGGGATTATCCCCGCAAGAAGCAGCCGTTCCTGCTCTTGCACCATCCGCATCCGGCCTGCGCGACGCAGGTCTCGCAGTTGGGAGATAGGCTCGAGCAGTCATTCTGCGAAGTTGCGGCAGGGCCATCCTTCTTATCTTCGACGATGTCCTCACTATCTTTCACATCAATGATTCCAGGAACAGTATCATTTTTTTCAGGCTCCTGCGTCTGGCTCTCATCAGGTTCAGCAGGCTGTGTTCCCACATCGGAAGTCCCATTATCTTGGACAACCTTCCCTGTTTCTGTTGAATCAGAAACACATCCAAATAGCATTAGCATTAACAAAAATCCAAGAACGATTCTCATAGTCATACCTCAAAAGCGATGTTGACTTCCTTGCCCTTATCCGGAACCCAGACGCCCTTTTTCTCAGTTATTTTACCAATAACGCTTGCGTTCACTTCGTGCTTGTTCGCAATGTTAATCACGGTGTCAGCACGGTCTTCTGGAAGGACGATGGCCATGCCAACGCCCATGTTAAACGTTCTATGCATCTCCGATTTGCTCTTCACATGCTTGGCGAGCTCTTTGAATACTGGCTTAGGTTCAGGGAGGCTGTCAAGCTTGTAGCCGACAGCCTTATTCAGCCTGGTCAGTTTTGAGAATCCCCCGCCAGTAATGTGGGCAATTCCATGAACATCGCACGCATCCATCATCTCAAGAACCGGGCCGCAGTAAATCTTGGTTGGTTCGAGCATCTCCTGCCCCCAATCTTTCAAATCAAGAGCTTTTCTTGCAAGTGTATATCCATTAGAGTGGATTCCGGAGCTCTCAAGGCCGACAATAACATCTCCCTTGGCAATCTCATCGCCAAGAATCATCTTGTTGATTTTTCCAACAACAGTGAATGTCAGGTCAAATGCCTTGTCTTTGAGTAAATCAGGCACTATCGCAGTCTCGCCGCCTATGATTGCGCAGCTGCTTTCTTCAGCGCCCTTAACAAGGCCGTCCATAATCTGGGCGACCATGGCATTGTCTTCCTTTGCAAGCGCTATGTAGTCAACCCCGACAAGGGGCTCTCCTCCGACACAGAGGATGTCATTGACTGACATGGCAATCGCGTCAATTCCGACAGTGTCATATTTCTCAAGAGCCTGGGCAACCAGCAGTTTTGTCCCAACGCCATCAGTGTGTATGACCAGTTGCTCATCGCCTGCTTTGAAAATGCCGCCATAATGGCCAAAGACCGGCACTGGTTCGCCGTAGCCTTTCCTGAACGAGAACGTTGATTTTATTTTGCCCCAGATGCTACCCTGCATCTTGCGGACCTCTCCCACATCCACCTGATACTTCATGATATCTCCTTGTTTATTACGCTTTAAATCTCTTGGTTTTTCCCATTGATTTATTAATATTGTGCGAGTTATCGGAGTGGATTTTCATGAAGTTTATCGGGGGCTTTTTCAAGTTCGCCCGGCGTGTCCTGGAGGCAGCAAAAAAAGGAGGTCTTGCAGCTGCAGACCTTCGGAAGCTTGACAATCTCCTTGCGCGAACGGGGAAAAGAAACACTGTTCTTGCAAAAGGAATACTCTCAGCGCTCAGCGCCGGGGGAGCAAGCGACAACGATGTTACCCGGTTTGGCGAGATTCTCAAAAACGGAGAGGAGAGAATCTCAAATGATAAAGAGCCCTTCACAGAATCAGACCAGCACGAACTTCACGACATTTTCAACAGGGCATACATTTCATCAAGGACAGCAAGATGGTTCTCACAGCAAATGGATGAGCTTCTGGCAGAGGAAATCAAGGAATTCATGGAAGGTTCAAGAAGGGTAGACATCGGAGTCCCGAGAAAGAAAACGGTCTCATTTGAATTGAAAAAAACTGAGAAAAAACCAGAGAAAAAGAAAAAGACTAAAATCTGATTCTTCATGAGGCTTTACTATGAAGATTAAATTGACTCCTGAGTTGTCCTATATAATCGGTTTTTGGAGAAAGGCCAGGACTACTGAAGGCATAGGGGTCAAGGGCAATGAGAATGTCCTTGCAGTCTTCTCGAATGAAGTCATTGAAAAGGGGCTTGCAACTCCTGACAAAATACAAAGCGAGGAGGACAGAATCTTCTTTTACCATACTTCTTACCGGAAATTCTTCCAGCAGATAGAAAAGGAGCAGCTTGATAGGTTCAAATACCTGAACGAGTATGCTGCCAACTATCTTGCGGGAATATTCGATTCATCCGGTGAAATAGACGATAAAGGCATAGTTTCACTGGGTAACATCAGTTCCAAGGATGAGATGATGCTACTACGCCTTGGATTTGTCCTTAGGAGAAGGAACAAGCGCGCAATCATTGAAAAACCGCTTGTCTTCCTTACATTCATCCAAAACTATGTGAAATTGTTTCGTGACCATAGCGTTTTCTCTCTTATTAAGGCCAAACCTGTTAGAAAAAGTAAATGATAATGCTTAACTTTATATATTGGCCTCAATGATAAGTATTTATAAAAAGGGCGGTGGATATATATAACCATGAATACTCACGGTTTAAAACCAAAAGGGCCAGGTGAATCTTCATCGCCAGGTCCTGTTAGGTCTCGTGCGCATTCACAATTAAGGTCCTTTCGTGGTGTCCCCATGAGACAAAGACACCTAATGCGGTCTGTTGCCGATAGTGATGAGCATTTCCGGCGCCATTTGCGGGCGTTCCAGCCCCAGCACGACCGCGCCGGTTTTGAGAGGGTCAAAGGCGGAAAATTCCATCACAGTGCAACAGCAATCGCACTGTACTTGAGCAAATATCCAAAAAGTGCAGTTCACCAAGAGAAATTTGGCTACTTATACAAGCGCGGCAACGAGCTTCTCGCATTTGGAGTATTCCAGGGAATGGATGACAAAAAATATGGTTTCATAGTTCCAATCAGCGCTCCAGCTGCAACAGTTTCAAACATGGCGCGCTATGCGCTCAAAGAATTCAAGCTGAGCGGAATATACGTCCGCTTCCTTGGGGTGAAAGAATTCAGCACACTGCTTAGTCCAATATTCAATTTTGTCCCTGCCAAGGAAAAACCATGGCATCCGGATGCGCCTGAGGAAGACGAGACCCTCAGCAACTCAATTATCCATATCCCGAGGGTAGTTGATGCTGTTGAAAACCGGAAAGGACTCCGCGACATCAGGCAGTCCTACAACAGGATGGTTAGGCTTTTTGACAACACTGGCAGCAGATTCTCACTAGTTAAAATCGAAACACGCGAGCACATAGAAAAGGCAAGCGAAATCGTGCGCATGCACCTTGGCGCAATTGACCGGAAGGGGAAGCTCGTCAGTTCATCACCAGAAGATTATGAGGGAATACTTCAGCCTGAAATCCTGACGCTTCCTTCAGTACGTGCGTTCCTTGGCTGCATAAATGACCTTCCAGTATCTGTTCTTATCGGGGATATGACTGGATTGGGTACTGCGGGCCTCTACGCTGCAATCACATTGAGGGACCAGGAATACGTAGGAGCAGCAATCAATGACTATGATACTACAAAACACCCGAGGCTTTCAGCGCTTTCAACATTCGCAATTTATTCTTATCTTAAGCACCTTGGCGAAAACGGTGTGGTGGACATTGATTTAGGCGGTTCAGAGCACGCTGACCTAAACAAATGGAAGCGCCACCTTGGGGCAGAATACCAGCCGACATACTGGGCATTCCTGCCTTTTGAGCACTTATAAGTCCAGTTCTAGCCCGAATTTGTAAACCTTCAGAATTGGCACATACTCATAGTCCCAGATTACATTCTTGAATCTTGTACGGAACTCTCGCAGCATGTTCTGGAAATGTTCTGTGTCCTCAGCGTCCATGACAATGTCTATATTGAATTTTCCAAGCGTTGAAAGCATATAGACAACATAAGGATTGTTTTTGCAGTATTCTTCAACCTCTCTTTCTGTTTCGGTTGAGAGTCCCTTTGTGCTTACAAGAAGCTCATAGTTCTGCATTCCTATTGCGGCAGGCTGAATCATTGCCCGGTAACCCTGGATTACCTTGGTCTTCTCAAGCCATTTTATCCTTGCCCTTACAGTGTTTGGGGAAACGCCGACCTTTTTCGCGATTTCATTGACCGGCATTTTTGCATCTTTTGACAAAAGGAACAGGACCTTTCTTGCGACCTCATCCAGTATGACTGGCCTGGGGGTTCCGCTGAAGAAATGCTTCATTCCACGCGCCTTCTTGGTCTCAGGGTGCGGAAGCAGGTATGTTCTGTTATATGCCCGAACCTTGGTTGGTATTGTCACTAGTGTGCGGGGAGAAAGGACTTTGTTGTCTGAAATTATTTCATCTATTATTTTTGAGAACTCCACAACATTCTCAGCGAGAATAGCAACTCCGTAGTCGAATTTGCCTCCGCAGGATGCGACCCACCATATTTTTGGGTGTTTTACCAGGTAATTCTTGAACCTTTCTCTTTTCTCAGGGCTCACATCCCCAAGTTGAATCCACAGTTCGTGGTTGAAATAGCCAAGTTTGGAGTAATCAAGAACTGCTATGAAGTGGGTTATTATCCCGTTTTTTGTAAGCCTGTTCATCCGGTACTCTATTTTTCTTTGAGGGACCTTGAGCATATCGGATAGTTCAGCCATACTTAATGCAGAGTCCTCTTCGAGCTGGCAAAGTAGTCGATAATCGATTTCATCCAGCTTCACGTTTTTCTTTTTTCCCTTTCTCATTCGTTATCCACTGGGAAGAAAGGATATTTATATGTTCTTAAATACCGCCAGCTGAAAACTTGAAATCTCAAGGCGCCTTTTACAAACTATTTTAATGGATTCCAATAACTTTCAATAGAAGATGATTCTATGAGAATTCTTGCCGTTCATTCAGACTACATTGAAGTTCAGCCTATGAAAAAGGCCGTTAAGGATGCAGAGGAGATTAAATCCAACGACCCAGAACGCTTTGAGGAAATCCTCGTGGTTTTCACAGCTGTCGAGCAAGGTGATGAGGATACTGAAGTGTCCTCAACAAGGCTGGCAGATGAGGTCTCAAAGATTGCCGAGCAGCTCAAGACAAAAGATGTCCTGCTTTATCCGCTTGTCCACCTGACATCCAAGCCATCTGCTCCAAGAGTGGCACAGTCAGTCCTTTCCAAATCTGAAAAGCGTCTCAATGAAATGGGGTATAAGACATCACACTCGCCGTTCGGCTGGTACAAGGCGTATACCTTGAAATGCAAAGGACATCCGCTCTCAGAGCTTTCAAGGGAATTCCACGGTCCTGGCTCAGTCTCAGTCAAGGCATCTGAACTTGAGGAAGTCTCAAAGAGCCTGAAGCAGGAGGATGAACTGAAAAGCGAGTTCTTTATTCTTGATCTTGATGGGAGCCTCACTCCTGTTGACAAATACAATTTCAGCAAGTATCCTGGCCTTGGCAAACTTGCGACATACGAGACCAAGAAGGTCCGTGTCTATGAGAAAGAGCCTCCGCACATCAAGCTCATGAAAGAGCACTCATTGATTGACTATGAGCCTGGTTCTGATTCCGGAAATTTCAGGATACTTCCCAAAGGAAGGCTGGTTAAGAAACTTCTTGAGAGGGCAATTACAGAACAAAGCATAGATGTAGGAGCCATCGAAGTCGAGACTCCGCTTATGTATGATTATGAGCACCCATCGCTCAAGAAGTATATGGACAGGTTCCCGGCAAGGCAGTATGTTGTTATCAGTGAGGAGAAAAAATTGTTCCTCAGGTTCGCCGCCTGTTTTGGTCAGTTCCTTATTGCTCACGACATGGTATTCTCGCACAAGAATATGCCTCTCAAAATGTTTGAACTGACAAGATACAGTTTCAGGAGGGAGCAGTCTGGTGAGCTTGCTGGATTGAAAAGGCTGCGCGCTTTCACAATGCCGGATATGCACACTTTCGCATCTGACATGGAGATGGCGAAAACGGAATTCGAGCAGCAGTATGATATGGGTTTAGACTGGAATCAGATGCTTGGCCTTGAGACTGAGGTCGCATTCCGTTCCCAAATTGATTTCTTCAATGAGAATAAGGACTGGTACCTTAACATGGTCAAGAAGGGGAACAAGCCCATACTTATCGAACTCTTCAAGGAGCGCTATGCATATTTCATCACCAAATTCGAGTTCAATTTTGTGGATGCAATGGACAAGGCAAGCGCGCTGACAACAGTGCAGATTGACGTTGAAAATGCTGAGACATATGACATCAATTTCGTCGATTCTGATGGCAGCAAAAAACGCCCCCTCATTCTCCACGCTTCAATTAGCGGGAGCATAGAGCGTGTTATTTATGCGCTTCTGGAAGCCCAGGCAATCAAGATGGCCAAGGGCGAGAAGGCAATGCTTCCGCTTTGGCTCTCTCCAACCCAAATCAGGCTCATTCCAGTTGCTGAGGCCCAGAAAGAGCATACGATGAATCTTCTAAAGAAGATGAACGAGTCAGAAGTCCGTGCTGATTTCGATGACCGTGATGAGCCTCTTGGGAAGAAAATCCGAGAGGCCCAGAAAGAGTGGGTTCCATATATCGCGGTAATCGGCGAAAAGGAAATTCAGTCTGGGAAATTATCTGTCACTGACAGGTCTACTGGTGAGAAAAAGGAGATGTCTGCTGAAGAACTCACATCCCTTGTTGAGAAGAAAAACAAGGAAAGGTTCTTTGAGAGATTGAGCCTCCCACAGGAGCTTTCACGTCGGGCAATCATCTAGCTTTATAAGACTGAACGCAGATATCCTGCCCAATGGCGGGTTCTCCAGCGAATAAACGTCTATCTTCATTAATGCATCAGCGAAGGCTCCCTCCAAAGATGCAGATGCCGCTTCTTGTAAAGTCAAGCATCACAATAAATGGAACGAAATTCACCACCCTGATTCGTGATGGGGCAAGCGCAGAAGAGCTGATATCCAAGGTCGCAAAGGAGAATGGCGGCGGAGTTGCCAGGGTCTACTACCCGGAACTCAAGACTCATGAAATAGTTGCAGTGAAAATCGGGGAGCAATTGATTGTCAAGGGAGACCCGAAGCGAGTCCAGGATGGCGATTTTTCTGAATTTGAGGATGCAGCTTCTGTGAAAAATGCGGCAGTGACAGCATCATCATCCTCAAAAGGAGGGATTCACTTTTTTGTCGGCTCTGACGGAATACCCATGGCAGCTGCTGAGAATGAGGGCATTGTATTCCCGAATGCGCAGGAACTCCGTGTCAATACCAATATCAACAACCTTTCGCTTGCAGTTGTTGATTACAATGTTGACCCCAAAAATATCAGGGAAATCAACAAGCTCTACAAGAAAGGGGCAAGAATCAGCCGGGACGCCAAGGAGGAGATTGAGAAATCCCATGGAGGGGTGCGCAGCGAGAAACTCATGCTCCCTGATACGAGCGTCCTTATACTGAGCAGGGAATCAGGAGACATACGCACAGCATCAGAATTCGCATCCAATTTCAAGGCAGCCGGATTTTTCCAGCCAGCAGCCCCGCAGCAGTTTTTTGTGCCTCAGCAGGTCCACAGGGGCTTGCAGTTGCCAACTGACCTTGGCGTAATGCACATTCCTCTTGATGGCTCATCATCAAAGATTCCATACCTCTGTGTCAAGGTATTTGATGGCAAAGTGACTGATGCAATCAAGGTAACAACATATCTTCCTGAGAATGAAACTCCAAAGCGCAGGAGAAAAAGGCCTGAGCCTGCTCCTGAACCAAAGAGGATTCCAGCGCCAGAGTTCATTGGAAAAACCGAAATCTGTGAATTAAAGCCAAAGGCGCAAATAACAATCCCCAATCCGAAAACAGAGGCAATAATGTCATTCTTCAATACTCCAATGCCGGCTCTGCAAAAACTCAAGAAAGTCAAGAATCCTGAGCCAAAACAGGTGAAAACCGAGAAGCTTCCTGAGCCTGCCCAAGCGGCAAGCAAACCAAGGAAACGCAAACCACCAACTCAAAAAACAGTCCAAAAAACAGCCAAAAGAAAGACTGTGAAAGCTAAAGCACCGAAGTTAACAAGCAGAAAACCAAAAACTGCTCGGAAGAGTGGCAAAGTACTTTCAAAGGCAAAACAAAAACCAAGAAAAACGCCAAAAAAACTAAAGAGCAAGAAACCTGCCAAGCCAAAAGCCAAGAGGCCAAGGCCAAAAACACCTCCAAAATCAAGAAAAACACCGAAGCCAAAACCAGAGAAAAAGAAAAAAGCAAAGGTTTCCGTAAAACCAGCAAAGAAAGCCAAGAGAAGAAAGAAGCCGATCAATGTTGAGCTGGTGAAGATTTCCACTAATTGGACTGCAAAGCCATCAAAGAAGATGTCCAAAAAGAAGAAAAAGAAAATCCAGGCCTACCACTTGCATACAATGCTTGGCCTCATCAAATCGAAAAGAAATGGGGCAAGAAATTCAAAAGGAAGAAAAGCAGCGTCACGTACATGAGCGCTTTTACTGCCAGCTTGTTCTTCAAGTTGACGTCTATTAGCCTGTAGCCATCAAATACTGGGAGCGGCAGCAGGTTGATTACGCCAACTATGAAATTCAATGTGAATGTCAGCATCAGTGTTGTCCTGATGAACTGGAGTGCCACGTTATCTGTAAGTGAAAGCTGAATCATGGCGAGTGCGAGAGCGGCAAAAAGTATGAAGAACACTATGCTTGCCATCAGGTTCGCTGTGCATCCAGCAACAAGCACCCTGCTCTGCCGAACCTCATCTGCCTTGGCGAGTTTTTCCTCATCAGGCTCAACAAAAGCCCCAATAGGTATAATGCCGAAAAGAACGACTCCTGATGATGCGACCGGAATCTTTCCAATCCTTGCTAGGACTGCGTGCGCGCCCTCATGGACAAGCATTATCACAACAAGGGCAATGATTCCCTCGAAAAGGGGAAGGTTCACTCCAGGAAGAAGGAATGTCCCTCCAGCTGGCAAATCCAGAACCTCTTCCTTTCCATATAGGAGGAGATCGATAACTCCTGAGAGCACCACTCCTCCGAAATAAATGATTCCGAAAAGCATGAGCAGGAAGAATCCTCCGAAAAGGAGCATTGCACCCATTCCGTATATGTCAATCCCCGCCTTCAAGGAAGCGCTGGTTGTTGTTCCATCGCCTGTTGCCCCAAGACCTAGGATTTCTGAAATATAGTAGATTGCAGCAGGGCCAACAACAAGCGCCACTACCCCAAGAAGGACCAGTCCTGGAAGCAGGGTCTTGAAACTGGTATTCCTCTTTGTTATGAGCAGGCTGAGAAGGCCATAGGCAAGGGTATTGCCGATGTCAGCCATCAGGTCAAACCATTTGCCCTTCTTCGAGAGTTCGTCAATGATATCAATACCCCTCTTGCTTTTGAGAAGTACAAGTCCAAGTTCACTCGGCAGCTTGTATCTTCTGATAAGTATCTGGTTTACGATGAGCATCTCAGCAAAAACCAGGAAGAATTTCCAAAGGCCCGGGACATCCATCTGCAGGATGAACCAGAACAGTCCTATGGCTATGGCAACAATTACACCGAGGATTATCATGGCTATGAATGGGAGTTAGGGATTTTTATTTGTATGGACAGTAAGAATCTTTCATGGAGCTTTCTTGTGATATCTGCGGTGCAAAATATGTCAAGGCACAGATTCTTCTGGAAGGCGCAAAGCTTCTTGCATGCTCAAGGTGCATGAAAGGCGGAAAGGTGATCCACTATTTCAGAGAGGATGATTCTGGTCCGCTCAAGCCAATGCCAGCAAAACCACTGCCAAAGAACGCAGCGACCGATGAGGAAATCGTCGAGGGCTGGGGCACTGTAATCCGGAAGGCACGCCAGAAGCGCGGCCTTACAATAGAGCAGCTTGCCTCAAGGGTAATGGAAAGGGGCAATTACATGCATGCAATTGAGAGCGGCAGAATCATGCCCACTCTTGAAACCGCAAAGAAAATAGAGAAGGAACTCAAGATAAAACTCGTAGAGAGGCCCGAAGTTTCAGGACCGGCACTGGGTGTTAAGAAAAGCTTCCAGGAACCAACTCTTGGAGATTTGCTGGGGAACGAGTAGAATGGGCGTTGACCTTGGCGACTTGGCTCTCAAGAACACAATATCATTGCAGTCACTTTCAGGCAAGGTCGTAGCAATTGACGCGTTCAACATACTCTACCAGTTTCTTGCGTCCATTCGCCAGGAGGATGGCACATCTCTAAGTGATTTTAGAGGAAACATCACAGCCCACCTCTCAGGATTATTTTACAGAAACGCCAAACTTTTAGAAGTAGGAATGAAGCCTGTCTATGTTTTTGATGGCAAGGCTCACCGCTTCAAGGAAAAAGTGCAAGGTAAGCGCAAAGAAATCAAGAAGATTGCCGAACAGAAATGGAAAGATGCCTTAGCACTTGAGAAATACGATGATGCTAAGAAATTCGCCCAGGCAACTTCAAGGCTCACCTCTCCAATGATTGAGGAGAGCAAGCAGCTTCTCAACCACATGGGAATTCCTGTCGTCCAGGCTCCAAGTGAGGGTGAGGCCCAGGCATCCATGATGGTTCAGCAGGGGTTTGCCTTTGCAACAGCCTCGCAGGATTATGATGCGCTGATGTTTGGTTCTCCAGTTCTTGTCCGTAACATCTCAATCACAGGAAGAAGGAAAGTCCCAAGGCAGAATAGGTTCATAATAGTTGAGCCTGAACGGATTGACCTTGAAGAGACAATGTCAGCACTTGGGGTTGACCGGGCAGGTCTGATTATGATTGGCATCCTGACTGGCACTGATTTCAATGAGGGGATCAAGGGAGTCGGCCCAAAAACAGCCCTCAAGATTGTTCGGGAGCACAAAACCCTGGACGATGTCATCTCTTATGTCAAGGAAAAATATGATTACCAGTTTGAGGTTGATATTCAGGAGGTATTTGACCTGTTTCTTGACCCTCCGTATGCCCCTCCAGAAAAATTGAAATGGGAGGGAATGAATGAGCAGGCAATTTCAAAACTTCTTGTGGATGAACACGATTTCTCAGAAGAGCGGGTAGCAAAAGTAATCAATGATGCAAATGCAGTGGCAAAAGAGCGCGCTGCCCAGAGCAAGCTTGACCAGTGGTTCTAAAGCTCAGGAAAATCAATCAGGTCAATGGTTTTTTCGCCTTTGCGCAGCATTTTATGCTCAACCAAATCCACAATCGTGGATGGGCTCTGCATTTTGGTCGGACCACCGTCAATTGCAAGGTCCACCTTTTCTAGAACCTCCATTTTCACATCCTCGAATTTCAGCGGAGAGTCATCCCCAGTGATATTCGCGCTTGTCGTGATTATCGGCCTTCCGAATTTCTGGGCAAGGTACTGGCAGAACAGATTGTCCGGAATCCTTATGCCTAGTTTATCATTTTTTGATGCTGCGATTGGCCTGTGAAGTTTCAGGATGAATGTGTATGGCCCTGGGAGGTATTTCTTCATGATTATGTCTTCCCAGATGCCATTCTCGCAGTAATAGTCAACAGTGCCGAAATCGCCTACCATGACTGAAAGCGGCTTCTCTGGGCCGCTTCTCTTTATCTCATGGATTTTTTTCACAGCATCTTCATTATCCGCATCACAGCCAATTCCATATGCAGTATCTGTCGGATATATGATTATCCCGCCGTTTTTCAGCACTCCGTATGCCGAATCCAGCGCGCTGTCAAAATCCTCATCCGTGATTTTCAATACAGTAACCATTCAGACACCGAAATCCTTCTTTACTTTCTCAACTCCTATTGCTGCAATGAATTTGCCGAGCCTTGGCCCCCTGGGCTTCTGAATAAGCGCATCGTACATCTCTGCGAAAAATTGTTTTGGCTCAATCTCATTTGCTTTGGCAAAATCAAAAACAGCATTGTGGATTGCCAGGGCGTCCATTGACGCCGTAAGCGATGCGACGAACTTCTTTGCGTTTTCGCTAGGTTCATGAGGTTCATACTTGAAGCTGTAATCATCCGGAACAAATTCCTTTGCTATCCATTCCTCTATGTATGGCCTAAGGTAAGCAACCCCATCTGGGTCTCCAGTAAGCTCAGCGACCTTGTCCCAGTCCTTGTAAAGCTGGTAGTAGAGCATGACATCAAGGAACGGAACCTTCCAGTTAACCTTGCCAGTGCTCATCTGGTACGCTATTGCCCTTTTCCGCTCAGAGCGGTTCATTTCATCAGACATCTCAAGTTGCGCCGATGTCTCGAAATCATAAAGGGTTTTCAGAAGATTCTGGCTAGTCGGGTTGATGTCAATATTTTCCTCAAGGTCTGGCCGCAGGAGAACGAATTTGATTACTTCTGCAGGTATCAGCTTAACAAGCTCCCGCACTCCCATTCCAGTTCCCTTTGACTTTGAGTATTTCCTTCCCTGGAAAAGGATGAACCCGTACCTGTACGGAATATGATAATCCGCTTTCATAAGGTTTTTTGTGATTGCCTTGCAGGTGTCTTCAGACCCTCCTTTGGTGTGGTGGTCGATTCCAGCTCCTTCAATGCTGGTTCCGAATACCTGCTTCCAGGCAGGCCAGTGGAGTCTCCAGACAATCTTGTACTTGTGGTCTGCGATGCTGTTCTTTCCCGTGTGGCCGCACCCCTGGACATATTTGACATCCTTGTCGCAGGCATACTCGTAGTTCTCCCCATCCTGGGAAAGAACCCTTGTAGTTGCGATTCTGCCGCAGTTTTCGCAAATCGGCATGAGCGCTGACCAGCCCTTTTTCTCCTGCTTTCCGCTGGTCTCCTCGACTATCCTTCTTGCCTCATCCTCATTCTTCAGGAAGAATCTTGCCCATTCATCGAATTTTCCCTGCTCATAATACTCATTAATCCTGACAATTTCAGGCTCAACATGGAATTTTTCCATCAAGGCCTTTGCCTCATCAAGGTAATGGTCTCCAAAACTTTTGCTCTCTCCAGTTGGGTCAGGGACATTGCAGAGCGGCTTGCCCAAATGCGGCTCAAGCTCTTTGGAATATCTCTCCATCTCTACAGGGACTCCGTCAAACGCATCCAGGATATCTGCAACGAAATAGAATTTCGATTCCTTGCCTCTTTTCTTGAGCGCCTTCACTATAACTGAAGGGAAGAGGAACTCACAGAGGGTTCCAAGGTGCGCGGGACCTGAAGTGGTCATACCGCCGCTTATTACATAAGGCTCTTTCTTTTCCTCGATTACTTTGTCTGCCAGCCATTCTGACCAATGTTGATGCATATGAATTCCTCAGTACTTTATTTTCTTCCAGAAGAAATACTGCGCCGGGAGCATTATTGTCCGAACTGCAGCATCCACCAATACCATTAGTATTGCGAAGAGTATTATGAGTGCCAGTATCACTGGGAGTGCAAGTGACGATATAACGCTCTCAGGAGAATCAATCGCTGCGCTCACCCCGCTTATGCCGACTATAAAGCCTATAAGCACGAGAACGACAACTGCTATTATGAACGCGAGGTTGATAGCCGATTCGACCACCCAAAGAATGAATGACATCAGTATTGTTGGAAGCAGATTCTTCCTCACTATCTTGTAGCTCTTCCGATAAGAATGAATTGTTCCTGATTTGGATATCACAGCCTCCATGATTGCGAACTGAACAAACAGGTAGATGATTGCGCTGATGATGCTGATTATTATCCTGAAAAGTATCTCCATCAGGCTGCCAACGAGGGGCAGTGTGATGTATGCTGCTATCAAGATGATTACTAGGGGCAGAATTGGGACCATGTAAATCCCGAACATGAGGAGCGCGTATTTCACGTAAGGTACCAGGTTCTCCTCAGCGGTTGCTATGATATTCGTTTTCCTCCTTTTGGTTATGTTGTCTACAGCGTTGTATCCAACAGAGCCAATCGCTCCTGAAATGAAAACGCCGACAAGCACGAAGAATATTCCTATCAGGAGGCCGACCCACGTGAGTTCGGGGGGTGCCAGGATGACCAATGCCGCGGTCATAAGTACTGTAACCAGTATCGGCACAATCATGAGAAGTTGTATCTTCAGCATGGTAACTGCAGTTTCCCTCAGGTTTGAGTTCAGGAAGCCGTAGCTCTCATTCATCCAGCCTTTGATTAAGTCTAAGTTCATTTCATTGACCTCCAGAAGTAATAGAATGATGGTATCGTTGCCATTGCAGTCAGGATTGTCGTAATGAGCATGAGAACCACTGCAAGGAGGACTACCAGCCCCACCAGGACAATGTTAATCACTGCAAGTATTCCAAGGAAACTTACCACCTGCTGTATTACTGAGGATACTATCCCAATTGCAAGAGAAACCAGGAAAACTGCTATGTCGAATCCGAGCACTACAAGCCAGTTCCTTTTCACCTTTGCCATGGAAGTCTTGAGAGCATCAACAGCACCCATCTTGTTCAGCGCAAGCTCAATGATTGCGAACTGGATAAGGAATGCGAATAGGAGATACACCACTATAGAAACAAATACTATAAGGGGCGCCACCAGGGCAAGGAGCGCGAGGCCATCAACAAAGAGCGCAAGACCAAGGACCACTACGCCAGGAAGAAATATCAGAATCGATATTCCCCAGACAACAAGCAGATACCTTGCCATTCTTGGTATGAAATCTATTACGGTTTTGATTATGTCAATCCCTTTGCCTTTGGTTCTGGCTTCTACCAAGGGATACATGGTTGTTGATATTGCGGAAGTGATTATGCTTATTCCAACAAAAACAATTCCTCCTATAACAGCAATGGCTGCCAGGAGCGGCGTGTTGGTAAGTATGTCTGTCAAGCTTGCGCCTATACCTAAAGCTAGTATGAATGCTATTACAGCACCGCCTGCTATTGCCCCGAAAATGAACGTAAGAAGATAAACCTTCGCAAAATCAATGAAAAGTTCCTTGTAGCTTTTTTCTATTAATGCCCAGGTCTCCTTGAAAGGAGCGACAACCATATCAAGAGTCATATTCCTAATTTAGCCCAGAGAAACATTTAAAAACACAACATCTCATAAGAATTCTGTCAGCGGTCATAGGAAGGAGGAAATACCTGATCTCATTCCGAACTCAGAAGTCAAGCTCCTTCACGGTGTTGTCAGTACTGCTCTTCGAGCGGAAACGCGCACTGCTGCTGACACTCATACTCCTTTATTATTTTCTCCTCTAGTTCTACCCATGGAATTCAAGGATGTTTTGAAAAACAGGCACTCATTCAGGGCTTATTCCGACAAAGAGGTTCCACCTGAGAAACTCAAGGTAATTCTGGATGCTGCTAATAGCGCTCCCTCGGCAGGAAACCTTCAGTCTTACAAGGTCTACGTCGTTCGGGCAAAGAAAATCAAGGGAGCAATTATGCAGGTTGCTCATGAGCAGGAATGCCTTGTCCAGGCGCCTTTACTACTTATATTCTGCGCAGACCGGAACCCTGGCCTCAAATATGGGGACCGTGGGGCTGAGCTTTATTCGGTTCAGGATGCCACTATAGCAGCTACTTATGCCCAACTTGCTGCAACTGCAGAAGGGCTTGGAACTGTCTGGGTGGGCGCATTCGACACTCTTGAAGTGAGCAGACTGCTTGATGCCGATTCACATCTGGTTCCAGTTGCAATCCTCCCGATTGGCTATCCTATTGATGAACCCCGGCCAAGTGAAAGGAAACCTATCGGAGAAATGGTCAAAGAGGTCTGAAGAATGGAAGCTAAGGAAAGGGCGAAGAAGGACATTGACAAGCTTGACAAAATCCTGGTGGTGTTCAAGGGGATGGGCCTGGGTGAGAAATACGCGCCAGTCCTTGAATACGCGGAGAACTACTGCGCCGACGCGAAGCACTTCTACGAGACTGAGGATTACTTCTCATCTTTCGGAGCTGCCAATTACGCATATGGATTCATAGACGCGGTTCTTGTAATCGAGGGAAAGAAAAGTGAAGACAACGCATTCTAGGAAAAAGAAGCTCGGCCAGTGTTTCATGGATGACCAGAACATCCTTGAACTAGAAGCGAAGCTGGCCAATGTCAAAGGCAAAAGAGTGCTTGAGATTGGGGCAGGAGACGGCAGGCTCACAAGGAAACTGCTGGGAAATTCCCCAAAGAAACTTACTGTTGTTGAAATGGACCCCTTCTACGCATCAGAACTTAGGGTGAAACTGGGGGACAAGATTCAAGTTATCGAAGGGGATGTTCTTGAGGAAAAACTCCCACAAGTAGATGTTATCATCGGAAATATCCCATATTACATCTCATCAGATATCGTTTTCATGATTGCGGGGATGAAAATCAAGCGCGCAGTCCTCATGGTACAAAAAGAATTTGCCAAGAAGATGGTGGCCAAGCCAAAGGATAAGAACTATGGGCGCCTCAGCATCACTGCCCAGCTTTCATTCGAAGTCAAATATGAAAGGACCGTCCTTAGGCATCTTTTCAATCCTGCTCCGGAGGTTGACTCGGCGATAATCATCCTCATCCCAACTGGCAGAAAACTTTCCCAGCTCGAGGAAAACATCATCAGATTCATATTCCAGCACAAAAACAAAACAGTTCGCAATGCTCTTCTTGATTCCAAATATTTTGAGAGGGATGAATTGGAAATCCTGGGCAAATTCGAGAAAAGAAGGGGCAGAACACTCACAAAAGAAGAGTGTCTTGAAATTGCAGAACTTCTGAAAAATTTATAAAACTAAACTAAGTTATCGTTGACGGTGTAAATATGGTTAAGACTGTTAGAGAATTCCGCGACGAACTCCGCGCGGTTAGGGAGGAAATGTATGAGTATGGCGAATCTGCAGACGTTGAGCTTGTCGCTAGCTGGCTTGACCGTGTTGTAATCTCGCTTGAGAAAATGAGCGACACCATGGAACTTATGGGTGTTGAACTCGAAATAGCTTCCAAGAGGCCAGCAGCAACAGCCGCAAGAAAACCAAAGAAGGCAGCAAAGAAGAAGACTGTCAAGAAGGCCAAGAAGGTTTCAAAGAAGAAGGTTGTGAAAAAGGCGGTCCGCAAGGTAAAGAAGGCTCTCAAGAAAGCAACCAAGAAAAAATCAATGAAAAAGAAAAAGAGGAGAAGGTAAATGAAACCTGCTCTTTTTCTTGCATTTATTCTTCTTTTCGGGTGCGTAAGCCTTCCTTCGCCGACTGGCGAGCAGGTTTCCAGCACTCCGCCTGCCCCGAGCGCTCCTGCTGATACGAGCACTTCTGATGTACCGACTACAGAGACCAACACTTCTGATGTTGTGCCTGATCCTGTTGATACTACAGAGGTTCCTGACCCTGTTGTTCCTGACACAACTGAACCTATGAAAACTTCAATCGCCTCAGAGGAAATTAGCTACAACTCATTTGGCTGGGAAATCCACGGGACCCTTTATCCTGCGGTTGAAAAGAAGAACCCGACCAAGGGAATAATCCTGGTTCCTATGCTGAACCATACCAGAAGCAGCTACCCGGCATCATTCATCGAGGACCTTCATGTGAAAGTTCCAGGTGCTTTGATTCTGGCAATAGATGGACGTGGCCAGGGAGAGAGCACAAACCTCGGCACCTGGGAAGAGTTCACGCTTGAGGATTGGCTTGGAATGGCTGTGGATGTCAAACATGCAAAGAAGTATTTCAAGGAAAAGTATCCTACTGCTGATGAGTACTATGTCGTAGGAGCAAGCATTGGCTCAACCGCGGCTATTCTGGCCGGTGAGCAGGAGAACGACATAACAAAGGTCGCGATGCTTTCGCCTGGGATTGAGTATAAGGGCGTGAATATTGAGGATGAGGCTGACGATTACGTACACGCACTCTTCATTGCATACACGAGCGGGGATGCTTATTCAGCATCATCAGCGAGCCAGATATACTCGATAACTTCATCCAAAACTACTATGAAGTCATACCCCGGCTCTTCGCATGGGACAGACATGTTCGATGATACTGAAGTCTCATCAGACCTTGTTGACTTCCTTAAGAAATAGTGAACCCGAAAAGTCCTTTCTCTTCTTTTTCTTCTTCCAATTCTTTCAATAGCTCTTTTTGCTTTTTGTTGAGCTTCTTCGGAACCTTGATGATTACCCTGACCATCTGGTCCCCCTTTTCCTTGCTGCTCAGCCTTGGCATTCCCTCGTCATGGAGCCTGAATACCGTGTGTGATTGGGTGCCAGCAGGAACTTTCAGGTTGGCATCGCCAAAAAGGGTCGGTACCTTTACCTTTCCTCCAAGGGCTGCCCTCGGGAAACTGATTGGCATCTCCATCCAGAGGTCGTCGTTCTTTCTTGTGAAGATCCTGTGTTCTTTAACAAAAACGCGGACATAGAGGTCGCCAGGCGCGTCCCTGCCGTATTCTCCAAGCCCGTCCAAGTGCAATCTCATGCCGCTGTGCATCCCAGGAGGTATGTCGACCTTGATGTGTTCCTTTGAGCTTGTTTTTCCCGAGCCGCCGCACTTCTTGCAGGGCTTTTCGACCATCTTGCCTTCTCCCCTGCATTTTTGGCATGTCGTTACTGTGTAAAAAGCCATTGGCCCTGCTCTTCTTGCCTGTTTCACCTGGCCGTTTCCCCCGCACATACTGCAAGTGACCCTGCTGCTTCCAGGCTCGGCTCCGCTTCCCCTGCAGGAATCGCAGGCTTTTGTGCGGTTGTATGAAATATCTGTCTTTGTGCCTTTGGCAGCATCCTCAAGGGATATCTGGACCTGCACCTCTAAGTTGGCGCCATAGTCCCCTCCCCTTCGGCTTCCTCTGAACATGTTGCCGAACATTGAGCCGAAAATATCACCGAACGGACCGCCAAATCCGCCGCCACCGCCGAAAATATCCTGGAAATCACTGAAATCAGCATTCCTGAAAATATCTTCCTGGCTGTACATCTGGTCAAATCCGGCATGGCCGTACTGGTCATACTGGGCTTTTTTCTGCTCATTGCTAAGAACTGCGTATGCCTCGCTGATTTCTTTGAATTTCTCAGCAGCGCCAGCATCCTTGTTCCGGTCAGGGTGATACTGCATTGCAAGCTTGCGGTAGGATTTCTTGATATCGGCTGCGCTAGCATCTTTGCTCAGGCCAAGAACCTCGTAATAGTCCCTCTTTGTCATAGGCAATCATCTGTAGGCGTTGTCCTGCTCATTGTCTACGACATTAACCATCGATTCCATCATGGAAAGGCCGTTGCACCTTCCATTTCTGCATATCTTGCATTTGGCAAGGTGCATCTGGATCGCCTCTTTCATTACGCCGCCCCATTCATCATAATGGCCAGGTTTTCTCTCCTCAATCGGGAATTCCTGCGTCAAGGCAGCGTATGCCTCATTGATAAGCCTGAACTTCTCAGCAGCGTTTTTGGACTTGTTGCGGTCTGGATGATACCTCATTGCAAGCTTCCGGTAAGCCTTTTTTATCTGGTCTGGCGAGGCATTATTGGACACCCCGAGAACCTTATGATGCTCGCTCATTTTTTCTCATCATCCACCTTTTCGTATTCGCCTTCGACTACATCTTCATCCGGCTTTTTCTTTATTTGTTCATAACCCTTTTCATTGCTTCCGGGTGGAGGCTCTCCTCCTCCAGTTTCAGGGCCAGCTGATTGATACGCCGAAGCACCTGCTTCCTGGAGCGCCTTTTTCAGGTTTTCTGTCTCAGCCCTGATCCTGGCAACATCCTTGTCAGTTACAGCATCCTCAACCTTTTTCTTTGCTGCGCTTATCTTATCGAACTGGTCTTTGGAAAGCTTGTCTTTAAGTTCCTTGATTGTCTTGTCAGCGACGTAAATCATGCTCTCGGCCTCGTTCTTTGCCTGGATGAGTTCTAACTCCTGCTTGTCCTTCTCGGCATACTCATCTGCCTCGGACATCTTGGATTTGATTTCATCATCTGACATTTTCAGAGGTGCTGTCACTCTCATGCTCTGCTCTTTTCCAGTCGCCTTGTCCTTTGCACTCACATGCAGGATTCCGTTCGCGTCAATATCATATGTAACTTCGACCTGCGGAACCCCTCTTGGCGCCGGCGGAATACCTACGAGTGTGAACTTACCAAGAGATACATTATCCTTGGCCAAAGGCCTTTCTCCCTGCACAATGTGAATGTCGACAGCCGTTTGCATGTCTGCTGCTGTTGAGAACACCTGGCTTTTCTTTGTCGGTATGGTGGTATTCTTTTCAATCAGTTTTGTGAACACCCCGCCAAGGGTCTCAAGACCAAGTGAAAGCGGAGTAACGTCGAGAAGGAGTATGTCCTTTACTTCACCTGAGAGGACTCCTGCCTGGATTGCCGCTCCCATGGAAACACATTCCATAGGGTCAATCCCCCTCTCTGCGCTCTTGCCAATAGTATCTTCGACAAACTTGTGCACAATCGGCATCCTTGTGGGCCCGCCGACCATGATTATTTTGTCGATTTCAGATGGCTTCAGTTTAGCATCTTTCAGGGCGTTTTCAATCGGTCCTCTGCACCTGTCAATTATAGGCCTGACCAAATCCTCCAGTTTGGCCCTTGTCAGGGTGTGCTGGAAGTGCTTTGGCTGATTATCAACAGAAGCGAGGAATGGTAGATTGATTGAAGATTCCAATGTTGTTGAAAGCTCAATTTTGGCCTTTTCAGCAGCCTCAAGAATTCTTTCGTGAGCCTGCCTGTCCTTGGAAATATCCACACCGCTCTCTTTCCTGAACTGGTCTGTCAAATATTCTGCGATAATCGTGTCCATGTCAGTTCCGCCGAGCTGGGTGTCACCGTTTGTTGATTTTACCTCGAAGACTCCTCCTCCGAAATCCATGATTGTGACATCGAGAGTTCCTCCGCCAAGGTCGAATACAAGGATTTTCAGTTCCTTATCTGATTTGTCAAGACCATATGCAAGGCTTGCAGCCGTAGGTTCGTTTACCAGTCTTACTACTTCAAGGCCAGCGATTTCTCCCGCGTCCTTGGTCGCCTGCCTTTGGTTATCATTGAAGTATGCCGGGACAGTAATGACTGCCTTCTCAACCTTCTCTCCAAGGAATTCCTCAGCATCTTTTTTGATTTTCTGCAGGATGAACGCGGACAGTTCCTGGGGCCTGTATTCCTTGTCAAATATCTTGTATTTGTAGTCAGTTCCCATCTTCCTTTTGAATGCTGTAATGGTTCCCTGCGCGTTTGTGATTGCCTGCCTTCTTGCCGGCTCGCCCACAATCCTCTGCCCATCCCTGGTCAAAGCGACATAGCTTGGGAACGCTTTCCCGTACTGTGTAATTCCCTCTGAACTGGGGATAATCTTCGGCCTTCCGCCTTCCAGATATGCGGCTGCTGAGTTTGAAGTACCCAAATCAATTCCAATTATCTTACTCATTTTCTTTCACCTCTTCTTTTCCAACAACTACTTTAGCGTGTCTCAACACATTTCCATTCAACAAATATCCTTTCTGAACTACCTCTAATATTTTTCCTTCCTCTCCATCTCCCTGCCTAACCGCATCATGTTTGTATGGGTCAAATTCCATTCCAAGGGATTCCATCTCAACCACGCCCTCCTTTTTCAGAAGGTCCAAGAGTTTTGAGTATATAAGTTCCATCCCCTTTTTGAACTCCGTATCCGTTGCGGATTCCATATGTGAGAATGCGATTTCAAACTCATCTATTACTGGCAGAAGTTTGTTTAGAGTGTCTGCCTTAGATGATTCTTTGAGCGCGCTGTTTTCCTTCTCAGCACGTTTTTTGTAGTTCTCGAAGTCCGCCCTCAGCCTGAGAATCCTTTCCTCAAGTTCGGCGACTTTATCCGGACCCTCAAGCTCCTTGACATCCTCATGCTCCACAAGTTCAGAATTCTCGTGCGGCGGGAGCGTCTCCTTCTTCTCTGCTTCTATCTTTGGGTTTTCATCTTCCGTGCAATCACCTGGAATTTTCAATTTCAATCATTTGAAATTTTAACAATTTGTTTAATATTAGGAAAGGTTTTTAAAATTTTAGGTGGTTTATAAATTATGGCGCAAAGGCGTGTCTACAGGCAGGTTATCATTCGTTATATCACTGTTCCCAGTGAGGATGATGACTTGGATGCCGGCCTTGACTTCATTTACCAATGCCTTGGGCTTGGTGATGAGAGGGACGCGATTGGTATGATGGTTTTTCGAGCTCTTGTCAAGGCAAGCTGCCAAGGGGGCGGAATATCTTCGAAGGACATTGCGGAGCTTGGCCATGTCACCCAGGCTGCTATAATATACCATTTGAATCAGTTCAAAAGATCTGGTCTTGTAGTCAAAGAAGGACGAAACTACTATCTCCGGGGACACACCCTTGAGAATACTCTTGAGGATATGGAGAGCGATATGACTAGAAGATTTGATAGAATGAAAAAAATAGCAAAGAAAATAGATGGCTACTTTCCGTAGCCGAGCACGATGTTGTATTCCCGATCATAGGAAAGCTCTTCCCATGAGGTTTCTGATGCCAAACCCGTTTTTATGTCGACATCAAGTGGCATCCTTCTCGTGTAATCATTGCCCTCAATCTGCTTGTCAATGACAGCATAGTGCACAGTGACAACATCGCTTACCAATGTTATCTCCTCAGTCTGCTCAATCTTGAGCACTATCCAGTAGGTTCCGGCCTCAAGCTTTTTCTTGCTGTCAAGGTCGAATTTGAGCCAGTTCGCAGTGAGCGTGGTGTCCTTTATAGGCAGTTTCTTGCTTGTAACCAAACTGCCTGGTTCACCTGAGTTGTCCTTGCGGATTTCCATGACAATCATGGTGCTGGGCTGTGTCTGTGAACTCTGCCTTTTCAGGTATGCTTTTACCTGTCCAAGCTCAACCTTATTATCAATGTCAAAGGACATTGCCACCCATTCTTTGAATGAGAATGACTCATATCCTGTTCCAAAGAGCTCTGTGTTGCCCAAAGGCTCAACTTCCCAGTCTCTTGAGAACAAAGTCTCGCTGTCAGTTTCGACAGTAACCTTCAGAGTGCCATCCTTAAGCGCTGGGACAGTGAAGTCAACTGGAGTTGTGGAGTTGTCTGAAATCACCTGTTTTGCAACAGTGGTTCCATCTACCTTCAAACTCAGTGTCTCACCTGCTGCGCATGTTACAGTAGCTGCCAGGGTCTCATCTCCTCCGAATGTGCTGTTCTCAAGTTCGGAGAATGAGTAGTCTGGGCTGCATTCTGCTGCTGGCGTAGTTGGTCCTGATGGTTGCACCGGAGCTGTTGGAGCCGTAGGTGCAGTTGGTCCTGACTGTCCAGTACATCCGAAAATAAGGATGATTGACAGTATAAGTAAAACAAGTCTCATGTTATACCTCCTTTTTGAAGGTTAATAAGCACGCAATATTAAAAATCAGTATTGGGACTTGACTTCCCGCACTCCCTCGACCCATCCTTTTACATATGAGCCCCATTCAAGAGGCGTCTCCGCCTGGAGCACCCGGAAGTGGAGTTCCTCGTTTGACGGGAGCGCCTGCTCTTCCTCCTCATGAATCTCAAGCTCTCCCCATTCTCTAATCTCAAAATAATCAGCACTTTCAGAGGCCCAGATTCTTCCCCTTTCCAATCCTACGAGGTAAGACTTGGTTTCACTGGACGATTTGTTTCGTATCAACGACGTCAGCATCCTGTCCATGATTTCCATGTTTAGGCTCTCCAATATTATTTCTCATTTAGAGTATATAAATGTACTTATTTTGTGGTAATAAATGTGTATTAATATATATGTATAATAATATTTTTAAATATATCTGGAAACCCACTTTTTAACACAGAAAGCAATTCTTTCAGGCGTGGCTCACGCTGAAGAAATTCAAAAGCGCCTCGGCCGGGGTTCGAACCCGGGTCGCGAGAGTGACAGTCTCGTATGCTAACCACTACACTACCGAGGCATAAAGAGTATTCAATCTTGCTGAATTAGTTTTAAAAACGAATCGTTCGGCGTGTTCTGTTTAATAAATGATAGGCGTACCTAACTTTCGATGAAGAAAAAGCAAAGTCCTGAGATTGAGGAATATCTCGAGACCTTAGTGCGCTACGAGGAAGAGGGGAAAGCTCCAAAGGTCAAGGAAATTGCAAAAGAATTGAAAGTTTCACCAGCGAGCGTAAGCGAGATGTTCAAGAAGCTCTCATCCAAAGGGCTTGCACAGTATGAGCGCTATGGGAACGTTAAACTGACAAGCAAAGGGAAGCGCCTTGGCAAGAATATCCTAAGAAAACACAGATTCATAGAGCAGTTCCTCATGTTCATTGGAGTCAAGAAAAACAAAATTCACCATGAGGCCTGCGTGCTTGAGCATGCACTCTCTGACGATGTTGAGAAGGCCCTTCGGAGCAAATTCTCAGGGTGCATCGGAAACATCGAGGATGTCATGCCGCTCAGTGAGATGAAGAGCGGGCAAAAAGGAAAGATTGTCCTTGTACGTGGCGGATGCGACTCAAGCAAAAGGCTGACTGACCTAGGATTAACCCCTGGAACAGAAATAGAAGTCAGCCGCTCATCATCCCGCGCTGGCCCGGTTGAGCTGATTCTCCGCTCATCCTGCCTTGCAGTTGGCCGGGGGGTTGCCAGCAAGATATTCGTAGAGGTTAGCAAGTGACTCTAAAGATAGCACTGGCAGGGAACGCCAATGTTGGCAAATCTGCATTGTTCAATTATCTGACAGGTCTCCATCAGCACATGGGAAACTGGCCAGGAAAAACAATAGAAAAGGCAGAAGGCACGCTGAAATTCAAAGGGCACGAACTGGATGTGATTGACCTCCCGGGGATATATTCTTTATCTACTTTTTCAACCGAAGAAATCATTTCACGGCAGTTTATTGCAAAAGAAAAACCTGATGTTGTCATTAATGTGGTTGATTCATCCGCCCTCGAGCGAAACCTCTTCTTCACACTTCAACTGATTGAGTTGAATGCTCCGCTTGTAATTGCGCTTAATATGGTTGACATTGCAGGCGCAAGGGGAGTCCACATCAATGCGAAAGAACTTTCAAAGAAACTTGGGGTGCCAGTTATCCCGATAGTTGCCACAAAAGGAACAAACGTCTCCAAACTAATGGAGTCTGTGGTGGCATCGGCGAAAAAAAGGCCGAAACCAAAACGCCAGCCATTCCGCAAGGATATCGAGGCTGAAATTTTGTCATTATCCCAGGAAGCATCCAAACTTGCACTTGGCTATTCCCCAAAGTGGGTTGCAATCAAACTGCTTGAGCAGGATAAAGGGGTTGCAAAAAGGGTTCTGAAAAAAGCACCGCATCTTATTCAGAAAACCGATAAAGTGCTGAAAGAATTGAAGAAAAGCTCTGGCCAGGAAGGCTCAGTAGTAATTTCAGCAGAAAGGTACGCAGCAGCAGAGCGTGTTGCAAGGGAATGCATGTATCTTTCAAAGAGTGATGTACCATTTTCCCAGAAGCTTGACTCAATACTGCTCAATAGGTTCTCAGGTTATCTTTTCCTATTCACTATCGCTGCAGCGGCTTTTTTCTCGACATTCTCATTCGGTGATTTTGTTTCGAGGTATCTTCTGGAATATCTGAATGCTCTGAAAGAATCCCTAAGTTCTCTGGTTGGGGAAGGAATAGTTGAGACTGCCATTCTTGATGGTGTCCTTGATGGGGTAATCGCAGGCCTTTCAATCGCTTTGCCATACCTGATTCCATTCTACATCATACTTGCACTTCTTGAAGATTCGGGATATCTTGCTCGGATGGCATTCCTGATGGATGCTGCGATGCAGAAAATCGGGATGCATGGAAAGGCATTCATTCCGGTTCTGCTTGCCTTTGGGTGCAATGTTCCTGCCTGCCTATCCTGCAGGGTTCTTGAATTGCAGCGCGACCGGCTTCTTGCATCATTTGTGGTTACGCTTGTGCCATGCGCTGCAGTAAGCGTCGTGATAATGGGTATGGTCGCAACTTTCGTCGGCTTGGAGTGGGCGCTTGCACTTTATGCGCTAAACATTCTTGTCATCCTTGTTCTTGGAAGACTTGCATTGAAACTGCTTCCAGGAGAGCCTATGGGATTGATAATGGAGATGCCATCCTACAAGGTTCCTGCCATAAAGAACATCATAATGGCCTCCTGGATGAAAGTCAAGTCTTTTGTCCTGATGGCGTTTCCGATAATCATAGTCTCGACATTCTTCATCAAGCTGATCGAGCTCCTTGGATATCTTGAGCCGATATCTGATTTGCTGAGCCCGATTACTGTCGGCTGGCTCGGCCTTCCGGCAGTGGTGGGGATAACATTGATTTTCGGGGTTCTCCGAAAAGAGCTTACAATAATCATGCTCGCGGCCCTTCTTGGGACAGAGGCATTCGACACGGTTCTCACTCCAGTTCAGATGATAACATTCGCTGTCGTGACGATGTTCTATGTCCCATGCCTTCCAACTATTGCAGCCCTTCGCAAAGAGCAGGGGCTGAAGAACGCCCTGATAATCTCGGTCTTCGAAATAGTCTTTGCAATAGTTCTTGCAGGAATCATCTCAAGGCTTTTGCAGGCATATGTTTTCACGGTGTAAAAATGATTGATCTTCATACTCATACAAACGCATCAGACGGTTCCTACTCTCTTGAGGAGCTTCTCAAAATGGCAGAATCTGCAGGCCTGAAGGCAATCGCAATAACTGACCACGACACAGTAGAAAACGCAAGAAAACTCTCTCAAATCAAAAGCTATATGGAACTTATCCCCGGAATTGAGATTTCTGTTTATGACAACGAACTATGCTACATTGACCTTCATGTCCTCGGACTTTTCATAAACCCTGAGAACAAAGAACTCCTATCAACTCTTGAGAGGCTTGAGAAAGACCGTGATGAGCAGAAAAGGGCAATCATAGAAGAGCTCAACAAACTTGGTTATGAAATAAACTATGAGGAAGCAAAGGCAAATGCGGCAGGTTCATTTGGAAGGCCGCACATTGCCAAAGTGCTAATGGAAAAGAATCCCGGGCAATTCCCCACAATGAGTTCTGTTTTTGAAAAGCTTCTTGAGCAGGGCAAGCCTGCCTTCAAATCAAGAAATGCATTCTTCTTACTTGATGAGGCGATTAAACTAATACACAGTGCAGGCGGCCTGGCAATTCTTGCCCATCCAAAAGTCTACCATTATGAGTTGGAAAAGCTTCTCCAAGATTTCAAATCACTTGGCGGGGACGGAATCGAGACACACTATGATTACTACAGGAACTATCCAAGATACGGCTATAACAAGCTGGCCAACCGGCTGATTGAGGAAGAGATGAAAATCCTTGCAAAGAGATTTGGCTTTCTTGAGAGCGGCGGCTCAGATTTCCACAGCGAAACAAAAGGCGCAGACCTTGGCTACAAAGTGCCGGACTCAATTCTTGATGAATTGAGGGCTGCGAGAGTTAATAATATTAAACCTAATCCTTAATAGTGGTTGTAATGGCAGATGAATTCCTGTGGATAGTTGGAGCTGCAATCTTAGACGCTTTGCTTGGCTTTGTAGGTGTATTCTCACTCTGGATCAGCAAAAAGAACATGGAAAAGCTGTCCCATCTCCTCATGGCCTTTGCCGCAGGAAGCCTTCTTGGAGGGGCTTTCATACATCTGCTTCCAGAGGCATTTGAGGAGATTGCCCCTGACCAGGTGCTTCTCTTAGCGCTTGCCGGTTTCATCCTATTCACTTTCCTTGAGACTTATGTCCACTGGCACCACTGCAAGGAATGTGACATCCATCCATTCTCATACATGGTTCTCATCGGAGATGGGGTCCACAACTTCCTTGGGGGCCTTATCCTGGCAGCAAGCTTCCTCGTGAGCATTCCCCTTGGAATCGCCACCCTGCTTGCAATCATTGCCCACGAGCTTCCGCAGCAACTTGGGATTTTCGGTACTTTAATCAAAGGCGGTATTGACCGGAACAAAGCAATCACATACAGTTTCATCTCCCAGTCCACAATTATACTGGGGGCGATAGTGGGATACTTCGTAGCCGGATTGTCCGAAGGTATAGCACCACTTCTTGTTCCCTTTGCCGCAGGAAATTTCATTTACATAGCAGCAGCTGACCTCATTCCTGAGATGCACAAGGCAGAAGGCTGGGAAAAGGTCAAGAACCTGGCCATACTGTTCCTCGGCCTGCTTTTCATGTGGGCCCTCAAAGTCTATGGCGCAGGCTGATTAGTAAACATTTTTAAGAGCAATTACAGATATTTTTTATTGGTTCTACAATGACGAGCATGAAAAAGGCATTGCTGAGTGTTTATGATAAGAGCGGAATCGTTGAACTAGCCAAATCCTTATCTGAATTGGGAATAGAAATCATTTCCAGTGGGGGCACTGCAAAAACCCTTTCTGAGAATGGCATCAAAGTGACTGATGTATCTGATTATACTGGATTCCCTGAGATGATGAATGGCAGGGTCAAAACTCTCCACCCAAAAGTCCATGGAGGAATCCTGGCAGACCGCTCCAACTCCAAACATGTTGAGGAGGCCAAGGCAAACGGCGTTGACATGATTGATTTGGTTGTAGTAAACCTCTATCCTTTCCAGGATACTGTTGACAGCGGCGCCCCGCTTGCAGATACCATCGAGAAGATTGATATCGGGGGCCCGACACTGGTTCGGGCAGCTGCCAAGAACTACAACCACGTTTCTGTTGTAGTGAATCCTGCTGATTACTCAAAGGTTGTTGAAGAACTCAAAGCGAATGGTGAAATCTCACAGCAAACCCGGGAAGGGCTTGCGCTCACTGCCTGGATGCACATTGGGCATTATGACGTTTGCATTGAGAGGCATTTCAGAAGGGTGTTCAACAAGAAGGATGAGTATCCAGATTATCTTAATCTCACATTCAAGAAGAAACAGGATTTGCGCTATGGGGAGAACCCTCACCAGACTGCTGGATTCTTCCGTGATGAACATTACAAGGAGCCGACAATAACAACTGCAGAGCAGTTCCAGGGCAAGGTTCTTTCATACAACAACATACTTGATGGCAACTCTGCAATTGAACTCATAAAAGAATTTGATGAGCCGACTGCAGTGGTTGTCAAGCACAACAACCCATCCGGAGTTGCCTCGCATGATGATATTTTCGAGGCCTATAAGCTTGCCCGCTCAGTAGACCCTGAAGCCGCGTTCGGCGGAGTGACAGTCGTCAACCGGGAAGTCGACGAGAGGCTCGCCGCTGAAATCACATCCAAATTCCTTGAGATGGTAATAGCCCCATCATTTACTGAGAAGGCGAGGGAAATATTCACAAAAAAGAAGAACCTCCGGCTCCTGCGTGTTGATGATATCAACAAAAGGCGCAAGCCATATAGGAAGTTCCGCTCAGTTGTTGGCGGGCTGCTTGTTCAGGATGGCAATGTCAAGCTCCACGATGGCCAGTTCAACGTGGTAACTGAACGGAGCCCTACTGATGAGGAAATGGCTTCGATGAAATATGCCTGGAAAGTATGCAAATACGTAAAATCAAACTCAATCGTTTATGCCCTGCCAACAAGAGTAGTCGGCATCGGAGCAGGACAGATGAAGCGTGTTGATGCTGCCAGGCTGGCTGCCATGATTGCCAGTGACTTTGGATTTGTTCTGAAAGGCTGTGCCATGGCATCAGATGCGTTCTTCCCGTTCAGGGATGGCATCGACGCGGCTGCCGAGAGAGGCATTACTGCGGTTATCCAGCCTGGAGGCTCAATTAGGGATAAAGAAGTCATTGACGCTGCCAATGAGCATGGCATGACAATGGTATTCACGGGAGTTAGGCACTTCAGGCACTAAAGTTCCTTTGCGTATTTCTCAGCAAGAAGGACATATTTCCTTATTCTTTCCTTTGCCTCTTCCCCAGGATTCTGCGAATAGTCGATTGCAGCGATTTTTGCCCTGACATTTGCCCTGTAGCATTTGTAGAGTTGGAGAAGTTCCGGCAAGTCAGTGTCACCGCTGATTTTCACATATGTATCAACAAAGAACTGCGACAAATCTTCCCTTCGAAAGGCATCCAAATCCATTGCCATGAATGCGATTTCGCTTGCAGTGTCAATGAACCTGAAGTCCTTGCTGAATTCAATGCAGTCGAAGATTATGATTTTGTCAGTTATGAATATGTTGGCCGAGTGCAAATCCCCATGGCAGTCGCGCACCCTTCCATCATCCTGCCTTTTTGAGAAACGTTCTTCGTTCTTCTCTATGAAATCATCGGATTTCTGGACTATGAAATCAACCTTTTCGCCCAGTCCGCACGCATCTTCAATAGTTTCCCGGAACCCTTTCAAGTCATCAATTTGATTCTTCACAACCTCAGCAGAGCTGTAGCTCTTATCTGTGATGATATCAATTTTGCCATGGAAATCGGCGACTATGGCTGCGATTTCCTGGACCTGCTCACCAAGAACTTTCTCCTCCTTGAGCATAGTGTCCATCCTTGCCTCCTGAGGGAGTCTCTTCATTTTGATTGCGTAATCAATCGTTTCGCCCTCACCGCCAATCCCTGACTCAGTGATTGGAACAACTTCAAGGTAAATCTCCGGCGCGAGCCTTTTGTTGAGCCGGACTTCCTCCTCGCATAAGAATTTCCTTTTCTCAAGAGTTGAGAAATCAAGAAATGAGAATTTAACTGGTTTTTTTATCTTGTAAACATATTCTCCAAGAAGAACCCATGATATGTGTGTTTCCACGATTTCGAATTTGCCTGCTGATAGTTCATTGATTTTTTCTGCGTCCACTTTTTTCACCTATATACTTTTTTGCAATCTCTGCCTGCTCCTTGATTGGGGTTGAGCAGTCAATCTCAAGGAAATCTCCGTCAATTGGTTCAAACTTTTTCTTCACATTGAGGTAAATCTCATAGTTGGCGTCGCTCACTGCCTTGCCGCGTTTTTCCCTCATATCCAGCCTTGACTTTGCCATTTCCTCAGGCAATGTGCATAGCAGTATGCAGTAATTAGAGCCAGCATCCCTCGCCGTCTTGACCATCAGCTGCCGGTATTTTCTTGTGTAGAACGTAGCATCAACTATAACATTCTTCTTTTTGAGGAGCATCTTCTCAGCAAGGTTGACAACCTCATTGTAAACCCGTTTTTTCTCCTCTGGAGTATACTGGGGTTTTTTGAAAATCTGCTTCCTCACTATATCCGAGTTCAGATATGCAGCAGGCAGTTTTGTCTTGAGTTTCCTTGCCAGGGAACTCTTCCCACTGCCTGGGAGTCCGCATATTATTATAAGCATAACACTTACATAGCGTATTTAGCTTTATATAGGCGACTTTTCAGGTGAGAATATGTTTGATGTCATAGTAATCGGTGGCGGGCCCGCAGGCTCAAGCTGCACTGCCTACCTTGCAAAATCAGGAAAAAAAGTCCTTCTTCTTGACCGGGCAAAATTCCCTCGCGAGAAGGTTTGTGGAGATGGAATCAGTGGCCGTTCTGTCAGTATTCTGAAAGAGCTCGGCGTTCTGGATGATTTGAAGAAGGAAGAGCACCATGACATGTATGGGGTTACATTCTCATCTCCAAATGGGACTGTTGTTCCAGTCAGCGCCAGGAAAGATGGCATGAAGGAAGCTCCTGGATTTGTGTGCAGAAGATTTGTCTTTGATAATATTCTTTTCCAGAATGCCAAGAAGCTTGCGCAGCAAACAATCGAGGGCTTCATGGTCACTGACCTTATCATGGAAGAAGGGAGGCCTGTTGGGGTCAAAGGAATGCATGAAGGGCAGGAGAAAGAATTCAGGGCCAAGATGATTGTTGGGGCCGACGGAGCAGCCGGAATAACTGCAAGAAAGCTTGGGGCCCTGAACAACAAGGACAATCACCAGCTTGCAGGAGTGAGGGCATATTATGAAGGCGTCAAGGGCAATGGGGACAAGATTGAGCTCCACTTTGTCAAGGAAAGCCTGCCAGGTTATTTCTGGGTTTTCCCGCTGCCTAATGGGGATGCCAATGTCGGGGTTTGCATCCTGGTGGGTGAGATGAAAAAACGCAAGCTCAACCTCTCAAAAATCCTGGAGGAAATAATCACTGAAAATAAAGTGTTCAAGGAACGTTTCAAGGATTCCAAAAGAACATCCGAGCTTAGGAGCTGGCTGCTTCCCTTAGCGACCAACAGGGTGAAAAGCTATGGAAATGGTTACGTTCTGATTGGGGACGCATCATCTTTGATTGACCCGTTCACCGGAGAAGGAATCGGCAACTCATTGACCAGCGGAAAAACCGCTGCCAAGGTAATCAATGAAGCATTCGTGGAGAACGATTTCTCAGAAAAGAAATTTTCTGAATATAAGAAGAGGCTCTTTGACATTATCGGAGAGGAAGTTGACACTGACAGCCGGATGCTCAGAATGGCAAACCATGAATTCCTACTCAACCTTGTGATTGGAAAGGCCAAACGGAGCAAGGAAGTCCAGTCTGTGATTGCCGATGCCATAATCGACCCTGACAACCACAAGAGCCTAACAGACCCCCTCTTCTTCATCCGAGCGCTTTTTGCTTAGCCTTTTATTTTTCTCCCCTTATTCTCCCCTTCATGAAGTACGATTTGATAGTCATAGGAGGAGGTTCAGGCCTCAATGTCATGAGCGCAGCCGCTGCCCGCGGCCTCAAAGTAGCTATAGTTGAAGAGGGCCCTCTTGGGGGAACCTGCCTGAACAGGGGATGTATACCAACCAAGATACTTATCCATGCAGCAGATGTCATGCACACAATCAAGCACGCATCAGATTTTGGCATCAATGTCGAAGGGAAAGTTTCTGTTGATTTCAAGAAAGCTATGGAGCGCTCATTCACTGTGGATGAAGAGGCAAAAGAGATTGAGGAGAACATCAACAATGCAGATAATATTGACCTTTACAAAGGACGCGGAGTTTTCACTGCAATGAAAACCCTCAAGGTGGGAGACAAGGAAATCACTGCAGACAAAATCCTGATAGCAGCAGGGACAAGGCCAAGCGTTCCGCCAATCGAAGGGCTTGACTCTGTAGAATACATGACCAGTGATGGAGCCCTTAGACTCACCGAGCTTCCCCCGGAACTTCTAATCATCGGCGGAGGATACATTGCCTGCGAGCTTGCCCACTTCTTTGGCTCAATGGGATCCGTTGTGAAAGTACTCCAGAGGAATGTCAGATTGCTTCCTCATGAGGATCAGGAAATCGGAGAGAAATTCACTGAAATCTTCTCCAAGGAGCACGAAGTGCATCTCGGTTTCGCTACAGCAAAGGTCGAGAAAAAGGGAGAGCGAATAGTCGCAACAAGCAAGGATGGCAAATCCGTTGAGGGAACACATCTTCTAGTTGCCACCGGACGCACATCAAACACCGACATTCTCCAGGTCGAAAAGACCGGAGTTGAAGTCAACAAGCGCGGTTACATCCCTCCAAACGAATTCATGCAGACCAATGTTGATGGCATCTGGGTTCTCGGAGACATTGCGGGGGTCTATCTTTTCAAGCATTCTGCAAATTTGGAAGCCCAATATGTTTCATACAACATGTTCGCAGAAAAGCCGATAGCCGTCGATTACACTGCGATGCCCCATGCAGTCTTCTCATATCCGCAGATTGCAGGAGTCGGCAAGACTGAGCAGGAGCTGAAAGAAGAGAAGAAACAGTATCTGGTCGGAAAGTACATGTACAAGGACAGTGGAATGGGCACCGCCATGGGGGAGAAGGAAGGTTTCGTCAAATTCCTGGCTGATGGAGAGGGAAAAATCCTCGGATGTCACATCATGGGTCCTGAAGCCTCAACACTGATTCATGAAGTACTAGTCTCAATGAAAAGAGGAAGCGGAACGCTGAACGATATCATCAGAACAGTCCACATCCACCCGGCACTTAGTGAAGTAGTCGAAAGAGCAGCAGGAGAAGTATGAAGTCCCGCCTGCCAGATTTGAACTAGCAACCTGCCCGTTTCTACTGGTAATCCAGTTAAACCAAAACTACAGCGGGCCGCTCTACCGTTGAGCTAAGGCGGGGTAATACCAGAGAGATGGGCAATAGGGCTTAAAAAGAATGTGGTTCTTCGGTATCTGCCGTCGAATTTTCACCTCGTCTCAAATCCTGTTTTTAGCCTCAAAACCAGTCATTTAATACGCTGCAAGAGCTCTCAATTCCAGTCGGATTTTTTCTGACTGCGCCAGAGTCCAGCGCATTAACGAAAGGAGAGTGGTGGTCTCTATAGGCCAAATACTCTGAAACCTGTTTGCCGTTTTTGAGAGGATTCTTTCGTGAAGTTCACCAAAGCATATGGGAGGTGGTCAAAAACGAGAAAAACCATAATCGGGCAGGAAGGGGCCAACAACCAGGCCGGGGTCGGTTCCTTCTGCCCGTATTTTCACATTACTGGGATAAGCCGGGCCAAAAAACGTTGTCCACCGCAATTGTTCAAGCAAAGCTTGAGAATGGTCCGGTATCCCGGTTTACTTATTGAATCTTCTCAAAACTGGCATTTCCAATGCTCTTGTTTTTGCGCTTGCTACTGCCATTTTTCCGCGTCTCCATAATTTTGAGGCGCGGCCTTCTCTTGCCATACGGGTAATCTCTGGTGATACGCCAACATTCTCAACAACGGTGATAAGCTCCTCAAACCGGTTTATTGTGAAATCAGCATCAACCTCCTTTGATTTGTCATACCAGGAATAGCCTTTCATACCAACTGAGCCATACTTGGCGTGGCAGGTTACCATCCCGACTTCCCTTGCACCTAGGATATCCCTGCTCTTATCATCACCGACAAAAAGGATATTCCCCGCCTTTACACCAAGCATTTCAATTGCGAGGAGGAATGGCGCGGGGTCAGGTTTCCACTTCTCAGTGTCACTGTGGGTCACAACGACCGGAAATTCCGCTGCAAGGCCGGTAATGACCATCCTTTTCCAGACCTTGTTTCTCGGTCCATCTGAGACCAATCCCAATTTCAGGCCCATGGCTCTGAGCTCTGCAAGGGTCGGTTTGACCATTGGATAGCATTTCAATACATCTGCCATGACTTTCTGATGCGCCACAATGGCAGCCTGCTGAATCCTCTCAGCCTTGTTGATATCCATCCCGAAATTTACAAGCACTTCGTAATAAGTTTTCTCATATTCCATCCCATGCGCATCATAGACAAAGAAGATGTGGCTGTATGCTTCCCTTTCGCTTGCCGGGAGCCCGTGCTCAACCATGGCTTTCGCAGCAGCCATGGCAGTGGATTGCTTGAACTTGATAAAATCAGCCAATGTATGGTCAAAATCACAAACAACTGCTTCCAACATATCTATACTTTATTAAGGACAAATACTCTTAAACCCGCGGAAATGAACCCTGTTTTTGTTTATAATCAAAAGCCGATTTGTTATACTGTTTCACCCCCCACCCACCAGGAGTCCCCCCTCCTGGTGGCCCTCCCCGAGGGATTCTCATGAGGACTCTTGATTTGCCCCTTCACCCTGGCAGGTGCCCGTCGTGGCTTTTCAAAAGAATGCGAGCTTTGGCAAGGGAGCTCTCAAGGGCAATCGTAAACAACTATGGCACAAAGGAATTCCTATCCAGGTTATCTGATCCAATGTTCTTCCAGGCACTTGGCTGCGTGCTGGCCTATGATTGGCATTCGTCTGGAGTAACAACAACTACATGCGGCGCTCTGAAAGAAGCAATAACTCTGGATTCAGGTCTGGCAGTCGCAGGTGGAAAGGGAAGGGCATCAAGGTTTGCCCAGCAGGAAATCCAGGAGAAATCAGATCATTTTGGAATCAAGGATTCTCCCCTAAGAAAAGCAAGTTTTTTGAGTGCGAAAGTCGACAGCTCCTGCATACAGGATGGCTACAATGTCTATCACCATTCATTCCTTTTTGATGAAAAAGGGAACTGGTGTGTCATCCAACAGGGCATGAACCACGCAAACAGCTACGCAAGAAGGTACCACTGGTTCAACAATGATGGGTTTGTCGATGGTCCAGATAGCAAAATCGCAGGCTCAAAAGAGGAGCGCGCCCTCAACCTTGTAAGTGGTGAGACTGACGATTCGAGAAAAGTGGCAGTTGATATAATCAAGGACAACCCTGTCCATGTAAGGAAATACTTCGATGGGCAGACGACTTTGTTTGACAAACTCCCCTCAAGGCACGAAATCCTCTCCTGCGACCTGACCAAAAAAGACTGGGAAACCCTTAACGTCGCCTACGAACTCCAGCCGAAAAATTATGAGGAGCTGGTAAGCCTGCAGGGTATGGGAAAGAAGAAACTTCGCGCACTTGCTTTGGTCTCCAAGTTGATTCATGGAACAGAGCTTGATTGGAAGGATCCTGTGAAATACTCGTTTGTTCACGGTGGAAAAGATGGTTTTCCACATCCTGTTGATAGGCCTACTTATGAGAACACAATCTCCTTCCTAAGAGAAATGTTGGAAGATACAAAATCCGAAGAAAAGAACAGAGCGCTCAAGCGCCTTGCTACATTGACCTGATGTAATTCCTTAGAACTTTTATCATCTCAAGATAGCTTTTCTTTGACACCCACTCATCAGCCTGATGCTCATTTCCTCCAATCGGCGGAAGAGTCACAAGCGGAATCCCATTTGATGCGAGTATGCTCTCATCTGCGACCGACCAGCCATAATTGTAGATTGGCTCGCCAACTTCACTGCGAACTGCTTCTGAGAATCTTTGCGCAAACCCATTGTCCTGAGCTGTCAGATATGGCATCAGGTATGGGGATTTCCTCTCCAATACCCTGACAGTTGCCCTTCTCCCGTCTACTTCAGTCAACTGCCCGCTTGAATACAATCTATCAAGGAAATCTTGATATTGTTCCAGAACGCCTTCAGTAGTCTCACCGACAATGAGGTGGCGATCCAATACAATGACTGCTTCTGCAGGGGTTGATAATGAAGTTGCCTCGCAGTTTATCCTGCTTACAAACTGGCTTGCAGATGGGAGAAGGTCATGCGTTGGCAATTCCTCATTCATCTTCTCAAGTGCGAGCGCCAATCTCGAGGCTTCACTGAGTGCGTTCGCTTCACCAGAGGAATGCGCTCCATGGATTGATTTTCCAGGAATTCTGAACTCATAGACTGCCCTACCTCTCCTTCCAAGGGTCACTGTTCTTGTCCCGACATTCTCATCGCTGATGTCTCCGATTTCAGTGGTTACGATTCCTTCAACTTCATCCAAGAGGCCGTCATTGAACAGCTTCCAAGCGCCTGCCGATTCATTCTCCTCATCAACGCCAAAGGCAACCCTAATCCTTCCATCTGTTTTTTCCTCAAAAGCACAAAGCAGTGCAGCAATTCCAGCCTTCATGTCATATGCCCCAAGGCCGTAGAGCCGCCCATCCTTCTCAGTTAGGGTGAATGGGTCAGTGCTCCACTCTCCGTAAACAGGTACTGTGTCCATGTGGCCATAGAAAAGAATGGGCGCTCCCCGCTCTCCTCTTTCACCGACGATGTTGAACCTTCCCTCTGAAATCTCAACTCTTCGGGTTGCAAAACCAAGCTCCTTCAGCCTCCTCTCAATGTATTCTGCTACCCCCCTTTCATTAGGGAAAACCGAATTAATTGAAACAAGTTCCCCAAGAGTTTCGACTTCGCTCATTCGCTCACCCAAACATTGAGGTTCTCCAAGTTCCCTTCTTCTGCGAAGGTCCTGTCGCTTACCAGCCTGCAGTGTTTTTCAAGAGTTCCGCAATAGACAAGGCCTGCCCTTCTTGAAGAGATATTGACAGCCATCCATGCTGCACGGTCTTCAGCGTAGATTATGCTCTCCTGCCCATGCTCAAGCTCTCGTATGGTCTCAACAGCCATAATCTGCATCGCTGTTATGAGGCCGTTTCTCCTGTGCGCCCTAAGAGTTGCATAATCGCTCAGTTCATAGAGGTGGACTTCCTGGCCGTCGACTTCAACACTAGCATGCTCAGCAATCAGGCATGAGACTATCGTCCCCTCCGGACTTCTTCCAACAAGAACAATATTTCCATTATTGAGCATGTCCATGATTGTGGAGCTGTTTATATCGAATGTATACTCTTGGTACGCCTCATCGTAGAGCTCAAGCAGCTGCGCCACAGCGGCAGTGTTCACATCGCGCAATCGTCCAACAGAGTACCCCGCGTTGCTCACCCTGCCAAAAACTGCCCCAGGGTCCTGCCTCCGCATTTTCTCCATTATCATGGTGACTCCCTCAAGCTCTTCTTGTAGAATGCCCTCTTGGGACTGTCTGCTCTCTGAATTGGAGCCGATATATACAAGGTCATATCCTGGGAAAACCCTGTTTGCAGGGACTCTTGCCTCTACATCCGGGGCCATGTCTCTGAGTTCCCTTCTAATGAATGCCCTGGCAGTGCTCCTCGTTGCCTCTGGATTCTGTTCCCTCGCTTCCCTAAGGTCGCTCCTGAGCCTCTCCAGCAACCGGTTGTCATCTACCTTGAATGGGCAGAACCCCTTTACCCTCGCGTTCCTTCGCTCATATGTAGGCGGCCAGGCCGCTCCAATGCTTCCAACCTTTTGTCTTTGTACTATGATATTCATCACCTCAATTTTTCTAAGAGAAAATAAAACGAAATTTCAGATTTTTTCATGAATAGAACTAATGTTTGCCCCCAAGGGGCTTTTTCGAAACGAAACAAGCTGGCGATTCAGTTGTTGCTTCCATACAAATACTTTAGGCACCATTATCTTTTTAAATATTTCGAAAATTTGTTACGAAAACCTTATTTCAAACCCCTTTTCCTTACGAATTCCGTACTATTTTCAAACCCCACGCCTTTCTTTTCCTCGAATATCCGGATTTATAGGTTCTTTTCATAAAAAAATCCGGACAAACGATTAATTTTTAAATACATAACCGGATATCTTCCAATGTGAACCAAGCAAGGCTTGACCAGAAAGACCAGGAAATCCTCCTTGCACTTCGAAAGGATTCGCGGAAAACCCTAGCAGACCTCTCCCAGGAGCTGGGGATCCCGAGGGCGACAGTTCACGAGCGGATAACAAAGCTCCGAAGGTCCGGGATAATAAGAAAGTTCACAATTGAACAGGACTATTCCCGGACCGACCTCCCCGCCCTTTCCTTTGTCCTGGCATCCTACAACCGAACTGGCAAGTCACAGCAGAAAGTAGCAAAAAAACTGGCAAATTTGAGCAACGTCCTTGGTGTTTACATTATCTCAGGCGAGTGGGATTTTCTTGTGAAAGTCAGAGGGCCAACAATAGAGGACATCGGAGTCCACGTTGCCGACAACATCAGCAGGCTTCCTGAAATTTCGAGAATACACACTGTCGCATGCTTTGAGACTGTGATGGACGAAATCTAATTACGAATGTCGCAATAGTTATAAGCTTCATACTCCTAGCATTATCCATGAAGTTTGATGATAAGGACAAGCTTATTCTGGATTTTCTTCGGGAAAATTCGAGAATGACCAATACCGAACTGTCAAAACATTTAGAAATGACAGAAGGCGCAATCCGCTCGAGAATAAAACGCCTGGTCGACTCAGGAGTAATAAAAAAATTCACAATAGACTCATCAACAGAAGTCCAATCCTACGCAGTCTTAATGGCAAAAGCAAAAACAGAGACAAAGAAGATGATGAAGGAAATCACCTCAAAGAAACTTCATTTTGATGCATATGAAATCTCAGGAGAATATGATGGCTGCATCATCCTTTCTGGCAATACAATAGAAGAAATAGACAAAAAGATAGATGTGATACGGAAGCTTCCCTCCGTATCAGAGACAAGGACTTTCATCTCTTTTGGAAGATGGTAGTTACCTCATACTTCCAAGAAGTATCTTCCTCATCTCAACTGGTTCAAGCTTTCTCAGAGCTTTCAATGCGAAATCCAGTTTTGCCTCGCTCTCAGCAAATATTGTGAAGAGTTTATCTCCCTTTCCAACCCGGTCTCCTCTTGCCTTGTGGAGAAGAATGCCCGCCCCCTTATCTCTTGGAGCTCCGGCAATCCTGGCCATCTTGGATATTGTCTTGTTGTCAATATGGAATATGCTTCCACCGACGTTGGAAGTGATTGTCTTGCTGTAGCCTCCAGCTTCGATGTCATGAGTCTTGATATTTGCCTCTCCACCCTGAAGCTCGATAATCTGCCTGAATTTTTTTATCGCCTTTCCGCTCTCAATAAGTCCCTGAGCTGCCTGGTAGCCTCCTCCTTTTGGCACTTTGCCGCAAAGTTCCAGCATCTTTCCTGACATCAAAAGGCTCTTATGGCGTAAATCATCAGGTCCTCTTCCTTCAAGAACTTCCAGAACATCAATGCACTCAAGAGCTGGCCCAACACCATTTCCAATCGGCTCTGAACCATCAGTGATTATCGCCTCAACGTTCATGCCAAGCTTCCCGCCAATTTCTATGAAATGCCTGGCAAGCTCATTGCCCCTCTCAACATATGGGACTTTCACTCCCCTGCCAACGGGAATATCAATAAGGACATGCTCAGCGCCAACGCTTTTCTTCTTTCCAAGGATGCTCGCAAGAAGCATGCCTTCGGGGTCTAAACTTAGCGGGTGCCTGATTCTTATTAATTTGTCATCCACCGGGGCAAGGGACATCCCCCCTCCCCAGACAATCGCTCCCTTTGACTTGAGGACAATCTCCTTGAGTTCATCAATATTGAAAGTCACATTGCAGAGGAGTTCCATGGTGTCGGCAGTTCCAGATGCTGAAGTAATGGAACGCGATGATGTTTTTGGGATATACAACCCGGCAGCTGCGATGATTGGAACAATCACCATCGTCGTCCTGTTTCCAGCAACTCCGCCAATGCAGTGTTTATCAAGAACTGGCTTTCTTCCAAGATCCAACCTGTCGCCGGATTCAACAGTCGCGTGTGCAAGCGCAATCACTTCATTATCCGAAAATCCATTGATATATGCTGCTGTTATCCAGGCAGCGGTCTCAATCTCACTGAGTTTGTCATCCATGATGTCATTGACTATCGTGCGCACTTCCTTTTCGGTAAGAATGCCCTTGTCAAGTTTTTTCTTGATGTACCCGATTGACTCTGGCCTGTTCATGTGGACTATGTCTATCATCTGGCCGCCTTTGACCCTGAATTCCTTTGCAATATCCTTGAACAATCCAATTTCTCCAGGTTTTACAATCTCATCACTGACATCAACAATGGCAACAATCTCTTTTCCGCGAAGTTTCAGCCTTGTCCTGTATCCTGCGTAGATATCATGCTCCTTGGCCTCGTCCTCATTGAGGACAATGATATTTTTCCCTGTGAATATGTCTATAATCTTCGCCTTGCAGACGTATTTTTTCAGTTTCCATACATCCACCTTTTTCAATTCGCGCTCAACAAAGTTTCCCATGTTTTCACCTATTCGTATAATTTTATTCCGAGTTTTTCAGTTGCCATTGCAAAGAATGACTGCGGCGGTATCACGCCGACCTCGGTTATGTATCCGCTTATGTACTTGGCAGCGGTTGCCTCAAATGCCGGATTCCGGATTTTGACTCCTTTTGGAGGCCTTTCCCAGACTTCTTTGGGGTCCCTCTCTTCAATCTTTTCTCTAGTTCCAAACATTGTTTTCGGGCTGTACTTTGACAATTCAGCACAGCAATAAAGAGAAACGTCATTCATTTTCGCAATATGTGCGAGTGTGGAAGTCCCAATCTTGTTTATCAGGTCCCCTCTCGAAGTAATTGAGTCGGCGCCAACAAGTACAATGTCTGCCTTCTTCATGAAAAGTTCCATCCCGCCATCAACAGACAGTGTCACATCAATCCCGGCACCTGCCAGCTCCTTGGCGGTTTTCCTTCCCTGGTACCTTGGTCTTGTCTCAAATGAGATTACTTTGAATTTCTTCCTCATCTTTTTGGCAGCAATAAGAATCTTGGTAACTGTGGAAGAATGGCAGTGTGTCAGAACAAGAGCGTTCTGCGGAATAAGCTGCGCTCCGTACTTGGCAAGTTTCTTGGAGTCGTTTTCCATTCTTTTAATCATCGACTCCTCGTGGACAATCACTGCTTTCTTGAGTTTGGCGAGCGTTTTTGTTTTCGCCTGCTCTTCTGCAAAAGAAACAGCCTCCCTAAGGAGATTCCTCATCATTGGCTCAGTTGGCCTGCTGACTGACAGCTTGTCTGCAGCATCAGAATAATCTGAAAGGAATTTGTCAATGGATTTTGCCTTGGATTTTTTTGTTGTGATAATAAGAGCATCAAGCGAGGACTTTGCAACATTCCGCGCCCCCTGTATTTTCAAGGATTTGATATCGCGGATAATAGAGGTAACCTTTCTGTCCATGGCACTGATAACAGATAGTAAGAATAAATAAGTTCCGAAAAAATTAGATAAAAAAGATTTAGGTTAAGGAGGGCAAAAGCCCCCCGTTAAGATTAACCAAAGAGGTTCGCAAGGCCTGCTGCCGCTTCTTCCTCTTTCTTACCTTCATCTTCTTCTGGTTCTTCTTTCTTTGCTTCGCCAGCTGCTGCCGGAGCCGCTGCTGCGGGTGCCGCTGCAACCATGGTGGACTGCTTGAGAAGGTCTTCGAAATCGACGTCCTTCACTGCGTCTGCAAGAACCTGGGCTTTTGCCTCATCGACATCAGCGCCGCTTGCCTTGACAACCGCTACAATAGCGTCCTTGCTGACTTCCTTTCCAGCGCCATGGAGCACGAGCACAGCGTGCAAATATGGATCTACTTTCATTTCAACACCTCAAATATTATTTTTTTTCTTCAGCAGCTGGAGCATCACTTCCTCCTGCTGACTCCTCAGCTTTCGCCTCGGGTTCTTCCTTCTTCTCCTCTTTGGGAGCTTCTTCGGAAGGCTTCATTCCATCAAGAGTTGCACCCTGCCGCATGGCAAAGGTGAGAAGCTGCTCTATTGAACTGGATGAATATACTTCTGCGTTCAGCGCGACGTTCACTGACTGCCTGATTGCGTTCCCAAGCAGGAGTTCTGCATTCTGTCCTGTTGGGTAACCTGCATTCATAGAGAAGTTCAGCGCCTGTGATAAACATGATGCCAAATCCTCATTTACAGTGTCGCCAAGGCTGAGCACGTCTGTTGAGTAGACGTATGTGCCATCAAATCCGAATATCAGGTTTGCCATGACATCGAAGGGCATCACGCCAAGGGTTGTGAGAGCCTTTGCTTTCGGCCCAGTGATTGCCTCACCTGCCTTTGCAATAGTGCTGTCCTTGTTCACAACGATTTTTCCGCCCTTAATCGCGACATTCACACCTCCTGCTTTCAATTCTGAAAGTGCAGGACCTGGAGGCAAATCAGTATCCCCTGCAGGGACTACTATGTCTGCCTGTGCAACATCTCCAATCTTTGCAGCCCGTTTCTTCTTGTTTTCCTTGAAGAACTTGTTCAGCTGGTATGGCGAATCGTTTGTAAGTATCAGCGCAACTGGCCTTCTGCACTCTTCTGTGTGCTCAGAAAGCTTCTTGTTGCTCTCAAGAACCCTTTTGATGACTGGTTTCCTGAGAATCTTGACCTTTCCTCCATTCTCCTTGATTCTCTTCCTCAGAGTCTGAAGCAAAGCATCTGGAAGCTTTTTCAAATCCAGAAGAGCGACTGTCTTGTAGTTTTTCATATCTTCGACAGTGCCTTCGACTTCCTTGATTTTCTCTTGGATTGTTTTTCTGTTAGTATCAATGACGTAGTCCATACTTCACACCCTCGCCGGCTTGCCCATCGTCAGTTTGACATAAACTGATTTGATGTTGCTCTCCTTTACTTTGGTCTTTACTGCGTCGTAGACTGCCTCAGCGTTCTCAAATAGTTCCTCAGCTTCCATGCTTTCAGTTCCAATGAACGCGTGCGCAACTGGCAGGTATTTTCCCTTTGAAACGATACGAATAGAGTTCTTTGACCTCTCTATCACACCTGCTATGTTTCCAACAACAGGCTTTGGCAGTTTACCCCTTTTACCAAGGTACTGACCAAGTGATTTAGCTACAACTCCCATGAGTTTAGGCTCAGCCAAAAGGAAGTAGTTGTCTGCAAGGTCTGCTGCCTTTGTCTTTTCTCCCCAAGCTGGAATCTCATCAGGTGAGATGATAAGGTCTGCGCCAGCTTTCTTCGCGTCGGCACCAACCCCTGTCTCTGCAAATACAGCGCATTTGAGTGCCTTGCCGCCCTTTCCTTTGGGAAGGACGATATCAAGGTTTAGCCTGTTTTCTGACTTAGAGAAGTCAATACCTCTCATGTTGATGATTAGTTCAACACTCTGCTTGAATTTTCTCTTGCCTTTTTCTTCCAGTGCCTTGTTTAAGGCTTCAGTTAATTTTTTCTTTTCCATAAAAAAGCCCTCCTACTCACCTGAGTAGTGATTTCGGGTATAACGTCTATGCTGAGATACCATTAAAAATGTATTTTATTGGTAAATTGTCTCTCTGTGCCCGATTCTAAGGACCTCTACCCTCTCTGATTTCTCGTTTATGTCCAAAATGATTCTGTACTTTCCAACTCTCAGACGATATGCATCAATCCCGGCCAGTTTTTTTACGCTTCTATGTGGCTTGAGGGAAATCCTCTCTAAAACACCAATAACTCTGTCTTGGATTTCCTCTGGAAGCGATTGAAAATCTGCCTCAGCAGATTTTGAGAAAATTATCTCGTACATCTACTTCCTCTTTAGCTTGTTCAGGCTGACAAATTGTCCCTTCTTAATCTCTTTTCTGGCCTCTCCTATTGAATCTACGAAGCCAGGGTTGAGTGCAAGGTGATCTTCGATGAGGTCTTCAATTACCTCTTCGTAAGTTTCACCATCTGTGATTTTCATATTCTCAAGCTTCTTCTTGAGAGAATATGAGATTTTAATGGTAGTATACATAAGTATACTTGGGTATATTCTAGTATATTAATCTTCCCCTTTTTCTTATGTGGTTTCACCCTCTGAGAACAGAGAACAGCTACTGAATCCATAACAAACACTTTTATATAGTTATTGTCACTATAATTGTATTCCCATGGTCATGCAAAGAAAACTTAGACGGGTAGCAGTAGCATCTGCACTTATGCTTTCAGCATGCGCAGCGCCGAATTTCCAGAAGAAAAACGTGTTCATGGAAAAAGACAGCGGCCATCAGACTATCGCCCCAAAAGAGACAGACCGTTTTGAACATCTATCGGATGTGATTAACCGGCTTACAAATCCGACAACTCCTTTTCCAAATAACAACATGATTAATGATATGTTTGAATCCGCGGTATACTCCCTGGCTGTGCAGAGGGATAAGCGTGCAGTGCCCCTTCTATTGGAACACAATCTCTTCAATCCCCCAGTCATGCATACGCTGGGACTTCTTGGCGGGGAGGATGCTCTTCATAAATTCGGCCAATTGCTCGACAATGATGTCTATTTCAATAAACACTTCCTTCTAGGGCTGGTAGGTGCAATGAGCCGCACCCGAAACAGGGATACAATTCCCTACCTTTGTCGGTTGTGGGATAGGTTGACTCAAAAGAAACCAGATCCAAATGAGGCTAAGGGCCTTGAATCCAGGGTCCAGTCCATGCTTGATGGCGGACTATTATATGAAATAGCCCTCTCACATTTGCGTGGGGCGGGCGGGATTGGCAACAAGGACCAGGTATTTCGGGCCGGAGCGGCATTTGTCCTTGGCTGGATAAATGACAAGGAATCCCTGCCGGAAATCATGTCCCTCGCAGCAAGTGATGAATCGAATGTTGTCCGTCATGCTGCAATCTATTCGCTTGGCATGCTTGGGGACCAGCGTGCCATGGGCACTTTGCTTGATGTCATTAAACAGGATCCCGAGTTCTCCTCTGACTGGAAGACTGAAGCAGTAATTGCAATCACGCAGCTTCCAAAGCCAATTACTCCGGAACTTTTTGAGCTGATGGGAAGTTCCTCGATAATTACAAGGCGCTCAGCTGCCCTCGCAGCCGCTCTCTCTTCCGACCAAGAGACCACCAATGTCCTGCTACAGATGCTTGATGATGCAGAACCATACAAGCGCGAATCAGCCGCCTATGCCCTCGGCATAATCGGAGACAATAGGGCCACAGAGCCGCTCCTCCGCAGCCTCTTTGACATGGAAATCTGCCAAACTGCAGCAGTGTCCCTGGCCTTGCTGGACGATCCTCGCATTCCGGGGCTATTGGAAAACATTTACCGTAAATCTACTGCATTCGATGGCAAGGCAGTCATCAGAATAACTTTGCGGACAATCGACCCTGAGAAGTCCACTCCGCTTCTCTTCAGGCTTCTAGAAACTGAAGAAGATAAGGACAGAATTGCAGATACTCTTCTTAGAATGAAAAATGAAATGGTGTTTCCAGGATTTGTCAGACTCCTTGAGCACGAGGATCCGGATACCCGGCTGGTCGCAATCAAGTCTATTGTCTCAATGGATTCAAAAAGCGAGCAATCGATGGATCATGTCCTCTCGATGCTTGATGACTTAGATTGGAAAGTACGGAATCTGGCCATACAGACGCTTGGCAGGTTCCCCAAATCCAGAAAAATCGAGTCTAGGATTCTTGGGGTGCTTGATGATGAAAATCCCAGAGTCCAGCTGGCCGCAATCCAGTTCAAATGGAATTACCGGATTCCCTTTGCCAAGATTGCCAAAGTTATAAATAGCGAATCCTTCAGGGAGAATCACCACATGCGGATGAGTGCAATCCGAACTCTTGCCCGGCTTGGAGGTTATCGAGAATTGATCGGAATTCTCCAGAATGACAAGAATGATATGGGAAGACTAGCTGCAGCGCATCACTTACAGAATTTCATCAGCAAGGATGCCATAGAAGCGCTTTCCAAAGCCGCTATAGGTGATTCTTCTGCAAACGTCAGGAGTGAGGCGGAAAGGTCATTGAAAATATCTCGAAGTAGAAAAAGAATCATCAAGAAATCTATTGCCGAATAGGAAAAACTTATTTTATATCTGATTTCTGCGTTTTCGATGAGGCCCACTTCTTGGCCCGCAGATGCTCTAGACTGGGAAGTGCTACCTCTAGCCTCAGAGGTCGCCGACCCTCCTCTTCATCTTCTTCTTGAGTCTCTTGCGCTTTTTCTTTACCCATTTCCAGCGCATTCTGTTTTTCTTTTTCCATTTTCTTGGTTTTGAACCCATTAATTCACCTGAAACGATAACTTCTAATAAGACGTAGGGAAAATATTTGATAGTTCGGCTTAAATATCTTTGTCTTGAGGGCGTAAACATGAAATACGAGATAGAAGGAAGCGTTTTGCAGATTTTGAGGGTGGAACTTGACTCTGGAGAGGAGATTTATTCCGAGTCCGGTGCAATGTCCTGGATGAGCGGAAACATGGAGATGGAATCCTTTGTCCACGGCGGCATTGGCGGAGGAATCGGCAGGATGTTCTCAGGTGAATCGTTAGTGACCGTGAAATTCTATCCAAAAGGCGGCTCGGGATTTGTTGCATTTGCTCCATCATTTCCCGGAAAAGTGCTTCCACTTGAGATTTCAGCAGGAAAATCCATGATTTGCCAGAAGGATTCATTCCTAGCAGCCCAAACAGGGGTAAAAGTCAAGACAGTATTCAGGAAGAAACTCTCGGTCGGTTTCTTCGGAGGGGAAGGGTTCAACCTCCAGAAGCTTGAGGGGGAGGGAATGGCATTTGTTGAAATCGACGGAGAAGTCTCAATTGTTGACCTTCAGGCAGGAGAAACCTTGAAAATAGATACTGGATGCCTGGCAATGTTCGAGCCCACAGTAGAATATGATGTTACAATGGTAAAAGGAATCAGGAACATGATGTTCGGAGGGGAAGGCTTGTTCCTTGCCCATATGAAGGGCCCAGGCAAAGTCTGGCTTCAGAGCATGCCCGCAAGCAGTTTGGCCCAAAGACTGAACAACTTCTTCCAGATGAAGAAGTAATCACTCCGTTGCCCCGTGCTTCCTCAAGATATCAGCAACAACAAACTTGCCATGCTTCTCTGCAACTGAGAGGGCAGTGCCACCATAACTATCTACATGGTTGACATCTGCCCCATGCTCAAGCAGCAGTTTAGCGAGGATTGCGTTTCCGGCAAATGCTGCTGCTATCAGGGGCGTCCATCCGCCTTCTGTCATTGTGTTTGGGTCTGCTCCGTTTTCCAACAAGTATTTTGCGACTCCCTGGATATCGATTGCTCCGCAGCTGGTGGCTTTCAGGAGCGGAGTTAATGTATTGACCACGCCGTTAACATCTGCGCCTTGTTCAATGCAGGATTTGACAGTATCCAACCTGCAGAAAGCCGCGCCCTCATGAAGTTTCTTGTTCAGTCTTTCTTTCTGCTCTTGGCTCATGGATTTGCACAATGCCTCTGGGGCAGGTTTCATACGCCTAAGTCCTGGAAGCTTCTTATGAATAGAGTATTTGGAGTATCTTGCTCTTTCCCCATCTGTTTGATTTCTTAATTTTTTGCTCACCATTTCCACCAATGTTAACTTGTGTTTATGTGTGGATATCTGTGCAGGACTTGAATATATATCTGCCATGCCCCCTTTGGGGGTAACACAGATTTATAAATGAGAAAACTACGAGGTAAAAACTGGATAAGAAGAATAAATACTGGCGCCTTCAAGCGCCTTTTTTCAAAAATCAGTTCAATGAAATCTTAACGAAAACGTTGGTCGGGACCTTGATTCTGAGAATCTGCTTGATATATTTCTCATCGCCCTCAACGTCGCAGAGTCTCTTGAAGACTCTCTTCTCCCAGTGTTCATAGGTGTCGGTTCCATCACCGCAAGGTGTTCTCCTTGTTGCGATTTCAAGTTTCCTCTTCGGAAGCCTGACTGGGCCGATGAACTGCATGCTGAGCGTGTCAGCAAGCATTTTAATCTGCGCAACGACGTTGTCGAGCGTTTTCGGGTCCTCCCCGCTGAGCTTAATTCTAACTTTAGTCATGAATCTACCTCTAAAAGAGCAGATTTAGATAGTGATGACAAAGTTATTTAAAATTACCTAGTCTGGCCATGGCTCCTACTTCGGCAAGAATCAAGTTTATAAAATGCGGCGCAGATAAGGATTTCTAGTTCTTTAATATCGAGGCGGTATGATGAATTTACTGACCATTAAGGCAATGCCAGAAGATTTGATGAAAGATGTTATTGAGTCCGCTATGGAACTCAAGAAGGAAGGAAATCGCGCCCGCGAGGACCTGAAGGGCAAAGTGCTCATCTCAATGTATGAGAAGCCATCCACAAGGACAAGGCTCTCATTTGAGACTGCGATGGAGAACCTTGGAGGCCACTGCATAGTCATGGACTTCAAGGGAACCCAGATATCTAGAGGGGAAACCATGGCAGACACTGCAAGAGTCCTTGCAAGATACTGCGATGTAATCAGCGCAAGGCTCTTCAAGCAGACCACTTTGGAGGAAATCGCCAAATACTCCGATGTTCCAGTAATCAATGCCCTTACCGATGTTGAGCATCCATGCCAGGCTTTGGCGGACATGCAGACAATTATTGAGCGCGGCAAACATAACGGAAAACTTGTTTACATTGGAGACACTGCAAACAATGTCGCGAATTCGCTTATGCTCGCAGCAGCGCGCTATGGAATGCATGTAGTTCTTTGCGGGCCTGTTGGCTATCAGCCATCATCTGAATATCTTGAGGAAGCAGAGAAGACCGGAGCGAAAGTTGAAGTCACAACCGATCCTGCCCATGCCATGAAGGATGCCGATGTAATTTACACAGACGTTTGGGTCTCAATGGGAGATGAGGAGCAGAAGGCAAAAAGGCTTGCAGATTTGAAGGACTATCAGGTAAACGGAGAACTTCTGAAAATGGCAAAGTCCGACGCGATTGTAATGCACTGTCTTCCAGCGCACCGCGGTGATGAAATCACTGATGAAGTAATGGATGGGGATCAGGCGGCTGTTTGGGACCAGGCGGAAAACCGCATGTGGGCCCAGGAAGCTCTGCTTCTCAAGCTTGTCGGAGGCAAAGAATGAAGGCTGTCCTCGTGCTCGAGGACGGAAATATTTTTTTAGGAAACGGATTCGGAGCACTGGCCAAAAGAAGCGGGGAGCTGGTATTCAATACTTCCATGACTGGATATCAGGAAGCGTTGACTGACCCAAGCTACCGCGGCCAGATTCTTCTTATGACCTACCCATTGGTAGGCAACTACGGAACAAACCAGGAAGACTTGGAAAGCAATTCAATCCATCCGCACGGTTTTGCTGTCCGTGAGCTTTCTCCGGATGGAGAGCATCGCCAGATGGATTCGACACTGGATTCATTTCTGAAAAAACACAACACTCCGGGAATCTATGGAATCGATACAAGAAAGATTGTCAGGCATATCCGCAACAGGGGAGTGATGCCGGCAATAATCGCAACGTATGAAGATGAAATCGATTTGGAATCACTGAAAGAGGAAGTGAAGAAATTCGACTACTCTGATTTTGATTATGTAAAAGATGCCGGAGTGAAAAAGAGAGAAATATTTGGCAAGGGAAAGAAAATTGCCCTGATTGACTATGGGGCAAAATTCGGAATTGTCCGCGAACTGGTGAAAAGGAATTGCGAAGTCCATGTTCTTCCGGCAAATAGCAGCGCAGAAGATATTCTTGCAATTGACCCGGTTGGAATAATGCTTTCAAACGGACCAGGAGACCCGGCAGTTCCAGAATACGCCCACGAAACCATTCGAAATCTGATTGGGAAAAAACCAACATTCGCAATCTGCCTTGGCCACCAGTTAATCGCCCACGCTTTCGGCGGCTCGACAATGAAACTGAAGTTCGGCCATCGCGGCTCAAACCATCCTGTTCTTGATTTGAAAACTGGAAAAGTGGCAATAACAACACAGAATCACGGCTTTGCTGTTGACAAAATCCCAGAGGGATTCGTTGTAACTCACGTCAATGTCAATGACAAAACTGTCGAAGGGATGAGGAATGATAACAAACAGGTCTTTTCAGTGCAGTATCATCCTGAGGCATCTCCAGGGCCGCACGACTCGAAATATCTGTTTGATGAATTCATGAGGATGATTGGATGAAAGTATTAGTGATTGGCTCAGGACCAATTGTAATCGGACAATCAGCCGAATTTGATTATTCCGGAACCCAGGCATGCAGGGCTTTGCGCGAGGAAGGGCACACAGTAGTCCTTGTCAATTCCAATCCAGCTACAATCCAGACTGATAAGGAAACTGCCGACATCATCTACATTGAGCCACTCACCTGCGAAGTTGTTGAAAAAATAATCGAGAAGGAAAAACCAGATGCCCTGATTGCAACAATGGGGGGCCAGACCGGCCTCAACCTTGCAATGGAGCTTGAAAGCAAAGGAATACTCAAGAAAAACAAAGTGGAGTTCCTTGGAACCGATGCAAAATCAATTGATGTTGCAGAGTCCAGGGAAAAATTCAACAATCTCATGAATGAAATCGGAATCCCAATCCTTCCAGGAGCAGTTGTTTCTGAGTTTGAATCCGCCAAAAAATTCGCAGACAAAATCGGATACCCTATAATCATCAGGCCATCATTCACTCTTGGGGGAACTGGCGGGGGAACAGCTTTCAATGAGGATGAACTCAAAAAAATCCTTGACCTTGCACTCCGCGCGAGCGCTACTGGAGAAGCCCTGGTTGAACAGAGCGCATTGGGCTGGGGAGAATTCGAATACGAAGTAATCCGTGACTCGAAAGGGAATGCCGCAATCATCTGCAACATGGAAAACATCGACCCGATGGGAGTCCATACTGGTGAGAGCATTGTCGTTGCTCCATCACAAACCCTGAGCGACGTTGATCACCAGATGCTCCGAAACGCGGCGCTGAAAATAGTCCACGCAATCGGAATCAAAGGGGGCTGCAATGTCCAGTTCTCAATGAATCAGGAGACTGGCCGGTTCACTGTCATTGAAGTCAATCCAAGGTTGTCACGTTCATCAGCTTTAGCATCAAAGGCAACCGGATATCCGATTGCCAGAGTAGCAACGAAAATAGCCCTTGGAATGGAACTTCCAAAAATCAAGAATGCAATTACCGGGACTTCAGCGGCATTTGAGCCTGCACTGGACTACTGCGTAATAAAAATTCCCAGGTGGCCATTTGACAAGTTCCCTCATACTTCAAGAGTAATCGGCACCCAGATGAAAAGCACTGGGGAAGTGATGTCTATTGGGCGCACTTTCCCTGAGGCACTGAACAAGGCAATCCGAAGCCTTGAAATCAAAATTCCGAAAATCATTCCAGAAGAGCATCTGAACCCTGCTACCGATCTCCGGCTTTTTGCAATCCTTGAATCATTCAGGAATGGGGCGACTGTTGATGAAATAAACAAGATAACAAAAATCAGCAGATGGTTCCTGAACCGAATCCAAAGCATGGTTGCAATGGAGAACAAAATCTCGGAAAAAGAGCTTAACAAAGAAATAATTCTCGAGGCCAAACAGGCAGGATTCTCTGACCTGCAGATAGCAAGACTCAAAGGAAAGGGGGAATTGGAAATCCGGAAGCTCAGGAAAACATTGGGCATCCTTCCAACCTACAAGATAGTCGATTCCTGCGCAGGGGAATTCGAGGCTTTGACGCCCTACTACTATTCAGTTTACGAAGGAGAAAACGAAGCCCCCCAAATCAAGGAAAAAAGCGTAGTTGTCATCGGTGCAGGGCCAATTCGAATCGGCCAGGGAATCGAATTCGACTACTGCTGCTCACACGCAGCCTTCGCGCTTCGCGATGCCGGCTTGAAAAGCATCATGATAAACAACAACCCTGAGACTGTGAGCACTGATTTCGATTCAAGCGACAGGCTCTATTTCGAGCCTTTGACATTTGAGGATGTCATGAACATCATTGACAATGAATCTCCGAGCGGCGTGATAGTCCAGCTTGGAGGACAGACAAGCATCAACCTGGCAGAATCCCTATCAAAAGCCGGAGCAAATATCCTCGGAACTTCAATTGATGGAATAGATTTGGCAGAAGATCGTGAACGCTTTGCCGAGTTAGCAAAAAAAATTGGAATCCCGCAGCCAGAAAATGGAACTGCCAAGAGCGAAGGGGAAGCGCTCACAATAGCAGCCAGAATCGGCTATCCAGTAGTAGTCCGGCCAAGCTATGTTATTGCAGGAAGGGCAATGGAAATAGTCCACAATGAATCCGAACTCCGAAAATATGTCAACGAAGCAGTGGAAATCGGGAGCAACAAACCCATTCTCATTGACAAATACCTTGACAATGCGATTGAGTGCGAGGTCGACGCTGTTTCAGATGGGGAAACTGTTTTCATAGGAGCAATAATGGAACATATTGAGCCCGCCGGCGTCCACTCTGGCGATGCCAACATAGTCCTCCCATCAATGCGCCTGACTGATGGAGAGAAATCAACAATAGAAAAACATACGATAAACCTTGCTAAATCCCTTGGGGTAATCGGACTTGTGAATATCCAGTTCGTTGCCAAGGGCGGCACAATCTATATCCTGGAAGCGAATCCAAGGGCAAGCAGGACAGTCCCATTTGTCAGCAAGGCAATAGACATCCCTCTTGCCAAACTGGCAGTAAATTCCATGCTTGGAAAAAAGCTGCAGAAGCAGAACCCGAAACTCAACCACTACGCCGTAAAGAGCATAGTCTTCCCATTCCTCAAGCTGATGGGAACTGACATCAAGCTGGGTCCTGAGATGCGCAGCACTGGCGAAACTATGGGGATTGGAAAATCCTTTGAGATGGCCTATTACAAGGCATTGTTGGCAGCTGGCATAACTGTCAGCAGTGAAAAGAGGGCAGTATTTATCAGCCTGAAAGATTCTGACAAGTCTCTCATTCCAAAACTGGAACCGCTCCTGAAAAAACTTGGTTTCATGGTCTATGGAACGATTGGAACAGTTGGTTCTGTTGAAGGCGCAATCACAGTTCCTAAAATAGGGGTGGGCAACCCTGATGCTCCTGAGCTTATTCAATCCGGAATTGTGAACCTGGTAATCAATACGCCGACAAAGGGGGGACGTGCAAACACGGACGGCTTCAAAATCAGGCGGGCAAGCATACAGAAAGGAATTCCGTGCATCACCAATATCAGTACGGCATTCGAGCTTCTAAAAGCACTTGAGATACTCAGCAAGAAGGACCTTGAAATCCGTCCTGCTGACTCTTATTCTAAGTAAAGAAAAACAGCAGTGTCGGGACTATTATAGCGCCCATCAGGTTAATCCTTTCAACTTCAAATTTTATGCAGAGGAAGCCAAGAACACTTCCAAGTGCCAGCACTGCAATCCCAATCCCCCCATCAATAACCAGCGTAATAGCAACAAGGTAAAACGCAAGGACAAAATTCATTTTCGAAAAATCCACTCTCGCAAGCTTCGCTATTTTTTTTCTTGCCAGGTAAACCATCAAAACTGCAAACGCAGTGCTTATCAGGAAACCAACTACAAGCATGGTCAAATTTTCTTGGATGTCAATGTTTTCTGCAAGCCAGGCAGTTGCCCCCATCCTGCTCTTTCCAATCGAGGCCGCAGTCGCAAGTGAGAATATCGCCTCGCTTATGGAAATCGAGCTGATGCATGCCAAGTACCCTAGAGTGTTCATTGGCATGAAAACTGACGCAAAAGCAGCGACCTGCGCAGGAGAGCCGACACCAGGAATCAAATCAGCGGCAAAACCAAGTCCAACCCCAAGAAGGATGAATTTTGCAAACCCGCGTTCCCCTCCAATATCTTTCTGCTCCGGTATTTTCCCCTTCCTATAATTCAGGATTGCGGCCATTGCAAACATTCCAGAAAACATTGGCAGAAAAGGGTCCTGCATCCCGCTATTCAGGGAATAATATCCAAGCAGGCCTGCAATGAGAAACACCAAAAGAGCAGCAACCACCTTCCGGTTCCTGAAAATCAATACTGTTGAAATTGCCAGCAGGACAATTCCCATATGGCCCCTCAGAAATCCATAAACAAGAGAAAAAGCATCAAGTGAAAAACTGAAAACCGCAACTGAAACAAGGGCGGCAACGATACAGGAAACGAGCACGGTCTTGAGTGCCAGTATCCCCATCCCTTTCAGGACCATCCTCTGCCCAGGCATAACAGCGACAACTGTTCCAGCCTCTGGAATCCCAAAGAAAATCGCCGGTATGAAAGAGATTACCAAGTGAGCCGGGAACAGGGCGATTATCATGGGCGCCATTGTCTCAGCATCAATTCCCAAAGAAGAAACAACGGATATGATTGTATTTGAATGGAGCCCTGGAAGTAGTCCGCTTAGAATCCCCAGAATAAGTCCTGCTACGAAAGCTGAAACGCTCAATCCATCCCCCAGTGGATTACTGGGCTTAGAATTATTATCCTATCGTATTTGATTCTCCAGATTACGATTCTGACAAATTTCGGGAAATTTATCATCCTATCGCAATGTTCTTGATTCTGATGTGGGGTCCGCCGTCACTGACTGGCGCTTCCTGGCCGAACTTGCCGCAAATACCTGGGCTTGTCCCAAAGTCATTGCCAACAGCCTCAACATCTTTCAGGGTCTGCAAAATATTCCCGGTAATCGTGACATCCCTCATCAGTTTGTCTTTCTCGCCTTTGGAAACCATGTAGGCTTCCTCAGCTTTGAACATGAAACCTCCTGAGAATGTGTCAACGCTTCCCCCTCGCATCCCCTTCAGGTAAACTCCGTCAAAATCAAAAACTTCATCAACAGGGGTTTCTCCTTTTTGGAAATAAGTATTGCTCATCCGGACAACCGGGACTGAGCTGTAATCCTGCGCCCTCGCGTGGCCATTGAGAGAAATCCCAAGCTTCTCCGCAGTTTCCCTGGAGCTCATATATTCTTTCAAAACCCCGTTTTCAAGAAGGACTGCCTTCTCAGCTTTCACGCCCTCATCATCATATTCATAATGGCCAAAATCCTTTGCAGTAGGGTCATCTATGATTGTGACAAGTTCTGAGCCTATTGTTTCTCCAACCTTGCCAGCCAGAATGGATTCCTGGTCCGCAATGGCATCAGCTTCGCAGGCATGGCCAAGGGCCTCATGGGAAAGAACGCCTGTCATTTCAGGGTCAAGTGCGACAGTGAACCTCCCCTTTGGCGGAGGGGCCGCTTTAACCAGCCGCAGCGCCTTTTCCCGGGCATCCGTTGCAGTCTTAAGAATATCAAGTTCAGTAAAATTTTTCGCAGACCAGGCCCGCTCAGAGCCCCTCTGGAGTATCTCCCCTTCCTTGGCAATGGAAGAGCATGAAAGATAGGTGTAACCAATTTCCTGAATAATCTCAGAGCCTTCAGAGTTGTAGAATTCAGTTATGGCCTGAACATCCGAGCAGGATACCGCCCTTGATGAGATTCCGTTCACTTTCATCTCTTTGGACGCGAGAAGAAGTTCCTTTACCTGCAAATCCGGCTCAACCATCTCATGGTTCGATCTGAACTCCTTCTTCACAGGCTCAGGGCTGGAAATCTTTATTTTCCCTTTTCCTAATGATGCCAGTCTGGATGCCTTCCCAAGAAGTTTTTCTGCGCTTTCAGTTCCTGAGGCAAAGCCCCATGAGCCATCCTTCAGCACCCTGGCGCTTATCCCATGGGATGAGCCACTGGACTGCTTAATCTCATCGTCTTTGATTTGGATGGAGGCATGCCTGCTTCTTTCCACCCGTATCTCTGCGTAGTCGTATTTCTGAAGGAGATTGTGCATCCGCAAAACAACTCTAAAGGAATTCCCTTGCCTTCTTCGCGTATTCAAGAACCGTATTCTTGTCAGAGCGGTCCTTTATCATTCCGCAGAAAAGGTGGCTCTTGACTGGCACAATGACTAGGATAAGCCCGCCGAAGGAAAGCTCCAATTCCTGCGGCTTGTCGCCCTCCCGTTTCATTATGGCATCTGCAACGTTCGCAACTGAGGCGAACAAGGCAGCGTCAGAGTCTTTGAGAGCAATTGTGGAAGCGACTGGCACTCCATCCAATCTCACTACTGCGCTTCCAATGCCCTTTTCCTTTAATTCGTTAAGAAGAATTTCAACTGTCATTGAATCGTAACCCCCGCTGGGCTTACCCTGATGGGCAGGTCCATGTCAACTTCAGGCAGAACAAGGAAGAATTTCCCTCCCCTGTCAGTAATCGTGTAAATTTCGTCCATTCCATGCTCAATCAGGCTAAGGAGCTGCTTGTCATGCACCCCCTCATCGACAAGGTAAAGCACAGTTGCATTCGAGCTTCTGAGCCTTCCTTCAATAATGCCCAAGAACTTCTTTATCGAGTCTTTTGAGTTGTAGAGAACGAATGTTGAGAGCGTGTCGAATACAAGCCTCATCCGTTTTCCCTGGGATGCTTTCATAGCCTCATTAAGGGCAAGTGATATGTCATTCAGAGCGCTGGGGCCCGGGACAACAGTCACCTTCTCGCTGCTTTCCGGGGTTTCCCTGCCAAGTGTCGATGTGTAACAGTCTATGAAATGGACATTGGTTAGGTCAATTCCCAGGTTTCCCGCCTTCTTGATGATATCATCCGGCGAGGAGTTGCCGCAGATTATGAACGACATCTCATCCTTTCCAGTCCCTCCGGCAAAATGGTAGCCAAATGCGACCTTTTCAGTGCCGCTTGGGCCAAGAACAATAAGATTGGCAGGATTCAGGTATCCCCCTTCCATAATAACGTCCAGGTCAGCGATGCCAGTCGAAAGCCTGTTTTTTCGAAGAATCGGCATCTTATCATCTACGCCTAGGCTCATATCGAAGAATTAGCTCTGAAGTATTAAAAAGATATAGAAAAAATAATGAAAAAATCTGAAAAGTCAGCAGAACCCTGAAGACTGGACAGACTGTCCGGACAGAAGCGCGTTGATGATGAACGGTGTTAACACGTAAATAAGCGCCCCGATAAGAGCACCTGTCATCATCGCTGTTGCCCAAACGCTTGCCCTTGCCCTCGTCTCAGCACCGAGAACCTGTCCCAATGCGTAAGTAGCTCCTGCAAGCAGAATCATAATCATAATTGCCCCGCCGAGGAATGTCTTGGCGGCCTCACAAAGCTCCAAAAGCGCGCTGCTGATAGCCGATGCTGCGAATGAGACCGACATCATATTAAGTACGAAAAGCGCTGCTATGATGGATTTTGTCACTCCTTTAATATCCATTTCATGTTCACCTTTATGTGCATGTATTGCATTCCCTTCTATTAGCTAATATTTAAAAAGGTTTATTCAAGTGGTAAATTACGATGAAAATTCAGCTTAAAGTTCCAACAAATACAAGAACTCTTTTACTGATACTGATTGTCATCTATCTTGTTACCAGAATCCCTCTCCTCTTTTACTTGCCTTTCATCCAGGATGAGGCCCTCTACGCTGTAATGATAGCAGAGCAGGCTGAAAACCCTACAATAATCCCGACATTTTTGGATTATTATGTTGGATGGAAGCCGGTTCCATTCTTCTGGCTCCATATTCCTTTCAATGAGCTTCCAATTCCAATAGAAGCCAAATTACGGCTTCCATCAATGCTTGCCGGCCTTGCATCAATCCCAATTCTCTTCCGGCTTCTGCGGAACTCCGGAATCAGCAAAAACGCGACTTTCTTCACAATGATTCTGTTCCTCTTTTCATTTGTCACTGCATATCCCCACGGGGCCCTTTTGACAGATTCAATCCTTTTCCTATTGATATCTTCTGCCCTCCTTCTTTACAGCGAGAAAAGCCTTGGCAGGTGGCGTTTCCTTGGAGCGGCAGCACTCACATTCTTGGCGTTCTTCACTAAGCTTTTCCTGGCATTCATGATACCTGTCCTTGCAATAGCTTACTTCTTTACTCATGATAAGAAAGCCCTGAAGCAGCCAGCGTTCCTGCTTTCCCTCCTTGCCATTCCGCTTGCTATAGCATCATACTATTTGATTTTTTCAATGTCCGGCCTGCTTGGCGAGATACAGTTCTCAATAGGCTCCAACATATCCAACCCACAAGGGCTTGAGGGGCATATTAGCGTTATGTTCGGCGCAGTCGGGATGCTGCTTGAAGGCGCCGGGGTATGGTTCGCCCTCTCATTGTTCGGATTTCTCAAATACTGGAGGGGGAACATCTTCATGAGCGTCTGGTATGTCTTATCCATATTCCCGATGCTGACTGGCTCTTTCATGCCCTGGTATTTCCTTCCGGTTGCGCCCGCCATGGCCTACTTCGGGGTGATGCTGCTTCTCATGTGGAAAGGGAAGGAGCGCATTGACACACTGTTCTGGGCAGTCCTTGCAATGGCCCTGGTTGTCACAATTTCCCTAAGCGCCTTCATCTATGTATTCGAACTCCACGACCGTTTCTATCCGCAGAAGGAAGCAGGTCTTCTCCTCTCAGGAAAGGACAATGTCCTCATCTTAGGAATCTACCACCCAGGGATTTTCTCATATAAAATCATGAACGAACCGGAACCCAAAGATTTCGGATGGATTCTGGTCCCCCAGAATACTTCAGACGCGGTACTGGTCCAGTACATACTAGATTACAAAAGTGAAAACTATCCGACCCAGGATGGCTCATTCGGTTCTATGTTCTCATCAGCCCAGACATTCAGGAAGGATTCCAACATCACTGAATTTGATTACATAGTGGTTGTCGGGAAACGGGATTTCATTCCAAGTGGCTCGCAAATAATTTTCAACAAAAGCAGGATAGTAATCCATAAGATGAACCAATACAACAAAAATGTTAGTGGTGAATGAAATCGCAATGAATGACAAAGAGTTCCGGACTTGGAATGAAAAGATGTTCAAAAAATACAACAACGTCAGGCTTTACAGCCATCCAAATCCAGCTATCAGGTACACTGAGAACAAGAGGGTCTCGATAATGCTGAGAGCCCTGGATGGAGAAAAAAGAGTCGCTGATATTGGTTGCGGTGAGGGATATGTCTTGGGGAGGATAAATTCTCAGGAACTTGTTGGTTTTGACATTTCCGAGACCGCGCTCAAAAGAGCGTCTGTAGTGAAGAAAGCGACTCTTGTCAAAGGAAACGCAGAAGAACTTCCATTTTCCGAAAGCTATTTCGACGCTGTCCTATGCAGTGAGACTCTAGAACACACACAGAATCCGAGAAAAGTCATTGAGGAACTATCCAGAGTGGTCAAGCCCGGGGGAAAGGTCGTTGTGAGCGTTCCAAATGAGCCTTTCATCAACATGATAAAGAGCCTGATTTGGAACCTTGGGCTTTTTGACATTGTATTTCCAAACGTGCCAAAACGCCAGGATGATGAGTGGCACCTGCACTCATTTGACCTCAAGCTTTTGAAGAAAATCTCATCCAGCATCCTCACTCTTGAAAAAGTGCACGCAGTCCCATTCTCATTTTTCCCTATCAGGTACGTAGCATCATGCAGGAACATGAAAAAGACGCCCAAGCAAACAGATTCCATGTTCCCTCCAAAAACAAAAACCGGGATATACAATGGATAAGCTACCCGTTCTTTTTGCAGTATCTTTAGTCCTCAACGTCATTGCAATATCGTTCATAGTGCCATCTGTACTGGTTTTTGATGAGGGCTCATACGCACTCATGCTCCAAGAACTCAGTGAGAGCCCCGGCAATATCATGCCTACTGTGATGGGCGAGGCTGCAGAGTACAAACCCCCCCTCTTTACTTGGGTGCTTTTGCCTTTCTTTTACATACTCAAGGTATTCCCAATCCCAATTGAGACTGTGCTTCGCCTCCCCTCAGCGCTGTTCGGTTCGCTCAGCGTTGTTTTGATTTTCCTTATAACCAAGAAACTTTATGGGGAAAAAACCGCTCTCTATGCATCCCTCCTTTTCGTGAGCTGCCCTGCAATCATATTCAATTCATCACTTCTCCTCATGGAATCATTCTCTATTCTCCTGATTCTTTCATCAATATACTTTTACCTTGAGGAGAATCTGGAACTGGGGGCATTGTTCCTTGGGTTGTTGGTGCTTACCAAGTGGCTCTACGTGATATCGCCAATCGCATTCGTAACACTGTATTTCCTGAAAAAGCCGAAATTCCCAAATGCGATGCTGAGCTATCTTTCCATCCCATTGTTCATCGGAATATATCTTGCGCTTTCATTCCTTTTCGGCAATCTTGACAATGCGCTGCACACATTCCTCTTCGACATTTTCAGATCAGAGCCGAAGGCGAACCCACTCTTCTTTTTCGGCAACCTGCTCTTCATGCTATGGTACTCATTTCCAATCTCATCATTTTTCATCTTCTTCCTATTCTCAAACCGCTCAACAATCCTGAAGGAAAAGCATCTGATAGCAATGGCATTGGTGGTTTTCCTGGGGTTTTTTTCAGAGAAATTCCTCCCCTGGTATTCGTCAATATCGATTCCTGCCATGATTATTTTCGTAGCACTCTCTATTTCCAAATTCGACAAACTGATTCCTTTTGTTATGGCCACGCTCATCTTCCTTAATCTGATATCAGTCGCTGCTTTCCCTCTGACAAAACAGAATCTGGAAACCGTGGGCATCGCTGAGTTTGCAAAGGGCAAGAACGTGACATTCTTTGAGACAAAAAGGCTTTTCCTCAGTTGGGAAAGAATTAATCAGAGGTATATGGGAACTGACAAAGCCGCCCTCCTGCTTGAGCAGAACCACCCCGGCCTTTTGTTCTACCGCTTCAATGAAAGCTCGGATTATGAGAATCTCAAAGCGGTCTATAATGATTTCAATGAGACTCCTGCCTGCGATGATTACCTGGTCGTGAGCAGCAACCAGAGCGTTCCAGAATGCTACGACCTTCTCTGGAATAGCTCAAAATACTGGGTCTATTCAACAAAGGAATAAAAGTATTCTCAGGCTACAATGCAACCTATGGTCTCGTTTATTGTCCCGGTTCACAACCAGTCAGATATTCTTCTGAAAAACATGGCGAGACTGAAAAACAGCATTCCATTTGACAAATACGAGATAATAATCGCTGAGGATGGAAGCACTGATGATTTTGCTTCTGTTGCTGAGGAACTGAAAAAGAACGGAATCCGGGTGCTCAGCTACAAGGAAAAGCTTGGGCGCGGCAAAGCGCTGAAAAACGCTTTTGCAGAGTCAAAGTTTGACATTGTCTTCTACATGGACGCTGACCTTGCAACTGACCTATCCGAAATCAATAATGTCCTGCAGGAGATTGACAAGGGCTATGACATAGTCACAGGCTCAAGGCTGATGGATGGCTCAAAAGTCGCGGGCCGCTCGTTTCTGCGGACTTTTTTCAGCCGCTCATATAATCTTCTTCTGAGGCTGCTTTTCAAATCAAAAATCCATGACCATCAGTGCGGGTTCAAAGCATTCAGGAAGAAAAATGTTCTTCCCCTCCTCGATAAAATTGAGGATTCCCACTGGTTCTGGGACAGCGAGCTTCTGATTAAAGCCCAGAAAATGGGCCTGAAGGTCTCTGAAATCCCGGTCAGATGGACTGAGAAGGGAAACAGCAGGGTCAGGCTCTCAACAGATATTGTTTACATGGGCCTGGCTGCGATAAAACTGCGCATTGGAAAATCAAGAAAATAGCCGCAGCAGATAATCATTGACAATCGGCCATCTTTCTATTATGCTCCCAACTGCAAGAAGCACAACCACAATTGCCCCGTATTTTTCCTTGCGGAAAATCCTCTCAAAGAAAAGGGCAGTCAGCGGAGTCAGGAAAACAAGAGCCATCAGAACAAATCCCACTGACAACTGCTGGAATGGGGCAAACATGCTCGCCAGGATGATTAGGAGGAAGAGGAACAGGGAGAAGAGGAACCAGCCAAGGAAATACCGCTCATCCTTCTGAGCGCCTTTGATTAGGATTGATGAACCAACTAGGCTCATCACCCCAAGGCCGAGGTATATCCCGGCGCCTGCAATCCCTCCGGTAATCAAAGACATCATCATGAATTCCGATGGCATGAAAATCCCCAGCATTTCCACATCAACTGTTTTCTCAGGAATCTGCAGGGCAGAGAAGAACAATGCGAGGAACGCGAGCAAAGCAAGCGCCGGGCCCTTCTTACTGTCCTTCATGAACATGTCCAGGAAAACAACAAAGCCGCACAATGCCGCAACCGCGAGGTCGCCGAGCGCGACAAGGAACAAGGAAACTGAAAACCATCCAATCCGTTTCTTTGAAATTTGAAAATAGAAAACGAAGAATAGGGGGACGAAGGCAAATGCCAAAAGATAGCCAGGGTCAAAGACCGCCCCTTCAAAATGCAGAATCGAGAAGTTGTATGCGAATGATGCTGTCATTGATGGCAGGAACGATTTCGAGAACATATATGCAAGTGCGAATGAGAAAATGCCTCCAAGAAGGTAAGATGCAATCTGGATGATTGTGATGCTCTCAAGAATCCCTGTAAACGGGATTTGCCAGGGGGTTATCGCTTCGCTTGCAATTGCCGTGTTTCCAAAATCAACTATTCCAGGAAGAAAAATCAGCAATGTGAAAAACAGCGTTACCATGGAATGAACTGCCAGAGACCGAAGCGGCACAGTGAGAATATTCATGTCTTTCCCCCGAAGAGCCTATTGATTGGCAAATTCTTATAAACGACTTCAATCGCATTTGAAACAAGGTAAATCAGAGGGAGCATCAGCAGCGTGATTACGAATGCCTCCACTGCTCCAAGACCCAAGGGGAGGCTGGTGTTTGCATATGCCTCATAGATTGACATTGGGATAACCATCAGGATGAACATGAGAACCCAGTATCTGATTGGTTTCCTGCCAAGGAACTCAAGTTTTTCACTTTTGATTAGTTTTGAAGCCTCAAAGACCATCATTGAAACTGCTACTGAAAGCATCATGAAAGACGGGGTTAGGCAAAGCTTGCACGCGGGGATGATGAACATCAGCAGGACAGCAACCCCAAGGAATCCAATCATGAGCTCTTTTGTTTTGTCAAGCATTTTTCCGGCTATCAATCCGCAAAGCATGACCGGGAGATAGAATATCGCGGCCTGGTAGCCTCCAAGATAATTCTCTGTGAAATCCGGGAGCCCTCCAATTCCAGCAAGAACAAAATATGAAATTATAACTCCAGCAGCAACAGCACCGATTATTTTCACATCATAGCGGGCGAGAATTACAGTTGGGATGAAAAGCAGCGCGCTCAGCATGACTTCATCCATCCCCAACGCTTCACCTGCTGAAAACGGGGATAAGAAGAGGGCAATCATCGCAAGCTTGCCGAACCTTCCGGCAATATCCATTGCGATTATGCCTGGCTTGACTTTCTTTCTTTTACTGAAGAAGAAAACTATTGACATTCCGCTAGCAAACAAAAACATCGGAAGAACGAAATCTCCAATATGCAAAGAGTTCCGGACATTGTGGATAAGGAAATCTGGGAGGGTCCTGCTGAGCCTGAAAATAATTGTGAAGAACACCATTGAAAGGACGCTCAGGCCCCGAAACACATCGATTTCCCTGATTCTCATTGCGCTATCAATATAATGCAATACAGTTATAGTTGTTAATATGAGGCTCACGCTTTTCTACAACAAATCCGTTCATGAAAACGCGGCATACTACTATCAGCTTGCAAAAGAGACAAAGAAAAAAATCCAAGGATTAGAAGAAGCAATCAAACAAACTGAAAAAGAACTCCAGGGGACAAGCAAAACCAAAACCAAAGAGGTCCGGATAAAACGCGAAAAAGAGTGGTTTGAGAAATTCAATTTCGGATTCACTTCCAGTGGCCGTTTGATGATTGGGGGGCGGAGCGCGCAGCAGAACGACCAGGTCTTTGGCAAGCATATGGAAGACAATGATTTGTTTTTCCACGCTGACATTCAAGGTGGCTCTGCCGTAATATTGAAAGATGGCCTTGACGCATCCCCAGAAGAACTCAGCGAGGCTGCCCAGTTTGCGGCTAGTTTTTCCAAAGCGTGGGTAAATGGCAATGCCGCAGTTGATGTCTATTCTGTTCGTAAGGAACAGCTATCAAAACATTCTCAAGGTGGCTACATTCCAACCGGAGCCTTTGCCATTTCCGGGGAGAGGACGTGGTACCGGGGCACTCCGCTTAGGCTTCGGATTGGGCTTGGCGAGAAAGGGCTCCAGATTGTTGCCGATTGCTCAAAAACAATCCTGAAAAATGAACTTGTGCTAGTTCCAGCGCAAAAAGGCAAGGGAAAGGGGGCCATTGCAAAATCCCTTGCAAAAAGATTCAAAGTCCATGCTGATGAGCTGCTTCAAACCTTGCCAAATGGCAAAACCAGAACAATCCAGAAATGAGCACTTCTAGGCTATTTCTTCTAAAAAACGTAATTAAGTTTATAAATCTTGTTTCAGTAAGCCAGACTACAAAAACTACATATATGGGTATACCATAGGTGAAAAATATATGAATAACAAATGGCTTTATGCTTTGTTTGGAGTTCTTCTCCTGGGCGGATTTGCGTTCGCGACTGTCGTAGGCGCAACTGTCGGCACAGAAGATGAACGTGGAAGATGGGTAAGCGGAGCAGCTGGCTCTGTTGATACCGAAGGTGGAAACATCAGCGGTGTGAACGTCAGCGTCGCAACCCTCACTGACAGGTGGGCAGCGTTCTTCGGAAACGTCACTGGTTCTATCGTCTTGACTGACAATGCCAGCCAGAACGTCTACACTTGGGCCTGGGAACCAACTGATGGCGGTGAAGTCTGTGTCAACACAGGAGGAACATTCAACTGGGCTTCCTTCGGCGCGGGCAGTGCAGCGAACGTGGACTCGTTCTTCGGTATCGGAACTGCAACTGACTCTGCTGCTAACACAATGACCAACACTTCTTGCAGCCTGACACTCAACGGTGCTACTTACGGTACACTGCCGGGTGTTACTGACGCGAGCGGATTCGAAACATGTGTTATCGGAGAGGGTGGAGCATCAACAAAGGATGATTTGGCATTCTGCACTGTGCTCGACAACTCTGGTACGAACTACATGGGCGAGGACTACAACTACGAAGTTATGGTCCCGACCAACGCGACCGATGGCGCATCAGAGACCTATTACTTCTTCGTTGAACTCAACTGAAGTGATAAATTTTTTTTCTTTATTTTTATTTTACATTTCATATTCCAGTGGGGGTGGCCGTTTCGGCCAGAGGTAAGGGAGGTCATAAAATATGAGAAAATTCGCTATATTCATGCTCATGCTTCTTTTAACCGCATATGCGGAAGATTTTGTCGCTATCAACTCAATGGACGGAAGGGATGTCCTCTCCGGTGTTTTTTATGCTAATGTCGTGGATGTTCAGGTGAAATTCATGCCAGTTCCTGGCGGCAATGCTGATGTCTTTGCTGCCAAAGTTGGCCAAGGCAATGATATTCTTCTTATTCAAGGCGCAGTGCCAGTGAGCACTTTTGTCGAAACCCAGCTGAAATCCAAAAACAACACTGTTGAAGTTTATGATTCAGCAGATGGCGGGGACACCAACCTGGACCTTGCCACACGCTCAGGAGCGACAAAATTCATCATAGTCGATTCAGCATTCTCTGACAGCGCTCTCTCAGTTCTGCCATACGCAGCCATGACTGATGCATATGTGATTCTTGCGAACAAGGACAACATCGACGAGGTCGATGAAATTGTCAAGGGAGCGCAAAAAATCATGATTTACGGGTTTGTTGACAGTGAGGTATCATCCGCACTCTCAGCATACAACCCAGAAATAGTGGGAAAGGGGGAAGACAAATTCGAGGACAACCTTGTGATGGTCACGAAAACCATGAAAGAGTTCTCCCTGGACACATTATTCGTACTTGACGGCACCACACTCGAGGAATCAGTGGCGGCCGGAGAAAAGCCCATTCTCCTTACTGGGAGACTGGTCCCGACAGCGACATACGACTTCATGAAATCAAATGTCCGCACAGGCGATATCACATCAGTCATGCTGGTCGGAAACAAGCTTGTTGTTCCAATTTATGATATGAGAGAGAAGATGGAGAAGGAATTTGAGGCCGAGGGACTTAACAAGACCTTTGGGATAATCGTCAAATTTGCCCAGGTTATTCCCTCAGCAGGCACTGGAGTGCTTGTTCTCGATGAGTTCCCGCTCCCGGCCTACCAGCCGAAATTGCAGGTAAAAGAAATCGTTTACAATGACCAGAGCAACAAGCTCATGGTCTCAATAGATAATATAGGGGAGGGCCCAGCTTACTTCTCTCACGAAGTCCGTGTGAAAGTAGATGGCTCTGACTATCAGATTTTCGGAAGCAATGAAACAAAACTTATACAGAGGGGCGAGCAGTTGGGCACGGAATATGCCCTTGACCTCTCCAGCGTCTCAGAGGGTAACGTAACTGCCCTTGTGCTTGTCAAATACGGCGCCTCAAAGAAATCCCTTGAGAACTTCATCTCATCAGAAGGGCCTTTGGCTACAATCAGCTACACAGATGACTCAGATGTCGCTGTGCAGAAGGCAAGCTATGACAAAGAGAAGGGAAGCCTTCTTGTGACAATCAAGAACAATGGGGCAAGCAAGGCATATGTCTTCTCCAGGGTGCAGGCAAGCCTGGGCGGCTCACTGGTCAATGTTTCCAGCTCAGCCACCCGTGCAATCGATGCAGGCTCTCTCATAGTGGAGGAGTTCCCTCTTGACTTTTCAGAAGCCGACATAAAGGCAAACCAGAACGTCACCGTTTTCCTTGATTACGGAGCAAGGGACGGATTCCTCATGAAGCAGGCCGCATACATCGTTGATATTGAGCAGGAAGGGGAATTCCCATGGCTCTTGTTGCTCATCGCGGTGTTGGTGCTCGGAGCATTGTTCCTAGCCATAGCGGTTGTAGCATTCGTGTTCATGAAAAAAGGTAAGAAGAAAAAAAGGTGACTTGAACTGATTCGTCACCTCATTCTTTTACTTGTTTTGATGGGCGTTGCGCTCGCTGGCAATTCTAGCACTGAAGGCGGAAACGTCACTGGTATTGATGTTGAATCTGATGTGCCTTCTATATGGCACGGAGTCACAGGCAATGTCTGGGGAGGAACCTTTGTTCCCTTCTCCTTTGTTGCTGATGCCGGAGGCATCAGCTATTTTGACATAAACGTGGGATTTGACGATTGCCATAAAGGAAAATATATACTTCTGAACCTCCTCTTCTCAAACTCATCAGCACCAATAACATCCCTCTCTCGTGGCAACCTTACCACCATTGACAATTTCATCATCCGGGAAGGGGAAAACGGGACAGAAACATTCATCTTCTCAACTAAATTCAAAACTGCTGATTATGGGGTAATCCAAGGAGTTCCAACAACATATACCAACTCTCCAATCCCGAACACATTCAGGATGGGTTATCTCCAGGACCAGAACGGTGATTTGGTAATCATCATTCCGATTGTTGAAAATAAGGAAGGGTTCAATGGCTCAATCTTCGACCTTCAGCTGATGGTCCCGACCATGAACGGCACCAATGTGACCTACTATGTCACCCGTGACCTCAAATGCGTCAAACCACCTCAGGGAAGCGGAGGCGGAGGGGGAAGCGGAGTCCCCTATTACAACGAGACGTATGAGCCCCCACTTCCACCGGTAGTTCCTCCTGGTCCGAATGATACACTGCCCGGAGGAGGGCCTCCCCAGTGTGAAATCATCCTTTACTGCGAGGAGTGGGGAACGTGCATCGACGGTTTCAGATATCAGAAATGCGAAGATTCCATGAACTGCAGCAACACCACAGTCTACCGTGTCGAGGATTGCCTTAAGGCAGAGCCTGAGACCCCAATCGAGGAGATATCGAAAGGAATAATACCTATAAGGGTGAGACAGGAGTTGCCATGCATAGTCCCGATATTACTCATACTGATAATATTGCTGATACTGCTTCTTCTCTACTATCGGAGAAGGGAAGAGGAAGAAGGAAGGAGGGGGATTCCTAAATGAGGGGACAGACGCAACTTGGTGTAATGCTCTTTGTGCTGGCAGCACTTACCCAAATCGTGAACATTACCCATGTCGATGGCATAGACCGCGACTTCTCCAACATGATTCTTGAGGTCACAGGGAACAACGATAGCTACACTACTAATTATACTATAGTGCGGCTGGAGCCCGGCTCATGGATTCAGGTGAACGTAACAGTGCCGGATGAGGATTACGGATTGAATGTCCTATCTACAACTTCAGCTGATTACGCTGCTGATTTCGACCCATCGATTATTGAAATCAGTTACATGCCGGGTTTGGAGCCCGATTTCTCCAATCTTGTAATCCAGTTCATTGACAGCGCTGGCAATGTCGAGGAAATATCATATTCCGTGGTTTCGATGAGCGAAGGGAACTGGGCGATACTCGGCCTTGAGAGAGCTCCAACCTCATATGAGACAATCTCAATACTCGCAAAGGTAGCATCTTCCCAGGGTTCTGGAAATGGGGAAGAACCTGTGGTGCCAGATGAAGAGCCTCCAATTGAACCTAATGCGGGGCCAGTGGCCAATGATACCATTGACGGGAGCATCCAAAACATTTTCGATGGCGACCTGCAGATAATTGACAAGGAAGGCAAGAAGATTAAGAAGAAACTCACTCCTGTGACCGGACATGTGAAGGTAAATCCGGAGAGCGGCCCGCTCAAGCAGATAATATTCAAGAACCTCGAGTCAAAGAACTCATCACTCAGAATTGATGATGTTCCAGAGGACATTCCGGCACCTGAGAACGTGTCCTGGGTATCTGTTTACGCTATCGACCCATCAGCACTCGATTTCACATCAGCTGTAGTGACCGTGGTTGCAAAGGGCAACTCACTTTACAAGTGCGCTGCCTGGGATTTCGACTCAAGGACATGCACTGATTCCAACTGGAAGCTCCTTCGGACTGACCTGATCCCAGGTCGGGAATACACATTTACCCTTACTCCAAATGACCCAGCCTTCGGAGAGGCAAACCTTACGGTGATTAACCTTCACTCGACACCAGCTGTCGGAGGCAACTGGACGATTTACTTCAACACAAGCGGCACTGCCCTCCTAACTGTAAAAGCAGTTAACGGAACCATCTGGGATGATGTTGATGAGACTGGAGATCTCAGATTTCTTGAACTCCGCTGCGGTGCTACTCTCCTTAGCCCCAACTGGAATGGTGGTCAGAAGGCAGTCAAGCAATCGAAATTCCAATGCAACGAGACTGGGAGCTTGACAAGCAAGGTCCTGACAACAGGGTCGCACATACTCGAGTTCAAGTTCGACAAAGATGTGAAATACGCATACAACGACGCGACCAATGCCCCTGTAATCGCGAACCTCACATTGAACAGTACATCTGGCATGAATTACACCAACGACACTCTCACACTCTACTGGGACGCGTATGATTTGGATATCGGCGACAACGTCTACAATATCACCAACTGGAACGTTAATGGATTAAGCATACTTGAACTGAATCTGCCATTCGAAGCCAATGGGGGCTATGAAGGATCAACCGCTATAGATTACAGCACTCATGGAAGGAATGGGGCAGTATCATTCGCTCCATGGATGTCAACCATGGGCCATGATGGCTGGGGGGCATATGACTTCTCAAATGGCAACGAGTACATCCAAGTATCCAGCTTCAACACAAATCCGATAACCGTTTCAGCATGGATTTTTGTTGGAGACCCGAACATGGACTCGCTCATGATAGTGGACAAAAACAATGAGTATGAGCTTAGCCTCAATGCCATGTCGCCTCCAATTGGCTGCTCAGCCAACAACCTTTGCTGGCAGGTGCAGGCAGGGCCTTCAGGGCTGGCTGTCCAGGTGCCAGCATCATCGCTTTCCCCGGGTGCTTGGCACCATGTGGTGGGCACGTATAACTATAATTCAGTATTCTTATTGGGAACTTCAAATCTCTATGTGGATGGTGCGGCCGTTGCTCTGCCAGCATCAAGTGCAACTGCAGTAACCCCACAAACATCTCCAATCTGCATTGGAGGTGCCTCAGGCTTTGGCTCATGTAGCGTGAGTGGAATGCCTGCCATGACTCCTCCGCTGGTAATTGATCAGGTCCAGATATACAACCGGGAGCTCACCCAGTCGCAAATCACCGAGCTCTTCAATGGCAGGACCGACCGGATTGACAGCGCCGAGACTGCTCTCACTGATGTATGGCAGGGATGCATCACTCCGAACGATGGTTCTGCTGATGGGAACACGAGCTGCAGCAATACACTCACAGTGACCCAACCAGATACTTGCCCTGTGATTTCATCATCAGGCACCCATACGATTAACAACAACATTGTAGGAGCTCCGAACGTCATACCATTCACACCGAATACCGCATGTGTCCGGATAATCTCATCAGACGTCATCTTCGACTGCAACGGCTACAATGTCAGCATCTCTCCTACCCCGGGATTCCATATAGGTGTCTTTGCAAAAGATGTGGACAATATCACGCTTAGGAACTGCCCAGGAATCTCAGGCTATGTTACTGGGGTGGTTTATGACAATGTGACCTCAGGTCTAATCACCAACAGCACTGTCCACAGCAGCTTTACTCTTGGTATGTACCTCAAGGACTCCGAAGTGCTTGCAAGCGACATCCACCTCTATGACAATCCACAAGACCTCAAATTCGTCTCAGCCCTATATGCGGGCGGGAAGATGAACCTCACGAACATCATCTTCGACAACCCTGCAGGAGATTTCCAGAACTACACCAATCTTTCATTGAACGAGACTGTTCCAGTAGCTGAAAGCAATGAGATATCAATAAACTGGACCGCAGCTCTGCCAACAACTCCGCCTGGAACGCGTGTATCCTTCGCAGACAAACATCTCAACATCACCCGCTTATCCGGCACAGTAAGCCTTGAGGATGTCGCCTGGTACTGGACCGACGCTGAAGTTACAGCAGGAGGCTACAACGAATCCAAGTTAGAGCTCTGGAAATACAGCCTCGGCGGCTGGAACGTTCCGGCTCTCAATGACACTCCAGACATAACTGCCAATACCATCAGCCTCTCTAACCACAATCCAACGAGCACCTACAGTTTATTCCAGGAGAACGCTACGGAGAACTGCCCCCACATATCTTCTTCAGGCACCTATCAGATGAATCTGAGCTATAACGGTTCTCCGAACACCATACCTTTCACACTGAACACCGCCTGCATACTCATCGGCGCATCGAATGTCATCTTTGACTGTGATGGTTATAACATCACGAACAATGGCACGGCATTCTCGCTCGGCATAGCGGCCTTGGATGTGACCAATGTTACTATCAAGAACTGCCCGAGCATCTCGCAACACTCAGTCGGAATCAGATTGGACAATGTGACTGGCGCCGTGGTCACCAACAGCACTGTCCATAACAGCACAGCAAATGGTATCTATCTCTCAGACTCAGCAACTCTGATGAGTGACATTCATCTCTACAACAACACCCAAGACCTCAAGTTCACATCAGCTGTCCTTGCCGGAGGTGAAATGAACCTCACGAACATCATCTTCGACAATCCGGCAGGAGATTTCCAGAACTTCACCAACCTTTCCTTGAACGAGACTGTCCTGACGACACAATCCTCGGACTTCTACATCAAATGGACATCAGAGCCTCCAGTATATCCATCAATCTACCAGCAGTCCTTTGAGAATAAGCACATAGATATCACAAGAGTCTCAGGCACAATCAGCATAGAGGGTATAGTGTGGCACTGGACCGATTCCGAATCTGCCAGCTACGATGAGTCAATTTTAGAGCTCTGGAAATACATAGTGGGAAGCTGGACCCCTACCAGCTTCACTCTTGATGAAACTGCCAATACCATCACACTCACCAACTTCAACCCTGCAAGCACATACAGCTTGCTGAACAACTCATATACTTTCCCAGTGGTCCAGAATGTCACCCTGAATAGTACAAACGGCACGAACCTCAGCGCAGAGGACCTTACCCTATATTGGGATGTCTATGATTTGGACAATGGCTCTGTCTATAATATCACTAACTGGCTCATGAACGGCACTTCAATCCTGGAGTTGAATCTGCCATTCGAGGCCAACGGGGGCAGCGAATTCACAACTACAACTGATTACAGCACCTTCGGAAGGAATGGCATAGTATCATCCGCTCCATGGATGTCCAATGGAGGGTATGATGGTTGGGGGACCTATGACTTTTCACTTGGAAACGAATACATACAGGTCCCAAGCTTCAACACCGACCCCCTTACTGTCTCAGCATGGCTCTACACCAATAGCCCTAGTTCAGATCAATTATTTATAATCGACAAGAACAACGAGTATGAACTTTCCCTGAATGCTCCGACACCTCCATTCCCTTGCTCAGGTACGGGGAATACATTGTGTTGGCAGGTGCAGACAATTAGTACGGGTGTGGCAGTTGAGGTGCCAAGCCTTCCGCTTATTCCTGGATGGCACCACCTTGTCGGTACATATGATTCTACATCCGGACTTCCGAATCTCTATATAGATGGTGTGCTTGTGGGTCTTCCATCTGGAGGGGGCAGTACAATCAACCCTTCAACAGATCCGATATGCATCGGAGCTGTCTCCAACACAGTAGGATCATGTACCGTGACTGGATCTCCCGCAAGTGCCCCGCCTTTGAACATTGATCAGGTGCAGATATACAACCGGGAACTTTCAGCGCAGCAAATCACAGCCCTCTTCAACAGCAGAAATGATTTGATTGTAAGTCAAGAGACAGCTGTCGGTGATGGTTGGCAAGGATGCGTTACCCCGAATGATGGCACGGATGATGGGAATACGAGCTGCAGCAATATCCTTGCTGTCAAGGGGGTTGAGAACTGCCCCATAATAACCTCATCTGGCTTATATCAGATGACCAGGAACTACACAGGAGCCCCCCACAACGCAGATGAGATATTCACTGGTGCCAGAGCCTGTGTCAAGATAGCAGCCTCAGATGTCATCTACGACTGCGACGGATACAGTATCAATGACGATGGCACTGTCCTCGACTCCTTGGCCATAGTCCTCAACGGTTCGAAGAAAAACATCACAGTCAAGAACTGCGCCAACATATCAGGATACACCAACGCAGCCATATACATCAATGAATCCATTGACAGCCTGTTCACCAACAACACCTTCTATAATTCTGGTTGGGGCTACTATTCAGACAACAGCTCTGGAAACACATTCACAGACAACACCTTCATACTAGGAGGTCCTGGAATATATCTTCGCCAAAGCAGCAACAACAACATCTCAGGATTCAATGCCACGGGGGCCAATTCCGCCATCAGCCTCTTTGATGCCGATTCCAACACGGTCTCAAATGGTTATTCAATTGGTGGAAGCGTTTCCATGCCAATCAAAACAGGCTCGGGCAACAACACATTCACAAACATCACTACTATCGACAACTATATGGGATTCGAACTGGTCGCTGGTTCAGACAACACCATCCAGGACTGCCTGGTTGAGAACAGCACTCTCTACAATTATTATGTGGAGGACGATGTCAATGCCAAGCTCCTTAGGAGCAGGGCATATGAGAGTTCAACTGCGGTCGGCTTCTACCTGGAAAACACGACCAACAGCGCCCTGGAGCACAATCTGGCAAATGGAACTGATGTTGGCATAATCGTCAACTCCAACAGTAATATCACCCTCCTGAACAGCACTGCAGTTGGAAGCTACGCTGATGGTTTTAATTTCGCATATTCAGATGGAGTCGTCTCAGGCGTGGAGGTATATGACAGTCTCTCAAATGGCCTGCAAATCGCGAACTCAGATGTCAACATCTCAGACGTTTACCTGCGGAACAATAGTTTCGACTTTTATTTCATATCAACTTTGACTTACTCGAGCGATGTGAGGCTCACAGATGCCATCTTCGACAATCCTGCTGGAGGCTACTTGAACTACACCAATCTCTCATTGTATGAGACCTCTGATACCACCGAAGCCGAAAGTTTCGCAATCAACTGGACCATGGAGCCTGCTACCCCGCTATCAGGAATCTCTTTCGAGGACAAATATCTCAACATCTCTCAGAGGTCTGGGTCTCCGACCATCGAGAGCATAACCTGGCAATGGACAGCAGCTGAGGCCTCTGGCTATACGGAGTCAGACATCTCCCTTTGGATGCACAACGGCAGCTGGTATGTCCTGAACACCACGCCTGATGTCTTAACACATTCAATCTCGCTTGCGAACCTGGCCCCAGGCAGCACATATGGCCTCCTTGAGAGCAACGTATCTGCTTGTCCAACCATAACATCCTCCGGCATCCACCAGGTCACAGGGAATCTCTACGGAGCTCCTCACAACGCCGATGAGATTTTCAGTGGCGCCAAGGCCTGTGTCAAGATAGCAGTCTCAGATGTCATCTTCGACTGCGATGGATATTCCATCACGAACGATGGCACCATAGATGCCTTGGCCATAGTCCTCAACGGTTCGCAGACCAATGTCACTGTCAGGAACTGTGCAAACATTTCTCAATATCATAATGCTGTATATCTCGAGCACTCGACTGACAGCCTGTTCACGAACAATACCTTCTACAACGCCAGCGTGGCCTACTATGTGAACGCCAGCTCAGAAAACACCTTCACTGACAATGTATTTGTGCTGGGCGGCTCAGGAGTATATCTCCGCTACAGTGACGACAACAACATCTCAGGAGTAAATGCCACAGGTGTTAGCGAATCTGTCCGGTTGTATGGAGCCGCTTCCAACACAATCTCAGATGTCTATTCCATTTACGCTGCGGGCGAGGCAATAATCGCAACTGCAGGTTCCAGCAACAACACGTTCACGAATGTCACGGCTCTCAATGGACAAAGGGGCCTCTACATGGCCGACAGCAATGACAACACCATCCAGGACTCCGTTGTGGCCAACAGCACCCTTGAGAGCTATTATGTCCTTAGATGCGACAACACCAAGATGCTCAGGAACACGGGCTATGGAGGCAACGACACAGTATTCAACATCTATAATCTCTCATCTCTCAACCTGAGCAGGAACATCGCATATGACAGTCCGAACGGGACTGGTTTCTACATGGGATACGTTGCCAACAGTATTATAGAGCACAACGAGGCCAATGACCCTGCTGACGGCTTCCTATTTAGCAACACCCAGAACAACACCATCCAGAACATCACAGCACAAGGCTGCTTTGATGGAATCAAGTTCGCTTATTCTGATGGGGATTCACTCACAGGTGCAGTTGCCTACAACAATACTCAGATTGGGCTCGGCGTCACCAATTCTGATGTGGACATCACAGATGCCTATATGCGCAACAACGAGCATGACTTCTATTCCACCTCATCAATAACATACCAGAACAATGTCAATCTCACAGGGGCCATCTTCGACAATCCTGCAGGGGGCTACTTGAACTACACCAACCTCTCCCTGCGCGAGACCTCCGGAGTCGCCGATGCCGAGAGCTTTGCCATCAACTGGACTGATGAGCCTGCCAGCCCACCTTCACACCATATTTCTTTCGCGAATAAGCACCTCAATATATCACAGAGAAGTGGCACCCCATCCATCGAGCAGGTCATATGGCACTGGACCGAGGGCGAACTCGGGAGCACATATGATGAATCCAAATTCGGACTATGGAAGCACAGTGGAGTGAGCTGGAGCGACCCGGTCCTCAACAGCACGCCGGACACGGGCGCCAACACCCTCAGCCTCACCAATCTCAATCCTGCGAGCACTTACAGTATTCTGGAGAACAGCTATACTTTCCCAGTGGTCCAGAATGTCACCCTGAATAGTACATATGGTACGAACTATAGCACAGAGAATCTCACCCTATATTGGGATGTCTATGATTTGGACAATGACTCAGTATACAGTATCACCAACTGGTATGTGGGCGGCTCTCCGATAATGGAATTGAATATGCCATTTGAGGCCAATGGGGGAAGCGAGGGAACGAGCGCAACTGATTACAGCAACAACAGCAGGCACGGCATTGTGAACTCGGCTGGATGGTCATCCAGTGGAGGGCATGATGGTTCTGCGCACTATTCTTTCGGAGCAGGATCGAGCATAGACGTGCCCACTCTCCATAGCGACCCGATAAGCGTTTCTCAGTGGATTCAGCTTCAGGATCCAATAACGCCTGACCAGACAATCATAGAAAGGCCGGGCGAGTGGAAGCTTGTACTCAACCCGAGCACCGCACCAATCGGATGCGGACCAACTGACCTTTGCTGGATTGTGACCACAACCGGCGGGAATATCGGAGCAGGAACACCAGCCGCTGGTTTCGCGCCAGGCCAATGGTACCATATTGTCGGAACCTTCGACCCTGGCTCCATGGACTTATTTGTTGATGGGACTCCCTGGCCGAGCGCTGCTCCGCCTAGCGGTCCAATGGTCGTCTCTGTCAATCTGGATCCGATATGCATCGGCTCTGCGACCGCAGGGGGAGGACTTTGCGGAATCAATGCATTCAATGGGGATATTGACCAAGTCCAGGTTTACAACTGGAGGCTTAATCCACCCCAGATAACCGAGCTCTTCAACCAGAATACAGACAAAATGTCTTCTTCGGAGACCTTGGGCGGAGACGTCTGGATGGGATGCGTTACTCCAAATGACGGTACCGATGATGGTAACACGAGCTGCTCAAACAGCCTGAACGTACGGGACGCCTGCATCAACCCGACAGATGAGATGTTCATAAACAGTGATACTACCCTTTGTCCTGGCACATTCATAGTTGACGATATATCCAATGACGGCGCCATCAAAATAAACGCATCTGACATAATGCTCACATGCAACAATACTGTCCTTGATGGTGATGGGACTGGAACTGCGATTAGAATCCTGACCTCCAAGACAAATGTCACAATCCAGGGCTGCAACTTTACTGACTATGATTATGGAATCACAGTCCAGACCGACTGGGATACTGGTCTAATTGCAAACAACTCCTTCAATGACATTGATTACTATGGAATCAATTTCCCAGCCGCAGTATCTGGCATAAAAATCAGCAACAACTCGTTTTACGGAGGTTCTGCTACAAGCAGTTATCTGATTTATGCTCCTGGCGCGGATTACCTTACAATATCAGACAATTATTTCGGCTTTGCATCTGGCGACTACCAAATCTATCTGGCTTCAGGGTCCACCTACAACAATATAACAAACAACACATTCTATTCGATTGGGTCCTCACAGCACTCGCTCTATCTCTATTCTAACAGCGCAACCAACAATAACAATGTGTGGAAGAACACTTTCCTTGGCAGGGGGATAGTGATATCTGATTCGATTGCAGGCAGAACAGAAGACCTGTTGCAGTATAATAGTTTCTGTGTCAACGGACTTGGAAACGCTTATTTCAACATGAGTTCAACTTATGGCCTTGAGAGGCCTCTTACTGATTGCGGCCCATTCCCCAATATTTCTGTAATATCAGTCAACCAGTCATATGATGGCAATTGGGCATGGAACGGGACAACAAGCGGCACTGATGTGAACCTGACCAGCATTCGAGACGCTGTTGCAAACGCTCCTCACGGGGCTCTTGTTAATGTCACTACTTCAACTACCCAGTCTGATGGGCCTGTTGCATATTTCCTTGACAATGTAACTCTTGACTGCAATGGCCTTGCCACAATAGACAATGACCTTACATCCGGAAGCGGCCTGGAATTGCGCTACCTGAACAACTTCACAGCACAGAACTGCAGCTTTGACAGCTTCCGGTACAACATCTACACAGTCGCAGTCGACAATTCCAGCTTCCTGAATAACAACTTCTCAAATGCTGGCTTCTACGGACTCTACATGAGTGATTCGGATTACAATCTAGTAGATGGCAATCGGTTCATGCCAGACACTGGCCAGAATTATCATATCTATGCATCCAATCCAGCCAATTACAACGTCTTCAGCAACAACTACTTCGAAGGAACCAATGACTATGGAATATATCTGTACAATATCCCAGTAGTAGGAAACAACATAACCGGCAACGTGTTCAACATCAGCACTCAGCACGCAATCCGACTAACCAACAATGCAGGGCAGAACAATAACAACATATGGAAAAACAAGTTCTACCACCGTGGAATTGATATAACTGAAAGCATTGACGGAAGGGATGAGATAAGGATTACATCAAACAACTTCTGTGTCGATGATGGCTCAGGGGCTGTTGGAAATGCTTACCTGAGCGGTTCAGGCTATGAAAGGCCATCGACTGACTGCGGCCCGTTCCCCAACATAACCTCAGTTGAAGTCGACCCAGCATACAATAACGGGTTTGTCTGGGGGGGGACTGTCAACGGCACTACAGTAAACATGAGCAATGTGCAGGATGCCCTTGCCAATGTTCCGCTTGGAGGAAAAGTAAATGTATCTGCACCAGGAACCTTTACCGAGGGTGGAGCCCTTTGGTATATAGATAACGCAACCCTTGACTGCAATGGCCTTGCCACAATGGACAATGGCCTTACAACCGGATATGGCCTGTATTTGCGCTATCTCTACAACTTCACGGCGCAGAACTGCGCCTTCAACCGCTTCCAGCACAACATCTACACAGTCCTAGTCGACAATTCCAGTTTCCTGAATAACAACTTCTCAAATGCTGGCTTCTACGGACTCTACATGAGTGATTCGGATTACAATCTAGTAGATGGCAATCGGTTCATGCCAGACACTGGCCAGAATTATCATATCTATGCATCCAATCCAGCCAATTACAACGTCTTCAGCAACAACTACTTCGAAGGAACCAATGACTATGGAATATATCTGTACAATATCCCAGTAGTAGGAAACAACATAACCGGCAACGTGTTCAACATCAGCACTCAGCACGCAATCCGACTAACCAACAATGCAGGGCAGAACAATAACAACATATGGAAAAACAAGTTCTACCACCGTGGAATTGATATAACTGAAAGCATTGACGGAAGGGATGAGATAAGGATTACATCAAACAACTTCTGTGTCGATGATGGCTCAGGGGCTGTTGGAAATGCTTACCTGAGCGGCTCAGGCTATGAAAGGCCATCGACTGACTGCGGCCCGTTCCCCAACATAACCTCAGTTGAAGTCGACCCAGCATACAATAACGGGTTTGTCTGGGGGGGGACTGTCAACGGCACTACAGTAAACATGAGCAATGTGCAGGATGCCCTTGCCAATGTTCCGCTTGGAGGAAAAGTGAATGTATCTGCACCTGGCACCTTCACCCAAGGCCCAACTCTCTGGTACATAGACAACGCAACCCTTGACTGCAATGGCCTTGCCACCATAGACAATGACCTTACAACCGGAGCCGGCCTGGAATTGCGCTACCTGAACAACTTCACAGTGCAGAACTGTATCTTTGACGACTTCCAATTCAACATACAAACAGTTGCAGTCGACAATTCCAGCTTCCTGAACAACAACTTCTCAAACGGCAGCTTCTACGGACTCTACATGAGTGATTCGGATTACAATCTAGTAGATGGCAATCGGTTCATGCCGGAGCTTAGCCAGAATAATCACATCCATGTAAGCTATCCAGCATACTACAACGTCTTCAGCAACAACTACTTCCAGGGATTCAATGACTACGGGATAAATCTATACAACGCCCCAGTAGTAGGGAACAACATAACCGGCAACGTGTTCAACATCAGTGCTCAGGACGCAATCCGACTAACCAACAATGCAGGGCAGAACAATAATCTTATCTGGGCAAACGATTTTGTCGGACGTGACAGTACGCAAGTCGATGCGTATGGGAACAACCACTTCAACTATTCGAATATCGGAAACTATTGGAGACATTATGATTCGCAGGGGGAAGGATGCGTTGACCTCTCTCCAATTGATGGAATATGCGATTCTCAGTTTGAAGTTGATCCTGGAAGGGGGCTCTACGACTACTATCCACAAACGCACCAGTTCCAGGCCAGTCCTGACTGTGGCGAAGTACTGAACTCTGATGTGATTCTTGCAGAAGACCTCAAAAACTCGACCGGGGGGATACAATGTCCCCAGCACGGGCTTATAGTTAACTCATCAATAGTTCTTGATGGGGCTGGTTACTCTGTCAATGGATACAACTCATCCAAGACATACGGAATCTACGCAGGAGCATTCAGCAATGTGACAATCAGGAACCTTATGATTGACCCGTACGAATACGGTATCCTTCTCAACGGTACAACAAACTCTGTTGTTGAGAACAACAGCATCAACGATACTGCCGGAGCAGGAATCTGGGTAACTAACAGCGCAAACAACAACACCCTGCGCAACAACACGCTCACCAGCAACTCTGTTGGTGTTAATATCACTGGCGGAACAAATACCCTTGTTTACTATAATGACTTTAGAGACAGCACCGTTCTCCAGGCATACTCTGATTCAGCGACCAACCACTTCAACATAACAAACGGGACAAGCTGCGCGCTCTGCGCAAGAGGAAACAACTGGAGTGATATCTTCTTCAACTACCTGAACATCACAGATTCGAATGATGACGAGTATGGTGACACGGGTACCGATTACCCCTACAGCAGCGTTAATGGGGCAAATGTGAGCTCTAATGTCATTGACTATGGACCTTGGGTTGGAAAATATTCGCAACCAGTACCGCCGATAGTCGAGAATATTACTCTGAACAGCACCTTAGGAACAGATACCACTTCAGAAAATCTTACAGTGTACTATGATGTATATGATTCAAATGCTTTGGACAGTGTCAAAAACATAACCAATTGGTATGTAAATGGCTCAAGCATCCTGGCTTTGAATTTGCCATTTGAGGCTGATGGTAATATAAACGGTAATCAGAATTCAACTGATTACTCGGGCTATGGAAATAATGGAAATGTTACTGGGGCTAGCTGGAATCCAAGCGGCGGATATGATGGCTGGGGAGCATATTCATTTGATGGTACGAATGACTGGTATATCTCTCTTCAAAATGGTAGCAGCACTGACTTTACCACTGAAAATTTCACTGTAATGGCCTGGGTCTACCCAAGAACCAATAATGCGGGCATGATTTATGACAACCGCTATGAGATTCAGGGTACTGACTCTGGCTGGATGTTCGGCCTCTATGACAATGGTGCGATTACATTTGATATCAATGGCGACAATGACAACGCTGCTGAGCGCAGTAATGATGGTGCATATTCTGCAAATAACTGGCAGCACATAGCAGTTGTGAAAGAGGGGACAACCCAAACCTATTATGTAAATGGAACCAACATCGGAAGTGATTCTGTTGGGACATCCGGCACTATCCGATATGACCCGGCAGCACACCATTTGGTTGGTAAAGTGGGAGACATATACTACTACCCTCAATACAACATTCCAAACAGATACTTCAACGGCACAATCGATGAATTAAAAGTCTTCAACCGCGCTCTAAGCGATGAACAGATTCAAGCGATTTTCGATGATAAAACAGACCTCATAGTAAGCAACGAAACCTCACTTGGGGATGTTTGGCAGGCTTGCATCACACCCAACGATGGAACTCTGAATGGCAATGAGAGCTGTTCCAACAACCTGACCATCATACCGCCTGTTCCATGTGTGAATCTTTCAAACGCGGCAACATATGGTACAAAAGTGGCAGTATCCGGGGGAATATATTACGTTAATGAGAATACGACCCTCTGCACTGGTACCTACCAATCAAACCAGGACCTCATACGCATAAACGCATCGAACATCTACTTTGATTGTGACAACTCCATCCTTGATGGATTTGGCCTGGGCGGCAATGAAGGTATCAACATCACAGACAAGGACAACGTCATAATCAGGAACTGCAATGTCCGGAAATTCGGAACAGGCATCTACCTCAATGAGGCAGATAGTTCTACGTTCATCAACAACACTGCCTACAATAACATTGTATATGGTTTCTACGCTCCCGGAAGCATCCTCACAGCCAGTGGAGGTTCGGAGTATGTATCATTCATCAACAATAGCGCTTATTCAAACCAGTATGGTTTCAGGACACTGAACATAGCAGCCAACTTCACAAACACTTACGCACGCAACCATTCATCCTACGATATTTTCCTTGCAACTGCCTTTACTGGAGGCTCAAGCCTGCTATTCACAAACCTTACAATAGACAATCCAACAGGAGGCTTCAAGAACTACACAACTCTTGACCTTCAGGACACGATGCCCTCAAACAGTGGCTTTGCAATCAACTGGACAACCAACTCATCGGCTCTGCTACCAAACCTCGTAAGCTTCAATGAGAAGTTTGTTGACATCTCTAAAGTCAGTGTTGGAATAAACACAATATCAAGCATCAACTGGACATGGCCAGACAGCGCGGTTCCAGGCTACAACGAGTCAAGGCTGGAAATCTGGGAATACGGCACTTCATGGGCCAATGCAGGGGCTACATTATACGAAGGAATCAACACTCTCAGCATGGTAAACCTCACCCCATCAAGCGACTATGCAATCCTTGAGAACAATGGGGCCTTAACATGTGTTAACCTCTCAAACGCAGCAACCTACGGCACAAAAGTAGTGGTTGATTCAAACATCTACTACATAAACGAGGACACGACCCTCTGCACCGGCACCTACTCCTCAAACGAGGATGCAATCCGCATGAACGCATCCAACATCTACCTTGACTGCAACAGCTCAATCATAGATTCATCCAGCGCAGCCGGTTCTCAAGGTATCAACATCACAGACAAGGACAATGTCACAATAATGAACTGCAATGTCCAGGAATTCGAAACAGGCATCTACCTTGCAGCCACCCAGGGCTCAATATTCATCAACAATACTGCTTACAACAACACAAGACATGGTTTCAGTGCACCTGGAAATATAATCTCAAATCCTGATGGCTCTACTTCAATATCATTCATCAACAACACTGCATATGGAAATGGTGAATATGGTTTCAGAACTTCAAACATTGGAGCCAACTTCACAAACAGCCATGTCTACAACCATCCATTCTATGATGTTTCTCTTGAAACCTTTGGCATGAGTTCAACAGTACTCTTCACAAACCTTACAATAGACAACCCATCAGGAGGATTCAAGAATTACACTACCTTGGACATACAAGATACACTCAGCTCAGGCGGCGTTACCAGAATCAACTGGACAACCAACTCAACTGCCCTGCCAGCAGGAATCACAAGCTTCAATCAGAAGTTTGTAAACATTTCAGGAACCAATACAATCTCAAGCATCAACTGGACATGGCCAGATGGCGCTCTTCCAGGCTACAACGAATCAAAGCTGCAGATCTGGGAGTACAGCACCTCCTGGGCCGATGCAGGTGCAACGCTTTATGAGGGACTGAATACCCTCAGCATAGCAAACCTCTCACCATCAAGCGACTACGCAGTCGTTGAGAACAACATAACCTCAACCTGTGTGAATCTTTCAAATGTAGCAACCTACGGTACAAAAGTAGTTCTGGATTCAAACATCTGGTACATAAACGAGAATACAACTCTCTGCACCGGCACCTACTCCTCAAACGAGGATGCAATCCGCATGAACGCATCCAATATCTACCTGGACTGCAACAACTCCATAATAGATTCATCAAGCGCTGTTGGTTCACAGGGTATCAACATCACTGACAAGGACAATGTCACAATCAGAAACTGCAACGTCCAGGAATTCGAAACAGGCATCTACCTTGCAGCCACCCAGGGCTCAATATTCATCAACAATACTGCTTACAACAACACAAGACATGGTTTCAGTGCACCTGGAAATATAATCTCAAATCCTGATGGCTCTACTTCAATATCATTCATCAACAACACTGCATATGGAAATGGTGAATATGGTTTCAGAACTTCAAACATTGGAGCCAACTTCACAAACAGCCATGTCTACAACCATCCATTCTATGATGTTTCTCTTGAAACCTTTGGCATGAGTTCAACAGTACTCTTCACAAACCTTACAATAGACAACCCATCAGGAGGATTCAAGAATTACACTACCTTGGACATACAAGATACACTCAGCTCAGGCGGCGTTACCAGAATCAACTGGACAACCAACTCAACTGCCCTGCCAGCAGGAATCACAAGCTTCAATCAGAAGTTTGTAAACATTTCAGGAACCAATACAATCTCAAGCATCAACTGGACGTGGCCAGATGGCGCGGTTCCAGGCTACAACGAATCAAGGCTGCAAATCTGGAAATACAGCACTTCGTGGGCAGATGCAGGAGCCACACTATACGAGGGACTAAACACTCTCAGCATAGCCAACCTCTCCCCATCCAGCGACTATGCAATCGTTGAGAGCAACATAACATCAACCTGCGTGAATCTTTCAAACCCAACAACATACGGCACAAAGGTAGTAGCAGACTATGGTATTTTCTACGTTAATGAGAACACGACCCTCTGTACTGATACCTACCAATCAAACCAGGACCTCATACGCATGAATGCATCCAACATCTACCTTGACTGTGACAACTCCATTCTGGATGGATTTGGTATGGGGGGCAATGATGGTATCAACATCACCGACAAGGACAACGTCACAATCCGGAACTGCAATATCATGAAATTCGGAACCGGCATCTATATCGATGAGGCAGATGGTTCAACTTTCATCAACAACACTGCCCACAACAACATCGTCTATGGTTTCAACGCTCCAGGAAGCAGCCTCATAGCTACCGGAGGCTCTACATCAGTTTCATTCATCAACAATAGCGCTTATTCAAACCAATACGGTTTCAGGACCATTAACATTGGCGCCAACTTCACAAACACCTATGTGCGTGACCATCTGTCCTACGACCTTCTCTTTGCAACAACGGCCTTTGGTGGAGGCTCAACCCTGCTATTCACCAACCTCACAATAGACAACCCAACCGGAGGATTCGAGAATTACACAACCCTTGACCTCCAGGATACAATCCCACTAAGTAATAGCTATGCAATCAACTGGACAACCAATTCTTCGACACTTCCGCCCGACTATGTGAGCTTCAGGCAGAAATTCGTGAACATCACCAGTGTTTCGGGCAGCCAGCCAATCGACAACATAACCTGGCGCTGGACAGACTCTGAAGTCGCTGGATATGACGATTCTCAATTCGAGATATTCAAGTACAATGGAACCTGGCAGAACACCATAGCTCTTCTCAACAGCACTGCGAACACCCTCACACTGGCCAATGTTACTGGCACATATGACTTCGCAATACTCCAGAGCAACCTCACCAACTGCCCAATAATAGCGAGCCCAGGAATCTATCAGATGCTCCAAAATCATATTGGTTCTCCAAATAACATCACCGGGTCCTTTGCAGTAGACAACGCCTGCATCGTAATAGCATCATCAAATGTAACCTTTGACTGTTTTGGATACAATCTCACAACCAACAACACTGGCAACACGGCAGGCATACTTGTAAACGGCACAAACATGGATTATTCAAACATCACAATCAGAAACTGCTCAAATATAACCGGCTATTCGTACGGAGTATCGGTCCAGCATGCAGAGAACATTACAATCGCAAATATGACGCTCTTCAACTCGACAAAGAGCAGCCTCATGGCCTACATGACGAGCAACCTTTCTGTTCAGAACACATCATCATCCAACAACACTGAATACGGAATATCGCTCCTCAACTCGAACAACACAGACATAATTGACTCCAACTCAACAATTAACGGGGCAGGAGGGGCACTCATATCATTATCAGAAAACGTGACCATCGACCCATCATACTTCTGCAACAACACAGGCAGCGGAATAATCGTCAGCGCATCCAACAACACGGTTATAGATGACTCGGTGGCATGCAACAACACAGAGCACGGTGTCCTGATAAACAACTCGCTTGACACCCTCATCAACAGCTCAAGCGTTTACAACAACACCCAGTATGGTGTTTACAGCCTGAACTCGAATGGCAGCAACTTCAACTCGACCAACATCACCAACAACACGGTTGGCGGAGTCAGGTTCGACGCAGCCAGCAGCAACGCTGACATTTACTCAAATTACATCTGCTTCAATGGATTTGACATAACAAACCAGGGAACAAACAACACCGGAACCATGGACCGCTGCGACTCATTCCTATCATGGACTGAAGACGGCCACGCTGGATGCGAAGTCTCATGTACTGACTTCTGGCACAGGTTCTTTGGAAACGTCAGCGGCTCGATAATCCTGACTGACAATGAGTCTGGCCAGTACTTCTATGAGTGGAACGCATCAGCCTACAATGTTTACTTCAGTGATGTTGATTCATCAATCGACTGGGTTTCTCTGCAGGCAATTGGCCGCAACACCTCCAACGGGAGCTCAACCAACGACTTCACTGAGCTGGATATCGCGTTCAATGGAACCACGTTCATCGACAACATCGAGAGCGCATATTCAACTGACGGCTCCTCGCCGATAGAAACCCAGAATTACCAGGTCTTCGGGCAGCCAATCGTCAGCGTGCCCGTTGCGAACTCCTCAACCCAGAACACCACGTTCCAGACTGGAATCCTCTGGGATACTTCTGACGGGGGGACAGAGTACAGCAACACCCTCAACCAGTCCACTGTCTGGATGGTCTCAGTCAATACATCCACCGCAGATGCCTACGGAACTTATGATTATCTTATCCAGGTGCCTTACACTCTGGCCGATTATGAGGGCGGAAACAGCCAGGTTGGAATCTGGATGGAGCTACAATAAGGCATATAATGGTTAATTCCCATAGATTCTCCAATGAAACAGAGGCTGGAGCTTACAGTAAAGAGCCACTTAAAGGATGTGCCGGGAGACCGTCTTAAGCAGCGAATCAAGGAAGCCCTAGGCCTAGACCTGGGGGTTCGGTTCATTGACGCCTATAACCTTGAGGATGAGCTTCCTGAGGACGATATCCTTGCGCTGGCAAAGGATGTATTTGCAGACAGCGTCTCACAGCAGTACAGTGTCGCCCAGCCACTGTTCAAGGACACCTGGCGCGTAGAAGTCGGCATGCTGCCTGGCGTTACTGACAATGTCGGAAAAACCGCCTCAGAGGCAATCGAGGACCGGCTGGGAAAGCCTGTCAAAGCGCACTACTCACGGGTCTACTCATTGAATGGCGTAGTTGATGAGACTATATGCGAACAAATCGCATCCTTAATCCACAACCCCCTTGTTGAGAAATTCAGGGTCCATAAGCCCGGGGCTGATATGCAGCCTTATCTTCCAATTGTGAAAATCCAGCACGAGCCTCAGGTTGAGAAAATCAGCCTTCACATGAGCCAGAAGCGCTGGGAGTTTTTAGCAAAAGAAAAACTGCTCTCCCTGAATTATGAGGAATTCCTTGCAATCAAAAGATACTTCAAGCAGGAGCGCACCCAGGCAGCGAGGAAGAAGGTCGGCCTTGACACTAAAATCACTGATGTTGAATTGGAAGCGATTGCCCAGACCTGGAGCGAGCACTGCAAGCACAAGATATTCAATTCATTAATCCATTATGAGGAGGAAGGAGAATTCCACGCAATAAACTCCCTTTTCAAAACATTCATAGCAGGGGCAACTGACAGGGTGAAAAAGCCATATGTCATCAGTGTATTCAAGGACAATGGCGGAATTATCAAATTCAACCATGAGTATGATGTTGCTGTGAAGGTGGAGACCCACAACTCGCCCTCAGCCCTTGATCCATACGGCGGAGCATTGACAGGAATCCTTGGTGTCCAGCGTGATGTCATGGGGACCGGCCTTGGGGCAAATCCGATTGCCAACATAGATGTCCTTTGCTTTGGCCCGCTCGATACACCCCAGAATGAACTTCCAAAAGGCGTCCTTCATCCCAAAGTAATCTATGCGGGTGTCGTCAGGGGAATCGAGCATGGCGGAAACAAGATGGGCATTCCAACAGTCAACGGTTCTTTGGTATTTGAGAAAGACTATTCCACAAGGCCTTTGGTTTATGCTGGTACTGTAGGTTTGATGCCAACCCAGATTGATGGCAGGAGAACCTCTGAAAAAGTTATTGAGCCTGGCTATCTCGCAGTAGTGGTCGGAGGAAGGATAGGGAAGGACGGAATCCACGGAGCCACATTCTCATCAATGCAGATTGACCAGTCGGTTCCGCAGAGCGTGGTGCAGATTGGCGACCCTATTACACAGAAAAAAACCCTTGACTTCCTTTTAGAGGCCAGAGACCAGCTGCTTTACGAAGCCGTAACTGACAATGGTGCCGGGGGAATTTCATCAAGTATCGGAGAGCTTGCCGAGTTCTCCGGGGGCTGTGAAATCTACCTCGACAAATGCCCGCTGAAATATTCCGGCCTGGACCCATGGGAAATTTTAATCTCAGAATCACAGGAGCGCATGAGCTTTGCGATCAAGCCTGAGAATATTGACCAGATTATGGCAATTGCCAAGAAGCACGGAGTTGAGGCAACAGTTGTCGGAAAGTTCACAAACTCAGGTAAATTCCATATCCTGCACAATGACAAGACTGTCGGATACCTTCACATGAAGTTCCTTCACGGCGGAGTCCCGCAGTTGAAATTGCGAGCCTCCTGGAAAAAACTTCTCTACCCGGAGCCGATGCTTGAAGGGGCAGACCTCAAAGACGCGCTCCTCAAGCTTCTAGAGTCACCCAACATCACATCAAAAGAGGATGTGATAAGGCAGTATGACCATGAGGTCAAAGGGCAGAGCGTAATCAAGCCTATAATGATTGGCCCGTCGGATGCCGGAGTCATAAGGCCGGTATATAATTCCAACGAGGGCCTGGTGATTTCTCACGGCATATGTCCAAGATATGTCCAGGATGGTTATGTCATGGCCACCCTGGCATTTGATGAGGCCTTAAGGAATGCAATCGCAGCCGGAGCGCGTTTCGGCTATCTGGCGTGCCTTGACAATTTCTCATGGCCAGACCCGGTGCACTCTGCAAAGACTCCTGATGGGGAGCGGAAACTCGGCGCCCTGGTTCGGGCATGCCTTGGAATGTATGATTGCGCTGTCCATTACAATATCCCAATCATTTCAGGAAAAGACAGCATGAAGAATGATTACTACTCAGGACAGAGGAAATATTCAATACCGCCAACATTGCTGGTGACAATCGTGGGCAAAATCAATGACATTTCAAATGCGATGAGTTCAGAGTTCAAAACCCCTGGCGATTACATCTACGTCCTTGGAACTACCAAGGATGAACTGGGGGGGAGCGAGTTCTACAAGCTCCATAACGGCGTTGGAAACAAACCGCCAGAGATTGACTGGGATGAGCATATCCCAATTTACAAGGCGCTTTCAGCAGCTATTGAGGAAGGCCTTGTGGCATCTGCCCACGATGCCTCAGACGGCGGCCTTGCAGTAGCATTTGCAGAATCAGCGCTTGGCATAGGTTTTGGGGCCGACCTTGATTTGGACCAGATTGCGGCCAGAACCAACAAGAACGAAGCACTGATGTTTGCTGAAAGTTCGGGCCGTTTCGTGGTAAGCGTATCTCCCGAACACGTCAAGAAATTCGACTATGTAATGAAGGGCACAATCTGCAGAAAAGTTGGCAGAGTGCGTGGGGACAGAAGGTTCATCATAAAGGCAGGGGACGAAGTTGTAGTCAACGAGCCAATAGAAAAAATCAAGGATGCTTACCACAAAGGTGTATGACTTGTTATCAGATTTCAAAGAGGAAGTTGCCCGCCTAGTCGCAGAAGCGGCAGGTGTAGAAGAATCATCAGTCCTGCCTACAGTTGAGATGGGCAAATTGGGCGACATTTCCTGCAAATTTTCTTTCGTGCTAGCTAAGGAGAAGAAAGAGAATCCTGCCAAGCTTTCATCTGAAATATCCGGCAAAATCGCAAAAAGCGAACATTTTGAGAAGGTCGAATCAACAGGCCCATATATCAATTTCTACTTCAGTGATTTGGCGTTTTCAAAAATCATTGAGAACATAATCACACTAAAAGAAAAATTCGGCAGGGGGGAAGAAAAACCTGGCAAGGTGCTAATCGAGTTCCCTTCAGTCAATCCAAACAAGCCCTGGCATATTGGCCATCTGCGCAATGCGATTCTCGGAGATTCGGTAGCCAGGATAATGGAATTTGACGGCCATTCTGTTGAAAAAATGGATTACATCGATGACCTTGGCCTTCAGGTTGCCCAGAGCCTTTGGGGAGTTATCAATCTCGGCAATCTTCCAGATGGGAAATATGACAACTGGCTTGGGAGCCAGTATGTGATAGTATCGAAAAAATTCGAGGAAGAGCCTGCTATTGCAGAGGAAGTGCGCGGGCTTCTCAAAAAGATGGAAGAAGGGAATAATGAAACAGCAGCCAAGGGCAGAGAGCTCGCAGAAGAGTGCGTGAAGGCGCAATATCAGACATCATTCGATTTCGGGATTTATCACGACGTTCTTGTTTTTGAGAGCGACATTATGCACACTGTTTTCCAGGAAGGGGTTGAATATCTTCAGAAGAGCGATGCTGTTGCTCATGAGACACAAGGGAAGAATGCCGGCTGCTGGGTCGTCAAACTCACTGAGGATTTTGGATTTGGCAAGATGGAAAACCCGGATAAGGTCCTAATCCGGAGCGATGGAACAGCAGTATACACTGGAAAAGATGTTATATTCCACCTCTGGAAATTTGGAAAATTAAAGAAAAAGTTCAACTACCAGGAATTCCTAGAGCAGCCAAACGATGTTACTGCCTACAAAACTTCAACAGATGGAAAACCAATGGAATTTGGCGGAGCGGCCCAGGCAGTCAATGTTATTGGGGTCGAGCAGAAGTATCCGCAGAAGGTTATTGTAGAGGTTTTCAGAAGGCTTGGGTTTGATCAGGAAGCATCAAACCTTCATCATCTTTCATATGAGCATGTCGGCCTTCCCGAGGCTAAATTCTCAGGGAGGAAAGGGACCTGGGTAGGATTCACAGCAGACAATCTGCTTGCCGAGGCCAGAGAAAGAGTCAGAGATAAAATCAAGCTCGAGGTATCGGACTCGGAGAAGGAAAATATCTCACTTGCAGTTGGAGCTGGGGCAATCAAATTCACATTCCTGAAAACCAGCTCTGATAAGAAAATCATATTCAAGTGGGAAGATGCACTCAGCCTAGAAGGAGATTCAGGGCCGTATGCACAGTATGCTTATGTTCGGACCAAGGGAATCCTTGGCAAGGGCAAGGAAAACCCGCAAATCGCAAAGGCAGAGTTCAATCCAAGTGAGAAACAGCTGATAAAGACGCTCGCCCAGCTCTCAGATGTAGTTTCACGCTGCTCAAAAGAGCGCGCCCCACATCACATGACACAATATATCCTTGATGTTGCAGGTGGATTCAGCACATTCTATGCTAATTCTCCTGTCATTGCAGAGGAGAATCCTGAACTGCGAAAAACAAGGCTGGCAATTACACTGGCAACATCACATGTTCTCAAGAATTCGCTGAACCTTCTTGGTTTGGACTGCCCTGAGCGGATGTAGTCTAAGACTTTATCCAATCAAGAACTTTTTCCAAATCCTTTTTTACGCCGTGTTTTGAGTAGAATTTCAATACGTTCCTAACATCCCTTTCGAGGAATTTCCCTGCGCTCGGATGGCCAAGGACAACTCCTTCAGAGAAATCAATCAGCTGCGGAACCTTTCCATTCAGGATATTATATTCGCTCAAATCAGCGTGGATTAAACCTGCCTTATACATCTTCTTAACATCAGCAAGAATCGATTTGAGCTCCTTCTCGGGGTTTTTCGGCCCGAGCATTTCCATAGTGGGGTAGGGAAGCCCCTCTTCTCCAAGGAATTCCATGATAAGTATGTTGTTTCGGATGAAATATGGTTTTGGGGAATGCACACCTGCCCTTTCGCAGATTTCAAGATTCTTGAACTCCTTCCTGGCAAAAGCTTTGACAATTTCCTTCTCGCTCTGCTTGATTCTTGTGAATCTCGGGTCGCCCTCAAGGTACTCCTTTCTCCTGAAGAACTGGCCAGTTTCAACCTTGTATATCTTGATTGCGATGAATGAGCCATCTTCAGTTGTCGCGCGAAAGACATTGGCCTCTTTACCGGTTGATATAGGATAGTCCACGGTCTGGATTAACCCTTTTTTCATGAGTTTTGAGAGATCGATAAGCGATGTCTTGTCAAAAACCTCACTCTCAACCTTAAGACGCTCCTTGATTTGGAAATCTTCCTTGAGGGGACGTTTCCTCTTGGACACCTTCCGTGCCATAATCAGATATAACCTTCTTCCTTAAGGATTCTTGCCTGCATCGGGAAATATCTCCAAATGACATTGCCCTTTGTGTCCCCCTGAATTTCAAAGGGCTTTACAATGACGACATCTCCTTCACGAACCCAAATCCTGTTCTTGAGTTTTCCAGGAACTCTGCACATCCTTTCCTTGTCATCCTTGCATGCTACTTTCATCCTTGAGCCGCCCATAAGGCCAAGAACCACGCCCAGGACTTCCCCTTCTCGGGGCAACCTGAGCCTTCTTCTTTCTTCTTCCTTAGTCAGTGGGGGCTTTTTCGGACCTTTTCCTTTTTTCTTTCCGTATCCGCCACCGCCTCTTCTTCCTGCCAACATATCACCTAATGGCCATCCTCGCGCCGCATGCCTCACAAACAAGTATGCGTACGCGCTGGCCTGCTTCTTCTATGTGCGTGTCGGGTTTGTTACATTCCTTGCACTTCACATATTTCATGACGAACTCCTCAAGCTTCTTGTTGAGGATGTCTCCTGTGAGCCTTCTCTGGAGAACGAGCCTGTCATCTCTTACTTCTACGGGTACGGCAAGCTCTTTTGAAAGGTATTTGGAAATGATTTCCATCTCCCTTCTTATCTTGCCACAGACTACCTTGAAATTCTTGATTATTGTTTTGTTGCCCTCTGAGAAGTACTCGAATTTAGGAATTTCGAACCTTTCTCCCTCTGCCTTTTTCTTTGGAAGATTATCATAGATATTGTCCAGTAGGTTCTCGTACTCAGAAGACATATAGAAGAATTAACGAGGGAATGATTTAAAAATCAAGTTCCTTCTTCCCAACTGGTCAGGTATTTCTTCTGCTCTTCTGTCAGGCTGTCTTTTTTCACTCCCATGGCCTCGAGCTGAAGCTCTGCGATGTGGTTGTCGACCGCCTCAGGAAGTCTGATTACTTTGGATTCAAGAGTTCCTTTATTCTTCACAAGATATTCGCATGCAAGCGACTGGCCGGCAAATGATGTTGCCATGACTTCTGATGGGTGGCCTTCGGCAGCGCCAAGGTTGACAAGCCTCCCCTCTGCAGCAACGAAAATCTTTTTGTCCCCAAGTTCATACTCATCAAGGAATGGCCTGATTTTCCTTTTGCTTTTGGCAGCGGTCTCAAGCCCTTCAATGTCCAATTCATTGTCAAAGTGGCCAGAGTTAGCAACAAGAGCCCCGTCCTTCATGGTTTTCATATGTTCAATGCTGATGACGTGCTTGTCCCCAGTCACAGTAAGGAAAATCTCTCCGATTTTGGCTGCATCGGCAACTGGCATCACCTGGTATCCGTCCAGAACAGCTCTCATTGCGCGGAACGCGTCGACCTCTGTTACAACCACGTTTGCTCCCATGCCCTTTGCCCTGAGCGCAACCCCCTTTCCGCAGTCCCCGTATCCGCAGACCACGAAAGTTTTCCCTGCAATCAGCAGGTTTGTTGCGCGAAGAAGCCCGTCGATTGTTGACTGGCCGGTTCCATAATAGTTGTCAAGAAGATGCTTTGTTTTGTTGTCGTTTACAGCCACCATCGGGCATTTGAGCACCCCGTCCTTTTCCATGGCGTGGAGCCTGATTATCCCAGTTGTCGTTTCTTCGCAGCCTCCAATCACCTTGGCAAGCTTGTCCGTGTGCTTGGTGTGCAAAGCGGTTACCAAATCACATCCATCATCTATTGTAATGTCTGGCTCGGTTGCAATGACATTTTCGATGTACTGGTAGTATTCCTCTTTGTTCTCCCCCTTCTTGGCATAAACCTTGATTCCTTCGTCTGCCAAAGCAGCTGCCACATCATCCTGGGTCGAGAGCGGGTTGCAGCTGGCAATTGCGACATTGGCCCCTCCTGCAATCAGTGTGCGTACGAGAACCGCAGTCTCCTTTGTCACATGGAGCGCGAGTCCTATTGTCAATCCTTTGAAAGGCTGCTCCTTGGCAAACCTGTCTTTGATTTTGAGCATAATTGGCATGTTGCGTTCGGCATATTCTATATTGAGTTTTCCCTGCCCTGCCAGTCCCATATCCTTTACTTCATAATCAGTCATGTTAGTCTTTGAAAGGTGAAATCAATAAAAAATGCTCGTGCGGATTCATAAGTGATGATTGAGTACCTTCTTTTTGCATTGGGGTTTGTGCTGCTTCTTAAAGGCGCAGATTACCTTGTGGAAGGTGCATCAGCCCTGGCAGGAAGGCTTGGAGTCTCAAAACTCGTAATCGGGCTGACCGTAGTCGCATTCGGAACATCGATGCCAGAACTGGTCGTTAATGTCATAGCGGCAACTGAGGGGACTGGCGACGTTGCTTTGGGTACGGTCATCGGCAGCAACCTCTCCAACATACTGCTGATTTTCGGAATAGCGGCAATAATGTATCCGCCGAAAATGCAGCTTTCCACTGTCTGGAAGGAAATACCATTCAGCCTGCTTGCGGTCTTTGTTTTGTTCGTCCTGGCCAATGATTTCCTGATAGATGGATATGAGATATTTTCCCTCACCAGAACCGACGGACTAATCATGCTTTTCTTCTTCATGATATTCCTCTACTACCTTTTTGGCATGTTCCACAACGGGAACGGGGAGAAGAAAATCGTTACCATGGGCAACGGAAAAATGGCCGGCCTGATTATACTTGGAATGATTGGCCTCTACCTTGGCGGAAGATGGACAGTGGAAGGGGCGATATTCATAGCAAGAAACCTCGCAATAAGCGAGTTCACAATCTCAGCAATCATCGTGGCACTGGGAACATCACTTCCAGAACTGGTTACATCCGTTCGCGCTGCCATGCGCAAGGACTCAGACATGGCAGTTGGAAACATCGTCGGCTCAAACATATTCAATATATTCCTGGTGCTTGGGATTACCGCGACAATCTCGCCAATTACAATCCCAAGCTTCCTGAACAATGATTTGATATTCCTTTCATTTGCCACTCTCCTGTTGTTCTCATTCATGTTTGTCGGGAGGAGGTACCTGCTTGAGAGGTGGGAAGGCGCCATTTTTCTGCTCTTCTACTTCGGCTATGTGGGAATGCTCCTTCTACGTGGATGAACTCTGACATATTGGTTTAAATATATGTATTGTTTCATATATATCGGGAAAAATGATTATCGATGTAAAACTTGCATCTGGAGGAAAGAACTTCGAGAAGAAGATGGCCAAACAGAAATTCTCCGTCTTCCTCCTTTGGATGATATCCAGAAAAGAGCAGCATGGCTATGAGATAATCAAAACAATAAAGGAAGATCCGGTAATGCCGAACTTCGCTGCCAGCAAGATATACCCAATACTCAAAGAACTCAGCAAAAAAGGCCTGATATCGCAGAAAAAGGTGATGCAGGGAAAACGGGTCAGAAAGGTATATTATATAACGGCAAATGGTAAGGAAATACTGAAAAAGGCCAAGGGCCATATCCGTAAAAGCCCTCTTATGATGGCTTATGTGGAGGACATGTGTAAATGAAAGATGCCATGAAGCTTGAGAATGTCACAAAGACTTACATAATGGGCGAAGACATAAAGGTCCACGCGCTTCAGGGGGTCACAATGACAATCTGCAAAAATGACTTTGCAGCGATTCTTGGCCCCAGCGGCTCAGGCAAGTCAACACTCCTTCATGTTATGGGCCTCCTTGATACTCCGACTTCAGGAAAAAGATATATCGATGGCATTGAGACCAGTACGATGTCAGAGGATGAGCAGGCTAGAATCCGCGGAGAGAAAATCGGATTTGTTTTCCAGACATTCAATTTGATTGGATCTCTTACAGCACTTGAAAATGTGGAACTTCCCATGATGCTAAAAGAAGGTGATGGCTACAAAAGGAAAAAACGCGCCGCAGACCTTCTCACCCAGGTTGGTCTTGGAGACCGCCTGGACCACCTGCCAGGCCAGCTTTCCGGCGGCCAGAGGCAGAGGGTCGCGATAGCGCGTGCCCTTGCCAATGACCCTGAAATCTTGCTGGCCGACGAACCAACAGGAAACCTTGACTCAAAGACAGGCCACGAAGTTCTTGCAATATTTAAAAAACTCCACGATGAAGGAAGGACAATTATCATAATTACACATGACATCTATGTAGCTGAGCAGGCCAAGCGTATGCTCAAGCTCATGGATGGCAAAGTAAACGACAACGGATGTAAAGGTGCGAAAAAATGATGAGGAATATTTTGTTAGCAGTGATGCTCTTTAGCATGACATTTGCAGGATTGTCAATTGATGAGTACTCACTTACGAAGGATGTTTACAGTCCGGGCGAGCCCGGTTTTGCTACGGTGAAAGTCACCAACCCAATCGGAAGCGAGAGAGTGACGGCGATCACAATGGCAATTAACGCGGCTCCGGAACTGTCTGTTACAAGCACGCCAAAGCTGGCGGATATAGATGCCGGGGGCTCTTCCATAGTCTCAATTCCCTTCAAGGTGAAATCAGGAACAAAACCAGGAATATATACTATACATGCCTTCTTCAGCGGCTACAAAAGCACTGGAGCCGGAGGAAATTCCGTAGTATCGGTCAACAGTGTAACAGTTCCAGTTACTGTAGTGAACGAACCAGACTTTTCATTCTATGTTGACACAAAGGTGCTCACCGGGTTTGACTCTGTCAATGTCACAATTACAAACAATGGCGGCAATGCCAAGAAGGTGAAACTGGGCCTTCCGGGAGAAGTTTCTCTCTATGGTTCAGACCAGGTTTATCTTGGCGATATATCCGGCAACAAAACAGTTGAGATTCTTCTTGATTCAAGGGATGTTGAGGATGGCGTGGCAAACGTTCTCATGGTGCTCAACTATGATGATGAACTCGGAATCTCGCACACCGACAACGCTTCAATCAGAATGACTGTCCGGGACGAGCAGCTTGATGTAAGCTTAGTCCAGAAAACAGCGCTTCTCACAAGGGATGAGAGTACGCTTACAATAGAAGTGAAGAATGATGGTGATGCAACCCTGAAGGATTTCCAGCTCTCATTCATGAATAGCACAATACTGATGAAAGACACCAATAAAATCAAGTTTGGTGACTTGGCCCCAGGAGCAACATCCACAGTATCAGCAGTTGTTTACACAGAACTTGCTCCAGGACTTAACCTTCTTCCATCAAAAATTGAGTGGATTGAGCAGGATGTGCAGAATGAGGAGGCGCGCGACGTTGCGATAACAGTCACATCTGATGCGGATGTCGCTGTCTATCTCGAAGCAAAACCGCTTCCGCTTTCTGTTGGCACAGAACACACGATTTCAGTCTTGGTATCAAACCTCGGCTCATTTGCAATTGAGAATGTAGACGTTACAATAACCTCTCCTGCAATGAGTTCTCTCGACATATCAAACAATCAGTATATCGGTGGTCTTCAAACGGATGATTTCTCAACAGTCCAGTTCCTTATGAAGCCCAATATGTCAGGTAACCAGCCGGTTTATCTTAAGGTGAACTACCGGGATCAGTCTGGTGAATGGAAAAGTGAAACAATCACCCAATACATTTCGATTTACCAGCCAGATATGCAGGACTCAAGTCCGGTTCCGCTCCTTCTGCTAGTAGTAGCAGTTGTGGTTTTGGTATGGTGGTTCAAGTTCAGGAAGAAGAAGTAATTCTTCTGGTGGTTGTGGGGAAATGAATCTGCAGGATATCATTAATTTCACTCTCCGTTCCCTTCTTCACCAGAAACTTCGCTCCTTCCTTACAGTACTTGGAATAATAGTGGGCATATCATCGGTAATCCTGCTTGTGGGCCTGGTCCAGGGCCTCAAAACTGATGTTCTCTCGCAGCTTGAGGATTTCGGCCCGCGCACCATGCTCATAACGCCAAGGAGCACCAGCAGCGGAGGTTTCGGAGGCCCCTCATCCTTCTCCCCGACAGCAGGAAAACTTTTTGAGAAGGATTATCAGAGAATAAAGAAGGTCCCTGAAATCGAGAGCATAACCAAAATCATAACCGGTTCAACCACGGTCCAATTCAAGGACCAATCCATCAGCGGGACTGTCTTTGGAATCGAGGCTTCGCTTTTTGATGATACTGTGCCAGTTGAGGTGGATTCCGGCCGTTTCCTTGAAGACAGCGACCGGGGCGTCGCTGGGATAGGCCATGATATTGTTGTTGGTTTTGATGAGGATGTGAAAACCCAGTCAAACCTTTACCTTGCAGGAAGAAAATTCAAGGTCATAGGGACGCTCAAGGAGACTGGCAACTCATTTGCCCCAATCGACAATGTCATTTTCATCGCGTTTGACGATGCGAAAGACCTTTTCAACGAGTCTCTTCTTGAAAATGAGATATCTGCAATCCGCCTAACACTGAAGGAAGGGACGAATGTCAGCGAGGCTGAGGATGAAATCACCGACATCATGCTCGCCTCCCACAGGGTGACTGAGGATGAGAAGGACTTCGGGATAATAAGCCCCGAGTTCATAAACAGCAGATTCACAGAGGTCCTGGATACAATAACCATCTTCCTTGGCGCAATAGCTTCAATATCCTTGATAGTCGGCGGAATCGGAATCTCGAACACGATGTTCATGAGTGTTTTGGAGCGCAGGCGCGAGATTGGAACTATGAAGGCAGTCGGCGCGACAACGACTCAGATAAGGAACATATTCGTAGTCGAGAGCAGCATAATTGGCATGCTAGGTGGTATTCTTGGCCTTGCATTTGCGGTTCTGATTGGCTTTATTATAACGCTCTTTGAAATCACATTCATTTTCGACCCGCTCGTAATGGCAGGGGCGGTCGCATTCTCAATAGTGATAGGACTTATCTCCGGAACTTTCCCGGCTATAGAAGCTGCGAAAGTTGACCCAATGGTAGCGCTGAGGTATGAGTAGAATGGAAATCCAAGACGCAATAATTTATTCACTGAAAAACCTCTCCAAACGGAGCCTGCGCAGCTGGCTCACCATTATCGGAATGGTTATCGGAGTAATAGCTATTGTCGTCATACTCTCAATCAGTGAAGGGTTCAACAAGGACATCACCGACCAGCTCGCATCTTTCGGTGCTGACCAGATGTTCATTTATCCATCTGCCGACCTTCTTGGCTCGTTCTCTGGTGGCAGTTCAGGGTTTTCGCAAACAAGCGGAAAACTTTATGATGAAGACGTTGAAGATATCCGCGGCATCCCTGGTGTCAAGGAAGTGGCAAGAAGCGTCTATGGGCGAGCCAGCCTCTCATTCAAGGACAAGAACATCACAGCGTTCATCCTTGGAGCTGACAAGGAAATGTTTGATATGTATGGGGATTACATTGAAACAGAATCAGGCAGGATGTACAAGGCTGATGAACGCAACGTGGCCTACTTCGCAGCCGATGCTGCAACCGAACTTTTCGGAAAGGATGAAATCAATGTGGGCAGTGTTGTCCAGATAAATGAGAAGAACTACCGGGTTGTCGGTATCCAGAAAAGAATAGGGACTTCCCTTTCTTCGCAGGATGACTCATCCATTTATGTCCCGTTTGAAGATGGGAGGGACCTGTTCTCAGGGCAGCTTCTGAAAGATGAAGTCGGCCTCATAATGGTTCAGATTGACGAAGGATTCACTGCAGATGAAATCAAGGAATCAATTGAGCGCAAGCTTGCTGCCAACCACCACGTCCGCCTGGACGAGAAGGATTTCTCAGTCGTCACTTCTGACCAGATAAACGAGATTGTCGGCACAGTGCTTTTCAGCATCCAGATTGTTCTTGCCGCGGTCACGCTGATAGCATCTCTTGTAGGTGCAATAGGGATTGCCAATACGATGTTCATGAACGTTCTTGAACGTATCAATGAGATTGGAATTCTGAAAGCAGTTGGAGCGACGCAGAGGCAGATACTTCTTCTGTTCTTGATTGAGAGCGCGATAATCGGATTTGCCGGCGGGCTAATCGGTCTCCTGCTTGGCATGGGCGCACTTGAAATACTGAAGGAATTATTCGATGTTCCTGTTTTCCTTAGGCTCAGAATCATAGCATTTGTATTCATATTCTCAATTGGAACAGGGGTTGCAGCAGGCTTCATACCGGCGTGGCGCGCGGCCAAGATGGACCCAGTTGAGGCGCTTAGGTATTGACATAAACAAACAGATTCGCTTCCAGTTAGCTATTTATATTTTCGGTTTTCAAGTCCGTTCCTATGGAACTCATTGTCGCAGAAAAACCGCGGGTAGCGGAAAAAATCGCCAATGCTATCGGCGATAAAGTCACAAAAAAAGCTTACAAGGGAGTATCGTATTACGAAACAAGCAGGAACGGGCATGAGATGATGGTAGCTCCTGCTGTGGGCCACGTCTATACATTGGTGGAGAGGGAAAAGACGAGGACCTACCCTGTTTTTGACATCCAGTGGGTGCCTTCCTATGAGGCATCCAAAGGGGCAGCCTACACCAAAGGCTATGTTGAACTTATCCAGAAACTTGGCAAAAGCGCGGACACATTTGTCTCAGCCTGCGACTATGATATTGAGGGAAGTACAATCGCGTTCAACGTTTTCCGTTTCGCGACAACAATCCGCGAAGGAAAGAGAATGAAATTCTCAGCCCTTACCAAGGGAGACCTGGAAGATGCTTATGATGGCATGGGGGATTTTGATTACAACAATGCTCACGCGGGGGAAGCCAGGCACATAATCGACTGGTATTATGGTATTAACCTCAGCCGGGCGTTAATGGGAGCGCTTCGCGCTGCTCACAGATACAAAGTAATGTCTATTGGCCGTGTTCAGGGGCCTGCTCTCAGTATACTTTCTCAAGTTGAAAAAAATGTCCGCGCGTTCGTTCCGACACCGTACTGGGAATTGACCGCAAAAATCAAGGATGTTGAGTTCAAGCACAAGAAAGACCGGTTCCTCAAGGAAGCGGAAGCGGATACTGCCTCAGACAATACAAAGACCACAGGAAAAGTTGAAAAAATAGAGAAGAAAGAGCAGAAAATCACTGCGAATCCTAACTTTGATTTGACAAGCCTGCAGGTCGAGGCATACAAGTTATTCAAGTTCGCCCCATCTGAGACTTTACAGTACTCACAGACACTTTACGAAGCATCATTGATTACTTATCCAAGAACGTCATCCAACCGCATTCCCGAAACAATAAAACTGGGTCCAATAATTACGGCACTGGAAAAACACAGCGACTATGCCGGCCTTGCGAAAAAGCTTCATGAAAACAAATGGTACAAACCGGTCCAGGGCAAGAAGGACGACCCTGCTCACCCTGCTATCCATCCAACCGGCCAGAAGGGCGCGGTTTCCGGACCAGAGAAGAAACTTTATGATTTGATTGTCCGCAGATTCCTCGCATCATTTGCCCCGCCAGCAAAACGCGCAAAGAGCAGAATCGAGGTAAACAGCGGCGGAGAGATGTTCGCAGCATCAGGAAGCATGATTGTCGAAAAAGGATGGACTGAGTTCTATGGCAGCTATTATACCACTGAGGATGTCCAGCTTCCTGAATTCAAGGAAGGGGAATCAGTAAAACTCGCAGGAAAGAAAAAGACAAAGAAGGAAACAAAACCGCCGAAGAGATATACTCAGGCATCCATAATTTCGGAATTGGAAAAGCACCATCTTGGTACCAAGGCAACCCGTTCAGTGATTGTTGATACTTTGTTCAAGAGGGGGTATGCCGGAGGAAAATCCATCGAGGTCACTGATTTCGGACTGAAGGTCGCCGATGTTCTGAACAAGTATGCCCCTGAAATTTTGGATGAGAATCTGACGAGGCAGCTTGAAGAGAAGATGGAGGCAATCCAGCACGGAAAAGCCGATAAGGATGAGGTCATCAAAGAGTCTGCCGAGATGCTCACAGGTATTCTTGGGAAATGGAAGAAGAATGAGGCTCAGATTGGAAAAGCCCTTCTTGAAGCCCTACAAACCACCCAAGAGCAGGAAAACCTTTTGGGTCCATGTGATAAGTGCGACAAGAACCTCAGGATAATCCACATGCGCAACGGGCGCCAGTTCATTGGCTGTTATGGCTACCCTAAATGTACTAATACATATCCGCTTCCACAAGGTTCATATGTCAAGCCCGCTAACAAAGAGTGTCCCTCCTGCCAGAAGCCTACTATAAATGTTAAAAAGGGCAGGACTAGATATAGTATGTGCATAGACCCGAATTGTCCGTCAAAAGCTGACTGGAAAAAGCGTGTTAAGAATGAGAAAGATAAGTGAGTATGAGGTCAAAGGAAAAACAGTTTTAGTCCGTGCCGACCTTAACTGTCCTGTTGAGGGTGGCAAAATAACCTCACATATCCGTATCAATGCCCATGCCAGAACAATAAAAAACCTGAGCGAGCGCGGCGCTAAAGTTGTCGTGCTATCCCACCAGGGAAGAAAAGAGCGGGCAGATTTCATCAGTCTTGAGCAGCACGCGAAGATACTTCATCATATAATTGAGAAGCCGGTCCACTTTGTTGATGATGTTGTTGGCAAGAACGCCACTGACGCCGTCTCAAAACTGCAGGAAGGTGAAATCCTGGTTCTAGACAATGTCCGGAACCTCCACTGCGAGACCCATCACCCCCATGGCCTTGGTGAAATTACTCACCACCTTTCTCCATTATCTGATTATTTTGTTCTTGATGCGCTTTCAGTTGCGCACAGGAAACATTCAAGTGTCGTCGGGTTCTGCAATAGCATCCCATGTTTTGCAGGAGAAGTTCTTGCAGAGGAACTTGAGGCTGTTGAGAAGGTCAAAAACGGAACAGATGTCACATTCATATTTGGCGGCTCAAAGGTCAGTGACTCATTCAAGGTAATGGACCAGTGGCTAACTGACGGCAGGGCAAAGGAGGTCCTGGTCGGAGGTGCATTGTCAGTCCTTCTTCTGCACGCAAATGGCCATGATGTTGCCAACTCCAAGGATTATCTGAAAAACTCAAGCCTTGAGAGCAAGGTTCCTGATGCCAAACGCATGCTCGACAAATTTGACGGAAAAATAGTGCTTCCATTGGACGTCGGCGTTTCAATTAAAAAAGAACGCCAGGACACTGAAAGCATCCGGCTTGAGAGGAAGGAGTCTGATGTTGATTCCATAGAGGGGGGTCAGGTCTGGGACATCGGAGAAAAGACAACCGAGCGCTACATCCAAGTGATAAACAATTCCCATTACATTGTCATGAACGGGCCTCTCGGCGTTTATGAAGTTGAGGATTTCTCAAAGGGAACCCGCGCAATTCTCGAAGCGATTGCCAAGTGCGACGCGTTTTCCCTTCTTGGTGGAGGGCATACGCTTGCTGCACTTGAGAGGTATAATCTGGACAAGAAACACTTTGGCTATGTGAGCTTATCTGGCAAGGCATTAATCGCATATTTGTGCGGTGAGGAGTTGCCTGGCCTCAAGGCAATAGAGGAGAACACAAAAAAGTTCGACCTGTAGCCTTTATATATGTCCGTGTCAAACTTATTTTCTGCGAGGTGACTAACCATGGAACTAGACAAAGAACTTCTTGAGAAGGAAAGAAAAAAACATGGAGAAGAAAAAGTCATCTTGTCACTTGAGCAGAAAGGTTTCTGTGTTGCACTTCAGAAAGACGGCAACACGAGCGAGATGGAAGTCCAGAACATCAAGGAGTTCCGAGAGCTAATCAAAAAATCCTCAGTATCCTGGGTAGACTATATTGTCGAGGACTTGAGGCGTGACGGGCCTGGAGTCGCTTCATCTCTTGGTTTCAGTGACACTCTTGTGAATACCCTTCTTACCAGGCTATCTGAGAGCGGGTATGAGGATTTGGATACTGAGATGGGACTTTTGGTTCCAGTCATTTTCGCAAACGGTTTTGATGTCCGTATCGACTACATGCTCCTCCTAATCCGGAACAAGGTGGTCGTTACAATACACACTACCAAATCAACCCGGTTCTTCAGGCTCAGGCGCTATGGAAAAATCTTCATGCGCAAGATTAAGCTCAGGCTATCACGTGTGGACAAAATCACAATGATACTCACAAGAATCCTTGATGAAAACAACAGCCGAAACTTCGATACTTTGAGGGGAATAGAAATCTCTGCTGACAAAGTGAGCGAGATGCTCTCCCGGACTGACACCAACCGTGAGATAATTGGGAAAGAAATCCATAAGATGAAGCATGCGTTAATGATTTACATGAACGGGCTTTGGGAAACCATCGACGTTCTGAACACTCTTCGTTATGGGGATCCTGAACTTCTTTCAGATAACCGGAGGCTGCTTGAACGTATCGGCGCTCTTACGATAGAGACAAATTATCAGATTGAACTGGCTGAGCACATGAGCCAGGTTCTTGCGAGCGGACTGGAAGTCATGCAGAGCATATACAATAACCAGCTCCAGCTTCTGAACAACAAACTTGCGCTTCTTGTTGCATACCTTACAGTTGTTGGAACTGCGGTTCTTGTGCCAAACACTATTGCGACAATCTTCGGAGTTCCGTTCTTCCCATTTGGGGAGGATTTCCTTCCTTATTACGAGTTGATAATAATTGGCTCAACAGTAATCTCAATGCTGATTGCATATCTGTGGGTGCGCAAAAGCGGCCTTCTGCCTAAGAGCCCTGGCTAGAGTAGAGGCCACTCACTTTTCCAAGAATCATTTTCTCTATCCCGAATTTGACATCTTTATCAGGGACAATGACTAACGCGTGCCAGTTCATCCCCTCACGGTATGCCACCCTGATTCTCCTGTGGCCATCCAGAATCACGTATTTCTTCTTTTTCTTGAGAAGAATGACTGGGGTGGCGTAATTTTCTCCAACAGCAGAACTTATCATCCTCATTTTTTCCTCTGCCGTTGCTTCAGTCTCTTCTCCAGGATAAGTGTAATCGAGTTCGCCTATCTGCCTGTGGTTTAGCAGCTTTTCCTCCATCTTGAATTTGACCTCAGGATAAAGCTTTTTGTAATATTCTAGGAGTTTTGCGAAAATTCGTTTTTCCTCTTCCGCAGGGACAAGGCCAAGAACCATCCATTTCACCCGGTCCATGAATCTCCTCTATATTTTAATTGAGTTTCCCTCCCTTCTTTCAATACATGCTAATTCGAAATGCGACAATAGTGACCCAGAATGCAGAGCGCCAAATCGCAAAAGGCGATATTCTGATTGAGGGCGGGAAAATCTCGGAGCTTGGCCAGATTGATGGTGAGGCTGACATTGATGCTCTAGGCATGATTGCAATTCCTGGTCTTGTGAACACGCATGCGCATGTTGCCATGACCCTCATGAGGAGCTATGGTGAGGGACTGCCTTTGCACAAGTGGCTGGAGGAAAAAATCTGGCCTGCTGAAAAGGAGCAGACTCCTGAAGATGTCAAAGCAGCGTCTGACCTTGCCTTCTGCGAGATGATAAGAGGCGGAACAACATCATTTGCTGAAATGTCCATTCACGACACAAAACCTGTTTTCGAGTCCGCGCAAAAGGCAGGACTTAGGGGGATTATCACCAGGGCTGCAATTGATTTTTGCGACCCGTCAAAAGACGCTCTTGGCCCAACACTTCCAAATCTTGATTATGGGACGCAAATGCTTGCGCCATCGGTAGGCACGCACGCTCCGTATACCTGCTCAAAGGAGCTTCTTGTGAAATCAAAGGAATTGGCAAGAGAAAAAAAACTGAAATATCAGATTCACGTGAGCGAGACTAGGAAAGAAGTCTTTGATATTCTTGATAAAACTGGCAGCTATCCGTTCGAATACCTGGACTCAATTGGCCTGATGGACGAAGACTCTATTTTTGTACACGGAGGCTGGCTCACAAAACGTGAAATCGCACTTGCAGGGAAAAAAGGAATATCTCTCTCAAGCTGCCCGGTAAGCAGCCTGAAGCTTGCAACCGGAGGGATAGCGCAATTGACCGAGCTCGACGCTGCCGGGGTCAATGTATGCCTTGGCACAGACAGCGCAGCGAGCAACAATTCCCTGAACATGTTTGAGAGCATGAAATTCGCGGCACTTCTGCAGAAGCATCACTACTGGAAAGCCGATATCATACCGGAGCAGAAAATTTTTGACTTCGCAACTATAAATGGAGCAAATGCCCTTGGCCTGAATTCGGGCTCAATCGAGATTGGCAAAGCAGCTGACATAGTGCTCCTTGAACCAGGGCCAAACATGTCCCCAGGCAATGACATACTGGCGGATTTGGTCTATGCTGCAGGGCCCCAGAATGTTCGTGATGTAATCGTAAACGGGAACATACTCATGCAGAATCGGAAACTGCTCACTACCGAGGAGGAATCCGTCATTGAAAAAGCACGGGAACTTGCCCCTGGCAGGAAGTGATTTTTTCGTCATTTGACGATGGATGACCGAAAAATATTTAAATGCCTGCTTTCAAATATTGATTTGCAAATTTTTAAAAATGTTACTACATTTTGAGAGGCAAAAATATGGCATCAGGTTCACAATCGACAAAGAAGTGTCCCGAATGCGCAAGCAAACGTATTGTAAGGGACTATGAAAGGGGAGAACTTATCTGTTCACAGTGCGGTCTTATTATCGCAGAGAACATCGAGGACATGGGTCCTGAATGGCGTGCATTCGACGCAGAGCAGAAGGAAAAGAAGGCTCGTGGAGGTGCTCCAATCAAGTTCATGAGGCCGAACAAAGGTTTAGTTACTGAGATTGACCAGTACAACCGTGATATTCGAGGAGGAAAGATTTCTCCAAAGAAACAGGCCCAGCTCTACAGAATGAGGAAATGGCACAAGAGAGTGTCAATTGCTACTTCTATGGAGAGGAACCTTGTTATCGCTCTTGCTGAACTGGACCGGGTCGCATCTTCACTCGGACTTCCTGAGAATATCAAAGAATCAGCAGCACTTCTTTACAGAAGGGCCGTCAAGGAAGAACTTATCAGGGGAAGGCTGATCGAGTCAGTCGTTGCAGCTGTTATCTATGCTATATGCAGGTTGCAGGGAATCCCAAGAACACTTGATGAAATTTCACGCGCATCCGGAATTGAGAAGAAGGAAATCGGCAGAGCCTACAGGTTCCTGAAGGCAGAATTGAAAATCGATGTTCCTCTGACCGACCCGGCACAGTACGTGCCTAAGTTCGCAACTGCCTTGAAACTTGGACCTGATGTCCAGGGTGAGGCGGTGAAACTGATTAAGAAGGCCTTGAAAAAAGGCCTGATTTCAGGACGTGGCCCGACAGGTGTCGCGGCTGCGGCACTTTACATCGCAAGCGCGATGCATGGAGAGAAGAAGACCCAGAAAGAGGTCGCCGATGTCGCGGGTGTTACTGAAGTTACAATCAGGAACAGATACAGAGAGCTCAAGAAGGAGCTTGGCCTGAAAGTCAATCTCTGATTTTTTATCTTCTTTTTGTTTGTCTTTTTGGGTATTGTCCATTGCCAATTAATGAAGCATTTATAAGCAATTTGAACCACAGATGTTAAGATGAACCTAAAGAAAAAACTGCATAGAGAAAATTCAGGTGATGTAAAACCCCGATCCTCGAAAGAAATGGGGCCCAATCTATGCCGTCTTTTTGCAGCTAAAATCCCATTATTCAGTTTATTCCTAAATGATAATGGCAGTGCGAAGGCATTCAAATTCGATACTGCAACAGCACCAGAAGCATTGGCACGTGTAATCATACTAATAAATGAGGATGAAGGGACAATAAAGGATTTAATGGCCATAAAAGCACTTCTGGAAAATTGTCCTGGGGATACGTTGAGCCTTGGGATGGGTGAAAATCTCCATAATTGGGATATATTCCGGGAGCTGCCTAGCGAGTTTGCGCCTATGAATCTCATATATCTGGAGTTTTGGGATATCATTGAAACAGATATTGAAACAGGGACCCTCAGATTAACCCCCTTTGGGGAGCGAGTGGCTGATGAATTAAGTAAAGTTTGAATTAGGCGGCTTCAAATCGTTGTGAGTTCTCACCCCGACATCGGTATTTAAAGAGTTCTCAAGAAATTCATTATTACGTGATGAAAGTTCGACAGACTGAGGGTTCGCCCTGTGATGACATATCACATCTGATTTATAATCTCTTTTTTTCATTATTCTTATCTGTGATGACAACGCAATACCTCTGAGGGGCATTCACTCCGATGACGACGATCTTGAGATCTGATATAAAGAACTCGAAGAACTTGAACTTTTTCAAGGAAAACTTGGGTTCTGATTTATTATTCTAAAAAATAAGCAAAATGGGAGGAACGCCTTATTCAAGGCGCCCCTCCCGGCGACTTCTGTCTATCAGACATCCTCCTCGGATTCATCTTCAGAATCCTCAGCCTCGTCCTCAGACGCATCATCGTCCTCATCATCCTCAGATTCATCCTCATCTTCTTCGGAATCATCTGTGGATTTTCCGGACTTTGTCTTTACTTTTTCCTCTTTGCCCTCTTTTGTCTTGTTCTGGGCCTGGGTCTTGTTCTGAGCTTGGGTCACGTTTCCTTTGCCGTTTGCCGTCTCCACTTCAGTTTCGTTCTCGTCGTCTTCGACATCGGTTTCATTTCCTTTGCCCAATTTCTTCTGCTCTTTCTGCTCTGCCTTCTCCTGAACCTTCTGCTCGTGTCTTTCCTGGTTCTGTATGGAGTTGTTAAGGGCGCGGAGTACTCCGTCTTTCGCAGATTCGGGGACTTTCTCATAAACCCTCTGAAGAACTACAATGCTGTTTCGGAGCTGGGTTTGAACTTCCTCAACATCCTCTTCATCTGCAGTGCCTTCATCTAAAGCTTCCTCAATGTCTTCCTGGGCAGTTTCCATCTCACTGTTCTGCTCATCAGTAAGTTCTTCTACCACTACCAGGGCCTCGTTGGCCTCGGCCTCATTGCCTTCTGCCATAAGCCTCTGGTATTTCTTGGTCATAACATGCGCTTCAACTGCACGGAGCTTTCCGAACCTCGCATGCTTCTTTGCCTTCTCTGCCTTGTCCAAGGTGAAGAACAAATCTACATTTTCAAAGAACCTCTGGAAACCATAGCTAAGGTCTCCGGGAAGGGCTCCTACTTCCTCCTCGACAAAACTTGAATTATCGTCTACAACAGTCACGTTGCTTTCATTAGTCTCATTAGTTTCATTGGCCGCAAATGCCGGAATGGCAAGAAGGGCCAAAACCAATACAAACAAAGTCATTTTCATGATATTCATCTCCGTCCCATGCGGGACCGAACAAATAAAAACGTGAACAGAATATAATTTGTTCAGGGAACAAGCGTGAACAAGGGGGAATCCGGATGAACAAAGCGTTGCTTTTGCTCATGGTGCTAATGTCTTCTGCATTTGCTTCAGAGCTTCTCACAATTGATGTTGAGCGCTCAGGCCTGGCATCTGTCGTGCTTTCTCTTGAGGGTGAGGAATCAGTGTCAATCGCACTTCCTCAGGATGCGTCAAATTTTCGGATTGTGGGCGGCTCTTACGAATCAATCAATGGCACCGCAACAGTCTCACCTGGACAGTCTGGTTTCACTACTTTCTCATTTTCCTCATCCGCACTCACAACAAAAACAGCTGATGGATGGAAGCTTGTTTTCACTGCCTCGAACAGTTCAACCGCAGTGGTTTACATGCCTGCCCACGCCGTAATTTCATCATCTTCACCAAAACCGCTAAAGGTTTCGGCAGATGATTCAAGGACATCCCTTGAATTTCCAGGGGGGCCGATAACCCTTGAATATGTGCTTGGCGAGCTTCCTGAAACCAAAACCTCTGACTCATCGTATCTGCTTATCGCAGCAGCGCTTCTTGCAATCGCTATAGTTGCCGCAGCCTTTCTGCTCAGGAGCAAGCAGCAGGTAAAAACCCAAAAGGAAAAGAAATCCTCGCTTGCGATGACTCCTGGCAAGAAAGAAATGATGCAGACATTCAATGAGAATGACAAAACTATCGTGAATCATCTTTTATCCTGCGAAGGCAAATCGAAAAGGAATGACCTTGAAAGAAAAACATCAATCAGTAAATCCAGTCTTGCCAAGGCGATAAATCGCCTCGAGAAAAGGAGAATAATAGAAATCGACAGGACATCGACCACGCATTTCGTTAAACTCTCAGAGTATTTCCTCAAGCTTTAAATTCGAACAATGCGCAGAACCCAGCATGAACAGATTCTTTATTTTGGCGGTTTTTGTACTGCTATTTGGATGCATCTCAACAGAAGGTGGCACAAGCGCCTCCACAACCTCAGGTACATCCGGACAATCTGGCAGCTCAACCTCCGGCGGGGTTTTGAACGCCGGCGGAAATTATGAGGGCTGCCTTGAGCAGTGCAATTCAGGGGCAGGCAGCGGAGAATACTGCAAAGACGGGTGCAGGTTCGAGCAGGCTGAAAACACAAAAGACACATCATACTGCGACCAGCTTGACCAGAAGGAAAGCATCCCCGAGTGCTATGGTACTGTTGCCATAGCCGCGGGCGACATTAAGATATGCGATAAACTTTCTTCACAGGAAGACCGGAACCACTGCGTATCCGCATTCAGCCCACGCTGAACTTTCTCATTTATATTTTTTCCATTCATAATATTCTTTCTAATGTCTGGGCAAAGGACAAGAATAAGCATCCCGCCAATTCCTGATTCTGTAGGGAATAAAAGGGTGGACAGACTTCTTCAAAAGGCGAGGAAAGCCTCATTTTCCAGAGTTCTAGTAGAAGAGCCGAAGCACATAAAGCTCCCAATACCTGCCAGCATCATTCTCACGACCTCCGGAGACCTCTATCTGTTTGTTTTTACTGTCCGGATTGGTGAAGGGGTGGACAATCCAGTTATCGCAAAAACAGCAGAGATGTTCGGGCCCATAAATCCTGAAGAGGATATCCGCAAACAGATATCTCTTCGCTATGGCTGGGCAGATTTCCAGGATCATGAAGAGCTTAATGGAATATATGAAAGATTGGATTCGCTTGACGTTTCATTCTACTATCTGCTTGATTTGCGTGACCTTCTCTCCTCTGAGAAAACTGTTGTCGAGGCAGTACGAAGGCAGGATTTGGGGGAACTAACAAAACTCTGCCCTCCTTGGGAAATGGCATAGGCTTTTTTTCCTTGCTGAAAAATACTAATCATGAGGGGGATGATTCTGGGCCTGCTGGCAGGCATAGTGCTCTATCATTTGGTCAGCGTTTTTTTCTTTGCGCCAATAATAGTTCCTGTTTTTTCTCCATATGAAGGGCACGAAATTGTGGAAATGATTGACGAGGCTGATTCAACAATAGAAATAGAAGTATATGCGTTCACTTCAAGGGATATTGTCGAGGCTTTGGAACGCGCGAAAACGCGCGGAGTAAAAATCAGAATAATCCTTGAGACAATAAACAAGGAGATGCATGATGAATTATTGTACAAGGGGTTCAATGTGAAATACGCAACCAAAGCATACAAGACAACACATTCAAAAATCATGATTGTCGACGGTAAAAAACTCCTGGTTGGCTCTCACAATTTCAGCAATTCCGCACTTTACAAAAACCGGGAAGCGTCAGTGATAATCACTGATATGGATACTGTAAACGAATTCACAGAAGAGTTTGAGGCCGACTGGCTGCTTGCCAGTTAGCTTCTTTGTATTACATATTTTCCATAGAGCCTTGAGAATACGCGGTATTTCCCGCGGTCAATCCTTACAATCTGCCCCCTTTCGAGAAGCCTTTTCACAAGCGCGGTAATAGGTCCAAGCGGTTTGTCCAATTCTTTTGCAATGTCAGAGACATGGATTCCCTTCTCGTTTTTTGAAACAATGAGAAGTATCTCTCTTTCTGCAGTTGGGGTTTCCTGGTACATCCTGCCAAACCATTCGCGGGAAAGCATGCTCAATATGTATGGAAGATACGCAAGATAGTGTCCCTTTGATATCACTTTCTCATTATCTCTCAATCTCTCATATATGTAATGGCAGACTGTCTTGAACAATAATGGATTCCCATCAGTGTCATTCATTATGGAATTGAAACATTCCTCACCCATCTTGGGCGGCCCCTTTTTCAGCGCTTTTTCCACAAGGTCTCTGGCCGCATGCTCTTCAAGGGCCTTCAATTCCATTTTCCTCACGCCTGGCTGAACTTTGAAATCCTTGATTGAACTCAAAACAAAGGAAACATTGCCCTTTTCCCATGTTTTCTTCACAGCCTCTTCAATGGCTGACACAGTCTCAGGGGCTTTTTTCATCTTATCAACATCATCAAGGAAGAATATCACTCCGAAGTGCTTGGAATCGCTCTCCAAGTTCTCAAGAAGCTTCTCAAAGCTTCCAGGCGCTGTTTTGCTCTTCAATGTAATCCCTGGCCAGGAGTGCGCCTCGTGATAAAGCTTATCCAAAACCATCTCCATGCTCTCTCCCTTTTCTATCCGGACATATGGGGCCAGAACTCCGTTTTTCCCCGAAATATGCCCAAAATGCCTAAGCATGGCTGTTTTTCCCACCCCTGGGCCTCCGCTGACCAGCATAGCGCCCGGCTGCTTCGACGATGTGGCGTTCACAAAAGCATTAAATATTCTGGCCTCCTCTTTCCTACCAGATATGTTCTGGGAGTTCTCATCCCAGAGCACAAAGGGGTTTGGGCCTTTCATCGCGAAGACCTCCTTTTTGGGGCTTTTTTGCTTTTCGGGGGGGATTTGGGCATGATTTTCTACACTCCTTACGCTTTTTTATAACAATAAACTACAAGCTATGTAGTTTTTGTAGTTTTCATACTACCTATAAACCTAAACATTTTTAAAGCGCCAGAGACCCGAATATGTCATGACAGCTATAAAATTCATATTCGGGGCCTTGATGCTGCTACTGCTTGCCGGCAGTGTCCATGCGGACATACTGGGAGGCCAGCAGCTCAATGAGAGCTCGGTAGTCATAGTGCCTGCAAGCGATGCAGAGCCAACGATGCTCAACATCAGCGTGCTGGTATATTCACCAGCATCCAGCACTGGCGGAACCAACATCCGCGACGTGATGGCAGAAATCGTTGAAGAATGTCGCACACAAGGAGGAGACCTCCAGACATGTATCAACGAAAGGGCACTCGAGCGCACGGCGGCCTCAGAAAACTATCAGATGAACCTCCGTACCCTTGAAAACGCGGTAGTTACCGTAGAATTCTATAATCCCCAGGTGAACGCCTGGACAGCAGTTCAGGGATGTCAGAATCTCCAGACCAATATGCAGAGGGTAGCTTACACTCCAGGGCCTGATGGAACACCATTAGCTGTCACAAATTACTATACTCAGTGTAATATAGCAGGAACAGTAGCAGGAGCTGGAAGGACTTCCCTCAGGGCAGTTTACCTTCCCGGGGAAACTGACAACATCAGATCGAGCCAGACTACCTACTCATATGATAATGCTGTAGTAAACACTGATGAGTCATTCACTAACATACTCAATAATACAATAAGCGGAATAGCGGCAACAGGGGGAGCCGGCATGGGCACATCCTCACTTCCTTGTGTGGGTGTATTCCTTATACTCGGTCTTCTCTTATCATCGCTGTACTTCGCAGGAAAGTCACCAATAACCCTGCTTGACATCACTACGCCAAGGCTTCCTGCTCCAAAGGGAGTTTCAGCAGGCGGACAGATGCTCATGCCTTTCGGTTTCTCAGAAATGAAAAGAACCCTTAGGGGACAGATGGGAACCGCAGTCGTAGCAGCAGGAGCAACAGCCTCAGTCCTGAACAGCAGGATGCGCGGAGACTCAGAGAACCGCAGGCTTCAGAATATGATTGCAGGGCAGAGGGGAACTGCAGCAGACAGGGCAGCCGGCGATGTCGTTGAAGGAAGAAGGGTCGCAAGCCAGCTTGTTACACTCGGACGCTCACTTGGTATGAGCGGAAGGGACCTCGAAGCGCTTGCAGGCAGGCTTCCATACCATTACGGAGATGCTGAACATAGGATAGTCTCAAGGATACTTGAAGCTGCCAATGAAAGAGGCGGAAGACACGCTCTTATGGGAAATACTCTCAGACAGTATACTCTTGGTCTGAGACAATACCAGACACTTGAAACACTTACAGCTCACCCAGAAGTCGGGAAGAGAAGCTACCTCCACGGAAAGGTTTCCGGGGTACTCGGTAAAGCAATTGGTGTAAACCGTTACGCAATTATCGGTGGTTTCGTTCCTGGTATGGTCGACTCAACTGTCAGGACTACAAGGATAGTCGGCAAGCTTGGGAAAGCTTCTATCACAGAACTACCTTCAGTTGCAAGAGGTGCAACAAGGACAACCATGGAGATGCTTGGAGGAAGGCGCGCAGTAGAAGACCTTGCAACAAGGGGCAGATCATCCCCTGCAGCAGCATGGCTTCATGGCCAGATAACCAAGCACCCTTCAAAGGTGGTAATCGGCCAGGCATTCCCAGTTAGCGAGAAGATGGGATTCCTTTACAAGACACTTCGGGACGAGTCCAACAAGGACTCGATGAGATATGTCCTTAAGCAGCTCTACAAGAAGATGGGGATGCACTTCAACATGAGCGAGGAGGAACTCGCGGCAATGGGCCACACAGATGTGGACATTCTCAAAAGGGCCGGGTACAGGGCAACCCCTGAAATGCTTGCAATGGAAAGGGAGATGCAGCAGATACTCACAAACAAGAGCCTGGATTCAGCTGCAAAACTGAACGCACTTACAAGGCTTGCAGAAACTCACGGCGCTCACATAGACCACCAGATGCTTCTCTTTGCAAACAAAGTGGATGCAATACACACATCTGGCAATGAAGACCATGTGAAACTCATCATGCTCCAGGAAGAGCTTGAGAGGCAGAACAAGGTCAGGATGGCAACTATGACTGGCGGCCATGTCAACGATGATGCATATGCCTGCCACGTTGGCGGAGAGTCACTCAGAGGAAACCAAATCTGGGAGACAATGGTTCTGCGTACAATGATATGGGATGCTGAGAACGGCCAGACTCAAGGAGGAGGAATCCGAGAGCAGCTTCTTTCAGCAAGGCTTAACACAGTCAACAGACTTGTTGGCCTTGACCCGAGCCACGCAGGCGCAGCTGAGATGCTTCCTGAGCACATGCGCGACAAGACGCAGCTCAAAGCAATCGCAGACCGCAACAGGCACGACATGATAGAACTGTTCACTGATGAAGGTAAAGCAGTATTCGCTCAGACAAAAGGCAAGAGCATCAACGCAGCCTCAATAGGTGAAATAGTCAATTTCATGCATGGCGGGGAGATGCTCAGGACCAAGGATGTTGACCCCAAGACGGGCAAGGTGGCCTGGTGGGGAGCGGACATGGAGCTTGGCATGAACGCCAGGTACACCAAGGTCGACACCAAGAGGCACTGGGTTACAGAGCTTCAGGGCGCAGAGAACTTCGCAATAGCACAGTGGACTGAGTCAAGGTTCACCAAGAGCTATGTTCCGGCATTCAGCGCATCAATAGAAGCACAGCTGGACCGTATGCAGGGTTCAGCCGGATGGTCAGTTGAGGAGAGAACCCGGCAGGCCAAGAAGATTTGGGTCTCAGACCAGCTCGGCAAGGACATGGAGCAGAGGTTCAACTCACAGTTCGGCCAGAACGCTTACGGAACAACCAGGGAAACCATGAGGTTCTACTCTGGTGTGCTCGCAGGCTTCATGGAGAAGGCGCTTGAGGAGAAGGGCCTCTCAAACAACCACCCTGACATGAGATTTGTCAAGGAGATGGATATCAGCAACCCGCAGCACCTCTCACAGCTAAAGGACATGATGCACACTCACAAGGGTGCATACGACAAGGTCATTAGCAGGGACGTCACCTACGATGACATAATCAAGTCCAGCAGGGCTATGGTTATGCTTCATGAGGGTGGTCTTGCATACTACCACAAGGGCATGATGCTCAGCGATGCTGACCGTGTGCTTGGAGGCCAGGTCTCAATTCGTGATGACAAGGGCCAGATGAGGGCATTCATTCCTGAAGACGTTGTAGTCAAGTTCGGGGCAAGGGATGACCTCCAGGGCCAGTTCAACAAGCTGCAGTATGAGAGGGTCAAAGACCCGAACCAGTGGCATTCATTCATAGACGCCACAACCAAGTGGGCAAAGGACGGAGGCCACAGCTACGAGAAGGAGAAGGTACTTGCATCAGTCCTCTGGACATATGCAAACCAGACCTACGACTACTCAAGGTTCTGGCAGAACAGCTCAGTCTCTGTTGAGAATAAGAGAAGCGTTACTCCAGTTGCCCCTTCAGTCATGAGGTTCTTCGGCTCTGACGGTCACAAGGCTAGCACAGTCATCAAGCCATTCAGGGACATGGGACTCCACATGGGAGACTATATATCTAGAGTAGCGCTTCAGGGTGCTGGACACTTCCAGAGGGCCTCATACGACATAACTCCAACTTCGGAGTACTACAGGCAGCACTCCTGGAAACTCGCATCTGGCATTATGTCTGGCCAGGGCATGAAGGGAATGACCCAGCAGGAGCAGACCGCTTATCGGAACCTTGCGATGAACCACGGCGCATACCACCAGGTGTGGGACTACGCTGTGGACAGGAACCCCTGGAGGCAGTCAACTTCGTTCGGTACCCACCAGTCATGGGCATCGTACTTCCACTTTGGTCCGGCTTCAAACTTCAGCGTGAAGGACAACCTCGGAGCATACCTGTCCAAAGGAGAATACGCGAACTTCAATGCGCTCTTCGGATTCCCGATGAACCTGGCAGGCAAGATGCTGCAGCCATACGCAGGTGCAATCAGGGGCATGCAGATGTCTATGCAGGGTTACGCTTCCAAGTGGGATTCCACACCTGATGCGCTTAGGCAGTGGAACTACACTGAGCCGAGGCTCAGGGAAGCTATGCAGTCCATGAACCCATTCTCATTCAAGTGGTTCGGTGGCAAGAGCAGCGAGAGGGTTGCCAAGCTTAATGTCTTCGGTGGAAGCCTTGAGCAGCACCAGCTTGCTGGTCATGAGTACATGGGCGGCCTCAAGCAGGCACCTCAGGACCTTTTCCTTCAGAGGAAGGGTGTCTATGCGAGTGCAAGGACTGGTGAGACCAATCCCGGTGCTTCTACAATGGACTACAGGGCAAACCTGAACATTGATGCTCCGATGGCAGAATATCTTTGGAGGAACAAGGAGACTGCTTACATGCATGACAAGAAGATTGAAGAAGCAGCTATGACCAACACCCAAAGAAGGACTGTTGCTGGTGAGGCACTTGCAATGAGGAGGGAGCAGGAGCTCAGGGGATTCGGCGTAATGCAGAACCCGCTGTTCGGATGGGCCAACCCGCTTGCGTTCATCTGGCACACACCAGTTCCGCTCTTCCCGCAGTCAGCCAGCCCCAAGGACATCGTGTCTAACATGGTGCGCAAGGCAAAGCACGGCGGAGGAGGAGGCTCATGGGGAGCAAGCGTTTCGAATGTCGGAGAAAGTCTGGCACGCGGAACCAAGAAACTCATGCGTCCTGACCAAATCGGCAGGCAGGTCTGGTGTCCAAGGTGTTCCAGGTCCGGTATGAGAGGAGCCCGGTGTTCCTGCGGACAGACGCTGTATTAGTTCTTTTATTTATTTCCTTTCTTATTTTATATCGTATGAGAACTGTCATTATTCTTGTTTTGCTAGCTCTTTTCCTAGTCGGGTGTCTTCAGAGCGCCGGCGGGAACAGTTATGTTTCTGATTACGCTGCCAGCCTTAACCGGACCCCGATTTCAGATCCTAGCCAGATTGCAGAGTGTGAGATTGGCGGATGCCACTGCATGGTCTGCAGGAACGGGACAAACATTTTCGGCAGTTCTATCACAAGCCTTGTCGGAGCAAGCTGCTACATAGAAGACGAGTGCAACGCATCAGTTGCCGCAAGGCTCTATGACAGCAACCAGACCCCTGATTTGTACATTAGGAGTTTCATGATTGGGCAGGGGCCGACATTCTCGGATTTCGCTTATGCGAATCCATACTGCTCATACCGGCTCAACATGGCAGTCCAGTTCCTTACTGCAACCAACGATACTCCATATGAGATGCCGGATGCTGCGCGCTCAATCTGCATGCTCAGCAAGGATATCATTCCAGTTTACGTTCTTTACAGCGAGGGAAACAACATCAATAACACAGCGGCAAGGGAAGTCGGAAGAATCCTTGGAACAGAAGGCGATGATGTGTTCTTTGGAAGATTGTCCAATGGAACAGTCGGGCCGACAATAGTTGTTGCTGAGATTGATTTCAATGCCAGCGACGCAGGCACAGTCGCCAACCAGATTCGCGCAATCAATGAGGGCTGCCTCAATGACAGAACTGAGAACGGAGTGATAAACTGCTGGGTCGCGGTATCTCCAAAAATAGGCGACTTTGAGGCATTGGATGCGGTGATGTCAATAGTTGGCGATGAGGTCGACATCATATCATTCGGAGTGAACAACAAATATCTTGATGCGTGCGACCGGGGACGGGTGAATCCTGGGAAAATGATGAACGAAGTGCGGAGGTTCACCGAGTATGCTATTTACAATCACAGCAAACCCTCACTGATTCCATATGTTCTTTTTGACCCTGGAGTCCAGGACAAAGGGGGCTGCAACTGGACTGAGAGCGATGTTACATCTGCCTATTCAGCCTTCTGGCCATCGGGTGTGACTGCCCTTCAGCAGAAGGGGCTGATTGGAATCGCTCCATACAATTTCAACTCGACCCAGTACGGCAATATTGCCAATCCATTGAAATGCAGGAACTGCGCAGTAGGCTCAAGCGCGACAAGGCTCCGCTCATGGTATGCGCACTGCCAGAGTTACACCAATATCACAAGCCGCACCGCGAACGCGCACCCAAGCGGGGGGACTCCCATAATCTTTCCAAACGCCTCTGGCGGATACTGCGATTTCAACGCGAATGCCGACTATCTGATGAGGGAAGTCCGGTTCGGGGACGCTGGAGCAAACAGGGATATTATGAGTCCAAGGACCCCGGATGTCAGACCTACAGGTCCTGTATTATTCCGCTGCTCAGCATGCGCGACAAGCAACCTTTCTGCAAGTGCAGGCTCACCATTTCCCTCGCTTGGCACTGGTTCAGCAATGTCAGATGAACTTTGCTACAAGTATCATCCTGCAATCGAATACTGGTCAGATGCCAAGAGTGTTGACCCGATGTTAGTGCGCGCGTTCATTTATTCCGAGAGTGGATTCGATGAGTGCGCAGCTGCCAAAGTCTGCCGTGCTGGATATGACGGACCTGGATGTTTCAGTCCAGGAACCAGCCAGGATGAATGTTACAGCAATGCGCTAAATGAAATCTATGACCCATCAGGACAATGTGTTGGGAATCTGACAAACGCTCCAAACAGCAACGCTGAAAATCCTGACTGGAGATGGTGTGCGTTTGGTCTTGCGCAAAATATCGCTCCTCCTTACACTTACTGGGAAGCTGACCACAACCCATCTGGGCAGGATGGGCAGTACGCAGAAATTTACCGTGAATCTGGATTCTATCCGCACAGTGACCGCCGTCTGAATGACGCTGCTGCCTGCGCTCAGGAAACAACTCCCGCGGGGGAATACAACCCGTTCAATCCAAGCCACTCGATTTGTATGGCTGCTGGTGGGGTTGCGGACGCTATGACGCAAGCAAGGTTTATTGTCCAGGGGTTGCACGGCGGCACCGGAGAAGCGCTTCCATGGGGAACAACAGGTTCTGGTATCGAGAAGGATGAAGTTTTGGCTATGTATATCGCAGCGCATATCTACCGTGGAACTTGGGGTATGGGAGCGCCAAGCAATTCGGTCGGTAGCATACCACCTCCGTGCGCGAGTACCCTTACGCTTGGTGAGTGCTTCCTAACACAGTTCCAGCTCGCATCTTCAGTGGATGCTGAATACTGCACTCCGGATGATGCGGATGACCCGCTTCCACCAGAGTGTTCATCTGAAGGGACCCCAAGGTATGATCCGCCTGAATTCTGCTATGGTGTCACTGACCCTGTGCAGTTCTTCCAGGAGTGCATCTTCCCGTTCATGAGCGGATTCCCGCATGACCCTGGGGCAAGGAAGATAGAGCTTTTCTTCCAGTTCAAGCAGTGCCCGAACAACTCCTGCCCAGACGGGCGGGCATTATATGAGGCCATGTGCACGCCTGATGCGACCGGGCAGCTCAACCCAGACCTTTGCATAGGCCCTGGACAGCCAAATCTCCCGTCAAGCGGAAGCCCCTACATACCAGACAATTCTTCAAGCAATGGCAGCAGTTAATCTACCTGAGCCATTCCTTGTTTTCTATTTTCTGTTTTATGTATTCGCCAACGAAAGTCAGCCTCTGGCCCTGCAGAGCATCCTGCTCAATCTTTTTCTTGGTCTTCAAAACAAGCTTAAGTTCCCGCATCCAGTCCTTGCTGCGGTTAATCCAAGGGTAGCCCATCATCTCCTCGGCGCGCTTTATGTCAACGTCCTTGGCCTTGATTGTCAGTTTATCCATGAATGGGAATTCCTTGATATCGCTCATGGTCACTCCGATGAATTTGGATTCAGGGACAGAGAAGTCCCTTCCCAGGTATGCTAGGTTCATGCTGCCGGTCTTGATTGTCCAGTAGATGTACCATCCCCATGCATCGCAGTCCATAAGGCAGTAAATCGGAAGTTTGTTGTCAGCGAGTTTTCTTAGCAGTCTTCTTGTTCCCCTTGTTGACTGGCCTTTTGGAGTCACTAGCAAACAGTTCTCCTTTTTCCAGAACTTATCTTCATTAAGCCTCTGCCAGAGCGCATCTTTTTCAACAACGAGGACATAATCAGCCTCTAAGTTCTTGATTTCCATTCCATTGTCAACATCGCTCGGAATGCTCCAGCCGCTCCTTCCCTGTTTCGCAAGGTCGATGATTGTTTCTTCTCCGCCGAATTTGTCCATGATTTGCATATTGCCAGCAACGAATCCTTTCCTGTCTGTTGTCAGGTGCAAATCCTCTCTCTTGATTTTCAAAGCGACTTCCAAATCCTCAATCAATGTGTTGGACTCAGACTGCTCAGTGAACAAATCCTCATCCATATTGTCTCCAAGGCTGAATTTCAGCTGGTAGAACAGACCTCTGATTGATGTGTGCAGATTCTGCTGCAGGAATGTCCTGGTCCTCGCGGCAATCGCAACAGTCTGCATGAATGTCTTTGCCTGGGCAACTGAAAGATATTTTCTCGTCTCTTTTTTGTCGCCCGTCCTCAGGCATCCCGCGCTTTCATCGTAAAGCGTATTGCTCTTTGTTCTGAGGGTCGTCTCGAATGTTGGCCCTTCGCCCTTGTGAATCTGCTTGACCATTTCGATTCCAAGTTCCTCAAGCTTTCGTCTTGCCTTGATATCAGTCATTCATCTCACCCTCCTCTTCTCGTTCTTCCTGAGGTTCAGCCGTTTTTTCCTCAGGCTTTGGTTCCTCTTCCTTGAGTGAACCGTATTTGTCTTCTATGATTGTTTTGAGTTCTTTGGCAAGCCTATCTTCCTTCTGCCCGGTCAATGATGAGAGGTCCGATGCGAGCTGCCCCATATACCTGCTCACAACTTTTTTCTTTGTGGCAATTTCATTGGCTTTCTTCCTTCCAGAGATGAATTTCTGGATTCCCCGTGAGGCCTCCATGAGCGCGAACTTGATTTCAGCCATCAAATCTTCTTCAGTGGCGAGCGCCTGCTTGCCGGCGCTCGTATATGGAACATGTACACTCACAACATTCACAAGAACCGCTATAGGTTCCTCGTCAAAGTTCTTGATGTTGTATCGCTTCCAGTCCATGCTTTTCACGGTTTCAGTAATCGCGCATCCTCCAGCATCGAAAAGAAGGGGGACTTTATTGGCGAATCTCATCACCTCTCCTTTTTTGTTGGCTGCCTTTACTCCGCCGGCATAGGCAATCCCAACTTCAACCATGAACGGGATTCCGCCTCGATAAACCTTGGGGCTCCTCTCTGAAATAACAAGAACTTCCGGGTCGAAAATATTCCTGAAAGAGGTTTCCACCTGCTCTTTCCCAATCGGGACGAGCGAATCTGTTGCAGGCGCAATCCATTTTACACTGTCAAACGCCTTGACAATCATCTCAGCCTCATCCCATGTCAAATCCCAAGGTTTTTTGTTGAAATTAACCTCTGGACACAAATCCCGAAGTTCAGAGACCTTGTTCGCACTTACTCTTGCGAAAACGTTCTGCAAGAAGGAAGAGACCTTGTTGAATTCATTCGAGTGCTTCGCAAACTCGAGTAAATCATGAGTCTTGATTCCAAGTGGGTGCGGCTTGATTTCATAAGGCCTTTTTGGATTGCTTTCAATCGACCTTGGGAATAGTGTTTTCTCATCGCTTGGTTCAACAAGCGAGATTGTGGTGTGCGGATTTGCCAGAGCAGTCCTTCTCAGATATTCAAACACACCATAGTTTCCTCTTTCATAACGGACATCCTTGAATTCTGAAATTACCGTCAAGCCGGTCTCTTGCGTATCTTCAGTGCTGACTACCTGTATGATTGGCTTGTTCTTCTTGAAATCCATTGAGATTGTCGCTGTCAGCTTTTTTCCATCATGGCATGTGATTGCAGTGGTTGGCTGGCCTGTCGTAATGTATGAAAACATCGTACAGGCAGCCGCTCCGATACCCTGCTGTCCCCGTTGCTGGATGTATCTATGGAATTTCGTTCCAGCAAGCATCTGACCAAGTGCCTTCCCAAGATGCGACTTTGGGATTCCAGGGCCATTGTCGGTGATTTTCACCATGTAATGGTCCTTCCCAAGCTCTTTCACTTCAACAGAAATCTCAGGGAGTATGCCTGCTTCTTCACACGCATCAAGCCCGTTTGTCACGAACTCATGCACAATCATTGTCAATGAGCGCACTTTTCCTGAGAAACCAAGCATCTGCCTGTTTTTCTTGAAGAATTCAGCAACGGAGTGCTCTTTGAACTGTTTGAATACGTCTGTCTCTGCCATTCTAAAACCTCAACCGATCGCTGGAATGCTATCTCCTAGACGTTTAAAATATCTTTCTCTGCTGAAAGTCCACCAAAGACCATCTTTTAAAATATATACTGATAATCTATAGATTATGGCAATGGCCCACAGAACAATTAACAAGCCCAATCCAAGCACTGGGAAGCGGGAGCCAAAGGCAGAGCCAATAAGGAGACAAATTCGTGTTGCAATATTCGATGATTCGCCAGAAATCAACCTTGCATATGGCGACTGCTTCAAATCATTTCCGGGTGTGGATGTAGTATCAAGCAGAGCAGTATTTTCAGTTGATGAGGTTCTTGAAATTGTTCGCGCAGTGCGGCCGGATGTAGTAATCACCGACCTTTCACTTACTGATGGAAACCTGGAAGGATTTGAGATATTAAAAAGGATAAAGGAGATTTCTCCAAATACTCTTGTCGGCCTTTCAACTTCTTCTTATCATCCGAATAAAGATGATGAAATAAATCGTGAAATAAGAAAGCACGCCTTTGACATGCTCTTCCAGAAGCATGATTTGGCCTCGATGTGCGATTTTATAGAAAGCTTTAGCTCCTGAACCTGGCCTCTAGGATTTTTCTTCTCGATTTTGAAAGATATGAGAGCACGCTGGAGTGCCTCGCGCCGTTCAGAATCATAGAGACTGCTTCTTTTGCATATTCGATTGTGTCAGCCTTTGCGATTATCCCTATTGTATTTCCATATATGCTCAGGAAGGAATCTGTCGCTTCTTCAATCCTGGTTTTTATCACTCCATCTTCCCCAATGACCCTGGCCTTGAGCCTTATTATGGCTTTGTCGCTTGGGATTATCTCGCGAAGCGCTATCAGGTGGAACATGAAATCTTCCTTAAGGATTAGCATTGCCTTTCTTGGCTCAAAACCACGACCTACTGCCTTGACAATTTCAGATGCGAAGAAGATGTCCGCCGCATCGCCTATAATCTCGACTTCGCCGTCAATGATTTTGAGTTCAACATTGCATTTGGTTTCTATTGATTTTTTGGTCTTTCCTTCTTTACCAATAAGAATCTTGACCCTTTCCTCTGGTATGCGTACGATTTCTGTCATTTGCTTATCCTCTTGAGTATTTTGCGTATTTCATCATCTGTTTCTGTTTCGGCCTTTTTGGCCGCCGTTTCTTTAACTCCTTCATCGTCGACCCCGACAAGGGCCTTTGCAGCAACCAGCCTTGCTTCCTTATCCCAGTGCGAAAGGAGAACAACAAATGATTTTATGACATCCGGCTCGTCCTTGATTTCCGAGATTGCTGTGATTGCGTTATGCTGGTTTTTCCCTATATCTCCCCTTGCGAATATTATGAGTTCCTTTTTCAGTGACCTGGACAATCCAGGGTCATTGATTTCTGCTATATATTCAAGCGCTATCGGGGCAGCGGGTGTTTTTCTGAGCATTGCCCCAAGCAGGCTAAAAATTCCATCGCGGTATTTTTCCTGGCCCATCAGTTTCTTCAGTGAGTTCGTAACATAGTTCCTGATTCTGAGCTTATTGTCAAGCCCAAGTTCAAGGAATTCTGCGAGTACATCGTGCCATTCCCCATCAAGCATCATCATTAAGCTGTATGATGATGTGAACCTTGGAGGAAGCCCGAAATTCTCGCCTTCAGGGTTTGACAGCACTGAGACTGAAACCCTCATCAAAGCAAACCGGTCCTGCTCAAGCTTATCCAGCTCTACACCGGGTTTTTTCGCAGCGGCATAGGAACCCATTATCTTCCAGAACAAGTCCCTTATGTTGGTGTCTGGAGAGAGGCCGAATTTATCAAGTCCAAGATTTTTCTTTTCCTCTTCGACCTCATCGTCCCCGTCGCCGCCAAAAGCTTCCTTTGGCATACACTATTTATCATTATCCTTCTTTATAAAAGCTTAATGTCGCTGCAGTCGATGGTCACATTCATCAGGCAAACCGGTCTCCTAACATCAAAAAGGGTTGAGGATGCCATGCTGGCAGTGGACAGAGCGCTTTTCATGCCAGAAGATGCGCCTGCATATGATGATCGTGCATATCCTATAATGTCCGGCCAGACGATTTCAGCTCCTGGAGTTGTTGCGTTCATGCTTGAGCAGCTGGACATCCAGGAATGCATGAAAATCCTTGAAATCGGGACTGGCACAGGTTACAACGCGGCCCTTCTTTCGCACCTTGTTGGCCCAAGCGGAAAAGTTTTTTCAGTTGAACTGCTCTCTGAATTGCATGAAATAGCAAAAAAGAATCTTGCAAAGATTGGTTCTCCAAAGAATCTTGAACTTATTCTTGGTGATGGGAGCATTGGCTATGAAAAAGAGGCTCCGTATGACCGGATAATCGCCACTGCAGGAATGCCTGATTTGAATCGGCAGGTTATCGATCAACTGAAAGAGGATGGGAAGGCAATAGCTCCGGTTGGGGGGGAGCATTTCCAGAACCTTGTTATTTTTGACAAAAAGAAGGGGGAGTATAAAAGAATCCTGCCAGTCGTTTTCGTTCCACTGCGAGGGGAGAAGGGGTTCTGATGAAAAATTATGATGTTGTCATTGTCGGTGCCGGGCCAGCAGGACTCTCCTGCGCAAGAAACCTTTCAGGCTCAGGCCTGAAAGTGCTTGTGCTTGAGAAGAACAACAAGCTTGGCAAGAAAATCTGCTCAGGCGAAATCTCCCCCAAAGTCCTTCCATATGAGAAGTTCGACCGCGGACATCCCTGGACAAAAATGACAATCGGCACTGATGAAACAACAAGAACAGTGAAATTCGACAAACCATACCTATGGACGATTGGCCGCTTTGAGTTTGAGAGCTACCTGAAAAAAGGCTGTGATGCGCAAATCAAATTCTCTGAACCGGTTACAAAAATCACTTCAAAGCATGTTGAGACAAAGAAAGGAAAATATTCATACAAGTATCTGGTCGGAGCTGACGGTTCATTCTCAGTTGTGCGAAACCACCTCAATCTTCCGGTTACTCACATAGCAGGGTGGGCATATCATTTTGTTGTGGATAAACCTGCCGATGAATTCCACCTTTACTGGCTTCCAAAATCTTTCCCCGGAAGCTATGGTTATGTGATGTCAAAAAGCAGGAAGCAGACAATGATTGGGGTTGCGCAGGTGAAACCTGATTTTGACCACGAGTTTGCCGCAAAAGCCAAATCCTGGGTCAAGGAAAAGTTCAAGCTAAAGGTTGACAAACTGAAATCAGAATCAATGAAAGGCAATGCTGATTACCGTGGCTGGGAATTCGATAACACCTTCCTTGTCGGTGATGCTGGGGGGTTCCTGAACCCGTGCACCACAGAAGGGATCTACTATGCCGTCAAAAGCGGGGAGGGCGTTGCCAAGCACATCATTGGACAGCCAGAAGGCGCTAAAATCATGAGCAATCTAGCAAGCGCCCACAACTGGCAGGTATTAATGTTTGACCTTGCGACAAACACGAGCCTTCCGTTCTGCTGGGGAATAAACTGGATTCTCGAGGACCCAAGAAAAGGGATTAGGAAAAGAATATTTGATTTTGTCCTCTGGAAATTCATGAATGGCTAAGAGCGTTTTTTCAAATCTCCCAATACGCAAGCCTCATGTCTTGGCATTCCCTCAACAACGTAGCTTCGGTAGTCGCTCCATAGAAATCCTGCGAACTCGTTGGATGATGTGGTTTCTGGCGTGCCATTTTCGTCCGGATATCTCTTCAATCTTTCATCTCTTAGCAGGAATTCCACATCATCTGCGACTGCGGAAAACCTGCTCTCTGCCAATGCCCTGGCAGCGAATGCCGAGACCTGCTCATCCACTGCCATGTTTATGATTCTTATGAGGTTTTCAGCTATATTTATCAATCTGCTCATGTCTGCCGTGAATCCGCTCTTATCATTATCGAATAACTCTCGGAATTCCGCTTTATCGTGAATCTCATACAGAGAATCGGAATGTGCAAGCTTCCCGGCCGCTTCCATCGCGGCCTCCCCATGGCACTCCAAGGCAACCACCAGCAATGCCTCCTCGGTCTTTATCTGCGGCGTATCCAGAATGAGCCTCGCCGCATTTTCTCTCGTATCATCATAAGAGCTGTCAAGCGCGATATTGCCCAGAACCGTTTCCCGCATTTTCTCATTTCGAATCTCCGAGAGAATTTTTATGGCATGCATCCTGGCCCCTTTGTTTTCCGAGAATTTCGCAACTACTACGGCCGCGGACCCAATTCTCCAATTGGGTTTGTCCTGTCCGCCTCTCCCGGCACTTTTGAATGCACCAGCCTTATCAAATGAATCTGCCTGCCCTTTACCACCATGAATTACCCGCTTCATTAGTTATTTTATAATCGTAAAAATTTATATATTATAACATTATCTCCACTTGATGTTGCAGCCGCATGATGGTAGTTTCTCAACAGTGACCTGCTCACCAAGAAGGACCTGCTTAATCGCTTCTTCCATCTCAGATGTGCTCCCTTCATAATGGCCTTTTGCATGCGCATCATCAAATCTTCCATGGTATTTCAGTTTCAAATCAGAGTCAAACAGAAACGGGTCTGGCGTGCATTCGGCTCCATATGATTTGGCAACTTCCTGCGTCTCATCAAGCAAATATGGGAAATTGAACTTGTACTTGTGAGCGTATTCCTTCATTTTCTCAAAACTATCCTCCTGATAGTTGTCAGTGTCATTTGAATTGATGGCGACTACTTGGAGTCCTTCAGCCCCATACTTTTCCTGCAGTTCGACAAAATAATCAAACTTTGGAACGACGTATGGGCAGTGGTTGCACATGAATATCACAAGAACTGCCTTCTTTCCCTTGAAGTCAGAATTGGAATATGTTTTCCCATCAGTCCCCTTAAGGCTGAAGGCAGGGGCAACAGAATCCTTTCCCAAAATCTTGTAACTAGAATATGTAAGAGTCATTTTTTCACCATTGGCAATTTTTTCCTTCCAGCAGGCTCCCCATCATCGTCTCTTTTTGGATTCTTGGGTCTTTTTGATGCAAGTTCGAGAAGGTATAGCCCAATAATCCTTCTAATTTCCCGTCCAGCGTCCTCTTCCTTGTCGACCTGGATTGTGCATCCGGGCAATTTTGGCACAGAGACAACAAATTTGTCCTCATCTCTTGTTATTGTAACTTCGTACCCCTCAACTTCTATGGTTTTCATAATCGTAATCCCTTCCTCGTATTTTCGAATCTATCCAAATCCACCCCAGCTTCAGTAAGCTTAATTTTCACAACACTTCGGTTAAGCTGGGCCTGAGCCCTATGAGACCTTTGAACGCACAATATTGAATCGCCTCGCCTCATTAAAAGCCCGTGTTTGGTTTCCCGTACAGCCTCAAAGCCGAGAGCTTCAACTACTTTTATGAAATCCCTTGGATTCATTGGCTTGCCCCGGTATTTAACCTCCTTTTTTTCCTCAACCGGTTCAGGGAGTTTGAGTTCGAGGAGCCTTTCTATGTCATGAAAGCTGTCAAGAAGAATGCCTGGAGAAGTGTCAAAATCCGCCCATGGTGGAAGGTTGCTCCCTCTAAGGTTGCTCCAGCCATCTATCATCTCTTTTTTGGTGTCAATTGCCTCCAGCTCTGAGATAAAGTCCCCCATGTCAGGTATCAGTATTGTCTCAGGGTACATGGAAAAGAGCTTCTTCACGACATCTGAATCTGCTGTCATCATCTCGACAAATTCAACCCTTTCTTTGATGTTTTCCAATCCAAAAAGTTCCTCTGCTTGCGACATGATACTCTCATCAGTAATCCCGATTGAGCCAAGCAGGTCTCTTGTTTTCTTGCTGATAGACATGCCCCCTTCAATCAGTTTGAGTTTCACTTTCCGCTTGCTCTCATCCTTTCTTCTTGTACGCTCTTGGTTCATGATTCTCTGGTGAAGCGTGTTCAGCTTCATAATCAGTTTCTCAGCTTTTTTGAGTCTTTTCTGGTCCTCATAAGCAGTTCTTTGCTGTTTTTTGAAAACCTTGTATATGAAGTCTATTTTATTGACTGCAACATCTGTTTTCTCAAATCCGACGTCTTTTGCGAATTCAACAACTTCATCTTTGAGTTTTGGTGTAAGCTGCTCAATGCGTATCTTCTTCAGGAAAAGAATCGAGTCGTCAGGGCGCATGGAAAACTATCTCATTTATCTCTTTTAACCCTTTTCCAGAAATCTTCTGGTGCTCGATTTTCAGGCATTTGTCCATAACAACCGTTAAACCAGCGTTTCTAGCTATTTTTGCAGATTCCTCATCAACTATCCCAAGCTGCATCCAGATTACGCTCGCTCCAAGTGTTATCGCTTCATCTATAATATCAGGAACAAACTCGTTTTTTCTAAAAATGTCAATAATATCAATCTGCTCTTCAACCTGAGAAAGGGAACCATAGGCCTTGATGCCTTTCCACTCGCTTATGTTGGGATTGACTGGAATGATTTGATATCCTTTCTCAAGGAGGTAACTGGCGACCTGGTAGCTTGCCCTGTTTTCCTTATCTGAAAGGCCAACGACAGCAATTACCTTCGATTTCCTCAATATCCCCTCAATTTCCATAAAACAAAAACTCATGAAAAATTTATAAACTTCTGAGATGATAGTTCGCTGTGGGAAGCACTAGCGAAAAGGACTGATGACATATGGTTTTGGTAGTTAAAAGAAGAGGTAAGTCTGAGGACTTTGATGACGAGAAGCTCTTTAACTCGGTTTTTTCAGCATGCAAGGAATGCGAGCTTGATGAGAGGGAAAGCAAGATAGTTTCCAATCTGACCCTCGAGGCTGTGAAAAAGCATTTCAACAATAATGGTGAAATAAACTCGACTGAGATTTTCGGCGCTGTGATAGAATATCTGGCAAAAGAACACGAGGCAGTTGCCTTCATGTACCAGACCCATAGGGACATGAATGATGTCTATGTACACGATCTCATGCGGAAATAAGCTTACTGCGCAAGCGGCTAAGCATGTGATGGACAAGGGCGGCAATGCCTTCGACGGTGTTGTGGCCGCTACATTTGCCAGCACAATCACAGAACCGATGCTGACTTCACTAGCAGGCGGAGGAATCGGCCTTTTGAGGTTCCCTAATGGAAAAACTACTTCAATAGATTTCCTTACTAATTTTCCTACGGCTGAATCTCCAGTCCCAGCAGTGAAAAAAGTCGTGAATTTCGGTGATGAGACTCAGGTTTTCTATCTTGGGTATGGCTCATTAGGGGTTCCAGGAAGCTTGGATGGGTTGCTCCACATCTATAGGAAACATTGCTCACTGGAACTTGCGGAACTTCTGACCCCGTCCATAGAATATGCCAAAGGCCATAAGCTTGATGCTCTCCAGGCCCGCGTACTTAGGATTCTTGAGCCGTTCTGCGTTCTTACTCCAGAAGCAACGAAAGTATTCGCGCCTAAAGGAGTTCTTCTCACTGAAAATCAGACAATCAGCAACCCAGAACTATCATCATTCCTTGAAAATCTTGCAAAAGATGAGGATACTGCTATTGCATATTATCGGGAGCAGTTTGAAAAATCAATAAAAGGAAAAAACTCGACATTGACTCCTGAGGATGCCTACTCATACATTGTTCTTGAGCGCGAGCCCATTTCAATATCCTATCGGCGCCATACCATTTCAACTGCCCCCCCTCCATCAGCAGGAGGCGTTCTCGTTGCGCACGCTCTGAAATACATGGAGAGGTGGGAGGTTGAGGGGATGGCCCATAATTCGCCTATGCATATCTCGCTTCTTGCAGAGACCATGCAGCACTGTGAAGCCATCCGGACAAAAGAATTTTTCAAAGGTCTGCTCTACGAGAAAAACTTCTGGAAAAAATTCCTGAAAAAACCAGACCGTCTGGGAGGAACAACGCACATAAGCATAGTTGATTCTGATGGCAATGCCGCAAGCATAACGACCAGCAATGGCCAGGGCTCAGGGGTTATGATAGAAGGGACCGGAATAATGTTCAACAATTTCGCAGCAGAGCCTGACCTCATGCAGCATCGTGAAGTCTACAAGAAAGGGGAGCGGATAACCAGCATGATGTCTCCGTCAATCATATCAAAAGGGAGAGATATTTTTGCTGTTCTTGGTTCAGGGGGAAGCAACAGAATACGGAGCGCAGTGCTTCAGACAACTTCCAACCTTATCGATTTCAATATGAGTCCCCAGCAGGCCACTGACGCGAGCAGGGTTCACTATGAGGGTGGGTTGCTGCAAGTGGAAGATGGCATCGATTCCGAGCCACTCAAAAAGAGGTTCAAAATCAACCAGTGGACTGAGAAAAACCTCTACTTCGGCGGAGTCCACGTCGCTGCAAGGGATTCTGGCGGCGGAGACCACCGGAGGGGCGGTGCTGTCATAGTCGGTTAGATATTAAAATCTCACTGAAGATTACCTTATTATGGCCGGTCGCAATCCGAAGAAAGGTTCCAAACGCCTAAGGATAACTCCTAGAAAGTCCGGCGCCGGGGTTCCACGAAGGCTTCATTCTAAATCCGCCGGAAGGGATAATCTAATTTCGCAGGCGATAAGGAGGCTCTCAAGCAGAAGTGGGGAAACTCGCATGTCTGCTGCATTTGAGCTTGCCGATTATGGTGACCGGAAAGCAGTAAAACCGCTTGTTGAACTTCTCACGGACCCTGATCCTGAAGTCCGCCGTGTGGTATGTGTCTCTCTTGCTGAGATTCATGACCCATCATCTGTTTCTGCACTGTTAAAAAGGCTCAAAGATGCTGATGCAAACGTCCGGATGGCCGCTGCTGAAGCTCTTGGACGAATTCATGATACTTCTTCAGTCTCAGCATTGCTTCGGGCTCTTTCTGACCGGAACGCGCAGGTCCGGCGCTCTGCAGCAGAGGCGCTTGGAAACCTTGGAGACCCTAACGCGGTCTCTGTTCTTTGTCCACTGATTGCAGGCGGTGCCAGAGATCCGAGCCATTATGTCAGAATAGCCGCTGCAAGGGCTCTTGGTAAGATAGCTGATCCTGATTCGCGCGATGAGCTTGCGTCCGCTGCCCAGTTTGACCGGAATGTTCTTGTCAGAATGACGGCGAACCACTCTCTGAGAATGCTGGAGTCATAAAATGGACTATCTAGAAGCGGTTCTTCTTGGCATCATACAGGGCATTGCCGAGTGGCTGCCCATAAGTTCTGAGGCAATGGTAACACTGGCAGGAAGGTTCCTTCTTGGCACAGGCTATCAGGAATCGCTTGGGGCTGCAATCTGGCTCCACAGCGGGACAGCTGTTTCAGCATTGATATATTTCCGGAATGATGTGATTGATATTCTGAAGAGCATCCGGTCCAATGAAAGGAGCCTCCTGATTTTTCTCGCAGTTGCTAGCTTGGCAACATCAATTTCAGCACTGCCATTGCTTTTGCTCGCATTCTCACTTGAGTTTCCAGACTGGATTTTCACATTGGCAATAGGAATATTCCTTATCATAGTTGCTTATCTGCAGAGAAAACGTGCGGATTCAGAATCAGAGTCTGAACTTCTTCCTGTAAAAGGCGCAGTTGCAGGGGTTATCCAAGGATTCGCGATTCTTCCAGGATTCAGCCGCTCAGGCCTGACAGTTGCCGCTCTTCTATATCAAAACTATTCATTGAAAGAAGCGCTGCGGCTGAGTTTCCTGATGAGCATCCCAGTAACAATTGGGATTCAGGTGTTTCTCCCATTTGTGAGCGGGGATTTCCAGCTCACTTCTGAACTTGTAGTTGGCAGCATCGCAGCAGCTGTTGTAGGTCTTCTTACAATAAGCACTTTGATGGAATTTGCCGGCCGCTTCAGTTTCTTCAAAGCAACTCTTGGCCTTGGCATTTTTGTTATTCTTCTTGCTCTTGCGATGTTCTAATTAGTATTTTTTCTTTGGCTTCCTGTTCCTGCGATCTCCTGATCTTCCAGGTGGCCTTCTTGACGGTCTGCGGTCTGAACTCCTTGCTCCAGAGTCCCTCCTGCCATCTCTTCTTGGCCTCTCGCTGCGCTCCTTAGAGTAGTTGCTCACTCCGCCGCCCCTCATCCATGCGAAATCCGGATGGCTCTCACTCATACGCTCATCTTTGGATTCTTTCCTAGGAATGAAGTTGACTACCTTTCCCTCAGCTCCCATCCTTCCTGTCCTTCCGACACGGTGAAGGTGGGTTTCCTCGGTCTCGGCCCGGTCATAGTTGACAATCAGGCCAACATCATCTATATGGAGTCCTCTTGCTGCCACGTTTGTTGCAACAAGGATATCTATTGTTCCTTTTTTGAACTTGGAGAGCATTGAGTTTCTTCTGGCCTGGGTCATGTCTCCTTGTAGCATTCCTATGTTGTTGTATCCCTTGTACTGGAGCTTTTCACAGAGCCACATGGTCCCTTTCTTTGTTTCCATGAAGATGAGTGTTTTCATCCCCTGGTGTTCTCGCAGGACATCAATAAGCTGGGGGAATTTTTCCCTTCTTGTGATTTCCACATGTTCCTCTTTGATTGTTGAAACTACCTCGATTTCTCCAATCTCGATTGTTTCAGGATTGGGAATGTATGTTGAGGCCATGTTGAGAATGCTCTGGTCAACAGTTGCTGAGAAAAGCATCATTGTCCTTTGTTCTGGCAATTGCTTCAGGATTTCAGTAACTTCTTCCATGAACCCTAGGTCAAGCATGTGGTCAGCCTCATCAAGCACAATAGCGTCGAATTGGGAAATGTCGAGAACGCGTCTTCTGCCCAAGTCGAGAAGCCTTCCTGGAGTCGCGACAATTATGTCGAATCCGCCCTCAATGTCACGAACCTGCAGATTTATGCTTGAGCCTCCGAATACGGCGTGGATTTTCAGTTTGTGGTCCGCTCCAATCTCTTTGAGTTCCTTGCACACCTGGAGCGCGAGCTCCCTTGTTGGTGCAAGAATCAGCGCCTTGTTGGAACTGCCTGCGGCTAACCTTTCAATGAGGCCAATTCCGAACGCGCCTGTCTTGCCTGTTCCGGTCTGGCTTCTAACTATCAGGTTACGCCCATCTCTTACTTTCTGGATGGATTTCTCCTGCACTTCAGTGGGATTTTCCCATCCCATCTTGCTGAGTGCGCTCAATGTTTTCTGGTCTAAGTCTAACTCACTAAATTTCATTATCTCACTTTTTTGGTAAAAAGAGTATCTTTATGTAACTAATTATGTCATCTTCAGTTTTTAAACCTACTCTTTTCTTACGATTAACATCCCAAACGCCAGTAGCATCACGAAAGCCGGCCCACCGCATATGAAATCAACAACATCATCTAATGTCGCTGGCTCGTATTCGTCCACTGTCTTTGTTGTGTTAGTCGTGTTCTTTGTCGTGTTGGTCGTGTTTTTTATTTCCTTGATTGGCCCGCCTGCGCTTTCGTTGTTGAAACCAGCTTCTTCTTCTGTTTCTCCATCAGCACAGACCTTGCTGGCCGCTTCTGCGCAGTTATCTGCTATTTTGAAGCAGTTAATCATCGACGGATTGTTGCAGTCCTTGGCATCTGAGCCGCTTTTCTGCGCTTCCTTGCACGAGCTCAGTCTGCTGATGCACGTGTCAAGCTGCTTGCACCCTGAGAATTGGTACTTGAGCGCCATTGCAGGATATGATGTTGCGAGGCAGGTCTGCCCTTCGCTTTCATAGCTTTTCCAGCATGCTTCATTCATCTTTCCATTAGCGTCAAAAGTGCATGCGTTGCATGCTTTAATGAATGGTCCGCTTGCGCAGGTGGCCGCAGCGTTTGCGACTCCTGCGATTACAAATATGAAAAGTAATCCTAAAACAAGTGCTGCTTTCATAACTTTCACTTCGAACAGAATCTTTAAATTTATGGGCTTTTTGGCATTAGCTTCTCCAGAAAGCCTGAAACGTCTGCATTGGCAACCTCGCTTTTCTTCACAGCAAGGACTGCCTTTGGTTTTTTCCCGATAAGTTCTGTGACTATCCCAACAGCTTTATCGTGTTCGCCCCCTCCCTTTGAGCAGAAATACGCATAGTCTTTGATGTTCTTTGTTTGGGCGAGGTATGATCTCAGCGCCGGCGTAATCCTGCCTGCCCAGACAGGCCCCCCAATAAGAATCAAGTCATAATCAGCCGGGTCTTTTTTGGGTTTCTCGATATCTGTTTTCATCCCAAAGACTGCCTGGAACCCGCCAAGCATGAAACCAATCTTTCCCGCGCGTTTGTTTTTCTCATAAATCTCTTCAACATCACATTTCAGTTTTGAGGTGATTTTCTGGGCGAGCTTTCTCGTGTTCCCAGTCCATGAGTAGTAAACTAGCAGTGTTTTCATGCTGCTTATTCTTGCACATCTAATAAAAAACCTCTATTAGTATTCCTATATCATGGCAAAATGTTTTCTCTGCGGAGAGGAGAAGGAGACCCGGAACGTGTTTGTTGGAAGGGCGAGGGGCTTTGGTGACCTTTGCTTTGACTGCACAATCAAGTTCTTCAAAATCCAGACTGAACAGAAATGATTCAGTAGTATTTTATTCTTCATACGCTATTCCTGCACATGTCAAAAATCGCTGTTTTATATGGTTCTGTAAGAGAACAGAGGCAGGGCATCAAGGCCGCCAGGTTCATTACCAGCAAGTTGAAAGAGCGCGAACATGATGCAACTCTTATAGATCCGCTCGAGTATCAGCTTCCTTTCCTTAACAAGACATATGCGGATTATGGGGAGGGCAATGCCCCAGAGATGATTCAGAAGGTTGCTGACATTCTAAGCTCCTCAGATGGGTTCATTATCGTTAGTGGAGAATACAATCACAGCATCCCTCCAGTTCTGAAGAATCTCCTTGACCACTACCAGAAGGAATATCATTACAAGCCGGCAGGCATTGTCACATATTCCGCAGGAACATTCGGCGGGGTTCGTGCGATGGTGCACCTGCGCGCGTTGCTTGGTGAACTCGGGATGGTCAGCTGTCCACATACTCTTCCACTCTCAAAAATCCAGGATTCATTTGATGATGGAGGAAAAGCGCTGGATGAGGCCTATGAACGAAGGGCAAAACGTTTCCTTGATGAATTCGAATGGTATGTGAATGCCCTGAATGCGGCCCGCGAAAAAAGCTAATTCAATATCAAGATGTAATAATTGAGCAGCGTGGCAAAAGAAACCCACAAAACATACGGGATTAGAAGCAACGCTGCGGCCTTTGAATGCCTGGAGAACAAAACAATTGTGGCTATGATGGAGCTAAGCAGCGCAAGGATGCATATCAATCCGAGCAAAGGCGAGCGGAGGCCGAAGAACAATATTGACCAGAGAGCGTTCAGCCCAAGCTGAAGCCCGAAAACAGAGAGGGCCATCTTTACCCCGTTTTCCCCCAATCCTTTTCGGTATATCAGGTAAGCAGAAATGCCCATGATTGTGTAGAGCGATATCCAAACAGGACCGAAAACCCAATTCGGAGGTGCGAAATCTGGCCTTTCAAGAGTCGAGTACCAGCCGGGAATGGCATCGAATGTGAATACAGACCCAATTATTCCGGCCATCTGACAAACGACCACGAAAAGAATGATAAGACCAATCTCTTTTGCCTTCATATCATCGCCTCAGATTATTTCGGATAGCCCAAGAGCGGCAGAAAGAGCCGCGTAAACCAACCAGAGCATTATTGAGATGACCATCACTATAAAGCATCGCTTTGCGTTTTCCGGAGTCGGCCACAGAAGCACATATGCAGATGCAAGGAAATATGCAAATATTACCAGAAATATGCTTTTCATAGAGTCCAGGGCAAATGGGAGGTTGATGGCAAGTATGATTACTGCGAAGGCGGCGGCTTTCCTTGAGCCAAGCGCAGAGGCAAATGTCCGTATTCCTGCCTTTTGGTCCCCTGGCAAATCCATTATGGTCCCAATCGCGTGCGCCGCAGAGAAAACTAGGGCGAACAAAATCATATTCACATCAAGGAAACCCAGCCCTCCGGATAATGAGTAGCCCATAGCGAATGGGCCATACGTATATGTCGCATTGGTCAGGGAGTCCAATACCGGCCTGGATTTCAGTCTAACCGGTGGGACTGAGTAAAGTATTGGGAATGGGATGAAAATCGCGGTTACGATGATGTGTATGGGTTCCATTGAAGCTATTGCGCTTAGGAGAATCAATGAGATGATGATTGTTGAAGAAGCCATTATCCATTTCCCATCGCCTTCATCAATTCTTGCTCCCCAAACCACTCCCTTCCTTCTTGGATTATTCCTGTCCGATTCAATGTCATATAAGTCATTGATTCCGAAAACGAATATACCAAGCGGGATTGAGAGCATGAAAGCCTGGGCAGCTACTAGCAAATCGATTTGGCCCCCGCCTGCATATGCCCCGAAGATATATGCCGCTGGAGCGATTGGCCAGAAAATCGGTCTGCTCACAATCAGAGCTTTTTTTATATAATCAAGAAGCATCAGCTTTCCGCTCCCTAAGATAAAGGAACAAAGGGAATCCTAGAGAAACTCCTACAAGGAATGTGCCGGCAATAGGAACCCAGAATTCTTTCATTCCAATCCGCTTACCTTCGATGAATGCAAATGCAAGGAAAGTGACTGCGCTGACAAATAGGTCAAGCGCGAAAAAAGCGCTGATTCTGTTTGAAAAAAGGGTTTGAAGAACGAGGTGGATGTCAAAGCCACTCTCAAGCATGTATGGAAGCAGCTGGGAGTATGGAAGTATTATTCCCAGAACGCAAAGCCCCAGGTAAACATGCTTGGCCCTCATGCATTAGAGTCGCACCTTGGTATTATTTGCCTATCTGTGTGAAAAGGGGCCAAATACTGAACTAGTATAAAAGAGTTTTGGAAAAAACCATATAAATTCCAGCTACAATGTATAATTTGAATTCTGCAGGATTTGCGGAATCCTCTGAGTTTAGCAACGGTCTTGAAAGGAAATGGCTGAACGTCCAAGTCCGGCTAGAAACTGTTCTCAGAGCCATCGTTTTATGGCCTTGTGCTGTAAAAATCCTGCAGATTTTTTTACCCCATTTTTTCTGTTCTTTTTTGGTAACCCATTTATCTTTTAGCAGTTTTACAAAGTAAGGTGTAGCTATGCCAACTATTGTACATTTTGATTTGCCGGCAGATGAGCCTGAGAGGGCCAAGAAGTTTTATGGAGAATTGTTTGGATGGAAGTTCATGGCCCCTCCAGGAATGGACAACTATCATTTTGTTGAGACGCAGAACCGTGACGGCTCTCCAGGAGTTGCAGGCGGAATGGGGAAAAGGACTTCTCCTGATGAGAGAATCCTGAATTACATCGGGATTGATTCCATTGAAGAATCATTGGCCAAGGCTGAAGAATTGGGCGGAAAAATAATCAAACCTAAAATGGCAGTTCCTGGCTGGGGCTATCTTGCCGTCTGTGAGGACACTGAGGGAAACCTTATCGGTCTCTGGCAGGAAGACAAAGAAGCGAAATAACTATTCTAGTATTTTTTCTAAGTCATTTTTTCCATAATATCCATGGTATGTCTTGTTTTCGATGACCATTGAGGGCACTTGGAACACACCATGCTTTTTTATCAGCATCTCGATGGTTGGATTTGATATATCAGTATCGAAATGATATACTATAGTCTTATCCTCCTTAATTGTCTCCTGGATGATTTTCCCTTGGTCCCTCTTTGGATCATAATTGTCATTTGAATAGAAATACAGGATGACTGTGTGGTTCTCCCCGCAGATTTTGTCGACCTTCTTCAACAGGAGGTAATTCCTAACTTCAAGGGTATTGAACTTGTCTTTCAATGAGATGAGTGAAGGGTCATCCTTGCCAAGAGCCTCCTCGAGAACCCACATCCTATGATTGAATTCGGCGATTTCGGTTCCGAATCTCTGGAATAGATTGCTGTATGCTTCGCAACTCTCGCTCGCATTCATCCCCGAATCCTCCATCAGGTACAATGTGTCCATCATAGCCGAACTCATGGATATGGACTCATAATCCTGTGCCAGCATCTGAACGGAATCGAATCCCTGACGCATTCCTATGAATATTCCAATTGCGAATACCAACAATACTATTGCCAAGACTGCTGCATGTCTTCTCAAGTTGATTTTCCTTACCATTTCGCTGACCTCCCAGTTACTATCTCAAATCCTTTCATCAAGAACGAATAAGCGTATATTATCGGTGATAATAGTATCATCAGTATCATGTGTAAAATTATTGATATTGTCGGGTTCTCCTTCGATTCAACAAGGCTGATGAAAAACAGGACCATGCTCAGCCCTAGTGATACCATCATTAGCACCTCGTAGGGCTGTGTGACAATCTCTGAAGTGCCCTGCCCTGGGAAATCCAACAGACTACTGGCCAGGCCAGTGGACATCTTAGCAAGATTCAGGACAATGAGCAATATTGAGGCTGGGATGATGAATGCTCCCAGTTCCCCATACTTTGGATTGATGAGCCAAAGGTAGCTGCGTATGTTCTCTACATATCCGACATACCAACGTTTTCTCTGGCGGAATAATGCTCCCAATGAATCCGGCGCTTTGGTATACACCACGGCTTTTTTCGATGAGCGGATTTTGTAATTCGCCCCCTGTATCCGCAAGGCCATTTCATTGTCCTCGGCCATCGTTTTTCCCTTGAATCCTCCCAGTTCATCGAATGTCTTTTTCCTAAACAGGGAAAGCGGGCCAGGGGTAACCACAACGCTCTCAAGCAATGAGAATATCTTGACCATCATATTACTGAATATGTATTCGGCCTTCTGCATCCGCACCAGCGTGTTTTTCTCGTCCTTAACTTTCATAGTGGCCGTGACTGCCATTACTTCTGGCTCTTTGAAGAATCCGACCATGTTTCTCAGGGCATCCTTCTCTGCAACCGAATCAGCATCCAGAGTAGCTATCAACTCACCATTGGCCAAAGAAATGCCTTTGTTCATGGCAGTTGCTTTGCCGGAGTTCTTTTGCCTTATTACCTTTACACCGAATCGGTTTGCCTTATCAGCCGTATCGTCAGTTGAGCCATCATCAATTACAATGACCTCAAAATCCGGGTAATCTTGACCAAGTGCTGATTTGACTGTGGATTCTATACCTTTAGATTCATTGAAGGCCGGAATCAGTATCGTGATTTTTGGAAACTCCGAGGTCTCTGGCTCATCCCATTCCTCCTCTATGTATGTCAGGAAGATGTACGTGAGAAAATACAACGATACGAATCCAAGTATATAGTCAATCATCTGCCTGTTAATGCGCTTTTCCCACTTATATACGTTCCTGGGCGTGGCAATCGCAATCTCTCAGAGAATTCTTAGAACTTCCCCTTACTTCCAAAAAAACACACTTTTTAAAACATTATTATATTTAATATAATGATGGCGACCACAGGCAAATCCATCTCTCGTTCAGATGCGAAACCCCAAGAGTCAAAAAGGAGGGTTGTCAGGATTCCTTTTCCTCCGAAAAACCGCTTCTGGGAACTCATGGTTGAGAAAGGCTGGGCAGTTCAGCGTGAGGATGAAATTGAAAAGAAGCCAATCAAAATTATCGAAGAGCCAGCCAAACCAAAGGAAGAGCCAATTACACTCAAGACCGAACCTCCAAAAATAAGGAAAATCATTCCAGCAGAGGTATCCTCACTCGTTGAAGGTGGGGGGGCCATAGAACTAGTTGAGCTTGCCAATCAGAGCGCTGAGAATCTAGGTATTGTGGTCCATGGAATTATCGGGGAAATAGGAAAAACATCTGATTTTGAAAAAGGATTGCGTAGGCATGATTGCATGGTCTATGAAGACGGGCTTCCAGATTTTCCCAATTCTGAGGCGGCTCGAAAGGATGCGCTTGCGATGGAGGTTTTAGGGATGCTTTCTGAAGCTGCCCTTCCACATATAAGCAATTATCTCACTTCTGGGAATGTTGATATAAGAAGGAAGAGAATACTTGCCAGTTTCCTTGGGCAATCCGAAAGTCCAAAACACATCCAACTTCTGATTGGAATTTTGGGTTCGGATGACTCTGCAATGTTTCTGGATTCAGTTGAGAACAAATCAACCCTGGTTCAAGAAGAGATGCTCAAAGCTCTTGAGTCTGGAGACTATCCAAATAAAACAGAAGTCATGCTTGTGAGCGTCCTCTCAAAGCTTGGGAAGCTCGATGCTTTGCCTTACTGCTCTAAATTCCTTCTTGATTCTGATTATGGTCCTGATATTGATCTCCTTATGAGTGTCCAATTGTTTGGGCCCCATGCTATTCCAGCAATATCAGCATATCTGCGCTTTCCGAATGCTTCAATTACCGACCGAATCAGCGCAGTACACATGATGGCTGCAATTGGACCCCAGGATTCACTCGATGCCTTGCTTGATGTTGTGATGTCACAAAACGAAATCAATTCAGACCGGGCTTCTGAGTGGGGGCAGGTTGTCGCTGCTGCTCAGGAATCAATAATCAAATTAGGGTCTTCTGCTGTTCCGGCAATCAAACCATTCCTTCATGACAATACTTCGAGAGTCTATGTGATACCTCGGGCAATCGATATGCTAGGGGGGGTGGGATGTGATGAAGCTGTTGATGCTCTGAATGAGATTGTTGGCAGTGATGTTTCTTCAATACGCTCACGTGTGGCAGAGGCTCTTGGAAAAACAAAAAATCCAAAAGCACTAATTCCATTGAAAAAACTCATGAACGATTCAAAACCTGATGTGGCGGCTGATGCTGCTAACGCTCTTTATTACTCAGGTCTGATTGGAAAAATGGATAAGCTTGAAATTGCATTCTGCCTTCTTGTCTCAGGAAAGCACGGTGATGTTGATTTTGGTGATGCAGATGTTTTCAAGTATCTGATTTCATCTACCCGCCATAAATTCCCAACTGTCTGCAAAGGCGCTGTTTTAGCACTTGGCCTATCAGGCAAACCAGATGCTGTCTCTACATTGATTTCTTCACTTCGCCACAAGAATGCGGATGTGCGTGCATCTGCCGCAATCGCTCTTGTGGAAAACAAGGAGGAGAGGGCTATCAAACCTCTTATTGAAGCTCTTGGGGATGATGATGGAAAAGTCGTGGAAGAAGCATCAAGAGCATTGAGAAAATATCATGATACTATGAATACGCAGGATTATGACCACGATATTATGTCAGGTCATATAATTTCTGCAATGAGCCACAAGAATTTCAGGGTCCGCTATGCCGCGATAAAAATAATGGCAGAGATTGGAGCCTCGCCAGCTGTCCCAGTATTGAAAAGGCTTGCACTTGAGGATTCAGAATCAATGGTCAGGGCTAAAGCGCTGAAGACTCTCAGCAATTTCTCCAGCCAGAATCTAAATACGATTATTGAGGCCCTTGGTGACAGCGAATCTGAGGTAGTTGAAATCGCTATCGCACTACTACAGACAGAAACCCTTGAAAATGTCAGTTATCGTGTGATAAGCTCCGCTCTGAAGAAGCACGAGAGGCCTTCTGTTAGGAAAGGGGCTGCACTGGCTCTTTCGCGTACCGGATTGCCTCAAGCTTTGGATATGCTTGCAGGAGCAGTTAACGATTCTGAGAAGGAAGTCCGAATTGCAGTGGTTCAGAATATTGGGACCCTTGCAGCAAAACTGGTGGAAATCCTACCAGAAGAATCCGAAGATTCGTCCCTTACTAAGAGTGCAATATCGGACAAGGCAATCAAGCCGCTCCTGAAGGTCCTTGAGGATAGTGACCATGATATCCAGGCTGAGTCAGCTTCAGTGATTGCCAGGATTGTCAGAGCTTCTGATTCAGATGTTGTCGGTGTAGATGCAGTGCCTCATCTTGTGGGGATCTTGAGGAGCGATCTTGAGTTTACTCGCACAAATGTCGTTAGTCTTCTTAACAAGATTCTGGAAACATGCGACACTGAAGAAGAAACCAAACAATACCTTGCGCTTGTAGAGAAAAGTTCTAAAGAACTGAGAGGGCTTATTGGCGGTCTTTGGGATATTGTCAGCAAAGAAAATGGAGAAGCCACCTGCCGGGCAAGGGAAATCTGCATGGAGTTCATAAGCCTTGCCAAGGAGAAGGAACACCAGTTTGAAAATGGCAAAGACGGGCCCTACCGTTGAATTTGGGTAAAACCTTTTATTCTCTCACAACCTTTTTGCCCTTAGATGGATGCAAAGACGCGCCTTTTGTACTGGCTTCTGAATGCCTCACGCGGCGGGCCTACAAGATTGCGCATTCTCAAGGTCTTGTTCAAGAAACCGATGAATATGCGCCAGCTTGCGCTCACTGTCGCTCTTGACTACAAGACTGTCCAGGGGCACATAGAAATCCTGCTTGAGAATGGAATCCTTGATTCGCCGAAGAAGAAGTATGGCTCCTTGTATTTCATCAATCCCGAATGGGATGACAATGATTATCTGAAAGAACTTTTGAGAGGTAATGGCAATGGAAAAAAATAATTTCACTTTTAAAGCAGTGGCAGGGACAATCCTGGCTTTGCTATTGGCAGTAGGTATGTTTGTCGTGGTTGATGCAACTCTCCCATTCAAGAAGTGGGGGCCACGCTCAGAGACAGCGGAGCTGATGCAAAATCTTTTCTTGGTTCATATTGCCCTCTCAAGTGCCATGATTCTGCTTTCCCTCTACCTCATGTTCATATACCTCAAGGACTACCTCCAGCTAAAGAGCAAATTCACCCTTGGGCTATTGATTGCCGTATTCTCATTCATGCTGTTTGCGATAAGTACAAACCCTGCCTTGCACGTATTCCTTGGGGTCTATGGAAGCCGGGGCCTTTTCACATTGATACCCTATCTCTTTGCCACGATTGCGCTTGCGGTTCTTGTCTGGGTGAGCTCAAAATAGGTCCAATTACGGGGTAATTTGGGGTTTATTTCGGCAAAATCTTTTATAAAGCGCCGAAGGCGTCATTACAGGTGATACAAAGATGTCAACCAAGATTTTTGTAGGCCTTCTTGCCATTTTCGGCTTGCTAGGCCTGGGCTTTGCCTGGGGCGGATTCATGAATTCACCAGCCGCGGCAGAGCTTTCGGAAGATGTAAAGGAGGAGTTCAAGACCGCCTTTGAAGAAAGGGACTTTGAGACAATCAAAGAGCTTAAGGAGCAGTATCTGCCAGATCCTCTAGCTGAGCTTGATTCAGAAACCAAAGAGGGAATCCTGTCCCTTAGGGAGCAGATTCACGATGCGATGGTCTCAGGCGACTATGAAACCGCCGAGGATCTTCGCGCTGAAATGCGTGAGCTTCTTCCAGAAGGTTTCCATCACATGAGAGGAAAGATGGGGATGCGCGGAAAAGGCGGCATGCGAGGATTAGGTGTGGGTAACCGCGAAGGATGCACATGCGCTCAGGGAACCTCTGAGTAATTTTTTTTCTTAAATTATGATTGGTGCTTTGCCAGAGAACAAAAATATTTTTTTTATGATAAAAAGAAGAAACTTGATGTAACGTTCTATTGCCCTTCAAGTTCTGCCAGTGCCTTTTCCACATCATTCAAATGAGTCTCTGAAATCAGGCTCCAGACTTTTTCCATTGCAGATTCCCTGTTTTTTAGAATCTCCTTGATATCAATTTCTCTCAAAGCCTTGTAAGAGGCTCCAGGATTGGCAAAGATATAGCCGCACTGGTGCCAAAGTGCATCCATCTGTTCTGGTTTGAGCTTTCTGATACGTTCTGTAATAACTGCCAACTCATCCTCAGTAATCAATTCCCCAAACTCATTTTCCCTTGACAAAATGTTTGGGTATTTTTTCATTATCTCGGCAAGGATTTCTCTGGACCGAGTATTTGTGCTTCCATTTTTGATTTCGTCATTAAGCCTAACAGCTTCCCAATGGAGGCACTCCTCATCGTCTTGGTCGACGTAATCTTTGCTGCACAGCGGCTTTCCATCCAACACGATGACAGAATCCCGGCCGCAAACTTCGCATTTTTCCATGTGTATTGCACCCTATTCTCATTTTTCTGTTGAAATCAGATTAAAAATCAGTGTAAATTACCCGGATATCGTATTTTTTAAGGAATGAGAATATATGCATAGTAACGCATAGCCGAGGTAAGAAATGACTATTCAGAGAGAAAAACAAGATGTAATGGGCCCCAAAATAATCACACTGGCCAAATATTCTGAGGGACTTACTTTTGAAGAAGCCCTGAAAAAAGCCAATAATCAAAACCTTGTTATCGCTTCCAACAAGGCAATAACCCATGCATTGCTTGATCATGAGAGGGCTCTCAAGAAAGCCACTCTTGACAATGACTCGAAACTAGAGCAATTGCTACTGGATGAATTCGTCAAAGGGATCAAAGAAGCATTCCCATGCTGGTCTGGTACCATGACCGGTTATGTCAAGCAAGGACAAACACTTCTCGAAGGCAGTGAAAGAATTGAAAAACTTGACAGCCATGCAATCGTATATATCGATCCTGAAACAAAAAATCGCTGGATATTCCCTATTCCAGAGGAATACCTGAATGAAAAAAATGCAGTTTTGGTTGCAGAGCATCCTGATTACACTTTAGAGGCGGATGGAACTGACAGAATCGTCAAGGCAACCAAGGTTGATTTAGTTAAGGATTTCGCAACCAAAGAAAGGGGCTGGTACCTGGGGGACCCTAAGCATAATCTTCCTTTCGGGGGGCCAGTCATTCAAGACGATGCCACAACTGAATTTTACAGGGTCGATAAGAGGGTGGGGCCTGTTGTCTGCTACTACGAATATGTTGACTTCGACTTCAAATGTGACAGCTTCCTCAACGGCAAGCCTTCTGCAAAGCTTGGAGTGGTTGTTGAATCTAGCAACAACAATGAACAACATTGACTGGGGCTTGATGGGCAGCATATGGGTGAATTTAAAGAAGCTCAAGGCTCAGAGCCATTATTGCCATTCCTAAAAACAGGCCAAGAATGGAAAGATGCGCATGGCTTTCTTCTTTGAGAGATAGCGGAAGAAGCTCATCAAAGCTTATGAATATCATGATTCCTGCAACAAATGCAAGAAGAAGCGACATGATGTCTGTTGTGAGAAACGGGGCCAGGATCAATATTCCTATAACTGCTCCGACTGGCTCTGCAACTCCGGATAAAAGGGATATCCAGAAAGCTTTTGTTTTGCTTTTAGTTGCATAATATATGGGCATGGCAACTGCAATTCCCTCTGGGATATTGTGCATTGCAATTGCAAAAGCAAGAGGAATCCCAACTGATATGTCTCCAACTGCGCTGACAAAAACTGCAAGGCCCTCAGGGAAATTGTGTATTGCTATTCCTATTGCCGTGAAAACACCTGCAGTCATTAGTTTCTTGTTTTTCTTGTCTACTTTGACATGTTCTCCAATATAGTTGTGTGGCATGAGAAAATCAACTGCCATTATGAAAACGATTCCAACAAAAAATGCCAGATTGGCAGGGCCAAACCCAACCCCTTCAACTGCAGTTGCAAGAAGCTCTGCAAAAGAAACATATATCATAACTCCGGCAGAAAGGCCAAGTGCAAAAACCAGGTATTTCTTTTTGAAATCCTTGACAAATAGTGAGATGAGGCTTCCAATCCCTGTTGAAAGTCCGGCGAGTATTGTAAGCATCAAGGGTATCTCTATGTCTACAAGTTCCATAATACCAGTTCTTTTCAATTGAATCCTATCAGAATTTAAAAATAAGATGCTCCGGGAGGACTATGACTTCTAGTTAGAGTCATCCACCAAACATGCAACATCCAGCACTTTCATGCAATATCTTGCATATAAAACTTATATATTCTTTTTGAGCAATATCCATAATTATGAAATCAATCTACGGGCCTGTTCCTTCATGGCGGTTTGGCAGATCACTGGGTGTGGATCCCATATGCAGCATGAAGAAGATATGTTCATTTGACTGTGTTTACTGTCAGTTGGGAAAGACGAAGAACAAGACAATTGAAAGAAAGGAATATGTGGAATGTGCCAAGGTATGTGAAGAGCTTGAAGGGGTTGATAAGAGCACCACCGAAGTGATAACTTTCTCAGGTACTGGTGAACCGACCCTCAATCAAAAGCTCGGTGATATGATAGAATTCGCGAAGAAATTCGGTTTTCCAGTTGTCATTCTCACAAATTCTTCCCTTTTGCACCTGGAAGAGGTAAGGAAGGCGCTAGGCAGAGCAGATATCGTTTCAGCTAAGCTCGATGCACCTGGTGAGCGGCTTTTCCAGAAGATTAACAAACCAATTGAAGGCATCAGTTTCGATAATGTTCTCGATGGATTGAGAAACTTCAGAAAAGAGTTCGAAGGAAAGCTTGCTTTGCAGATGATGTTCATAAGAGATAACCAGGAAGCTGCGGGAGAGATGGCAGAACTTGCACGGGAGTTAAAACCTGATGAGGTCCAGATCGATACCCCTCTTCGCCCTTCTCCGGCTCCTCCTCTTTCCAAAGAGGAAGTAGACCAAATCGAGGATTCTTTCAAAGGACTACCATTCATCTCTGTTTACAAAAAAAGGAAGCCGAAGGTAGTTCCATTTGATATCCATGAAACAGCCGCAAGAAGGCCTGGCGAAAAATTCTGAAAGTTTCCTGGAAATTTTTGTCTACAGTAGCCCATTCCAAAGCAATGAGAGATTATCAAAATGGTGGTGGAGTATATAGGTCCTTACATTGCGGACAGGGTATTGGAAACTGGGCTTCCTTTGGGAGTTCCCAGACGGTCTTGCAGTTTTTGCATTTTGCTATTTTTGGTTGATATGAAGCATCAACACCTTCTCCATGTGAACATTTTTTTGAGCAAAAGTGTTCTGGTGCTACATCAGTTTTTACACAGACAAATCCTGTTGTGCCCAATGGCTTTTTACATGCAGTACACTCCTCTACCCCTTCGAATTTCTTCCCACAATTCGTGCAAAATAAATCCATGATATCGCCAGTATTAGTGAATATTTCATATTCAATAGACATCTTAATAAATATTAAATCAAGCACCAAAACACCAGCATCATCTAGAAGATGGCTAATATTCTCATCATTATGCTGCAGAATAGATTTATAAAAATCCCAGTGTATGAACTTTCCATGGTACATGAACATAAAGATGAAGAGTGTCATTGCAAAGAGTGCAAGGGACATAAGCATTCCGGAGATGAATGCATTCACAGTGATGGGACTAGACACAAAATACACGAGTGCAAGAGTTGTTGAACCTTTGTCCTTTTAATCCAAGAAGAAACCAATCAGTTCAGCTAAAAGTTTCAATCACTTTTTCAACAGTTTCAACAGCTTTTTTGAACCCTTCAGCACCTTTTCCTTCTCCATTTATAGGTGGTATTGCCTGGGCAAGCAGACGTGGAACCTCTTCGTCATAAGGTATCTGTGCAATCACTTTGTCCCCGTACTGTTCCTTGATCTTTTTTTCATAGATTTCGGATATACCCGCTTTATTTATCACTACTGAGAAGGGGGTATTGAAATGCTCAACGACCTCCAGAGCCCTCTGAAGGTTTGCTATGCTGGCTGGAGTGGGCTCGACAACCCCTATTGCGTAATCACATCCGGTTACTGCGGCTATCACAGGGCACCCTATTCCAGCGGGCGCATCAACCAGGGTAATCCCAATATTCCTTTCTTCTGCAATCTCCTTCGCCGCTTTCTTGACTTCAAAAACGATTTTTCCGCTTCCTGATTCACCCGGTTCAAGAGCGCCATAGACCAGCGGGAAATTCTCCCCTTCACGTATGATGAGATTTCCTCCAAACTTGGGAATTAGGCTGAATGCCTGGGGGTGCAGTACCGCACAGGCGCCGCAGCCCTCGCATTTTATTTTGTCAACAAAAGCCTTGCCATTTTTAACTTTCAGTGCCCCGAAGCGGCAGACCTGGGCACAGCTTTCAGGAACGGTTTTTCCATGGTCAAAGAGAGCGGTTTTGGAAACATAAAGAGGGCTTTTGCGAAGTGTTTTGCCAGGGAATAATATGTGCTGGTTAGGGCAGTCCACATCAGCATCCACCAATACAATCCCTTTATATGCCAGTCCAAGTGCGAGCGATGAGGTGATTGATGATTTGCCTGTTCCTCCTTTTCCGCTTAGTATCACGATTTTCAATTTATCAGCCTCCTCGCATATTCTGTCAAATCTTTTGATATCTGGTGCTCGGGGAATTTCTCGACAATCGGGACTCCCTCGATATAGCAATCCAGCATTTTCCTCTCATATGGGATTCTGAGCGAGGATTCTATTTCCCTTCCTGAAATATCGCTTCGGTTCACTATTGTCTCATAAGGTATCCCAAGCTTCTCAAGCACCCTTGATATGACCTTCAGGTCATGCTCCCCGAAAAATGTCGGCTCGGTCACCGCCACCGCCTTTTCACAACCCTCAAGAGCGCACACCACCTGGCAGTGGGCTCCGGCCGCAGTATCTATGATTACGACATCGTGTTCCTTGGCAAGGCCGCGCCCCTTGACAGCGTCCACTATCTTTTCGCTTAGCGGTTCTGATGGTTTGAGTTCCCCGGAGTAGAATCTTACTCCGTATTTGCTGGTTTCATACGTCCATCCAATTACTTTTGATGACTCTTCTATCGCCTTTGAGGGGCATGCCAGTTTGCAGGTTCCGCATCCGCTGCACAGTGAATTGACAAGCGATGGCGGGTTTCCCTTAAGCTGGTAGAGGGCGTTGAATTCGCACTTTTCAACGCACACTCCGCAGTGGATGCATTTGTCAGCTTTGATTTCAGGCACAAAAGAGCGAACCTCTTCCTTGCCTCCGCGTTCTGCTCCGGCTATCATGTGCGAGCTGGGGCAGTCGGCGTCGCAGTCAAGGTAAGCCACGCTTTTTCCTTCCTTCGCAATCGCTATTGCGAGGTTTACCGCAACCACTGTTTTTCCTGTACCTCCCTTGCCACCAGTAACTCCTATTATCATCTGTTCACCTGAAGGGTCTAGTGTTTGCAGGAATTCTCATTTGGTTTCAGCTTTCCCTGCAGATAAAGTTCAACTAGCTCAGCCGCCTTTCCGTTTACTCCGTAAATTACGTCAACCTCAAGCTCTTCGAAAAACGTTATCGCAGAGGGGCCAATACCGCCAGTGATAAGCAATGAGGCGCCAAGAGATTTCACGAACCTGGGAATCTCACCCGGCACATGCCCATTGGAATATGGGTTCTTTACTGCCTCGCTATTTTTTATCTGGCCGTTTTCCACTTCAAAAACAACAAAGTCAGAACAATGCGCAAAATGCGCAGCAGAAGTCCCATCAGCTCCCCCACTAGCTGCAACTGCTATCTTCATCTCCTTCCACCTCCAAACCTGCGTCCCTGGCCCTGTCCAAAATGGCCCGGATTGGTCGGTGATTTGAGTTCTTCGAGCTTTCCTTCAGCCAAATCCTTTAGCGCATCCTTGATTAGGCCGCTTGTTGAGTAAACCTTAATGCCTGCCTGAAGAAGCACCGCAAGGGCGTTTGGCCCGCAGTTGCCTGTTATAACAGCCTTTGCTCCGCTGTCTATTATGGCCTGGGCCGCTGCTATGCCGGCTCCTCCGCCTGCCATTCCACCAGGGTTCTCCAAAGCGTTTTCCATCTGCTCATTTTCTACAATCGTGAAGAATGGGCAGCGTCCCAAGGTTGGAAAAACGGAGCCCTCAAGCTCCCCGTCTGAACTTGAAATCGCTATTTTCATCTAATCCTTCCCCAGCTGCGCTATTCTTCTCTTCACTTCTTCCAGTTCAGACTCAAGCTCCTTTGCATAAGATGTGAGCCCGGCGGCATCCTCTTCCCTTGAAGTTCCGGTATTCTGGAACCTTGGCTGCCCGAAAGCAAGAGACCCACGTCCGAATCCACTTCCATACATGCGGCCAACACCACGGTTCTGTCCAAATCCTCTTCTGCAATTCCATCCATTCCTGCCCCACCATGGGCCCATTCCGTCTCCTCCTGGCATATAAATCACCTTTTTCTGACTTTGTAGTTTCCACCGTTTATCTTGATGGCCTTACCTTCAACAAGCGCTGCCGCTATTTTCCTATGGGCTGAGTTCAGAAGCCTGTTGAGAGTAGGCTGGGAGATGCCCATCCTTTTTGCGGTTTCAGCCTGCTTAAGGCCTTTTTCGTCGCAGAGACGTATTGCCTCGAACTCCTCAACAGTAAGCTCAACCTCCTCCAGCTCCATCAATGGCACTGCACGCGGCTTGAAGTAGGTGACGCCTGGTTTGGCGTTGACCATCCTGCATTTGGTGGGTCTTACCATATTATGAATTATAATTCATAATGTTTATAAAGGTGCGGCAAAACCACTGACAAATGGCATATTCTAGAAAACTAGGCACTCATGAATCTCTGTTTTTTAACAAAACCGGACTTTTTTTCTGAACCCCAATGTCTCTTGCGATTACATCGCATTTGGCCACCAGCAGGAAATAGATGTTTTCATCAGAATCAGAGAGGCACTCATAATTGGCCTGCCCTTTGCTTATTGTCAAATCAGATTCCCTGAGCGTTTGTTCAACCTCTTTTGATTTTTTCTCAAAAGGAAAGATTGTTTCCACACTTTCCACTTTGACTTCTGGGATTTTGTCAATGCCAAGCCCTTTGGCGTCCTCATAAGTAACATCATTCAATATCGGCTGCGAGCGAACGAGCACCTTTATCCTTGCGTTCGTTATTTTTCTTATTTCTTCAATCAGCATTTTGTCAAAAACAGCCTCACCGGCATTGTCAAGGATGTAGGTGATTTTTTCAGCTTCCTTTATTTCTTTCTCCATTGCCCTGAAGTCATCTATGACTAAATTGTTTCTGGCGTGCCTCATGATATTGCCTGAGATGTCATAATCAGTATTCACGGCGAAATCCATGTTGTTTCCCCCAATCGCTATTTTGGAAAGCTCATAGAGCCTGTTATCAGACTCAGATACAATCCTTTCCACAATCGGGACTGCGGCTTTGGCAGATGCGATGTCCTTTTCCTTGATTTTTCCGTAAAATCCTCTGCCTCCTGTTTCTTCCTCTATCATGCCATAGATGACAATCGCGAATTCCGGCGGGCTAAGTTCGCTGTCAAAGGCGGCCAGCTTCCCCATGATTCTCTTTAGGACCTTTTCCTTTCTGGCGCCGTCGAATCCCTCAATAACTCCCATTGCCTTGAGAGCCTGGTTCAAAAAGCAGGGTATGCATTCTAGATTGGTTTTCATGCTAAACACGCTGATTTTTCTGCCGGATTAGGAATTATTTGGCAATTCCAATATCATTCTTTAAGCGAAAAACTATATCTCTTTGCGAAAAAATATGAAAAAAATGTGAAAATAAAAAATGGAATTATGAACTGCTTATTCGTTATCGCTTCTCTTTTTTGAAACAGATAAACCAGTCAAGGCAGTATTTTCCTTCCTCCTCACTTTCGCTTCTTTCCTTTGCTGAGCCGCAGGATCCTGGAGGTGGGATTATGACGTCGTCTCCCGGCTGCCAGTTTGCAGGCGTTGCGATTCCCTCCCTATCGGATTTTTGTATGGCTGTAACCAGTCTTTTTATCTCATCCATATTTCTTCCATTTGAAAGTGGATAGTAGATTACTGCCCGAACCTTCGCCTTGTCATCTATTACAAAAACTGCCCTGACGGCCTGCGTATTTGATGCATTTGGCTGCACCATCCCGTATTTCTTTGCCACTTCCATGCTAAGGTCTTCAATAACTGGGAATTTCACTTCGACATCTTTCATTCCACGGAACTCTATTTTTTCCTTTATTGTTCTTAGCCATGCAATGTGGGCATAGATGCTGTCAATAGAAAGGCCTATCAGCTCAGTATTGAGTTTCTTGAATTCTTCCTGCATAGATGCGAATGTCATGAACTCGGTAGTGCATACTGGGGTGAAGTCTGCCGGATGGCTGAAAAGTATGACCCACTTCCCTTTATAGTCCTCTGGAAACTTTATTTCTCCCATTGTTGTTTTTGCCTCGAACGCCGGGGCATCATCCCCAATCAGGGGCATCTTATGTTCTTCTTCCATTTTCATCTACCTCTAGTTTTCAATCAAAAAAATATGTACGTTGTAATCAGCTTCCACTCTTCTGATTAAAAAATGTGGGGATAACAGATGCAGAAGTTGGAACCAACCAGGTGGTTGGAAAATAAACCCCGCCCCGGGGATATCCCGAACTACTTCTTATTCCAGAGCCATTTCGTATATCTTTTCTATATCATGGGAATTCAGTTTTACGAAATTGCCGACAGACCCTCTGCTTGTGCAGGCCTTGGCCATCTCACTGAACTTTTGATTGTCCACCTTCCATTCCCTTAAGGTTGTCGGAAGGCCAATTTCCTTGAAAAACGCCTTCATCTGCACACTCGCCTCCAGCGCAGCCTCAGCCCTGCGCTCAGCTTCAACATCCCAAACCTCTCTTGCAAACCTGGCAAATCTTTCAGTGTCATGCTTGTGGACAAATTCCATCCACGCAGGAACTATCGCAGCGAGGCCTGCACCATGAGTTACGTCATAGAAAGCGCTGACTTCGTGCTCGATTTTATGGGATGCCCAGTCTTCTTCCCTTCCAGTTCCAAGAATCCCGTTATGTGCAAGGGTGCTTGCCCACATCAGATTGGCCCTTGCATCACAGTCCTTTGGATTCTTCATTACTGCTCTTGAGTTCTCTATTATCGACCTCAGGGTCCCTTCGCAGAGTTCGTCCGTAAGGTCGACTGAGTGGGTGTTTGTGAAGTATCTTTCGCAAATATGCGTCATCATGTCAGCGATGCCGCACGCTGTCTGGAACTTCGGCAATGTGAAAGTCAGCTCAGGATTCATAATAGCGAAAACTGGCCGCAGCAAGTTGCTCTGGATGGAGAGTTTCCTGGTTTTCTTTTCGTTTGTTATCACGCTTGCAGAACTTGCCTCGCTTCCGGCCGCCGGAATCGTCAATACAACTCCTACTGGGAGCGCTTCTTCTATCTGGGCCTTTTTGTCGAAGAAATCCCAAACATCTCCGCTATATGGAACTCCGACAGCAATTGCTTTGGCAGAGTCAATCACGCTTCCGCCGCCAACTGCGAGGATAAATCTGATTTCCTCTTTCCTACAGAGTTCTATTCCCTCATTGACCAGGCTCAAGCGTGGATTTGGGACGACTCCTGACAATTCGACAAATTCCACTCCATTCTCTTTGAGTGATGCGACAACCTTTTCGTACAGGCCGGATTTCTTGATGCTTCCGCCGCCATAATGCAAGAGGATTTTCTTTTCCTTGATTTCTTGACCCACTCTGCTCTCTGTTCCCTTTCCAAAAATAATCTTAGTCGGACAATGATATGTGAAGTTTTCCATGATGCTTTTCTATCTCCTTCATTTTAAGGAAGCTTTGTCACTTTAGAAGTAGAAACGCCCCGGGGAGGACTCGAACCTCCGGCCTGCTGATTTCTGCAAACTAGAATCTAGTTTTGGTCAAACTTTCGTTTGGTAACAGTCAGCCGCTCTAACCAACTGAGCTACCGAGGCATTGCTTCTGTAGCGCATTGAACAGATTGCCGTTCAATCTAAGCTACTGAGGCAATAGGAGTTTATTACATTATATAACGTTTAAAAATCATGCCTCTTCACAGAGGCTCCAACCGCAGCCTTCACACTCAAGACATCCTTCCTTATGAGCTAGCTTATTCTGGCACACTGGGCAGACGCCCTCGGCAACCAGCTTCTTCACATTCTCATCGTTTGTCATTCTGCTCCAACGGCCTTCTTCAGGCCTTTGATGATGCCTTCTGACTTGGCTTTCCAGCCCATCAGGAATCCGCTAAGTCCGTCCATGCCGCCAAGCATGGAAAGCAGCTCATCTCCCATGGCAAGGATATCCTCGTCGCTGTCAAAACCAGGATTCTGGAACAATGCCCCAAGAAGAGCTCCTATGCCCCTCTTGGTATATGCTGGCTTGCCATCTTTCATCTTGCTAGACCATTTTTTGATGAATGCCTTGGTCTTGGCACTCTGGAGAAAAGATTCTGAGTCGCTTGATTTTTGTGACTCCGGGGGCTTCTGAGTTGTCTCAGGTTCGCCCTCCTTCTGCATCATGGTTGATTTGAACTGGCCTAGGAATCCTGTGAACATGTCCCTTTTCACTCATACTATATTTTTAAACATTTCACAGTCCGAGGACGTCGAGTATCTTGCCCGTCTTGAATTTGCCATCATCTATCTTCTTCTCAATTCGAATTACCTCGACACCCTCAGGTTTCATGAACTCCTTCTGGTCATAGCCATAGGCAATGACATCTGGGGAGACGTACTTTAGCATCATTTTTGCGTCTTTGAATCCTGAGAGGGCCAAATCCACGCTTCGGATGGCACTGACCATAATTTTCCGATAATCCTGGCCATGTATGGGCTCCCTTTTCTTTTTTCTTATCATATCGTCCCTTGCGACTGCGACAATTAGGACATCTCCCAGTTTGCTGGCCTCTTCAAGAGTGACAATATGGCCTATATGGAGGATGTCAAAAACTCCTCCTGTGAGCACTACTTTGATTTTCTTCCTCTCTCCAGGTCTTAGAAAAAAAACTCCTTTCTCTTCAACAAGAAGTTTCCTTTCCTCCTCTGGCAGGAAATGATATGCATCTTCAGGGATTCCGCCATACCTGAGCTGCATCAGATATAGCTTCTTCACTGTCTCCTTCATGGTATCCCATTTGCCAATTGAATCTTTTAAACGGTACTGGAGAATGAGAATCATGATAGATGATTACGATTTTGGAAAAATCATCATCAACGGGAAGCAGTACACAAATGACGTGAGACTCGCTCAGGGCAAAGTCATGCCAAACTGGTGGAGGAAGGAAGGCCACCGGCTCCTGCTCCAGGATTTCAAGGACCTTCTTGAGAACCAGCCAAAAACCATCATAGTTGGAAGGGGATACTCATCAGAGATGGTTGTTGATCCGGCTGTCAGGAAATACTGTGAAGAGAAAAACATCAAGCTCATTGAACTGCAGACCGAAGGGGCTGTGAAAAAATACAATGAAATAGAAGGGCCCGGTGTAATCGGCCTCTTCCACCTGACCTGCTAATCCTCAATCTGGGCCTTCTGCAATTTGCCTGAGTAGTCGAAATAAACAGTCTTGATATTGGAGAACTCATCAATACCGTGTATCCCTGCCTCTTTGGTGTGCCCGGTTTTTTTAACTCCCCCAAATGGAAGATGGACTTCAGAACCTATTGTGCTTGAATTGATATATGTAATTCCTGAATCAATTCTTTCAATTGCCCTGAAAGAATTCTGGATGTCCTGAGTGTAAATCGATGAACTGAGCCCATATTCAACATCATTGGCAATTCTTATCGCATCATCAAGCGTGTTGAATTCAATCACTGACAAAACTGGGCCAAATATCTCTTCTTTGGCAAGGCGCATATTTGGCTTGACATTGTCGAATATCGTTGGCATGTGGAAATATCCTTTTGCAAAAGCTTTCTTGCCCCCGCAGAGCATTCTCGCCCCTTCTTTCTTTCCAATATCCACGTAATCTGAAGTTTTTTCCTGAGCTTTTTTGTTGATTAATGGGCCGACATCAGTTGTTTTCTTTGTCGGGTCGCCAAGTTTCATTTTTTTTGCCTGTGAAACAAGAGCTTTCATGAGTTTTGCTTTCACTCCTTTTTGGACAAGTACCCTGCTTGCTGCTGTGCACCTCTGGCCGGTTGTTCCAAAAGCACCCCAGAGTATCCCCTCAACAGCAAGGCCAACATCCGCATCGTTCATTACTATGATTGGATTTTTGCCTCCAAGTTCAAGGCCGACTTTTTTCAGTCCGGCGTTTTGGGTTATCCACTCTCCAGTGTTCTTTGACCCTGTGAATGAGAGCCCCTCAATTTCCGGATGTCTCACTATAGTCTGCCCGACGCTCCTTGCAGGGCCGGTCACAAAGTTTACAGCCCCTGGCGGAACACCGGCCTTTACAAGAATCTTAATCAGTTCATAAGCGCAGAGTGGAGTATCTGAACTTGGCTTGAAGACTACAGTATTTCCGCAAATCAATGCAGGCGCGAGTTTCCATGCAGGAATAGCAACAGGGAAATTCCACGGCGTTATCAACCCGACAATCCCTATTGGCCTCCTTATCGTCATTGCGAATTTATCACGAAGTTCACTGGTTGTGGTATGGCCAAAAAGCCTTCTTCCCTCTCCTGCCATGTACTCGAAAATATCAATCGCTTCCTGCACATCGCCAAGGGCTTCTGGCATTACTTTGCCCATCTCAGTTGCCACTATTTTTCCTAATCTCTGCTTATCTTTTCTCAAGAGTTCGGCGACTTTAAGAAGAATCATCCCTCTTTCCGGAGGGGGGGTCAGTGACCATGGTTTAAATGCTTTTTTCGCTGCTTTGACAGCCATCTCAACATGCTTTTCATTTCCCTTTGGGAAGCTTGCTATTACTTTTTCTGTAGTAGGATTCAGAGTATCAAAACGCTCTTTGGCATCCATCCACTTTCCGCCAATCAACATCATACCTTTCATGAATGGCCAACCCCTCTAAAGTTTTAAATGTTAACTGAGATTTCGTCTCATGATTCTGCCAAAACAACATCTTGAGAATGCCAAAGTTATCGAGGTTCTGGACAACAGCCAGTACCAGCCCGCTGGAATTGACATTTCATTGAAAGAGGTCTACAGTTTCAAGTCTGCAGGTGTAATCGACTTTGACAACAAGGAAAGAAAAATCAGTGAAGTTGAGCCTCTGGTCTTTGATGGCGATTTCGTTACTTTGAAACCAGGAGCGTACAAAGTAATCTTCAACGAATATGTAAGGGTTCCAAAGGATGTTGCCGGCATGTGCCTTCCAAGGTCAAGCCTATTGCGCTGCGGAGTCACACTCGAGTGCGCGGTCTGGGACCCTGGATATGAAGGAAGAAGCGAGGCGCTCCTGCTTGTCAAAAACGAGCATGGGATAAAATTCAAGAAGGACGCCAAAATCGGGCAGATGGTTTTCATCAAGCTCTCAGAGGCCGCAAACGCGCTCTATGAAGGGGTCTACAAGGGCGAGAACCAGTAGGTTTTCAATTTGCGTTTATTTATAAAGATTGAATGAGTAAATTATATGGGTGGTTCAGTGAAAGATGATGATCAGAAAATGAGCAGGAAGGATTTCCTTCACGTATTTGCATCTTCAATGGGGATAGGCCAGTTGAAGCAGCCTGAGGAAGTGAAACCTGAATACACAGATGATCCTCCAGAATTTATGGGCCCAGTACGCCCAGTACGCCTGAAAAGGCCCTAATTATTTTTCTAATCTTTTCTAAAACTCCCAATTCTTGGCAATTTATGCGTAAGCTTTAAATATAAGGCAAAAGAATGGATGTTGTGAATGTTATGATGTTAGCAATACTGGGTCTTGGCCCGACAGAGATTCTTGTAATTGTTGTCCTTGTCGTCCTCCTGCTGGTAGGTCCAAAGAAGATACCTGAACTAGCAAGGTCAGTCGGCCAGTCCGTTGGTGAATTGAAGAAAGGAATCAAAGAATCCAAGGACGAGATGAAAGAAGAGAAGAAGCCAAAGACCAAAAAGAAAACCAAGAAGAAGAAAAAGAAATAAATTTTTCTACATTTTTTTCCTATTTTTTCCTGATTTTTCCTATAAAAAAATATATAAACAGTGCCTGCGTTTTGATTTCATTACTTTTAATGGGGTCGACAAATGGGGAAAAAGAAAAACAACAAAAAATCCGAATTGCCACCCTCTCGTTTTGCTTCTATGCTTGAGAAAAGGATGGGTCGGGAAGAATACCGCAAGGCCCTGAAAATCAGTCCTATCCCTGCATATTCTGAACGTATGAAACTCAATGATGATTCTGGCTCACCAACCGAAGTTGTGGTGGCCAATAAAAAAGGTGAAGATATGGGAAAAAGAAAAGGCAAATCAAAAAAGAAAAATGAGTATAGTGGAGTTGGAGATATGTCTCGGGGCAATTTCCTCAAGCTCACCGGAGTTGGCGCCGCGGCCCTTGGGGCTTCGGCTGTAGGGCTAGGAGGCACAGCTCATGGAGCTTCCTCGCCTGGCCTTGGAGATGCATGCAGCAACAATGTCGGCGGTTACCCACAGGTGATTCCTGATGGAACTGGACCCTTACCGATACTTCACCCTGATTATGATACTGTTGCCAGTGAAATCGGCCACAGCATAACATGCGGCCCGTTGGAATCTGGATGCATACCTTTTGGCCACGGCCAGTGGGGGCAGAATGAACTTACTGATTATGGAGTCCAGGGGCTTTTGGGATACTTCGTTGGGATAGATGCTAATGTGAACTTTTTGCTGAACATTCCTGGGGGTCCGGTGCCAGCACCTCCGGCCCCGCAGTTGCTTTTCCCAGGGAACACCTGGGGCCAGCTTTATGCTGTCCAGGGCTCGGTATTGGCGCTGCTTGAGGATGAGTACCGCTCCAGGCCATCTGCGCTCAATGATGTCAGCGAAGTGCCACTCCCAAGCGAGTTGGGAATAGCACCTCAAATCGCATCTATAGCGAACCTGACAACTCGGGTGCAATTCAACGTCAACCACCCGGTCTTCGGGCCACAGAAGCTTTTTGGCTATTTCATCAAGGGCAAAGGGAACCAGCAGAAACCGCTTATCCTTCATATGAACGGGATAACTGAATACATTGAATCCACTTCACCTGTGAACAAGGGCCATTTCCTTTACGTTATGCAGTTTGTGAACGCAGGATTCAATGTGCTTTTCATTGACAAGCCTGGCCATGGGTGGTCCACAGGCAAAGCCGCACTGGCGCACCCATTGATGTTCTTCAGCATATTGGACCAGCTCCACACAGGATGCAGGTACATCGGCCCTGGCGAGAGTGAAGTGAGCACCGGAGCGCTCATGGAAGGAAATCCGAAAGAGGCCCCAGTCATTCTTTCCGGTCACTCACTTGGTGCTTTGATTAACCAGGGTCTTGTCGCTGCTAATATTGTTCCAGCCATGTACGGGCTTCCTCCTCAGGTTGCCGGCTACAACTTTAAAGGCGTGATAGATGTGGAGGGTCTTCCAGGTGGTATGAAGTATACCAGCCCTGGTCTTCTGCGCATGCTCTCTGGGCTTATGTTCTTCATGTCATTTGCTGTGGAGACTCCGCAGGGCAATGGACTTGGTCCGGAAGTGGCATCATGGTTCGTCCCTGCCAGGTCTGAACTTGTCGCGACGCTTCCTTACTGGCCTCCTCTGATGGTTGTCTCAACTACATACAACTATCAGGCGCCAGCAGGAGCGGTCTACGCCTACAATACGCACCCAGGCCTCAAGAAGATACTCCTTCTTGAAGGGTACCATGGCACCGGATTCCTTGAGCCAAATATGCATTATCTGGCAACAGATGCCATTGCATTTGCCAAGGAAGCTGCGGCTACTGAAACACAGCCCGCTGACAGCAGCACTACAACTGTGGAAGAGCTTCTCTGCACATCGCCCCATGCGAGGACGGATGTGACTCCAGCGCCCCTGACCGCAGGGCCTCTTGCGAGATATGAGAATGGCCTTGGCAAGAAGATTTCTGAGGCCATAGAGGAGCATTCGGAATAGTTTTTTATTGAAAACGGGGGCTGGATATTCCAGCCCCTTCTACTTATCTTTTTTAAGGAAAATTGGCAGCTACTGCCAGATACAAAATATTGGTGGTAGCCAGAGTGTCCTCATTTGCTGAAAATCAGGCTTATTTCAAAGAGCAGAATCATGACCCCTCCCAGAAGGAGCTGGGATATTATTGAATGGTCAGGGGTGATAATCCCGGCTATAAAGAGGATTGTGATGTACATTATTCTCCTTGAGTGTGTGAGCCAGGCTTTTGGCAGTATCCCTATCCTATTGGCTATTATGATGATGAGCGGAGTCTGGAAAATCAGCCCGCCTATGAACAGGTTGAATAGGACGAACTCAAAAAACGCCTCAACAGAGAAATAATTCGATATTCCGAGGTTGCTGTTGCTCTCCACAAAGAACTCCAGAAGATTCGGGAGCATCAGGAAATAGACGAACAAAACCCCGCAGGTGAACAGAAAAATTGAGGATAGCACTATCTTTGCAACTATCATCTTCTGCTTTTTCCTGAGGGCAGGTTCAATGAACATGAAAATCTCGTATATGAGTGTAGGCATGGATATTGCCGATGCCAGGATGATGGATATGTTAAGCTGGGTCACGAAACCGCTCATGACTGAATCTGCCAGGAGCACCAGCTCCCCCTGTGCGAACTGGTTCAGGAAATTACCCCAGAGAATAAGGAGGATTTTGTCTGAGAATACATATGTGACAAAGAAAACTAGGACGAAAATGATGAGGGTTATCCTCATTCTGCCCCGGAGCTCATCCACATGCCCCATGAAGGGCATCTTCTTCTCGCTCATTTCCTCTTCCTCTTAGTCAGTTTCTTGGCTGTGGCCTTTTTCTTGCCTGCCTTGGCCTTCGTTGCTTTTTTCTTTGATGGGGTTGGCTTAGGAGCCTTTTTCTTGGGCGCCGGGGCCACCGGAACATTAGCGGTTTGAATCGGCGCTTTATATTGTTTAGGGGCGGCAACTGGTTCTTTGGTCTGCTTGAGGGAAGGTGGGCCTCGTGTCATTCTATTCTGGACAGCAGGAGGCCTCATATCATTAATCCTGAGTCCGCTTTGGATTTGGGATTTGGTGGATTTGAACTTGGCCGTAGCGTCTTTCAGGCTGGTTGTGGCGGCTTTGAAATCCTTGTCAAGACCCTCACTTCGGATTTCTGCCTCGACTTCTTTCTCAGCATCTATGATTGGGCCCATCACAGACTGCTTGATTTCTTCCATCTCACCTTCTGCTTCCTGGGCCTCTTTTTGGTATATGACCCACCACCTGTAGGCCTTCTTGACCATGGGTTTGATCATTGTAACATTTTTTGGATTGAGAAGAATAATCATTGCAATGGCTACAATAGCAATCTCAGCAAGGCCAAGTCCAAAAAACCCATAGAGTATCAAATAAACACCTGATTCTTCTAATAGTCGGATATGTTATTTATAAAATCTTCCATGGTCCAGCGGGTTTTCATGTCCGCATTTTCCGGAACTTGACCAAAATTGGAATTATTTTAGGAACTTGTCAATAACTGCCTCAAGGCTTCCCTTTCTCCCCACGAACTTGTAGTCAATATCAATTACTGGTATGCCCATCTCAAGTATCCCCGCAAGGTGCATGGGGGTGCCTGAAATCACAAAGTCAGCTCCGCTGTTTTTTATTGTCTCTACGAGCTCTTCCCTCTGTTTTCCATAATAACCAAGAGATGGGACAATGTCCCCCATGTGCTCATACTGCTTGTAGGCTTCCTTGATGGTGCCAACAGCAAAAGGCCTTGGGTCGATGATTTCAGCACCATTCCTTGCAGCGTATTCAAAACCAGCGCCAATCCTCATCCCTCCATGGGTCACTGTGGGTCCATCCTCAACTACGATGACCTTCTTGCCATAGATATTCTTTTCAATCATCGCGGTGAGCTCCATGTCTCCCTCAATGACCCCCGCCTTTGGATTGGCCTTCTCGACATTTTTGAGTATCCTCCGAACATCTGTCGGGTTCTCGCTTGTCTTGTTTATCACGATGTAATCTGCTGAGCGGAAGTTTGTCTCACCAGGATAATACCACATTTCATTACCTGGCCTGAGGGCGTCGGTGATTGTTATGTGCAAATCCGGTTTTATGAAAGACATGTCATTGTTGCCGCCATCCCAGATTATGATGTCCGCTTCCTTCTCTGCCTGTTTGAGGATTTGCGCGTAATCGATTCCAGCGAAAACAACTACTCCCTGCTCAATATGGGGCTCATATTCTTCAATCTCCTCAATCGTGCAGTTGTGTTTTTTCAAATCCTCGATTGTTTCAAAGCGCTGGACTTTCTGTTTTATGAGGTCGCCATATGGCATAGGGTGCCTGATTACAACGAATTTCTTGTTTCTCTTCTTCAGCATCTCTCCAATTGCCCTAGATAATGTGCTTTTTCCTGCCCCTGTTCTGACAGCAGTGACTGCGATTACTTTCTTGCTGCTTTTCAGCATGGTTTCCCTTGGGCCGAGAAGGACAAAGCTTGCCCCCACCGCCTGGGATCTGCATGCAAGGTGCATCACATATTCATGTGAAACATCCGAATAGGAGAAATAAACTTCATCAATAGAATGTTCGCTGATGAGTTTCTCAAGGTTTTTCTCGTCAAAGATTGGAATTCCATCAGGATACAATTCACCTGCAAGTTCTGCAGGATATTTCCTGTTAACTATATTAGGAATCTGAGTTGCTGTGAAACCTACGACCTGGTAATTTTTGTTGCCCCTGAAGAAGACATTGTAATTGTGGAAATCTCTCCCAGCTGCCCCCAGAATTAATACTTTTCTCATGGCTATGACTTCATGAACTAGGTTTTTTATTCCTATTCTGCAAAGTCATGATATGAGAATAGTTATAGCATTAGGTGGCAACGCCCTTCTTCCCAAAGGGGTGAAAGGAACTGCAGATGAGCAGCTCGAATTTGCAAAAGCGGCAATCCTGAAGATGGAGGATACGATAAAGAGCAACCAGGTCGTCCTGACCCATGGAAATGGCCCGCAGGTCGGCAATCTACTTTTGCAGCAGCAGTCAACTGAAGAGGTTGAGGAAATGCCCCTTGATGTCTTAGACGCGATGACCCAGGGGCAGATAGGCTATTTCATCGCAAGCGCAATTTCATTGACAGGTCTGCACTCAGCGACATTAATCACGAGGGTGGTTGTCGACCCTGACGACCCTGCATTCAGCAACCCAAGCAAACCAATAGGCCCATTCTATGAAAAACCAATCAAGCCCAACATGAAAGAGGATGCTGGGAGGGGCTACAGACTGGTAGTCCCATCACCAAAACCTGTGAAAATCAGGGAGCATGATGCGATTAGCGCCCTGCTCAACGCCGGATTCGTGGTATTGGCTGTTGGCGGCGGAGGAATCCCAATCAAGGAAAATGGCGAAGGTCTTGAGGCCGTAATAGACAAGGACCGGGCAACTTCTCTTCTCGCATCCCAGATTGAGGCTGACCTCCTGGTTTTCGTGACTTCCGTAAATGAAGTCTACCTGGACTTTGGAAAAGAGACCCAGAGAAAACTTGAGAGCATGACTGTTCCAGAGGCCGAGAAATACCTCTCAGAAGGACATTTCGCGCCAGGGAGCATGAAGCCAAAAGTCGAATCAGTGCTGGACTTTGTGAAATCAGGCGGAAAGAAAGCAATTATCTGCTCAATAGAAAACGTTCAGGATGCGATTCAAGGAAAGGCAGGGACGACTATACGTCCAGAATGACAAAAGCTCTCCATTCTTCTTTCTTTTCAACTTTGTACCTGTGCCAGCTGACAGCCTTGACATCAACAACAAGGTCGTGCTTTTCCATGTTTATATCTTCTCCTTTCATCTGTGCTTCAAGTGTGTATCCCTTCTCAGTTTTGACAACTTTAATCGAATACTCATTGAAAATCAGGTTCTCAGCGTCCTTGTAGAAAATGATTTCCTGGAGGAAATCATGGAGAAGCCTCTCCTCATCCTTGCTCTCAACTTTCACGCTGATTGTTTTTTTGCTCTCAATAGCCAACAAATCAGAAACCATGGAGTTTGTTAGGGCCTTTGCCGCGCTCTCGCACATCTCCTCAATCGTTTTGCCAGTGGCCTCAAAAGCCACATCTGCCATCGTATATCCTTCAATAAACTCATATGGCATTTCTATCCCTTTATGTTGCCAATAGGCCTCATCTTCACAACCTTCTTTGAGATGCCCGCGCTTACTGCTGACTCGATAACATCGTCAATTGGTTTGTATGCTCCGCCGGCTTCCTCAGCAAGGCCTGAGAATGAGACTGCCTTGATGTAGATTCCTTTCTTCTCAAGGCTCTTCTGGAGCTCTTCGCCCCGGTAGGTTCTTTTTGCCTGGGCCCTGCTCATTGTTCTTCCTGAGCCGTGCGCTGTGGTGAACCAGGTTTCCTTTCCGCTCTCGGCCCCTACAAGGAGCCATGAGCCTGTTTCCATGCTCCCGCCAATGATTATCGGCTGCCCGTCATCCCTGTACAATTCCGGAATCTCAACCCTCCCGGGGCCGAAAGCCGCTGTTGCTCCTTTTCTATGCACTATCAAATCACGGGTCTCGCCGTCAACCTCATGCTTCTCAACTGATGCTTTGTTGTGGCTAATATCATATATCTGGCGCATTCCAAGGTCTTCTGCGCTCTGGCCGAAAACATTGGAGAAGCTCTCCCTAATCCTGTGCAGGATTGTCTGCCTGTTGGCAAATGCCATGTTCATGGCACAATTCATGGCAGAGAAGTAATCCTGCCCCTCTTTCGAATTGAATGGGGCGCATGCAAGCTCACGGTCAAGAATCTTTATGCCGTACTTGCTCTGCATGACGTCAAGGAAAAGATTGAGGTAGTCTGTTGCGACCTGGTGGCCGAATCCCCTGCTTCCGCAGTGGAACATCACCACGATTTGGTCAGGGAAGATTCCCCACTTTTTCGCGAGTTCCTTGTCAATTATGTTCTCCTCTTTCACATGCTGGATTTCAAGGTAATGGTTTCCTGAGCCGAGCGTGCCGACCTGATTGAGGCCTCTTTTGATTGACTTCTCGCTTAACTTGTTTGAGTCAGCGTTTTTCACACTGCCATACATCTCGGTGCGCTCCAAGTCCTCTTCCCATCCATATCCTTTTTCCACGCACCATTTGGCACCGAGTTCAGTAAGCTCCTTGAACTCTCCAGGGTTAAGCCTGAGTATGCCCTTTCCCCCAACTCCGGCAGGGACGCTTTTGAACAAAGTATCTACAAGCTGATGGAGCTTTGGCTCTACATCCTTCAATGTAAGGTTTGTGCGTATCAGTCTCATTCCGCAGTTGATGTCAAACCCGATTCCCCCTGGGCTGATAACTCCCTCATTGACATCCATCGCAGCGACCCCCCCTATAGGGAAGCCGTAACCCGAGTGGCCATCCGGCATGCAGTATGCGTATTTCGTGATTCCAGGCAAAGTCGCCACATTGCTTATCTGATGATAGACATTGCGGTCCATCTTATCAATCAGTTTTTTGCTTGCGTAAATTCTCGCAGGGACTCTCATTCCTTCCTTGTACTCCTTTGGGATTTCCCAGACGAAATCACTTATTTTTTTGAATTCTGGTATTTTTACATCCATAATCATAACCTCAGAATAGCCAGTGGGCAGATATATAAAAAAGCTTAGTGCCTATACCTAATTCAATGACTGAAATAAAAAGCCTATTGGAAAAGGCCGGTTCCGTTGCCAAGGGCACGGGGCCTGCCGATGCCTGGTCCAAGATGAGGGATTGGGCAGAAAAAGAGAATCATCCTTTTGCAATGAAGGCTGCGGTCTTAAGGTTCCTTGAGATTCACGGAACCAAACCAGAAGCAGCATCAATACTCCCCGAGGTCCTTCACACAGCATCCGCGATGCATTTTGACAAGGTTGAGAAGAAAACCATACTTGACCTTTCTGATAAAGCGTTCAGGGCGCTTGAACTGAATGCCCGGAAGGACCAGAGCCTGCTTCCAGTCTCGAACAACAGGCCTGCTCCAGCGCTTTTCCTTAATCCTTACCAAGAAAAGAAATCAGACATCTACGCCCCAACCAGAATGTCTCTGGGCACTGAACACATGATAAATGCGCGAGATACGATTTTCAATGTTAATGAATCAGTAATCAAAAAGGTGAAACCAAATGGAAAATGATATATTGCCTCCAATTCAGGTTTTCCAGGCCGGCAAAGGCGAAGAGCTTGTCAAGTCTCTCATCTCAAAGATGAAAGAGCAGGCAAATGAGCCTGCGCCTGTGCGCATTGCAAGGCGTCCGGCAGTAAAACGTTCAGACAGCAACTACGGCCGCTCCGGCAAAAAAGAAGAAGGCGGCAAAGAAGGTTGTAAAAAAACCAAGAAAAAACCAGTACAAGAAGAAAAAGCCACTAAAGAAAAAGGCTGCGAAAAAGATGGTCAAGAAAAACCAAGAAAAAACCAGCTAAAAAACCTGAAGAAATCAGTTAAAAAAACTACTAAAAAAAAACCTAAAAAAAGCCATTGAAAAAGAAGATCAAGAAAAAAACCTAAAAGAAAAGGTAAATGTCCTCCAGGCTTGTTCTTTTTCAGATTCTTTTAATTTCTCTCTGTTTCTCTACAATCGATTCTCTTGACATATCGTCCCAGGTTGATGGGACTGGCGTGGCAGACACCACTATGATAGCCAAATTCTCGAACTCTGCTGAAAAGCAGATTTTCCTGAACCTCTCATTTCCAGCAGAAAATGTCATGGTAAAAGACCGAAGTGGCCTTGTGCTTGATCATAAGCTTGTCGCATCTGAAGGCAATTCCCTGATTTATGTTACTGTGCCATATGATTATCTGGTCTTTGAAATGAATTCTGAATTCCAGACAACAAAATCCGGTCCAGAGTGGGATTATCTTTTCTCTCTTTCTGCATCGGAGAATATCAGTTCCTTTTCAGCATCCCTCCTCCTTCCAAAGGGGGCCGTTCTGAAAAGTACAAATGGAGCCGTCACGGCAGGTGATTCTCTTGAGCTCGCGTGGAGTTCCTTAGATATTGATACTGCTCACAAGGCGACAATGAGAGCCAGCTACGAGCTTACACGAATTGAAGAGGATTTCACATTGTTTATCATTGGTGGGATATCAGCGCTTCTCATAGTTATTATTGCCATATACTTCCTCACAAAGAAGAAACCTACCGAGAGGCCAAAAACTGACCTGATTGAATCCCACAGCCTTTTCAAGACCTTGGATGAGAATGAGAAGGAGATTGTGCGCGAGGTTTACAGGTCCAAGGGAAAATGCACACAGGCCCATTTGTATCTGCACACCCACATCGCAAAGGCCACATTGTCACGGAGAATCGCTTCATTGGAGAATCGGGGAATCCTGAAAAAGAGCCAGAAAGGAAACAGGAACCTTGTGACAATTACGGACGTCTTCAAAGAATAATGTTCCGCTATCGTTTCCCACACACTTAATTTCTTAGACGTTGCTTGTTCCACTTGTTCCAGGGAAATTATAAATAGCGTTCCAGGCCAGCCAATACTAGTTGTCCGCGCTCTGTGCGGACCGGAGGTGTAAAACAATGGATTACAAATATGTGATGCTTGCGTTGCTCCTTGTCCCTATGGCTGCGGCCTCTCCAGGGCTTTTTGATGAGCCCAAAGAGAATGGTCTTGAAGCTGCCATGGAACATGTGCAATGCAGGGCTGAATTCACCATAACTGTGATGGAATCCCAGATGGAACATCTTGGTGGTGGTGATTTGCAGGATGATATTGATGGGATTGAGGATGATCTCGAAGAGCTCCAGGACCTTGTGGATGATGAAGATACCAAAGGTTTCAGGACATACTTGCGTGGCACACACACTGACAATATGAAGAATGCCCGTCAGAATGCCCTTCAACACAGGAACCAGGGCAACATGACCCAGCAGGTTCGCAAAGAGCTTCGGGATGAATACTCAGATGCTAAGGAGGATTTCGATAAGTGCAATGAGGAGGCGCTCGGAAACTTTGTCGATGCCAAATTAGAGGCATACAAAGCAATCCTTGAGAGGGCTGAAGAGAGGGCTGAAAACCTTTCTGAAAAAGGCCTTGACACAACCGGCCTTGAGGAACTTATCGATGATGCCGAGGAGCAGGTAGTCGATCCACTTGAGGATGCGATTGATTCGGCTGAGACTGTACAGGAAATCCGGGAAGCATTTGGCGACTACTGTATGTTCGACGGATGCAAGGATGGCCTCAACTTCCACCTGGCTGCCAAGTGGCACATTGAGAAGCTAGATCAGATTCTTGAACTAGTGGAAGAAGATGCAGAAGAGGCAGGTCTTGAGGATGACTGGGAAGATGCGAAGGAATATGTCTCAGAGGCTGATTCTGCTCTTGATGCTGTTGCAGATGAGCAGTATGAGGGCACTGAGCATAATGACGTCTGGGGCAATATACGGTCTGCTTCCGAGGCACTCAAGGACATTATCTCCGAACTGAGGTCTGGCTGAAATGGATGCTAAACGCGCGTTGTTTATAGCAGGGGGGCTGGTTGTGCTGCTGCTATTTGGGTGTGTCGGTCCAAAGGACCAGGCAGGCCTGCAGCAGCCGACCCCTCCAAAACAACCTGACCAGCCAGCAGGAGATATCGGAGACTCGGAGATATCATCTCCTGAGCCTGAGGAGATTGATGATTTGCTGCCTGAGGAAGATGTTCTGATTCCGCCTTTGAATGATTCAGAGGAAAATACATCATCTGGGAATCAGAGCTCTGGCAGTGATTTGAAAATAGAGGTCTCTGATCTTTTCGTGGATGAGGGTTCTGACTTCGACTATATAAGCGAAGATGACATAATCGAACCTATCTAACCACTTTCTTTATTTTTAATTAATCTTATAATATTTATGTATATATTATTCTTCGGTGATTACTAGTGACTGTAGTTGAATTTGGTGAATTTAAGGGAAATAAAGTCATTACTCTGAAAAGAGATGAGAATGACACATACCCGTTTAGTTTCGGAAAGGCAAAAGCAAGACTTATTGTCGAGAACTTCGAAGCTATAAAGAAATTCGCAGAAGAAGAGTAAGTTAAAAAAATCCTTATCTTCATGAAGTATTCCACGCTCCTGTAGTCTAGAGGCCATTTGAATTTTCATGTGGCCGGACATCCCGGTCAAGGATATCAGACTCTCACGAACTTTTAGGAAAAGTTTGATCAAAACGACAGGCTAAAAGTTCAGGGAACTCTGAGGACCCGGGTTCGAATCCCGGCGGGAGCAAATCCTATTTATTAGTTTCTCCAACATATCCCACAAATCAATCCGGGAGCTCATTTTCCAACGTCGGTTCTCTGCCGTTCGGAGGTTTCAACATATATATATACCTTCCATGATTATCTTGGAGTACCAATCCAGGTGTGTCCTATGGCAAGAACGAACAGAACGTCCGGAAGAAGGAATGCAAGGAACATCCGCTCAAGAGCGGCAGGAAGCTCGAGCAGGGCTTCGGCAAGGATGTCTTCCAGCAGACCTGCTGCACGACCGGCAACCGGACACGGCATGTCCAGACGCCGATTCCTCAGGACGTCCGGTCTAGCGGCAGCAGGAGTAGGGGCAGCTGCAATGGGACTTGGAGAATCAGTAAAGGGCCAATCAATACCTGTGCAAGATGGCAGCATCATTGTGCACCCCATAGGAGATGTTTCTGAAAGCTATCCCCATCCCCTCGCTGGACTTCCCGGATCACCTGTTCCAGCTGGTACCTTATGCACTTTGGATGTCTTGTTTGTGCAGCTGGCGCTTTTAGGCAAAGATCATAATGGCAATGATGTCCCAAATTTCAATGGAATGGTACTTCTGAAATCACACAAGATAACCGATTCTCCAGCCACCCCCACAGCATTCGAATTTGCCGCAGGGTCCGTATTTGTAATCAGTGATATTGAAATTTCCGGAGAGGTCACTAAAGACAAGAAGGGAAATATCATAAAATGGCATACGGAGATAAATGGGGGAGCAGAACCTTTCACAATAGTTGCCCCAGTCCAAACAACTATAGAAAACCTCCATTTTGAGAATTTCCATAACTCTGCAATATTTGCAATTGCATCAGCTGGAGCGACAATCCGCAATAACGAAATCCAGCACCCGGTTGGGGGGTTCCCAGCAAATATATTCCTTCCTGAAGAGCAGCTCCTTGGTTTCGGAGTTGACCCGAATACCCCTATAGGTTTTGGAATCCTGTTTATTGGCAATTACCCTGGATTCAGCATTACAGGAGCAATCAATATAGATAATAACGAAATAGAGATGTCAGAGAGCACAGAAGAAAATCCGCGAATGGATTTAGGTATGGGACTTTTCATCATGGATGCGCATCTACAGGTAACAAACAACACAATCAAATACTATGAGTTTAATGGTATGGGGATTGTCGATAACCTTGGTAGCACAGTAATATCAGGAAACAACATAAACGGGCCGGAAAAAGGAATTTGGCCCGTCGGTAGCTGCATAGAGACCGGGGGTGGCGTGTTCATACCTGGTAACGATAACGGAAGCTACCTTGTTGATAGAAATTCAGTGCTGGTCCGGGATCCAGAAGGGATAGGCATCATGATAGATGATCAGACCGTCGGAGCCGTAGTCACGAATAATGATGTACAGATGCAGGGTGGCTTGTATGGGATCAGCATATGGGGAGGAAGAGACCACATCGTAAAAAATAATAAAATCAGCGGTTATGGGATGATAGGAATCGGAACACTCCCATGGAACACCCATCCAACAATAATTCCGAATTTCTCAATAGAGAATGTTTCTTTCGTAGGAAATAACACAGCCAGATTCAAAGCTGTCCCCGGCGCATTCAATGTATTTTTCGGAGCCTTTGAACTGTGGGCCATGGATCCTGCAGGCAATCCTGTATTATTTGGCCCTTGGACCACCAATAACTGTACATGGGTAGGTTACAGCGGAATAGCTTTTGATGATCCACGAAATTCAGGCAACAAGATAACTGGATATGAAGCGAAAAGCATGGCTGGAGGGGCTGGAATCGGTCCGGAGATGGCAGAAGCCATGCACCTGAGGAGAGAATTATTGAAGAATCTTAAGAATATCATCTAATCTCTTTCTTCCATTCTTCTTCAACTACACACCGAGCGCTTCAGGTTTATACCGAATATGTATAATATTGACCTACGATCGCATCTTCGATCCACAATCAGATTCTCCAATCCTCATGATTCCAGTAATGATAGTGAAATATATTAGAGAGTGTAGCGTATATTGGAATAATACCATTGAAAGGACCTCGCCGCATCAGGCAGCAACCTGGCATCACAAAAGCATAAGAATTGAGCGTGCAATATGTTGTACATACATGCTGGATGTTGCATGATTTGTGAGTGGCCCGAACCTCAGGGTAGTAGAACGGCGGGAGCATATCTATTTTTACGTATGTTCAGATTATCAAAGCGAGTGGTCAAGATGAAACTGACAATTATTTATGAAAATGAAGGCTATTCTGATTTGAAATCTGGCTGGGGGTTCTCCTGCCTGGTGGATGTTTCCGGGAAAAAAATCCTTTTTGACACTGGCAGCGATGGGGATGCTCTACTCTTCAACATGGGAAAACTTGGCATAACTATTGGGGAGATCGACTATCTGTTCATATCTCATGATGACTGGGATCATATCGGCGGTTTAAACACTTTCCTCGAGGCAAGGGGAAGCATCCCGATTTTTGCTCCATCATCTGCCCTGCCTTTTCTAAGAAAAGTCGTCGGAGATGTGGAATTGACTGGAGTTGGGGAATCCCAAGAGATTTTTTCCGGATGCCATACTACTGGTGATTTGGACGGGGAACAATCTCTGGTTGTTGGAACTGAAAAAGGAAATATTGTGGTCTGCGGTTGCTCCCACCCTGGCTTAGAAAAAATTCTAGAAGAGGCACGAGAATTTGGCAAGGTATATGGGATAATGGGCGGATTCCATGATTTGGAAAAACTGGAAGCATTGAATGGCTTGGCTTTCATCGGCCCTTGCCATTGCACGAAAAACAAAAATGAAATTTCAAATGCATTTCCGGAAAATTGCAAAAAGTGCAAAACCGGCTCCATATTTGAATTCTGATTATGGATTATTTTTCTATCTTCTCTATAATATATAGGAAGTTTACCTTGGCTGTTGCCCCCATGAGCTGAAATGTTGGTTTAACATTCGGAATGATTGTCACGACCTCTCCCTCCAAATTATTCAGGAATTGCTCTAATTTCCCCTGATCTTTGTCCATGTTGATTTCAAATCTGTGTACTCTATATTTCATTTAATTCACCCTGAAATGTTCTAATTACAATAAGTACGTAATGCTTAAAATTTTTTTATATCTCTGCACATTTGAAATAGTTTCATTTTCATCTGTAACTTGTTATTTACGAACTTTATGTGCTTTTGAAGAAATGCACGAACAGATTGATCGCATCCTCCTACAGAGCACAACAAATCTAACTAGTCTTTTGTATCTTTCCCATGCCGTTCATTTGAGTGTCCACATCTGTTGGATCGCCTTTATATTGCAGGTTGCCCATGCTGGAGAGGATTGCGTCAAGAGAATCTGTAACATGCAGATAAGAGTTACCCATTCCTGAACCTACGAGCGTCGTGTTCTTAGTAATTAAATCGAAGGCGTGCAGGTTGCCCATGCCACTCATGACCGACCTGTGCACTGTTGCATTTCCATCTAGGTGGAGATTTCCCGTGCCGCTCATTGTAGAAACAAGTTTTTTTACGTTGAGGCTGAGGTGCACGTTTCCGGTCCCACTCATGACCACGCTGAAATTATCAGCAACAAGCACAATGTCTTCACCTTGCAGATTGCCCGTTCCACTGGTTACTATTGACTTTATATTGTTCCTAACCGGCACATATACTTCCACTGATTTTGTGGGCGTCATTGCACTGTTGTTTATTGTGAGCACACCGTTGGAGATGCCTGTTTCTATCAGTGGGACTATGTTTTCCTCGGCTTTTACGGTGATTTTGTCGCTGTCTTTGGTAAAGTAAATATTGGCTACTCCGCTATTTGAAATCGTGTGGAATGTTCCGACATCTCTTTCCTCTGAAATTATGTTGCCGGAGCCTAGGGTTCCCAAAGGCCCGCATATGCAACCGAATAGAAGAAACATTACAGAAAAAACAAGTATAGTTTTCATAACAATCAACTATGCTATCCCTCTCATTTATTATTAAATCAGGACCCTTCCAGCCTGGGCAAAGAGTTATTACTTTTATATTTGTTTGTCTCTATCGACGTATTGTGGGCGGATTTGTCTAAAGAAGTTTGAAAGGCTCCCCCCTTTAAAAATCTTTTTGTTGGAGTTCTACTGGGTGCTTACCCCTATGTCGGATACAAGGTTGAAATCAACGATTTTATGTGTATTGTTAGCCTTCCTTTTCTTTGCCACTGTGGCGGAGGCTGCTGACGCGATAGTCGCGTACCGCTCCAACACCGGAAGCGGAATTGACCATCCTAAGATTAGGTTCTGGAATTCTTCTGGCAGCGGTAGCTGGGGCTCTGAGATAGAGTTGCCCTCTGCAGGTGCGGCAGTCCGTTATACGGTCGTGCGCCAATCGCCTCTGGCAAACAAGATAGTCCTGATTACTCAATCAACCGACCAGCAGCTCGATGGTTATGTATGTTATTATGACTGCATGAATCCAAGCTCATGGATTGTAAGCAATGATATAGCCAACGTGAGCACAGGCTCGCGAGGCTACGATTTCTCTTATGAGACTGGAACTGGAGACGTAGTCTTTGTATATGCCATCGACAGCAATGACAGCACCCAAGATTTGGCATATCAGGTCTTCCCGATGGCCACGGTGAACCTTTCTGGCCTTACAGTGAACTATATCGATGATACGGGGAACGCAGGAGACCTCACATATGAATGGGTAATTCTTGACAACAACCTGAACGATAATGAAGAAATCATCATGGCAGCGGCTGACAGCGGCAACAGTGAGGTCAATGCATGGGTCTGGGATGGCTCATCGTGGGGCAACATGGTCGAGGTCAGCGAGAACAACCCGAGCAACTATGAATCACTTGATTTGGTATATGCTTATGACGGCTCCAAAGGTATGGTCATCGCATCCAACGGCTCTGCCGGATATGTTAATTATAGATACTGGAACGGGGCATCATGGTCTGCAACAGGCAATCTTGATGCTGATCCTGGGGATAGCAGGTCTGTGGATTGGCTGACTATTCATGCCGACCCGGCTGATGACGACCTTCAAGCAATGTTCCTGGACGCGGGAAGGGACCTTCACACAGCTTACTGGGATGGCAGCTCATGGAGCGTGACCAGTAATATAGATGAGAGTGTGGACACAATCAGCACCAAGCCGGCGGATTTCGAATGGCTCCAGAGCGGGAACTCCGGTATACTCGTCTGGGATACTGACGGCCAGTCCGGCAGCACCATAAGCACCATGGTCTGCGACCCTGAGTGCAACAACACCATAGCAACACAATCAACATATACAGCATCCGGAGACTCACTTACTCTTCTGCGCAACCCATACAACGGTGGTGGCGTGGAAGTGCTTGGAATCCGCCTCAAGCAGGGCGGGGGAGGCTCTGAACTGGGCTCATTCACCTACAATGGCAGCGCTTTCTACAATTACGGCGACTCAGCGATAACAGCTGACGGCCAGACCGGTTTCGACATCAAATCATTGTCATTCCAGCTTTCACAGAATACTCCTATCCTAGAATGTTTCAATATTACTCAGAGCGGAACATACGTACTCTTCGACAACCTCGTAGGCGCGCCTAACAGCGTCACCGAGACTGTGGACCTCAATTGGGCATGCATCAAGGTCGCATCTTCCGATGTGGTCCTTGACTGCAACGGTTATAATATTACAAACAATGGTACATCAATCGCGGGCGCTATATACGCGAATGGTACTGACTCTGTACGCTACAACAATATCACGATAATGAACTGCCCGAGCATATCTCAGTATTATTATGGTGTATATGTTGATTACACCAATTACAGCACCATTCTGAATAACACAGTTGATGATGCCACAAGGGGTTTCTTCATCAGGCGCAGCAACTACTCCACTTTCGCAAACAACATAGCAAATGACACTATCGATACTGCCATCTGGTTCAGGAGAGCCTCATTTGCCAATGTTACCAACAACACAGCATCCTATGGCGGAATCGGTGGAAACGGTTTCGTAGTGCAGCTTGACTCGAGCAACAACCTCTTGGTAGACAACGAGGCATACGGCTTTGGAGACCAAGGATTCTACTTCACTGGATTGGGAGCATCGACTACCAACACCCTTCAGGGCGGCAGCTCGTATGGAAACCTGCGCGGTATAGAAATTGTTAACGCACAGAACGTCCTAGTACAAGGCACTCATATATTCAACAATACTATGGACCTTGTCCTGAACACGTCCTCACAGTCATCTTCTGCGAACCTTACAAACGTAATATTTGACAGGGCAGCAGGAGATTACACAAACTTCACCAATCTATCTCTTGATGCCAGCGCATCATCAGGAGATTCTGCATATTTGGCCTGGAGTTCAGAGCCTGCAGCGCTTGGAGCCGGCTACACATCAGTCAATGGTACATACCTTGAGATGAGTACGGCTTCAGGAACTCCTTCATTCGACAGGGCAGTTTGGCACTGGGTCGATGCGGCTCTTGGCTCACTTGATGAGAACCAGTTCATACTAGCAAGGCACAACGGCAGCTGGGATTACGCCATGAACACGACTCCTGATACCGGAGCGAACACGCTCAGCCTGTTCAGCTTCACTCCAGGTGCGGATGTCTTCGGCTTGCTTTCAACTAATATGACAATCGACAATCCTCCGGTAGTGAACCTGGTCTCGCCTGCAAGCTATTCCAACTTCAGCGTATCATCTATATTATTCACTTTCAACGCAACCGATGACCTTGCTTCAACACTCAACTGCTCTATATATCTAGACTCAGCATTGAACCAAACAAATACATCTACTCAAAATGACACAAATACAGTATTCAATATATCAAATATTGCTGATGGCCAGCACAACTGGAGCGTATCCTGTACTGACAACGCAACAAATACCGGCACAAGCGCAACATGGTACTTCACAGTCGACACAGTACCGCCGGTAGTTACAATCAACCTGCCGACAAACTCAACTTACAGCACAACATCAGTGCCTCTCAACTACACTGTCACTGATGCTACTAGCGCAATAGATATGTGCTGGTATTCGCTCGATGGCGGTGCAAATACAACACTGGCAAGCTGTTCAAACACTACATTGAACAGCCTTCTCAATGGCCCACACAACGTGACTGTTTATGCAAACGATACTTTGGGCAATGTCGGATCTGACACAGAATATTTCACTGTGAATTCGACTGCTCCAGTAGTTACAATAGTCCACCCGACCAACACGACATATGGCACTGATTTGGTGGACCTCAACTATACGGTAGTCAGCGCTAACCTTGATTCATGCTGGTACTCTGTAAACGGAGCTGCGAATTTATCGCTTCCCAGCTGCAACAACATTACGCTGGGCCCAATGTTAGAAGGAGCACACA
>CAWBTT010000001.1:0-191598 GCA_963791815.1 uncultured Microcaldota archaeon | reverse complement strand
TGATGTCACAAACGGAGATTTGGACTCATGCTGGTACTCTGTTGACGGCGGTGCAAACACAGCACTTCCAAGCTGCAACAACATAACTCTGCCTTCACTTTCAGACGGAGGCCACAACGTGACAGTCTACGCGAACGACACTTCAAACAATACAGGCTCTGATGTGGAATACTTTACTGTCGACACAGTCGGCCCTGTAGTAAACATACAAACACCGACCAACTCAACCTACACGACTACGACGCCTCCATTGAACTTCACTGCAGTCGATGCGACTTCAGCAGTAGGCTCATGCTGGTACTCAGTTGACGGGGGAGCAAACGTCTCACTTCCAAGCTGCAACAACATCACTTTGCCAGCACAGAGTGAAGGACCTCACAACGTCACAGTTTACGCGAACGACTCATTGGGCAATCTCGGCTCTGACACACAATACTTCACAATCAACAGCGCAGCGCCAACAGTGACCATAGTCAATCCAACAAACACAACCTATACCACAAACACTCCTGCGCTTGACTATGATGTCACAAACGGAGACCTTGACTCATGCTGGTACACCATAGACGGTGGAGCTGCAGTCGCATTGCCAAGCTGCAACAATATAAGCCTTCCAGCACAGACTGAAGGACCTCACAACGTGACAGTCTATGCCAACGACACTTCAAACAATACAGGCTCTGATGTGGAATACTTTACTGTCGACACAGTCGGCCCTGTAGTAAATATACAGGCACCGACCAACTCAACCTACACAACAACCACGCCTCCATTGAACTTCACTGCAGTCGATGCGACTTCAGCAGTAGGCTCATGCTGGTACTCAGTTGACGGGGGAGCAAACGTCTCACTTCCAAGCTGCAACAACATCACTTTGCCAGCACAGAGTGAAGGACCTCACAACGTCACAGTTTACGCGAACGACTCATTGGGCAATCTCGGCTCTGACACACAATACTTCACAATCAACAGCGCAGCGCCAACAGTGACCATAGTCAATCCAACAAACACAACCTATACCACAAACACTCCTGCGCTTGACTATGATGTCACAAACGGAGACCTTGACTCATGCTGGTACACCATAGACGGTGGAGCTGCAGTCGCATTGCCAAGCTGCAACAATATAAGCCTTCCAGCACAGACTGAAGGACCTCACAACGTGACAGTCTATGCCAACGACACTTCAAACAATACAGGCTCTGATGTGGAATACTTTACTGTCGACACAGTCGGCCCTGTAGTAAATATACAGGCACCGACCAACTCAACCTACACAACAACCACGCCTCCATTGAACTTCACTGCAGTCGATGCGACTTCAGCAGTAGGCTCATGCTGGTACTCAGTTGACGGGGGAGCAAACGTCTCACTTCCAAGCTGCAACAACATCACTTTGCCAGCACAGAGTGAAGGACCTCACAACGTCACAGTTTACGCGAACGACTCATTGGGCAATCTCGGCTCTGACACACAATACTTCACAATCAACAGCGCAGCGCCAACAGTGACCATAGTCAATCCAACAAACACAACCTATACCACAAACACTCCTGCGCTTGACTATGATGTCACAAACGGAGACCTTGACTCATGCTGGTACACCATAGACGGTGGAGCTGCAGTCGCATTGCCAAGCTGCAACAATATAAGCCTTCCAGCACAGACTGAAGGACCTCACAACGTGACAGTCTATGCCAACGACACTTCAAACAATACAGGCTCTGATGTGGAATACTTTACTGTCGACACAGTCGGCCCTGTAGTAAATATACAGGCACCGACCAACTCAACCTACACAACAACCACGCCTCCATTGAACTTCACTGCAGTCGATGCGACTTCAGCAGTAGGCTCATGCTGGTACTCAGTTGACGGGGGAGCAAACGTCTCACTTCCAAGCTGCAACAACATCACTTTGCCAGCACAGAGTGAAGGACCTCACAACGTCACAGTTTACGCGAACGACTCATTGGGCAATCTCGGCTCTGACACACAATACTTCACAATCAACAGCGCAGCGCCAACAGTAACCATCATCGTTCCAACCAACACAACATATGGAACAAGCACACCTCCGCTTAACTTCACAGTTACCAACGGAGATTTGGACTCATGCTGGTACTCTGTTGACGGCGGTGCAAACACAGCACTTCCAAGCTGCAACAACATAACTCTGCCTTCACTTTCAGACGGAGGCCACAACGTAACAGTCTACGCGAACGACACTTCAAACAACACGGGTTCTGATGTCGAATACTTCACTCTCGACACCACCGGGCCAAACATAACAATCTACTCTCCAACAAACATGACATACAATACCTCTACTATACTCTTGAATTATTCAGTAAGTGATTCTAGCGGGGTGCACTCATGCTGGTTTACCATAAGTGGAAGCGCACCATTCACTGTTTTCAACTGCACTGTTCCTATCATCATTAGCCAACCAGACGGCCCGCATAACATTACTGTTTATGCCAACGACACGTTCAACAACACCAACTCAGAAACAGTTTACTACACTAAGGACACGACCCCGCCGAATGTCACGATATTCTTACCGACAAACACTACATACACTAGCTTCCCAGTGCTGTTGAATTACACTGTATCTGACGCAGTTTCTGGTGTTGATGTATGTATGATATCTATCAATGGCGCAGTACCTACGGTATTCGCCCTTTGCAACAATGTCAGTTATGTCAGCATGCCTGATGGTCCATACAACATAACCGTGTTTGCCAATGACACTGCGGGCAACATGGGTTCTGACATAGAATTCTTTACTGTAGATACTACTGGACCTGTTGTCAACATCTTCTCTCCAACAAACTCAACATACGCGACAGCCACTCCGGACCTTGACTTCACTGCCTTTGATGCTACAAGCTCAGTGGACTCCTGTTGGTACTCTGTTGACGGAGGAGCTAACGTCTCACTTCCAAGCTGCAACAACATAACTCTTCCAGCCCAGTCAGAAGGTCCTCACAACGTTACAGTATACGCGAATGACTCAGTGAATAACACCGGTTCAGACACAGAATACTTCACAATTGATCTGACCGCCCCCACCGTAACAGTAGTATACCCAACCAATACAACATACTATACAGCGACAACATACGACATGCCCCTCAACTTCACAGTGACCAATGGTGATTTGGACTCATGCTGGTACTCGCTCAACGGAGGACCTGCCACGATGCTGCCAAGCTGCGCCAACACCACCCTGCTCGGCCTTGTCTGGGGACCCTACAATGTAACTGTGTTTGCCAATGATACGGTAAACAATACAGACTCTGATTCAGAATACTTCACAATCGGGCCTGTCTATTCATTATTCCTGGACTCGCCAACAAATTCCACATACACAACAAGTTCAGTGCCTCTCCAGTACACTGCTGGTCCGGTACCCCTGTTACTCAACTGCTCGTATTCACTGGATGGGGGGGCGCAGATTAACCTGCCAGGATGCTCGAACAGCACTCTTATAGGTCTGTCCAACGGACCACACAACGTGTCGGTGACCGCTAACCTGACAGGATCCAACATAACTGCGACCAGGCAATTTACAGTGAACGTCCAGGACGATGATGACGATGATCCTGACGATGGCAAGAAGAATATGTACCTGAGCTATGAGAAGGTGTGTCCAGACAACAAGGTCATATTCAATGTGACCAAAAATGTCGCAGGAGCGCCGCTCCAGGGAGCAGAAATAAAGGTCATCTACGATGTGCCACCTTATTACTACCTAGTTGACACGCTCAAAACCAATTCCAGTGGCCTGGCAGAAATAACACTCTCACAGAATGTCACATACACCATAAGGGTGACTGACAACGACTACATTACCATAGTGACGGACCTGGACTTTGAGACCTGCCCACCAGAGGATGAGTGCACAGAAGACACTGATTGCGGAGGCGGCCAAAGCTGCGACTCAAGCGGAACATGCAGTGATGTGGATTGTTCATGCGGCGATGTCGTAGACCACCAGTGCGTGCCCTATGACTGCTGTTCTGACTCTGACTGCCCTGCAGGAGCAACCTGCACAGGCAATTCATGTGAATACGAATGTACCACTGATGCTGACTGTGACAGCACTGAATACTGCGACATTCCAGCAGCTACGGCCGGAGGTTCATGCGAACCTGTGACTGGTGACTGTGGCTACGCAGAGAACCACCTTTGGGTGCAGTATGAATGCGGCGACGAAGACGGATGCCCAGAATGCCCAGCAGGAGAGAGCTGTGAAAACAACATGTGCGTGCTGAGGGAACTAGACTGCCCGCAGAACGGCACAATAGGAATACAGCAGACCTGTGAGGCAACTGAGAATGGCGGTCCTTGTGTAAACTGTGACGTCAGGGTAACTGATCCTGAAGGCAAAGTTCTTCCTGCTGGCAAGACTGACCAGAACGGAATGTTCAGGTTCACCATGGACAATATTGGGTATTACAACATCACCCTCATGGTCGGCGGTGAATCAATGGCATCTGCGATTGTGGAGTCTCTTGGAAGGGTAATCTCACCAGAGGATGAGAAGCCACTGCTAGCTGACTGGTGCCTGCCACTTGTGCTGCTCTTGGCATTGCTGCTGCTCCTCTTCCTCCTATGGAGAAGGAAGAAGGAATACTATTCCAAGGTGAACACCGCAAAACCGGCGGTAGGCAAACCTGTCGATGTGGCAGTCTTCAACAAGAAAGATGACAAGCCGGCCACCAAGGTGGCAGTATCTGTCTTATTCAACAATAAGGCTGTGAAGGAGGGAATGACCAACAAGTATGGGACATTCTCATTCACCCCCGCCACAAAAGGCAAATACAGCATCAAGCTGGCTGGCAAGGAAGATACTGTCGTGAACGTATAATTTTTTCTTTTTTCATTATATAATTGGATTTTTTAACTTCGCAGATTAATTCAGGCTGTTTTATATACTAGAGACTGCCATAATATACTATTATCCAACCCAGAAATTTTTCTGATTAATTCAGAACTTCTTCTGAAAAAGTGAAAAAAAATGAAATTCGCAGATTTAAAACTAAGTGATAAGAGTCTCAAGTCAATCAAAAATTACGGCTATGAGAATACGACAGAAGTGCAGGAAAGAACAATTCCAAAAATAATCGCAGGCAAAGACCTTATTGTAAGGAGCCAGACCGGAACCGGCAAAACCGCCGCGTTCTCAATCGGGCTGATGGAAAGAATGGCTGAGGGAAAAGTAACTAAATCCCTTATCCTGGTTCCAACAAGAGAGCTTGCCGTTCAGGTCACAATGGAAATGAATGGTCTCAGCCAAATCCACCAGCACAGGGTTTATGCTGTTTTTGGCGGAACACCGATTGGCAAGCAGATGCATGAGATGAAAAAACATTACGATGCTCTTGTCGCTACCCCCGGGAGGCTTCTTGACCTAATTCAGAGGGGCAAGGTCGAAATGACAGACTTCAATGCCGTTGTGCTTGATGAGGCTGACCTTATGCTTGACATGGGGTTCCAAAGGGATGTATTCAAAATTCTTGATAAGATGCCAAAAGAAAGGCAGTCGCTTCTTTTCTCAGCAACGGTTGATGCCGGTATAAAGAGGATTTCATCGCGCTATATGCGGGATGCAGAATTGATAACTGTCGGTGAGATGGTGACTTTAAAAACCATCAAGGAAGAGAGAGTCAAAGTTTCATTCTCAGAAAGATTCTTCAAACTCAGAGAACTCCTAAAAGAGCACGAAGGCACGAAAGTCCTGGTTTTTGCAAGAACAAAAAGAGGCGTGATTGGCCTTCGAAGAAGACTGCAAAAGAGCAAATTCTATGATGTTGGAATGCTTCAGGGCGATATGCCTCAGACAAAGAGGCTCAAGGTACTGAATATGTACAAGGAAGGGGACCTTTCCACTTTGATTGCGACTAACGTCGCCGCGAGGGGACTGCACATTGACGATGTCAATCTCATCATAAACTATGATGAGGCTGAGGACAAAGAAACTCACCTGCATAGGATTGGAAGGACTGGAAGAATGGGCAAGGAAGGGAAAGTAATAACTCTGATTTGTGATGACAAGCCTCAGGGCGCCCCGCCAAGGCGTGGGAGAAGAGCTGCACGATCTGCCAGTGGAAGCCCAGGTGGAAAGTCCAGTGGAAGGCCCAGTGGAAATTCCAGAAGACAATCAAGAAGAAGATGATTTTTCAACAACATATAGTGTGTGCCACTCAGGGACAGCCGGCTCATCAATTCCAAGATGTTCCATGTGCGTGACATCCCCGCCCAATTTTTCAAAAAGTGCGACCCATGCTGTCGGAGTCAGGAAATTGAAAGGCACATTGATTTTAGGGTTATTCAAAACCCTGTTATAGAACCAGTCAAAGAATTTGTTCACCTGCTTATGCATTCCGTTGAAATAGACAGACTCAATGATTATGACGCTTTTCTCGGCAACGCGCAACGCTTCTTCCATTACTGCTATCGGGCCATCCGAGTGGTGAAGTACTGTTAGGAGGAGGACATGGTCAAAGGAATTATCCGGGAAATTGATTTTTGTTCCATCGTACTGGATTAGTGGAAGATTGGTCTTGTTGTAATCGACAACATCCATCAATACGACATAATTGCCATTCCTGATTGAAAGGTGTTCTCCCACCTTTCCGTCACCGCACCCAAGATCCAGTACAGAATCCCCATTCCCTATGAATGGCTGGACATAATTGAAGATGCGCTCAGATCTGTTCCTAAGCCCGTGGGACACTATCTTGCCTGCGATTCTTCCGACAGTGGTGTTGAGCGCTTTTGCAGTCGCACTCATAATCGGGCCATCTACCAATCCTCTCCGGCCCCATCTGAATCCTGCTATCCTGCGCTCGAACCTCTGCAATCTTTTTGCATCTTTGCCCTCTTTGCTCATTCGCTTTGCTTCTTGGAGGGCATTATGATTCAGTCGCTTTAATATCATGTTAATAACTATGGGTAAATATGTTTAAATAAATGATTTTATGAGATGCTTTCAACTGCTTTTCCCCCTGGAACCTTTATTAAGATTGTCCTAGCGTTTTTCATGGAAAGGCGGTTGATTTATCGATATTCGCATTCATCTCAAGTTCTTTAATTGGATGATGAATGTGCAATGGAAAACCACAAAAATGATATTTAGGTGAAAAAATGGCGAAAAAGAAGGATTCATCGGTAGGAACGGGGAGGTCTACAGCACATAAAGTGACAAGGAAACGTTTTCTGAAAGTTGCTGGCTTGGCAACAGCCGGAGTAGGCGCTGCGGCCGTTGGCCTTGGCGGGACTGCGCGAGCACAACTTCCTACGGGTCCATTCCCACCGCCTATAGTTCCCCCTCCAGAAGAAGAACCTAACCAGGAGGTCGTGATTTGGCCTGTTGGCGATACGAACAATAACCAAAAGATGATTCATGTTCACAATCTGCTAGAGGCAGTTGAAAATCCAAGTCTGCTAAATGATCCGAATTTCAAGTTGATTGTCGATTGTACTGCCGATATGGCAGAATTGCAAGGAGCCTTCTTGCGAATCGGGAGGGATGCCATGTTCACAATCAGGTGCATTGATGGACAATACCGGCAATTCTGGTATGCTGAGAATCCATTTGCTCCTGAAAACAACGCCGAAGAAAATCCTGATTATAACCCATCTCTGCTCCCGAGCATGTATGATGAGAACAACCCAAACTATGATGAGAACTTTGAAGGCAAATATCGTAGGGCGCACGTTCTTCGCCTGAGACCGCATAACAGACCAACCGAAGAAAATCCTGAACCTGTTTACACCCCTTTTTATCTGGATTTGGCCGAGCCACTCAATTCTGGTGAGATTGCGCCTGCAGTTTATGTGGATCACCCACAAGGCTTTTTTATTGTAGGCGAAATCATGGTGCACGAAGTCCAACCAGGCGAATTAGAACCGCTCCAATATTCCAACTATCATCCTGACCTTGACGGAGAGGTCATGAGGACTGAAATCAAGAGAGGACCAAATTGCCATGGAGTATTTACTGTCAACAATATGTGGGGTAAAAGAGATTCAAACTGGTTCCCTATTGTGGAAGTGCCAAACCCGGATCCGAATGACCTATCGCCAATTCAAGTGCACATTCCTCCAATGAAAGCCAGTTTTAAGGGTTTTGTTCTCACTGGAACTAGCAAGCCTCCTGAAAACACCCTGACCTCAATAGCTATGTCAATGGGCTATACCAATGTGGAATTTGTTGACCTAATGATTGTCGATTTCTATGATAAGGCCATAACTCTTGCCTCAAGTTATTATAGCAGGGTGGGCAAGTTTTTCGGTAATCCTGAGGAGCCACCTGGCCCTGGTTGCAAGCTTGTCCCAAAAGGACCTAACGCAACGGGGATATTCTGGACTGGAATGTGGGGCTTGGCATCTTGGGCAAATGGATTGCCTCCTGGAGAAAGGGCAAGGGCATTCTATGGAGGAAAGGTTCAGGTTCGGGAAAACGACATTGGAAAATCTGAGGTGCCTATATTCCGGGGCATCGACCAGTTCCTCGATGATTTCTCAGACCCTCTTCCTAGGGTGCAATACCCTGGCTTCCCATACCCAAACCGGCATATGATTAATGATAATCTCTTCAAATCTGCGCCCATGGGGATTGGATTTCAGGTGAAATATTCCGGCCAACCAAATTCTCCAGGAATAAGGACATATGTCCAAAACAACGAGATAGCCGGCGCATTCGGAGATATGGGTACGGCGGCCATGTGGATTCACGGCGAGAATGTGCTGCTTCGAGGCAATACATTCTATGGTAATGGGGCTGGGGTGGTGCTATGGCCGATTCCACTGGAGCCGGACCAGCCATATTCTAGAAACTTTGTGCTCCAGGGTGATTTCTCTAATTTCACTCCTCATGGAAAGCTTCACCTTCCAGGAATGCCTTTGCAGATGGTACAGAGAGTGAGTCGAGCAGGAAGTCCCAGGAAGTGCATTCATCTGGCTCTTCCCAGGAGCAGACAACAACATTGTGAACCGGAACGTATTCGGCTCTGTGGGAAGATGACTTCTAAATCAGATTATACTGCCATATGGGTCATGGGGGATGGGAACCAGATTGGATATGGTTTCGAAGGCCCTGAAGGTTGGTTCGAAACGCCGAACTACTATGAGCAGACAGGCCTTGAGGGATTCAAGGTTGCAGCAGCAGGAATCATCAAACCTGGCTGTATCTTGCTTGATAAGAACGCATCTGGTAACCTCATCGGCGAATCTGAGCAGCATCTGCCACCAGGTACTGATTTCTGCACACAGGTTCTGGACCTGAGTTACAATGAGGGTTCATTTTCAAACAACCATGTGTATCCCTGATCTTCAGTCCTGTGATTCAAAGGCGTATTCGCAGTTGCTGAAGCTCCTTGGCGTCTATTCCAAGGTAAGTGGCTTGGTGCCACCCCAAGCCAAGAGGCCGGCCATTTTCATGGGTTGAAGACCTTTACGCAGTGGAGAACGAAGTGCTTGGCAGAGAACTCTCAGACTAATCTTTTTTTCTTTTCAAACTTATTTTTTAATTGTGGAGTTATCATCCTGAATTCAGCTACCTGTTCCTGTGATTCCTTAGCATAAGAAGCAGGCCGACGACCATTACCGAAGCCGCTGCCAGGGCCATGCTGCCAGGGAAAAACACGTTTACCATGAACCCTCCAATCAGGGGACCTATGATTTGTGCGAAACTTCCCATCGAGTCTGAAACTCCGAGAAGGGCCCCCTGCTCGTTCTCCTTTGCCTGCCTTGAGATTTCCCCAACAAATATGGGCCTTGCTGTCCCTGCGCCGAATGAAAACAATGTGGTCGTTATTATGAGCATCCAGAAGTCTGTTACAAATGCCATCGCACAAGCCCAATTATCAGTGAGATTACTGCAATGAATTGGAGCCTGTATTCCCCACAGAAGTCAATCAGTTTAGGGAGCAATATCCCCCTGATGATTATCGCGTTCAGGCCAACATACATCAGTAGGAATCCGATTTCAGCAGGCCCAAGCCCTATCTGCCTTTCTGCAAAAAGTGCCATCATACTCACGAATATCATATGGCTGAGGATGAATGTGAAGTATGTCCCAAGCTTTGGCGATATCTTTGGGTCTGTCAGGAACCTTTTCATTGCCGAGAAGTCAATGATTTTGACATCGAATTTCACATCTTTTTTCTTTTTCACAGTCTCCGGGAGAAGGAACAATGTCATGGCAATAGTAACCAATGATATTCCCGCGGCTGCGAAGCTTGGGATGCTGTAATCAAACTGCGCCAAATATCCTCCGATTCCAGGACCAATGAGGAATCCGACCCCGAATGCCGCTCCGGCAATCCCGAATGCCTTGCTCCGGTCTTTCTTGGATGAGATGTCGCTCAGGTATGCCTGGGCCACAGTGAAATTACTGCCGAACATGCCATCGATAATCCTTGATATGAAAATCAATGCCAATGTGTTGGCGAATCCAAGCACCATAAATCCAACGAAGGTGGATAGCTGGGAAATCACCAGCAGCGGCCGCCTTCCGTAGATATCACTCAATCTTCCGAGGATTGGCGCTGAAATAAGCTGGAAAACTGAAAACGAAGTGAATATCAGGCCAACGATCAAGGGGCTTGCTCCCAAGTCCTGCGCGTACAATGGCAGGAAAGGAAGAACCAGGGAAAACCCAAGTACCTCTGTGACTAGTATAAGGAATATCACAAAGTACTCTTTTTTCATAGCAATCTCTCTGGCCGGTTCGTAAGCTGTCTATAACAGGGCAGTTACCTCTTTTATTTCCTTTCCCTAAGGTCTACATCAATTCCTCCGCCAACGCCGAGGATGATGTTGTACACGATTGCCATGAGAGCGCCGACTATGAAAGCCACAATCGCGCCGAATACGAGTCCAATGACTCCAAAGACCAGGGAAATGACCATTCCAATCAGGCCTCCGCCGAATGCAGCTCCAGGGTCTGAGCCCATCATGCCAAGAAGAGTGGCGAGCATCATGAGGAGCATGCTAATCAGGAGGAAAATGGCCCCAATTACAAAGGTCCATACTGCGAGCATCCTTCCCAAGGATATCACGCCTATGTGTGTAAGTGTTGCTTTCATGAACTTGGCTTCTTTACTGAGCTTTATAATCATTGCCGCTCCACGAGGGGCCAAATAAAAATCTTGCTGATTAAAGACGTGAGTGGTGTTCAGATGGAAGACAAAGAATTAGAAGAAGCAATCCGCGAATGCGGGAAAATAGTAGAGGAAAAATGCAAGAAGCGCCCATACTTAATCGTAATCTCAAAAGCCAACCTTGGCTATGCATCTGAGGAGGACAAGAAAAAGAAACTCCTCAAGGGAAACTGCACATACATGTACTACTCAAAACCCCCTATTGGCAAGGATGGAGTTAGCCGCTCGCTTTTTGATGGGGCAAAGGCAGCACTGGACATGGCAGAGAAAAAGAACATAGAATCTATAGCAAAAACAGATAAGAAATAAAGTACAGCGCAAGAAGAAGGATAGCTGCCTTCTTATCTATTTTTTCTCTTAGCGCGAAAATTCCAACCACAACAATTGATACGAATATCACATATAGAATGACTGGTGTTATTAGCCCCTGACTGATTGTCGTTGGGAAAAGCAGCGGCCCTATTCCAAGGGCCAAGGTGGCGTCCGTAATGTTGCTTCCCATCAAATCACCAATAAGTATCCCATAGTTCCTTTTCCGAAGGGCCGCAAGCTCAACTGAAAGCTCAGGCAGCGATGTCCCGAGGCTGATTGCAAAGAAGCTGACAAAATATTCTGGCACCCCCACCAGTGCCGAGAGTGTGATGACATTCTCGACAACTACTATTGCCCCGATCACCACTCCTATGAGCGCAACTATCAGCAGGACAAGCGTTTTGGCCAGACCGTTTTTCAGGTGTGAGAGGTCGACATCCTTTGTTCCGCATTCCCTGCAGCTCAGTTTTATTGTTGCGGCCAGGAGGGTGATATATGCAACTATGAGAAGGATGGCATCAGCTTGGTCAAGAATTCCATCGAAGGATAACAAAAGTGGCAAGGGCCACTGCTATTGTGGCCGCCCCGCCAAGAACAAGGATATTCCTTCTCGAACCAAGTACTGTTCCGCCGATGATAGTGACCAGGCCAAGAACTAATGAGATCTGGGCCAGGCAGGAGCCTAAAGCATTTCCAACATTTATGTCCCCATGGCCAGTGTATGAAGAAAAGATTGAGTTTGCTATCTCAGGAACGTCCGTTCCGACTGAAACCAAGACCACTCCAATAATGAGTGGAGGTACTTTGAGGTGCTTGGCTATATGCGTTGAATATTCAACAGTCTTCTCACTAGTGAGGTATATCAGTGCAAGTCCTGCAACCAAAGTGGCAAGCTCGACAAGCACCATGCACTATTAATGCAAGTTATGGTTTAATATAGAAATCCTGCTGCCTCAGCCAATATGAGGACTATGTAGAATGCGTCCATTACTACGATGGTTCCAATACCCCCTAAAAGTACTATCCACGCAAGCCCATCAGCAAACAATGTTAATAGAATGATAAGGTTCATTTTCTCATTGACCATGGTTTTTCTCATCAGATGCCCCAAGATTAAGAAAAACGTTACTATTGAGAAGCTGAATGCCAGGGTAAGTGAAGATGCCATGCCCATTTTTGAAAATGCATCGTCCAGATAAAACCCTGCGACCAACACTGCCAATCCGGCAATTCCTGCAAGGAGCAGCCAGGTGCCGACGATTGTTGTTGTTTTCTTCCTATTTTCCCAAGTTTCTCTTCTGAAGAATTTCAGGTATATGTATGCGAGAACAGTGGCTATGAGCGTGTACTCATAGAATCCGAAAAACATGGTTCCGAGGAATGTTTTTTCATTTCCTTTCCCAAGAAAGTAAAGAGCTGAAGAAACAACCAAGAGAATTATATACAGCAAATCGTTTGAGAAGAATCTTCCTACCTCTGAATCTACCTTTTTCTGAAGGTACTTCTCCATTTTTTTCTGGATTTTATTGCTCATGCGGTCTCAGGCCCTGCCCTGTCGCTTGTTATGCCATGGTCAGCAGCTTCGGCGGCCCACCAGCTGCCGTACTTCTCCTTGATTTTCTGCTCGATGGGCCTTGCCTCGCGGATTGCCTTGACAACATCCTTCCTTTCAATAAAGCTCTTTCTTCTCCATGACTGCCATATCGCCTGCCATTTTGATGATTCCTGCCAGGTTGCGCAGCCTGAGTGTCAGGCCTTTTGCGTTGTCAATCCTTCTTGCGATGTTTCTTCCCTCTTCAATAACTAGCGTTACTGCACTTTTCTCCATGTGCGGGATTTTCCCATCCTTGAGAATCTCCTGGGCAATGAACTGGATAAGTTTTGTTTCATTTGCAGGAGTGTCGTCCATGTATCCGTTCATGAGGACTTCGTACCCATCGCCTCGGATTCTTGACCTCAAAGGCGGAACGATTGATTTCAAATCATTGATGTTGCACGCTCCAACGAATATGAAATCGCAGGGCGCTCCCTCAATCCGAACAGCTGCGCCGCTGCTCATTGGATTCCTTCCAACGATTGGGAACTGCTTATCCTGCATCGCTGTAAGTATATGTCTTTGAATATCTCCAAGAGTTGACAATTCGTCGATGAAAAGTACTCCCTCGTGAGCCTCGTGAAGTGCTCCAGGAACCACCCTTTGGTAACTTGCTGTTCCAAGGTTCTGGTGCCCACCATATGGGTCATGCCTGATGTCCCCAAGAAGTTCAGTCTCAGTTCCGCCGCTTGCCTGAACGAATGTGGACCTTTTCAGAGGAACAATAACCTTTCTCTTAGATTTTTTGTTCATCTCCTCAAGCTTCTTGATTTCATCCTGCTTGAGCATGACAATCTTTCCATCAATTGAGCGTTCGTAGATAATGACTTCCTCCTTGCCTGACATTGTCCTTCTTGTAGTTGCTATTCTGACCTTGTCAGCTTCAATTGGTCCTCCTGGCTGGTTGCCAAGACCATATCTGTCAAAGAGATTGCTTTTCTGTGATTTTGTCGCTCCGCACTGGGGGCAGATTGTTTCTGTGAATGGACTAAGCGAGGCGCAGCGCCTGCATCGGTAGCCAAGCCTCTCTGCAACGAAAGTAGGAACATCAAGAGGGGAAACTTCCACTCCAATCTGCCTGCTTGATTTTTTGTCTTTGCTAATCTGCTTCTCATCCCTAATCTCAATAATCGGCTTGTCCTGGTTGTCTGGATTGTCAAGGACTGAAACTTCGAAATGCGGTTTTGGAAGCACGCTGGCAACAGCTTGGGCAATCATGCTTTTGCCTGTTCCAGGGGGGCCTACAAGTAGCATATGTCTTCTTTGCAAAGGTATCATTTTCGCGATTTCGACTGCCTCATCCTGTCCTATGATTCTCTCGAATGGGTCTTTGGGAATCACGACGTCTTTGGTAGTCTTGAAATCAATCCGTTTGGCCATTATCAAATTGTACGTCTGGCCTTTATATAACTAGTAGAAATGGAAAAAACCAGGAGGTTTCAAGGAGCATGAGAATAACAAAGCCGAGAATGGGTAAAGAGGTGAGAGAGGCGGGAGGTCCCATCTCGGGCAATGTTATCATCATAAACTGATGAATATGGCTAGGCCCTGGTCAAGGGGCACTAGCACAAGGGAGGACAACAAGTTGAGAACGAATCAATAGATGAGTTGAGAGAGGCGGGAGGTACGATCCGTTCTCAGCCTTGCCATCAGCGTTATTTCGGAAAGAAGAAAACCTTCTTACCGACCTGCTTTTTTGCAAGCAGGCTTTGTTTTGAAAGGCGGTTAAGCCTTGATGAGGCCGCGTTCTTGCCTTTATACTTGAACCTCTTTCGAACTTCTTCGGCAGTCACTTGGCCAGATTCCTTGACAAAAGCAAGGATATCTTGGTCGATTTTTGGTAGGAGAGGGACTTCCTCTCGAACCTCCTCTGTCGAAACCCCTCTTGCTTCAAGAGCTTCGAGCTTTTGGAGTATGTTTTTTAGCAAGCGGTTGGTGTTTTCGCGTTCTTCGAGAAGTCTGTACATGATTTCCCCCAATACGACGGGGTCACGGAACTTCTCCATGTTCGCTTCGAGGTCGCTTTTTATTTCCCTGGTGAACGCGGCGTCAGTAGGTTTATATTTCTTGTCTTCGTTATCGTTCATTGCAAGCACCAGCGGGTTGCGATATAATCACGCAACTGTCATGATATAATCATGATACTTTATAAGCCTATCGCAGGTTTTGCCGCATTTTTCGCCAAAGGTGACCACTTGAAGACACTTTTCGAGTATATTCCTAAGATTCATTCGGCCTTCAAGAAAAGGGACCAACGTCGCCTGAGAAAACTCAATGATTACGTTCTACAGGAGGCTGCTCTCGAGAATACCAAGATTAATTTTGAAATCGCGATACTATCATACGTCCTCAGCAAGATAGTCTCAAAGCCAAGACTTTTGAGTCATGATTATGACCCGATACTCCGTGACATTGAATTTGGCCTGCAGAATATCATGAGGAGAATGAAACGGGGCAACGAGGAGGACATCCTCGCAGGTTTCAAGCAGATAGAGCGCGCAATCGGCAGACTTGATATCAAGGACAAGAGATTCACATTGTCTCTTTTCACCAAGGCGAAACTGAAAACAGCAGCAACATTCTACGCCCAAGGGATGAGCCTGGGAGTTGCCTCAGATATGACTGGGATGGAAAAGCAGGAGATACTTGATTATGCTGGCCAGACGATGATGTTCGACAGGCTGAAGGAAGAAAAAACACTGCACGAGAGAATGAAAATCGCAAGACAGATGATATCGGATTGATTTGATGAAGATGCGTGATGTTATCGTGGATGCCGGAGTTCTGATATCACTTACTTCTGGCTGCCTGGATAATCTACTATACTTCTATCATGAGAAATATGGATTAAGATTCATCATTCCTCCATCTGTAGAGCGGGAAGTCATTGGCAGGCCGCTCAAAGAGAGAATCCGGAAATATCTTTTCTCTGCAATCAGAATCAAGAACGCTATTGACGATGGGGTTGTCGTCGTCGTTGATGCAAAACTGGAAAACAAGGCAAAAGTTCTGATGCAGAAAGCGAACAATCTCTTCTTTATCCGCGGAAGGCCATTGAACTTGATTCACCTGGGCGAAGCAGAGATGCTGGTTCTTGCAAAAGAGCTTGGTGTTGAATATATACTTATAGATGAACGCACGACAAGGGTGCTTATGGAGGCCCCAATCTCACTCAAGAAACACTTTGAGTACGAGTATAAGGTCAACGTCATGGTAAACAAGAAGAATCTGCAATCTTTGGTATCTGACATTGGCCCCCTCAAGGCAATCAGGACAAGCGAATTGGTGATGCTCGCGCATGAAAATGGATTCTTCAAGAATTTCAATGATATGCACAAGGATGCTTTGGAAGCTGCCCTTTTCAAGATAAAATATTCCGGCTGCTCAATAGGATTCCGGGAAATCAAGGAATATATGTCAGGGGTGAAATAGTTGCAGCAATTTCTGGATGCCGGAGAGCCTGGCAAAGTATTGATAGCAGTAGACCACCGGGAAGATCAGTATTTCGACGAATTATTGAAAACAATGGACGCCCACATTGACCGCCGCGTCCTGGAAGTCGGGGACTTCCTCTGCTCTGCAAGATTGGTTGTTGAACGAAAGAACAGGAACGACTTTGAGCAGTCTGTGATTGATGGCAGGCTTTTTTCCCAATTGCCAAACCTTGTTTCCAATTACGAGCGCGTCGTAATCATAGTGGAAGGAACCACAGAGGAAGGAAGATTGCAAAGGAGCTCTCTTCTTGGAGCCTACTCGTCGATAGTAGCTGATTTTGGAGCCTCGCTGATTTTCACAAGTGACAAGGAAGCGACTGCAGAGCTTGTGTTTGCTTTTGCCAAGCATGAGCAATTAGCGAAAAAACAGCCGATGAGGATTTACGCGAAGAAGAAAACGTTCACCCCGTCCCAGAGTGTTCGTGCAATTGTGGAGACATTCCCAATGATTGGCCCGAAATCTGCAAAGGCACTTCTCAGTCACTTTTCCACTGTCGAGGCGATTGTTAATTCTAGTGAGAAGGAAATAGCATCTGTTTCTGGAATCGGCAAAAAACGCGCCAAGATGATAAAATCAAGCCTTTCCTACCGATACAATGAGGAAGATGACAAATCAATGTATTAGAGGTTTCATGATGAAAATTTTATTTGCAATTCTGGTTTTTGCACTTTTCTTCGGCTGTATTGGCCCACAGGTTATGAGCGTCGGAGAACTTAGCAAATCGACTTCAGACCATCTTGGGGAAAAAGTCCATGTCAAAGGGACTGTCGAGAACACATTCAAGCTTGGCAAGCTCTCAGGCTTCAAGCTTGTCGATGGCAATGATTCAATCATGGTCTCAAGCAACGAGCTTCCGAAAGAGGGACGTGTTGTGACTGTCCAGGGAACAGTGATGAAGGAAGTTCTAGTCGGCTACTACATCCTTGCCAAGGAAATCAACTGATTTTTTTCTAACCAAGGCTCGCAAAGAGGTAATATGTCTCAGTTGCTCCAAGGGTCTGGTCTGTTGGCACCAGAACCTCGAAATCAGCAGCCTGGCCGTTGTATGATGTTCCGCTTGTGATGTTGCTGCAGAAAAGCATCTCATTCTTTGAAGTCAATGTGCTATTGGTGGTCTTCAAAGCGCAAGTCGTGAAGCCGCCTGCTGGTCCGGTGTCTGCGTATGTGCTCCCGTTTATTTGGGTGCCATCGAGAATGCAATCCGAATTGTTGAATGTGATGTTGCCATTGTCAGCCACTGCCCCGAAACTCCAGACCGTATCGATGTCACTGCCGCTCGCGCCATAAACCAGGCTCGGGAGACTCGAGTTGGTGCTCATGCACATCACTCCTCCGGAATTACTATCCCATGACCAGCTGTAGACATATGAGTTGTTGTCCCTCAGGGAAATCTCCCCAGAGATGTTTCCGTAGAATGCTGCCCACCTGTCAGTGAGCTGTGTTGAGCTGATATTGGTCCCTGACACGTTCCCCCCTCTGTCGAGAGGTTGCCTGCCGGCGCGCTGATGTACCTCTCTTGATGTGTGATGTTTGTGACATTCACTCCATCGAGGTTCGCAGTATATGAGGCTGAGCCGTTGTGGAAGAGGGCGAATGTACTGAATGATGTGTGATCTCGGATGATGAATGTGTTCAATGCGGTGTTGATGTCTCCGCTGACCTGGGACCATACTGCCTCACTGTTCTTCCAGAGTTCTATCCCCGCTTCGTTTATTCCCATGACCTCATCATCGCTCCAGTGCCATGTGATGCTATCCACAGATGGCGAGCCGGACTCAACAGATATTTCAACTATTTTTTCATCCAAGAATGAAAGGCCCGAAGGAAGAACCCCCCTGAAATAGTTCCACTTGATGCTGTAACTCTCTCCAGAGCTTATGGTGTCAGATATGCTCAGCACGGTATACTTCTCGCGGTTGCCTGAGAATGGACGGAATTCAACTCCGCTCATGCTGATTGTTCCAGTGTCATTCACAACCATTTCCTTTGCGTTTGCGTATGATACAAAGTCAGTTGCATCCAATGAGGACCTATAAGAATAAATGCCGTTTTCGCGGTTGCTTGAGCTTGAGCTTCCTGAAAGAGTCAATGTTGACCCGTCCAGGCTGATGCCATGTCTGGTATTGCCAGAGACCTCGCTCTCATCGCTTATCGTACTTGTTGATCCATCAAGCGAGATGCCGTGGCGCCCATTGTTGTTGCTTGAGGTTCCGCTTATGGTGAAGTTATCATCTCCAATTGAAAGGATACCATCTCGTACGTTGCCTGATATTGCACTGTCATCAATTATTGTGTTTGTCGAGCCATCTAGAGAGATTCCGTCGCGTTGATTGCCTGAACTTGTAATACCGTTTACGGAAATGGTATTGGTTCCATTCAACCAGATGCCATCCCGTGTATTGTTGGATACCGCACTGTCATCGATTATCGTGTTGGTGGATCCGTCTATCGAGATACCATTATTCCCGTTGTTATTGCTAGATGTGCCGCTTATGGAGAGTCCACTGCCTCCATCCACACGGATACCGTCGTCAGCATTGTCAAAGGTTGAAGAGCCTGAGATGTAGCCGCCGAATGGAGCAGTCGAGAAAACTCCTCCTCCGCCGTTTGTCGCGGCTGTGAATTCATTTACTGTATGGTATTGTGGATTTTCTGCATAGTAGCCATACCCGCCGTTGTTGTTACCCGTGCATTCAGAGAGGGTAATGTGGTCACAGTTATCGAATTTGAAACCGTCTTGGGTATTGCCAAGTGCCCATACCCTGGTGAAGCTGCTGTCATTGAGGTATGAGGCATAGACACCGTAACTGTAGTTAGCTATCTTTGTGCAGTTCTTAACAGTCACATTATCTATCGGCTGGGTTGATGTCCCGTTAATATGAATACCTATGGTCGTGCCCCCAGTCCCATTGTTCTCGATGTTGAAGGCGCCTTTACAGTCAAGCACTACATCAGAAGTCGCTATCTTTATACAGGAGGTGCCGGTGACTGGAGATGCGTCTATCGGAGCTCCTGAAAGGTCTGAAATAAGCTCATAGGTGCCTGGCGCAGTTATCGCCTGACATGATGAGATGTTAGTCGCTGAAAAAGAAACCGAGCACATTGCCAAGACTAGCAAAAGGGACAGATGGATGGATCGCATAGCTATAGTGCCTATGGAAGATTTTTATATTTTACTACATTGTCCCCTGAATTATCAATCAGGTGCAAAGAACTTATCATGATTTATATTATTTCTGCGAGAAGTTCCCACATGCAAGTCCCATGCAAAGGAATTTCCATCGGGTTAGACTCTCCTGCAGGCGATTTGCCGTTTCTCTCGCATGCCCACGCGGACCATACGTCCGGCCTCCGAAGAAAGCCCGAGATGATTTCAAGTCCCGAGACCCTTGAACTTGCCAAGATGAAAGCAAAAAGAGTCTCGGCTGATGGGGCGAAAATGATTGACGCGGGCCACATTCTGGGTTCAAGGCAGCTCGTTGTTGATGGGGATGGGGAAAAAATAGTTTATACTGGGGATATTTCTTTGAAACCGAACATCCTTGGTTTTGCCGCCGAAATCCCACAATGCGACAAGCTGATTATGGAAGCTACATATGGCGACCCGTCATATGTTTTTCCTGAATATGGGAGCGTAGTTGATAGCGTTTTCCGCTGGGTCAAGGAAAACGACTCAAGAAATATCATTTTAGGGGCATACAACCTCGGCAAGGCGCAGGAGATAGTCAAGATGCTCAACGAGTGCGGAATCGCACCGGTAATCACGGATAAGGCAGAACATTTCTGCTCAATCTATGACAAGTATGGGGTGCACCTTGACCGTGTGATGGTAGGGACTGACGAGGCTGAGGAAATAATGTCCAAAAGGTTCGTGGCAGTCGTTCCCATGAACAAGGCCAAGAGATATTTCGCGCACAGGATGGCCGAAGCTTTTGAGAGGGATACTGTGTGCGCGGTCGCAACCGGCTGGGCATTGCACTACCGTTTCAACGTGGATGCCGCATTTCCGCTCAGCGACCACGCTGATTTCAACGACCTTGTCCATTTTGTTGAACAAAGCGAGGCAAAAGACATCGAATTCTTTTGCGGCGATGGCTCCAGGGTGCTCTCAGCCGCAAGGAAAGCAATTTTAAACAGTTGATGGATATTCGTTCAGGTGATTCTTTGGTTAAGAAAAGAAATCCGATATTTGTCATTGTAGTAAGCTTTGTGACATTATTCATCTACTGCCTTTACTGGTTCTATGCGACTAGGAAGGAACTGAATGAGCTGACGAAGCAGGACTTCAGTCCGGTTCTCTGGACCATTGGCTTGTTTGTGCCCATAGTGAACCTTTATGTCATGTGGAAATACTGCGAGGATGTTGAGATTGTCTCGAAGAAAGCCCAGAACAAGGTGGTTCTCTTCCTTGCGTGGCTGGTCTTCTTCCCGGTTGCACAGTACCTTACGCAGGAAGAACTCAACAAGCTGGCGAAATAAGGCTTTTTAAACCCGTTTTTCCACATTCTTTTTTCTCTCTTTTCTTTAAGAGAAATTTGCAGTCAGCCTTATGGTTGAAGCTTTTGGCTCCAATTCGTATGGCCACGATAGCGTAGTGGTAGCGCGAGAGGTTGTGGTCCTCTCGGCCCGAGTTCGATTCTCGGTCGTGGCCCTTTAAATCTCCTTTCAGTCGATTTCAAGGCACACCCGAGAAACCCTGGTTTATCGTTCGTGGCCCTTATTTTCAATTGCCCTTGAAGTATTCCTTCATCGCTTTCGAGAACTTCTCTGATGTGAAACCTGGGTATTTTATGTTCCCTGTAGGGTAACCCTTGCGGCAAGTCAGGTCCAAGCCCAGCAATTCTATGACCTTGCGGTGCAATATCCTGGGTGAATAGCCTCTTCCTGAAGAATAATCTATTTTCTGGTCCTTGAACCTTTTGCTTACCTTGAACTTGTCCCCATTCTTCCTTATCCATCTGCCTTTGCTCAATCTGTACAACCCTTCTTCAAACTCTTTTTCCAAAAAAGTAGCATGATTCATGTAGTCTCCAACAGCGATGATGTCCCTGATGCTCGCCCAGCGTTTTCCGCTTGAGAACTCTATGGAAGCGAGCAGCCAGGCATCGGATAAGCAATATTTTATCTGCGTTTTTTTATTGTTCATCTTGTGTCACCATAAATCATGCTGCTTTAAGGGCTTCCTTGATAAGTTCATTCATTTTTTCAGGCGGGTCTGTCTTGACGTTGATTATGAAACTAAGTATGTTTCCAATTGTGATGTTGTCTGCATTATTGAATATGTTCAGCGCATCTTCCAAAGGCATTGATAATGTGAATGCAGCATCAGAATACCTCCCTTCCTTTACATTTACTATATAACCATCTTCAAGCGTTGCCTTTAGTTTTATGTCTTCATCATCCCCGATTATCCTAAGATTCACTTTATCAAAATTTTTCATTACCTTGACAAAAATCGGGTTGCTGTTGAAGAAAGAAACTACTGCTTCTGCGTTTATGCCATATTCGCTGCCAACATCCGTTTCGACAATCCTATCTTCCTCAGGCATCTCCTCTGCTTCTTCAACTTCGATAATTTTTGGAGTTATGGTGTATTCCTTTGCACAACCTGGAGATTCTCCTATAATTTCAAGTATGTCTGCATTCTCTTCGAAATAGTTATTTTCGCAGATTGTAATTAGATTATATGACTGATAATTGCAGTAAGTGATGACTGATCCTATATGGAGACTGACATTCTCAGTATGCATCAGGTATGTCATTTCGTTTTCTTTGGGATTTTTCTGAACAAGCTCTAGACTTTCATTTTCCTCAACATATTTTTCTCCCCATTCATACAGAGTATCTGACGGTGCATTATACTTGTTTATTAGTACGGTGCATGCTCCTTGGCTTAGGCTGATTATTGTCTCATTTTTTACGTCTCCAGGATTCCATTCTGGAATTTTTGCTGAATAATCATCATCAATAAATGTACTGAAATTAGTGCCATTTAGATTTGGTAATGTTGGTGCTTGGCTGTAGTCTGGTTCTTCATATTCCATTGCACAAGCAACACTCGAGCTAAATCTCTCTAGCTCCGCCTCATAGTCCTGATAATAATCCTCTGCACATGTCGCTAGGATGACATATGTCTTATGGTTGCAATATCTCATTTTTGTTACTGCCTTGAAAGTTATGTTATCAAAATCCGCAGTAAATTCTATCGAATGATTCGCGATATCCAGTTCCTTTAAGCTTACATTCTCATTTGCTGCTGTTGCATTTACTATCCAGTTGAATAGTGGGGTTATCGGGGCATCATGCCTATCCACATTCAAAACACATAATGCATTTCCAATAGATAATATGCTGGTATTCGCTGCTTCTCTAACTTCCCACTTTGGGTATTCTACGGAAAAATCATCGTCTGTGAAGTTGGCGAATGCCGTTTCCTCTACTTCCTGTTGCTTTATTTCTCCTATTTTCGGCTCTTGTTCAATTATTTGCGGGGTAGGATTTGCATTCTGTTCAATACAACCAAATAGCAAACTCCCAAAAACCAGAAGAATAAGAAAATACGCCCATTTCATATGAATCTCTAGCCTGAAATTATTAAAATCATTGCGCCTATCATGGCCACTTATTCTCATTAAAAATCAAAACCCGAAGATATATTAATCCTGGATGATATATGCTAAGTACACTTCTTAGGATTGAACACCTCTCATAAAGTCAGTGCCGCGTCTATTCGATTAGTCATTTGCGCAACTACGAGGCTAGTTCTAATCCTAAGTTGGAATTTCAAAAAGGTGAAAAAAATGACAGAAGAAAATAAAACAGAAAATACAGAATCAAAGAATGAAGAAACTCCAGAAAAGAAGGTAGAATCTACTGAAGAAAAAACAGAGACTACCGAAGAGAAAAAGGAAGAATCTCCTAAAAGCGAGTAACTAATTTCTTGATGGGGTAGGGTATTCTTTACCCCTTTCAAATTCCCCAATCATCAAAAACGTTTCTTCACTAATTATCAACATGGTCTCAAGGAAAAAACTCGACCGGAGCGCTGCCACTGAGCCAGTTGACCTGGTATTCTATCTCATTATAGAAAAAGAAGGCAGGCGCATGCTCAAGCCTCTGAAACTTGATACCAAGGTTCCGTTGAAGCTTGTCCGAGCAATTGCCGATGACACTATTGTCTCAAGTTTCTACAGTACTCTTGTAAAAAACCTCATTGAGAGGGGAGTTGAACCTGGTTCAAAAGTGCAGCTTCGAGCCAAATTCAGTCCAACCCACGAACTGATTGACCCTGCCCTCAAAGGCACGAGGGTCCTCTGCGAAGTTGATGTCTGATTTCTTCAGCAACCTTGTCAATTTCTGATCTTTCCATCAGGGCAAAATGTTTCTTCTCATCATATTTGAATCCGAAACCATCTTCTTCGAATCTTGGATAGACATGCAAGTGTACGTGGAACACTTCCTGCCCTGCAGCCTCTCCATCGGCAAGGAAAAGGTTCACTCCATCTGAGGGGTATTTGGATCTCCTGATTGCTGATGCAAGCTTCTTCGCAACCTTCATCATATGCGCAGCAGTATCTCCTTCAAGATCTGCAAGATATTGGGCATGTTTCTTTGGAATAATCAGGAGATGGCCCTTGTTGATTGGATGCAAGGGGGGGAACACCATGACCGACTCATCTTCGTAAACAACGCTTGCTGGAGCGTTGCCTGCAATAATCTTGCAGAATATGCACAATGATTCATCGTCTTTCATGACATCTCCATACCAGAGAAAGCCTATATTCTTTCAGCTGAACATGTAGCTTCCAGCATCTAAATCTGCCTTCTTGATATACACCTTATCATCCTTCACTTCATGGGGCAGATAAGCTGGCCAGCATCCCTGACCCTTGTTCTTGGTGCCAAGCTCGTCAATCCTGAATTTGAGGCCGCAGTTGTTGCATACAAGGTCATTTCCCTGCTGGGAATATCCCTTCTTCGCGCGGTAGCAGACCTCGCAAGCGTCGAACGCTGTCCTGACCTGCCCGTCGCTTCCCTTAACCGCTATGTACTTGACCCTCACTCCATTGGAATCATATTCATAATGGCCCGCAGTCTCACTCACATCAGAAACTGAAATCCATACGGAATCCTCTACCGCATCAGAAACCTCAGAGCTTCCTCCACCCTGTGATGGAGCGACCTGACCCTCCGTTGACGTACATCCAAGCAGCAATATCACTGCCAATAGTACTAATTGTATCTTCATATCCACACCCTATAATCTTGCTCTGTTAAGCATCAATGAATTTGTCACGACTGAAACCGAGCTGAGCGCCATCGCTCCCCCTGCCAGCATTGGCGAGAGCAGAATCCCGAATATAGGGAACAACACTCCTGCCGCGATTGGGATCCCTACTACATTGTAGATAAGGGCCCAGAACAGGTTCTGCCTGATTTTTCCCATTGTGGCCTTTGAAAGGGAAATCGCCCTTGGGACATCCATCAAGCTGTTTCTCATAAGGATAATGTCCCCGGTCTCAATAGCAACATCAGTTCCTGAACCCATGGCAATTCCCAAATCTGAAACCGCAAGAGCAGGCGCATCATTGATTCCGTCCCCGACCATGCCGATTGTCATCCCCTGCTTTCTAATCTGTTTTACAATCTCGGCTTTTTCATCAGGAAGGACTTCTGCATGGAATTCGTCTATTCCAGCTTCCTTTGCAATCACAGCAGCGACCCTCGCGTTGTCTCCGGTTATCATGTATGTCTTGATTCCCATCTCCTTGAGCCTTTTGATTGCGTCTTTGGAGTCATCCCTTATCCTGTCAGCCACTGCGAACGCGGAAGTAACTTGCTTGCCAACAGAAAGCAGAACAACTGTGCTTCCTTTTTCCTCCAGGCTCTTTTTCCAATCAAGCATCTCCTTTGGAACTTTCGCTCCAAAGTCTTTCATCATTTTGATGCTTCCAAGGGCGCATTTCTTTCCCTTCACAGTCCCTTTGATGCCCTTGCCCGGAACTGCTGAGAACGCAGTAACATTTCCATTCTCCTTGATTCCTTTCTTCTTGGCATATTGCACAAATGATTCTGCAAGCGGGTGCTCGCTGGATTTTTCAAGTGCATAGGCAATCTCAAGAGATTCCTTGTTTCCAAGCATTGATACTATCTCAGGCTTTCCAACGGTTACTGTCCCGGTCTTGTCAAATGCTATCGCGTTTATCGTGTTTGCCTTCTCAAGAACGGCCCCGTTCCTAATCAATATCCCGTTGCTTGCTCCCTTGCCTGTTCCGACCATTATAGCAGTCGGAGTGGCGAGCCCAAGTGCGCACGGGCAGGCGATAACAAGGACTGAAACAGCAAGTATGAGGGCAAATGAAAGCGCTTCCACAAGCACAACATACCATACAATGAATGTGATTATCGCAATCACAATGACTGCAGGGACAAAGACTGAGGCGACCTTATCAGCATAGCGCTGTATCGGCGCCTTTTTCCCCTGGGCATCCTCAACCAGTTTGATTATCTGGGCAAGTGTTGTTTCAGAACCAACCCTGGTTGCCCTGAAAGTGAGGGCTCCATTCTTGTTTATGGTTCCTCCGATGAGAAGAGACTTCAAAGTCTTCTCAACTGGAATCGGCTCCCCGCTTACCATGGATTCATCAACGCTTGAGTGTCCTTCAACAACAATCCCGTCAACTGGGATTCTTTCCCCAGGTTTTACAATGACTATATTGCCGTGCTTCACAGCCTCAGCATCAACCATTATCTCTTTTCCATCCTCAAGAAGCCTTGCCTGTTTTGGTGAAAGTTCAAGGAGCTTGCGAATTGCCTGGCTTGCCCGGCCCTTGGCCGCTGTCTCAAGATATTTCCCAAGCATCACCAGTGTTATCAGGATTGCCGATGTCTCGAAATATGTTTCACTGCCGCCTGTGAAAAGTATCAGGTAGACTGAATAGAAATACGCGGCGCTTGTTCCAAGGGCTATCAGGGTATCCATGTCAGTATTCCAGTCCTTCAAAGCCCCAAACGCCCCACGATAGAAGTGAATGCCTACATAGAACTGTACTGGAGTCGAGAGAACCCACAATACGTATGGCGCGTATGGCACCGGCAGCATGAACATGGATATCACGAAAACAGGGACCGCAAAAATCGCGCTTATTATCGTCATTTTTCTGAAATAGTCAAGTTCATTTGCCCGTGCTTGCTGCTCCTGGTCTCTTTCTTTTCCAAGTACAAATGCCTCGTAACCTGCGCCTTTGATTGTCTTGACCAGCCCCTCCTCATCAACTTCTTTCGGGTCAAAATCAACACTGGCCCTTTCAATACTAAAATTGACATTGGCCTCTTTGACGCCCTTGGTTTTCTTCAGCTTCTTCTCAATATTCAGGGCGCAGCTAGCACAATGCATTCCGCTGATGGAAATCTTCGTTTCAGCCATGCTTTCACCCTTCACAGCCGCATCCGCAGCCTCCTGAGCAGCTGCCGCCGCAGCTTCCCGCAGCGGGCAAATCCGGAATGACGACCTCATCTTCTAAGGTATCAGAAACGTTATCAGCATCTGTAACTATAAATTGCCCGGGAATCATTCCCATCCAACAGCTCCATCTGATAACCCCTTCTTCATCCGGAGTGAAATCCACAACCTGCAGCCCCTCCTTCAATTTTATGTCAAGAGCGAAATCCCTTACTATGATTTCATTGTTGCATCCATTGAGCTCCTTTCCATATATCTTCCATTTCACAGGAACCCCTTTCTTTAGTATGAAGCTGTTAGGCTCCCAGCCATACCTGGTCACGTTCATCTCTATCACCTGGAAACCATCCTCAATTGCAATCTCTTCGCTAACGTTTGTCTCCTGTGGGATTCCCGGTTCAAGCAGGCCCACTCCAAGAAGGTTCAGCCCGTTGCTTGCCATGGCAAGTCCAAGAAGAACAACAAGCGCGCCTGAAAACTTCACAACATTGTGCGAGAATGTCCTGCTAAGGAAATTTGATGCTATTCCGAATGTCAGCAAAGGAAGCAGGGTTCCAAGGCCGAAGAAGAACAGCGCCTGCGCGCCTGAAATCGCGCTTCCTGTTCCAGCAGCGAAAATATACAATGCCTGCAAAGGACCGCAGGCAATCATCAATCCGTTGAGAAGCCCGGTAACAAATGGGCCTCTGGGATTCCTTTCTGATTTTGGTATAAATGATGGAATCCTAAGCTGGAGTTTCCTTAATATTGGGAAGATGTTCAGCATGTTAAGCCCGTATATCACGAGAAAAGCTCCTGCGATTAGGGCAACTGCCGCCCGCATCTCAACAGTGAATGCTATGAATGAGCCAACTGCCCCAAACACTGCCCCTATTACAGTATATGACAAAGTTTTCCCAGAGCCATATAGGAAATGGGGCACTAAATCTCCAGATCCCTTAAGGTTCTTCGAGTATGCGAGTACGAAGGCGCCGCACATGCCAATGCAGTGGAATCCAGTCAGGAATCCTAGTATGAACAGGGCAGCGAAGCCGGCTTCCATGCTGATATTGCTGAAATCAAGATTGATACTGTCTCCGAAAGTGAGATACGCTACTGCGAGGATGGTGAACACTCCTAATGCAATAGCGAAGTTCCCGAACCTCTCAGATGCCGGGACATTCATGGCTCCGACAGAGTAACCTAATGATTCTATGGCCCTCTTTATCTCTCCTTCATCCGCAAAATCCTCACATTCAACAGTTGTAGTCTCAGTAGCATAGTCAGACTCAACGCTCTTTACTCCATCAATCTTTCCTACTACCGCTTTTATTCTGGCTTCGCAGGCCCTGCACTCCATCCCCCTGGTTTTCAGTTTCATTCCTGCACCTTAGCAATATAACCAAGACTCTGTACTGTTTCTACTATCAGTTCTGTGCAATTCTCCCTCATCAGAACTTCTGCAGTACCGTTCTCTAGAGAAACATCTGCCTTTTCCACACAGTCCATTCCCGTAAGTTCATCCAGTATTACTTCCTTGCACGATTTGCAGTGCATTCCATCAATCGAAAATATCTTTTTCAACGGACTCACCACTAATCCGCAGGACTGAAACCATATTAATTTCTTCACGAAACCATGGTTTCATTTTCCGAAACCAAAGCCCAAAATCTTATAATCTGGTAGTGTGCTGAACTAGCCATGGCAGGAAAAAACGCTAAAATGCTTGGAGGAGTGGTCCTCATAGTACTACTGATACTTCTAGTCTATTACCTGCCAAAATCACTGGAGCAGGGAATCCCGGTGATATGCATCGAGGATGGGGCATGTCAGCATGAACTCTACCTTGAGAATGTCATATTTTTCATACCAGTATTCATGGTGGTCGGACTCATTTTCGGCCTCATACTCGCCTACCTCTACTTTGAGCGCAAGGTTGAACTGCCAGTTCCTTCACCTGACAAAAGAAAGGCAATCCTTTCCCTTCTTCCGCCTTCAGAGAGGAAAATAATTGAAAAAATAGCGGAGAAGAAAGGGGAGGTCCTGCAATCCGAGATATCCCGTCTCGAAGGTGTCGGAAAGGTAAGAGCACACAGGATAATAGACCGGCTGCTCAGAAGGGGAATCCTGGAAAAGGAGCAGATTGGAAAAACAAATGTCCTGAAGCTTCGGAAAGACGTCCTTGAGGCTCTCAACTCCTGAGCGTCTTACCTTAATTTTTGTGTCACTATCAGTGACAGAAGGCACAGGAGCGAGCTAAGGGCGAAAGCGTACTCTGCCCCGAACACGCTCCAAACCGCTCCTGCCATAACGCTGGCCGGAAGGGCAAGGAGCCCGCTCAAGCCTTGGTAAGTCCCAAGCGAGCCAACTCTTCTCTTTGCAGGGACGACCTCTGATGCTATTATCCTCTGAACAGTATCGACTCCAGCAGTGCCAATACCATAGACAACAAGAAGCGCGACCCCTGCCCATATATCATTTGTCATGGCGAGCCCGGCGAAAACTATGATGAACAATGCGAATGCTATGGAAATCGTGTTTATCCGGCCGAACTTGTCAGCAAGCCTGCCGAAGGGGATGGCTGAAAGAGCGTAAGGCACTGTGAATGCAAGGTATGCAAGAGGCGCAAACTGGATGGGCAGACCCAATTCCTGGACCCTTATGATGAGGAAAGCGAAACTTAGGTTGGCAAGTGCGAAAATGGCGGCAGAACCAAGGAACCACCGGTACTTCCCAGCATTTATTGTTTTGGTCGTCTTCACCCTGCCAACCTGGTCGGTTTTCTTTACGAACAGCCAGATGACTGCGACTGCCAGGGCAGCCGGAATGAAAGAAAGCAGGAAAACCAGTTCGAATGCTCTGGTGTATGCCGATAGAATCAGGAAAGCAGTTATCGGTCCTATTATAGCGCCAAGGGTGTCCATGCTCCTGTGCAGTCCGAATGAAACACCGCGGTTCTTCTCTTCTGATGAATCTGCAATGATGGCATCCCTGGCAGGTCCTCGCAATCCCTTGCCAGCCCGGTCTCCGAACCTGACAAGAAGGACCATCCACCAAGTCGTCGCGAAAGCAAAGAGGGGCTTGAGAATTGTTGAGATGCCGTACCCAAGGATAATGGTTCTCTTCCGGCTTCCAAGCGCGCGGGAAATCCTTTCAGATGCCAGCTTGAAAACGCTTGATGATGCCTCTGCAAGTCCTTCAATCAGGCCGATGATTGATTTGTCCAGCATGAGCACGCTTGACATGAAAACCGGAAGAACTGAGAATATCATTTCACTGGATATATCTGTCAGAAGGCTTACGATGCCCAAAATCCAGACATTTTTTTTGATTGCCAATCCGCTCACTTGTCAATATAGCATTTTGATTTTTTCCAACGATTCCTTGAACTTTTTGACATCATCAGAATCATTGTAGATGTAGCAGCTTGCCCGAACGGCACCGTTCATTGCTCCCATTGCCTCCATGGCAGGCTGGGCGCAGAAGAATCCGCTTCTTGTGGCGATGCCATCCTTATCCAGCATGAGCGCAACATCATGAGCCTTGGCTCCCTTAAGGTTGAATGAACATAAAGCAGCGTAGTTGTCGCCTTCTCCGCCATAGATTGTCGCATCTCCAAGGGCTTCCCGGAGTTCAGCACCCATTCTTTTCTCATGCTCTTCAACCCTGTCCATGCCATAGTTGTTCATGTAGTCGCATGCAGCTGCGAAACCGAAGATGCCAGCGTAATCCTGGATGCCTGCCTCAAACCTGACATTGTGTTCCAAAGGAACCACTTCATCCAGTTTGACTGTCTTGACAGCACCGCCTCCAATTATGGGCGGGTGGAGTTCCTTGAGCGCTTCCTTCTTTGCTGCTAAAGCTCCAATCCCAGTCGGTCCGCACATCTTGTGGGCTGAGAATGCCAGAAAATCGTAATCTTTTGCATTGACCTTTCTGTGGGGGACGCCTTGGGCCCCATCAATGCAAATCAACGCCCCATTGTCATGAGCGATTTTCGCAATTTCCGTTGTGTTCTGGCCATAGCCAGTAGTGTTGTTAGCGTTATTTGTCACAACAAGAGCTGTGGAGCTGTCAATTGCCCCGCCCCACTTTTCCAAAGGAATCTCGCCTTTTTCATCACAATGAAGAACTTCGACATCAATGACTCCTTTGTCTCTAAGTCTAAGATAAGGAAGCAGTGCGGCATGGTGTTCCATTACCGTTGTAATTACCTTCCTTCTTTTTGAAAAGTCAAATCCGTTGGCAACGATGTTCAGTGCTTCAGTCGCGTTCCTTGTCCAGACCAGTCCATCAGGCTCAGCATTGACAAATCCGGCAATCTTTTCCCTTGACCTTACTAATTCATCATTGGTTTTCCTGCCAAGCTGGTGTGAGCTTCTGCCGGCGCAGGCTCCGAATTCCTCGTAGTATCTTACTTCTGCCTCAATCACTTGCCTTGGCTTGAGCGCTGTGCATGCGCTGTCAAGGTAGACTATATCTGGGTGCTTCTCAAAAAGTGGAAAGTCCTTTTTCATTGTATTACCCTCTCAAATTCTTCCAGAGACTTGGGGCCTACAATTCCCTCTCCATTAACGAAGAATGTCGGAGTTGCGTAAATGTGGGCATCCTTGCCCTGCTGGATGTAACCTTCAAGCTCTGTGACAGTTTCATTGTTGTCATAGCATTGGCTGAAGTTTCCCATCTCAAGGCCAGCCTCCTTGGCAAGGGTCTTCATATCAAGAGTGTCATCAGGCTTGCATATCTCAAGCTCGGCAAAGACCCTTCTCCTAAGTTCGAGCGACTTGTTTTGTTTCTCTGCGCAAAGGACTGCCTTGGCCGCCTCATAACTGCTCTCATGGTTCGGGAGCGGGAAAGGCTTGAAAATATAATAGATATCATGCTTGGCAAGAAGGTCCTGCATTGTCTGCTCTGCCTGGCCAGTATATGGGCAGGTGAAACACCCGAACTCAACAATCACTGTGCTCGAATTGGGGTTGCCCATTGTTATTCCGTCGTAGCTTGTCGGGGCGAGAAGGTCAGTGGGTTCGCTGAACCTTCCATAATCCCCAGTTAGGTCATTGAGTATGCAGGCTCCAGTGCTCTCTGGGCCGTCACAGTTTCCGTAGAAATAGAAGTTGTAGGCTCCTGCTGCTGAATACGCCATGCTAACCAATGTCAGCAAAACAAAGACCCATGAAAGGAATGTGAAATGCCTGTTTGTGAATTTTGCCGCTGTCGGCGAAACCTTCAGGACCTTTGAGACAACATCCGCCTTTATCCGGTCATCCAGTCCGGTATCGCACGGTTTGAGCATTATTGTCTTGAATACGCAGCCGAATGCCTCCTTTGCCATCGGCCGATACTTTGCCGAGAAGATGGACATTACTGCCAATACAAAAAACGCTATAATGCACAATACCATGAGAATCTGTAAAATCACGGTGCTTTATCTATAAATAGCTTACGTTATCCTTCGCTAAAACCCGAAGAGCATCATTGAGCCGTATATCACGCTTGCCGCTCCAACAATAACATTGACTGCCCGGTTAAGCATGAGGCTGCTCGCCTTCAGGCTGAAAAGGATGCTGAAAGCAACCATGCCAATCAATACCCCTATTGAGAAAACGACAACCCCAAGTATCATGTCAAAGAGGCCGGCAACTCCAAGGGACATAGTAAGAAGGAGGAGCAGCTCGTCATTGCTGGCAAGCCCCTGCACAAGCCCTATCCCAAGGATATGCTTGTGGGAGTGGTCTTTCTTTTTGCCCTTAAGGTGGATGTGCATATGCTGATGTTTCTCATCACCATGCTTATGCTCATGGCTGTGGATGAATCTTGCCTGGTAAAGGCCGAACAGTCCGAAACCTATCAGCATGATTGCGACAAGAAATTCGAAATGCTCGAAAATTATGGGGAAAAGGCTATCCCTGAAAGTGAATAGGGTTATTGTGACAAAAACAGCGCCGCCGATATGGCCAATTGTCCAGTGTGTCGTCAGTTTAAGGGTCTCCTTCAATGACCTTGGCTTTGTCAGTATGTTGGAGACTGCAAGGAGATGGTCAGCGTCAAAACTGTGCTTTATGCCAAGGAAAAGAGCAAGAAGCAGAAACTCGACCATGTAGGTGATTCCACTATTTTGTTTATATGCTTCACTGCAGGAATGGTTGCATGCAGGGACTGAAACAGCTGCTTGAGAAGAAATTCCTTTTTCTTGGAGTCGGCAACAGTGGGAGGGGCGACGATGCAATCGGAACAATTGTCGTTTCAAAACTGAAAACAGAGCACAAGCTTGACTGCGGCTCCGTTCCTGAGAATTACACCGGAAAAATCCGCCGGATGGAACCTGAAGTGATAATCATGATTGACGCAGTTGATTTCGGTGGAAATCCTGGGGAGCTGACCCTTACAGAGGCTAAAAATGCCGAAGGCGTTACACTTTCCACCCATTCCATGCCACTCTCGATATTCTGCAAGATGCTTCCCGAATCCAAAATATATCTCCTTGGAATCCAGCCAAAGAGCTTTTCTGAATTAACTGATGAAATCAGTGCCTCAGGAGAGGCGCTATCAAATGAAATCAACCAACTTCTAATAGCTTTATAATCCTTAATTGGGAATTCGGCACCATGAGGCTGTTGGTAGCAATCCTGCTGTTCATAATTTCTTTGGCGGGGATGTATGGTTTTCTTTATTACCAGCCCCAGCTCGATTCATCATTGGGGCTCCCGTTTATCCTCTTTGGAATCGCTGCAATAATAGTTTTCAGCTGGACAGGGCTCTTCCAAAGGTCAATCATAACATACGCCATATTCTCAACAATCATCCAGGCCGCCTATTTTGTTCTTGACACCGGCTCAGTCCTTGTAGGGGGGAAATCAATCATGTTCGCATTCCTCCAAGCGCTGAACTTTACAATCGCCGGCGGCCTTTTCATGATTGTTTTTGCCAGGCTCTACTCATCACTTGGCAAGAACGACCTTGTTGATTACGCTGGTTTGTATGAGAAGAACAATTTCCTTGTATTTTTGATGTGCTTATCATGCCTTTCACTTGGGGGCATGGTTGGCTTCAATATATTTGTGGGGGAGTTCCTTCTCTACTCATTCCTATTCGCAATCCATCCTGCGCTCGCAATAGCAGCTATATTCGCAGGATTGGTCTGTTTCCTTTTCTACTTCAGAATCTGTTACACGTTGATGGTTCGGAAAAGCAAAATCACAATTCCGCTGCCCCTGCCAATAAAACTGGTGGCAGCAGTTCTTGGAGGGCTTGTTGTCGGACTGGGCATAATGCCGCAAGTGCTTTTGAAAATCCTTGAGATGGTCGCATGAAGAAACACAAGCTTTACCTTGGCGGAGAAGAGATTGACGAAAATGAGCTTGCCCCAAGGGATTTCGCGGATTTTATCACTGCGCTTCTCAATGATATCTGGGGGAAAAAATGAGCATCAAGAAATCACCGTGGGTAAGCTTCTTCAATGCCGGGGGATGCAATGGCTGCACGCTGGAATTCCTCGCATGCACCAATCCAAGGTATGATGTTACCCGATTTGGAATCGAAGTAAAAGCAAGCGCGAAGCAGGCGGATGTTCTTGTCGTTACTGGAATAGTCAACCACCACAACAAATCAAGGCTTCTCAATGTCTATGAGCAACTGGCCGAACCAAAAAGGGTCGTCGCAATAGGTGCGTGCGCAATCTCCGGAGGAATCTACGCAGGCTCCAAGGCTCACGCAGGTCCGGTCGACAAGGTAATACCTGTAACAGTTTACGTCCCTGGCTGCGCACCAAGGCCGGAAAGCATCATCCAGGGAATAATGGAGGCTCTGAAAAAATGAAGAAAGTAATCACACAGGCAAAGAAACTCAAGACTGACAGGCTAATCTCCGTAACATGCGTAAAAGAGGGAACCGGCTTTTCAATGTATTATCATTTCTCGCTGGAGACGGCCCCCGAGATTAAAGTGATGAAAGTGCCAGTCAAGGAAAATGAGGAAGTCGAGAGCCTTATTCCACTCTATGAGAATGCCGAGCTTCTGGAGAGCGAGACGACAGAAGCATATGGAGTTAAATTCGCAGGAAACCCCTCAAGCGGGAAAAGACTTTTCAGGGAGGAGAAATAATGCACAGAACATGTACATTCCCAATCGGACCTCAGCACCCTGCACTGAAAGAGCCTCTTTTCCTGAAGCTCCAGGTGGAAGGGACAATCGTCCGCGAAGCTGAGTTCAACCTTGGCTATGCCCATAGGGGCGTTGAGGAGAAAATGGAGAACAAGCAGGTCGACACGGTCCTTCACGCAGTCCAGAGAACCTGCGGAATCTGCTCACAGTGCCACTCAATGGCATTCCTAAGGACTGTTGAAGGAATCGGCGGAATCGAGATTAATGAGCGCGTTGCTCTTCAAAGAGTTGTTGTAGCAGAACTTGAGAGGGTGCACTCTCACATGCTCTGGGCAGGGGCCATGATGCATGAACTTGGCCTTGAAACACTATTCATGTATTTCCTTAGGGAAAGGGAAAAAATCCTTGATGTTTTTGATGAACTGACCGGAAACCGCGTCCATCATTCGCCCGATTTGGTCGGTACAATGAAAAGGAATTTTGAGAAGAAGGACATGGAGTTCGTGATGAAAACACTTGAGGATATTCGAGGGCCCCTTGAGAAATACCGCGAGTCAGTCCGCAACCACGATGTCATCCGTGACAGGTGCATCGGAAAGGGAAAAATATCAAAGAAGGATGCCAAAACAATGGGTCTTGTCGGCCCTGTCGCACGCGCATCCGGAATCAACAATGATGTTAGGGTCAAGTCTCCATACATGGGATACAAGTACCTCAAAATCGGCTCCGTAATCCGGACTGATGGAGACGTGCAGGCAAGGACAATGAACCGCCTTGATGAGACATTCGAGTGCATGAAAATCCTAGAGCAGGCCTGCGAGAGAATCCCTGATTGCGAAAAGATTCCCAAATACCCTGTGAAAAGAATAGCCCAGGGAGAAGGAGCAGCAAGAGTGGAAGCCCCAAGGGGGGAGCTTATGCATTTTGTCCGGATTGCCATGGGCAAGACGGCAAGGGTAAGGCTCAGGACCCCGACACTCGCAAACCTTATCGCGTTCCCAAGATTGCTGAAAGATGTTGACATAACAGATGTCCCAATCATAGTGATGAGCCTGGATCCGTGCATATCGTGCATGGAAAGGGTCCAAGTAGTCAGAAACGGAAAGACCGAAGTCTGGACGAGCCACGAGCTGACAAGAGGAAAGAAGGATGTTTGAATATATTCTTGCCCTGTGCCTGGTTGTCATTGCGATTCTCTTCTCAGGCATACAAAGGAAGATAATTGCCAGGATGCACAACCGTGTGGGGCCTCCAATAATCCAGCCTTTCTTTGACATCCTCAAATTGTTTTCCAAGAAGAAAACTCCGTACACCAATCCGATATTCAACATCGTTCCAGTGATTTCGCTAATCACGGGATTCGTCATCCTTATCTTTGTCTCGGCAGCGCTGCTTGGAGTAGATTCTCCATTCAGTTTTGACTATGACTTCATTGTCCTTGGATATCTGTTCATACTGTTGGACACATTCTACATCTTCGGCGCAGTAGCAAGCAGGAGTCCATTCGCGATTCATTCGAGCATGAGGGAGCTTCTGCTCATGCTTGGCTATGAGCTTTCATTCCTTATGGTGATTTCAGTATTCTTCGCAAAGATGGGGGTACTCTCTCTGGCAGAGTTCTGGCCTGAAGCCGCGTTCATGCAGCTTCCACTTGCCTCAATACTTTTGATTCTCGTAGGATTCGTAATCATAAGGATAACTCCGTTTGACGTTGTGAATGCAGAAGCTGAAATCTCAGCCGGATTCTTCGCAGAGTATTATGGGAAAGACCTGGCGCTTCTGGAGATAGCAGAGTTCAGCAAGGACCTCGCATTCTTCCTGATGGCAGGGATGCTCATATTCGGGAAAATATGGGCCCTTCCAGCGGCATTCGGATTCGCGTTCTTCTACATGCTTATGCAGGCATCATCCCCAAGGTACTGTACATTCAGGACAGCCAAAATCTTCCTTCTGATAGCGCTCCTAGCGCTTATTAATCTCTTCGTGATGGTGTAAAAATGGGAATGACTACAGATGTGCTCCGGAACCTTCTCAAGAAACCATTCACAATAGACTACCCAAAGAAAAAGACAAAAGTATCAGTCCATTTCCGCGGCAACATCTATGTTGACCAGAAAACCTGCATAGGCTGTTTTCTCTGCCAGGTGAACTGCCCGACAGGGGCAATCACTGTCAACAAAGAAAAGAAAGCCGAAGTGGATCTTGGAAAATGCATCCTTTGCGGGCTTTGCAATGATGTCTGCCCGGTCAAGTGCATCTACTTCCCGAATGAGTTTGAGAATGCTGTCACAAAGAGGGAGCAACTGAAGCCAAAGAAAAGGCAGAAGACAAAACCAAAGAAAATGCGAAAGAAGGTGAAGAAATGATATCAAGAGGCTTAATGTTTGCAATAATCACGGCGCTTATCAGCGGAGTGTCAGTATTCATAAACGGATTTGCAGTGAAACTCTCAGACCCGTTCGTTTACACCCTTCTCAAGAATACTGGGGTGCTGGTTTTCCTTGGGGCGGCAGTGCTCGCGTTGAATGAGCTTCATAACTTCCGTAACCTTTCAAGGAAACAATGGGGACTTCTTGCGCTGATTGGCGTAATCGGTGGAAGCCTCCCTTTCCTGATGTTCTTCTGGGGGCTGAAACTTGGGGGCGCCGCAGTCAGTTCATTCGTATTCCGCTCACTATTCATATTCGCAGGTGTCTTCGGCTACCTTATACTCAAGGAAAAGCCTGAGGCAAAAGACTATGCCGCCGGATTGATTATCCTCCTTGGGAACGCTTTGCTGGTTTCAGGAGAACTGGCATTTGGAATAGGGCAGCTCATGGTCCTTGGGGCAACAGTTCTCTGGGCACTTGAATATACGATATCAAGAAAAGTCCTTGCAGATGTCTCGCCCAAGGTGCTGATGGTCTCAAGGATGCTCTTCGGTTCAATCGTGCTATTTGGGTTCCTCGGAGTGACCGGCTCGCTGCACTTAATCTCTACAGTTAGCGTGGAGGTTGTTCAGTGGCTTGCCTTGACATCGCTCCTGCTATTTGGGTTCGTGATGGCATGGTACCATGCGCTCAAGCATCTGCCGGTTCTGAAAGCAACAGCGGTTCTCGCTTCAGGGGGAATCATTACCGCCGCACTCAACTTGTTCTTCCTTGGGAAGGCAGTTACTTTGACTGAGGGGATGGGGCTTTTACTTATCCTCCTCGGAGTGGTAATCATGGTAAGTTTCTCCAGGATTCTGAGCGTCTTTAGGCCGGAGCCTGCCAAGATGGTAAGATGATAGCAGCCAAATACTCATTCACTCCCAACAGCCTTGGCTACTGCGGCACATCTTCTTTTGTTTCTCTTTTACAGTCTGGGGACAATGAAAAGACAATGGAAGAACTGAAGAAATTCCATCCTCATTACGCATACCTTTGCCTAATTGCCAGGGAAAACCAAAAACAGTCTTTTGACGATGATGTGGTGCGTGCATTCTGGACTGGAAACGAGCTCCTGGAAAACGTATCACACAATTCTTTGAAAGAATTCATAATCAATGAGCTTTTCCCGCCCGGCCATCCAAGGGCAGAAGAACTCAGCAAGAACCTCCCAGAAGGACTGGTCCCTCACCACAGTTTCAACTCATTGTACATAAACTTCGTCACTGACAAGGTTGAAAAATCAATCAAAAACTTTGACTCGTGCTGTGTCCTTCCAGGGAAAGTCCTATCAGTCCAAGGGAACAGTCTGCAAGTAGAGCGCTATTCCATCGAAGACGGGCCCTCAATAGGTAAAAAGCAGGAGTCTGTTCTTCTGGAATTCAATGGCACCAGATTTATCGAATCCGTCCAGGCGGGCAATCTAATCTCAGTGCACTGGGGGATGGCAATCGAACTCCTCACAAACGAGCAGGCAGATTCCATCCTCAAGTACACCAAAAGAAATGCTGATGTGCTCAGGAAACTGAGTAAAGCTCCCGTTGCCTGAATCTCCTAATTTCGCTCAATAATCTCACTTCTTCATCGCTCATTTCATCTTTCATGCAATCACCATTATTGTCATCCTGAGCGCTCAAAATATGCGTTTGGGTGCTCACCTCATTTCCGCGGACATCCCGCTTAAAAATTTTCACTGTTATCTCTGTCCATGCTCTCAAGGGCCGCCGAAAACTATCTTCGAATCATATATGATTTAGCCCAGAAGAAGGGCTATGCGCGGCCAAGCGACATAGCAAAGGCACTGAACGTTTCAGCACCGTCAGTTACCGAGATGCTCAGCAAACTGGCAAAAGCTGGCATGGTGAATCATGAGAAACGCGGCGCTGTCACCCTGACTGATGAGGGAAAGAAGAAAGCCCTCGCAATCAAAGCAAGGTATCAAATTCTGCTAAAATTATTCAAGATGGCAGGAGTCTCACATAAAACAGCATACTTGGATGCCTGCAGAATAGAAGACAATCTAAGTGAAGAAACAATAGCAAAACTTGTCGAGTTCGTCGAGCGGCTGGAAAAAACCCAGCTTTGCAAGAAGTTCTAATCTGTAGTTTTTGTAGTTTTCACTTTCCATAGTATTTTAAACTGTCTTACCGGAATTCACTCCGGTGGGCACGTGTTGAATTTACGTAGCTTTGTTGTTTTCGGAATACTTGTCATGATGGTAGCGGGCTGTATTAACGTAGCTCCGCAAGGAAAAGACGCAATCGCAGTCTGGCAGCACCAGGAAGATACCTGGGATGTTCATTACTCTGTTTATGACCAGAGCACAAAGCAGTGGTTTACCCCAAGCGGCGCGAAATCGGCTCCGATTGCAGTTGATTCTGGTGATGACCATGACCCTGATGTCTCATCAAATGATGAGAGCGCGGTTTCTGTCTGGACCAAGCAGACTGGCGGAAATACAGTTTACTATTCCATGTGGGATGGTGCCAACTGGACCTCTCCGGTCAAACTAAGTTCTGGAGACCAGGACACTGACCCGAGCGTCGCGATGGATGGCGCAGGGGATGCCCTCGCAGTCTGGGTAACAAAAGGAACAATGCTTTACTCTTCATACTATACTACCGGAGTCGGATGGACAACTCCAGAGAAACTCAACACATCCGGAATCTCAAAACTATCACTTCCAGAGGTTGCTTACAGTGAAAGGGATGGCAACTACTACCTTGTATTCACTGGAACCGATACAAGCGGTTCAACAAACGCCTACGCAGCAGCATACTCAAAGAACGGATGGACCTCTCCTCTTTTAGTCGGTGCAAAAGCAGTTCTTGACAATAATGTGCCCACAACCCAAAGAACTGGTATTGACGTTGCTCTCAACAAGGCAGAGGTTACCGTTGTCTGGCCAGGGCCGAACAATGAACTATATTCAGCAAAGCTCGGCGCACCAGCAAACCACTACGCAGACGGCATGATGCCTGATGTCTCATATGATTCAAGCGATGTGCCTAATGGAGCGTATAGTGATGATGAAGACCTATACCACCAGCCAAACGTGCTTACGACAACATCAGAAAATACAATCTCAGCAATGAAGGCAAGCGATGACCGGAACTCACTTACTTTCATCAGGGAAAGGAAAATCGGACTTGACATCTGGTGGACAAAAGTAATTCCAACATCTCAAATATATTATTCATATTATGAAAGCGGAGCCTGGCAGGGCGTTGACAAGATTGACGCTTCTCTTGATGGCTCATACAACAGAAACCCGGCAGTCAGTCCGCTTAGGGAAATGGATGAACCTGATGAAGGCCCCTACTGCGGTGACAAGGTAATCAACCTTTGGTGGGAGCAATGCGAAGTCGGAGTTCCATGCGCGAACCCGAACGACTGGTGCAATGTTAACAACTGCCAGTGCTATTCACAGTACCCACCCGGAAATGATTCCGTTGACTGCGCGGCAAACAGTTGGGCATCTGCATTCGGATTCCCGATTTGGGCTCCTGGAATGATTTGCATTGACAACTGCAAGGCGAATTTCGGGGCAGAATGGAGGTGCGATCCTACATGCAACTGTGTCAACAAACCTCCTCTCCCACCGCCAAACAACATTTCCTGCGCGGCAAATAGTGGAGGAGTCATGTTCGGAATCAATTTCTTCAAAGCAGGTGACATGTGCGTTGATGACTGTGACCAGCTTGGAGAGAATTATGAATGCGATGTGAAGACATGTACCTGTGACCAACCGCCTCCTCCAAGGGAAGTTTCATGTGGTTCCAACACCTGGGGGGACATTCTCTTTGGAAAACCTGGATTCAAAGCAGGCGATTTGTGCAGTGATGATTGCTCATCATACGGCTCCAATTACGAGTGCGAAGTTGCAAGCTGCACCTGCAAAGAAAAGGACGACACTTCATTCTACTGCGCATCACATACTATGGCAGTGATTGCTTCAGACAAGAACAATTTCAACCCGGCGACAATGGTCTGTGAAGACAATTGTTTCATGCTTGGCTTTGACTATGACTGTGTCACAAGTTCATGTACATGTGTGCGGAATGTAACCAAGGCAAACCTGAGCTGCGGCGCCAACACAATCGGAACTCAAGTTTCCGACATAATCGGCATTGGGCTCAGCGGATACGACGCGTCAAAGCAGGTCTGCGTTGATGATTGCGCCGAGACATTCGAGATGCTTGAAGCCACATGCAATGCCCAGAGCTGCATCTGTGAATATGCGGAGACGTGCGCGGCTAATACTGATGACACGATAATCTATGGAGTCAACTACTATGATGGGGGGCAGTGCATCGACAACTGCGACAAGCTTGGCATGGGTTATACCTGTGATGCCAAGGCCTGTTTGTGCAGAAGGTCCAATGACACTGCGAACGTCTACTGCGCAGCAAACACTGACGATGCATTAGAGCGCGGAGTCGAGAAGAGGGGACAAGCCCAGTTCGACTCAACAACAATGCAGTGCATTGACAACTGCAAGGAAGTCTACCCAGAAGGCTATGTCTGCAACTCAGTAAGCTGCCTCTGTGAACCTACTGAAAAGCAGGAAATCAGCTGCAGCTTCAACACTCAATATGTTGATGCAACTGACAAAAATGTATACAAATCATCCCAGCAGTGCAGCGACGACTGTGCCGAGTACATGGGATCAGACTACGAGTGCAATGTCGGCTCATGCACCTGTACAAAGAAGAAAAAGGAATTCAATTGTTTCTACAATACGCTTGATGGAATGATGGATTTCACAGGCAACTATACCAACAAGTACAAGCCAGGCGACATGTGCAAGGACGATTGCGATGTTCTTAGCTATGTGGGGGCATATGAATGTGATATGGCATCCTGCAAGTGCAAGGCCACGACCCCGTGCGCGAGCAACACTCTCGATGCCTACAATTCCGGCACGAACAGCTACACAGGAACAAGCACAACAAAGCCGCCAATGTGTTCTGACAACTGCGAGAAAGTGCTTGGGGACGGGTACACTTGCGACCTTGAGAGCTGCATCTGCAGGCCATCGACCGATGGAGGCAAGATAAACTGCGCCGCTAATACCGGCAACGCCTACATCAATGACGCGATAGGCACTACCGGAAAGGGATACACTTCCAGCATGCAGTGCGTTGATGACTGCAAGAAGAACTTTGATGATAATATGGTCTGCGACTCGGTCTCCTGCTACTGCGTGCCTGGCGAAGGCACCGAGCTCAGCTGCTCTGCGCATACTGAATATGTCTCTCTGCTTGATGTCAACAAGTTTGATGCCAGCAATATGAAGTGTGAGGATGACTGCGCTGAATACACAGGCTCTGAATATGTGTGCAACGCCCAGTCGTGCACATGTACGAAGAAACAGGATAAACCTGAGGTCAGCTGCGCCGCCAACAGCAAGGTTGGCACAACAACAACTTCGCTCAATGATACGTATCCAAACGGTTGGAGTTGCATGGACGACTGCCAGGAAATGCTTGGTGCAGATTCCTTCTGCGACTCAAAGACATGCACATGCTATACAATCCTCCCCCCACCCATCACTGTGAGCTGCGCTGAAAATAACCTGACAGGCTTGGGCTTGGATGAGGTGTATGGTGCCAACGCCTGGCTGTGCCAGGACGACTGTGAAAAGCTGACCGGCGGCAGTTATTACTGCGACACCGGTTCATGCACCTGCCTTTCGAACCTCGCAGTTTGCGGAGATGGCGTAATCGGGTATGGCGAGGGCTGCGATTATGGAAGTTCAAGCACAAACACCTGCGCTTCCACAGATACAGCATTCCCTGACTACTGCACAGAAAGCTGCCAGTGCAAGAAGATAGAGCACAGCCCAAGATGCGGTGATGGCAAGATTACTGGCTATGAAGGATGCGACGGCGGAAATGTGAAGACAAACATCTGCCCAACAGGTTACAAGTGCGACACGCCCTCATGTTCCTGCATTGTTGAGGAAGGGACTGGCCAGTGTGGTGATGGGAGAGTAACGCCTCCAGAGGAGTGCGATCACGGCAACAGCTACACAGATGACTGTCCGATGGGCAAGACATGCTATTCATGCGCATGTGTAGACCCGGGAGATGTTCCTGAAGAGGCATACTGCGGCAACAACAAGAGGGAAGGCAGTGAAGAGTGCGATGGCAATGATGATTCAGCATGCGCATCAAACGAGTACTGCTCGTACTGCAGCTGTGTTGAGGAAGCGCAAGACCTTTACTGCGGTGATGATGTTGTCACATCCCCTGAGGAATGTGAGGATGACCACGACTGCGATTCTGGCGAATACTGCTCAGCATGCCAGTGTGTTGCTGAGAGTGTAACGCTCTACTGCGGTGATGGGATTATCAACCTGAATGAGCAGTGCGAATCAGATGGCGACTGCAGCGCAAGTGAAATCTGCTACAACTGCCAGTGCTTGGCGCCACCGTCTCCTAATTGCGCTTCATACTGTGCAAGCGAGGGCTACGAGACCAACCTCGGAACAGGTTACACGAGCGAGTCATGCTCAGCCGCTGCAGCAGAGGATGAAGTCATGTGCTATGTCACATGCCTCTATGTCAAGATGGGTTCATGGAGCAACCCTGCTGGCACAACAACCTGCTGCTGCAAGGACGTCTATAGGGAAGCATGCCCCCCAACTGCGGGTGGCGGATGCAACTGCCCTGATAAGACATATGTGAAAAACACACTCTGTCCGTCACACGCGCCCTAGTTTTTTCTTTTTTATTCTCTTTTTCCCACACGGAAAGCCATATTAAACCTATCCTTAAACTACTTGTTCCCATTTTGTTAGGAGGGGGGCATCTTACAACCGTGCCTTCCCCCTTTTAATTTCTTTTTAATCTGATTCTTCTACAGGTGCAAAAATGAAAGAAAACGATGAGAATGAGTGCTGCAAAGACGAAGCTGGTGAAGGCGAATGTTGCAGTGACTGCAATTGCGAACCAGTAGAAGAGATTGATTTGAAAGAACTTGGCCCAGAGGCAGAAGAGCTCGGCAAAATGTTCGAAGATGTCAATGAACATCTAAATGAGGCCCTCAAAGCAAGGCACAAAATCCTCGAGACTGTGCATGCAAAGGCCTCAGAATCGGAAGAGATGAAGGAGAAATTTGAAAAAGTAATCAAATCCAGGCATCCTGTCCTTATACAATTTGTATTCGGAATGCCTGAGCAGTAAAAGAGTGGGAGGGGGCGGCCTCTCGAACGCCCTCCTCACAAGGCAACCTCCCAAACGGGGTGAAAATTAAGCGACATGGCAGAATGCAATTTCCCTTGCATTTCCGACAAGCATGTCAAATACTTCTTTTTCTTCTGCATCCATGGATTCCCTGTAGCGGAGCAGCGAGTTAATCTTATTTTGTATATCCATCCAAAGCACCTCATTATCATAAAGAAGCCCCAAACGGGCCCCAATCACTGGTCGTAATTCCCGGGGAAACGTCCCCGACTAGGTGAACAGACTAAACGAGAACAAACTTTGTTTATAAAGAAAAACCAGCACACCTCATTTCCGCGGATTCCTGCGATTTCCCAACAGGTAAAAATTAATACTTCGCCTATGAAAGCACCATATGGCCATTTACGTAGAAATTGGCGCATTGCTTCTTGCGCTGTTCCTGGTTGTGCTGGTAATCAGATTCTTCAAGAACCCGCTTGCAGTTATAATGAACTCGATTTTAGGAATCATCCTGTTCTTTGTAATCAATACATACCTACACATGGGGATTGAGGTCAACTTCTGGTCAATAGCAATAGTAGCCCTTGGCGGAGTCGGAGGATTCCTATTGGTGATTGCCCTGAATTTCATGGGAATAGCGTTCTAGTTTTAAATTTTAACTTTTATTTTCCATTCATGAGACGATTTCTACTATTATTGCTGGTGTTAGCCAGCTTCTCATTTGCAAATGACGCGATGCCAGATATGCTCGAAGCTAGGGCAGAGTATGTCGCGTGCGATGTTCGCTATGCAGATGAATGGCTGGAGATGCGGGAAGACTGCGGCGAGGAGGCGAATGTAAGCGTTTTCGACTCATCAGAATATATCCAGGACATGAAGAATGACCTTGAGAGCTTGAAGGACAATGCCAAGGATGGCAACAGACTGCTATTTGGTCTTGACATGGTCCAGCTTGCAGGGCATTCACTCGAACTGATTGGCCAGGTAGTGAAAGACGCCTTTGACCACAAGAATGCAACATTCTTCTCCTGTGTCCGCGATGGCGAGCCTGACCTCAAGGATAAGCGTTATGAGTGCCGCGAAGACGCAATTGACCTCGAGAAAAAAGCTGCCAATGAATATGTCATTAATGAAATTGACGATGCCGACGAACTGATTCACACATATAAAACAATCGGGATTGACGCCGAGGCAATGGAGGATGTGGTTGACGATGGCAAAGAACTAATGAGCGACATTGATGGTGCGTATGAAAACTATGACCCAGCTGAAATCAGGGCGCTCCATTTGAGACACTCAAGGCTGATACTTCTCTTCAGGTGTGAGCAGATGCTTGCTGTTATTGACTATGCAGAGCCTATCGTGGCTGCGAGCAACAATGACAACAAGGAAGAAGTTCTTGATAAGGCTGGTGACCTTGAAGAAGACATCAATGCAATAACAAAAACATGCGCATATGATGCGACTGTAGATAACAACGCGAATTACGCGAGAGAGAACCTCGAATGCTGGGATGATGCTATTGACGCGTTCCAGGGATTCAATGATTTGAGGATGCTCTTACTCCGGGGTGCATAACAATGGATACGAAAATCTTAGTGCTGCTTCTCTTGGGTATATCACTTCTGGCATTTGGATGCGCGGGCAAGAAGGCAAACCCTCCAAAAGAGATTGTCACTGAAGAGATTGGCCCTGTAATCAATGGTACTGCCAATGATACAGAAGATGATTCAGATGCCGAAGCAGAGGTCCAGGTTGATGAAGATAATGAGACAAAGGATGATGTCCCAGACAAAGTCGAGACAAACACATCCACAGGCAAAGACCTCTCAGAGCTTGCAGACCTTTTCAAAGTGGACACAGACAAGCCGCTTGAAGATGAGGGTTTCGACGTAAAGTCGCCAGAATCAAATGGGAGCTGATTGGAATGACAAAAACCTGCAAAATCTGCGGAAGCGATAAATCAGACAACTGGATTGTAAAAGAGAATCTCGCTGGCGAGAAGGCCTACTTCTGCTCTTTGGAGCATTATCAGGAGTACAAGAAGAAAGCCGCAGCCACAGGTGTCTGCGAATTTTGTTAATTTTTCCTTATTTTTTCCATTAATTTAATAAATATCAAACTTCCTATTATTAACTAATGAGGAGGCAGAACATTATCCACAAGGGCAATGACAGCCTTGCAATCAGCGCACTCTGGGGCGCAGGGTCTCTAGTAAGCACATGCCCATTATGCATATTGGCAAGCGGAGCCTTCCTCGTAAACGCAGTAAAAGAGAAACTGGTGGATTAACTTGGAAATCATAAGCGTATCAATTGACAAGAAGACTCTTTCGGAAGTTGACAGGATTCAGGAAAAGCTTGGCTTCAAGAGCAGATCCAAGCTTCTCCGCGCGACAATCAATTCCCTTCTCAATGAATATCGCCTGATTGACTCATTAAAGGGACACTCTGACAGCGTAATCACAGTCACTTACAACGAACCAGACAAGAACAGAATATCGGGAGTTGTCCACAAGTTCGAAGAAGCAGTGAAAACAACCGTGCACCAGCACCACAAGGGGATGTGCATTGATATCTTGATGGTATGCTGCGACGCTGATGATGTCCGGGCGTTATTCTCAGCACTAAAAAGAGAGAAGGGAGTCAAGTCGATAAGCTGCTCCATACTCTAGATAACATTTTTAAACAATCCTGTATGTAAGTATCTTCCTATCAACTTATTATCAACCGATGATATGAGGTGTAGAACAATGGGATACGTAGATTTAGAAATACCAGAAGAATTATTGCCCCAGATTATGGAAATGCTCTCAGTAGCAAAAGATGGCGGCAAGATTAGGAAGGGTGTTAACGAAACCACCAAGTCAATTGAGAGGCGCGCAGCCAAGCTTGTAGTTATAGCAGGCGACGTCACTCCTGAAGAGGTAGTTGTTCACATTCCAATGCTGTGCAAGGACAACAATGTCCCCTATGCATTCCTGCCAACCAAGAAAGACCTTGGCCAGTCAGTGGGAATTGAAGTAGGCACATCATCTGTTGCTGTAGAGGACCCAGGAGGCGCATCAGAAAAGCTCCAGGACATTCTCAAAAAGCTTCCAAAGCCACCAGAGAAGAAGTGATATAAATGGGCGAAAGCTATCCAGCTGAGATTGTCGAGGTCCGAACCAAGACCGGCGTCTACGGCGAGATTTACCAGGTCCTTTGCAAGGTTCTCCAGGGTCCAGACGAGGGCAGAGTTATTCTGCGAAACGTCAAAGGCCCAGTAAAGAAGGGGATGATAATTGTCCTTCTTGAGACTGACAGAGAGGCCAAGGAAATTAAGGCAAGGTGAAAAAAGAATGCCGATTTGTTCTTTTACAGGGGAAGAAATTCCTAAGGGAAGAGGTGTGATGTACGTCAAGAAGGACGGCACCATCTACTATTTCATGAGCAGCAAAGCAAGGAAGAACTTCCTTAACCTGAAAAGGGAAGGAAGGCGCCAGAAATGGACTCAGGCTTCCAGGGACTTCAAGGCGAGCCAAGCCAAGAGGAAAACCAAGAAGGTGAAGTGAATGGAGCAGACACTCCTTCTAATCAAACCTGATGCCATCCAGCGCGGCCTTGTTGGCGAAATCGTCTCACGCTTTGAGAATAAGGGATTCAGGATTGCCGGCATGAAGATGCTCCAAATGTCAAAGGAATTGGCATCTGAGCATTATGCCCATCTTGTTGATAAGCCATTTTACCCAGACCTCGAGAAATTCGTTACTTCACACCCGCTGGTCGCGGTAGTTGTTGAAGGCAAAGAAGCAGTAGAGGTCGTTCGGCTTATAGTAGGACCCACAAACGCTTCAAAAGCACCTGCAGGCACTATCCGCGGAGACCTGTCAAACAGCACCTCCAGGAACGTTATACACGCATCCGACTCAAAGGAGACTGCAGAAAAAGAAGTGAAAAGGTTCTTCGGAGAAAATGAGCTTTTCGATTACAAGCTCAAAGTCGCCGAATACCTAAAAGCTACTGACGAATAGTTTACGCAGGCCAGTCAAACTTGCCTACTTTTTCTTCTTTTGCACTTCCATCAGCATTTCTTGTTATAAGATGGATTTCAACGTGGGTAGGCTTGCCTTCTTTCTGGAAAACCTTTGTCTCAACAAGGCGGTTGTCATTGCTCCCTTCCCTTGGCTTCAGGCTGAATCCCCATGTGAAAAATTCTTTTCCTCCGCGCTCAGCCTCCTCAGACTTCTTGACCATCATCTTCGGGTCCATCATAGTGCCTGCTGTGACTGTCCCAGTAACTCTTACTCTCCAGTCTCCGCTGCTTGCGCTGATTTCCTTGAACGCCAGGTATGCGTAGGTCTTGTTGACCATATCATCTGTCGATTCGAGGTATCCCAATTGCTCATACTTATATGCGCCCTCTTTAGGCAGTGTCAGAAGTTGTTCCATATCTATCACTGAAGAGCCTTTCGAACCCAAACTTAAAAAATCAGCTTCTTCAAACAGGGAAAAGGTAATATGCCTGGTCTCCATCGTCCAGCCTTATCCTGTTTCTCTTATTCACGGAAATAGGCATGTTGTCAGGGCCGATGTCCTCGACGTAGAACTTGTAGAGTTTTCCCTGGCTGATGATTACCATGCCCTCATCCTGCCTGCTTTTCTTGACAAGCGAAATCCCCTGCAGGAATTTCTTCAGGTCAAACTCTCCGCCGTAGCTGAAGGTCACTGTGGCATTCCCCAGAAGGAACCTCACTTCTTTTGAAAGCCTTTCCCTATCATCTACAAGTGGCTCGCGCATGGGCTTCTTGCCGATGTCAATGATTCTGGAGACTACTACTGGCGGTTTTTTTATGACTGGCCTGCTTACCATGGAAAAATATGTGTTAAAAAATGATTAAAAGGTTAAGGGTAGCAACGTGTAATCGTCCTTGGGAATCAGCTTGAACTAAAGTTCAAGACTTCCCACGACTAAGGATAACAGCGGGTGATTGTTCGTGGAAACGGAATCGTGTCCCTGATGTGGTCTAGGTTCAGCATCCATTTGACAAGCCTTTCAATCCCAAGACCATATCCTGAGTGCGGAACGCTTCCGTATTTCCTCAAGTCAAGATACCACTGGTAATCATCCAGGTTCAGGTTCTCAGCCTTCATCTTATCCAGCAGCTTATCATACTCCCAGATACGTTCAGAGCCGCCGATAATCTCCCCGTGCCCCTTAGGTGCAAGCAGATCATTGCACAAAACAAGCTCCGGGTTATTCGGGTCCTCTTCCATGTAGAATGATTTCACTTTTGCAGGGAACTTTTCAACAAACAAAGGCCTCTCTTCATCTTTAGTCAATACTGCCTCTTCATCTGCTCCAAAATCCTCTCCGTATTCCATCTTCCCGCCAAGCTCGTTAACCCTTTCCACTGCCTCTTTGTATTCAATTCTCTCAAATGTCTTCATTACGCCTTCAAGCTCAAGAGGGTCCCTGCCGCATGCCTTTAGAAGCTCTGGGTGTTCCTTGATCATCTTCCCAACGACATGCTGTATCATTTTCTCCTGATGGTCCATGTTCATCTTATGGTCAAAGTATGCCATCTCAGGCTCCAGGTGCCAGTATTCGGCAAGGTGCCTCCGGGTCCTTGACTTCTCAGCCCTGAATGAGGGGGCAAGCACAAAGACTTTCCCCAGGGAATAGATGAAAACCTCAGCATACATCTGGGAGCTCTGCGTCAGGTATGCCTTGTCTCCGAAATAGTTCATCTCAAAGAGTGTTGAGCCTCCTTCGCATCCTGATTTTGTGATTATTGGAGGCGGAACCTCGTAGAACCCGTCCTTGTCAAAGTATTCCCGGAGGTAATTGACAATGTGGTGCCTTGCCTTCATGATGGAAGTCATCTTTTGAGACCTCATCCAAAGATGCCTGATATCAAGCAGGTACTCCTCGCTCTTATCCTTTGCAATCGGAAACGGCTCACCCCTTGAAATCAGTTCGAACCCGCTCACCTGGAGTTCATATCCTCCAGGGGCTCTTTCATCTGCCTTGACAACTCCTTTCACAGTAAGGGAACTTTCTACATAAGCGTCATTTGATTCTTTCCAGTCTTTTTCTGAGACCTTGTCTTTCTTGACGGTTGCCTGAATCAGGCCTGTGGGGTCACGGATTACCGCGAAAACCATGTTCCCGCTAGTTCTATGCCTGTAGACCCACCCTCGAATGGAAACTTCCTTGCCTTCCATCTTCGCCTTGAAAATATCATTAATAGCAATCATGGTTTGCAAATTAGTCTGAAAACCAATAAAAGGGGAATCCCTGACCGGCAACCATTTAAAGGATTACTTACATATTATTATTGAAATTACCATGAAATACAACAGGATTCATGGAGTGAAACGGGTAGCAGGTAAAGTCCTTCGAACTGTGGGATTCGCAACAGGCCTCAGCGTTCTTTCATCAGGCCTATTGGCTCAAAATGTACAAGCGGGCCGTGTCCCTATTGTCTGCGAGCACAAAGACGGACAAAAACTGGTATCTGATTATACAAAGCTCCCTATGAAGAAGCGCATCAAGCGCGAAACAGGTGAAACTCTAATCCGTAGACTGAAATGTATTCATGAAACGAGGGGGCTGCCCCCAAAATTGGATTTCTACTATCCATTGCTGAAATGGACTGCAATGGATGATCAGAACGCGCTTGGGACCCTCAGGCTCATTCGTGATGTTGTCAAGAACAATCCACCCAAATCGAAATCGCCTCTTGCCTACCAGTCACTAAGGCGTGAGGTAAAGCCTTTGTTGTACATGGTCGTACAATACTGGAAACGCAGTCAATATGCATCGAAAATGATAGATGCCTACCTGGATGTGGGGAGAAATCCTGGTCCTTTGACTTCGAAGGAGAAAATAGAAAAAGCAGGGCTGGTCGCGTTTTATGGCACCAATAAAGAAGTTCCAGGGGCAGTAAGCACTCTTATTTCAAGCCTCAAGGATAAGGACAAGGAAATACGTGAGATGGCCGCATCAGATCTTTTCACTTTAAGTTATTCGGCAATGAACTGGCTCGATACCGTTCCAGAATCAGTACATCCCGGCGGCCTTATGGGAAAGTATGGGTTTTCAATAATGCTGCTTGGTTCTGGAAAAACTGGCAAAAAGTTAGATGAGAATTATGAGAAGGCACTGGCCAAGGCAGTTCTTTCTGCCTGCATGCGCCGGGGCGTTGTCCAAAGGATTCAGAGGAACCTGGATGGTCCTGAGGCACATGATATGAGGCTAATTCGAAAAGCGGTCAGAAAGGAAAAGCTACTCAAATGATTCTTTGAAAAAAGTTCTAATTATTCTCTTAAATGAAAAAAAGTTACTCGGAAAGCTGGACGTTTGTTTCACGAACAGCATCCTGCCGCTCTGAAAGAATCTGCAGAATCTTGTTCCTTGCGGCAGCATCGCCCTTCTCAGCGCAACGCCCTGCCATCTCACGGGCCTCGTTCTCCATCATAAGTTCGGCAAAAGCAACTCCAGCCTTCTCATATCTGCCATTAATCCTGTCTGAATCAGCATCTCCCCTCTTCTTTGTCCGGTCTTCTGGGGAAAGGCAGCTCTTTACCGCCCTGAACCTCTCAGGACATGCCTTGAATCTTTCTACAATCTGCGCAACTCTGGCTTCTCTTGCTCTCTCTTGGCCTGCCTCTTTGTGCATGCCTATGCCTGTGAATGTCGCCGCGCCGGCGAATAATGCGAAGCTTAAGGATACTGCTGCCCATCGTTTTCCTTTGCCCATAAGTAAGATTAGAGTAAAAGTGTTTAAAAATATAACTAAATGGATAAAAAAGAAGAAAATTCAGGCTATTTTTCCATAGCCTTTGGTACAACGTCGAGAACAACGCCCGCGGCCACTGTCTGGCCCATGTCTCTGATTGCGAACCTTCCGAGTGGAGGGAAATCAGCGAATTTCTCAATGACAATGGGTTTCAATGGCTTGATTTTCAGAACTGCAACATCACCAGTCTTGACAAAGTCCGGCTTTCCTGCTGACTGTCCTGATTTCGGGTCCTTCTTCTCTACAATCTCAGTTACCCTTCCTGCGAACTGTGCCGTGTGGATGTGGAATACTGGTGTGTATCCGATTGAGATTGCTGTCGGGTGGTTAAGCACAACAACTTGGGCAGTGAATTCGTCTGCTACTGTTGGTGGTGCTGATGATGGACCGATAACGTCTCCCCTCTTGATGTCTTTCTTGTCTACACCTTTGAGGTTGAATCCGACGTTGTCTCCAGGGGTTGCTTGAGTAAGCTCCTGGTGGTGCATTTCGATTTTCTTAACTTCACCCTTAGCCCCTGAGGGCATAACGACTACGTTCTCTCCTGGCTTCATGACGCCTGTCTCAACCCTGCCGACTGGAACTGTTCCATGGCCTGTGATTGTGAAGACGTCCTGAATCGGGAGCCTGAGCGCTTTGTCAAGTGGCTTGGCAGGTACCTTGAAACTGTCAATTATTTCAATCATTGTCGGTCCTGTGTACCAAGGAGTGTTCTCTGACTTCTTTGTGATGTTGTCTCCTGCATAGCCTGAGCCTGGAAGGAAGACAATCTCGTCAGTCTTGTAACCGATACCCTTGAGAAGAGCTCACTGCTTCCTCCTTTCACCTTCTTGTACTGGTCCTGGCTGTATCCGACCGCGTCCATCTTGTTCAAATTGACCGCAATCTGGTTGATACCAAGAACCTTTGCAAGGAATGCGTGCTCCTTTGTCTGGGGCTGAACACCGTCCTTAACTGAAATCAGAAGGAGAGCGGCATCTGCCTGGCTCGCACCGGTAATCATGTTCTTAACAAAGTCTCTGTGCCCAGGTGCATCGATAATGGTGCAATGGTACTTCTTTGTCTCGAATTCCCTGTGAGCAATGTCGATTGTAACACCACGCTCTCTTTCTTCTTTAAGAGAGTCCATAACGAACGCAAATTCGAATGTTGCCTTACCAAGCTTTGCTGCCTCATCTTTGAGTTTGTTGAAACCTGCTCTGAAATCGCTCCAGTTTCATACAAAGATCCTACCTACACTAGTCGACTTACCTGAGTCGACGTGGCCAATAAACACTAAGTTTAAGTGTTCCTTTTCTGCCATATTACATAACCTCCATTAACTAAACTACATAGACCTTTAGAAAAAGGTAGAATTGCTTTAATACGAGATATTTTTAAAAGGTAACGGAACCTGCCTTGAGAGAAAGCCCGGGTTACGGGCAAATCTCAAGCTTTGATAAAACGGGGTAAACATCAGAGGAGGATGGTACACCGAATGGCTCCATCCCGCCTCCCACTCTTTGCTCCATTGGAGCGGTGAATGCTTAATTCACCAAGTTTTTTATATCTGAATTTTTTCGCCGTAACTCTAAAATCATAAAACTTGACTTTCTGCTCCACTACTTGTTTTAAATCTTGACTGCTGATATTCGGCATGGCAGGCGGAAAAAAGTATCAATTCAAGACAGAGGATGAAGGGAACGTAATTCCCTTGATTGGAGTCCTCGTTGTGCTGATTATTCTTGTTGCAGGAGCATTATATGTAGTAGTAACAGCAGGCGGTTCAGGAGAACCACCGGCGGTGCCGCCTGTGAAACCCAATGAGACTAATGTTACAGAACCAATGAACCAGACTAACGTTACTAATCTCACGCAGGTTTGCGCTGATGAGTGCCACTATCAGAACGCGCTTCTCAATGAAAGTGCTGATGAGTGCAAACTTATTCAGAATGATACCCTTTTGGAAATCTGCTATGAGGAGATTGCAGATGTTTCATTGGCAGCCTGCCTTGAAGTTACAAACCAAACCAAGAAAGACTTCTGTGTCACTTCATTTGCCGTATCCAAAGATGATATAGAATTATGCGATGTTCTTGATACTGCCCGCCAATCCTGCAGGAAATCAGTTGACAGCTGCATAGGTTCAACTGACGAAGAACTTTGCAGGGCTCTTAAGGATACAGACCCGACCAAATGCCTCTCAGACACCGAGTGCCTTCTCAATTACAGCATGCAGAAGCAGAACTCAAGTTCCTGCTCTTTAATCCAGAACCCTGTTGTCGCAGCCGGATGTGAATCAGCAATCAAGGATACTGACAAATGTGATAATCTGGCTTTGCAGTCACAGCGTGATTACTGCTACCAGATTTATGCGCAATATTCAGATGATTATCTGGTCTGCACCCAGATTTCAGACAATAGCGACTACAAGCTCAACTGCCTCTCAATGTTCGCAGCCAGCGAAGGCAACTACACTATATGTACCAAGGGAATGCTCCAGCTTGATGACCGCTGGGCCTGCTACACCAATTACTCCCTTATGAGCGGAGACATCTCGGGATGCGTTGCGATTAACGAATTGGCAACAACGAACAGGTTCAAATGCGTATTTGAATATGCGAAGAAATATGGAGACCCATCAGCCTGCCAGGTGATAGTTTCACTTCCAACTAGGGACACATGCTATCAGGGAACCATCCTTTACTCCAACGACAATCTGGATGGAGTATACTGCAAGAATGTCACTAACTTCAACTGGAGAAACAAGTGCTACAATGAGGCTGCCAAAATCTCTGGCGATGTAACTCTATGTGATGAAATAGAAGAATCATTCGCCAAGCAAGCATGCACTGACGCATTTGATTTGTCTAATAATTAGAAGAAGAAATTATTTCTTCTCTTCTTTCTTTTCAGGTTCAGCCTTCTTAGGTTTTTCTTCCTTGGCTTCTTTTTTCTCTGCCTTTGGCTCAGCCTTCTTTTCTTTTGCCGGCTCTTCCTTAGCCTCGGCCTTCTTAGGTGGTTCCTCAGCTTTCTTGGCAGGTTTCTCCTCAGCCTTGGATTCCTTCTTAGGAGCCTCCTTTTCTTCTTTCTTCGGGGCTTCTTTAGGTTCTTTCTTGACCTCTTCAGAAGGCGCTTCCTGCACTGCCGCTTCCTCTGGCTCAGGCTTCTTTTCAGGCATTACCATCTGCTCAAAGTATGAAACGTCATATTTGAACTCATCATATGATTTGATGGTTCCCTGGGCCATCATGAGTTCTCGTGTCATTATGTAGAACACCAGAGCAAGCGAGCGCTTTCCCTTATTGTTCACAGGAATGACCAGGTCAATATTGTTCGTCTCGTTGTCAGAGTCGCAGAACCCGATGATTTTCACGCCGGTTTTCCTGCTCTCAGCAAGAGCCTGCCTCTCGCCCTTCGGGTCACAGACAATCATGAGTTTCGGCTCAATGAATTTCTTGTACTGGATGTTTGTCATTGTACCAGGGACATACCTTCCCTTGATGACATTCACTCCAGTCAGGTTAGAGAATCTTGTTGCCGGGTTGCTCGAATAGATACGGGATGCTACTACTGTCACATCCTCTGGCTTGTACCCGGAAATAAGCTTAGCCGCTTCCATAATCCTCTCAGCGCTCTGGCGCAAATCTAAGATATAGAGTCCATCATCCCTTCTCTTGAAGATGAACTTCCTCATGTCATTGGTCCTTATCTTCGTACCAATGTGCACTCCGGCTTCCAAAAACATTTCCTGCTTAACAGGCATTCCATCTTTTTCTGTTGTTTCTTCAGTCATTTTTTCATTCCTCCTGATTTGTCTTTTTAGACAAAATGGGGCCGCCGAGATAAGCTCTCCTCCCAGCCGCAGGTGTTTGTTGCTGGAAAGGTTTGAATTTCTGAAACTTGTTAGCATGAAAATTTTTGCTAAAAAGCTTACTCAGATAACGTCCACCCCAAGGACGCAGGATACCAGGTTACCTCACGGCCCCTTCAAAAATACAAAACCATCCGCGCACGGGGTTCATGCGTTCAGACAAACTAAAGTTTACTGTGGCCGGTATTTTTCATTTATCTATCAATACAGATAATTTTTAAAGTGATTCATACCCCCGATAATCGATTAAATAATAACAATCCTTTAGGAACTACGTATGGGGGACGCTGGCTTATTTTTCAAAATTAAGAGAAATTTATTCAAAATGGCAATATCCCTGCATTCCCAGCCTTTTCTTGCTTATTATTCAAATAAATTCAAACCACTAATCATCCGAAAAAATACGTCTGACTTGTACGTTTTCAGGCAGATATTTGTTAAAAAAGAGTATGACTTTCCATTCAAGACAAATCCAAAATTAATCATTGACGCAGGCGCATATGCAGGCTATTCCAGCCTCTGGTTTGCCAGCAGATATCCAAACGCTGACATAATAGCGATTGAGCCGGATGAATCAAACTTCGAGATATTGGAAAAAAACACCGCGAACCATGAGCGCATAAGAAGAATCCGGGCAGGTTTATGGCACAAGGATGCTTTTTTGAAAATCAGAGCAGGCAACTTTCCGAAGTTTGGAATCATGACTGAGGAAGTTTCTTCAAAAGATTATGATGTCAAGGCCATTACAATCGATGGAATACTGGAAGAGTCTGGCCATGGCAGGATTGATATCCTGAAACTGGACATCGAGGGCGCAGAGAAAGAGCTTTTTTCAAAAAATTACGAATCCTGGCTGGGCAAAGTCGATGTTCTGATTATTGAACTCCATGACCGGAAGAAAGATGGGTGCTCCAAAGCGTTCCGTCAAGCTGCTCGGAATTATTCCTGGGATGAGTTTAGGCGGGGGGAAAACATAATCCTGGTCAGGAATGATCTTGCGGGCAGCCGTGACTGATTAAAAAAAGATGTGTTTCAAAACCATTTTCATGAACGCTGATTATTCAAACGACAGATTCACCCTGTACAAGGTGGAAAAAGAATCAGTCCCAGAGAGGACATTTATACTGAGTTCAGAAGCATCACGAAGAATCCTTTACAATCCCCAGATTGCAGGAAGAGAACTCCAGGATGCGATGGAGAAACTCAGTCCATTATTTATTGAGGCAGCGACAGAAAAAGCCCTCAAAGGGACAAAGCTTGGCGACATAGCAGAATATGTTCTCTTGGCAGGCGGATTATACTATTTCATGGGCTATGGCTTTCGCAAAGCGCACGGTTTTGCCCTGCCCCAGTGTTTCCTTGGGATTAAAAGGCAAAGAATTTCTGAGAGCGAGTTCATAGCAGTCTCAAGCTATGAAAACTTCGAGTCCCTCCCAAAGAACGCGAACATAATCATAGGAGATACGATTGCAACCGCAGCGACTATGCAAAGCTCTTTGAAACGGCTGACAGATGCGCTGGACGCCAATGGCGGAAAGCTGAATAGGCTGATTATCTGCTCATTGGCATGCTCAAGCGAAGGAGCAAGAAGAATAAAGATTATTGAAAAGGAACTGAAAGAAAAATACCCTGAACTTGAACTCACGCTGATAGTTGCAGAGCAGCTTTTCCACCTGATGCCAGACGGAACTGATTTGCGGTTCATAATGCCCGATGCCATTGCGCCGGATTCAACCAAAGAGTACACTCTCCAAACCTATGGCGAGAAACTTGGAAGTGGGATGAAGTGCGCTGTCTTTGATTGGGGGACAAGATGCAAGAATCCGCAGGCACATTATGATGAGTTCCTCTCATTTTGCAATGAGATTCTTGGGGGAGGGAAACTTGATGAAAAAGGAAAAGCGGTAATTGAAAAGATGAAAGAAGAAACAGAGTCCCAGCTGAAAAAGCTGGAAACTACTTTATGAGCCTGTGAATGCCCTTGCAGCTATTTTCAGGATATTGCCTTCGGCGTTTGTTGCTGCCTGCTTCTCTTCCTTGGTTTCAGGGAATGACTTTCCAGGAATAGCACCGATAGCCGCAAGAATCAATCCAGTGTTCGCATGGACTCCGGCCTGCCTGAAATCATGAGCAACCATATCAATCACAAGCTGCTCCATCTCGGTGCTTATAACCCCATACTTATCACGAAGCTCTGCGAAAGTCTCCTCGCTCATTTCAGCGTAAAGGGAATCCTTTGTGAAGTTGGCTCCTGTTTTAGTTTCAAAGCCAAGCTCTTGCGCAGCCCCCTCAAGGTTCTGGACCATTGCCCAAGAGCATGATGTTTTGAAGTGCGCATGATCATGACTCGTAGTGAGCGCTTTCAGTTGCTCTATCGCTTTTGCATAATTCTTAGCAATATCGACATTGGCAAATCCAAGAATCCTGAGATTTGACTGTATGAGAGCTCCGACTGAACCATAACTGTCAGTTCCAATAAGTATGTCCCCTATTTCAACCTGCATCTCCTCTGGATTGAAGCTGTTCACTCCAGCGCTGGTTCCTGCCCGAATAACCTGCATTCCAGGCGCTCTTATGCTCTTTCCAAAGAAATCATACCCTGTTTCCCTGGAGTGGTACATCAGTTCCCTCAGGATTATCTGCGTTGCCGGGCATCCCATCTGAGTCTCTGCAATTGTAATTGGAAATGCAAGGTCATCAGTCTCAAGAACACCGACTAGGAAAGAAGTCCTTCCAAACATCGAAAGACCATGCTTCTCAAGAACCTTATCGTCAATCAGAATTGGTTCTTTCAAGCCAAGCTCTTTGCCTGCTCTCATGACCCTGGTCCTGCTCCCTACCGCGATCATGAACGGCGGAAGCAAACCCTCATTCTCCCTCAAATAAGGGATGTCCTTCCATTTCTTGAATTCGTGCAAATACCCCATGGACGTGTGTATTCCTAGTGGTTTGACTGCCTCTCGTTTCTTCATCATACTAAACACTAGAATTAATCTTAGCACACAACTAATTAAAAAATTAAGGGAAAAGAAAAAAATTTAGAATTTGAGCATCTTCCTGCTCTTACCAACAAGGTCCTGAGCATCCTTCTGTCCGCCAAGTCCGAATGCTATACCAACCGCAAGGGCGATACCATAGACCATGGCCTGAAGAATTATCAGGAATATGTTGCTAATCAGGGTGGTGTCAAATCCTGCCGTTGCCATCGCCATCGTAATACCAATGTAGACTACTATCCATTTGGTTACTCTGGCAAAAAGCTGAACCATCGAAGACTTGCTCTTGAGGTCAAGAATCGTCTCCTTAATGTACTCTCCCAGAATGACCGCGGCTAGAACCACGAGCACTGCTGCGATAAGTACTGGCGCATAAAACAACACTGTTGCGAGGAATGCGCTGACAGTTCCGAGGGTGATAAGCGAAGCAGCTGCCTGCAGGAAAATGAGTATAATGTAATACTTCACAATCTTGACAAGCACGTCGCTTATCTTCACGCTGCCGAGTGAGTCCTCGACTTTGTGCTCCTTTAGGAGTCTCTCAAGCTGTATTGCTTTGAGGATTCCTCCGAATATCCGGCTGACTATGACTGCCAAAATCCATCCAATAAGGAATACAATGATTGCCGCAATAAGTCCTGGAAGGACTTCTGTGGTGCTGGTAACCAGATTGTCCGCAGCGCCCGAAAAGGCGGTGGTCAAGACATCTGTTACGTTTTGTACATCTACCATGTGAATTCACCTGCATATGCCTTTAATCTGACTTTTATAAACTTATTGTATTCTGTCCTCCGTTATTTTGGTCAAAAAGGTAAAGTATATAAATAACAATTTGCATAATTATTTGTGGAAAAAACGGACAAATCAACAATATTGCCGTTATCCCATACTCAATAATGGTTTATGATAACAAAAATGGTGGTAGAATGAAAAACAAAGTAGACGCAGTTGACCTTATGATTTTGCGGGAATTGAGGGAGGATTGCAAGAGGCCGATGAGGGAGCTCGCTACAAAACTCAGAATGCACCCAAACACACTCCTCCAGAGAATCAAGAGACTGGAGAAATCCAAGGTGGTGCGCAAATATCATGCTGACATTGACTACAAGGAACTTGGATATGATATGCATGCAGTAGTCATGATTAAAATCAAGAAGAGCGGTCTTGAAGACGAGAACCTTCTTCACGACGTTGCCAGGCAGCCTGAAGTTGTGGCACTTTACGCCGTTACCGGAGTCAGCGACTGCATAGCAATCGTCAAAGCAAAAAACCGGGATGGCCTGGTAAGGCTCCTCAAAGCAATCCAGTCACAGAAAGCAGTTCTGCGGACCACAAGCTACCTGATTCTTGTGACGTATAAGGAAGCGTATGAGTTCAATCCCCTTTCCAACATGCTTGTAAAGGGTTAATCCTCTATTTTTCTGTACATGAACCCATACATGCCGCTGTCGTACCCCTCTTCAAGGTGTACTCTCAGAGCACCTTCGAAAAGAAGGGTTCTCTCATAATTGATTCCAAGGTCTCCCCTCAGAGTGCTTTTTCTGTATGGATAATCCTTGCTGGTTCGCCCGTTTCTTGTCGGGTGGTGGAACTCGTCAATGAAAAGAAGCACTCCTCCCTTGACAAGCGCCTTTGTGGCATTCTCAATTGCCATGTCTCTCATTGAGTCTGGCATGTCATGAAGAACTCTTGTGAATATGATTGCCTCCTGGCCAGGCTCGAAGTCGGCCCTTGGGCTATCAACAACGAGGTGTTTCATGTCCTTGAACGCACCGAACCTGATAAGGTCTTTCTTTTCCGGGCTCTCATCAGGCGCGAAGCTGGTCACGAACTCCTGGTCAGTAAGTTTGAACCTTTCAAGAAGTTCGCCTACTGCAATCTCCCGCATACTCTCATGTTTCTTGAAGTCTGGCAGGTATATCCCTCGGTGATGCATCTTGTCAGGATCTTTCTGGTAAACGAAAATGTACATCCGGTGGTCAGGGTCAATCCAAGCCTTGAGCTCAGCTACCATTCTTGCCCCGACTACGCGCGTGTCGTTACTGTCCTTCATGCGCACCCGTTTCATCATCTCTATGAATGCGTATTTTTCCCAGATTGGTTTGAATGTGGCGTGGAATAAGGCGTCTATGATTTCCATTCCTGCCCTTCTTGTCAGGATTGGCTTCCACTCATCAATAAGTATGAAATGCCCTCCCTCAGCAGTCCGGTCAAACATGCTCTCAATGACCTCGGCCTTGACCTGGTTGTGGTTTCCAGCGCCGTTCAACGGTCCCATGGCAGGGTCTGTAATCAAGTGGAATGTCTGTGAAATAAGTGAAGTATCAACACTTCTGCACGGCAGGGTAAGTGACCGCATGTCTTCGTGCCTTGGCACTAACATCGGTCTCATTTCCTCTGGAAGTGCGGCTATTTTCCTTTCTGCCTTTGCATGCATCTCAGGACTGATATCATTTGCAATGAATTCCATCTGCCTCGCAATATCCGGAGGAACTGACCTGCAAATCAAGTCAATCACAGAACCGGTTCCTGAGGACACATCAAGGATTCTCTTGCCGAATATTTTCTGTCCTCTCGTCTGAAGTGCAACTGTCTTTCGAATAAGATGTTCTATTGAAGTGACGTGGCCGGCCATGTGGGAGTCATAATCCCTTGCCCATATGCCGAAAAGAATTCTGTTGACGTTTGTTGTGTAGTCGCCTGGCATGGCCTCGATGGCTTTTTCTATTGCCCGGGACTCCATCTGCTCTCGCCTTTCAACCGCATCTGCCAATGATATTACTTCTGTGAGCACCTTATCAAAATCAGCCCTTCTTCTTGTGCTTGATTTAGGAACGTCATCTGGTACCTGGCGGAATTTTTCAAGTGAAGGGGACACTGCTCTAAGTCTGGGGCTACTGCTAACCTTTGGCCTTGTAGCAGGCCTTTCCTTTTTCCTGCCTGCGTTTTCACCTGCCATTATTCCACCCCCCATATATCATAAATTGAGCTTTGCAAAGTAATCCACCAAACAACCCATCATCCAATACTATTTAGGAAAGGCAAATAATATAAATTGATTGTTTTAGTTGTAGGTAAAATGTGGAAAAAATAGTGTGATTTCTCACACTCTTGGGTATCTGAGCACATTCGGCACTAGGTCGACGTGGCTCATAAACATTCTTCTGCAACAGTACCTTTCCACTCCGAGCTCATCGAGAACAACATCAGGGGTCTTCTCCTTGATGTTCTCTCTGTAGTCATCATAAAGATGGCCTACGACAGAGCCGCAGGTAAAGCACCTAACGGGGAATTCCAACATATCACCTGTATGATTTCTGGTACCTGGCCCTTGCTTTGGGTCCACGGAACTTCTTGGTTTCAACCCTTCTAGTATCCTCGATAACTAATGATCTGTCGATGGATATGAACTTGTCCCTCAACTTCTTGTCCTGGAAGTAGAGTATGAGTGCGTTCGCGATTGCGACACGGGCAGCCTGTGCCTGTCCCATGGTTCCTCCACCATTGACATTGACAGAGACGTCGATGCCATTAGCATCAGCGCCCACGTATCCAAGCGGCTCTGTGATAATCTGCTGAATATAGGTATTGTTGAGAGCAGATATCTGCATCCTGTTGAACCTGACCAGGCCTTTGCCTTCTTTGATGGTTGCCCTTGCCACGCATTCTTTTCTCTTTCCCCTAGCCACAATAGCTCTTGTGACCTTCTTTGCCTTTTTCTTCTTTGTTTTTTTCTTAGGGGCTTCCTTCTTTGGCTCGGGCTTCTCAACCTTTGGCGTTTCAATCTTGGCCTCAACCGTCGGCTTCTCAACCTTAGCTTCAACCTTTTTCTCCTCTTTCTTAGGAGCTTCCTTCGTTGGCTCAGCCTTCTTCTTTGTGACCTTCTTCTTGGTCTCTTTCTTTTCTTCTTTCTTTGCCATGATTATCAACCTATGTAACCTATCTTCTTGCACAGCTCGTAAACTGTGATGTGCTTTGACAACCCGTCAAATGAAGCCTTCTCAATCTTGAGATTCTGCTCCATGTTCTTTGGGTTTCCAGTGTAGACCATCAATCTTCCGAGAGCTGCCTTTCCCCTTGAGTTTTCCCTTGGCAGCATTCCACGAACCATCCTTTTCACGAGCATGTGCGGAACCTTTGGCCATTTTGGTGATTTCTCAGGGTCAGCCTTGTTCTTCAAGGTTCTCTTCTGTTTGTATCTACCGGCAATCTCGACTGGGTTGCCAACAATGACGAACTTCTCAGCGTTAATGATGTGGATTTCCTCGCCGTTGATAAGCCTTTTGGCTACCTGGCTTGCGGTCCTTCCGAAAATCATGTCTGTTGCGTCTATTACCTGCATGAAAATCAACTCTATTTGAAAATGACGACTCCCTTTCCTTCGGGGTTTGACTTGTGGAGGCTGTCAATTGTTACTGCCTTTCCACCGGCCGCTCCTATCAGCTTTTTTGCGCTGCCACTGAATGAGAATGCTGCGACCGTTACCTTCTTAGACAGGTTCCCTGCTCCAAGGACTTTTCCTGGAATCAGGAGTGTCGAATCAGCCGCTGCGTGCTCTTCAATCCTGCTGAGATTAACCTCAACCCTTTTCCTCCTTGGTTTTGAGAGCTCTTTGGCCACTCTTTTCCATAGAGGCTTCTTATCCTTCATTAGGTTCTCTACTAAAGAAACCAGAGTTTGATTGTCTTTCATGTGTTTCGCCACCTTGGCTCGCTCCCATTTCTGGGAACTGCTAGAAAATAGCTTACTAATTGAAGATTAGGAATATTTAAAAAAGATAAGGAGAGGACTTAGTCCTTGGCCAGGAGATAAATCGTCTTAAGGGCTACTATGAAAGCAGCAGGCGAGATGAATGCAACCAGGTGTGTTACAAATCCCCCAATCCACATAGCCACCGTCGTTCCCATGTCCCCGAATAATGCAAGAACAGTTATCAGCGGAGTCCAGGCCGTTGCAGCCATAAGGAGCGCGATTGTCGCAATAAGGAATGTCTGTGTCTCCTTCGCAGTGATGTTCACAAGGCCAACAATTATGCCGAGCACTGCAAGAACCATGATTATAATGGGTGTCGTGCTGGCAGGCATGGTTGATGAAAGGATTCCAAGCAACAAGGCAAGCACCACTCCGGCAAGAAATGCGTATTCGCCATAATGTTTCATGTTCTTCTTTGCCATAATATTCACCAATAGGATGCTCACTGCCAGTTTCTTTAAAAAGATTAGTGAAACCAAAGCGACAATCGCCAGATAATCAGAGGGCCGCTACGAGGATGCCAAGCATGCCAACTAAGAACGCTATCAAACTGGCATTTCTTGCGAATTTGTAATTTTCTTTCAGTGACTTGTAGCATATCGATAGAATCATGGTATCTGCAAAAGCCACAAGGAAAGTGGATATGATGTTTGTCTCAAGCCCTTTTATGAAAGGAAGAATGGTCAATGGAATGAATAGGAGATACAGGATAACCGCAAGATATGTCGCAGGTTTCTTTCCAATAACAACCGGAATTGTTTTCGAGCCCCTTGCCTTGACATCGCCTTCCATATCCTGGACAGATTTGATTATTTCCCTCGCAACACCAGCAACAAAACCAAGAGCCGCAAGAACTATTGTAAGTGATGAAAGCTCTGATGAGACGACATAGTTTCCGAAGATGAATGGGATTGCCATTGTCAACCCAATGAAAACATTGCCAAGAAGCGGCATGTCCTTCAGTTTCCAGTTGTAAAGAATTGCGAAAACATTGAAAGCGAATACAATCATGAACGCGAGATTGTTTATCATGTAAGCAAGGATTGTTGAAACGACCAATGACGCGATTGCGAAACTCATCGCGGTCTGCGGTTTGATTGCCCCGGTTACCAAAGGCCCTTTCTTCTTGTTCAATTTATCAGTTTCAATATCAAAGTAATCATTGAGTGCAAAAGAACCCATCTCGCTGAATATCGGGACAAGGACAGAAATTATTATTACTAATTCCAAGGGCGGAAGCGCGCCAAGCACAACCGTCTCTGCAATCACAACTGCAAATGCAAGCATCAGCGCGTGCTCAAACCTTGTCAGCTTCGCAAAATCCTTAAGCATGGGGAGAGTTTCCATTCAGAATTTAAAATGCTATTCACAAACGGAATGCAATGGTCTGGGTAAAGAATTTTGAGATGAAGCCGGCGTATATGTGTTCTGAATGCAATTTTGGATATGCTGATGTGCGCCTTGCCCTGCTTTGTGAAGATTTCTGCAAGGAGCACAAAGCCTGCTCACCAGAAATAACAAAGAAAGCAATCGTACGGCCATAATCATTGGGTGCATTCTCACTGTTTTATGGATATCCCAGATTTTTCTTTTGTTTGATGTGGATGTCCACAGTGAAATCGGAAAAAGATTAATATTGTCACCCTCACAAATATTATGTGGTGGGGTTATGGCAGAAGAATTGGATAAACTGGACCGGAAGATACTGGCCCAGCTGGTTGAGAACCCGAAGATGATGTCCAAGCAGATTTCACGCAAGCTGAGAATACATCCAAATACTTTGCTTCAGCGCGTGAAACGAATGGAGCAGGACGGGATAATAGAAGGATACACTGCAATTGTGGACCATACAAAGATAGGGAACAAACTCCGGGCAATGATTTTTCTTAATGTGAACATGGAAAAGGGCTGGGAGGGCTATCTTCGTCCACTGGCCAAACTTCCTGAAATAGTTTCTTTCATACTAATTACTGGAGAGCATGATGCCATGCTAACAGCAAGAGTGGACAACGAGCTCCACCTTGCAAATCTGCTTCGGCAGCTTCAGAAAAACAGGGTTGTGACAAAGACCAGTACCCAGCTGATACTGGATTACTACAAAAGGGATTTCGAGTACAATCCGTTTGCGCACGAACTAAGATGATTTTCTGAAAACGTGGAGTCTCATCAAGTGGTCACTGTCTATCTGGTGTGCTGCTCGGTGTTCAGTATAAGTGAATCCGTTGACTTCGAACATGCCTAGCAAAGCATCAGTTTTCATCGGACAAGCAACCGCACTGATGAAAAGCCCAACACCATCAATAGAAGCAGTCGGCGAAACTATAAACGGGTCCTCTTCAAGAACAATGGCATGGCCTCCTGGAAGAAGAACATCATGGATTGACTGCACAAGCCCCTTCTTATCAGGTTCAGCAAGAAGATGCATTGTCTGGGAGCAGAGCACTGTCCTGAAAAGCCAGTTGGCAGGAAGCCCAAGAGCGTTGTATGAAGTAAACGCGACATCATGTTTTTCCAGTTTGCTCTTGGCAATCTCAAGCATTCTAGGCGAAATCTCATTTGCCACAACTGAACCAGTGCCAATATCTGGAAGAAGTCCAGATGCAATCTGCTGTGCCCTTGTCATATCGTGCGAACGGATACTGTCGCCTGCATCTGCAAGGTCCAGTGCAAATGAGAGCAGTTCCCCTGTTCCTGCTGTTATGTCAAGCACAGGCGATTTGAAGTATTGCGCTGAAAATACGAAAACTTCCCTCAACGCACCATAATGCCCAGTGTCAAGCCCCATATGCTGATCATAAGTGCCAGCAAACTGGTCATACAATAATGAAAAGAAAAAAGCCCTCTCGTGTTTGCTGAAAGAATCATATTCCTGCAAAATGCTTCCCTGCCTGTCACTAAGGGTTTCTCCATACTCCCTTTTCTCTCTGGCAAAACTCAGTGTTGTATCGAAAAGTTCTGTTATTTTTTTCTTGGAGCGGCATTCAATCAGTGGCCTTGGGAATCTCTTTGGCGGCTCCCCCCCATTTCCTCCCTTCTTCTTATGCATACACTAATCTCTCATCAAATCCTTAAAAATGGACTCTTGTGTATTGCAGAATGCATCAGTTTATATAACTGATGGTGCAATTAAACAGTCCAATGAAATTTAGAGAGGAAATTTCATTATGATTCGAAAAAATCCAGTAAAATTTACTAGAAAACAAAAAAATACTGTGAAAAATGTTAAATGGTGAGTTGACATGCGGGACGACATCGATGAGACGGACATCCGTCTGATTTCAGAACTCCTTGAGAATGGAAGAATCTCGGCAAAAAGCCTCGCGAAGAAGGCGGATATCCATCCAAACACCCTTCTTTTCAGGATAAAGAAACTTGAAAAGCAGGGAATAATAGAGAACTACACTACGAAGATTGATTTTTCCAAGATGGGATATAATCTTCATTTCATGATACTCCTCAAGTTCCCTGAAGGGGGGCCATGGGACAAAGACACAATGGAAGGATTGCTTGATATTCCTGAACTGGAGGCCTTTTACAGCATCACAGGCAACTGGGATGCTATGACCTGCTGGAGGGTAAAGAGCAGGGAGCACTTCCGTGACATATTGAAAAAAGTAGCAAGCCACAGCCTGGTAATCAGAACCTCAAGCCAGCTTGTTCTGGATACTCACAAGACACCGTTCGATTTCAATCCACTGAATTTAAAATCTCAAAGTACGAAATTATGAATCCCATGTCAGAATTCCGTGATCTCCTCATTATTTTCGCTCTCTGGACAGCAGGTATGTTTTTTGGAGGCACTCTTTTCGAGGTTTATTTTTTCAACATGGGAATGTCTCTTCCTGAAATTTATCTTGCAGATGCCTTTTGGTTTGTTGCAGGACTGATACTTCTCCCTCTTTTCAAAGGGTTCCGGACCAAGCCATTCATGCTGATTGGCTGTTTTCTCTCTCTAATCTCAGTTCTTGTGCTTTACCTTTATCCAGAGCCTGGGGCAGCCTACATTTATCGTTTGATTCTGGGTACGACCCATTTTTTCTTCTGGCTCCCATTCAACACAATCTACTATGAATTCAGGAAGGAAAACAACGCCTCACTTTCAGCAATCTACTATTCCGTATCCCCGGTTCTTGCTCTGGTGCTTCCAGCCTTCTCAGGAATAATCGCTGGGAACCTGGGATTCCCAGAGCTTTATCAAATAGCAATCGCGACATATGTTTTCACGTTCATCATGGCAGCGTTCTGGCTAAAAGACAGGAAATATGAATATGATTTCGGAACAAGCCTAACCTCCATCTCTGGCCTGCGCTCAATCATTTTCCTTGAGGGCTTCAGCGTGATGGTCATCACTTCGCTGACACTTCCAATCATGATTCTTCTTTTTCTTGATGAACCGATTGAAGTCGGCTGGTTCCTTTCACTTGCGACAGTATTCTCAATCGCAGCATCCTTCCTGATTTCAGGAGTTTCTGACAAACTGCACAAGAGGAGGATGTTCCTCCTTTCATCAGCCCTTGGCTTTGGCCTTTCAGTTGCGGCAGCTGTATTTGCCCCAGACCTCATGATATTTTTCCTCGCATTTGGGATGGTTACCTTCTTCGCAAGGATATTCTCCCCAATCTCCCTTGCTCTTGCAGTTGACAATACCAAGAAGCTTGCTGACACAATGGTGGCAAGGGAATTCATGCTCAACCTGGGAAGGTTGGCAGGCGGCCTGGCAGGGTATTTCCTATTCGTCACATTCAGCATTGAGGCAGTGCTTCTTTTCCAGGGAATAGCATTCCTGATTTACCTTCCAGTATTTGAACTCAAGAAGAAAAAGCTCATGCGCAAGTGATATATAGCTAATCAGTGATTCCTGTCCCATGGGCTACAAAGTCGAGACAATCTCCCAGGATGTCAAAGAGAAACTGATGGAAAAATTCTACTCATCAAAGCTTTATGAAAGGAAGGCGGCTTTGCATGGCACATGCATCAAGTTCTTCACCGACAGCAAAGAGTTCAAGGAGATGTGGGAAGACAATTTCGAGCCCATGCCGGACTGGATAAGGCCCCACGGGAGAATTTTTGCACTCAAGGGAAAGAGACTCAGGGTCCGCTATGAGCCCATTTCAAAGACCGCAATAGTCCAGGGATGCGACTACTATGGATGGATAAAAAGCATCGCACTCGCAGTAGCAGCAGATTACCTTGAAGATTTCACATCAGAACATCGGAGATATTCCGTTCACGGCTCATTTGTTGATTTTGGGGGGCGCGGAGTTGCGATAATAGGCCCATCTGGAAGCGGAAAAACAACCCTCACATATGGCCTGCTCCAGCAGAAAGGATTCAATTTCCTTACTGACGACTGGTTTTTCGTTCGTCTCATGAATGATGAAGTCCTTACCTACTCGTCAGAGCGAAACTCATACATCAGATGCAACCTTGGGGAAATCTGGCCATTCTATGGAAAGAAATTCAAGTCTGCAACAATTGACAACCGGAACCGTGCTGTAATTGATGTGAAGAGGCTTCTTGGTGAAAACAGAATAAGGAAACATTCAAGGCTAACCGCCACAGTTCTTCTTACAAGGGACAAGAAACTCCCTCCATTGCAAAAACTGACAAAGCAACAAGCGCTGAAGTTCATGAGCGGCAATGATTTCTGCAATCCCCACCAGCTGGTAAGGACAAAAGAGAAGATGCTAAAAAGAAGGAAATTCTTCTCAGAACTCTTCTCAAAGGCCCCGGTCTACCTTCTCAACACGATTGAGACTCCGGATGAGAGTCTTGAGAGGCTGAAAAAGATTACCAGAACTGCCCCATCATCTTGTAAGTGAGCCTGGCTGCCAAAAACTCGCTTGTCCGGATTGGTGGAGCAGGCATGACTTCAACAACATCAAAGCCCAGGACTTCCTTTTCCTGCCCGACTTTTTTCATGATTGAAAGAACATCATTCCAAAGCAGGCCGTTTGGTTCAGGGGTCCCAGTCCCAGGAAATATCGAGGGATCGAACCCATCAACATCAATTGTGACGTAGACCTTTTCTTTCAATTGTGAAACTATGCTGCTGAGATCAGCTGCCGCAAGACCATCATTCCTCCGGTTCCTTATCAAATCATCAGCGAAAAATATCACTGGCTTCTCCTTCTCTATATACTCTGCTTCCTCATCGCACATTGAGCGGATTCCAATCTGCACAGTGCTTTTTGTGATTTCCCTCACCCTGCGCATTACGCAAGCGTGGCTGCACCTGGTTCCTTCATAGGAATCCCGCAAATCAGTGTGAGCATCAATTTGAAGGACTGAGAACTCCCTTTCATTAAGTCCAGCAACCGCTCCTCCTGTTATCGAATGCTCCCCGCCAAGCACAACTGGTTTTTTCCCGGCGTTCACAACAAGGCGGACTGCCTTCTGGACATTCTTGATGGTCCTTTCAGGGCTGCCCTTGTCAATTGCCAATTCATCAAGCGTGTGAACTGGAACATCCTCGCAGGTGTTCTTCCCCTTTTCAATATCATAAAGCTCAACCTGTGTGCTGGCTTCTATGATTGCAGAAGGCCCAAACCGTGTTCCAGAGCCATAGCTGGTTGTCGCATCGTAAGGCACTGGGATTACAACTGCCTTTGCCTTTTCAAATTCCTCCTGGAAACCTAGAAACGTTTTTTTCACTCCTGTAAGTTCAAGAAGTTCCTTCATAAGGGCAGAATATGTTTCGAAGAGATAAAAAAACAGGGGGTTATTAACAAAGGAAACGAAAAAGCAGAAAATTTAATAAATCTCAATGCCAGCCTTTCTTCAGGTGACCTATATGGCTGACAAATGTTGTGGAAATTGCATGTGCCCGCTGTGCGGCACAGTTTCAGGGCTTTTAGTACTTGTTGCAGGCGCTGTCTTGCTTCTTTCAAGCTTGGCAATGCTTGGCCAAACAACCTCTATGATGATAGCGGGGGCGGCACTTGCACTTTACGGCATTGGCGCTCTAGTGCACACGGCCAACATGTGTCCAATGTGCAAGTAACCTAACTTTCAACGCCTCTTTGGCTTTCAACTATGGTTCGGATGTCCCATCTGCAACCGCAGTCCTCACTAGGAGCCTCGATTCTTAAATTCGGAATGCTCCTCTTGATTCTTTGCGCATCCAGCCCGGTGCAGTTTCCGTTCTCGCAGTCTGCATCAATCCCGACAAGATTGATTTGGCCATTGTCCTCAACCCTTATTTTCCAGGTTAACTGAACTGTTTCTCCTGGTTCTGCCCTAATGGCATTATCCATCTTAAGGGCAAGTGTTGAGTTGTGCACTTCTGCCAAAAGCCTTTTTGCGCTCTCGGTCCCAGTCAAAGCTTTACTGCACTCAACCTGTTCGCTTATCTGGCGGTTGTTCGGCTCAGGCGCGGGTGTCAGTCCACCTCTTTTGTCGCATCCTGAGAACATCAGCCCCGCGCTAAGGACCGCCATCCCTACAAAACCAGCAATCTTCCTTCCGACATTCCTTTCCTTCGGAATAGACCTATGTTGTAATTTCATATCCCCCACCCAGTAATACTTCTGAATTTAGTAATTTATATGTCTTTTCCATCAAAGGGTGTGGATATTTCACATTCTTTTATATATTCTCTGTTATTTCTCACATCTTCTTGCATGGATTATGAATATATCTCCCCATCCTTCTCTGACAATTTCAAAGCCAGCTTTTCTGAGTTCTCCCATCATTTTCTTTTTTGTGAACTTCCCGTCAAAGTGGTCGAATGGAAGCAGCCTGCTGAAGGGCCAGAAGAGATACTCGCTCTGGTCCATAAGGAAAAAGCTCCCATTCTTCTTCAGAACCCTCCTGATTTCTCTGAGCGCCTTTGGGTAATCTCCAATATGTACAAGAACAAAAGTTTCGACAACCGAGTCAAAACTGGAATCCCTGAACGGCAGGTTTGTGGTATCCGCTTTTTGGATTTTTACTTTTTTTCCTGCAAGAGTTTTCCTTGTGAGGGCAACCTGCGCATTATCAATATCGACCGCGGTCAATTTCACCTTGAACCTTTTGATAATCTCCAGGCTGCTTTTCCCATTGCCGCAGCCAATCTCAAGGCAGCTGCCTTTTAGGGAGCAGAAATCAAGGAACCACTTGAGAAGAGTGTACCTGAAAAAGAAGCTGTAAAACCTGCTGTTCGCAACCAGCTTCTCAAGAAAGTTCATTTCCATAATGAATCCTCTTTGCCAATGTTTTTTACCTTAGCATCTTGCCATATGAGCTACATATGCTTCCTGAAATAGTCGGCAGCAGCGAGCTGGAACTCCTTGTTGTCCTTGAAGCCGAAATCATTCTTGACCTGGAGCATATATGGGTGGGGAGAAAAATGCGGAACAGTAATCGCATACCCCTCCAAATCCATGGACGCTGACTTTGTGTGTGCTCCGCCGAACCTGGAATATACGTTCTTGAATCTTGCTGACCTTGCCGCCCTGTCCTTTGAAACTATTCTTCCTTCAACAGGCTTGTGGACAAAGTTAAAGAATATCTTCGTCTTCTCAACTGCGCCCGTGATTAAATTTTTCATCGGCTTTTCAACCCTTGCAGTCAGGTTCAGTTCCCCAAGTTTTTCAGTGAGCTTGTATTCGCCCTTCTCGAGATGGAGAAGTACGAAAGAGGTGAAGAACTGCTGTCCGTCTTTGAAATTGGTTGACTTTGAGAAAAGCACAAGCCGTTCGCCAGAAAAGAACACCGAGCGCATAGCGCCATGGGCAAAGGAATTGCCGACCTTCTCATCATTCAACAGGATATTCTGGAAATAGTTGTTCGGAACGGCGTAGGCGGCCCTGGCCTCAAACATCGGGCGTATGAGTTTTACCGGCCATTTCATTGAAGTGAAACAGGTTCTTTTAATCAGGCTCATCTCTTCTGCCATCTGCTTTGAGTATTCCATCCTGGCCTTGTCGTCCTCAAGCATCTTGCCGAGCATCTCGGAGTACTCAGGAATCTGAACTGCTTTTTCGTCGATGTCCATTGCGCATCAGAACCTTCTTGATTTTTAATTATTTATATGTTTACTCTGAAACCATGAACAAAAAACTAATCATGCAAATAGTAGTGATAGGTGCGGCACTGCTCTTTATCACAGAACTTTTCATGTTTGGTGGCAACCACCTTGTCGGTGGCGGCGGCCCATCCATCGGAGGAGAGAACATCTCCGGTTACATAACCTTCAACGGAACAATCAGGACCTATGATCCATATTTGTTCATCACATCAACCCCTACAGAATCTCAGATTGATGCCATTCGGGGTATTTCTGGAGTTATGAATGTCCGCCCTGACCCTCAGGGATACGTCGTGGATACAGAAACGCGGGATGATGTTCACCCGGTTGGAATCGAACTTCGGAAAATGAACCTTTCAGTATTGTCAGTTGCCAACATAGCGGCTCCCTCTATTATGGAACTCCAGTTCGGGACTGAGATACTCAATGTCACTTCCCCCGGAGTTGTCCGTGTTGCCACAGAGCCCCTTTTAGACGCAGGAGAAACGGTCACAGTAGCAATGATTGGAATCTCAAACAACGGCATGCTGATTGACTACAACTCACAGCAAATAGCCCTGACGAAGATGGATCTTCTTTTCAGCGCAGAACCTGGGGAGCCGATATCAGAATCAGTGACCTACACAGTTCCCTGGGAGCACCGGAACAATGTGACAAACGCAAGCGGGACATACAACCGTGTTGACTCAATAGTCTTCACAACACCATTGACAATAAACCAGATACTTGCAAAGAAGCAGTTCCCATACATAACATACATCGACGCGAACAGCGCGCAGGTTCTTGGTTCATTTGACAACAAGACACAGGTGCTGGTCAACTTCCAGGACACGAACGTCACATTCCCCTCATCAATGCTTGTGACAAACGAAACTCTTGAGTTGCCCTATGCAAAATCAGTCTTTTACACCTACAACCTTTCGCTTACTCCGCCGCAGGACTATTCGAGCCCAATGGACAATCTGCTTTATCAGACAAGCCAGGAGCTGAATGGTACATTGACACTGCAAGTAAGCACACTTGTTGCAGGAAAAAGCATAATCTCGATTGAGAGCGTCAGCCTCCCATCCTGATTATTTTTCTTATTCTTTTGTCAGCTTCTATTGCGTCAAGGTAGCTCGCGACTTTTTTCGGAACTTCCTTTTTCCAGTTGCTGTCATTTTCAGACATGAGCTTTCGAATTCCTTCTCCTTCCTTCTTGTCCCTGTCATGGAAATCTATTGATTTGACAAGAATTCCATGCTGGGAGAAAAGCATCTTGACCAGCTGGTTATTCGAATAGACATTATTGACTTCCGGAATATGCGTAAGAAGATGGTCCACCCATATCCTATTGTCATTGACATCAGGAACCGGGACGATAACCATCTTCGAGATGTCGCTTTTGGAGAATGATTTTCTAATCATCTCAATCCTCTCACCGCAAGTGAATGGATTGTCCTTGGTGTAATAATCTTCTGAACTTCCGATTACAACAACTACTTCATCGTATTTCTTCAGCAATTTCCTTATGGCAGCATAATGCCCCAAGTGAAATGGCTGGAATCTTCCAATAAAAAGTGCTCTCTTCATGCAGCAACCACCTGCTTCAGCCTCAAACCCACCAGTTTGGATATATCGCCGGATTTAGTGACTCCTATCACGGAGTCAGAATTGGCCATGACGACGTCGTTGTGTGACACCAGTATAAACTGGCTATCCTTGCTCATTTTGGCCACCAAGTCAGCAAGGTTCTTGCTGTTGGGTTTGTCAAGCGCAGCATCCACCTCATCTAGTATGTAGAATGGAGCCGGTTTGAACAGCTGTAATGCAAATATGAACATAAGTGCCACCAGGGTCTTCTCTCCGCCCGATAATGCATCGAGCGAGTGCTCCTGGTTATTCCGCCTTAACTTAATAAAGAGTCCGCTTTCGAAAGGTTCTCTGGGGTTGTTCAGGTAAAGGTGTCCCTCACCGACGTTCACATATGTGAACATCTTCCTGAAGTTGTCGCTTACTGCCTCGAAGGTCTCGAAGAAGGCCTCTTTTTTGTGTTCGTCGATTTCATTTATCATTGAGATGATTGCTTCTCTTTCATTGTCGAGCTTGTCAATCCGCTCCTCAACACCGTCAATCTCAGCCCTTTTCTTCTCATACATCTCAATTGCTGCCATATTGACATTTCCAAGAGATGCCAGGGTTCTTTCTGAAGATGAGACCATCTTTGAGAGTTCATCCCGTGAACCCTCTATCCTCTCGAATTCTGTGAATGATGAAAATTCTGACTTGATATCTTCAAGTCTTGTGCTGGTTGTGGCCTTTTTGATTTCAACCTGAGTGAAGTCCTTGCTTACCTTGTCCAGGCGCATCCTGCTCTTCCCTCTCCTTCGGCCAATCTCCTCAAGCTGGCTCTCATAGCCCTTCAGCCTTTCGAACAGTTTCTCAATTGCCTTGCTGGTTGAACTGATTTTATTCTCTGCCTCAGCAAGGTCCTTTCTGTCCTTTTCTGCGGTTGTGCGAGCATCTTCAATCTTTTTCAGTGAGTCTTTCTCATCAGCACCAAGCTTCTTCATGCGCTCCTGTTTTTCCGCAACCTCATCAGAGCGGATTTGCTTCTCATTCTTCTTCCCTTCGATTGTTGCCCTTAATGATGAGACTGCTCCGCTCAGCTTTGCGCGCTTGTCGCTGCTTTCCTTCGACTGCTTGCTGAATTCCTCCTCAGCGTTGGAAAGCTCTGACTTGATTTCCGTAACTTCGCCTGATTTGGCTGAAACCTCTTTTGCAAGCTGTTCCTTCTCAATGCCTTTTGCTTGGATGGCTTCTTCAAGCTCCTTAATTTCGTGGACAAGCCTTTCCTTTCGCTCATACATCTGCTTGTTTTCCTTTACCCTGTCCTCTACCATCCTTGTGCGCATCTCAGAAGTTTTAATCTGGATTTCAAGCTGTGATTTCTCTGCCCTCATTTTGGATTCTTCTTCCCGGATTGAGTATAATTCCTGCAAAAGGGATTCCTTTGTTGATTTTACTTCGGAGAGCTTGTTCTCTATCTTCCGAAGCTGGTTCCCGCTAAGTATCCCGCTCTGGCTCCGGCCACCGCTGACAATTCCTGAGCGCTCGAAAATCTCACCGCCATGGGTTACCATCCTCGCGCTTCCGATTCCAACTGATTTGGCATCTCCAACATCATCAACAAGGAGGGTGTCAGCGAAAACATAGTGCGCTGCCCTCTGAATCTCATGGGGGAACTCAACAACATCAAGCACGCTTCCGAATCCATTCATTTTGATTCCTGCAGGTGCCCGGACCTTGTCCAATGGAATGAATGTTGCCCTGCCTGCCTTTGCCCTCTTCAGTTTGTCAATCACTCTGCTTGCAGTGTCAACGCTGTCAACAACAACGTAAAGCAGCCTCGCTCCTCCTGCTGCCTCAACTGCGGACGCGTAATTCTGGTTGAACGTAATCAGGTCTGCCATGGTCCCGTATATCCCGGGCTCCTTGTCTTTCAGCTGGCTGATGAAATGAAGCGCCGGATTCGCCAGCTGCGGCGAAGAGCGAATCTTGAAAATGGACGCCTGCTCTTTCAGTTCAAGCATTTCACGGTCAAGGTCAGCCATCTGGCCGTTGATTTCCTTTGTCTTTGCAAATGAATTCTCAATGTCCTTTGCAATCCTGATGACCTGGTTCTGGATTTCTGTCAGGTCTTCCTGATTAGAATCAGAAGATTCTCCAGGAGCGATGCTCTCATGCTCCTCTTTTTTGGATGATAAGATTTCCTTCTTTGATTCGATTTCAGATGACAATGAGATTAATCTTTCCTTGGCCTCTGAGAAGTCCTGCTCTTTTTTCTCAATCTTTTCCTTTATGGCCCTGAGTTTCTCATCTTCAACAGAGCCAATCTCACTAGAGAGCTTCTCCTCAGCCTCCTTCAGTTCAACCGCGAGCTTCTCAACCTCGGATCTTAAGCCGTCAACCGCGTTGGAGCCTTCTGCAACTTCATCCTCAAGCTCCTTCACTTCATTTCTGATTTTGCCAATCAGGGCTGTTTTGTCCTCCATCAGCTGCTCTTTTGAGCTGACAGATGCTTTCAGTTCCTCAATCCTGCGAATCATTTCATTTGTCTTCTGCTTGGCCCGAAGTTCCTCGCTAGTCTCATGCCTTCTTGTGTCAATTTCCTTGATTTCGGCGTTGATTTTGTCAAGTTCTGCATCAGCGGATTTCCGCTCATCAATCAAAGCCTGCTCTTTCACAAGCTCTTTTTCCAGCTCTCCTTCCAATCTTTGGATTTCAGTTTCAAGCAAAGTTCCCTTTGCATTAACATGAATGCCCTTGGCATCACGGTATTTGATTGCGGTTTCCCTTTCCCTGCCAAGGTCATCCAGGTAAACCTTCCTCTCGCCAAGGACAAGCTGGGCCTCCTTGATTCTTGTGTCCACAAGTTGAAGCTCCCGCATTGCCTCTTTCTTCTTCTCCTCGAAATCTGCAATGCCGGCAACAGTGTCAATGATTCCGCGCCTCTCCTTGCCGTTCATGTTGATTATTCTGGCAACTTCTCCCTGCGCAATCGTGTTTCTCCCGGATTCATCCATGGAATGCCTTTTCAGTGTCTCGAGGATGCTCCCCCGAGTAGTCTTCTTCCCATCCAGGCGGTACATGATTTTGCCATCCTCACGGATTGCTCTCTTAATCTCATAGCTGGGGCCCCCGTTGCCACTCGAGAACATGACAGTTACTTCTGCTGCTTTTGAGCCTGCGTGAATCAGTTCCCGGACTCTCTTTGCCCTGAGGGATTTGAGGCTTTTTTCTCCCATCACGAATCTAATGGCGTCGCAAAGATTAGACTTTCCACTGCCGTTGGGACCTGCAAAACAGGTAAACGTGCTGGGCAGCGTTATGTCGGCGGCCTTAAAAGATTTGAAATTTCTCAGTTTGAGCCGGGAGATATAAACCATTCAATCTCTAATCTCAAGGAGTCTTAAAAAGGATTTCGAGTTCTAATGATAAGTATTCATTTTTAAACACTTCTTGGTACAATAAAGAATGGGGTAGAGGCCAGATGCACAGTCAAAGAACAAATCGTCTAGTCGGAACTGCAGTTCTAGTCGTAGGGCTGCTTGCATGCAATGACAAAGATAGCCAGTACCGCTATGTCCCGGGAAGGGACAGGCTCCCAAGTTTTTCAGCCAGCAAACCGCTTCCCGACCGAATTCCTCGAGTTCGCGGAAGCGCCCAGTCTACAGCCGCATCTTCTGCCCCTACCAGCAAAAAACCCGCCCCAAGGCCGCAAATCGTGGATATGACGGTTCCTATCGATGGCTTCTCGATTGACAAATACGAGGCAATCCTTGTTCGTATAGAAGGTGGAAAGGAGATTGTCCATCCTTATTATCATCGCCCCGAAGGGGATGATTTGATAGCGGTCTCAAGGCCAGGCTCGTTTCCGCAGGGCTACATCAGCCAGGTGGAATCCGCCCAGGCCTGTGAAAACGCAGGAAAAAGGCTTTGCACAAGGAAGGAGTGGGTGAAGGTCTGCAAGGGCAAAAGGAACTTCCTATTCTCTTTCAGTACTGACCCGGATGCTGCCGGATGCAATCTTGGCGGTGCGCACAATCTTGGCCAGTTCTTTGGCAATGACAACAAGAAATGGACATATAATGATTTCAATGACCCGAGGCTCAACCAGAGGCCAGGGTTCCTTGGAAAAACCGGCTCGCACACAGCATGTTTCAGCGATTATCAGGTATATGATATGCTCGGCAACCTGCAGGAGTGGGTAAGCGACCGCTCAAGAACCGGCCTTGGAACATTCGCAGGGGCTTTCTACAGCAATCCTCCGACAGTTGAGGCGGCCAAGGCAGCTGGCAAGGGATGCGAGTACCACATAGCCGCGCATGGGCCAAAATATCATGATTATTCAACAGGATTCAGGTGCTGCAAAGATGCGAAATAAACTCAGACTGGTTGTTGACAATGGCAAAGCAGAAAGAAAGCCAGAATTGCCCAGGCATCTAAAACCAGCACCGGAAACAATTGGCAAGGCAAAAAGAGTTATCAGTACCTTTGTCGCTGCCCTGATTGATACTGAAATGCCAGTTGAAGCGCGGAACATGCTCGGACAACAAATCTCAGAATGCGAAATCCTGGCCTCAATAGAAATGCTCTCTCTTCAGGATGCGTTTGAGCTATACAGGGACCTGAACATAGCTGCCAGTGTTGGCGGAAGCCGCCTTATCAAAAAGGCGGCACTGAAAAAATTAACCCAGCTAGACTACCTATTTGAAGGGCTTTGAGCGCGCCCAGAACGCGTCGAAATACGCTTTGAAAGCCTCGGTAATCTCCTTTGACACAATTTCTATTGTGATTGGCTCTTCAGTTGGCATTGTAATCAAAGTAGTGTCTTTGAAGATTGTGAAATACGCCGGCGTTTTCAAGTCAGTCGGCAGGTACCTTGCCTCGGCAAGCTTGTAGCTGTTCCTGTTCGCCAGGATTTTCTTCGGAGCATCCTGGTTGAAGAGCATCCTGCAGCCTATTCCGGCAGCGTCCCTCCGCTCATGGTCCTTTCTCCAGTACCTGAGGTGCTCCCACTCAGGAACATAGGGAACTCCGAGAACGTAATATCCCTCTCCCCTTTTCAGTTTCAGGTAGCTGTGCTCATGGGCGACCTTGTGCCCTTTGAAGCCCTGGTAGACATTTATCATTGTCCCTCCTGGCTTTTCCTTGTGGTAAGACTGCAATTGGGGGAGGAACTCATCAAACTCAGCTTCTAACTTTTTCAACTCGTTTTCCTTTTCTTTCAAGTAATCCTTGATTTTGGATGGCTCAACAGCGTGGTAATATCGGACACCGTGCCGGTCAATATGTGATGCAAGACCTTTTTCCTCAAGCTTGTCCATGATTGTGTACAATTTTGACCTTGAGACTCCTGATGATTTTGCAACTGGCCCGGTCGAACTAGAGCCAAGTTTAAGAAGCGCTAAGATAAGCTTTGATTTCACCTTTAGTGAGTCCAATTTTTTCAAGAATCTTGGCGTCCATGATTTTGCTTACTCTGGATATGTTTTTAAGTGTCTCCCCCGCAGGGGACAGTAAGCACACTAACAGAACAAGAAAAGTGGACCGGACGGGAATTTCAGCATTAGTATGCTTTTGAACCCGCGGCCTCTCCCATGCCAAGGGAGTGATCTACCGCTGATCTACCGGCCCAAAAAAAATTAATTAAAAAAAAGAAATTATCAGGATGGTGAGATGAATGTTACTGAGTCTCCTCGAACGAGAACAGTTCCGATTCCTCTTTTCACTTCTCCATTCACAATCTGCTCAGCCTTCTCTAAGACGAGATTCATGTGGACGTCGTAAGCGACCATAACACCGCGGAATTCATAACCGCCCTTCATACCGATAATAACAGCGTTGTTCAAAGAACTGTTCAATACATCAAATGGTCTTCGTTCTCCCATTTTTTCACCTCAAAAAATAAACTCATCTATCTAGAATCGTAGGCTTTTAAAATTCACTTGCTGTTCACGATGGTTTCTATCCTTCCCTTGTTACGGAAAATGATTATCTTGTCAGCAGTGTTTCGTAAAGCTGCGCTGAAAGCGACATCTGTTGCTATGATTATTGTTTTCTTGCCACGCCTTCTTGCCTTGACCAATACTGGCCGGTAATCAGTATCTCTGGTCATCAGGGCAATTATGTCAATGTCTTTGTCAAGCACGAACTCCATAGCCTCAATAGCCATCGTGACATCAACATCACCAGTTGTAATCTCAGTCTCAAAGCCCTGGTTGACCATGGCCTCAATCAGTTTGTCAGAAGCATATTGGTCAAGGTAAATTTTCGCAGCACGGATATTGCCGTGCTTGTTCAGTTCCTTCATGATTTCAGTTAGGTCAACGTTGAAAGCCTTTCTGAGGATGTTGGGTCCATCAACCAGGACTGCAATGTCTGGTCTTTCTTTTCCAAAAAACTTTTTCAGGAACATCCTCATACCTCAAATCCGAAGAAGCGCATCGCGTTTTCGGTTGTTTTAGCTGCGACTTCATCTGCCGGAATACCCTTCACTTCGGCAATGTAATCAATGGCCTCGCGAATGGCATCTGGCGTCCTCCCAACAAATGGGGAGTCGCTTTCAACAAGAAGTCTATCCAGCGGCACAGTATTTATAACCTTCCTCCTCTCCTTGGAGTGCAGGTGGACTATCGAAATATGCCCCCCATCAGCAACTATTCTTTCGGCATATTCAACACTTCCTGAATAGAAGTGCATGAGTGCTTTTTTGCCTTGAATCAATTCCAAAATATCTGAGACAGCGTCCTTTGGAACCTCATTCTCATTCGGGTTGTTCCTTGAATGTATCACGATAGGGAGGTTCAACTCATCTGCCAAACCAATCATTGCTTTGAAAACAGTCTTTTCAGCCTCAACGTGTTTTGCTGGTTTCTGCCCATTTGTAATCGAGGCCAATTTCACCAATGGCGTTGGGCCTGTTTTCCCTGATGAAATCTGCCCATTCATTCAGGTTTTCTGTTCCGTGCTTGATTGCGGTCTGGGGGGCAATCCCGAGCACAAACGGGTATTTTCCCTTAGCGCAGGCGACCGCCTTCTTATTGGAAGAATGCGAATATCCGACCACAACAGGGTAAATATCGTCTGGGAGCTTGTATTTTTTAAATCATAACAAGTGGCAATGGGAATCGACCAGCATAATTCAGTTTTAAAAACCCTAATGTTTTATAACTTATAGATTTCTCTCGTTATACGGTGTAATCATGGTAGAGAAGGTATTCGCAGTTGCAAAAGATCTTAGAGTAGGGAAGTACTTACTTGTCGACGATATTCCGTGCAAGATAGTCCAGATTGAAAGCTCAAAACCGGGGAAACACGGTTCAGCCAAGATGAGGATAACGGCAATCGGAATATTCAACGCTCAGAAGAAAACGGTTCTAAGTCCTGGAGATGCGGATGTCGAAGTCCCGATAATTGACAGGAAAAGCGTTCAGGTCATGTCTGTTTCAGGTACAACTGCCCAGGTAATGGACAAAGAGACATATGAAGTCTATGACATGGATGTTCCAGAAGAACTTGCAGGCAAGGTTGAACCTGGCAAGGAAGTTGACATACTAGCAGCAATGGGTAAAAGAACAATGGAGAGGGTAAGATGAACGTAGATATCAAGTCAAAAACAGACAACCAGCTTCTTGGAAGGAAAGGAAATTGAAGCTGAAGTAACATACAGCGGAGCAACGCCAAGCAGAACAGACCTCAAACAGGCTGTCTGCGGAAAGGTCGGAGTAAATCCAGACATGAGCGTTCTTCGCGATGTGCAGACCACTTACGGGAGGCAGTTCGCAAAGGTAGTTCTCCACACATATGAAAAGATGGAGAAGCTTATGGAAGTTGAGCCTGAGCACATCAGGAAAAGAGACAAGGTAGGCGAAACTCCAAAGGAAGAGCCAAAGAAAGAAGCTCCAAAAGAAGCGCCTAAGGAGGTTCCAAAAGAGGAAGCCCCAAAGGAAGCACCTAAAGAAGAAAAGAAAGAAGCTCCAAAAGAAGCGCCTAAGGAGGCTCCAAAAGAGGAAGCCCCAAAGGAAGCACCTAAAGAAGAAAAGAAAGAAGCTCCAAAAGAAGCGCCTAAGGAAGCCCCTAAAGAAGAGGCTCCTAAGGAAGAGAAGAAAGAGTGATTTGAATGGGCGGTAAAAAAGCAGAAAAGAAACCAGCGAAGGAGAAAAAGAAAACAGGCCCGAGAATCTACAAGCCCGGCAAGTTCTGTCCCAAGTGCGGAGCTGGTGTGAAACTGGCTGCTCACAAAGACAGGCTCTCATGCGGCAAGTGCGGCTACTTCGAGAAAAAATGAAAATTATTTTTTTACTACTATTTTTCCTTTCAGGATTTGCTTTCCTGGCATCATTTTTTGTTCCTGAGGAATTTTTCATCTATCTTTCAGCAGGTTCAATCCATGTAGGTTTATTCGCAGCAGCGATGTTTTTCCTCTGGAAGAAAAACCTGAAGACAACAATCGAGTCAATCGGTTTCCCTGGCAAACTGGTGCCAAACTTAATCTACTCGCTTGCAGGCCTGATGGCAATATTCGCAGCAATGTTCGTGCTTGGCCTGATGGCTCTAGTATTCGATTTCAATGACCAGGAACTTGTTGCAGACAAGATTGCGGACCTACCATTGTTCATACTTTTATTCGCTGTCGTAGCTGCTCCAATCAGCGAGGAACTGTTCTTCCGCGGATTGCTGATGAGGTCAATCTCCGGATTTACCAATCCAATAATTGGAATAATAGGCTCCTCAGTAGCATTTGGATTCGTACATTTTGCATATGGCTCAATAGTTGAGATTATTGGTACGCTTATGATTGGAACAATCCTGGCAGCGGTGTTCCACAAGTCAAAGAGCATCACACCATGCGTGATGATTCACATGTTCTACAATCTTCTTGCAGTAATTGTCATGAGGTTCTTCACATGATTACTCTTGGCATCGAGTCAACTGCGCACACACTATCAATTGGAATTGAAAAAGAAGGCGAAATCCTTTCCAATGTCATTGACATGTACAAGGGAGGGAAAGAAGGCCTGATACCACGAAAGCTTGCCGACCACCATGCCAAAGTATTTTCCGCAGTCCTTGAACAAAGCCTAAAAGATGCTAAAACCACAATCGATGATGTTGATTTGATTGCGTTTGCGCAGGGCCCTGGCATAGGCTCTCCATTGTCTGTTGGCGTTAGCTCAGCAAAATTCCTTGCAATGAAACATGGCAAGGAACTGATAGGGGTCAACCATCCATACGCTCATGTGAAAATCAGTGAGCACTACTGCAAAATGGAAAACCCTCTGATACTTTATCTTTCTGGCGGGAACAGCCAGATTCTTGTTCAGCAGGATGGCTATCATCGTGTTCTTGGCGAGACCCTTGATGTTGGAATCGGCAATCTCTTTGACAATTTTGCCCGGGCTATTGGAATGGAAGAGGCGCATGGAGGCGCTCTTGCCAAGCTTGCCGAGGGTGGAAAATATGTCGAGCTTCCATACACTGTCAAGGGCATGAATCTTGTTTTCTCTGGGTTTGCTAACAGCAGCAGAAAAGGCAGCTGAAAAAAACAGAAAAGACTGACGTTGCATTTTCACTCATGGAAACGGCATTCGCAATGACATGTGAAGTCACTGAACGTGCCCTCTTCTTAACAAAAAAGAAAAATCTGATAGTGTGCGGCGGAGTCGCGCAGAATGCCCGCCTGCAGGAAATGCTGAAAAAAATGTGCAAGGAAGATGGAGTTGAATTCGGCGTTGCCCCTAACGAGTACAATAGGGACAACGGAGCCATGATTGCGTACGCCGGCTCCCTGCTCTACAAGAAATACGGCCCAACACCAATAGAAAAATGCATTCCAATCACGAATTACCGGATTGACCGCATGAAAGAGATTTTAGGATGAAACCGAAAGTCATCGATAAGATGAGAAGAATGCTCATCGAGGTTCTTTTCTTCTCAATTATCATTCCTTCCATCATGGTTTTGGGATTCCTGACCTTGAGCTATTCTGACCAAAGCTATATCCGGGATATCTCTCCGAACGTGATATTTTGGCCTTTTGTACTTATTTTTCTGCTCATATATGCCACTCCCGCATACCTTGCTCTTTTCCTTGTAAAGAAAGTCGCGACCTTTTCCAAGATGGAGCTTATCGCTGATGCGGTCACACACATATTCTGGCTTACATCCATCCCCCTCCATGCAATGGGCTATGGATATTATGCAATTTCACAGCAGCCCGGGAACAAAATCGAAAATGATAAAAAGAGGATGTTCATCTCCAACGCATTGTCGATTGTTTTTATTCTTGCACTTCAGGTCCGGCAGATTCCCAACGCTGTTTTTGCAGTTATTTCAATATCAATTCTTCTTTCCGTAATAGTAATCATTGTCGGAAAGGCAAGGAAATCAGATTAACTAAGATGCGGCCGGTCAGACATGCCAATCTTATTCTTCCTTGCGATGTCCATCATCTCAGAATGTGCATCAAGAACATCGTCCATCAATATGTTTGTGCAGTATCTCAGCCAGTCATGCTCAAGTGCCATTGGGTCCATGACAAACGAATTATGCAAAACCTCTGCTTTATGCACATCTCCATGTTCATCCATGGCGCGGCGGAGTCTTGAGTAATCCGCTGAACCTGGAAATGGAACGACAATCCTTGCCCCAGTGCGGTATATCCTGCCCCCGGCAATTTCCACAAGCTCTTTGAAATGCTCAACCGTTTCCCTCAAGCTTTCAGGTGTTTCCTGATATCCTCCAAGAAGGAAATTCGGATAAATCATAATTCCATAGTCAGCAAGAAGCCGGACTGCCCTTCTGTGGTCACTAAGAGTCATGTTCCTATTCATGCGGCCAAGCATCTTCTCATTGCCTGACTCAATTCCAAGGGATACCCGCGCGACCCCGACCTTTTTCAGCAGCCCGGCGACCTCTACAGAATCAATTTGGTCCGGACGTGCATATGTAAGGAACTCGACTTTGTCAGTGATTCCACTTGGCATCAGTTCTGACATCTCATGAAGGTTTTCAATTCTGCCAAATCCCATTGCCATGAACTCATCTGAAAAATCAAATACCAGCATCTTCCCCACTCTCTCCCCATACTGCCTTGTTCCCCCTCTTGCTTGGGTGAGGGTAAGCTTCCTTGCAGGGATTCTCAAAGATGCAGTGCCATCCAGCCTCGCAGACCTTATTTCCTGTATAGCATCCCAGAATCTCTCCTTCGGAATTTTCATAAGTCCATCTGGACCGCGGACACAATAGCTGCATCTGGGGCTTTGGCTGCAGCCTCTTTGGGTTTCAAGAAAAAATCCATCAATATAATCATCTGACCATGCACTTTTGTCAAAAACCTGCTCATATGGGACTAGGCTTTTCCACAACTTTAGGTTGGGCAGCGGGAATGGAAGAGCATCTCCGGATTTTCCATTGACAATCTGCTCCTTATTGGAATTGAATATTATATCGCAAAAAGCAGCTTCCCCATGCTTTCTGACTACCTGATCTATTTCAGGAATCTCCTCAACTGCCTGCCTTGCCCTGTTGGTTGCATGCGGCCCCCCAACAACCACCTGTGCTCCAGAACGTTTTGCCAACCTGGCAATGTCAGCGCTTCTTCTGCTGTTGAGCGCCGTGCAGCTAATCCCGACAACATCCCCTTCTTTTATTTTCGGAATCCTCTGATATGCCTCATCAACCAGTTGAACATCCAGGAGCGGTTCCCTTTCTTTCAACGCTGTTGCAATCTTGGTTATTCCTATTGGTGGAAAATTCCGATCAAGCGAAACCGGCCTGCGCGACTGCGCTGCAGGAAATATCAGCAGTACTCTTTTCTCTTTCATACACCAAATAACACAATTTGAGATATTTTAATTTTATGTTACTATTTTGCCTCAAAACATAAAATATATAATAATAACTAACTATTTGATTAATTATGGCCTTGGATATCCTTGATCGGAAAATACTCTACCATCTTGACATCAATTCAAGACAGTCATCAAAAGAAATCGCAAAAAAGATTGCGAGCAACCGCGACACTGTAAATTACAGGATTCACCGTATGGAAGAGCAAGGCCCAATATCAGGCTATACAACCCACCTTGACACTGCCAAGTTTGGCTTTGTCAATATCAAGACATACATACGTTTTCAGGACACAAACCAGGAAAAAGAGCAGGAATTCTTCTCATACCTGAAATCGCTCCCAGAAGTTGGCTGGGTGGTTCACGCGACCGGAAGGTGGGACGCCCTTTTCTGCACCTGGGCAACCTCTACATTTTCATTCTACAACACTTTCAAGAAAATACTGGACAAATTCAGCAGGAACATACTGGAAAAGGAAGTGATACACAACGTCAACTGGTTCTATTACAACCGCAAATGGTTACTGCCTGAATCAAATGAAATATTCCCGATAATGTATGGCGGCGAACCGAAACAGGAAAGGTTTGATGAGCAGGATCTTTCAATATTATCGGCTCTGGTTCCTTCAGCGCGCTCCAGCTTTTCATCGGTATCAAAGAAAACCGGTATCCCTGCCCAGAACGTAAATCATAGGGTGAAATCCCTGAGAAAAAAGGGAATAATAGCGAAGTTCGGGGTTGATTTGGATTATGGGAAAATGAACCTGGTCTTCTGTAAATCCCTTATAGCGCTGCACAACATAAATGACAAATCCCTAGATGCAATCTACAATTTCTGCCAGAATGAGCCCAGGATCTTCGCCCTTGCAACAACTGTCGGGGCTTGGGACATGGAACTTGAGATGGAAGTTGAGCGGGTAGAGGAAATGATGGAGATAATGAACCGGATAAAACGTAAATTTCCTGATTTGATACGAGGTTACGACTCAATAGTAATCACAAAGCAGTCGGGGATAAACTACATCCCGCCAGTATCAGAGTAGTTCCTCCTGCTTTCTTCCAAGGGCGCAGGCGTTTTCCCAGTTAATTCCGAAACTTTTTTCATTCTCCTTGAAGAGCGGAAGCGGAACGAACATCCACCCCTTCCTGTTCCTTCTCCAGCCAACCAAACAGGTAATGCCGCTTGTGTCTTCCCATTTTTTGAGATTCACAAACTGCTCACGGTCAATGTTAAGGTTTGTCTTCTCCCAAGCCTTGGCCTCAATACCTATCTGGATGCCTCTTCTGAAAACAAGTATGTCCGGGCTAAGCGAATTCACTCCGCTGCCGGCAGCACGGATTACGCAGAATCCGTTCTTTGAAAAATAATCGATCAGTTCCCTTTCTGCGCGGGAGCCCTTGACATATGTGCGCATGGAGGTACTTGGAATTCAATGTTTAAAATCAAGACGGGTAAATTTTTCCAAATTCACCTTCATCTGGAAGTTCTCCGATATCGCTTGGGTTCGGGTCTGTTGGAGCATCACTTGAGTCAAAGACATCAAGAGAGTCATAATACTCCTGCGGATATTCATCTTCCTGCTCAGGCTGTACAAACTCCTGCGCCGGGTTGAATAAATTGAAAATATCAAAGGCCAAGTGATACATCCCAAATCTCATTCCATCTATTATCCCATTGCCGTCAATCTGGATTCTCCCGGTTCCGAGTGCCTGCTGGACAGTCAAATCCGAACTTGCAATCAGGCTCATCGTTTCCCTGTCAGTGCTTACTGTGACGCTATGGTCGCTAAGAAGAACCCCGCCATAGTTCGTTACATCCTTTTCCTTCGTGATTATGTGGCCAGTATCCCCTTCATCAGTGATGATGTTTATTTTCTCAGTGGCAAAGACATCGCCAAGAACTGGCAATGCAGCGAGGTCGTTCTCATAAAAATCAACCCCCTGGTCTACGAATGATTTCTCAACATGGTCGCAATCCTGGTTCCCGCGAATATTCTGAGAGTCATAGCAGGTCTCATGAACCACAACTGTCTGCTTCACACAGTTCCAGCATCCGGTTTTGTAATTCTTGTAGCATTTCGAGTCGATTCCGCAGGCTCCATTGCAATCGCTTTGGGTTGAATATTCATTGTCTGCTGGAATGCATACCAATCCGTAGCAACCGCAGCAGACAGCGCAGCACGCCTGCCCGGATGCGCATCCTTTTGGATTGGCCTTTGGGTCGCACTGTTCCCCTTTTCCAGTGTCAACCTGTCCGTTTCCGCAGCAGCACCGGTCAGGGCATGCATTAGCACCGCAAATATCATTGGCAATCTCATCGATGTTGGCCTGGGTTGGTCCTGAATTGGCGCCGGAAGTTCTGGACATGATTCCTCCATCTCCATCCTCAAGGCCCATCATATGGCCAGCTTCATGGGCAAAGTCCTTGTAATGCTCACCCTGCGGCGCATTGGCATCTACCGGCCTGCTCATGATACTGGACCACCAGCCCTTTTCGCTGTTGCTTCCATTGCCAGTTGCAACACCGTACATGTATCCTATGTAGTATTTCGCTCCTGTGATGTTGGTCTGGTTCCTAGGGGGGTTATTGTTGTAGTCAGTCACCATCACGCAGTGGTATCCATTTGGAGGACTGTTTTTGCAGTCCTGAGCCTTTGTCGTAAGGACCTGGAATTTCATCTTGCATTTGCAGTCCCCTGTTGTCCTGTAGCCGTTTGGCCCGTTCCATGTGTTTTGTATTTCGTTAACTGCTCTGTTGATGTATGCATCATCAGCGCCCTGGAAAGCAATCTTCAGGGTAATTGTGATTTCGCAGTTATCTCTGGAGCATGTGGTCTCAGCAAAAGAAGTGGATAAAACCAGAATCAGAAAGAGTAAAACCGAAGCTCTCATGAATTCCATTCAGCATGAATGTTTTTAGAGTTAATTGAGCAGGATTTTTTCTACATGCTCTTCGATTTCAAGAATCCCCATGGGTTTCTCAAGCACGGCAGCAGCTCCCATCTGCTTAAGCATATCTACAGTTTCCACATCAAGACGGCCGCTGATTACTATGACTTTGGCATCCGGATTAATTAGTTTAATTTCAGCAAGAAGTTCCATCCCGCTCATTTTTGGCATTTTAAGGTCTGTCACAACAAGGTCAAAATCGCCTGCTTTGAAAAGAGTGAGTCCCTCAACCCCGTCATTCGCAGTTCCAACGGAGTATCCATCAAGCATCTCTCCCATCAGATTCCTAATTAGGCTATCATCATCAACAACCAGTATTCTAGCAAGTTTCTTCTGCGGCGGTTCAACTGCGGGTTCTCTTTTTTTGAAGTCCGTCATTTTCTCTGGCTGTGGGACTGGCGTAAGTTTTCTCATATCTGCTCACCTAACTCAAATTCCTAATAATGCAATTTCTCAATGTTTCAATATCAACTGGCTTATGAAGCACATCTATGGCCCCCGCTTCCAAGAGTTCAGAATCACTGACTGATTCATTTGCAGTATATATTATGATTTTCGCATCCGGGGCAATCGCCTTAATTTTCTTTATGACTTGGATGCCGTTAATATATGGCATGTCCAGGTCGGATATTACTAGATGGAATTTCTCCATTTGGAATACTCCGAGGGCGCTTCTGCCATCAGTGGTCACTGCTTCGAAACCCATTTTCTTCAGATTTCTTGCAATTCCATTGGCAAGCAATGGGTCATCATCAACAACCAGGATTTTGGCATGCTTTGTTTTACTTACAAGGATGCCATTTCTTGGCCCCTCTTCCATTGGCGAAGTGCTCCTACTGGGAGGTGTGCCTAGGGCTGTCGGTTTTCTTACTAGCACCATTAATAGAAACTATGTATAACATAATTTATAAAGCAACTATGTATCAGATTTCCGGCGCGTCCCTCAGCAATCTGACCAGAATCCGGGCAGCCTCGTCAGTGTTCAGCTCCCCGCCCCGAATAACTAATTTTCTCCTCTTTGCTATGGCTCTGAAAAGCACATCTTCATCATAAATGCCAGATAGGTCCATGTCGAGTTTCTTCTCAACCCAGGCCCTCAGCTTCTTGCTCCTAATCACTCTCTTGGCAAAAGCATAAGCGTGGAGTTCAGCATCCTTCTCAATGTTCACCGCGCCCTTGCGCATAAGGTCGTCCTCATCTTCTCCTTTTGGGTAAACCCCCCGATAATCAGTGGCCTTCAGCTCAGTATTGATATTTATCCACTGGATATTTTTCGTTGTTCCTGCAACTGGGGAAACCCTCGCGGCTTTTCTTTTTGCGAGCATGTTGATAATCGAGCTCTTCCCGATGTTCGGGTATCCTATGAACAGGGCCTTAACAGGCCTTTTCTTGGTTCTTCCAACCATCTCACTGATTATTTTTCTCCTCTCCGAATCCTCAGCGTATTTGGCGCTGATTACGAAATGGGTGTCATTTGGAGTCTTATCAGCAAGATCCATCTTGTTGGCGATAATCATGAGTTTTGCTCCTGCCCAGGTTTCAGCCAGTGGGAGCCTTGTTCCGCGAACGTTCCTGGCGTCCACTACCTCTACCACCACGTTCGCTTCCTTAATTAGCTGCCTTAAGGCTCTCCAGTCCTTTGCCATTACAGATGAAACGGCACGTTCTGTTATTATTGCTATCTAAAGCGCAGAAGCTACTTTTTTCAGGAGCTTGATGTCGTTTTCGATATCCCCTTCATGCACGACTCCCACTGTTGAGTGGATATACCTTGCAGGGACACAAACCCCAATCGAAGGGATTCCGGATTTCAGGTTGTGTACTGATGCCGCGTCAGTTGCCCCGCCATCAAACACTTCCATCTGCACCTTGATTTTCTCTTTCTTTGCAATATCAATTATTTTCTTGGTCAAATTCTTCTCTGCGACATTCCCCCGTGCGCCAGCCTCGACAAGCACAAGGCAGGGGCCTTTTGAAAGGTAAACCGGAGCATCATGAGGCCGGAGTTCCGGGTGGTCTCCTGCAATTGTGGTGTCGACTGCTATGAACGCCCGCGGGTCAAGGGTATAGCTGGCTGTCTTGGCGCCCTTTCCAAATGTGGAAACCTCTTCCTGAGAGCTTCCAAGAAGAACTACATTGTCCTTCAATCCTTTTGCCAGCTGTATGAGGACATAACACCCTACACGGTTGTCAAGGGCCTTTCCAGTCATCATTTTCTTCCCAAGCTTGTAGAACTTTGTTGAGAATGTTGCAGTATCCCCAATCTCAATTCCCATCCTGGCAGCTTCCTTCGCGCTGGTTGCACCGATGTCAATGAAAAGGCTCTTGTAATCGACAGTGTTCTTTCTTTCCTCTGGCTTCATGATGTGCGGCGGCTTGCCCCCGATAACTCCTGGAAGTATCCCCTTCCTCGTCCTGATGGTAATCTGCTGGTTCATGAGAGCCCGGTCATCAATCCCGCCAATCTTCATGAATCTAAGGAATCCCTTCTCATCAATGTGCTTGACCATAAGGCCAATCTCATCCATGTGAGCGCCGAGTATCAGTGGGTTCTTCGTGATTTTCTTATATGCAATCACATTGCCAAACTCGTCGATTTTGGTTTTTAGCCCCCTTTTCTTGAATTCTTTCTCCATAATTATGGCCACTCCAGTCTCCTGGGAGCTTACGCCGTCTGCCTCTGAAAGTTCCTTCATCAAATCGTAATCCATTGTGAACACCGCATGACTTTTGCAGGTTAGCTTAATAAGTATTTTCAACGAATGTTCTTCATGCTTGACCATAGCTTCATTTTTCTCCCCAACTTTGGCCCTGCCAGAGAAAAAAAACTCTGGAAAATGGGTATAGAATCATGGAACGATTTCCTCGAGAGCTTTGGGGATTCTCCATACCATAAGAACTCATGTTCAATGATTGCAAGGTCAAAGCACGCGCTTCTGAACAACAATCCGGCACATTTTGCCAGAACGCTTCCATCCAACGAAACCTGGAGGTCGTTTCCCCATTACAACAAAATAGCGTATCTGGACATTGAGACGACTGGGTGCACTGCCAGGGACCACTTGACTGTCATAGGGGTTTATGATGGGAAAAAGACCCACAGCTATGTCTATGAGGACAATCTTGACGATTTCAAAAATGACATAAAAGACTACGAGATGGTGGTCACATTCAACGGCTCATTGTTCGACCTTCCTTTCATAAGGCGTGAGATGGATGTCGAGATGCCGCAGCTGCATATTGACCTTCGCTTCGTTCTTGCCTCAGTTGGAGTGACTGGGGGCCTTAAGAAAATCGAGGAAAAGTTTGGTCTTGAACGTGAGGATGATTTGAAAGGGGTCACAGGATATGACGCTGTCCTTATGTGGCGTGCTTTCAGGAGGGGCAACAAGGCTGCTCTTGAGAAATTGATACGCTATAATGCCGCCGATGTCGATAATTTAGAGAAGCTGCTGGTCTGGGCGTATAAAGAGAAAAGAAAAATGACTGGTTTTGATGAAATAAGAAAAAACTAGACGCTGCTCTCAGCGCCAAGGTCCGGTTCCTGGTGGCATGATGGCGTTACTGAAACTGTAACTTTTGCGCCAACGCTGTCATACTCTATTGCAGAGACTTCGACGCTGTACTGAACACCATTGACTGTCAGAACGTTTGTGTTTCCTGCGAGGATATCTTCTGAGTTTCCTGCTGAACATTCGTTTGCCCCGTCAATAGGTGTAATCCTTGCTGCCTTTGTTGCTCCTGAGTCAACAACACCAGCAAGCTGGAAAGCTGCGTTTCCAACAACAACCATTTCGCCAGTTCTCATCTCAGTATCTTCGCTTTGCTCGCATTCATTGACCTTGCTGGTGCTTCCGTCTCTTATTGAAAGACAAGCTCCTGCTCCCCCATCTCCTCCAGGAGTGTATGGAATAAGGTTGATGCTCACATCTGGTGCGCATGCCGCTGCCAATCCGCCTGCAAGAACGGCTGCTGCCGCAAGCTTCTTGAATGGCTTCTTCAAGTTTCCTTCTGGTTTTCTAGTTGTTTTTTGTTCTGTCAAATTCTCCACCCGTTAAGTAAAATAGTTTTTAACAGTATATAATTGTGAGAAGTCTTTTTAATGGTTTTTCTTGGCGGGAAGTGTAAATGTTATGCATAAATTTAAGAGAATTCTATTCATTTATTCATCCATGAGGCTCTTAATCCTGTTATTGGCGGCGTTAATGGTTTTCGGGTGCGCACAATCAGACGTTCCTGATGGTAATGTTACCAACGTGACAAACCAAACCAACATGACGAATCAAACCAACATGACGAACCAGACGAATACTACTGAGCCGATTTGCCTTGGTCCTGCTTGTGGCTCTGACGGTTTGACTTATGAGACTGACTGCGAAGCTCAAGCTGCCAATGTAACATTTACCTACGGGGACTGTTCAAACGTATACAACTGCACTGAAACTGACGGCGGTATCAACTCCAAAAAATCCGGCAGTTTGACATTCGGCGCAACTTACAGCGATTACTGCCTCAACGAGAGCCATCTTCTTGAGTACGCTTGCGTTGACAATGAGCCTGCCAACGCGTCCATCCTCTGTGAAAACGGCTGTGATAAAGGTGCTTGCAAAGAGCCTCCGCCACCTCCACCTGACCTTGGATGTGCCGGCCCTGTACAGCCTGACGTCTACCGGATTGACAAAGCATCCTTCAATGGGACAGACTATTCAGACACCTGCGTTGATTACACAACTGTAAAGGACTACTACTGCAAGGATAAGGAACTCAAAGCTCAGAACAGCCAGTGTCCCGCAGGTTATCGGTGTGATATGGGAGGGTGCAAGGTTGTCGAGGAATTGTGCACTGAAACGGACGAAGGAAAGGACATATTCGAGCGAGGCCGCACAATTCACTCAAAAGGCATGGGGACTCTGCTCAACGAATGGGACGAGTGTATCGATGAGGGGCTGATTAAGGAATACTACTGCCTCAACGAGAGCGCCGCGACACATGAGGAAATCGAGTGCGGAACAGGCTACCAGTGCTCCGGCGGCAAATGCGTCGAGAGCGACTGCTATGACAGCGACGGCGGGTTCAATATCTACAAGTCCGGCTCAACAGAGCTTTATGATGAGGAGAAGGATGACAACTGCCTTGGCCAATACCGGCTTCGGGAATACTTCTGCTATGGCAATGACATAGAGTTCGATGATGTGAGCTGTCCCGAGGATTACATCTGCAATTCAGACCGGTGCATGGAAGGCTCGTATGATTAGCGACACGTGTTCCTGAGCCGGTAATACATTTCCATGACTCTCTGGCCGATACCGTCCATACTGTATGACAAAGGCATTTCGCAATCTCTCATATACTGCATGACATCGGTAACTCCGTAGCAAAAGTGGGGAGGTTCGTATCTTGGCACTCCAGGAGCTACGCATTCATATGGGAGTTTTCCAGCGTCTTCATTGCAGTACTCGCTGTCAACTCTCGAGCGATCGCTGAAGCCAATCATCCAACAGTCCCCTTTTGTTTCGTTTTCGCCGCACATCCTTGAGGTATGTGTACTCGCGCTACTTTGCCAAGTTCCTGCGTAAACGTGTGTTGCTACATACATTGTGAAAACCCTGTCTTTCTCAGTGTCCTTGCTGTCCCAGTTAAGAAGTTCTCTGTTGGCCAGCACCCATGCTCTGGCAAATCGCATAGCATCACTGAGCTTTTTTGTTCCAAGACAGACCGAGTCTCTAGAGTTGAATGGATTGAACTTTGGATTGCATTCCTTTGCATCTTTGATATCTGGAGAATATCTGGACTTGAATGGATTGAACCATGAGGGGCCTGGATTGAACCATGAGGGGCCTTTGTTAGCATTATGGATATCCAGAGGATACAAAAATGATTTTCTGAATACTTCAAAGTATGGTCCATCGGCATTGTCAGTGCGATGGTTTGCAGGCCAATAAGTATATGGGGGCTCAAGAGTCTGCATGAGTCCCAACGCAACGAATTTATGGTCTGGATGATCAAAAATGGGGATGTGGCTGCCTGGGGCGTTTGTCAATGCGCATCTTCCATCAGGGTCGTGCATCTCTTTGAATCCAGTATCATATCCAGTATCTTGGGCAGGTCCAGGCTCAAAGCAGCCTGGCAACATATTGCCCGTCGAGCATGCTTTGACTACAGCGCAGCTGTCAAAGCCACTTTCAGTGGCTATGAGTGCCCTTACGAAAAGCGGGTCCAAATTATTTATATGAGAAAATTCCTTAATCTCAGGAAATCCTTTACAGTAGTCATCCGGAGCTTTTCTTTGTGAAATATCGAAATCAAATGGCATCTCAGTTTCTGCAGGACGCTCATTTCTTTCTTCTCTTTCTTCTCCGCAATTTCTCTCCTGGTTAGTCACTAGAGGGACCACTTCTCTTGGAGTAGAACCATAACAGCTTGTTATCATACCCGCAATTGCAAGTGCTGCAAATGCTCTCTTTGCCTTTGTAATCAGTCCTCGTTTTCTCTGAACACTACTCTTTGCTACCCGTTTCATAGTCTGAATAGTTGTTAGAAAATGTTTATTAATGTGTTTATTCTCCTGAAAACAATCCAGTTCTTATCCACCCCCTAATAGCCACCATTCTATGTTTTTACACACATTTAAAAATCCTTTTCCACACATATATTATACTATGATTCGGCTAGTGCGAGACAGGTCGACCAAGCGCAATCATTTTCCAAAAGGCATGCATCCTATTCTGGATTCCCTTAAGGGGGCAGGATTAGTTAAAGAACCGATCACAGAAATGCCTGTTTTGCAAAAAATGCTCAGAGAAGGTGGTTTGATGGATCGCAATGATGCATGCCTTGGCCTTGCTGAACTGGCAAAAAAAGACCCTGAAAAGGCAAAGGAAGCTATTCCTGCTCTTATTGAGGCGTTCAACAAATGGGGGACATTGACAAAAGCAATCATCACAGAGACTTTTGTTGAGCTTCAGGATTGGAGGGCATTGCCAAGCCTTGTTCGCCATGTAGACTCCAAGCACTGGGAACTCCGCTCAAGAATCGAGTGGGCCATGAGCAATATCCCGGCAGTGGAGCTTAAAGTAATTGAATGATTCCTTTTTCCCCATCAACTTCTATTCTTTGGCCATCCTTCAAAATCTGATAAACATCTTTTTCAGGCTGGTCAACCATCGGAATCCCGGAAATTATCGCACCGACAACTATGATTGGCTCGGCAGAAATATTGATTATCGCAGCAGGCGCTTTGTTATTCTTTACCAATTGGAGCATTACGTATGAGCCTACTGTAGAACCTTTTCCATTAGGGAAAACAAGTATCTTTCCAGCGATGTTCTTTCCTTCAAGCGGGTGTCCCTGTTCAATAACATCTCCTGTTTCCGGGTCAACTCCTCCAAGGAAACCGATTGCCTCACTGCTTAGCAGAACTTCTCCAGATGCAATTCCCCTTGAAATGCTTCGTGCTTTGATTTCCATAAGTATCACCGGTAAAGGATGTCCTCCAAATCGCCGAAAGCGACTTTCTGCTTGCAAAGGTTCGGCAGATACTTTGCCGCTTTCCCGGAGTTTGTCCCTGTTACAGAGTATCCCATTCTTTCAAGCGGACAGACGACCATGCAGGTGTCAGCGACAATCCTTCCGCCTGCAGCCTCAATCTTTTGAGTGTATCCAAGTTTGTCCGCCTCTTCTTTGATTTTCCTTGATGTGCACACCCAGAATTCGCATGTGGGCTTTTTCTCGCTGACCATTCTAGCAACCTGCTCCACTTCTTTCAGTGAAGCGTGCGGGCAGCCTATAGTAACAAGGTTGGGTTTCTCCCTGCCGTCAATTTTCTCTCTGCTCTCCTTCAATTCAGCCTCCCCAAATGATATGGTTTCAGCATCATCAGTAATTTTGTATTCAGGAGTGATATTCTCAATAAAGAAGAGCGGGACTGAGCCGGTTGCCGCCATTGACGCGCCAAGCACTTTCAGATGCTCCTCACTTGCGGATTTGATTCCAGTGAATGCCGGGTATTTCCTTTTCACAAGCTTGCCGACAGCAGAGCCCAAAGCCCCGAAATCAGCAGAAGTTTTCAAAACACATTCAACATTGATTTTCACATTTGCAATCCGATTCTTTTCGAGATGCAGTCCATACGCAGGCGTTACTCCGCAAATGGCCGCCGCAAGAGCGGATGGCCCGCCTTCCCGGTTGGTCCTTGCCCCAAGAATGGAATTGGCAAATGCGACCGCGCTTGATTCTGCCCACGCGATATGCTCTCCGATTTTTGGCCGTATTCCAATGAAATATGGGGCGCATGTGCAGGTCTGTGAAATTCCCATCTTTATGTAAGCGTCCAAAACCTGGATTTGCTTTTTGGCAAAATCCTCAGGTATCCCCATCTCCTTCCATTGCTCCCGGTCCATTCCGGCCGGGTTCAGGAATGTCGGGACAGTGACTTTCGCTCCCTTGGATACCAAATCCTCAAGATACTCCAACCCGGCATCGCCGATTGTCTTGTATGAGACGCCTGAGACCTGGGCGCTTGTAATCGGAATCATTTTCTCTGCTTTGTAAATCCTTCCAAGAGCAGCAAGTATCTCCATTGACTGGCGCGCAGCCTCACCCAAATCGCCATCAAACATCTTCTGCTCTCTTTCGCTTAGATTCATCAAACAAAATCAGTAAAGAAGATAATAAAAAAACCTAGTCGGGCTGCGTGAACATGTAGGCTCCGACAACGAGCACTGTAATCCCAAGAACGAGAAGTATCCATGATGCCTCGTCCACTGTCTTGAGCAGTCCCACCAAGGCCTCAGAAGCGCTCTTGCCAAAGACGCCGTTGCTGAAATTCCTCCCTGCCATGAGTATCAGTCCGAAGACTGAGGCTCCAAGGCCCAAAACCATGACTTTTCCGGAATGTTTTCTCATGAAATCCCTATTCTTATTTAGTGTCGAAAAGTATTTATTTGTGTTACTTAAGATAATCTTTAGGGTTTACCTTCTTCCACTCCGCTTTTTCAAAGGCAACGGCGTCTTTCAGTGGCTTGGTCGCGTCGAATCCTGCCTTGGTTGTCTGGTATGTGTGCGGGTCAGCGCTTGGGTCAAGTGATGAGCCTTTCTGGTTTTCCTTGACAACCAAATCCTTATCTCCCTGGAACCTTGTTGCCAATGCCCACTCAACATCCATTGGGCTATCTATGTCAATGTCAGAGTCCACAATAACGACATGCTTGAGTGACTTGTGCCCTGCAAAGGCAGCTTCAATCGCCTTTTTTCCATCATCATCGTTTTTCTTTACAATGGAAACCACTGCGTGCAGCCAGGAGCATCCCCCTGGGCTGATATTCACACGCTTGCACTGGCATACTTTGTTCACTTCATTGAATATCGTGGGTTCCCTTGGCATTCCCATAAGGACCTTATGTTCAAGTCCCCCTGGCAGCAACACATGCCACAAAGCGTCATTGCGGTGATACATCTTCGTGATTTTCATGAGCGGCTGTTTTCTGACAACATCATAGGTTCCTGTCAAATCAATGAAAGGCCCCTCATCCACCATCTCACTCGTTATCTTTCCCTCAAATGCGAATTCGCAGTCAGAAGGAATCTCGATTCCATTCTCCAATTTGACTGTTTTAACAGGCGCGAGGGCGTTGGCATAGTCAAGTTCATCCTGCCCTATTTTTGATGAAATCGCAGCCGAGAGCAAAACATTAATCGGAGCCCCGACAATGAAAGCAACGTCAAGCTCTCCCCCAGCCCTTTTTATGAATTCATCAAGGTTCCTGTGGAGGATTCTCATCACCACCTTGTCCTTGTCAATAACCATCATCCTGTGGAATGAGAGGTTTCTTCCATATTCCGGGTCCTTGGCAACCACAATTGCCGATGCGATGTAAGGCCCCCCATCCTTCTCAGCGTGGATTGGGATTGGCAGTTTTGAAAGGTCGATATCAGTAGTGCTGTTCTCAAGTATCGGGCCATCCTGAACCAGCTCAGGTTTTTTCGGATTGTTCAACGCATCAACAAGCTTTGGAACAAGTTCCTCCTTGCTGAATCCAAGGTACTCGCAGACCAGTTCCCTTGTGGAAAACAGATTTCCAACAGCTGCAAAATCAACTCCATCAACTTCAGGGGCATAGACAGGTTTTCCATCCAGTGCCAGCATCAGCCCTGCCAAATCAAGGTTTGCCGACACTTTCTTCGATTCTGCCATCCTATTTTCTTTCCTTAATGTTTCAACAAAATCACGGAATGTTTTCAATCTCCCCACCTTTTGGATAATGAGTGCTCAACTCCTATCTGGTCAAGCACCCTTGCGACTATGAAATCAACTAAATCATCAACACTTTCAGGCTTCCCGTAGAATGCCGGGGAAGCAGGCAGAACAACAGCGCCCGCTAGCGTCACCTTCTCCATGTTCTTGATTGTAATAAGAGAGTATGGCGTTTCACGCAAAACAAGGACCAGTTTCTTCCTCTCTTTGAGGGAAACTTCCGCTGCCCTGCTAATCAGATTGCTCCCAACTCCATTGGCTATCTCTCCAAGGGATTTCAATGAGCATGGAGCGACAATGACAGCATCAGCTGGGTTTGACCCTGATGCGAATGGGCAACTGAAATCAAACTCATCATAATCAGATTCAGGAAGCTCTGTGCCTTCAGCTTCGGCCACTTTCTTTGCTCCGCTGCTGACAACAACTTTTGTTTCGTTATTTTTATTCAAAACCTCTGCTAATCGCCTTCCGTATTCAAGGCCTGAGGCTCCTGTTATTGCAAGCAGAATACGCATATTAATCCCTTATGTTCTCCTCTTTAAAAAGAGAGCTTTTTAAGCGCTTTCAGACCTTTTTCTCCTTATGAAGATACTCAAAGTTGGTGGAAGCGCCATAACCGACAAGTCCGATTACATGAAAGCCCGTCCAGAAAGAATTGAATCAATGGCAGATGCGATTGCCAAGGTCTGGAACGACGGTGTCCGCGATTTAATCATTGTCCATGGGGTTGGCTCATACGGACATGCCCCAGTCATCAGGCATGGAATAAAGGATGGCATCAAAAACGAAGGGCACAAGCTTGGATTCGCAGATACCCACGCAGCCTGCTCAGAACTTTCACTATTGCTAATCAAGCAGTTGATCGGCCGTGGGATACCGGCGATTTCCATAGCGCCATCAGCGTTAATCAAGCAGGACAACAAAAGAATATCAGAATTCCAGGAGCAGGTTGTTTTTGACTATCTTGAGAATGGATACCTGCCTGTTCTCTATGGGGATTTTGTCCCTGACAAATCTCTTGGAGGCTCCCCATGTTCCGGGGACCAGATAATGGCATGGCTTGGAAAGAAATCAGAATTCCTTGTCTTTGCCACAAATGTTGACGGGGTGCTTGATCAGGAAGGCAATCCAATCCCGGAAATTACAAAAGAGAATTTTCCGGAAATCTCAAAGCATCTGAAGGAAACTCCCAATGATGTTACTGGCGCAATGAAAGGAAAAATAAATGAACTGCTTGAGCTTGGCACAACATCCTATATCGTGAATGCTGCCAAGCCCGAGCGCATTATTGATGTCCTCGAAGGCCGGAAAACGGTTTCCACCATGGTTCATTCATAGTAGTACCAGTAATCTGGTTCTTCGTATGGCAATTCAATCTCATTAATCTCTTCAAGGTCATCAAGGCTGTTCATCTTGACCTTGCTCTTTGAGATGGTGTAAAGGACATCGTCCATGTAGAGGGATCTTTCCACATCGTATGGCGAGTAGAAATAATATCCGCTCTTTTCGTATGCGTCCTCACCTTCAACATGGCTTATCTTTCCCTTGAGCTTGAATCCATCAGCTGTATCCAGATTGAACACATACGCCCCCTGGAAAGTATAATCCCCAGACTGGTATGGTTCAACTCCCTGCGGATACTGCTCTGGGTCTATCTCCGCAAGCAGTATCGGAATAACCAATAGGCTCTTGTTCTTGCTGAAGAGGAATGCCTTGTGGTCATGCAGGGCATACGACTCTGTCCCCCGGTCTCCAATCTCGTATTTCGCTATCTCCTTTGGTTTGCTGACATCTGAGACATCGAACAGGGAAAGCTTAACGCCCTGGTACCATGAGAAATCACCTTCGTCTGCAGGGATTGCTTCTTTGCCCAATCCTATCAGGTGGTTCTCATCATACGGGTGCAGATAATCCGAATATCCGGGTATCTTCAATTTCCCCAGAACCTCCGGGTCTTTTGGATCCTTGAGGTCTATCACGAACAATGGGTCAACTTTCCTGAAGGTGACCAGATAGCATCTCTTTCCCATGAACCTGGCAGAGTATATCTTTTCTCCTGGCGCAAGGTCTTCGAGCTTGCCTACGACATCCATATCCATGTCAAGGACATAGACATTGTTTGTGGATTTTGTCTCCCCTCTGAATCTGCTTACCGAGCCCGTCGTTGTAGCTATTCTGAAGTTGTCACTGTATTCGTCCATCGAGAACTGGTTGAGCACATGGCCAGGTACGCTGCCGCTTGCCTCATATGATATTTTTCCATCCTCAATTGCTATCCTGTGGATTGCAGTCTCTTCTGTTGACTGCTCTATCGGCATGATTGCTCCAGGCGCGATTTTGCTCACCACCTCTTCTACAAGTGGCATCGGCCTTGGCATGTATGGATATTTCTGATGTACCAGGTAGATGTTCTCCTCTGATACGTACATCTCGGAACTATCTCCAAGAAGGTATATCTTTCTCTCAGGTTTTTCTTCCGTATCGTCAAGGTCAATTGACATTACAGTTGAATACCTGTATGAATACGCTGGAATGTCGGGATAGTATACGTCCGGCAAGGCAACAGACTCGTTCTTACCATCTACATAGAGCTCGGGCGGGAGTATGTCGTCATTCTCATCATAGTACCAGACATTTTTGTTCACTATTACATAGACATGATTTCCAATCATTCTTGAATCGAAATAATACCCTTCAGGATATATCTCACGCTCCAATTCCGGGTCTGCCCTGTTTGAAACATCATATTGCAGAATCCCAGTGTAACTGTGCCCATAGTAATAGCTGCTTTCTGGATTTTTAAGCGGAACCGCATCCGGCTGCCCGCTTGTAAATACAATCAAATCATCGCCATTGATATAAAACTCGCTTGGGGTGCCGTTTATTTCTGTCTCGGAGAGTATGCTTGCGTTCTCTGCCGGGTAAGCATCCATTATCACCAGCGTGCTAGCAGATAGCACATAGATATATCTGCCATCTGTTTTTACGAAATCAGCCTCATCAACGCCTTGCACCTGGACATTGGTGGTGGAGTAGTCTGATGCCTGATTAGAACTCTCAGCACTTTTTGTGCCGCCTGCCTCTGCTGCCATGGGCACGACATTAATGTCCATGGTATCGTAATACCTGTTCTGCGACTGGGTGGCTTTAATGAAAGACTTTAGTTCATCCAAAGAAGCGAACTTCTTCAGTTCTTGTGTCTCCGTTACATTGACCGACACATTTGTTTGGTTGCCTGGGTCGGTTGGCGTGACACAGCCATAAAATGCCGACATGACCAAAATCCCGATTAAAAATATCCTGAGGTCCATGCTAGGTATACCCAGCGCGTTTTTATATCAAACATGTTTTTCTTCGGTTTTGGCCGAATGTTCTCCTCGGAATCAACCATATTCCCGATGTTTGAATTCCTGGAATTGCTGCGCTCAAAAAGCCGAATTTATAACTTCATCTTGTGTGAAAACACTGAATGAACAAAGAAGCTGTGAAGAGAATCGGGTGGATGCTGAACCAGATGCATAATGAAGCATCGAAAAGAGACCCTCCTGTTTTCCGTGCAGAAAAAGAGACCGGGGACACACCCTTCAAGATTCTAGTTTTCACAATGCTTTCGGCAAGGACGAAGGATGAAATCACTGCCAGGGTTGTCGCAAACCTTTTCAAAGTTGCCAAAACCCCCAAAGCGGTTTCTTCATTGGGAGTAAAAAAACTCGAGAAAATCCTCTATGGAATCGGATTCTACAAGGTAAAAACAAAACATCTGATTGCATCATGCAAAATCCTGGAAAAGACGGGGGTGCCTGATACTCTCGAGGGCCTGCTGAAACTTCCAGGCGTTGGAAGGAAAACTGCGAACATAGTGCTTGCAAGGGCCTTTGGGAAAAAGACGCTTGGGGTTGATGTCCATGTGCATCGGATTAGCAACCGCCTTGGCCTTGTGAAAACAAAAAGACCTGAAGAAACAGAGAAATCCATTGTGAAGAAAATCCCTGAAAGATACCTTCCCAAACTGAACAGGACGTTCGTCGCCTTTGGCCAGACATTATGCACCCCAAGAAATCCTGCCTGTCCGGACTGTCCATTGAATAAAATATGCAAAAGGGTTGGAGTAAAGACCCCATGTCCTAATTGCAGGAACTAGTGTGTTATTCTTGCTGTGAATGAATCGAATCCGGCATCAACCAGTTTCTTGGCAATCTCTGCTGCGTGTTTCTCATTCTTTGCGAGCGCGATGCAGCAGCCTCCGCCCCCTCCGCCAGTCAGTTTGGCTCCAAGAGCCCCTTCATCAAGGGCAATCTTGATTATCCTGTCATTTGCCTCATCAGAGACTCCGACTTCAGATAATAGCGACTGGTTGGCGTTCATGAGCATTCCTATCATCCTGAGTTTTCCCTTTGCAAGGAACTTTCGCCCCTCATGCTCAATGTCAGCGTATTCATCCATAAGCTGGGCAAACTCAGTCTCATCCTGCTCCTTGAATTCCCTTACCCTTTCCACCATCTTGGCAGTTGGGCTGTATTTTCCTGTGAATGATACTATTACGTCCAAATCCTTTCCAACCTCAAAGAACTCAAAGTTGTTTTTCTCAGGTGTCTTTTTGAACTGGACAATGCCGCCATAGCACGCGACGGTGTTGTCGATTCCACTCGGGTCGCCATGAAAAGCTTTCTCACCCTCATAGGCGTATTTGTTGATTTCTTCCTTGGTCGGGTGAATGCCCTTTTCTTCTGCAAGCGCCTTGACAAGCGCGACGCAGAACGCTGCTGAAGAGCCAAGCCCGCCATAAGTCTTCAAGTCTCCTTTGAGGTGGACTTCATACTGCTCATGAATCCCCATGACCGCAAGCACCCTTTGGATTCCATCCACGCTCATCTTTTCAGAGACCTGGTGCTCAGTGACAATGCTGTTCCTATCTGCTTTTTTAACTTCTACAATAACGCTGCTCGAGATTCCAGCTGCTATTGCAGGTGCTCCATGCACAACGAAATGCTCTCCGAAAAGTATTATCTTGCCATTTGCTTCTGCCATTTCAATCATCCCTTTGGTTTGCGCCCCTTTACCTTAGGCGGTTTGATATCTGGATACGCGCTTGTCAGCATATGCGAGCTTGCATACGGCCGATAATTAATAGCTTCAAGTACCTTGGCAACAAGGTATGGATTCTCCCCTTCGGACTTGACATCTTCCAGGCACATGATTGCGTTCTTGTATGACTTTCTTTTTCCCTTTGTGATTGCCTTCACTTTATCATCATCCTTCTCAATTCCTGCGAAGTCGAATCCTTTGTTGACAACCGTGAAATTTATGCCGGCCAAAATCCCTGAAACCTCATAGTCCTTGACATTGTCAAGGCCAAGCTTCTTGATTGCCATCCAGCTTTTGTATCTTCCGACAAACGCTATAACATCTCCAATCTCCTCTTTTTCAGGCTTGATTGGGGACTTTCCGTCTGTCTTGAATGCAATTCCGGCCTCATGAAGCAGCTTGTTGAAAAGGTATGACTCAGCAACAGGCATAAGTTCCTTCCGCTCAACATTCGCCTTTGCCCATTTGTTCCATTCTGATGATTTGTTGTTCAGGTAATCGCATACTCCGGAAATCCCCTTTCCCTTGAAATCGACAAATCCGTCAATCGCTTTGACATCAATTCCCGAGAGCGCGAAAGCATGAGGCTCAATATTATTACTGATGTCAGTCAGAACTGCAGAAACTTCCTTCTCGTCTTTTCCTGAAACGTCGTATTTTATGCCGAGGTTCAATCCCTTGTATGCACCGGTGAAAATTATTTCTTCTCCGCCAAACATAAGTATCCCTTAGTTTCTTTCTTACTTGAGAATATAATGCTTTGCTGACAGGTTAAAAAACATTAGAGGATTAACTGATTCCATGAGCGGCCCAAGGCGAACCCACAAAAAAGACGTGCACAAGGCTGTGCACAAAGTGGAGAAAAAAAAGCCTGCGCCATACAAGAAGAAGGTAGCTGTAATCGTTGGCAGGGCATATACGCTTGATGAACTGGGTACTCTAATTGCCTCATTGACCGGGGAAAACACTGACCGTGAAATCTCAGGCATCTCAGAGTTCGCTGAAAACCAAGGGGCAGTATCAGAGGCCGCGGCTCAGATTCCTGATGTTTCAGGTACTGAAATCATGGAACTTGTCATCGCGGCCGTACTGAAAAATGAGCAGAAAATGCTTGTGAAATTTGAAAAAGAGCGGAAAACGAAAGCTCTAAGTTTCATAGCGAAATCAGAGTCAATACCTCCTGCGACCAGGGACAAGGCAGCCGAAGTTTTGAAAAGGGTCCAAGGCCCAGAATTCCAGGAGCCAAAACACACTGAGGCCAAGGCGCCGACTTTGGTTCCAGTGATATATACTCCTCAACAGGTCAAAATCCTTATTCAGAAACTGGAGAGCAAAATTCCAGAGCTTCGCATTCCAGCGGCAATAAAGTTCATACGCGACTATCCGAAGATTGCCCCCACTGTTGCCAAGATTCCGCTCTTGACAGTTACTGAGGTCACGATAAAGGCGGTTGAGGTAATCAAGCAGGACACTGACAAGGTCATCAATATCATGGTTCAGAAAAGGATGGTGCCTGCCCTCATGTTCCTTTCATCACTTGCGCAGGTTCCGCTTGAGATTCGGAACAAGGCATACAAGGCAGCGGAAAAACTCAAGGTGGAAATCCTGGGCCCTGCTCCCAAGAAAGAGGAGGCGGCGCAGGACCTGAAGCTCCAGAAGACATATTCTCCATTTGAGCTTGCTGCCCTGCTTGATGGGCTTGGAAGCATTGAGCGTGTCCGCGTTGTCTGGGCAGCCAAGGAATTCCTCAAGAATTATGATATCATAGTCCAGGCAATCTCAAATGCCCCTGACATATCAGTGACACAGGTGACAGACAAGGCAATGAAAGCCATTGAAAACAACCTGGGGGTGGTGCTCAAATCGCTTGAGAAATCCAAGGATCAAGCCTCTCTCTCATTCCTTGCCAACTCTGCAAAAGTGCCTGAAGCAGTCAGGAAAAAAGCCAAGGTGGTGCTTATGCACGTCCTAGCTGTCAAGGAGAAGAATGTGAATCCCTTCCTGAAGCTTGCCATGGACTCCAAGGACAAGGATTAATAAAATTAACACCATATCTTTTACCTTCAGGCCCCTGTAGCTCAGCGGTAGAGCGCGTCCTTGGTAAGGACGAGGTCGTGAGTTCAAGAACTTTTTGACTGGATAAAATGTCAATCAGTTGGATATATCTCGCCGGGGGCTTATTTTTTTAAACTAACAGCGCCTATCATAATCCATGAAGGTTTATCTTGCATTATCTCTGATTTTGATGATTCTGCTTTCTGGCTGCGCGCAACAGGCGCCCGAAGAATCCTCCGAGATGGAATCCAAGCTCGAGGAATTGGAAAACAAGCTCGAGGCGCTCGAAGACAAAGTCGAGGTGATTGAGGATTGTGTGGATGAATTAGAGGAGAATGTCGAGGAAATCATGAATGGTGAGAACGAGACTGAGCCAGCGCCAGTTCAGGTGGACGACAGCAAGACAATGTACACTTTCGAGGTCAAGATAGAGAATGTTCACCAGACCATGACACTGTCCCCCGGCGTTTTCGTTGCGCACAAGCCCCCCTTCAGCATAGATTACATCAACAAGAAGGTGCCCTCACAAATGGAACCGCTCGTTGAATATGGCAACAACGCCCCATTCTACGACTATATAGATTCTCAGGCAGGAGTCGTGTCAAGATATCTGATTGACACCCCACTAGCCCCTGGGGAGAGCACAACATTTACATTGAAAGTCCCAAGGGACAAGCCAAGGGAAACGTATCTTTCAGGCGCGATGATGCTGGTACAGACCAATGACGGTTTCGCCGGAGTCAACAACATTGCGCTTTTCACTTCCGGAAACGGGGCGAAGAATTCCACTACAAAAGCCCAGAACTATGACGCTGGAACCGAGGAGAACTCAGAAGTCGGAATCGGATTCTCAGGAGGACAGCCTGATTCTGGAAAAGATAATGTTGACAATGGGACCCCGACAAGCCCGCAAAGGCCGGTCTCTCCGCATCCGCAGGTTTCAGAAACAGTGATGAAAGTTACTGTGACTCCAAAGAGCTACTGAACTGGACTGAAAATAAGGTTTCCTGTAAGCTCTTTCATTTTTTTTCTTATTGTGAACATCATTCCCTGGTGTTTCTGGGAAAATTCATCTTCTTTCCACCCAGATGTGCTCTGCCCTGTGAGCATTGAATAGGCTGTTGCGATGTTGCTAATTGCGGCAGGGTTTATGCTGGCCTTGCCTTCTCCAAGCCCAAGAGCCTGCGTTATGATTTGTTCTCCTTCTCCTGTAAATTCCCCTTCATTTCCGCAGGGGCTAAGCACCCTTACCATTGTATGGGCCGTGGTGTCAAGCTCTTTGAATGCGTTTGCGAATTCGCCGGCCTCACCCTTAGTGATTGGGGCGGCCGTGCTGATCGCATGGTATTCCGGACTTGCCTTCAAAGTTTCAATCGCCGTTTGATATTCCTCAGGCATGCGTTTTGCAGGGATTTTATTGCTGACAATAAAGTGGAGCCCATTCACAATCCTCTCGATTTCTAGGTCGCCTGGCACTTTGAGGCATGGCTTTTCTGATGTCTGCTGCTCTACTACAGCAGCGTCTAGGGGAGCACCAAAAGTTTCATGAATCTCGAATATCTTTCTGTCAATTTCCGCAAGAAGTTCTCCATTTCTTAGATTCCCTGTGATTCCTATGGACGTATTTATCCCTTCAGCGTAATATGTGAACTGCATCAGCCCACTGCCGATTTTGCCATCGTAGTTGATTTTTCTTCCTTCGAGCTTTTTATGGTCGACTTCAATGGGCTCTGCAGGGGGCCTCACTGAACCTATTTCCTCTTTTCTTGATTCCATGAGTTCCCGGTTGTTTCCTACTATGCCGGAAGTTGCCAGAATCCTCTGGAAATTGGCAACCGCGTTCCCTTCCATGATGTTGTTCTGGAATGGCACGCTTCTTTCCTGGCCCCTGTACTTAATCTTGAACAATGAGAAATGTCTGGCTTCTTTTTCATCAATAATCTCGGCCGCGATTCCCTTTCTTTCAAGGGCCATCTCAAGTGCTTCCCTTTTGGTTTTAGGGACTCCTCTAACCTCCTGCATGGTTTGCCTAATCATGGTTAAAATTTTCTCAGACCTTCTTGCATCTGAGATTTCATCTGCAAGTGAGAAAAGTTTTTTGGCATATTGCTCCTTTGCATGGGCATCTGCAACTGCGCGGCTTACCAACTTGAGAATGACTGCGCTGGCCATGAGCTGGTCTCTTTTGGCAAGCATTCCTGAAACTAGGGGGGATTTTCCGGCGAAGCCTCTCTCTGGTGCTGGCTGTGGGTCTGGTCTCTTTACTTTGTTCTGGCTACTGGTCATTCTATCACTGGGAGGTCGCGTGATATTATGTTTATGGAAGTCTAGTGGTACCCGATATATTTAAATGTTTCGTTTATGCACTATGAAAATTGCCATCCCGGTCACGGGTGAATTTGTGCATATTGTTCACACTGCAGATAAACTGGCCTTCCTTGTCTTGCTTGAGGGGGGACCAAAGCCCCTTGTAGATATGGCATTGAGGACATGCTGGCATATTAACACCCCAAGAACTTTGCCTTCAGGGTTTATAATCGTTTGCTGGGGATTTATGACCATGAGATTTTTTGCGATTCTTTTCGGGATATTGTTATTGTTCGGATGCATTTCCACAACGCCCTCAGAGGATACTGGACCAACTGGCCCAACAACCCCTCAAGAGCCGCCTGCTGTAAATGAGACTCCGGATACAAATGATTCTGCTTCAATGACTTGTGAGGAATACTGCCCCACACAGCCGCATATCCAGTGCGTAGGGTCTTGGGATATTTCAGGGACCTATCCAGACTGCGTCTGCAACTTTGAGTGCGACCTCGAGGAAGTGCCTGAGGAAAACGACACCCAGGACTTTACTGACACTGTGCCAAAGTCAAACAAGACCCTGAACCAGATGCTTGATGAGAGCCTTGTTCAGATTAGGGATGACTTCTTCAAGAAATACGAGGGTGCATTCGAGCAGGTGACTTACAAGTGGAAACGAAGCAAAACACTTGACTCACAGCCAGGCGACATAGTCTTTGACCTTGCCCCCCTGACTGATGTCAAGTTCGATGGCAATCCCATCTCCAGCATCCAGGCAACCGGATTCATAGTTTTCGATGATGGTGTTGAACCTGTATCAAGGGGAGTTGCAATCTTCATGAACGAGAGCCCTGTGCTTCCGTTCTCAGGTGGGAGCTTTGATATCGAGTATTTCCACTCCACTGAGCACCGGTATATGGAGGACTGCACAGTCACTTCAGAAGTTCTGACAAAGAACATGGATGGCAAGTGGGTAACTTCATCATACCTAAGCTGCATGAGCGTCTCAGGCATTGAAACCGACTGAACATGGGACATTGGTTTATAAACCTCATCTTCGATACGAAGAATGACCAGAAAATAGTAGTATCGAGATGATTCCCCATGGAAAACCAATATATAATGGGTTGCCCCGAGTGTTTTATGGCGTTCGCTATGAACTCCCAGGTTCTGAAAGTTGGAGAGCACTTCCAGTGCAGGTCCAACGCAGCGCACAAATTCCAGCTCGGCGAAGATGGCTTCCTTAAATCTATATGAATGGATTTGACCATTTGAGATTATTTCAGTCTCAGCATAGACCCATCTTTGGATTGTATTGCCCGAAGCGACACTTCATCAACTTTTCCAAAAACTTTTAAACCATCTCCCTGATATCCACAAATGTCCAAACTATTTGTTGCAATATTAAGCCTTATTATGCTGGCTGGCATGACATTCGCAATCAATGTGTCTGCCTGCCAAGAGATAACTTCTGGGGGAACATATGACCTCATTGGCAATCTCAACGGAGATCCTTTCAATGCTTCTGAGATGTCCCCTTCAAGCACGACTGCGTGCATCAAGATAGCTGCCACTAGCGTTGTCCTTGACTGCCACGGCTATTCCATAACCGGAACCGGCGGGGCCGGCACCATTGGTGTTGCGGTCAACGGAACAAGAAGCGGCATACTAATTACCGACTGTCCGGACATAACCCTCTTTGAGGAGGGAATCCGCATTCACGATGCATCAAACACTATAATTTATGATAATGGACTCCATGGCAATTCCGAGGCTGGAATTTACATAGACCGCGGCGCAAGCCTCTACGTGGGCCTGAACAACGCCTCGGACAACAGCCTGTATGGGATTGTTCTTGCAAATGTTTCAAACAGTTATGTGGAGATGAACCTTCTTGACAATAACGGACTCAACGGTTTCCCAATGTCAACGGTTACCGGAACGACAATCCACAACAACACAGTCAGCAACAGCGGGAACAACGCAATGTTCATCGGCATCAACTCAACTGGGAATACTCTCTCACACAACCGCATCCAGGGCAACGATGGAAGCGGCCTTTTGCTCCTGACCGGCGCATCCGGAAACTCTGTCACCGATAACGTGATTTCCAACAGCGCCAACTGGGGACTATCAGCCTCTGTATCTTCGGGCAACAACACATATACTGACAATAACATTACCAGCAACGGACAGACAATTGGTCTTGAGGGGGTTTTAATATCAGGCAACTCTGGAGGCAACACCTTCTCAGGAAACAGGATAAGCGGAAATTATGACGACGGAATTCTTTTCACGTTAGGCTCAGGGAACAATGTTCTTAGCGGCAATACAATATTCGGAAATAGCGGGGACGGTATAGCATTTGATTCAGTGGGGGGCAACACCCTCTCAAACAACAACGTTTATTCCAATGCAAACAATGGATTTTTCCTTGATTCGAGCACAGGCAATACGTTCAATGGGGATAACAGCACCAACAATATTGAGGATGGATTCAACCTGCAATCAAGTCCGGACAACATTTTCACTGATGTAAGAGGATCTCTCAATGGGGATGCAGGGTTTGATGCATCCAACTCCAGCAACATCCTAATTGACCCGTCAATCTTCTGTGACAATAGCGACCATGGACTCTACGTCGCATTATCTGACAACCTGACAATACTGGATTCTGTTTTCTGCGACAACACCGCTGATGATGGACTTTTCGTATCAAACGTTAACAACAGCTTAATACAGGGGAACCTGGTATCAGGCAACCTCAACGGAATTTTCCTGGCATCAAGCAGGAATGTCACGGTCAACAATAACACTGCATGGGGCAACAGCAACAACGGCATCGAGCTTTCAACAAGCCCTGGCAACCTGGTCACAAACAACCTGGCCCATGGGAATACCTTTCGCGGCATCGAGGTTTCGACTCTTCTCTCAACTGACAATGTGTTTACCAACAACTCTGCATATGAGAATCGGTATGGGTTTGACATCACAGCAGATAACCAGACCCTCTCTGACAATACAGCGTTCAACAACTCAATCAATGGTATTTACATCTTTGATTCGAACAACACGGTGGTTACCAATGACCACTATTACAACAACGCCCTTGACATGGTAGTTGAATCTGCCTTCTCATGGCCTTTTGACCTGTACCTAGTTGGAGTAATATTCGACAATCCTACTGGCAACTACAGCAATTACACAAACATTTCCCTGACAGACAACGTTGATTTGGACGGACAGTATTCAATTGACTGGGACAGCGAGCCAGCGCCTCTACTGCCTGAGTTCAGGTCATTCGAAGGCAAGTTCGTGAACATCTCAAGGGAGTTTGGAGCAGTCTCAATAGACCACATTGTGTGGAACTGGCTGGAATCAGAGCTTCTGCTTGACAGCTACATTGACACCAACTTCAGGCTTGCGAAATTCAATACTTCAGATAACTGGACCTTCCATAACTCAACTCCAGATGATGTTGCGAACACAATATCTCTCTCGGATGTGGACACATTCAGTACGTTCGCTGTTTGGGAATTTGGGGGCGGCGACGATGATGATAATGGGGGCGGCTCCAGCGAGTCTTTCACAGTATCATTCAACACATCATGCGACAATAGCACAGTGACTGTTCTGGATGCCGGATTGCCTGTAGATGAGGTTGAGGTCCTTGTGGACAATGCCAATACCCTCTCTCCAGTCGCATCCGGGAACACGGATTCAAACGGCACCTTCACATTTACAGGCTGCGGAGTGAATGTCAAGATAACAGCGAAGAAGGATGGCTATGGCACTGAAGTGATTGCAGAGCAGCTTGTCTCATGCGGCAGTTGCGCCGTTGAATGCAATGTCGATGCCGACTGTCCTGAAGGGGAGCTATGCATCGCGAACATTTGCGCCGAGCCTGTAGCGGTTCCTGAATGTGTTCTCGATACCGACTGCACAGGAAACGAAACCTGCGTTGAGGGAGTGTGCATTGAGCCTGTAATTGAACCTGAGGCAGAGTGCGTTTCTGATTCAGAATGTAGCGCTGCAGATTTCTGCAACATCCCATCAGGTCAATCGGGGGGAAGCTGCGAGCCTGTCACAGGGGAGTGCGGATACGCTGACAACCATTCCTGGGTCGTTTATGAGTGCGGCACTGGAGCTGGTTGCGCCTTATGTCCATCAGGTTATGTGTGCACGGACAACGAGTGCGAAGAAACCAGCGCCCTTAGTGGGCCCATATCTGGTTTCGTCGGGGAAAACGTGACCCTCTCAGCCACCAAAGGAGGATTGGCATGCGCAGGCTGCAATGTCACCGTGACCTCTCCAGATGGCAGGACTTTCAGCGGAAAGACAGATTCGGAGGGTGGATTCAGTCTCCCTCTGAACATGGAAGGAACCTACAAGCTCGTCATGGCCGGAGCCATAGGAGCCGAAAGCACTGTTGATGCGCTTCCCAAACCGGCTCCCGATGAGCCTGAGAAGCCGACTGAGACTGGAGGGCTTGATTTCTCCATACTATTCCTCCTGCTACTGCTCTTGATTGTGGTCGGGGCCATACTCTACTGGAGGAGCAGGTCAAAATAGCGAATTTTCTTTTTTTTCCTTTTCGCAATATTATTAAACTATTCTTTCGATTCATGGTCATGTCGAGAAATATTGTTGTATTTATGATTCTTTTGGCCTTTAGCGGCCTGGTTTTTTCTGTTGATGTTTCATCATGCCAGGCAATCACGTCCACCGGGACATATGACATGATTAACGACCTGACTGGTGCGGGAGTGCCGGCAGGGTTAGGCAGCGCGTGCATAGTGGTCCGTAGCTCCGATGTCCTATTGGACTGCCATGGTTATTCGATAGATTACAACGCCGCCCTTCCGCCGCAGGCAAGATACGGTATTTTTGTCAATGACAATTCATCGGCAAAAATCACCAATATCACCGTGCGGAACTGCCCGAACATAACAGGCTACTCCCACCATGTTGAAATCTGGAACACATCAAACAGCCAGTTCTCTAATATTACTATATACAACAGTTATCCGGAAAATGGAATGTACCTTAGGTACAACTCGACAAACAACCAGATATCAGATATCAATGGATATGACGGCTATTCCACGCTGACCCTTCTGCAGGGTTCGAACAACAATGTCATCACAAGAGTTTATACTGAGGGGGATACCTTCGGAATAAATGTAGATACTAACGGCAACAATATTTCTGACTGCAACACAACGGACTCAACCCTATGGGGAACTGAAATCCAGGGCGTGAACAACCTCGTCACAAACTGCCACTCTTCAGGGAATGACATCGGATTCATAAATTTCGGCGACAACAACGTGTTTACCGACAATTACGCCTACGGCAATACTGAGGACGGTTTCTCAATCGGCGGCCAGAGCAATGTATTCACTGACAACCTTGCCGAGAGCAACACTGAAAACGGATTCGGAGTTGGCGGAGTGGGCAACAGCCTTACTGATAACAACGCGACCAACAACGGGGAACATGGTTTCTCGATATACGGCGTTGACGCTACAGTCAACTGTCTCGCGACTGGGAACGGCCAGAGCGGTGTAAACATCCAGGGCAACAACAACACTGTGACAAACTGCGACTCATACAGTAACGGTGCTTATGGATACCTGATTAATGGCTCGACCAACAACACCCTCTCAAACAGTGACGCATATTCGAACACACTCTCAGGGGTTGCAATAACAAATTATTATATCCCGCCAAGCGAAGGTCCAGGATCCCCAAGACCGGCAACTGGAAATGAAATCAACAATGTTGATTCATACAGCAACACTGAGCATGGGTTCTATGCATACCGCTCGAACGCCTCGGTGGGCCTTTATGACAATGACTTTATTGGCTGCAACGGTTCGATAAATGGGCAGAACGGATTCCACATAGATTCCATGGACAGCAGCACGCTGGACAACAACTACGCAGCTGACAATGTCCGGGGATTCTATATTGGCAACTCAACTGACCTTGACCTCACATCAAACACGGCAGAGAGAAACGCTGAAGGATTCTATCTTAGCACAAGCGACTACAACCGCATCACAGGAAACGATGCCCTTGACAACTCAAACATTGGTTTGATGCTCTCCAACTCGGAATACAACAACGCTACCGGCAACAACTGCTCATCCAACACAAACGAGGGAATTCGTCTTTTCTCCGCAGACCACAACCGCCTTAGCGGGAATGATGTAACTGACAACAACCATGGTATCTGGCTTAGCACCGGATCTGACTTTACGACGATCTTTGACAACGACGCTTACTCAAACGGAAATTCGGGAATCTATCTGTTCTCTTCAGAATACACTAACATAACAGCGAACAGACTTCACGACAACCCGGACGGAATCGAGATTTACTGGAACTCTAATGACGCCCAGCTCTTTGACAATGAAATATATGACAATTCAGCTTATGGTGTTCAGCTACGGGACAGCTCGAAAGTTGGATTGCACAACGACCACCTTTATGGAAACGGGGAGGACTTGGGCGCCGCCGGAACCTCTCTAAATCTTGACTACACTATGGACGGCGTGGTGTTTGACTCGGACGGAACCTACACCAACTACACTAACATATCCCTATCTGACTCGACCAATGACACATATACTATGGATTGGGACAATCAGCCTGCAGCGCTCCCATTCCCGATGGTGAGCTTCAACCAGAAGTTCATTGAGATAGATGATACTGGCTCAGCAGACACAATAGAGGATATAACCTGGCACTGGAATACTGCAGAACTCCCAGGATTTGACGAGTCAATGCTGCAGCTCTGGGATTACAGCGGAACCTGGTCACTCCTGAACGGGACGCCTGACACTGTGAACAACGAGCTTTCGCTTGAGGACCTCTCAAGTTTCAGCACGTTCGCGATTCTTGCAGGGGGGGCATGTCCTGCTCCGATTACTTCGGCAGGAACATACACACTTACTGACGACATCGAGGGTTCAACAAACAACGCAACCCCGATAGTCGGAACCGCGTGCATCAAGATTGCATCATCCGATGTTGTCTTTGACTGCGACGGATACAGCATAACCAACAACGGCACCGGGGGCCTGACACACGCAGTAGTCTCAAACGGCACTTTCACAAACGTGACTGTCCGCAACTGCCCGAACATGTCAGACTATACGAGGGGGGTATATTACTACCAGACAAGCGACGGAGCGATACTGGACAGCAGCGCATACAACAACGCCCAACACGGCTTCATCCTGGATTCGAGCAGCAACAACAATGTTGTTGAGAATAGTTACTCAGAAGCAAACGGTTTCTACGGCTTCTACCTGAGCAACTCAGACAACAACAACCTGACTGACAACAACGCAGCATCAAACCAGCAGATGGGATACTACATCCAAAATTCAGACAACAACCGCTTTGTGGACAGCATCGCCTTCAACAATGTCTTTGATGGTTTCAGGACAACTACAAGCAGTGGAAATACATTCCTTAACTGCAACGCCACAGGCCCGGTACAGACCATTGGTTTCCACCTGGACCAGGGAGGAAGCCACAACCTGACGGGGTGCAACGCCGACCAGAACAACATCGGCTTCTTTGCAAACCAGTCAAACAACAACTTCTTCATCAACGTCAATGGTTCGAATAACGATGATGGCCTTAGGATGGAATCTGCAACCGGAAACCTGGTTGACCCATCTTACTTCTGCGACAACAATGCGCAGGGAGTTCACCTTGACGGAGCAAATTCCAACACAATCGCTGACTCAGTCATGTGCCGCAACGGAAGGGACGGAGTTTATCTCTACAACTCAGACAACAACGACATTTTCAGGAACGAGATGTTCGCCAATGTCAATGATGGTATTGGGGTGACTTCTGATTCGGACAACAATGATATAGTAAACAATACAGCCTACAACCAGCAGGGAGGAAACGGAATATCGGTAAGCCAGAGCACAAGCAGCGCAAATAACATAACAAACAATACTGCTTACAACAATGACCTCAGCGGATTCATTGCATTCCAGTCTCCTGGAAACACGTTCGCTGACAACACCGCATATGGCAATGGCGAGGCTGGATTCAACATCAATTCGGCAGACAACACTGTCCTCATGGACAACACTGCCCATGGCCACCCAGATGTCAATTGGGGTGTGGGACTGGGAATTCGGGACTCGAACAACACCGTTGTTACCAATGACCACTACTTCAACAATGCAGCGCCGGATGTTGTGATTGACGGAAGCGGAATAATGGTCACGCTCAATAACGTGATAATAGACAATGACGCTGGAAACCTGACGAACTACTCCAACGTTTCGGTTGATGATATGGTGGCATCTGCTTACAGTCTTGAGTGGGTAGCTGCTCCAGGGCCAGATCCCACATACTTCCGCTCATTCAATGGGAAGTTCCTTGGGATTACCAACCTGACAAGCGGAGTCTCAATAGACTGGCTTGGTATGTACTGGCTCGAATCAGAACTTGAGCCAGATTACCTGGAACCAAAACTGAGGCTTGCCCTCTATGACAATGGAACTTGGCTTTGGATGAACAGCACTCCTAATGAGACAAACAATGAGCTCTCATATGAGGCAATCACTGAAAGTACAATCGTCGGCCTCTTTGAGTTCATTGGTGGCGATGACGATGACGGGGGAGTTGGTCCTGAAGATGAACTCCAAATAAGCTTCTCCTCAAACTGCAATGGCAGCGTTGTTACGATAACCTCAAACGGAAACGACATTGAGGGTGCCAGTGTGCAGGTCTTCCACAAGGACCAGCTCTACGATGTCGCGATAGGCTCGACCAACAGCAGCGGCGAGTTCGGCTTTGTCGGATGCGGAATTCCGGTGAAGATTCTGGCATCAAAAACAGGCTACCAGTCAGCTGATACAGTAAAAACTCTTGTGCTTTGCAGCGAGTGCGAACTCGGGTGCATTGAGGATGCCGAGTGCCTGGACAATGAACAATGCCTGAACAACATGTGCCAGCCAGTCGACTGCTCATGCGGCTATGTGCAAAATCACACGTGCAATCCGTACGAATGCTGCTCTGATTCTGACTGCAAGATGCTTGAGTCTTGCGTTGACAACAAATGTGTTGAGGATGAGGGGTGCACAACTGATGAGGAATGTGAGAGCTCCGAATACTGCAACATAGCTGAGGGCGCTAATTCAGGATTCTGCGAAGATGTGACCGGCCTCTGCGGAATGGCAGATGACCACGAGTGGGTCCAGTATGAGTGCGGTGATGAGGAAGGCTGCCCAGACTGCCCAGAAGGCTATGTGTGCCAAGACAATCTCTGTGAACCAACACGCGACCTTGAGGGTCCAGAATCAGCGTTTGTAGGCGAGGAAATCACTGTAAACGCGACTGAGGGCGGCGGCGTATGCGCGAACTGCGAAGTGCAGATTAAGCTTCCTGATGGCAGGATACTGAACGGAAGGACAGACTCAAACGGGAAACTGACGCTTCCCTTGAACCTTGAGGGTCCATATGAACTTACTCTGCTTAAGGACGGGGAGCCAGTAGAGACCATCAAGGTGAACGCTCTGCCAAAGCCGGTTTCTGGTGAGGATGTGCCTGACACGCAGGTCCTTGACGAGACAATAAGCCTTATCTTCCTGGTGCTCCTGCTTGCACTCCTGCTGGCTGGAGTGATAGTCTGGAGAAGGGGCGCTGGCAGGAAGAAATAAATTCTTCTTTTTTCTATTTACTCTACAATGAACATTCTTCTCTGCTACAATTCCTATGATTCCGTAAGCGGAGAAACAACCTTCTTTAACAATATGAAACACGCCCTTGAGGGGAGCGGAAACAGCGTTCAGCTCTGCTCAGTAAAACAGTCTATGGGCGGAATTGCCGGGCAATTCGAATACTATTCAAGGTATCCCCTTCTTCACAACGTTTCTTCGAATCTGAAAAAATTCCATGGTTATGACGCGGTCCATTTCCTGAACGCTGCCCTTGCCCCGGCAGGCTCATCCATAAGAAAGCCAAAGATAGCAACAGCGCATTTCTTTGCTGATTCCTACCTTGAGCTTTCCCCCCCATCGAACATAATTTCAAAAGCAGCAGAATCAGCCTTCTGCAGGTATGTCTCGCTGCTTGACAAAAAAGCTTTCAAAGAACTTGATGTTCTTGTTGCGTGCACAAAATATCAGGAAGAGCAGCTGCGTGAAAAGTATTCCCTTGACAATGTCCGGACGATTTACACCGGCGTTGATGCTCAGCATTTCCAGAATGTCCAGAAAACAGAGTTGAAAACAAATTCAGAAAAAGTAATTGTTTACCTTGGCAGGCTCCATGAAAGGTCCAAAGGGGTCTCCTACCTGATAAAAGCAATGGATTATCTTGAAAACACAAGGCTTCTTGTGATTGGGGATGGGCCTGACCGGCAAAAATATGAAAAGATGGCGGCAGGGAAAAACATAGAATTCCTTGGGAAACTGGACTGGAACAAAAAATGCATGATTCAGAAATCCGCTGACGCGGTTGTCATGCCATCCTTGTATGAGGTTTTCGGCACAGTGTTCGCAGAATCGCTTGCGTGTGAAGTTCCCGTTATAGCATTTGACATGCCATTCTGGAAAGGATTGTACGACGGAGCGGGGGTTTTCGTTGAAAGAAACCCGAAAGCGCTTGCAGAAGGAATCCGGACTGCTTTGCATGATGAAAAAACACGCAAAAAAATCATTTCTCGTGGAAAAGAATACATGAAAACCTATGATTTAGGCAAAACAATCTCTGATTATCTGGCGCTTTATCGTGAAATTCTTTTTTAAACGTTGCTAATTATATATATTAGTGGGATATATTTATGAGAAAACTTCAAATGGGTAGGGCATTGTCAAGATACGTTTTTACTGCGGCCATAGCGCTCACAGCGTGCGGAACACCGCATAATGAGCCTCCGAGGGATGCAACGCATCTTCAGCAGGCCGAGCGAGCAAAAGTCCTCAGGCTGCTTCCTCTTGTAAAGAGCGGAAATGCAGATGCGCGGGCAAAAATCATTGAAATGGGCGGCCCGGCCGTTCCAGGACTTATCGATTCTATGGATGGTGATATGCGCCTTCCAGCACTCAAGCTTGCAGGTGAAATCGCAGAACTGAATCAAGGCGTTGGAATTCTTGAGAAAGCCGCGCCAACATTCATCAGCCTTCTTGCAGATGATGACTGGCAGGTCCGCGAATCTGCGGCATTTACTCTTGAGAGCGTCGCTAACAAGATGCCTGGCAGCAAAGTGCTCTCAAAAACAGTCCCTGCTCTTCTTGAGAATCTAACACATGAGAAAACAGAGGTAAGGAAATCGGCCGCATGGGCTCTTAGAGTTCTTGGGGATGAGACGGCGGTCGAGCCGCTCGTAAAGCTCCTTGGCAATGATGAGATGCGTCAAAGCGCATCAGAGGCTTTAGTCGCAATCGGCATGCCGGCAGTTTCTGGCCTGATTTCATGTTTATCAGATTCGGCGCTCGGCAAGAAATGCGCGAGGGTCCTTGGTGAAATAGGAACGCCGGTAGTTCCGGAAGTTCTCAACTCATTGACACATGATGACTCAAAGGTCCGCGAGCGCTCAGCATGGGTTCTTGGGATGATTGCTGAGCCATCCACAGTTCCGAGGCTCAGGGAAGTAGCTGAAAGCGACCCTGATGAAAAAGTCCGGAGCACCGCCAATATCGCGGTTCTTGCGATACCGCAGTAGTCACCAAACTCCAGGAAGGAGTCTGTATCTTACTTTTTTTGCATATTCTTTGTACCCCTTCAATTCTTTCTGCAGTGTTTTATCTTCAAGATGCGTCCTGAATATCATAATTGCCGTAACCAGCAATCCAGGTATCAGCCCTATCAATGAACCAACAATCAAAGGACCTGCGAAAGCCCAGAGGATTACGGCCACATAGCCAGGGTGCCTCACATGGCGGTATGGCCCGCTGGAAATCACCTTCTGGTCCCTGTCCTTCTGTATCCTTACAGTGACCTCAAAGAACCTGTTCTCTGTCATTGCCCAGACAATCAGGACAATCGAAGCGATGAATATGGCAATACCTGGAACCACAAATTCCATTCCCAGATATGACCAGCCGTTTGCGACATCCAGGCCCATCAGATATGTCTGTATATAGAACTGCAGCAGGCCATACGTAATGACGATGTAGGGGTCCCATTTCTTGGTGTCCTTTTTCTTCATCCAGTCCTGCCTTTCATTGCAGACTACAGGATTGTAAATCGCGAGGATAATCGCGCTTGCCCAAATGTGGATTGCGCTCATTCCAAGGAATAGCCATCCTCTTGGGACATCTGTCGTCCCCGCTGCCCAGAAAAAGATGAGCCCTATGATGAATGGGGAAAGCAGCGACTTGAATAGATAAATCCAGCCCGATCTGTTGAGCCTGTCCATGATTTTGAGATGCATTAGAAAATTTATATCCCTTTTTGATTATGTGCACTAATACTCATTTATAATAACTTCTTATAATGATAAAACACATGAACAAAATAAAGCCCCAGTATGACTCATTTTCCAGAGGGCAATATGAGAAGAAGATAAACAGCCCATCGAAAAACCCAGAATACTTCTGGCGCTTCCACGCCCCTCTTGTCGAGAGGGCATTGCAAATCGGAAGAACCGCCAGGCCTGTTCTTATTGATGTTGCCTGCGGGCACGCCAATGAGCTTATGTTTTTTGACACATCAAAGCTCTCAATAATAGGCCTTGACATCTCCTCCCGCTCACTTCTTTCAGCCAAAAAAGAACTGCCACAAGTCAGATTCCTCCAAGCCGATGTAAGAGAAGGAACTCCACTCCCTATGGCTGCTGATATCGCAATCGCTGTCAATGCGGTGGTTTATGCGCCAGGTTCGATGCTTTCGGCGATAAGGGAATCTCTTGTTCCATGGGGCAGGGCAGCAGTGAATTTCAGGAACGCTGAGAATGCACTCAACAAGCCTTTCTATGAGTTCTATCTCAAGGACAACGCATCGATAGGCGAAATAAGGCTCGCGCATGGGAGCGAAGAATTCACGCTCACCGAGCTGGATTACCGTGAATGTGGCGATGAGAAAATCAGGAGCCTGGACCGGCAGATATATTTCCGGAGCGTTGATGATATGGTCAGGTTTATCGAGGCAACTGGCCTGAAGGTGGTCTCGCACGACACATTCCACTTCCCCTCGCCTTCAAACCCTGACAATGAGATTGATGTTTTCACTTTGGAGAAATGAAATCCGCCTCAACCGAGTGTTAGGGTTGTGGAATAAAGAGCCAAGGAGAGTCAAATAAAGCAACCATGCCATCCCTCCTGGATGGATTTTGTCTTAAAAAGGATTTGCAATCTCAGGCATGCTTCAGTCAATTCCTAAAGAGTTTTAATTATTGAATAAATGAATAACTCGATGAAAGCCATAATCATAGGAGCCGGAGTAGGGGGCATGGCCTCGGCTGTGAGGTTGAAACGCCTTGGAGTTGATGTCACGATTTTTGAGCGCAGGAATATCCTTGGGGGGCGGCTCAGCAATTTTCAGGAGAAAGGTTTCCGGATAGATCGGGGCCCAACGCTGCTTCTTATGCCCAGCGTTATCACGGGATTCTTTTCCGATATCGGGCGCAATATCCATGATTATTTGAAACTCAATCAGCTCGACCCGGTGTACCGGCTCTACTTCGATGACGGAACTGTTCTAGAGCCATCAGCATTCCCAAAAACAATGTTTTCAAACATATCAAAAATAAACCTGGGTGACGCGCCAAATTACAGAAAATTCATGTCAGACTATGAAAAATACTATGACATTGCCATGAATGAGTTTATTATGAAGAATTTCGACTCTCCTCTTGACCTGGTCACTCCTGCCGGAATCATGTCGCTCATCTCGGGAGGCGCGTTCACGGATTTATACTCAAAAACCGGCCAATACTTCTCAGATATCCGCGTAAGGATGGCATTCTCGCTCCAGGCCATTTACCTGGGTGAGAGGCCAGATGCCATCCCTTCTGTCTACGGAATTGTCCCATATATCGAATTTACTGAGGGGGTATGGTATCCGGAAGGCGGCCTTTACTCAGTCGCAGATGCGCTGGGAAAGGTGTGCGGAGAAGAAAAAATCAAAATTAGGAAAAACAAACCAGTGAAAAAAATAATCATTGATGGAGGAGTTGCCAAAGGGGTCGAATTTGAAGATGGAAAAACAGAGTTCGCGGATATAATAATCTCAAATGCGGACCTTCCCTACACATACCTTAAGCTCATTCCTGAGCGGCAGCGTCCGCATATGAAAGACAAGAAGATCAAATCCCTTGCTACAAGCTGCTCGACATTCATGCTTTATCTTGGGGTGGAAGGCTCATACGAAACAGAGCACCACAATTTCAGTTTGCCTCTGGAGTATACGGATTTGCTTGACGATGTTTTCAAGAAGAAAGTCCTGCCTGAGATGCCGGGGGTATATGTGGCCAATCCATCACTCCATGACCCCACCCTTGCCCCCAAGGGCAAATCTGTCATCTACGTGCTTGTGCCGGTTCCGAATTTGAGCGGCAAAGTAGACTGGAAAAAGCAGAAAAAGGCCTTCAGGGAGAGGATTCTTGACAGGCTCTCTTCAATAGGCATGTCAGATATCAGGCAAAGGATTGTTTATGAGCGAATGATTACCCCGGAGGATTGGGCCGAGGAGTTCAATCTTGAAAAAGGCGCCACCTTCGGCCTTTCACCGACCCTTCTGCAGTCGGCCGCTTTCCGCCCCCCGAACAAAGACCCGAAAATCAAGAACCTTTATTTCGTCGGGGCCAGCACCCATCCGGGGGGAGGCTTGCCAATAGTTTTGATGTCATCAAAACTTCTTGAGTTGAGGATAAAGGATGATTTTGGTGTTTGATTTGGATGAATTTTTCTATCTCATATATCTGATTCTTGTTCTCCTTTCGACAGCGCTTATATCTTATGTGGGGAAAATCAGGCTGGACTACAAGCTTGCCCTCAGGGCAATATTTCCCGTATTGATAATATTCGTGATTTGGGACATCGCGGCAACAGAGCTTGGCCACTGGTCCTTTGGTTTAGACAAGATGCTCGGAATAGTGATAGTGAACCAGCCCGTGGAGGAGCTGGCTTTCTTCATAGTGATACCTTTCTTCTACATAATTGTCTGGGAGGCTGTGAAGAAATACGTGAAGTGATTGCCATGGAATATACAATAATATCAATAGTGGTCCTGCTAGCTTCCCTGTATTACGCCATCGCGGTTGTCAAGCTCTCCTCAAAGCACCTGCTCATAGCAGTAGCAATATCGGTCTTCTTCCAGCTTATATTCGACAATTACATGACTTTGCTTGGCCTCTGGTCATTTGATTTCAGCAAAACCCTTGGCATTGCCGTGCCAATAATCCCGCTGGAAAATCTTCTCTTTGGGGCGAGTCTTGCGATTGCTACAATAGCCTCATGGGAAAGTGTTAAGAAAAATAAGGGGCAGCTCCGAAATAAAAAACTTTGACAAAGAAAAATAATGGTGTTTCAATCCCAACAAAAAATGTTCAAATATCCGTTATCATACCAACGTATAACGAGGAGGAGAACCTCTCGGCATGCCTCTTGGCATTGAAGTCATCGGATTTCTCCGATTATGAGATTCTCATAGTTGATGGGAATTCCAAGGACCGGACGATTGAAATCGCAAAAAAACATGGTTGTAGAGTGTATAAGAGAAAAAGGAGCGGTATCGGGGACGCTAGGAATTTCGGCGCCATGAAATCCTCCGGTGAAATACTTGCCTTCCTTGATGCTGATTCAATACCATGTCCGGGTTGGCTCACAAAACTGTCCACTTCATTCAATGGGGGCGCTCTGGCAGTTGGCGGCCCTACTCATTATGGCAATCTATTGTCTGATTTGCTGTCAAGTTCGATATTCTATTCAAACCTGATAACAAAACATCTTGGCTTCTGGTATTTTTCCGGAAATAATATCGCCATCAAAAGACAGTTTTTCTTCAATACTGGAATGTACCGCAGCATACTGTGTGAGGACATTGAATACTCAAAGAGGCTGGCCCCGTATTACCACCGATTAAATTTCAACTGGGGGATGAGGGTGAAACTTTCAAATAGAAGATTCGAAAAGCTTGGTTATTTCAACACATTAAAATTTTGGTTGCTGACTGATTTGATGATTTTTCTTGGCAAATATCCTGAGCCTGGCGATTATAGCGACATCATCAGATGAATGGCCCTCTTGCTATCTCAAAAAGCGATTTTGCTGAACCCCTCATTTGTTCTGATTTGAGGGTCTCATAGGCGGCTGATATGTCTCCAGAAAAGATGTCTCTCTTAATCAAGTATAAGCCCTCAATTGCATGGTAAAAAATGCTGGGGTCTTTGAATGCGTGCTGGGAGCACTTTTTGCATGAGGCTTCGCAGGATGGGAGCTTGTTCACTTCATTTAGGTTGCCAATTTTTTTCTTATTGAAGCATGGGTAAAGGTCCAGATTCCAGTCAAGGTAGAAAATCCTTCTTCCTCCCATGCAAGAGTAGCAGAATCCCCTGCCCCCATAATACCTTGCGAACTCATCCAAAGACTCATCCGTGTTATAAACCGGAATCCTCTTCTTTATGGCCTTTATCTCCTCAACCACCTTTACAACCTCATCTCCGGACAAGTCGAGAAGCGGGTCCTCCGAGGCGGCCATATATGATATCTGTTTCATTTGCGGGTATGAGAATGAGATTTTTTCAATACCCAGCGACCTCATCTCGTTGCAGGTTTTTTCAATATCCTTTGTTATTTTTGAAATGATGACTCCGCCATAGAAATTGACAGAGTTCCTTTTCAATGCCGACACAACGTTTCTGATTCTCTCCCCTTCAGCCGCCCTCGGACTGCCTTCGCTCAGGAAATAATCAAGGTTCACAGAAAGCCCAGTGATGTTTGCCTGGGCAAGTATTTTCGCCTTCTCATCATCAACCAAGGTGCCATTGGTCGCGATATATGCGATTACTATATTGTTCATCCTGAGCTTCTCAACCAAATCCTTCAAATGCGGTAACATTAGGGGTTCGCCGCCAGTCAAAGCCACCATCTTCACATTATTGTCCTTGAAAAAATCTATGGCAATGTCGATATCCTCCAAGCCCACCTCTGCCTTTTGTTTCAATTTCGAAAAAGAGCACCCCCTGCAGGATAAGTTGCATTTGTTGGTCATTGCCCAAATTACCATGTTCGGGCAATCTGCCGAGTAAATGTTATATAAATTTTTTACTTTAGAATATATTCCCATGGCTTCACATTCAATCGATATTGAATATGATTTGCTGAAAAAACATATAAACAATCCAGTATCCCACTTGGTTCTCTCAGAAGATAAGGAAAAGTTTCATGCTCCCGGAGGGTTCATCGCATATTCAAGGATTCAAAACCTTGCAGTTGTATTGGGCGAACCAATATGCAGTATGGAAAAAAAAGGCAGTATCCTGAAGCATTTCGAAAACTTTTGTGATGAGGAAAACCTCCGGCCCATATTTTTCTGTACTAAGCAGGATACCGAAGGCATATTCGCCCACTATGGGAAATATCACATCGGAGATGACTCGATAATCACAATCCCCCTATCTGGTTGCGACAAAATAAAGCGCGCCTCAAGATCAGCCAACCGCAGGGGCATAGAAGTGTTTGAACTTGAGCGCAGCCAATGGCATTTACTTAGGGGGATAGATGAAGAATGGATATCTGAAAAGAATACTGATTTCATACATTTTATAGTCAATAACAATCTGGATTCACGCAACTGCAGGGTATTCGCAGCCAAAAAAGGGCCAGAGATTCTTGGATACATATCCGTTTATTGTATCGACGAACACATCGCATATCTGGATATAATAAGGACCAGAAAGAAAAGCCCAAACGGAGCGTCTGAATTATTAATCTCAAAAGTCTGCGAGATTCTGGGGGATTGTGGGGTAATGGAAATTTCGTTTGGTTTTGTCCCAGGTATTAATTCCAACGGTCACAGAGGCAGTCATTTTAACCTATTACTGGACTTGTTGTATGTCCATGGCAATACTCTGTACCCGGCAAAGAATCAATTCAGGTTTAAATCAAAATTCAATCCCAGGTGGGAGCCAAGATTCGCATATTGCTCAAAAAAAGTATGGATTGCCGACCTTTATCTGATTTTTCTTCTGTTTCACCCGACTGGTTTCTCGGGATTGTGGAAAAAATCCGGAAAAATGAGCCTAAGCCCTCACGCTGGAATTTGTTACATATTCATATAAAGTGGAAAACCCCGAAATCCCATAATCGAGGTGATTGCCATGGACCGAAAGAGAATTGGATTGATGCACAGCAAAAGGGCCAGCCCCGCCCCTTTGGTCCGCGGCCTTTGGCTCTGAATTCTCCAGATTCAAGGACATGCAAGTAGTGCTGATGCTGAATTCCAAATGCAACGCGAGATGCGGCTATTGCTATATACCATATAAAGGAGCCAGGGATTCGAAAGAGGCGCTTGAGACAACGCGGAGGCTGATGTCACAGGGATTCAGGGTGACATTCTCAGGCAGCGAGAACCTCCTGGACCTGCGCTATCTCGACTGCTACAAGGAAGCGGGGCAGGATTACATACTCACAAACGGGATAATCCCCGCCCGGGAGCCCGATATTGTCCTGGCCTTGAAGGGGAAAGGCATATCAGAGGTAATAATCAGCCATAATTTCGATGAGGGCAACCGGTCGATTCCTGATTCTGCCATCGAGGCAGCGATAGGCAATGTGCTCAGCGGGGGGCTGAAGGTCTGCCTTTCCATACTGATAACCGCGCTCAACTACCAGGGGCTCCCGGAGCTTTGTCGGAAGGCTAAGGCTTTGGGCGCGCACAGGGTCCGCTTCTTCCGCTATTCCAAGATAGGCAAAGCTTCCCTTGACCCATCCATGGTGATGGACGCGGAGCAAGAATCATCCTTCTTCAAGCTGCTCAGGGGTGTGAGGGCGTATTATCAGGAGGATGAGTTCAGGATGAATCTCGCTGCCGGATTCAGCCCCAGGCCCGGAGGAAAAGGGGAGAGGCTGGCCCAGGAGAACCTTTTCTGCCCGGCCGGAAGGACATTATTTGCCATAACTCCGGATAACACTGTCTTTGGCTGCCCATTCACAATCGGGGAAGGGCTCGATATCGGGAGGCTCACGCCGGAAGGATTGGAAATATTCAAAGACATAGGCGATGGAAAAAGAGATAACTGTCTCATTTTGAGCACTATATAATAATCGCCCCCGCTGGGATTCGAACCCAGGTCTCAAGCTCCGCAAGCTTGCATTCTGTCCAAGCTATACCACGGGGGCATTAGTAAGTAGTTCTAGACCAGAAAGCCATCTTTAGGAACATATTTAAATAACTATACCTTTTAAATTAATCTCTGCCTTTTCTCGGTAATTCTAGTGTTATATCAGACACAATAGTATCGGGGCTCTTAAATAAGGTGTATTTATGGAAGAATTGAATGTTATTGCACAAATAAAAATTTACGTCGAGGATCCCGCCTCAATCCCCACGGTTACCGATGAGGTTGCCAAACTTGCGAAGGTGCAGAAATCCTGGGAAGAGGACATTGGCTTTGGCATCAAGGTTCTGAAAATGTCACTTTTAGTTTCTGACTCCGAGGGCGTCATGGACAATCTCGAGGCCAAAATCAAAGAAATAGACAAAGTAAGCAATGTTGAGGTAGATTCAGTAGAGAGGGTATAATCATGGCAAAGAAAGTAAAGAAAGAAAAAGAAGCACCAAAAAAGAAACCTCCAGCCAAGAGGGAGGCACCTAAGGCAGACGAGAAAGAAAGCTTCAGGGGAATTGTCCGTATCGCAGGCAAGGATGTCAAGGGTCAGGTCCCACTTAGGAGGGCTCTTTTCCACGTCAGAGGAATCGGACATACAGTCGCGGCAATCGCGGCAAAGGCAATTGAGAGGGAACTCAAAATCAAGCCTGAGACAAGGTCTGGTGACCTGACCGAGAAGCAGGTTGAAGACATAGACAATCTCCTTTTCAGCCTCGAGAAATATGATGTTCCAAAATTCCTGCTCAACAGAAACACTGACCATACAAGCGGAAACGATAGGCACGTAATCATGAACGACCTTATTTTCGAGGTCAGCCAAGACGTTGACAGAGAAAAGAAGATGTTCTCATGGAGAGGATTCAGGCACACATTTGGCCAGAAGACAAGAGGACAGAGAACCAAGAACACTGGAAGGCACGGAATGGCAGTCGGTGTTATCAGGAAATCTGTAGCGGCCGCGACAGGCGCAAAGCCGGCAGCGGAAAAGAAGAAGTGATTGAATGGGCGATCCAAGAAGACTTAGAAATAAATTCGACCGTCCCAAGAAACTGTGGGATGTGGACAGAGTTGCGCATGATAAGGGCCTGAGAATAGAATATGGCCTGAAAAACACAAGCGAACTCTGGAGGGCAGCAGCCGCTCTTAAGAAGTATAGGAGAGAGGCCAGACGCCTTCAGGCAGTCTCTGAAGAAGAAAGAAAGGCAGACTCAGAGAAAATCCTGAAGAAGCTTAAGAGGATGGGCTTTGTGAAAGACAGCACAGATGTCGCTGACATTCTTGGTTTGGATGTCAAAGTAATCCTTGAGAGAAGACTTCAGACAATCGTCCAGAGAAAAGGCTTGGCAAGAACAATGAAACAGTCAAGGCAGCTCATCACACACGGTTTTGTCAGCATGAACGGGAGGAGAGTAACACGCCCCGGCGTGATGGTAAATCTTGAAGATGAATCATCAATCATATACACAAAGCCTATTGACATTTCAGTTCATTCTGAAGGGGATGAAGAAGAGGCTCCAAAAGAGGAGAAGAAAGAAGCTCCAAAGGCAGAAGCTCCCGCGCCGGAAAAACCTCCGGAGCAGCCTGTAGAGAAGAAGGCAGAAAAAAAGCCTGAGGCAGCATAGGTGAATGTTCATGGCAGAAAAGAAAGAAGAGAAAAAGGCGGAGGAGCCGAAGAAGGAAGAGCCAAAGAAAGAAGCTCCAAAAGAAGCGCCTAAGGAGGCTCCAAAAGAGGAAGCCCCAAAGGAAGCACCTAAAGAGGAGAATGCTGAAGAGAAGAAGGAAGAGCCGGAAAAGGCGGCAGTTCCTGTAAGGAAGCCAAGGAAAACAAGGCTCGCGGTTCTCCACGTATTTTCATCAAAGAATGATACAATAATCACAGCAACCGACCTGAGCGGCGCCGAGACCCTCGCATGGGCAAGCGGCGGAATGGTCGTGAAGTCTCACAGGGAAGAAGGAAGGCCATATGCTGCCATGCAGGCTGCAATCAGGGTCGTCAACACCCTCAAAGACAAAGGGATTACTCATGTACATGTGAAAATCCGCGCTCCAGGAGGAGTCGGACTCAAGACGCCCGGGCCAGGTGCTCAGGCAGTCGTGAGGACAATCGCAAGAACTGGCGTTAGAATCGGAAGGATTGAAGATGTTACTCCGCTGCCCACAGACTCCATGAAGAGAAAGGGCGGCAGAAGAGGAAGGAGAGTATGAAGCTTGTACTCGATAAGAAACACGAGAACCGGATTGAGTTCCTTGCCTCTGATTTCTCAACCACGTTCGCCAATGTTGTGCGCAGGTTCGCAATGTCACGAGTTCCTGTTTTGGCAATAGACACAGTAGTTTACTATGACAACACGAGCGCGTTCTGGGATGAATATCTGGCGCACAGGCTTGGTCTTTTGCCAATCACAACGCCGGACAAGACTCCAGAGAGTGCGGAGATAGTTTTCTCCTGTGACGCTGAAGGTCCAAAGACGGTCTATGCCTCTGATGTGGAAAGTTCTGACAAAGACATCAACATAGCAAAGGGCAAGATTCATATAGCGACTCTTGGCCCGAACCAGCACATTCGTTTTGAGGCCAAAGCCATTCTTGGAACCGCAAGAAAGCACGCGAAGTTCCAGGCCGGCCTTGTTGGCTATGGCGAAGATGAGAAGAATATCAGGATGTTTGTCGAGAGTTTCTATCAGATGCCGCCTGCCGATGTAATGACGAGGGCATGCGACCAGATTGAAGGCGACCTTGAGGCAATCGAAGAGGCTCTTGGAACCAAACCGAAGAAGAAAGCAGCTCCAAAAAAGAAGGCAGCAGCGAAAAAGACAACCAAGAAAACAACTAAAAAAACTACTAAAAAGAAAGAGTGAATCATGAGGATTCTTCCTCATGCAATTATTTTCCTTAGCAGGGGTGGCAGACAATTGAACAAAGTTCAATAACTGCCACTGTCCTGGGGTATTTCCTCAGGATTAACATTCACACGCAGGGGTGGCAGAGCCTGGTCAAATGCGTTAGGTTGAGGGCCTAATCGGTTAGTCCGTGCAAGAGTTCGAATCTCTTCCCCTGCACTTTTCCTTCTGTTCTTCTCCTGATAAAGTGCACATAACTTCATTAGTCAGACTCAGTTGCAAAAACAGCGGCGCATAATGTTGCAGGAATTAATGTTACAAAAAATGTCAAATAGGGATTTATAAAGACTTTTATACAAGAACAATATTATGTTTGAACGGGTAGATGGACTAAAGGCAGTATTAGACAATCCAAAGAATTCGCATCATCGTAGGTTCATCGAACGTGGTGTTGCTCACCAGCGTCCTATGGTCATCGCAATAAGAGATGGTTTTAGCGAATCCTTGATGCGAGAAGTGACTGAGCATGAGGCCCTAAAACAAGGGGAAAAGTCTGCCGAACGCATCCGCGAGAGCATGTCTAGTAATGCCCGCTGCCGGTTTTCATACGCAAAATACAAACTTGTCCTCCCTGATAAGCCGGCTATGGATATGATAGAATTCGCCATAGAGCTTGGCAAGGCTGTTGACTCGCTTAGCATGGGTGATTTTACAGCCGCATCATTTCACGTGGATTTTTCTCCAGATAAAGACCCGTTCTTCTTGCACCATTTTTCATTGAAAGGAAATTCCAGCTTTAACATATCGAGGTTAACCTCCCCAGCCCTCAGATTAAGGGGAGAATTTCTATTTTCGAGAAATATCCAAACCCTGCGTGATAAACCGACTGAAGAGACCACAAAACAATGGATTGAAAAACAGGGGGTCCAAATCCCTTCTTTAGTCTATTCTGCCGACGGCATGGTTACCTTCACCCAGAATGGATGTAAGAGGAGTTTGGATCTTAATTTAAAAACCGAATCGACTTTAGCACATCTATATAGAAGGTTTCTTACTCCAATAGCATACAGAATTGCATTCGCCTTTAATCCGGAACTCTAGCAGGAAATTGGAAATCGTAAAAAAAGAAACCAGCAAATTCCCCTGCATTATATTACCAAATCCCCCCATTCCAAAGGATTCAATGGATGCGGCAAAAGGATAAAAGAAATAACAATCCAGATGCAGTAAGCAATGCCAATGCCGGCGAATTCATGCGCGCCGGTAAATGAGCTCAAAGTACTCCCATCCTCAAATCTTATCACCCTGGGCGCTTCCGGACCGAAGTTCTTCTTCATCAAAGAGATGTGTTCCTCGTAAAGTTTAGGGGAGGATATAAGCAATATTTTCCCAAGGAATCTCCCTGCCTGTACAATAAACAAGATACCGGCGAAATATAGAACCGCAAGGTTTGTGAAAGCGGTTGCCGGCTCTTGCGAAGAGAGCGCGGAGTATATCACCTGCCCCATCAAAGAAAGGTAAAGGACAAAGGGCACAACGGATTTCATCCCGGTTATTTTTATCTCCCTTACTGCCCCCCACAAAATTATGACAAAAAGTATTGCGAATATGGGGATGACAAAATCCCTGATTTCCGAGAAAACAAAAAGGAAGGCGAGCATCAGGAAAAAGGTAAGCATGTATATGGCTACATAATCAGAAGACCTGGTTATCAGCCAGTAGTTCCATTCCTTTGGTTTAAAATAGGCGTAAACGAAGCTGGCCAACAAAGCCAGGGAGTTTAAAGTTACTAGCAAAAAGGCAAAGTCCCAAGGCATGTTTCTTCTTTAGCATTCGCCCATTTATAATCTTCCGGATTAGTAACGGGCAACCCTAAGGCAATGTGAATGTCTCTTTGATGTCTCCTGAATCATCTTCAAGACTATTCACATAGAACAGATGCTCGCCTTTCTTGAATTGCTCTTCCGTACTCAGGTTAATTGTCAGACTCGGCATTTTCGCATCAGGCACTTTCTTATACTTCACACTAATCTCATTCTGGCCTTCTTTGAGGCATGCTAGCTTTTTATATTCTGGAGGTAACCCTTCGGCCTTCTCCGCCCCAAAAAAGCGCAGACTCTCTGATTTGCCTCCCTTCACCCCTACATCAATCCCATTGATGATAACGGTAACTTCGTATCCATATGCCATAACATCCAGTCCTGCCATGAGTTCATCTGCCATCTTATCACCTTTTCTCCACGGGCCACACTTTCAATCTGGGAAGCGGCCCATTTATCCCTGCAAGGTATCCATCGCAAAAAAAGTTAAACCTTTGTCCATGGCACTAGCCATATCCAGCAATCTTTTATTATCCGCCTCCAAGAACAATATCTGCTCTGCACAAGGGGCAGGCCCCGAGGATGTTTTCTCTGTATCTCAGCCTCATGATTTCGTGATGTGATTATTATGCTGTTCGGCGAGAAGAAAAACAAGCTAAGCGGTGCCGAAAAGGTGCCAGAGCAAGCCAAATCCCTGCTCCCCAAGAAGGGCATAGTCCTAATTGGGGGAGGCCTTATGTCCGCTGGCAGCAGGGCAGTAGTGGATATCGAGCGCAAGGTACTCTCCTTTGGCAAGAACAATGGGGCGAACAGCACTCCGTATGGGAAGCTGCCGGATGAGGGCAGCATGGCCATCACAGATGCCGATTTCGAAAAGATAATCAATCTCGCGAACAGAATATGGGAGAGTGAGGATAGTTTCTACAACATGCCTCCCATCGCAGATTTCAATGCCATAATCATCCTTGCCGATGGGCAAGAAATCAAGATGATAAACTCTTATGGCCCCCCTGTAGGGGTTGTGGATGAACTCTATTCCTTTATCTGGAAACTAGTAAGAGGCGGATAATCCTCAACCTTTCATCCCTCCGCATTGGACAAGAAAAGCCTCTTCCGGCAAGCCAATCAATTTACCGGCATGTTTTTGATTGTTTTTTCCTTACTATCCAGTGATAACTATGAAGCCTCCGATATGTGAGCTATGCGATAAAGACTTCAACCCAGATGAAGGCGGTGGCCTTATCTATTTCAAAAAGACGGAGAAAGGGCTCGAGTTCGACAGGAAAGTGGAACAAGGCATGGTGGGCCACCCGCCATACGCTGCCTGGTTTTGCCAAAATCATGTGGAGGCAGCGAGGAAAGTAACCAATCTGACTCTGGAAGAGGCTCTTGAGAAGCTGAACCCCACCCCATGCGGAATCATGTCATTCATACACAACACCGAGCGTCTCCTTAAGCCATTTGAAGGAAAGGAGAGGGAACTGGTGAAGAAGGCCTATGAGGGGGCCAAGGAAGTCCATGAGAACCAACAACGTGATGATGGAGAACCATATTTCACACATCCATACCGCGTAGCGCTCATTATACTCGAAGAACTTGAAATTAATGACGCTAACCTTGTCGCATCAGCCCTTCTTCATGACGTCATAGAAGATAGTGATGTTAGCAAAGAAGATATTGAGGATGCATTCAATGCAACTGTGGCCTCTACGGTAGACACTGTCTCAAAACCCAAACAGAGGGTCGGAGATTGGAAAGAGAAGTACTATGAGAAGATAAAGAACTCTAGCAGGGAAATCCAAACCCTGAAGTTTGCAGACCGCCTTGACAATGTTCGTGATTTGGCCAGATGCCCATCAAAGGAAAAACAGATTAGATACCTGAAAGAAACTAAAGAGGTCTTTCTTCCCTGGGCCATGAGTTTTGATCAGAAAATCCATTCCATGCTGAAAAAAGAGATAGAGAAGGTGGAGGGGCCCATATGAAGTACGTCGTGTATATTGATGATAACTTCCACCATGGAGACAAGAGCGAGCGCTACAAGCATGGCGAATTCGAAAGCTGCGAGGAAGCCGTCGCGGCATGCAAGAAACTTGTGGATGAATATTTCAGCAAACTGACAAAAGGGAAAAGCAGTTTTGAAGCGCTCTGGAATGGCTATACCATGTATGGCGAGGATCCTTGGATATCTGGAGATGGGGGGTGCAAATTCTCCGCATGGGACTATGCCAAGGAAAAATGCCGCGAATATGCCAAATAGGCATCATTTGGGCCGACAGTTATCCTTTTTAGGCTTATCAGAGACAACATTGCAGAGGTTTTTTTAATGGCACAAAAGGGAATTGAAATAATTGAAGGAGACGTAAAGGAAATTGTCGGTCTTATGAATAGGGCCCTTGCAGACGAATGGCTAGCATACTATCAGTACTGGGTCGGAGCAAAAGTCGTGAAAGGGCGCATGAGGCCAAAGGTTCAGGCAGAGCTTGAGGAGCACGCTGAAGAGGAGCTTAAGCACGCAAACATGCTTAGCGAGAGAATCATCCAGCTTGGGGGAACTCCATTGCTTTCACCTGATGAATGGAAAAAGGAGAGCAACTGCGGCTATGAAGTACCAACAGACGACAGTACGATGGCTATCCTTAAACAAAACATCAAGGGTGAGCAGTGCGCAATTGGAGTTTATCACGTTCTTCTGCAGAAAGTTATGGAGGCAAAGGATTTCATCTCATTAAACATGGTCCGCAAAATCATGGAGGAAGAAGTTGAGCACGAGCAGGACCTCCAGGATATTGTCGATGACCTTAATGCCAAATAAATCTTTTCTTTTCTATTTTATTCATGAAACTTTTCATTGTCCTGATTTCACTGATGCTTGTTTTCGGATGTATTGAAGCTCCAGTTTCAGAGCAGCCTTCTGCAGATTCGGATGCCTCAGCGAACGAGAGCACCGTGATTCCTACTGATTCATCAAACAACGCTTCTGCGCAGCCAGCGCCCTACGTGCCCTCATCCGCAGCCACAGAACTTCTCCAGCCAAAAGATTTGCATTACCTGGGGGCATTCAGGCTTCCGGGAGAATCTGGAGGCTCGAGCTGGGCCTACAGCGGCTATGCCATGACATTCTACCCTGATGGGGACTCAAGCGGTCCTGATGATGGATATCCAGGTTCACTATACGCGGTGGGCCATGACCACCATCAGATGGTTTCTGAAATCTCAATCCCGAAACCAGTGATTGGCTCTCTTGATTCAATGAACAGCGCAACGACCCTAAGGCCTTTTACTGACATAACAAACGGAATGTTCGGCTACCAGGAAATTCCAAGAGCAGGTTTGGAATATCTTCCTGCTCAGGGGTCTCAAACATCAGGAAAATTATACTTTTCATGGGGAGAGCACTTTGAATTCGAGCAGATGCCAACTCATGGAATGGCTGACCTTGATTTGACAAATACAAAAGGCGCATGGTATTTTGGCGGGTTTACAAGCTACGCGACCAATGATTATATTTTCGAGATTCCAGAATCCTGGGCATCTTCAAACACTCCTGGGAAGAGACTGGCATCAGGGCGTTTCCGTGACGGCCTTTGGTCTGGGAGGGGTCCCGCGTTATTCGCCTATGGCCCATGGAATGATAACACGGCTGCTAACAGCACCCTTTCAGTAACTCCTTTGCTCCTTTACGGAACTCAAAATCCCGGGGCAGTAGAAATAGTTTCTGATTCCTCTCTTGCCATGACAAACTTCAGCGAATCGGATGAGTGGTCTGGCGGGGCCTGGCTAACTTCAGGAAACAAATCAGCAGTAATTTTCGTCGGAACAAAAGCACTTGGGAAAACCTGGTATGGATTCTCAAATGGAGTTGTCTATCCAATAAGCGGGGACCCTGAGGAAGTTTACCCTGACGTTCCTGACTGGCCGCATGATAACCGCGGCTGGTGGTGCTGAGAATATTTCTGCAAGGATACTGTTCTACGACCCTGCTGACCTTGCGAAAGTTGCAAGCAGGACGATGGAAACACATGAGCCCCAGCCATACGCGATGCTTGATATTGATGAGTATCTCCTTGACCCTGGATATGATTATGAAATGGGAAAGCGCTATCTTGTCGGGGCAGCCGCGTTTGACCGTGAAAACGGAATCCTCTACCTGATGGAGCGCCTGGCGGACGAAGATAAGAGCGTTGTCCATGCCTGGAAAGTGTCTTGATGCGGAAAGAGCACTAAAATATTTAATCAAGTGCCGCGCAATTATGCCATGGAATCGCTTAAAGGCAGGCTAAAATATGTCCTCGCGCTTATCCTTGTGCTATTTGGGGCGATATATCTTGGCATCGGTTCCATAGAGATTAACACGTTCCTTTTCATAGCCATGGCATTCCTATTCACTTTTTTTGTCGGGCATATTGTGGAGAAGATAAGGGTGCCCTGGATTTTCGCCGCGTTGCTTCTTGGTTCCCTGCTCGCGTTCTACAATCCATTCGAAACCATTACATCATCAGATTCTTTTGTGTTCCTTGCCCAGCTTGGGATGTATTTCCTGCTCTTTATAATCGGCTTCGAGATAAATCTGGGGGAAATGATGAAGCGCGGAAGCTTCATTGTCAAATCAACAATCTTCATAATCTTCCTCGAAGGCATCATAGGGACGATTTTCATCACGCTTGTTTTTGGCTATGACCCTCTGATTTCTTTCATAGTGGCGCTTTCATTTGCTACTGTGGGGGAGGCCCTCCTTGTCCCGATACTGCATGAATTCAAGATGATTAACACCCCACTTGGGCAGACAATCATAGGCGTGGGCACGCTTGATGATGTCATAGAGGTACTGGCTCTTATCATGGTGGTGTTCATGGTCGGGGCCGGCACACATAATCATGTGGATGTTTCCATCATCATTCTGTCGCTGGTCATAATGTTCCTTCTTACCTTCGTTCTGATGAGGTTCAAGAAAGAAGGGAGGCAGTTCAAATACGCGAACATTGAGTCAATATTCCTCTTCAGCCTTTTTGTCCTTTTCCTGTTCCTTGGTGTGGGGATGTATGCCGACACAACTGCTCTGGCCGCTCTCTTGGCCGGCATCGCTCTTGGTAATTTCCTCCCAAAGAGCCGCCTCGCCCTTATCGAGAAAGAAATCAAGGCCGTCTGTTACGGCCTTTTTGCACCTCTCTTCTTCATATGGGTGGGCTCAACACTTGATATCGGGTATGTCATGGCCTTCCCGCTTCTGATAATAGCAATAACCTTGGTTTCCAATGGCGCCAAGATTCTAGGGAGCCTCATCATGGGAAGGAAGGAGTTTGGCATCCGGCGCTCAATCATACTCGGCGTCGCTCTCTCAGTACGCTTCAGCACAAGCATAATCATAGTGAAAATACTCTTTGACAACGGGATAATAGGTTCTGATCTCTACTCAGTTATAGTCGCATCAACAATTGTATTCAAGTTCCTTGTGCCTGTCCTGCTCTCCTACCTCCTCCAGAGGTGGGGCAGCAAGTAACAGCAACGCTTTTAATTTATGCCTAATTATCAATTCCATGTCGATTGAGCTGCCCCTTGTTTTAACCGACTCACTCCTTGTGGTTTCCTACCTGGTAGAATCAATCGGAGTTCTCATCATCATATTCGCAATCGCGCATTCCATATACCGGATTGCCCGGATAGAGATATTCCATGACAAGCGTTTCCATAAGTACGAACACACAAAGAGAACACTTATACAGAAGATAATATTTGCCCTGGACTTCTTCGTTAGCGCTGACCTTATTCGCCTTGTAGTGCTCTCGGATTTCAACGACATACTCACAGTTGCAGTAATAGTGGCAATACGTACTGTTCTCAGCTGGTCGCTAAGCCGGGAGATACATCTTCACAAGGAAAATGGCCACTAACTGGGGATGCATCTTCACAAAAAAACCGCAGCATCTAATCTGCAGACTCAGCGATTTCCTTCGCATGCTTCTCTATTGTGTTTAGTATATCGAAGACGTTTTTTGCCCTGCTTAGTTTGTTCCTCAGCCTTGCCGCTCCCTCCACTCCGGAGAGGAAATTGATTGCCTTTGAGCGGACACGATTGACAGAAGGCTCAGAGTATCTCCTGTGGATTTCAATATATTCATCAAGGATTTTCATCTTATCATCAAAACCCTCAGGTTTCTTGTCTGAAAAAAGCATCGGGTTTGACATGGCGGCCCGTCCTACCATGAAGTCATCGCAATATCCTTTTTTCACATATAGATTTCCTTCAGACGCGCTTTCAATATCCCCGTTTCCAATCAGCGGAATTGAAATGCTTTCCTTGACTGTTTTGATTGCCTCCCAGTCTGCCTTACCAGTGTAAGCCTGACCAGGGGTTCTTCCATGGAGGATTATTGAGTCTGCACCAGCACCCTCAATTTCCTGGCAAAGATTCGCAGTAATTTCCGGATTTTTCTTTATCCTGAGTTTCACGCTGAGGCGAACATCGGTTTTTTCCATCTCTTTTACAGAATCAAGTATCTTCTCTGGGCTAGCAAGCATGGCGCTTCCACCTCCGCTTCCTACAGTCCTTCTCGAGGGGCAGCCGCAGTTAAGGTTGAACCATGACACAAAAGGTTTTTCCTCATGAATTATGGCAACTGCCTTTCCGATTGCCAAAGGGTCATAGCCAACAATCTGCACCCCGATATTTTTCTCATCAGAAACAGCATCAACATCTGAAAATTCCCCCTGAAGGACTGCCAGGCTGTTTACAAGCGGCACACAGGTAAAGACTGCGCCATATTTCTGGCAGAGCATCCTGAACGCGAAATCAGAATACTCATCAATAGGAGAAAGATACGACATAAAAACCAGTTTGGTCAGGAACAGATTAAAAATGGATTTTGAGGGGCGGCTTGGCGTCAACCCAGTGAAGTATTTACATTGGCAAAACTCTGATAAAGGGTGGGCTTCTAGTCAGTGCATATTTTTTCCGGTAATCCACTTCCCTAAATTGAGGCCCTACGGAGAGAATTTCTAGACTTACCGGAGCCTCCCTCTCAGCACCTTTGCCAACTTCTCCACCTATTCCCATGACGAAGGAACCCATTCCTGCCAAACTGCCCTCTCTCATCACCATCCCCTCCATGAGTAACTATGAATGTTGTAATATTTATATGTTTTCTTCAAAACACTGTGAATATTTACTACCTTTCGCTAATTGTCGGGTAAAATAAACCGAAAAAACAAAAAAAGTAATAAAATTACACCAAAAACAACCATTTAAAACCCGTCCAACCACTTGATATCCATGGAAGAGCAGCTTTCATTCAACAATGCAGAGGGGGACAGTATAGCCGCAGTCCTCTCAATCCCGGAGAGCCACAATGGCAATGCCATAATCCTTCTCCACTGTTTTTGCTGCTCGAAATTCCACAGGGTGATGCGGCATCTTTCAGCAGCATTGAATGAGAACGGATTTGCCACATTGAGATTCGACTTCTCAGGAAGCGGAGAAAGCGGGGGGAAACTCGAGGAAGCGACATACACAAAAATGCTTGGCGAGGCAAAGGCGGCTGCAGATTTTCTTGAGAAAAAAGGGATGAAAAAGATTGGCGTTGCAGGGCACAGCCTTGGCGCCATGATGAGCCTGCTTGCTGCCCACCATGATAAAAGATTGGAAGCTGTCGCATTCATAGCAGGCAGTTCACAGGCGGCGCGTGTTCGTGAAGTGTTCCCTGCGGACACGGTCAAAGAGGCAGAGGAAAAAGGCCACTCCAAAGCGATTGTCTATGGAAGGGATATGAGGCTCACAAGAGAATTTCTTCATGATATTGACAGGCACAATGTTGGGCACGCCGTTGCCAGCCTGAACCGGCCGCTGCTCGTTGTCCACGGCACCGCCGATGATATTATAGAGCATCACCACGCCAGAAAGCTCCATCTCTGGGCAAAAGAACCAAAGAAAATAGAATACATAGAAGGGGCAGACCACCTCTTCAAGGACAATTCCCACATCGATGAGATGACAAAAAAAGTAGCTGATTGGTTTTCCGAGAACCTTTAATAACTAATTATCGAATTCCTTCTGATGATTGACCTTTCACTTCTATTCACTATCATTCCTGGCCTGATACTCTTCCTTTATGGTATAGAGAATTTCAGCCGGGAAATAATGAAAATAGCGGGAGAAAGGTTCCGAACAATTCTTGGGAAAGTAACTGCCAACCGGTTCAGCGGCGCTTTCCTTGGCGCATTAGTAACTGCCACTGTACAATCGAGCACGGCAACAACGGTTATCGCTGTCGGGCTTGTTGATGCCGGGATGATAACATTCGCCCAGAGTATCGGAGTCATCATCGGCGCCAACATAGGGACGACCCTGACAGCTCAGTTAGTCGCATTCAAGCTCACATCAATTGCCCCATTCTTCATCCTTTTGGGATTCCTGCTCTCACTTTTCGGAAGGCAGTACAGATTCCTCGGAAAGCCGATATTCTATTTCGGCCTTGTTTTCTTCAGCTTGGATTTGATTTCACACGCAATCGAGCCTCTCAAATCCGACCCTGAGATAATCTCTCTCTTTGCCCAGCTCTCAAACGTTTTCGTGGCGATTGTGGCAGGAATGATCTTCACAGTATTTGTGCAATCAAGCTCCGTTACGACTGGTATAGTTGTCCTTCTTGTCGGGAGCGGCCTCCTCTCGCTTGAGCAGGGCATCCCGCTTGTCATGGGTGCAAACATAGGAACCACACTGACTTCGTTCCTGGCAGCTCTCAAACTTGGTTTGCATGCTAAACGGGCAGCATTCGCGCACTTCCTTTTCAATTTTGGAGGCGTGCTCATCTTCATCCCGTTCCTTTATCCGTTTTCAGACTTCATACTCTCATTTGGGGGAGAACCCGCACAGCAGATGGCCAATGCCCATCTGGCATTCAACCTTCTAGCAGCTGCCATCTTCCTGATACTCCTAAAGCCGTTCTCAAAGGTCATAGATCACTTCGTTCCAGGAAAAGAGGAGGAGATAATCCTTTTCAGGCCGAAATACCTTGGTTCAGTACTTACCGAAATCCGATGAAGAGGCATGCGCCCTAATAGGGAAGGAACTGAGCTATTCACTCGAAGTTACAAAGAAGATGTTTGACTACTCGCTTGAGATTCTTGATTTCCGGAAAGGACAACAACCTCCACAAAGTCGAGAAGCTTGAAGCTCTCAATGACTATCTTGATGATGTGATTGGGGCCGCGATTCTTGAGCTCTCAAAAAGGAAACTTTCAAAGAAAATGGTAAAACGAGTTGTGCTCCTGGTGCGCATGTCAAACGCGACTGAGCAGCTTGGCGATTTGGCAAAGGGCCTTGCCATTGAATCAAGCCAGATAATGGAATCAAGACACCGCCTTCCCAAAAATCAATCTCAAACATCAGAAACGTGTACTCAAAGTTTTCAGAAAACGTCTCTCTGCATTGCCACGATGCCCCTTCCTTGGGGCACAAAAACCGCAAGCTTATCCGGAAGAATGACCGCTTATTCGGGATAAGATAACAGCGGCTACCGGGACCATCTAAAGAGGCTCTACTCCCAAAAAGCATATGCGGGCGCATCCTTTGTCGAGATAATCTCAGTTATCGAATCTTCAAATGCCAAGCTCAGGGAGATAAGAAAGCTCGCCGAATCCTACAATCGGACACAGTGAAAGGTTTATATTGTTTGATGGGATGTTTATTTTTCTAGTGAAGTGAGGTGTACACCAATGGAAGAAACATTAGAGCAACCAAAGATGGAATCAACACAAGAATCCCAGCCGGTAGCAGAGGCTCCGACCCCGCCAGTAGAAACACCAAGAGAAATGCGGAGGCCATCGAATATGAGAGATGACAATACTGTCTTCGTAGGAAAGAAAGGTACCATGGGATACGTACTTGCAGTAGTAACCCAGTTCAACAATGGTGCTGACAATGTGACCGTAAAAGCCAGGGGAAAACTTATCTCAAGGGCGGTTGACGTTGTTGAGATTGTGCGCCACAGGTTCATGCCAGACGCCAAAGTAGAAAACATCCACATTTCCACTGAAGAGCTTACCTCAGAGGACGGCTCAATGAGCAAGGTTTCATCAATCGAAATCAAAATCCAGAAATAGTCTGGTGGCGATTTGAAAGGAGTCCTCGACAAGAAAGGGATTTTGCTTGCACTGATTTTTGGTGCAATTCTTTTCTTCTACGGGGGCCCTGAATATCTTTTCCTTATGCTGGTCTTTTTCTTCCTTGCAGTTGCAGTTACCAAATACGAATATGAAATCAAGCGCGACATGGGACTCTATGAGCATGAGCGCGGATGGGAAAATGTTTTGTCAAACGGGCTGCTCCCTTCAATTCTTGCTCTTCTTAGCCCAATTACCGGTCCAATGCCTTTCATAGCGTCAATGGCAGCAGTAATGGCAGACAAGTTCGGCTCTGAAATCGGGGTGCTGGATGCCGAAGACCCAATCAATCTTTTTGATTTGAAAGCGGCAAAGCCAGGAACAAGCGGGGCAATGAGCAAGATTGGCACAATAGGCTCATTTGCAGGAGCTGGCGCGATTGGATTCGCCGCATTATTCCTTTTCGGTTTAGATCCGACCCAGGCGCTGCTGGTTGGTTTTGCTGGCCTTGCAGGCTCAATTGTTGACACCATGTTCGGAGTTTTAGAGGAAAAGGGCCTTGGAACAAAAGGGACGACAAATTTTGTCTGCTCACTTACAGGGGCTCTAATCGGATACTATTTAATAGTCTAGGAGAGAACTATTTCTGATTTCCATGAAGGCATTTATTCTATGTGGAGGCGAAGGAACGCGTCTTCGCCCATACACTTACAAAGCGCCAAAACCAATGCTCACTGTAGGCGGAAAGCCCATACTCCAATATGTGATTGAGAACCTCAAGAAAGGAGGGGTTACTGAAAACTACCTGACAGTCGGCTATCTCCACGAGCAGATAGTCGATTTCTTTGGGGACGGCTCAAAGCTTGAGACAAAAATCGATTATTCCATTGAAACGGAAAGACTCAACACCGCGGGCTCAATCCTCCCATTGAAGGACAAAGTGGACGGCACGTTCATAGTCGCTATGGGAGACCACATAACAAACATCAACATCCAGAAAATGGTTGAAGAGCACAAAAAAAGCGGCGCCGTTGCCACAATAGCTTTGCTAAAACACGAGATTCCACTGCAATTCGGAGTCGCTGATGTTGAGGGTGGGCATGTTACGGGGTTCAGGGAAAAGCCGACCCTGAAGCAGCTTTTCAACATCGCAATCTATGTTTTCGAGCCTGAAATATTCGACTTCATTAAGGAAAAAGAAGACTTTGCAAAGAACGTTTTCCCAAGGATGCTCGAGAAAGGGGAGACAATCAACGCGTATATCTTCGATGACCTTTGGTATGACCTTGGCCATGTGAGCGAGTATGAGCGCATGAACACAGAAGAGGAAATAGCCAAGCTCAAGGAGAACCTAAAGAATTAAAACTGTTTTATTTAATGTTAATCTATGAGAAAACTGCTCATAAGCGCAATGTGCGCAGCATCGCTTTCATTGCCATGCTGCAATCTGATTCAGACTGAGCCACTGCGAAGCTCCAACCTTCAGATGTACACTGTCAACCAGCTTGGCCTAATAAAAGGCAAAACCCATTTTGATTCAGCAAAACGCAGAATGGAAAAAAGAAAAATGACCGGAGTCGCAGAGAGTGCCTATACGCTTGGAAAAACAACGTATCAGGCAATCGCAGCCGATTACCAGACCGAAGTTCACATATTCGAGAATGGCAGGTACACAGGAAGCGTCCCTACAAAATGCCATGATGTACTGCCTTATGGGTATTCGGTCCGGCTTGGCGAATCAGAAGGCAAACTCCGGCTTCTTGCCCTTTACCGCGACCCGCTTGAATATACATTTGAAAAAAGGCTTGCCAGCGCGGCAAGGATTGATGTTTTCACTTATGATGATTCCTTCCGCTTCACGAAAACCATCCCGCTGCACAAGCTTTCAGAACAGCATGGTGGGTTGACAAGGCCAATATTCATTGGGCATGACCTTGATATCGGCATCATCTTCCTTGCAAGGAGCAATCGGGGAAGCGTCTGGGACAAGGCATATCTCCTGAGCGTGACTGATTCTGCTGTGCAGATGAAATCAGTACCCCTGAGCGAGGCTGAAAAATGCTCCTGCGTCAGGGATTACATATACGGTCGGAAATAAAGGAGGAGGGCCACAATCGCGACAACAGCCTCAATTGCGATAAACACCATGACAAGCTTTCTTTCGCTTATTCCATTGGAGAGCTTCATCACAAGGTGGACAAATCCTTTCACCTTCCCGTCTTTCGGGTAAAGTTTCCCGTTCTTTATTTCCTGTTTCGTATGGGGAAATCTGTTTTTTGCCTTGATGAAGAAGTCAATGACATATGGGATTACAAGAATCGCACCGGCGCTCTCAAGATTCCCTATAATGACCATGCTTCCAAGCGCCGCCCCAATTGTCAAAGTACCGACATCTCCAGGGAATACCCTGGCAGGGAAGAAATTGAAGTATGAGAATGCCAAGAGCGCCCCAATCATTGAGAATGCTATCAGGGCCATCTCAACCGAGCCCATGCTGACCGCCAGCAAAGCCATTGCAGAGAACATAATGAGCCCCATCCCGCTTTCCATGCCATTGAATCCTGCTAGCATATTGGTCAGGTTCATGGGGACAGCGACCCCAAGCGGAATCAATGCAAGAATGTAGAGTATCCCAAAATCAACAGTCCCTAGGAACGGAATCCCTAAAACCGTGCTGCCTGCCGCCTTGACAGCGACCAGCGGAATGGCGGCAAAGAGCGGCAGTGACGCTTTCAGCCACTGGGGCAAATCAAGAAGGTCATCAGTCAAACCAATGAAGGCCGCGAATATTATGGTAATCAGGGCCGCGAGCACAAAAATCAGGTTGAAATCCAATGTGAGGAATGACTGGAAGAATATCGCGAGCAGCAGCCCGGCGCTGAGCCCGGCCACTATGGCGATTCCCCCCATCTCAGGCGTTTGCGGTGAATCCAACTTGTTCTCATCCCCTCCCGTCATTCCGGCTGCTTTTAGCCTTGGGATGAGGGTTTTCGTAAGAATGAATGTAACCAACAAAGCAATCAGTCCGCACCCAAAATAGTATTCTATCATTTTATCCTCTTGAGAACCTCTTTCGCATACTCCATGTCAAAGTTTTTCTCTTTTGCCAGAATATCAGCGACCTTGTCAACCTCATCGCCAGCGGCCCCGACCTGGGAAGCTATTGTTCTTGCGTGAAGTTTCATATGGCCCTCCTGTATTCCGACAGTTCCAAGGGCTGAGAGGGCAGCGTAGTTGTTCGCAAGCCCAACGCAGGCCATAACTTCGGCAAGCTCCCTTGACCCTTTGACACCGAGTATCTTGAGCGCTATTGATGCTGTGGGATTGCTGTTCATAGCAGGCCCGACAGTTGCCAGGGCAAGCGGCATGTCTATTGTTCCTATCAAATCTCCGTTTTCATTCTTGTAATAGTCAGTTAATGGCTTGTACTGCCCAAGAGCCGCGTACGTGTGCGCGCCAGCTTCAACAGACCTCCAGTCATTGCCGACTGCCAACGCGACAGCGTCAACACCATTCATGATTCCCTTGTTGTGTGTCGAGCAGCGGTAAACGTCAGCCTTGGCAAATTCATAAGCGTCAAGAACGCCTTCTATTGTTTTTTCTCCGACAACATCCTTTTTCCAAACCGCGCTCGCATGGGCCTTTCTTTCAGTTGCCAGGTTGCTGACAATCCTAATTCTCGCGGTCCCTTCAGTGACCGTCTCAATCATCGGGGCAACAGCCTCAAGTGTGCTGTTTACCATGTTCGCCCCCTGAGCGTCTCCGACATTGAGGTGGAAATTTATTACTATCATGTTTCCTCTTTCGGTACTGATTTGCTTTGCCTCGAATGCCTTGACCCCGCATCCATACTGCTCAAGATGCTTCATCGCATTGCTTCCAGCGTGGAGGATTTCCTTCCTGTTGATTTCAATGTTCTTCATTGCCTGCTCAGAGTCATCCAGGTTGACGAGCAGGATTTGTCCTATCATGACCGGCTCATCTGCCTCGGCCTTGAAACCATCTGGCAATGCCTGCTTTGCCGCTCTTGATGCTGCGGCAATCACAGAAGCCTCTTCAATGGCCATCGGGACAACCAGGTCCTTTCCATTTATCCTGAAACTGGTCGCGATTCCCATTGGGAGGTGGATTGCTCCGAATACGTTCTCCACCATCTTGTCAGCGTGCTCCAACTTCAGGGCGCCGCTGTCAGTAATCAGTTTCACTTCCTCGTCAGTGAGCTTTGCATACTGCCTAAGCCTTTCCAGCCTTTCCTGCACACTAAGTTTATAGAATCCTGAAAATTCCTTCACAATAATCACCTGTATTTTGCCTCGAGCCTAGTGAGGGCAACTCCTATGTTTGAGAATGCCTCGTCTGCCCTCTTAAGGTATATGTCCTTCATAATCTGCGAAAGGTTCTTTCCATCACCCTCGCCAAGGTAATACCTGCCCTTTTTCCTGTTTATTATCCCGGCCTCTTTGAGCCTTTGCAAATGGTAGTAGACTGCCTTGGGGTTCTGCTTTTCCTTTGCCTTATCCTCCATAGTGGAAAGGATATCCTTGGTTGTAGGGGCATCGCCCTTGATATGGTATTCGAACATGACATCCATGATGTCAAGGATAAGGGTCCTGCTCTCGTTTGGAAGAATCATTCCCAATGATAATGCGACCCATCTGATGAGCGACTTCTTGGCAAGGAGAACATCATCCGGAAGGGACAGTTCCCGTATTGTGAGTTCTGATTTTATAAGACGAGATTCTGGAATCATATTGGAATTCTCTAGCGAAAGATTATAATAATAATCGCCGAAGTAACTCCTGGCGAGACCAGTGATAAAGCTTAAACTCAGAAATCATCCGGACGTTCTTTTCAGCTACGTATCGAATTATGTCGAGGTAATCCTAAGGGCAGAGAATTCGGCCAAAACCCCATTCTGGGTGGAAGCTGACATATCATGCCCGGAAAAGCTCTCGCTCAGCCCAAACAGCGAACTTAGGAAGGGCAGGGTTAGGGTAGGAATCATTGGCAAAAAGGAATATCTGGAAAAAGCGGTCAGAATCTACGCTGACAAGTACACAAATCCTCAGATGTATAGGTGCGATGTCACACTCTTCATCTTCAACCATGATGGGATAATAGAGTCAAGGATGGAGAAATCGATAGATTTGAGATGCGAGCAGAAGAAGGAAGCCTCCCTCTAGCGGCATCCTTCGATCAATATCCCTAATCCTCCAGATGCGCTCTCAGACATGAAGATCTCCATATTGATTCTTCCTTCACAGTCTGGACCTAATTCAGCGACCAATTTTCCATCCGCACCAGTGGACAGTTGCTTTATAGTGAAATCCATTGACATGTATCCTGCCTTTTCGTTTAGAAACTCAACATTCAAACCCATTTTTTTCTGTAGGCGGAATCTGCGTTTCGCCTGACTTGAAGAAGTTTCGACAAGATAACTCTCAGCGTCGCTTTCGAGAATCCGGATGCTCGTGGCCTTGGTTCCATCCACCAGATACGCAAGCGCCTCGATAGCTCTTCTGACTGGCTCGGCGTTTGTCTGGTCGAGACTTGCCAAACCATTGTCCGGTGTACCTTCAGAATCCGCAGGATTGTTGTTTTCCACATCCACAACCATCAGGTCCCTTTTGCTCAGGGGATTGCCAGATTCATTCCACATTCTCTTCATTATGTCATTCACCTTGTCCCTTTGAACTTTCACTCCGCTGAACCTGAATGACTGACTGATAATGTTAACTGAAGGGGTTACTGTGCCCAAATCAAATTCCAGAGTTGCGGTTTCTTCATTAAGTTCTATTACCTTGAATGCAAATGGGGCTTCCTTTGTTCTATTGAATGAGTATCTTTCTCCCTCTTCAATTTCTGGTGTGGAATTTTTGGTTGCTGATACATTTTCTTGGATGGCAACCACAGGTACCTGCTGCGGTATTGCTGGTTCGGTTCTTGAGCATCCGAGCATGATTCCAGCGGCCATGACGCCTGCAAAAGCAATATTCCTGACGATTCCTTTCTTAGTTCTATTATTATCTATTTTCTTGCTGCGCATACTGTCTCCTCCCATAATGGATATATTGAAAACATTATAAAACACCATCTATTGTCTCTTACCACAATCAGATTATCCTGATGTGCTGGTCTGCAATCATATGAGAGAAGTATCCAAATATCCCGGCAATCGCAACCTCTCTTCCTGCAATCAGAAACATGATCATGCCGAAAACAACCGTCGCGAACATGGTGTGGGTTATTCCCCTGTGGGTCGGCTTCAGGAAAGTGAAGAAGACGAAGTACATCCCCGTGATTGCGAAGAACACAATCACCATCTCAGCTATTCCATCAAAATCAGGGAGGCAGATGTCGCTTCCGCACCCGGTCGTTACAGCGGTCAGGAACGCGAACCCTATGAAAGCAACGTCCAGCATTTTCCTTCCCTGGCTCGAATCATGGTCAAGGTCAGGGACCAATGCGCTGAAGCCTCCTATTGCCCCAAGCATGATAAGGACTGTGATTTCTTTGACTCCAAAAAGAAGCAGGGCTATCACTGCGAATACCACTCCTGCGATAAAATGGGATCGCCAGTCCATTAAAGATAAAAGAAAGGGAAAAATTAATTAAGTTCGTATCCGGCGCTCACTGTCGCGCTGACCTCAACCTCTCCGGCTGAGAGTTCAGTTGACTTGTAGTCTGCCTCATATGATGGGGCTGCTGCCATCGCGTAGTCGTAGGAGCGGTAGGGGCTCGGGTAATAGAACGACTCACTTGCTGAGACTACCTTTCCCAAGTTCGCGCTAAGCCCGTTTGCTATCGCCTTGGCCTTTTCCTCAGCTTCACCGCCTGCACTCTCAAGAAGCTCTTTCTGGACGCTTCTTCTTGTCGAGTCCTGGAGGCTGAAGTAGACTGAGTTGACGAACACATCGTTCTTGCTGACACTCGCAGCAGCGTCGATTATGTCACCGCCAATTTCAAGGTCGGTCACAGTGACGCTCAGGGAGTGGACAGTCTTGTAGCCTACAATCTCATATTTGTAGTAGCAGTCATTGGTGGTTCTGCACACCCTTGTGCTGTTCCGGACAACATCGACCCTGTATGATGTGGTCTTCATCTCCTCATCGCTTACGCCGGCAGTCTTCAGGGCAGTGCGCAAATCATCGCTGACATTCGCGTTCATTCCCTGCGAGTCCTTGGCATCCTCATCCTCGGTCTCAACGCTTATTGATATGCTGAGCTGGTCCGGGGCGACTTTCTTCGAAGCAGTTCCTGAGACTGAAATGACATGCTCAGGCGGGTTGCTTGAGACATAGACATTAGGTGTTGAAGTAATATCAGAAACATTCACTTTTGGGGAGTAATCCACTCCTGAAAGCATGTACGCGCTTCCTACCATACCCAATGTGAGCAGGAGGGCAGCGATAACAAGCATTTTTCCTTTTTCGCTTGGGCATTCCATTTCTTTTGCCATAATCATCACCAGATAGCATTTCCCAGGATTAATTTAAACTATTGTTTTTTTGCTTCGCTTAAGACCGAAGAACAGTTTTCCGAGTTTTTTAAAAGGTTTTTTGTTTTACTATATATAAATGGAGCGAATTCTAGAAAAAAACTCCGGGGCCACTATAGAGACCGTCCCATATGCATTGGGAAAACTAGTGATAGCTGATGCCAAATCAACTTACGAGAAGCTTAATGATACTGATTTTCTAAAGAACGCAATGCTGGAAGCTGCAAAAGCAGGGGGCCTGAACATAATGGATATTGATATCCACCGTTTCGAGCCCCATGGAATAACCGCGATATTCGTTCTGAAGGAATCCCATTTCTCTGTACACACATGGCCCGAATTCGGCCAATTCGCAGCAGACATCTTTTCCTGCGGAAAGGAGGGCGACGCCCCGGCTGCCATGACGAAATTCCTGGAGCTGATGGGTGCTGACAAAAAAGAGGTGAAGCACTTTGAAAGAGGCGTTCTACGAGACGATGAACGGGCTGTATCACAAGATGATGGTGCCAGAGAAGATTCTGGAATCAAAGAAGAGTGAGTTCCAGCAGATTGACATTGTCGAATTCTCAGGTGAAAAAGCACTCATACTAGATGGCTTTCTGCAGGTTTACACAAGGGACGAGTTCATCTACCATGAGATGCTTGCCCATTTTCCAATTGTTCATCATCCAAATCCCGAACGTGTGCTGGTTCTTGGCGCAGGGGATGGCTTCCTCCTCCGTGAAATCCTGAAATACAAATCAGTCAAGGAGATAACCATTGTTGAGATTGACAGGGAAGTCATTGAACTCTCAAAGAAACACTTCTCAAAAGAAAATGGAAACAGTTTTGACGACCCAAGGGTCAAAGTGATAGTTAAGGACGCGCTCAAATACGCTGATGAATCTTCAGACAAATTCGATGTTGTCATAATGGATTTAATCGCCTATGAGAGCGGGGCAGAACTTTACAATCAGGACACTGTGAAAAAAATCATCAAGCTCATGATGGATGATGGGGTATTCGCAACCCATGGGGATGATTCCTCTGCCCCGAATTACATCGGCGTGAAATTATTCTCAATGATTTCAAAACTTTTCACTGAATCCAAAGCAGCAGGGGTCTACGTCCCATCGTTCGATTCCCTCTGGACCTTCATGGTCTTTTCCAACAATCCGCTGTCCATGAAAAACACCGAGGAAGTTGAAACTAAATTCTTCGAGAGGGGAAAAGATTATTCCTTCCCGCCATTCCTTAAAGAAAAACTGAAGGAATTCAATGAAAAAGGGTTCGAGAAATTCGTGAACACGAAATACAAGACAAAGAGAATCAATCTTTCTGAGAGCCTTGATAGCGTTCTCCGTTGACTATCTCCTCGGCAGCCTCCTTAATGTCAAGGTCCTTGTGCTTCAGAAGCCCCTCAAGTTTTCTTATATTGACCATCCTTAGATGGTGCGCGGCAAGAGCCCTTGCAGCATTCATTTTCGCATAAGGGTTCTCAAGCGCTTTCTCCAGGGCAGGCACAACCTTTCCAATGTCAATCTTGCACTTGACTAGGTCTCTTAGGATGTCAGCGGCGTTTGGCGCGACTCCGACGCCTTCGTCATTAAGAAGTTCTTCAAGATACCTGAGGTTGCCTATCGACTCTGTTCGAACATGCCATATTACATGTTTATAGTCGCCGCGAATGACCATCATCCTGAAATGATTCAGTCTCGCCTTTGAGAATTGTTCTGCCAGAACAGCCCGTTGTCTGAACCCAGAGTTCCTTGAACCTTGCCTTGAGGCATGCTTCCGGTGGGCGTGAGCCATCAGATAAATATATCCATGGATGTATATAAAATACCTCATTATTGGCAGAAATATGATTCATGCCCTGTAGGGGTCATTGGGAAGCTGGCTTGGCATCTCCTCTATGCTTCCCATAATAATTTTCCTGTCCTGTTTGCTCATAAGCGGCATGAGTTCTTGAAGTCCGGTCCAGTTGCCATTGTTCCAGTACATCCTTCCAAGAGCCAGCGCAGAGTAGTATTGGACAAGCTTGTTGTCATCCTCAAGCGCCTTTATCAGGAGTTCTTCAGCCCCGGATATATCCACATCGCGGAATGCCATTCCATGCAGCAGGCTGGCTGCGCTAATCCGGACAATATCCTCTTTGTCATAGAGCGCCTCTGCAATTGGCATGCTATGCCTTCTCATGTCAACGCCTTTTTTCAGCGCATACTGGAGCGTGTTGTACGCTTCAATCTGATCCTCCACTTTTCCGTTTCTCAGCAAATCGACCACCCCATCAACGTCCTTCGCAGTCTCCAGTTTGTATGTGGGGTATTCTATCTTTGATATTCTCTTCCTCAACCATCTGAGGGATGGAACGACCTGATAATCTGTCCAGAGCACTATCTCTTTTTTCTCGACCTCGTCAAAAACTCTCGTCTCTTTTCCGAACGGCACCTTCAGGTTTTCACTGACCATCCTCCCATCATGCGCCTTAAGATCAACTATAAACGCTCCCGGGATGCTTCTCTTGAATTCGATTATACTTTTCTGGTTGCACCTTGGCCCTTCGAATGGAGCTCTGGCTATCGGTTCGGCCATTGGCTCCTTCATAATCTTTCTGGATTTCGGCATGGCCTTTGCAAGAGCTTTTTTTATCTCCCTTCTTTCCATCCTGGGACTGGTCATACCATTTAATATATTGTTAAATACATTATTTAAATGCTTGTTTTTCCGTTTTTTGACACAGTTTAAGGTAAAATTAGCTGAATATCCGTAGCCAGTATAACAAGCCCAAAACAATCGATAAAAGAACCAGACCCAAACCTATCTTTTTCAGTAGCGCAGCTCTTTTTAGGCATTTTTCCTCTTTCTTTATTTTTCTGATAATCCAAGCCAATGAGAGTGAAACGAACCCCAGCAGAAGAACGACCATGACTATCCACCCATTCGTTCTGGTAATTGGTTGGCCAGAAGTTGCCTCATAGATTGAAGTTGTTGCCAAAGAAATAGATGTAACAAGCAATAATGCTACGAACATTCTCATTTCATTCGCCTTCATCAGTTGCCTTGGTAGTGCCGCGAACTCTTGTCTCTTCTCCGCGGAAATTCTGGATTTGCTCAGGCTCAAGGGTCTTCCTCTCCCTCCATGCCTTTTCTTTCACGCCGTGCCTCCCTGATGAAGTCATATCCCCTCTCCTGCCGGAAAGCCTGTCCATCCTTGACATCAGGCAGCCTCGCGGGCAGCCTGTTTCTCCTTGTCAAGACGCCTCTTGATTGCTTTAAGTGAAACGAACGAGTCCCTCTCCATCTCCTCCAGCCTGAAAGTAATCATCTTCTGTGTTTCAGTGAGCTGGGGAAGAACAACGAACTCAAGTGCGTTGACCCTCCTTTTGGTCTTCTCAATCTCAAGGATAAGCCTTTTCATCGCAGTCTCGGTTTCAGCGAGCTTGATTACCATCTCAAGGATGTCTGTGAAATCCTCGACAGCAGTATCAATCTTCGCGCTTGTTGCTGCGACCGAATAAGTAGGAATGTCCATGAAGTGGACCTTGTCCAGTTGAGAAGTTGTGATGTTGGGTATTTTCACACCCATGACATTCCGGACTTCAACGTCGACTTCAATGTCCTTTCTTAAATCTAGAGAAACCTTTGACAATTCCTGTATGTTATGGTATATCTCAGCCAGAGCCAAGGACTGATATCCCTTGTCCATTTTCTCTCCCAGCTGTCCACGCAAATCCTGAGCCTTTTTCATGATTTTGAAAAACTCCAGGATGAGCGCGTCTCTTTTTTGCTTTAGGAGCTTGTGCCCTTTCTGGGCTAGCTTAATCCTATCCTTTATCTTGATAAGCTCCATCCTGGTCGGATTGACATCCATAGCGCCCATTTCATTCCTCCTTCTCTTCTTTAGGCAGGTACTTCTTGATGTGGTCTCTCTTGACTCTCTTCAGTTCCTCTTCAGGCAGAATGGAGAGCAAATCCCAGGCTATTCCAAGAGTGTCCTCAATCTCCCTGTTTTCATAATTGCCCTGCTTGACGAATGTCTTCTCAAACTCATCTGAGAGCCTAAGGAACTTCCGGTCAACTGCCGAAAGGGCCTCTTCACCGACAACTGCGCTAAGGCTCCGTAAATCACGGCCATTCGCGTATGCGGCGTAGAGCTGGTCAGAGACTCCCTTGTGGTCTTCCCTTGTCTTCCCATCTCCAATACCAGAGTTCATAAGACGTGATAGTGACGGAAGCACATCGACTGGGGGATAGATATTCTTCCTGTGCAAGTCTCTGCTAAGGAGTATCTGTCCCTCGGTAATGTAACCTGTAAGGTCTGGAATGGGGTGGGTCTTATCATCACCAGGCATTGTAAGGACCGGAATCTGCGTAACAGAACCAGAACTTCCCTTTACACGGCCGGCTCTCTCATAGATTGTTGAGAGGTCGGTATACATGTATCCCGGGTAACCACGCCTTCCTGGAACTTCCTGCCTAGCAGATGAAATTTCACGAAGGGCCTCGCAGTAGTTTGTCAGGTCTGTAATCAAAGTAAGGACATGCATTCCCTGCTCATATGCAAGGTATTCTGCTGTTGTCAATGCAAGCCTCGGAGTAATGATACGTTCAACTGACGGGTCATCTGCCAGGTTAAGGAAAAGTACAGCGTTCTCAAGGGCGCCGGTCTTCTCAAAGTCCCTCATAAAGAAGGAAGCCTCTTCATGCGTAATACCAACAGCAGCGAAAACAACCGCGAACTTCTCACCTGTTCCTCTTACCTTGGCCTGCCTCGCAATCTGCACTGTCAATTGGTTGTGCGGAAGACCTGCTCCAGAGAAGATGGGCAATTTCTGTCCACGAACGAGTGTGTTCATGCAGTCCACTGTTGAGACACCGGTCTGGATAAACTCGTTTGGCGACTCACGCGAGAATGGGTTGATTGGAAGGCCTGTAATGTCGACTTTCTCCTTTGGAATGATTCTTGGCCCTTTGTCTCTTGGCTCGCCAAGACCGTTGAAAACTCTTCCAAGCATGTCTGTACTTAAACCAAGCCTCATGGTCTCTCCAAGGAACCTTACGCTTGTCTGCGTGGTGCTGATACCTTCGGTACCACCGAACACCTGGACAACCGCGGTGTTTGATGAGACATCAAGCACCTGGCCCTTTCTCTTTTCCCCTCCTGGATCCATGATTTCTACGATTTCATTGTATCCTACACCGCTAACGTCATTTACGAAGAGGAGCGGACCCGCGATTTGGTTGATTGTTTTGTATTCCTTCATGATAATCACCTCAATTTGTCAAAGCTGCTGTCTATCTCTTTCTGCAGCTTGCCGAATTCATTCATGTCAGCGATTTCCTTCATCCTTCCAATCTTTGTGCGCACCTCAAGGTCATTTATCCTCTTTAGCTGCACACCGATATCAAGCGCGCTGTTTGAGCGCTCACCGAACTTCATGATTGTCCTGAGCATCTCATACTGCTTGTCAAGCTCGCAGCGCGCATCCACATCACTGAAAGCGTTCTGCTGAAGGTAATCTTCCCTGAGCATCTTTGTTACCATCAGGATTGCCTGCTCTTTTTCCGGAAGAGCGTCTGGCCCGACGAGCTGGACAACTTCCTGAAGTTCAGCCTCTTTCTGAAGAAGAACCATGGCGTCCTTGGTCATTTTCATGAAGTCTGATGAAATGTTTTCAGAGTAGAACTCCTCCAAAGAATCACTGTAAAGTGAATAGCTTTTCAGCCAGTTGATTGCCGGGAAGTGCCTTCTGTATGCCAAAGAAGCATCCAGTGCAAGGAACACCTTCGTAACACGGAGAGTGTTCTGCGAGACCGGCTCTGAAATATCACCACCAGGCGGTGAAACAGCTCCGATGATTGAAACAGAACCATACCGTTCATCAGTTCCAAGGCATCTTACACGGCCGGCTCTTTCATAGAATTCAGCGAGCCTCCTCGCAAGATAAGCAGGGTAACCTTCCTCACCAGGCATTTCCTCAAGACGGCCACCGATTTCACGCATAGCCTCAGCCCACCTTGAAGTGGAGTCTGCCATGAGCGCGACATCGTAACCCATGTCTCGGAAATATTCTGCGATTGTAACTCCAGTGTAAATCGAAGCTTCACGTGCAGCCACAGGCATGTTGGATGTGTTGGCGATAAGGACTGTCCTCATCATGAGCGGTTTTCCGGTGTTCGGGTCTTCCAGGTGGGGGAACTCTTTCAGAACTTCAGTCATCTCGTTTCCACGTTCACCGCATCCTACGTAAACAACTATCTGGGTATCAGAGTACTTTGCCAAAGACTGCTGTGTGACTGTCTTGCCAGAACCAAAGGGGCCTGGGATGGCCGCTGTTCCTCCCTTTGCAATCGGGAAGAAAGTGTCAATGATTCTCTGGCCGGTTACAAGAGGGATGTTCGGAGGGAATTTTTCAATTACAGGCCTTGATTTCCTAACGAAACATCTCTGAACCATTGTCAGAGGGTATTTCTTTCCTTCAAATGATACTGTTGCAACAGTTTCCTCAACAGTGTATTTGCCGGACTTGATTGCCTCTACTCTTCCTTCCATCGGGCTCATGATTCTGTGCTCGATAAGGTCAGTCTCCTGGACAGTTCCGAGGATGTCTCCTTTTTTCACCTTGTCCCCTTTCTTTGCAGTTGCCTTGAAATCCCATTTCTTTTTCTTATCGAGGGGGGGAGCATCGATTCCTCTTTTGATGTATACGCCATGAGATACCTGCTCGATGTATTCAAGAGGCCTCTGGATACCATCGTAAATATTCTGGAGGATTCCGGGGCCCAGCTCTACTGAAAGAGGCTGCTCAGTTGAAACAACCGGCTCTCCTGGCTTCAATCCCGATGTATCCTCATATACCTGAACGACCGCAATCTTCCCGGTAATCTTAATGATTTCACCAAGAAGCCTGTCGGTTCCTACCTTAACAACGTCATACAGTCTGGCACCGGGCAGAATTGCTTCTACTACGGGGCCGCTGATTCTCTCTACCTTTCCTTTGACTGCCATCATAATCTCCTCATTTCTTTGCTCCAAGGTCGAATCCAAGCGCTCTCTTGATGAGGCTCCGAATTTCATCGCCTTCCTTGCTTCCACCGCTCTTGTCTGGCAGCGGAACAACGACTGGATAGGCAATACTGTCAAGTTTTTTCTTCAACCTCCAGTCTATGCCCTCCAGCATTTTTTCATTTGTTATTATGATTCCGTATTTGTCATCCTTAAGCGCGTTCTCAAGTTCCTGCTGGAATGTCTCATCAGTGGTGTTGATTGCATTCTCCAGCCCCGCCAGTTTGAATCCCATGACAAGGGGAGCGTCACCAAGAACCAATATCTTTGACTTCATACGATCACCAGCATCTCTCTAACATCCTTCTCAGGAATCCCGAACTCCTTTCCTTTGGCTATTTTCCTCAGGTTCGCCACTTCTTCTTCTTTGAGCAGCATGAATCCGATAATCACGCCGACAGAAAGCATTCCCCTGTGGAAGGCGAGTGTCTTCTGCGCTGCTATTGATTTTTCAAGCGCGATTTCAAGGTCTGAAAGGTCCTCGCCATTGAAATCAAGCCTGCTGAACTTGCTGCTAACGAGCCTTACTGTGCCGGGGATGTCCTTTGACTCAATGATTTTCTTTACCATGGCCTCACTTAGAGTTCCCCCACGTATAAGGTGCTCACTGAAGTTCTTCTTTTCGTGCTTCTTCAACCTCTCGATAATAAGGATGTTCTTCGCGTCAATTTCCCTTTTCATAATTTTTCTGATGTGCTCGATGTCCCTGCTTCCAGAGTCTGACAATGCCTTGTCCATAAGAAGGTAGCTGTAGGCGTCCACTATGGTTTCCATCTGCATGAACGCATCCAGGCTTTTCAGGGCAGCGTTGAACTTGTTCCACATCCCCCTGCTGAACTGGGCTGTGCTCTGCGAAAGCATCTGCTCGCCCAAAGGCGTTCTTCGGATTTCCCGGATTATGTTCTTCTCATCGGCCTTCATCAGGTTCCTGAAGTCATCCTCAGTCAGGCCTCCTGCCTGAACCAGGTGCGGCCTCACTTCCTCAAAGGTTTTGCCAAGCTTCTTTGCGTGCATGATTGTCTTCAGGTTCAGAAGGTCGTATTTCAGAAGAAGGGCCCGCAGAACCTCCTTGTCACTCTTCGGAGTAATCTTAATCAGTTTGCGAACTGTCCCTGCCAGATTCTTCGCTGCCGCAAGCTCAATAAGTTCTGAGCCGGTATAGTTGACTGACGCATCCGCGAAGTCTCCCTTGTATGGGGTTCTTTGCAGAAGCTCAATCATAGCCGCAATGCTTCCAACCTTGATCAAATCATCAAGGAAGTTCGGCTTGAGCAACAGGCCTTTCATGGCCTTTACCCTTGCGTTTGAATACCCGTACTTGAGTGATCTGCTCTCAAGCCGCGGCAAACTGAATCCGAACATCATTTACCTCCGAAAAGTGCTTCTGAAATCTCCTTGCGGATTTCATCCCTTTTTGTATCTACAAGAGTTTCCAGCCGCAAATCAACCCTGATTCTGCCGTCAGCAGACTCAACCAGCGCGCCGCCAAGTCCTTTCAGGTCCTCAGTGACTTTCGCGCCCTTAACCTTGGGAACAAGCGCCTTGTCTCCCTTGACAACATGGATTGTTACCTTGCCCTCAAGTTCAGCGACTGCCGTGGGGATGGAGTTCTTCATGAACTTCTTGTACTCGGGGCTCTTCCTGGACTTTGCCAGTGTGTTGAAGAAATCCTCAAGCACGTTCTTTATCGCATCCTCTCGAACTTCAGCTCCTATTCTCTTGGCTTCTAGGCGCGCCCACGCAACTCTCTCGTTGCGCTGCTCTTCCAGAGTTCTCTTTACTTCCTTCTCCGCAGTATCACGGAGCTTTTTCTCTCTGGCTTTCTCTTCTTGTAGCATGCCACTTACGTGGGACTGTGCGCTCTGCACAATCTGCTGCGCTTCTTCCTTAGCCTCAGAGAGAAGCGAATGTTTCAGCTTCTCTATGCCCATTCAAGCACCTTTATGCGTGTGTACCCATGTTGAGCCATAGTAGAACTGCTACAAGGAAACCGAAAACCGCGAGAACTTCCGGAAGTACGATGTAAATCAGGATGTTCTTCTCGAACTCAGGCCTCTCGGCTACAACGCCCATAGCGGACGAACCCAGTGTTCCCTGTGACCAAGCTGCTGCGAGAGCGCTGAGTCCCATTGCTATACCGGCACCAATTGCAATTCCTGCCGAATCTGTCAAAGCTGCTATTTCTGCCATTTTTTCACCTCATTTTAAATGGACTAAATATCTCCCCACCACCGTGGAGGAATTTAGAGCGGAATTCAACGATATTCAGACGGCCTCCCTGCACGAGAGACTCGAACATCGCAATGAAAGCATTCACAATGTGTAATAGCAAGAATACTGGTGCTAACACCAATGCGAGAATGCCCTGCGAAGGAAGCGGGATTACGAAATCATTGAGAAGCTCGGCGATGATGATGCCGACAATCCCGATTGCTGCGATACGGGTATATGACAATATATTGCCTATCAAACCCGGGAGCTCTATGATTCCCATTATTCCTTCGGTAATTGCTAAAGTGATAATAGATATTATTAGTACGATAAGGCCAGCTGGGGTAAATGCAGCGTCAGCAACACCAATCGCCCCAACCAAAGTTAAGACCATACCAACTTCAACACCAATCCACGCGATTTTCGCAATCGCATGTTTCTTGTTGTGTTTCCATTCGTTGATTGCACCAATCGCAAATCCAAGTGCAAGGTGGATGATTCCAACTACTGCAGTTATTATTATCAATTCCAAGACATTTGCAATCCTGTGGAATCCGTGATAAAGTGGCTCAGTTATTATTGGACTGCCAAGCCATTTGCTGAAATATTCAAATATGCCAAAGTGGCTCATCCCTCCGAATTCATCGAAAAGGATTCCGAACACGATTGTCGGGAATCCTGAGTAGAACCAGATTTTTGAAACATTATACATTACATAGCTGTTCTTGAATTTGTTCATCAAGAGGTATCCAAGACCAATTGACGCGACTCCGTATAATGCGTCACCAACTATCAATCCGTAGATGATTGGAAGACAAAGGAAATACAGCATTGTCGGGTCCATCTCGTGATAGTTTGGTAGTGAGTAGCTGTTTGTTAGGAATTCAAATGGCGAGGCTATCCCTGGATTCTTCAGGACTGTCGGTGGCATCTCATCGTGCCCGAATTCAACATCCTCAAGCGCCGCCTCATTTCCATATTCAGTGACAATCCTTCCAAGGTTCTTGTAACTCTCAGCGGTTATCCATCCCTCAATGACAAATAGCCTTCCAGAGCCTGAAAACCTGCTTGATATCGATAGTCTGTCAGCGACTACCTGCAGGGAATGTTTTATTGATGCCACTTCTTTGTAGTTGGATTCTGAGAGTGAAATGATTTCTGCTTTCACATGCTCCAGCTTGGCTTTTTTAGTATTATATAAGTCAGTAATCCTGTCAATGCTTTCAGCGGGATTGGTAACATCATTTGGAATTTCTATGTCGTTGAATCCCAATTCCCCAAGAATCGTGTCGACATCGTCTTTTCTCGATTCTTCATAGAATACTATAGTAGTATCTGAGTTAGGGTCGCGAAGAACCGTGCTCTCTCCTTTTGCGACATCAAGCTTCCTCTCAAGCTTTGCCATCTTTGAGTTTGGTATTTCGCCTGCCCTGAAATCAAGTGTTTTTGTGTCAAGCTTGCTAAAGTCAATATCTGTGAAATGCAACAGTTTCTCAATTACGCCGGCCTCATTCTCCAAAGAATCCAGCTCTTCTGACAATCTTGAGGCCTCAGAGCTTAATTCTTTCAACCGGTGCCCGACTTTCAGGTTTTCAGCTCTTGCCATCGCGTCCTTGCTTTCAATGATTTGCGGCTCAACATCGATGTTGCCGATGTTGTTTTCCATTACTGACATCAAAGAACGCAGTTTCAGGAGCACTGTTGAAACCTCATCAAAAGATTCGAGAGGCCTTCCCTCATTCAGGCCATCGTATTTGGATTTTCTTATGTCAACCAAGCCTGCCTTATGCAGGTCTCTGATCAGTCTTTCGACTACTGACTTAAGTACTATTATTCTGACCTTTTTCATTGGCTTTGTTTTCAACATAACAACACTCAGAGGTTATTCAAAAAATCCTTTACGAGCTTGCCTACTGCGGCAGGAGTGAGTTTCTTTCCGCTAACATTGGAGCTGCTTTTCTTGGCCTTGCCAATGAGTTCCTTTACTTCGGCTTCTATCTCATTGCTGCCTGCGCGGAGCTGCTCATTCTTGTATTTGACAATATTGTCAGAATTTTGTGCACGCTCGTCAGCGACTTTCTCTTTCGCTTCACGCATAACACGGTCGGCCTTTTCCTTGGCTTCCAAAATAAGGCGGTCATACTCCTCCTCAGCACCTTTTATTTCCCCGATTGTCTTAATGAACTCTGGCTGATTAGAAGTTTGCATTATAACACCAGACTAGTGAATGATATACAAAAAGAAATCTTTAAAAACATGAGCGCACGAAGTTCTTGTAGCGTATTCTACATTCGTTAGAGATGATGAGCATGGGTGCTTACAAATATATAAGAGAGACGCTGAAAAAGCAATATAAGGACAGAGACGGTGTTTTCCGCGCGAAAATAATCTCCTGGAGAAAGGAGCAGGCAATGGTAAAGCTCGAGAAGCCTACCAACCTCGCGCGCGCAAGAACACTTGGGTACAAGGCAAAGCAGGGCTACATTCTTGTCCGGATTAGAGTTGACAAGGGTAGAAGAACCAGGCAAAGGCCAAAGGGCGGACGAAAGCACAAGAACTATCACGTTTTCGAGCAGACCGGCGCTTCGCACCAGGCAATCGCCGAGCAGAGGGTAAACCGCAAGTACAAGAACATGGAAGTTTTGAATTCTTACTGGGTTGGTGAGGATGGAAACTACAAGTACTTCGAAGTGATACTCGCCGACCCGACCAAGCCTACTGTGAACGTAAGTTCAGCAGTAAGAACAGGAAAAACATTCCGTGGTCTGACATCTTCCGGTGGAACGAGGAGCCCAGCAAGAAAGAAGGTCCTCAACAAGAAACTCAGAAGGAAGAAAACCGTTGACAAGGTCCACCCGACTTCAGTGAAAAAGAAAGTCAAGGCTAAAGCGAAGGTTGCTCCTAAAGCAAAGAAGGAGAAGCCAAAGACTGTTCGTGGTGCCAAGTCAAAAAAAGCTGTGAAGAAAAAAGCAGCAAAAAAAGCTCCTAAGAAGAAGGAGTAATTTTTTTCCTTATTTTTCAATTATTATCGCTCAAGCTATTCTCTTTTTTCAGTATTTTCATTTTGCTCTTTCATGCCAGCTAATATATCTTCAACCAATACATCAAGTTCCAATGATGGTGGATATAGGTTTCTTTTGAAATTTTTCATTCTTGCGCTTTGATGGGTTGGGGGGTCGCACATATGTTCATGAGCAATAACCGTTCCTATCAAAGCAGCAAACAATAACGAGGAAAGACCATATCTTTTCAATTCGGTTATTATTTTGGCTCTTCTTTTTTTCTTCCCAGTTTCTCCAGAATCCATTTCACTCCGTAATTTACTCATTTTTTCTCCCCCAATTCCTTTTCCTTCTCCACTGCTTTTTCGAATATCCTGCTCATGAGGGGGCCAAGTTCCCCTTCTTTCATGTCCTCTGCGATTTTGGCCTCCTTAGCAGGCATTACAAGATCATCCCACCTAACCAGGAACTCCTGAATCCACTCAAGGGATTCGCATCCGGAAATCATCCTTTCAAGGGTTCTGCTGAACCAGCCTCGGGGTTCAGCGCTCGCGGTGTAGAAGAATGGTACAATCTCCTCATATTGGCCAATTTTTGCCAGGGCATCCATCATGGCATCTATCTGCTGCCATTTCATATCATCTGAGCCATCCCAATGGATTCCATCCAACGCTTGGAGGAGTGCATCTGCAGCGGTCTCCCCGCCAATTTCCCCAAGCGCATGGGCCGCCTGCGTACTGACAGCTATCCTGCCATTTTTCAAGACGTCGATCAGGAATGGGACGGTTGAAACATCTCCAATTTTTCCAAGCGAATTGACAATTTCCCATTCCATGCCATCCTTGCCATAGGCTTTTATGAGGGCTGGAACCGCGGACTTATCACCAATCAGACCGAGCGAGTAAATAGAGCTCCACAAGCGGCGTCCGCTTCCCTCAGATGCCTTGATTAATGCTGGGAGCGCTGAGGCATCTCCAATTCTGCCCAGGGATATCCCTGCTTCTATTGCTAAGACCTCATCACCAAGATCAAATAACCTCAGAAGCGCTGGAACTGCGGATGCGTCTCCTAAGTCTCCCAACGTTTTTACTGCAAGTTGCCCTATGTCATCGTCCTTTTCTGATGCAATCTCAATGATGTCATTCACCGCAGAAACATCCTTCATTATCCCGAGGGACGACATAGAATCTACGCGCTCTTCGAGTGTTCCATTCTTCAGCTTTTCTCTAAGTTCCAAAACACTATCCTGAACGCCCTCTGCCAAAGGTGTAGGTTTGATTTTCTTCCTGCCGGATGAGCCGGCCTTCTCCTTGCTGAAACATATTCTGCTATGCATATCGTTACCTCTTCAGTTTCCTCTTTCCACCTCAATTTACCCTTATTTACACTAAGTATAACGCCACAGAACAAGAATATAATACGATTCAGGGGGATTTTTGACAATATTACATTTGCTATGAAAAAATTGTAAAAATTAGCAAAAAATCAAAAAACGCCTGAAACCCATGTTCCAATGCACCGAATCAGGTTAAAAAATCAACTTAGCAAGAACAAAACATGTTCGACATCATCAGCTGCGATGCCGATGCGAAAAAGCACGGCTTCGAGAGGTTCTATATTTCTTCGGAGGCAAAAACCAAAATCCTCAAGGCAGAGAACCTCGAAGCAGCAGTCAAACACAAGAACAAATCTTCTCTCGTTATGTTGGATGATTATGCCTTCGACGAGGGGGCAATCAAAGTGATTGCTGAGAAGAAGAAACTCTGCTTTCTTATTGATTTAAGCAAAATCATCAAATCCTGCGGTGTAAGACGGGCAATCATGATGTCAAAACTAAGGACATTCCTCTCCCTCTGCAACAGATTTGGCGCATTCTACACATTCGCCAGTTTTGCAGCTAAGGAAGATGCCATCCGCTCCCCTGAGGAAATCATGGCGATTTCTTCCTTGCTAGGCATAAACAAAGGGCAGGTGAAATTTTCCCTGAAGATGCTTCCCCATTACCTCTGAGACTTTTTTAAAAAACCCCAAACAAGGAACATGCTTTATAAACACTTTCTTCCATAATTGTTAACTATGAGGAGGACGGGGTTTGCACTAATGGTCGCAGGCGCTCTTGCGCTCAGTTCATCATATTTAATTCACAAGGAGAAATTCAGCGGTGAAAAGATTTTCCAGAGGCAGAGGCCAGCAATTGAGAGGATAGCTATTCAGGATGAGCAGCTTGGATTGAAAAGATACAGGCAGCTTAGGACAGGTCTTGCAAGGGTTGAAAACTCATCAATTCCGGCAAAATGCCGCTTTGAGAAAGACTTCCTTGGTACTTTGGAAAATGGCAGTGAGGAGAAGGCATTAGAGGTCGAGCTCCGCGAAAATTACCATCCGCACCCAGAATGCGACGCGCTTCCGCAGATTATGGACGCATCTACCCAATGGCATGGATGGATGGGCATGGCCGGCCTTGGCGGGCTGCTCGCTGGCGCATTGGCATTTGCCAGCTCGTTCAGAAAAAAAGTAAAAGTCCCTGAACTCTAGAAAACATGTTTCTCAAGAGGGGGCAAATTCTTTCCGGTAATCATTTTGTATGTTTTCAGATATCTCTCACTTGTTTTCTCAATTACATCTCCTGGCAGCGGAGGCGGAGGGGGAGACTTGTTCCAGCCTGATTTCTCAAGATAGTCCCTCAAATACTGCTTGTCCATGCTCTCAAGGACCCCATAATCATATTTCTCCTTGACCCAGTACCTTGAAGAATCCGGAGTCAAAGCCTCATCGATAAGAATCACATCTCCCTCATGCTCGCCAAATTCAAATTTAGTGTCAACAAGGACCAGGCCCTTCTCCAGGGCATATTCCTTGCCCGCTTTGTAGAGCTCTAAACTTTTCTCCTCAATCTTATCGTAGATGTCTGCTCCTACAAGGTGCCTTGCATGCTCAGGAGTAACATTCTGGTCATGGCCGACCTCTGCCTTTGTTGAAGGGGTAAACAATGGCTCAGGGAGTTCGCTGCCATGCTCAAGGCCCTTTGGCAGCTCTATTCCACAGACGGTTCCGTCCTTCTGGTATTCCTTCCATGCGCTGCCGGTTATGTATCCTCGGACAACACACTCAAGCATAATCGGGCCGCACCTTTTGACTATCATGCTCCTTCCATTCAGATGGCTCGGCAAGCCATCTGGCACATCGTCCGTTATGAAATGGTTGTCTATAATGCCGGCTGTCTTCTCAAACCAGAATACTGAGAGTCCGTTGAGGACTTCCCCTTTCCTGGGAATGCCCTCATTGAAAACAACATCAAAAGCGCTCATCCTGTCAGTAGCAATCATGAGCAAATCGTTCCCAAGTTCATAAGTGTCTCTTACCTTGCCCTTGGTTACCATTGTCAAATCTAAATTCGTCTTAGTAATAGGATCCATGGACACAAATAGATTGAAATCTATTAAAGAATTTTCGCTCAGTCCAGAAGCTTCAATACTTGCCTGAGAGTGCCTGGATTAAGCACGGGCTTTTCGAATTTTTCCTGGTCGTCTGCTATTCTTGGGCAAGCCGTGTTCACCAAGCAATCGAATGACATGAAATTATTCACAGTCATCGGGTCAAACTCATTGGCAACCAATATCTCTGCTTTTTTGCCTCTCTTCTCAAGTTCTTCCTTTGCCCATTTCGCGTTTTCAAAATTGAACTGCCCAGGCTTTGTACTGAGGAGAATTCCAAAACTTTCACATGTCAAAGCCTTTGCGATAGCTCCTTTCCTTCTTTTTTTCAGCCTTTCAATCTCCGCATTCAGTTCCTTCACCGAATGGTCATAAGGGCTGTAAACAAAAACGGGTTTCTCCATCTCAATTGCAAGGGGGTGGAATGTCCCGCTTCCAATGAAAACAACAGCATCCACCATATCCTTAACTTTGATTACAGCGCCAGCGTCGCAGCCAAGGACCTGGCCCCTTTCAGTCGCCATTTCGCCAGTTTCAGCAAAGACTTCCTTTCCATGCTGCTCAAAGAATTCCTTCATCTTCTCAAATTGATGGACATGCTGGACTGTCGTTGCAATGCCAATCTTCTTATAATTCTGAATCAAAGGAAGGACAGCAGATAATTTCTCAATCTCAATATCAACGTGATAAGGAATATATTCTACTTCAATGTCCAAATCTCTCTTGATGAATCTGTTATGTCCGAAATGGACAATCTTATCAGCCTTAATCCATCTGGCCTCATCAAGAGCAAGGTCGCACGCTCCATAGCAAGGAGATGCGGATAAGACCACCTCATGCCCCTCATATTTCTTGGCATACTCCAAAGCTTTCTGCTTGAGCCCTTCTGGAAACTGCAGTAATATTCTCATCTGTTAGAATATCAATTGTTAGAGTATTTAAGATTGTGTGGGACTCCAGTAAAACCTATTAATTTTAATGTTCTTGTGTTATTTTTACACTAGATTAAAGAATCTTTAATCTAGTACAAACATATATAAATGTGCACTGCCTATTATTGTTATGAATGAGAGGCTTCATCTGAAGTATCAGAAAATCCTGGAAATCCTTCCCGATGTGGCAGAGTGTGCTGGGGAAGGGCTGGTGCTTGCCGGTGGCACGGCACTAGCGCTGTTCCACTTAAAACACCGAATTAGTGTTGACCTTGATTTCATTCCCATGAACGAAAGCGAGCCAGAGGCGAAGGAAAAACTGAAAGGAAAACTCACTGAACGGGGCTATCGGACTCAGCGATCGGCTTACACCAACCAGTTTGTCATCCAGTTTGAGAACACAGCTATCAAGGTTGAAATCTTCAAGCCATCAAGAAAACTTGAGAAGATAGAAAAACACATGGTCGGAGAAATCCCATTGCTTGTAGCGTCTGAAAAAGACATTCTTGAGATGAAAAAAGAAGCTTATTCCGAGAGGCTCGCCGCAAGAGACCTTTTTGACATTTATTGTCTGGTCAAAGAATCAAATCTTCCCTTGCTTTCAAAGATTCTCAAAGCGCATGGATTTCCAGAGGATTTATCAGAAATCGAGAGCATGGTGGAAAATCCTGATGATTACAACTCATTCGTTAAGGTGGTAAATGATGCTTCCAAAACAGGTGGTTAGCTACGCCCAGCTCGTGAAAGATGGGCTGAAGAAAAAGGATATGGAATCCCTTACCGCATCGCTAAGGCTTTTCCCAACACCATTCAAGGGAATTTACTATGTTCCTTTGGAGACTGAGAGGAAGGGACAGTTCATAGAAAAGCCTATGATGGTTCTTTCGCGGGCTATTGGCATCTATCTTGGGACAAAGAACTCATACTTCAGCTGCAGCACTGCAGAGGAAATGCTCGGAATCCGCTGGCAGCCCTCTGGAGAAGTCCACGTTGTTAACGAGAAAATTAGCAAGAAAATCAACCTAAAGGAAAGAATCATGAGGAACAGGAAGAAGGGCACATACCGGGCCAAGAAAGTCGCTAATCTGCTTTCCTTCTACGGCGATAAAATCATCTTCCATAAAACGAAAATCAAGGATGTCAAAATAAACCAGACGCCCTATGGAAGGTACGCAAAAAAATCACAAATAAAGAAAGATAAGAAAAAATTCGGATGCTAATAGCCACTTCTAGGCTAATTCGTGATAGGCCGAAGCCGCAGACCGCTCACGGTTTTTAATTTATGCCGTCCAATCCACTGTTCATGAACAGAATAATCCTATTATTCCTGATTTCCGGTCTGCTCCTTGGCTGTACCGGAACAACTACGGAAACATCCGGCCAATCGGATGTCCAGACCCCGCCAACCAGCGCTCCTGATACTACAGCGCCGGCGGCGAACGATACGTCCGCTCCTGGCAACACTGCCAATGACACCGTAGAAACCGACCCCCAGGTTCCTGACACAGCCGAAACTGCCAATGATACTGACCCGATTGAGCCTGTTGTGAACAGCAAGGAAGTCTTAATCCTGGGACGCTCTGTCGCATATGGCTGGATGGAATATCTTGATGCTGAATATTTCTGCCAGGACGAGGAGTGCTATACCGGCACAATGGAAGCGACCTACCAGGGCTATGATTTCATTTACTCTGAAATTGACATCCCTCCGGATGTGGCGACTTCAGCAGTTGAACGCGTCGACCTTTATGGCGACAACGCTGGCACAGTGTTCTTCAAGCTCTGCTTCGATGATTTCGAGTCAGACGAGTCAATGGAGAACGCGGCCCGGAACGAGGACTATGTCAAATATGTTTATGATGAGGTAGTGACCAAGAGGGGCAAGAAGCTGATTGTAGGAAACGCCCTCCCGAGAGTCGAGGAATATACCGATTCCACACTTACATCCAACCACCTGGCATACAACTCATGGCTCGATGATTTCGCATCAACCCATGATGATATACAGGTTCTGGATCTCTACGGGATTCTAACAACAAGCAGCGGGAACCTGAACATGGACTACGCCTCGGACGAGTACGACTCGCACCCTAACGACTTGGCATATTCCAAGATTACCCCTAAGTTCATGGAACTACTAAACTAGTTTTTTCTTTTTTTAATTTAAAAATAAGAAAAATAGAAAAAAAAACTAATCATCTTCAAGCTTAATGTCTGGCTTCATGACCACATTCTCAGTCAGTTTGGCCAATCGCTCAAGCATGATTTTCTTCTCAGCGCTAGCAACAATCCTTCTTGTCCTTGCGACAGCGTCAGGATTGACTGACATTGAAGTGGTTCCAAATTCAACCAATTTCTCGGCGAATTCAGGATAGACTGAAGGCGCCTGGCCGCAGAGCGAAGTGGTCACACCATACTTCTTGCATGTTGTGATTACTTGCTTGAGCGCGCGGACGACTGCCTCGTTTCGTTCATCAAATCCTTTTGCCATTGTAGCGTTGTCACGGTCAATACCGAGTGTCAGCTGAGTCAAATCATTTGTTCCGATTGAGATTCCGTCGATTCCCTCTTCGCAGAACTGGTCAATAAGGAACACTGTGCTTGGAACTTCCACCATAATCCAGAGTTTGAAGTCCCTGGTCCTGTAGATTCCAACTTCATGCAAAGCCTGCTTGATTGCCCGAAGCTCCCCAATCCTCCTGATGAACGGAATCATGAGCCAAAGGTTCCTGAGGTTGAATTCCTCACGGACCTTCTTGATAGCATCAAGCTCCATCTTGAATACTTCAGGCTCCTGAAGATACCTTGATGCCCCCCGGTAACCCATCATCGGGTTCTCCTCATGGGGTTCGTATTTCTCTCCGCCATCGAGGTTCCGATACTCATTGGTCTTGAAGTCTGTTGCGCGGTAGACAACCGGCCTTGGGTAGAATGCCCCAGCAAATTTTCGTAAATCATCAGCCAGCTTGTCAACGTATTCCTGCCGTCTTCCCTCAGCGAGCATCTTCTGCGGGTGCACCCCTATCTCAGCGACCATGAACTCTGCCCGGAGGAGCCCAACCCCATCGCATGGCAGTGCCGCGACCTTTTCTGCCTGATCGACATCAGCCAAATTCACGTAGATTTTGGTTCCTGTAACCGGTACGCTCTCACCAACCCTCGCTCCGCCCTCAGCCTGCTTTGCAGCTGATTCAGGCGCTGAAACAAGTCCCTCATAGACGATTCCGTGGCTTCCGTCAACAGAGACTTCCATGCCATCTTTCAGTTCCTCAGTTGCGTTCTGGGTTCCTACAATACAAGGGACACCAAGCTCTCTTGAAACAATTGCCGCGTGGCTTGTCATTCCCCCAGTGTTTGTTACAATGGCAGCTGCCTTCTTCATAGCAGGGACAAAGTCAGGCGTTGTCATCTCAGTGACGAGGACTTCTCCCCGAACAAGATCGCGGATTTCCTTCGAGCTTTTAATGAGCCTTACAGGGCCCATGCCCACGCCCGGAGAAGCTCCGAGACCTTTTACCAGAATCTTCGCATCTGAAATATCTTTTTTCTCCATAGTTTTCTCCTCTGATTTTGCGCCGCCAGGCTTTGCCGAATCATCAAGTGTTGTTATCGGTCTTGACTGGACAATGTAAAGATTGCCCTTCTCAAATCCATATTCAATATCCTGAGGGAAGTTGTAGTGCTCCTCAATCCTCTTGACTTCTTTTGCCAAGTCCTTGATTTCAAGGTCAGTAAGTTTCTGGTTCCCCTGGGCCTCATCTTTGATTTCTACCTTCTTGTTCTTCCCGTCCATTTTGATGAGCATCCAAGGCTGCTTCGCAACGTTCTTGTCAAGCAGTTTCAAGTCTTTCTTGCCCACCCTGTAAGTATCAGGAGTTACCTGTCCGCTGACAACAACTTCGCCAAGGCCATATGCGGCCTCAATCGAGATGATGTCCGGGTCCTGGTACAATGGGTCAACTGTGAAAACCACCCCTGCCTTTTCGCTCTGGACCATCTTCTGAACGACTGCTGCCAATCCAACTTTCATATGTTCAAATTTGTTCTCAACACGATAGAAAATCGCCCGCGGCTCAAAGAGTGATGCCCAGCATTCCTTTACTGCCTGCAAAACTCCCGGCTCACCCTGAATATTCAGGAAAGTCGACTGCTGGCCTGCAAAACTCGCTGTTGGCAAATCCTCGGCAGTTGCGCTGCTCCTGACTGCGACATAGACTTCCTTTCCGTCCATTTCACAAAGCTCTTTGTATGCCTTGACTGTATCCTCGCGGATATCTTCAGGCATTGGAGCGTCAATAATAAGTTTCTTGATTTTGTCAGATGCCTCCACAAGCCTGTCCTGGTCAGAGACATCCAAATTCTCAAGTATGTCAGCAATCGGCTGCTTGAGATTGTTTGCCTCAAGATGCTTGTAGTATGCCCCGCTTGTAGTTACGAATCCGTTTGGAATCGGAAAACCATTCTGGAACATTTCCCCAAGGTTGGCGCCCTTACCGCCTGCTTCGGCCAGGCTGCCGCTGTTCAATTCCTTAAACCACATCACGTTTCTCATAATTCAACCCTCAGCGTTTTCAGTTTGGAGATTAGACCTCTATCCCCGCCACGTTGAGCTAACATATCATATATTATTTATAAAACTTGGCCGAGCTATCCATACTGAAATGGCCGGCCCGACAACGCTAGAGGCTCAAATCCAGCAGCTGCCAGCTGACCAGCTGCAAATGGCGGGCCGAATTCTTGAAACAATCCCGGCAGCGCACAGGCCGGCAAATGCAAAGGCTTCTTGGAAGAATCGCAAGTTTGCCTTCAGCAGGGGATGCGCTGATTCATCTTCAATCCATAGTAGCAAGCGAGAATTTCAGGCCATCCTACCTAGGAACCCTGAGTCTCATAGTGCAAAGAGGGGGAAGCAACGTCACATCAGCACTCAGCGAGTTCGACAGGCTGATTTCACTTCCCAAATTCAACCAGCATGTTGCAAGAACCGCCAGGCTCGCAATAGTCCGGGCTGGAGAAAATTCCCACGAAGCTTTGAGGGGATTGTACTTCCTGGTTTCCAACCCGTCATTCACTCCAAACTCACTGACAATAGCACTTCCAGACCGGTTCCTCTCTTTCCTGGACCAGGCAATCCGGAGCGGGGGAGACGCTCCCTATATGGCAATCCGCGCAATGGGAAGCATGTTCGCAAACTCTCAGTTCACTCCTTCTGATTTGACAGTGCGCGAAGCCCGGGAATTTGCGACTGTTCTTAGGCAGGTCCAAACCTGGTCAAGGGTCAACCACCTAACTGGGATGGATGCTTTGTGCTCATTGCTAGCTAACAGCGCAATCCGCCCTCAGGACTTGACTGCAGCTTCTGCAAGGGAGCTTGGGACTCTTGTCAATATCGTTGTTGAGTATGCCAGGGTTAAGGGGGCATGGTTTTTTGCTAGGGAGGGAGGTGAGGAAGAATCAACTGATTCCAATCCCATTCCAAGGAGAGATCTTGCTTATAGGGACCTCTTGGGGTTTCCCTCGACAATTGAGGGCAGCACCAGAACGCTCAACCTGATTCTTGGGCACAGGACATTCACTATTGAAATGCTTTCTGAATCTGGGTTGCTTAATCTGGCAATCAACTCCTCTTCTGAGAGTATCTCAGCAGTGCTTCCGGCAGTATACAGGGTGATGCGCGCATCAAGAAGAAGGCCAGAAGTTATGGCATTGGCAACCCATCTGATTGGCCAGAGGGAAGACATTAACCTAGACCCATTGGCAATTCTGCATCTGGTCGACTCGCTAGCATCAAACCCGAGGCTTGCGCCTCTTCTTTCGCAGAGCGATTTTAGAGAGCGCCTTACCACAATGCTAACAACTCTTGGAGAATCACAGCAGATGATTGGTGGTACGCAAAGAGTCAGGGCAGCTTCTATTATACACCTACAACCATTCTTGGAGCACCCTTACCTGATTCCGCTAATGGAAATGGTTGAGAGGGGCAATTTCACTCCAGCTGCCTTTGGCATGCTTGAGGGGATGGTTTCGGAGCTTGGCAGAACCCGTGGTGATGAGGCAGTTGGTTCTGTTGATGTCGGAATCTTTCTGATGAATGCTGCCCTCTCAAGGCCAAGGACAAGGCCGAGCCAGGAGCTTTTCCGTGACATCACCGCACTTGCAAGGCAGCTGAGGGAAAAACCGGCATTTGATTATACTGGGATAGGAACACTTCTCTCATCAAGATTCCTCAGGCCTGAGATGCTACGCTCTCCAGGGGGGTTGCTCCCCTACTTGATAAGAGTTGCAAGCACCAGCCAAATCAGTGATTCTGCAAGAAACATGGCAGAGATTATGCGCAGGCTTGGCAATGGAAGCCAGGTCATCAGCATGATGCGGGATATCGTGCGTTTATCCGGAAGGGACACATCATTTGCATTGGTGAGCCTCAATTACATTGCCAAGAGCCCACATTTCACAAGAAGGAATTACGCCGCTCTTCTCTCATTGATAAATCAGACTGGTAGGCTTTCCCATCTCGCTTTGAACTTGTATCATGATTTACTTAGCAATTCAAGTATGAGGCCTTCACTAAGCTCAACCGAATATGTTGCTCGTATTGGCAGGCTCATAGTAAGGTCAAGAGGGACTTCTCCAGGAGATGCCAGAATGGCTGTCAGCTCTTTGGGGTCAATTATGAGCAACCCCAGGTTCAGGCCGGAAATGATTGAGAGGCTTGAATATATCTCAAGGGTGGCAGGCCCTAACGCGCGCCATGTTTTCAGCTATGTCAGCACAATGATAGAAAACGAGTCACTCCTTCTGGAGCCTGTACTAAGCGATAGGTTTGTCCAGTATCTTACCGGAATAGCGGTTCTTTATTCCACATATGGAGGAAGGTATGAGCCAGCCCTCCATGTCCAGTTTGCCGAATATCTTGAGGACCTTGGAATCCAAGCCTTGGAAGGCCCGCGCAATTTCAGCCAGATCCGAAGCTCATTCGAGGCACTTATGCGGAGCGCCGGCCCTGAAGCTGGTTCCGACGCACTCAGATGCTATGCGCTATCTATCCGGCATTATGTCCTTGGCCAAGAGGATTCCATCGCGATGGGAAGGTTCATCAGAAGGGAGCTCTCAGGCCTTGAAGGCCAGGCAAGGGACGATATGATTACCAACCTATCAGGAATGTTCAGCACCGCGCGAATCAACGTTCTGAGGATTGTCATCGACAGCCCGGAGCTCTACAGGAGGGGCAGGGCCCTTGCCCGCAGGCTGATTCGGGGGGTTGATGACCCAAACATATTCCTGAATTTCGCCTATGCCATAGATGAGGTTGGGGTAGGGGCTACCACTGCCATCTATCGCAGATACGGAATACGCCATTTCGCCAGGTTCTCAGATGACATGCTCGAGCAGCTAAATGAGACAATAACAGAAGGCGTTACTAAACCAACAATCCTCGTCTTTCATCCTGCAAGCGACTACAATGGGGCCTTCTATGTAGGGGGCCGCAGGCTTGATGAACTCCTTGACGATTACAATGTGATAATCTATGAGAGGTCTGATGAGGAGGGGTTCTATGGCGCGATTTCTGATTTCGGTGAGCGCTTTGGGACCACTTCAACAATGATAATCGCAGGCCATGGCCAGCCAAGCTCAATCACGCTGGGCGAGCAGACTGAAACGGGACAGCTTGACCTTACTGATGAGGCTGAGCTTGCGCAGATTTCCACTGTTCTTGGCCCGAGCCCAACAGTCATACTTGAGTCGTGCTCAACAGGGGCAGGCCCTGATTCAATAGGGGCGATGATGTCAAGAGTTCTTGGGGCAAGATTGTATGCTCCAACCAAGCCAGGCTACCTTGCCGATTTCCATATCAGAAGGGGACGCGTTAGCGCAAGTTATAGCGTGCTCAGAGCAGAATACGCCGCAGGGACCCCTACATCAGGGGGATGATTCTTTCGGGCAGTTGCAGCCCCCAAACGCTTCCTTGAAGAATCTCATTGTTTGAACGAATTCCTCTCCATGGGAGTTCTCTTCCTTGATTCTGAAGTGGTGGCCTCCTCCTTTGACTTCAATGTAAGTGACATCAACCCCAGCATCTTCCAATGACTTGGAAAGCGCCCTGCTCCTTGAGACATTCACAGTGCCATCATTTTCCCCATGGATTATCATGAACGGCGGATCATCCGAAGATGCATGCGTTATCGGGTCAGCCTCTTTTGCAAGCTCTGCTTTTTCTGAAACCGAACCTCCGAGGAGATAGGCTATTGCTGTTTTTTCATCAGTCACATAGTATGTAATATCACTGGCATTCAGGTCAACTGTTATTTCTTCGACAGAGGTGAAATCAGCTGGCCCGCTCCAGTCAGCTGCTGCCTGGAACTTTGTTTCGTTTTTACCTGAAGTTCCTGCCAAAGCCGCCAAGTGGCCTCCGGCAGAGTGCCCCCAGACACCGAACTTTTCAGAATCATAACCGTAAGTTTCCGCGTTCTTCCTGAGCCATGCTGTCGCTGCCTGGACATCCTCAATCTGCGCAGGGAACTTGGCCTCAGTGCTCAGCCTGTAATTGATGCAGGCGACCGCGAACCCGTACTCCGCGATTCCGCCAGCCGGGCACTCATACTTTGAGCCCTCTGCCCATCCCCCACCATGGATATAGACGATAAGAGGGGGATTTTCTTTTTTTGGCATGAAAATGTCGAGGAGGAGCCTTTCTGATTCATTTGAATATTTGATATCCCTGTAGGCTGTAACATACTTCAGTGAAAACAAATCCTGGTTCATGTCCTGAAGTTCTTCTGGCTGCTCTGGAAATTCAGGTTCCGCAGTAATATTTTCTGCTTGTACGGGCTCAGTGATGTTCTCAGCAGAATCATTGGTTTGCGCAACTGGCGAAATACATCCAAAAAGAAGAATTAACAGAAGCAAATATCTCATAGTATCTTTCTCACAAGAACCCAGAGCACAGTCCCTACAATGACTGAGATTATTGAGAAGATGCCGACCCCGACCACTATGGCGTCTATCACGCTCGCGACAATCGCCTCAATGGTCAGCCCGGGGAAAACTCCAGCTGCCATCGCTATTGTGAGCAGGATGCCCAAAATAATCCCTTCAACTACTATCGCAGTGTTTGCTACCAATACACTGGCAACAACTGTCCCTGGAAGGGTATTTTTCCTTGAATAGATATGAGCGAAATATGAAGTCAGGCCAAGGAATAATGGCAGGACTATCACTGAGAAGTCTGGATGCCCGGCATTGTAAAGTATGTCAGCTGAGAGGAGTGAAACTACCATCAAAAGAAGCGGTTTTTTCCCAATTTCAAAAGTCTGTTTCAAGTCCACGGTCATGGAATAGCATTTAAGAGTTTTTAATCCTAAGTAAAGTATTACCCCGGCCAATTCTTAGGTGATTAAATGAAAATAGGAGATACAATTGAAGATTTCGAGGCTGAGGCCTTTGTTGATGGAGATATAAAGAAGATAAAACTTTCAGACTACAAGGGAAAATGGGTAGTGATGCTCTTCTACCCTGCTGACTTCACTTTCGTCTGCCCGACTGAACTCTCAGAGATGGCAGACTATCATGAGGAAGTGAAGAAACTGAATGGCGAAGTGCTTTCAGTGAGTGTTGACACTGCGTTCGTGCACAAAGCGTGGCATGACCAGTCGCCTTCAATCAAGAAAATCAACTACCCGATGGTAGCTGACCCGACAAGAAGAATCTGCGCGCAGTTCGGCACCCTTGATGAGAAAGACGGATTGTCTGTCCGAGGCACGTTTATCATTTCCCCTGAAGGGGTTCTCAAGGCAATGGATTTGCATGATAACAGCATCGGCAGGAACTCAAAAGAGATTCTCCGGAAGCTGAAGGCATCCAAATTCGTCTCAGAGCATGATGGTTTCGTCTGCCCGGCAAGCTGGGAGCCTGGCGGGGAAACGCTAAAGCCTGGAACAGACCTTATTGGAAAATTGTGAAAGCATGAGAGCAATCCCCATTTTTCTTCTTCTTGTTTTTTTGTTCGGCTGCACGGGCCAGGCCTCTTCCTTATCTGAGGAAGAGAAAACCGCGCTTGGCCTTGCCATTGATGATGAGTACAAGGCAAGGGCGACTTACGCGGGAGTAATATCAAAGTTCGGGAATGTCCGGCCGTTCACCAACATCATCGACGCAGAGGAGCAGCACATAAGCTCCCTGAAGTCGCTTTACTCTGCTTATGGGCTTGAGGTTCCAGAGGATAAGTGGGCGGGCAACGCCCCTGAGTTCGACTCAGTTCAGGAGGCGTGCGCCGCTGGCGTCCAGGCAGAGATTGAGAACGCTGCCCTTTACGAGAACATCAGCAAAACAGTGGACAACCAGGACATCCTGGATGTTTTCGAAAGGCTTGGCAAAGCTTCAGAGGAAAACCATCTGCCAGCCTTCCAGCGCTGCAGCTAGCCGTTTTTTATCAATAAACCCTGGGGACAAGGCTCACGCTAAGAATCTGAGTAATCACTAAGTTCACAATTTCTCTGCGAGCAATCCACCGACAAGGCCAAGAACAGCGCTCAAAAGAGCATATAGTGGGAACATGTCCATCGTTGGAATGAAACCTGCGACTATGAAGAATGCTGCAGTGTTCAAGCCGACCATGATTATGTAGCATGCAAAACCCGCGAAAGCAGAGTATAGGTGCCCCATCTCATTCTTGGCAGCAAGGAAACCTGCGTAAACAGTTACGAGCATGACCAGATAAGTCACCTGGAATGTCAACCATTGAAACTCCGGAATAAAGAAGCCGATGAGACCTACAGTCTGCGATACTAAAATTCCAATAATCACGGGGATGATTACCGCCCATGCGAATCTTGAAATTTCCATAAGAAGATATGGCTTACGCTGTTTAAATAATTTTAGAAAAAGAAGAAAAAAGTGCATCCTGTAAAAACATGTGGTGGGTGACGATTAGGACAAGAAAATAAGATGAATTTACTATTGTTCCGGTTTGAATAACCACTCATCCGGTGGATTGCAGAATGGCCTCATCTGATCATATGTAATCCTGATCCTTTTTTTGTCAACTGGCCTAACCACCACATTTTCCATTCCTGCTTCCGGCAAAGCAACTCCCCAGGAAGTACATTCGCCTCTCTTGAGGGTAATCTCAAAAACTTCATATCCTGGATTGGTCAGTTTATCATATCCGACATGCTCGCTGGCATCCGCGTCCGGAACAATATCATATTGGTTCCTGTGAACTTGAGGGCCGATATTGCATATCCTTGGTCCCTTTATCCGGAATCTAGCCCATCTATCGGTGATTTCCTCTACTGTTATAGATATTTCAGATTCCCCCAAAGCCTTCACTCCAGGTATCTCATCACCTTCTGTGAGGAGTGCAGAGCGCTGGTAATGGTATAGTGGGGATTTTCTATCCTGATAAACCGGTGCATAACCATTTACGACGCATGTTTTTCTCCAGTCCTGGTCTACCAAATTCCATCCACATTCAATCATTAATCTACTCGTCAGGGCAGAATGGGCCTTGTAATAAGTATCTCTGTCAACGCATCCAGGCTCAGGCTCTTGTGATTTTCCACTTATTTCTTCAAGTTTCAAATCTCGTGTGGAACCTCCAATCCCAACTACCGGCTTTTCTTTGACTTTAGATACCATTGGCGATGCCGAGCTGCAGGACAATGCTCCTGCAAGGCATGCTTTAGCAACAACCTTGGATGTTTTTCTTGCTAGCTGTCTCATCAGTTATTCCCCTTCTGGTTGCCGGCATCCGTACAAGAAGGCCTTCTCTCATCATAGCGCAAAACTGCCTTGTTGCTGCCAGCCTTCTCCAGCCTCACATTTTTCCATTCCAAGTGGTGCATTGTAGGGTCCCACATGGTGCAAGGGAGGCTAAAAATCTGCAATGGCATATGTGGGAATCCAGGATTTGCTATTGCCCCAAAAGGAATCATTTCAGTTATTTCGAAATCCTCGGGCACATCATATGGAGCATCATCCTTATTCTTCTTGATGCAGATTCCGCTGCCCATTATCCGGATAAGCGCTCCTTTATCTTTGATTTCGACTATTTTTGCCGTGAATAAATGCGGCTCATCGACGGTCATGCCTTTCAAGTGCATGTTCGGTATCTTGTCGCCTTTCTTCAGAACAACTGAGACAGGATAATGGTAGATTTCAGAATCCTCTTTTCTGTATTCATTCATCATGCCTTCAATCAAGCAGCTCTTTTTATCGAATCCCAACTTATCATGGCATGAATTTCTGACTCTAGTCTCAGCTTTGGAATGGGCCAAATGAAAATCAAAATAATCAACGCAGCTTGGAATGCGTTTAGTCTCTCCAGTCTGCTTCCAGTTAGCTGCCATTGCGCCGGCTGGAATCTTTAAAATGGGAATTTCTCTGTTTTTTGCTGCCGGGCCGCATGCCATCCCTGAAACCATGCATGCCACTGCCGCGAACCTGGCAGTACCTGTTGCTGCCCCTCTCATTACCCGTCTCATTTATTACCACCTAAGAACAGTAATTAGCACAAAACATATTATAAATATTCCCCCTAGGAGGACACAAGGCTCACGCTGAGAAGATTAGAAAAAGAAGAAAAAAGTGCATCCTGTACTTACATGTGGTGGGTGACGATAAGCTAATAATTCAAGTCATGCTTCACGTCACAGAACCTTTGCCTGTGCACTGAAATCTTCACCACTCCTTCCTGGTCTGTCTTTTCAACACTGAATAATCTTAAGTGAAGATACTGGCGGATTGTGCTCCACACTCCCATATCACCACTGCCAACAAAGCTGAAATCGTCAGTATAGCCGTCTTTGTCAATAATTGGTTCTTCTCCATAATCGACCCTGAATCTGTCAACCTGATTCTTGAATACAATTACTTTAACTGGTCCGGATGGAGATGGATGATTTTCATAATTCATAGCCTCTCCGGAGGCCACAAAAACAACTCCTTTCTCATCAATAGATTCAATCCTCATTTCTGTCTGTTTCACCCATTCATTGGGGAAACGCGCAACAGTATCGCCAACTTGTCCGAGCCCTGAAAACGATTCTTTGTAGAATGGGCTGGATTCATCATCATAGCCGCTCCGGAATTCCCTATTACTGCAGGAGAAATCCCACTTACATTTATTAATGACGGATTCTCTCGCTTGCATGTAATTGTTGAAATTTATGCAATGGCCCCTTGGCCAGAAGGCATCGTACAATACAGAATCCTGTTTTTCTCCCCCAACATATCGCCTGGTTTTTCCTTTCCAGACAAGCATGTCCTGCACTCTGCCTTTTGTGTCTAATAAGAACCCATTGGGTTTGATATTCGAAGGCTTTTCCATTGCAATCACAGTAGCGTTCAAAGAGTGTGAAATCATGGCCCCGACAGTGAAGTCCTCATATTTCCCTGTTTCGCAGGATATAAGCACAATAACCGGAGATGTGATGAAATATTCTTTCAATGCTTTCAGTTCGTCACCATCATTGATATCTATCTCGCCTTTCTCCCCTCTGCCCTGTCCTAAATTGATTTCAGCCATTGTTCCATGGCCTCCGATAACTACCGTGTCGATTTTGCCAGCTTTCTGCGCTGTCTTTCTGATGGCCGAATAGAATCCATCCTCAGTCGAGGTTTCTGCTATTACCATTCTGTAACTCGGAAGAAGCTGGTCTATGGCATTCTTGACTGCATTGAATGCCCCATTCCAGTCATTTTTATTGAAAACCACTAAGAGAACAGGCTTCTTGTTCTTCTCACCTAGGATATAGTTCTTGTATGTCTGCTCCAAACCCTCTTTGGAATATCTGGTAAAATACTCAATTCCGAGTTCCTTATGTAGTGCGATTGTTTTTTCCTCTCCTAGCATGTAAATTCCAAAAGCGAATTCGCGCACAACCTTCTGATCAGTTATGCCAAGCTTGGAAGTCACTTCTTCGGCCCTTTTTAACATCTTCAGGAAATCTTCTGCAGGGATTACATGGCTTGGATGTGGCTGTGCTGCCTGCGTCGCTCCTGCGCAATTTGATAATGAAGCTGCCAAAACCGCCATGGAGGCGAACTTTACAGCGTTTCTTTTTGTCCTTCCTAGAAACTGATTATGGGTGAGTCTTTGTCGCATATTACCACATTATATGGTAAATAACAACAGTTAAACCTTATAAATATCCGTTATTCCCCCCTAGGGGGATACAAGGCTCACGCTAAAAGATTAGAAAAATAAGAAAAAAGTGCATCCTGTACTTACATGTGGTGTGTGACGATAAGATAATGCTGGACTGAGAGTCATATGTATTAGGCCATTAGTAACGGTTGGACTCATTTTCAAATCCGCAAAATGGCTGCCTTTCCCCATATCCCAGTATGGGATTTTTCTTGCCCTCTTTTACAATGACGTTTATCCATCCGAGTGATATTGCCAATGTTTCCCATACCTCACACTGTCCCATATCGAGTTTGGGTTTTTTTGGGAGATTCTCTGGATTACTTATTTTCCCAAATGGCACGAAAATTTCCCCCTCCCAATTCTCGTTGACACTACGTAACCATGGAGGGTCCCTCTTTCCTCGGCATATTGCCGGTCCCCTGACAATGAACCGCACCCCGTCAGTTTCAATGCTTTTGGGGATGATGGATGATTGTGCACCACTGGCAAGCTCCCGGCCAATTATAATTTCCCTATTGCGCGGAGTGTGGTGAAGCTGTGAACTCTTATCTCTGTACTCTGTCCTGAAACCATTCACAAGACATTCGTTATCATAATCTCTAAGGTGTTCTGGCAAATCACATTCCACTTTCAGCCGCTCCCATAGCGCTTTGTCTGCCTGAACGTATGCCTCAAGTTCCACGCACTTAGGGGCATTTCCCGATGTTCCGCTTTGTTCTATCTCTAGCCTACCGCGGCCATCTCCGATAAAAATAGTGGTTTTGTCTTCTACCCTTGGGGATGCCGATGAACATGATAAGGCTGCTAAAGTGCATAACAAGCCAGTTTTCCTTGCCGTCTTAACTCCCGCAAGTTTCATTCTTTTCATTAGTTACCACCTGAGAACAGTAATTAGCACAAAACATATTATAAATGTCCTCCTAGGGGGAAACAAGGCTCACGCTGAAAGATTAGAAAAAGAAGAAAAAAGTGCATCCTGTACTTACATGTGGTGTGTGACGATAAGATAAAGCTGGACTGAGAGTCATATGTTTTAGGCCATTAGTAATTGCTGGCTTAAACACTCGGAAAACCTTGTGTCTTACACCACAATCCTATCAAACGGGTCTATTACCCGCGGCATTTGCTCCCTCGTTTTGAGATTTGCTTCGACCTTAGATGCTTTCAGGTCTTATCAAAGTGGCGCGTGGCTGCTCGGCAATGCTATTCACAACCGATCGACTAGTGGCGCCCGATCCCCGTTCCTCTCGTACTCAAGGATCGTTACTCTCAAGGAGCAACACTCCCAGGAGATACTACCGTACTGTCTCGCGACGTACTGAACCCAGCTCATGTGGGATTTTGATGGATGAACAACCCAACCCTTGGCCGCTCCTACACGACCAGGATATCCCAAGCCGACAGCGATGTACCAAACCGCGGGGTCGATACGTACGCGACGTTAGTCCTTAGATATCAAAGAAACGTTAGACCGACGTCGCAGTGTACTCTCGCCCGCGACGAGCCTGTTACCTCCAGGGTAGCTTGTCTGACAGCTTGAATCCTCATCAAAGGGATTTCAAGGTTCGTTAACCCCGACTTTCGTCTCTGCTTTTCACGCTTTTCGAAAAGCAGTCAGCCTTGCATTTGTGTTTAACCCTCTACTTCCGATTTCTGACCGGAATGAGCAAAGCATTGGGCGCCCTTGTTTCCTTATCGAGGGCGTACCGCCCCAGCCGAACTATCCACCTGACGCTGTCCTCTTGCAAGTAAGCAATATCAAACCAACTAAGTGGTGTAACATTGGCGCCTATCCATGCCCCAGAAGGCATGACATAACGGCTCCCACTTACGCTTGGTAGCAAGCTCAATATTACAACATCAGACTATAGTAAAGCTCCATGGAGTCTTCGTTTCCCTCTGGGAGTTGCCGGCATCTTCACCGGCCAGTGAGTTCACCAGGTCCTAAGTAGGGACAGCTGGAGCGACGTTACGTCATTCATGCAAGCCGCCAATTAAGCGGCGAGGTATTACGCTACCTTAAGAGGGTCAGAGTTACCCCCGCTCTTTACCAGCCCTTCCTCCGGTTGAAACCGGTATTCAGGTACTAGCAGTGAGCAGACGTCAGCCATCATACTCATCGTTTCCGATCTGCGATGACCTGTGTTTTTGGTAAACAGTCGCACTCCACTTGTAATTGCAGCCACAATATTACTCATACTATGGCACCCCTTCTTCCTAAGTTACAGGGCTAGTTTGCCGAGTTCCCTTACCTAGGTTACCCTGCCACACCTTAGCCTTTTCAGCTAGAGCACCTGTACTGGTTCTTGGTACGAATATAGAAGATCGTTCCATTCTCCTTTTCATGGATCCCCGGATTCAATCGAATTATCCCTACGGCCTTCGCCCTCTTCTCCTCACAATGAGACTCCAAGGGTTTACTTCCTTCAGACGCCCGAAGGCGCTCGACTTATCCAAAGATGTCAGAGAAATGGCTTGCGTTACCGCACCTACTTCTATAGCTCCGGAATATTAACCGGATTCCCTAATTTCGGCCTTTTGGAATTACCTAAGACCTTAGGATCGGCTAACCCTCAGCTGAAGAACGTGGCTGAGGAATCCTTGCTCTATAAGGTGTCCAGAATTCTCATCTGGATATGCTGCTACTAACACCAGGATGTTCATAACAGGCCGCTCCAGTAGACGTTACCGCCTACCTTCGACGCAACCCGTTCGCCCCCTTAATCAGACGCTTTTGGCGCTGGTGAGGTATCGGAAGCTGATTTAGTCCCGTGAATTTTCAGAATATGCACTCTAGACCGGTCCGCTATTACGCGTTGTTTAGAGGGTGGCTGCTTCTGAGCCTACCTCCCGGTTGTTTTCGAATAGATACTCCTTGTGGATTCACACTTAATCAGCATTTAGGGCCCTTAACCCCACGTACGGTCGATCCCGTAAACGACGCCGGACTTACTCCACACGCCGCCACTGCCTCCTTCTATGATGATACAGTATTCGGAGTTTGAGAGAGTGGTGACACCTTTCGGAGCCGCTCCGCTCAATCAGTGCTCTACCCCTGTATCGATCTCCAGAGACGCTGTGCTAAGACACACTTCAAAGGGAATTCGCTATTGCCATGTTCGACAGGACTATCACCCCTACACCCAAATCACCTAAGAGGAATATACCATCACTAGTTGCAGGCTTCCATCAACCGTCAGGTTGACTTCACCTTGTTCAGGCGTAGATCACAATGGCTTCGAATCTATACAATGTGACTGATCGCGCATTACCACGATGTCCCTGACCCGAAGGCTGCGGACTCTCGCTTTCGCTTCGATTCTCATCTCGCCACACCACATAACTCCCTGGCTCTTGCTTCGAGAAGAAAGATAACACACTGCTGGTCTATGTCGGACTCTTCGTTGCCTGGACCCCTTCCATAGACTTACGCTTTCATGCATTACCATGTTGTATCCATATAATTTCAGGTTCTTTTCACACTGGTCCCCCAGTGCTTTTCAGCATTCGCTCGCGCTACTAATTCGCTATCGGTCTTGCGCCCCATATTTAGACTTGGAGGTTGATTACCCCCATATTCCTGCCCGCATTCCAGCGGACCATACTCTTCTTGGATCGCTCCTTTTTGCTTCGACTAAGGGGCTATTACCCGCTATGGCGCCTTATTCCAAAGGACTTTAACTCACAAAAAGGATGCTCCCCGCCACATCTCCCTCTATATTACTATAAAGGAATTCAGCTAGGTCTGTTCGGATTTCACTCGCTGTTACTAACCGAATCTCAATTGATTTCTCTTCCACCCCTTACTAAGATGCTTCATTTCAGGGGGTTACTGCGCATTACTGCGCACACCTAAACCCTTGGATCGAAGACTGCGTGCGTCTACCCAAGGCGTTTCGCCGCTTGCCGCGTAGGCGTGCGGGCACAAGCCAAGCCATCCACTATATGGAATTTACAGCATATGACTACTCAATCTTAAAAAATTTTTAATTTCCCAGATTATCTTATCGTCACTTCACACGCATTTGTCTCGTCACGTTAATTCAGCTAGGCTGAAAAAACTATGACATGACCGAGATGATTTCCTCAGAGTTAGAGGATTCTCAGCTTGAACAATTCAACGCGACCCAAGGACGCTCCTATATTCAAATTAGAGTAAGCTAAGATAATGATGACACAGGTATATAAAGGTTTCGGGGAGGTTATGACTACATGATTATTTTCTACAAGCTCCTCAAGCCAATCAATCTCATCGGCCTTGTTTTACTCACAATTATGGACCTTTACCTGTTTCTTTCAGTATTTAATATAGAATCTATTCTTTCCATAATCGCATTTTCAATCCTGGCATACTTCTTTGCATTTCTATCTGTCAAAATTACGGCATATGAGGACATATGCCTGACTCTCAAAGAAAAGGTCTCAGAAGAAGAGCTACTTGGGCAGCTCAAGAAGGCCGGGGCCGACCTTTATGTCGATAAGCTGGAGATTAGTAAGAAGGAATGGGGGTATGTTTATTTCGCCTCAGTTTATTTTCATTCTATGAAAACTTTACCTCCAGGATGGAAAGAATACGATGGCAAGAAGCCGACTCCAGAGGATATTGTGGATTTGGCCCAAGCTGAAGCACAACTATGAATGTATCTAGTTGGGCTTTCTATTTATTTTCTACTCAAAAATCTCCGCAGTTTCTTACAACATTAGCATGCCGGTACGTGGTATAAAAATTGGAAAAATCTTACAAATTGCGTTTAATGCTTACTGCATGCTTCTATTTTAACTTTTTTCATTAATGTTTATTCGATGTTGGTTAAATGAAAAAAACGAAAGTTTTTGAAATCATAAAAAATCTCCCTTTTGATGAGAAAAAGGTACTATTTACTGAAGGCACATTCTCAGTTTATGTATTAAGACCATCAAAACTTTCTAAACGTTTCAAAGATTATGACATAAATCGCAATTTCCAGATCTTTATTTCTGATGGTCTGCGTGATTTTAGACCCAACCATCTTCGTGTATTTATTGATTTAAATCTTCGATTCCGAAGCAGACCAGACTTAAAGAAAAATCTACTTGCGGCGTTCGATAATATCTTTTATGGTGAGGATCCAGAAAAAGAAGTTGAATACCTTTCAAAGGAAGAATTCGTTCATTTTCTAAATCCGTTGGGAGTTACTGCGATTCTATCCCAATTATTCATTATTGAACAAGAATATTGTTATAAAAAAGAAAGTAATTTCAATCCGCCCACGTTATTCTATCAGGGTTGGGTGAGGGAATTTCTCGACTCTCCAAAAGAAATTGATAATCTCTGTATGCGCGTTTGCAATCGCCAATCACCTTCAGCAAAATATGTTGCCAAGGAAAACAAGAAAAGCACAAAATATTCTGGAAATCTGAGGCCCCTTTGGTATTTGTAACTGTTCGGTCTCAAATTATTTTTTTAATAATCATTAATCTTTGGTGGATTGTAATTCAGTACAATGAGTTCCTTTATCTTTCCACGTGCATTTCCATTGCAATTAATATTACGTCTGGCAAGAAGCGTAAGTTGTTCGTATCCTGAATAAATTTCCTTTATGAATGGACTATTACTGTTACTAAGAAGTAATTTGGCTCCAACAGAATCTAGTTTAGAGTAAGTTTTCTGCAATCTTTTTTGATCTTCTGCTTTAAAGTCGCCTTTAGTATAACTAGTAAACTGTGATGTTTTGGATATTGGATGGTAAGGCGGATCAAAATAAACAAAATCTCTTCGTTTTACTCTTCTTAGAGCATCTTCAAAATCTCCGTTTGTTATTACTGCTTTTTGTAATGCTTCAGATGCTCCCAGTATGCCTTTCTCATCACATATATTAGGATTCTTATAACTTCCAAATGGGACGTTGAAACCTCCCTTGGAATTAACCCTATATAACCCGTTGAATGCAGTTCGGTTCAGATAGACGAATCTTGCTGCTCTTTCAATCTCATTCTCTGGGACGCAGCTCTAATCTGATAAAATCTCGATTTTGTCGTTAAGATAATGTCCAGATTTCAATTCTTCTATGAGTTCTTGTGGTCTTTTTTTGATTGTCTGGTAAGCTAGTACCAGTTCCTCATTGGAATCGTTTAGGTGGGCCTTTTTGATACGGCCTTCAGACCATAGTCTAAAGTATAGTGCCCCACCACCAACAAATGGTTCATAATAATTTGAAATGGGCTCTGGCATTAGTGCTAGGAGTGAATCGATTAGTTGTCTTTTTCCTCCGGCCCACTTAACAAATGGTTCTGCATTCCTTCTCATAACGAAACATATCATCTACTCGCCAGTATATTTAAACCTTTGAGGGAGTTCATTTCCTGTGTTTATTTTACCAAACCCCTAGTCTATTTTTTAGTTTACTCCAAAATATGAGATTAAATTTTTTCATTTGCCGTCTCTTTTCTGAGTTATTACCGGCAAAATAAGTATTTATTTAAAGGTTTTGAATCATAGCTAATGTTATTAGTAAAAATACATGTGATTGAATTGTCAAATTAAAAGTAGAAAACGAAACTAAACACGATAAATTCAAAAGAATAGCTTCTGCAAGAACAAAAAACGTTCTCTATCAACTTAAGCTTCTAGGCAACTGTTCAAATACATCTACATATGAATATTCCAAAGACGAAGTAAAGATTATTTTCTCTGCGATAGAAAAAGAAACAAGGAGAATAAAATCTCTCTATGATGGCGGAGATCTTGATGATTTTAAATTATGAGGGATTTGATGGAACGGAGTGAAATTGGCAGTTATGATATATGGTTTTCCGATGACCAAACCAAAATGGCAATAAGTTTTATCGCAAAAATGTATCAAAATCCGTACCGGGTTATCTATGAATACGTCCAGAATTCGGTCGATAGCGCACATTCTCTTAGGATGAATAATGGCGGGAAGTTCCCACATCAAATAATAATAAAAATTAAAATATCAGAAAATGGTCGAGATATCGAAATTAGTGATAATTGCGAGGGTATGGGCAGAGAAAAACTTGAAAGTGTAGTGAGAGATATTTTAAAATCGTCAAAAAAGTCTTTGCCATGGGCATCCGGACAATTCGGTTTTGGGTAAATTTATCTTTTAGAGCATTTTTTGAAAAATTAAACATATTCTCAAAAACAGCCGGTCACCGAACACTGGAATTGGAATTTTCTCATGAAAGAATAAAAGAAAATAAAATTTTCTTATTAGGTGACGGCATTCCTACTGAGAGCGGCACAATCGTTAAACTTGAAGGTTTAGATAAAGAACGGAAAAAATTTAAAAAAATTGATCCTGTGCATCTAAAAAATGAAATCGAAATGCACTTTGAAAACATTTTACGAGAAGATGATTTGAATATTTATATTGAATTTGATGCAAAAAGAAGGGGAGAATTTTAACAAAACAAATGAAGTGCGAAGCATTTGATTATGAATCATTGAATGGAACTACAATATGTGAAGATGTAATATATGAAAATAAAATTATCGGAACAATTTTTTTAAAAGTGTTAGAGAGTGCATTGCCCTCCAAGAGGCCCCCAAGATTCACATCATTAAATACAAGAATTAATGAGATGTACTCTACTGAAAGCTTCATAAAAAGCCTACGAAATCCAGCAGATTTATGGTGCCATCCATTACTGGTGGGGTATGTTGACGTCTCAAAAGGTGTAGAAATCCATATTGATAGATCTGATTTTGGGGATTCAAATGAAAGAGATCACATATATGGTCAATTAAGTATGCTAATGGATAATAAGATTAGGGCGTTAATTGAGAAGAAAATAGAGGGTAAAAGTCTAAAATCATATGACAAATTAAGTAGTCTATTCCAGGATGCCTTTTCTAAAGTTGCAAAATTGGATGATATTCGCCTTTTAAAAGAATTTAGGAAAGCTGAACACCCAACAATCCTACTGGATGAAGGGGAAGGGGTTGGGGGATGTCGGCGAAATTATTAATGATAAGTCTGGGGCACGCCCGCCGATTAATGCTGTTGGTTCAGGTACTGAGTCAGAAGGTCCTTTGGACGGAGAGGGTACTGGTGGCGTTTCCTCAAGAAGAAAAAGGTGCTACTGGAGCAAAGGAAGTAAAAAAGAGCGGAATCCCCATCGAAATCAAACCCCTTGGTGAGGATGGTCCGATACGGCAGATAGGTTTCCTCAAAATTCTGGTGGCACAATATATATCAATTCAAGCCATCGCAATTTCAAAGACCGTGTAAAATACGAATCTCGCGGGGGAGTGGATGTAACTGACGGGAGATTAATACACTATATTGCTGAATTAGTTACTGGCTATTACATCCAAAATCGATATGAAAATTACAACATTCCAAAGGAAGTTTCTGATAAGCTATTTTTAGATTTCACAGGTGTTGTATGTGATGTAGATTCAATATTCTTCAAGAACAAAGTCCAACTAAAAGAACTTATGCATCTAGAAAAAAGTGAGTGACATGGAAAATATATATTGACAAATAATCGGTCGTATCCAGAATTTAAGAATAACTATAATCAAGAGAAAAAAAATCGAAATTTGCTTGGGATGCTTAATGTGATGTGGGATTTGGAGGGTACTTGCAGCAAGAAGGAATAATTAGGCCGCATGCATTTGGGTGGCAAATGCAACGTGCTGGTTATTTTGTTAAAAGACCATTTATTTTCCGAAGTTTTGTTATTAGGAGGATTTGGGATTCAAAAGAAAAAATGAAAAAGGACGTGGGGGGTGCTAAAACAATTAATGACGTATTCGAGCTTTTTCCTTTTCTGGACAATGAAAAATGGAATATCCCAAGGGCGAGCTAAATTCCATTCTTCAATCATTAAATGTTGACTCTTCAAAAGAGTTTAGACATAAACTGTCAAAACTAAAAAATAAGTACATCTCGATATCCTATGATAGAGACAAACACTTGGTAGAATTAAGTGAATTCCAAGATGCGTTTGAAAATTTTTCTAATAAAATTGAAAATGATAAAAATTATCGAACCATACTTCGTAAAGAACTGAAAAAAGAAGGTATTCTAGAATTAAAAAATGCACTTTTATCAGTTGGCAAAAAAGAAAAAACCAATCCTAAATAATCTTTTAATGATAAAGATTTCTGATTTATTATTATCCAATTTTGTTAATGAACTGGTCAAAATTTCAAAATCTCAGGAACGCGTCATTAGAATAACAAAAGTAATTAATGTAAGTAAAGTGGTCGATGTTGCATCTTATCTTGTCCAATTAATAGAATAAAAACCTTCAACATGCCGTTTTTACCACTTATTTTATATACCGTAGTACACACAATAGTATATACAAAGTAAAGATGAGGTATATACAAATGGACAAAACAAAAATATTAGCCACGCCAAACCGCTCAAAAAGATCAAAAGTAATTACTATCAGATTAACTCCCTAATGGGGCGAGTCAAGTTCCGAAAAAAAATCACTGGCAAATCTCACTCATAACCGCAGCGATAACCGGCAGATTCTCCCTATCCGGGCAGATGTAGGCCCGACATCTCATCTTGGGAGGAAGTGGAACTTCCTGCCCTTCTCATAATCCCGTAAAAATCTCCTGATGCCCTCTGCCGCGTAATTCATCATTCGCTCGGCCAGCTGCACAACCTCCTCGCCGTCGAAGGGATTGGCCACGGATATGTTATTGAATACGGTCATGATCTTTCACTAGCCCATGATCCCTCGAACAGGATGGCCCCGGAAAGATTATTGGCGCCGAAATCCACATTAAGAAGGCAATCCGATTCATTGCAGGAGAGGCCCACCATCTCGGCCCCATTCCCTTCATGCAGATCAACTGTCACCGAGCGTATCTCGGGCGTGAAGTTATCGCCATCTATCCTGAATGAAATGGGGTCGCTCTCGATTTGAAGCCAGGTCATTGTTGGGAATTCTATATCCATAATCATGGGCATCTTCTCAAAATGCCTGCCTGGATGCTTTTTATCTGGAATGTGGTCATCAGGATGCCTCTGCATATCTACTACAACAAGAAGCGCCCCTGCGTAATGCTCTTTGCCTGATGCATACATGAGGCCGAGATTGGCTTCGAACCGCTCTTCCTTCCCTTGGG